>JACQFD010000036.1 GCA_016200225.1 Planctomycetota bacterium
CCGACCGAATGGTCGAGCTCACGCCGCGGTTCTGGATCCGTTCGCATCCGAAAGCGGTCGTCGCGTAGATTCGCGGCAGCATTTGTGAGTGAAAGATTCTTCCCGCTGAAAGGATTTGGATGGAATGGTCGGACGGGTTCCCTCGTTCACGATTTGCTCTTGTTCTCTGAGGGGAGGAAGTGGAATCTGAAGTCTACCAATCTGGGGTTGACTGATAGATGCCATGCCGACAACCTGTTGCGCGTTACTATCAAAATGAGATGGTCCAAGTACTGATAATAGGTAGCCAACAAACAAAGGATCGACCAAGTCACGCTTCAGACGGATACGGATATTCTTGCTTTCGAATACGCATTTTTCCATGCCGGCCGGAATAGGCGCGGCCTTTCCTACCAATTCGCGACTATTTACTCGGTTTATAAGTAAATCACCGGGCAACAACTGATAATCCCTCAGTTCATCATTAGTTAAACGCATCCGCTTGACGTCTCGCCAAATGATCTTGCCATTATCAATATTATACATTCGCAGACAAGCAATTCCATCGTCAGCATAGGCATTCCGATCCTTATAAATTCCATTTTTCATCGAATTGATTACTTCAGAAAACGCAACTTGTTTCGCGCGCCTGATATTTGATGCTATCAGTTTGCCTTCACAGGCGGCTTTTAATACAGATGCGCGGTAGCGTTTGAGGTTGGCTTGCACGCGTCGGAGCGCGGCGACGCCGGCGTCCAAACGTGTAAATTGCTTTTCAATTTCTGCGACAATTTGGCGCTGGGTTCTCAGCGGAGGCAGTCGAACTTGCAATTGCCTGAATCGTTTATGGGTTAAGTTCAGTCCGCTGTCACTGCCGCCTGTCTTCATTCGATCTATTGCGGATTGTGTTTCGTTAGTCTGAAGAAACGCCTCGACGTATCGCGGTTCGATTGACTGGTTCGCCACACGAAAGCGATACATCTTTCCCGAGATCATTAGTCGCGGTCTGGTATTTCGTACGAGACAAGCAACACCACATCGGGCACGCGGTCCGGCACAAGTAATTAAGATGTCACCTGTTTTAACTTCGAGGCCGGGGCGTGGAGACAGGGAGCTTGGAAGTATTTTATTATGCTCTGGTTGGAATTCTCCGGCTTGAATTGCTGTAGTCTTAAGTACGGCCCATTCACTCTCTGTAATTGATCGTTCTTTCTCGCACTGCGGGCTCCAACCTTGATGTAAAGTTCGACCGTCCTCGAGTGGAGCGAAACACTCTTCAATGACAGTCAGTTTCCAACCAACAGGTAAATTATTAGACAAGGTTCTCATGCCGCCAACGTCAAATTTAACTCTTCCATCAATTTCCACAGCCGTTCGCCAAATACACCATAAATCGGTCCAAGAACATTGTCATTTTCCAGATGTTCGCGATCGACGGAGCCGGAGGCGATGATGTAGTCGCGCATTTTTTCGAGCCAGGTTTGTTAATCGGCCGAGAATTTAACTCCCACGGCCGCCTTCGCGACAACCCACTCTTCGAATCGTCGTTGGACGTGCACTTCGAACGGTTCGAGCACGGACTCGTGCGCGAGCGCAAAGCGCACGAGCGAAACGAGGTCGGTGAACCGCTGCAATTGTCCGCGGACTTTCGCGGGCGACACCTGTCGGTAAGCCGCGGCGAGCGATTCGGACGTGAAATGTTCGGGCGCGTTCGCGAGTTTCTGTTCGAGTTCCTTGAGCGATTCTTCCGTCAATCGTTGTTTGTACGGGCGGCTATAAAGAATCTGGATCGCTACAATTTCGGCGCGATGCATTTCGATATATTCACGAAACGATCGAATCGTGGATTTGGCTTTCTGTTTCGCGGCGGCGTCAAAGCCGGCTATTATTAATTTATCGGAAGTAATGTTGTCGATCGTCTGTTCGTTGTCGCGTTTGATATTTATTAATAACTCGCGAAGTGCCGGTTTATCGAATGGAGCGCAGGCCTCGAGAATAAGTTGTTTCTTCGCATTATCCAAATCCTCCGGATGCACTTCCTGCGGCTCGACGCCCATCTTTCCCGCCGCGCGTTCGGAAGCAGCATCGGGATCGAATGCGCGTAACAGTAATGAGGCAAGTGCCGATGGCGACTTTCCCCCCGCCGCGGCGATCAGTTGATCTTGTTGCGGACGCGAAAGCCCGCGATCGAGCCTCGCGAGACGTCCGGCAAGCGTCGTAAGCGTATCTTCGTCGCGTTTTCCGAGCGCGACACCGAGAAGCAATTGATCAAATGCAACCGTCGGTTGCCGTTCGAGCGGACGCGAATCGGTTTTGTCGCTTTCGCAAACGCCGACGGCGTCGACGATCACAAAATGAGTTTTCGCGCGAGCCTCGGCGCCGCTCACGGCCTGAAGGTCGGTGGGCGTAAGCATCCGCGTGCCGCGTCCCTTCATTTGTTCAAAATAAACGCGGCTTCGGACGTCGCGCAGAAATAGTAAACATTCGAGCGGACGAATGTCGGTGCCCGTGGCAATCATGTCCACAGTAACGGCGATCCGAAGTTGCGGCGAAGTACGAAACTCCTGAATTAACGACTCCGACTTTTCGTAGCGTTTCGTCTCGGGATCGTAAGTCTTATAAGTTATCTTCTTCGCGAAATCGTTGCCGCGCCCGAAGACCTCGCGAACGATGTGAACGACGTCTTCGGCGTGCGAATCGTCTTTTGTAAAAATAATCGTTTTGGGAACGAGCACGCGGCCGGGGAAGAGTTCAGTAAAGAGCGCGTCCCTGAAGGCCGTGATTACCGTTCGAATCTGGGAGGGAACGACGACGGAGCGGTCGAGATCCCTGCCTTCATAAACAAAATCCTCGTCGAGGCGCTCCCAGCGGCGCTTGCGGGTCTCGCGGCTGCGTTTATCGATATAATAGCCCTTCTCCACTTTCGAGCCGAGTTCTGTAACTTCCGTTCGAATCCGGTAGACCAAATAACCGACGTTGACTTGATCCACGACGGCACGCTCGTGGCTGTACTCCGTTACGAGATTTTGATTAAAAAAGCCGATTGTCTGTTTTGACGGCGTGGCCGTGAGTCCGATCAGAAACGCATCAAAATACTCAAGAACCTGCCGCCAGAGATTGTATATGGAACGGTGGCATTCGTCGGTGACGATGAAATCGAATGCTTCGATTGGAATCGACGGATTGTAAGCAACCTCGCGGGGCCGGTCGTCGGCGGTGGAAAATTCAAATGTCGAAACTTCGTCGACATCCTCGTCCAGGGATTCTCCGCGCAACATCGAATAGAGTCGTTGAATGGTACAAATCGTGACGCGGCAAACGGAGTCGATGCCATTCGATGTCAGATGTTGAATATTATAAAGTTCTGAGAATTTGCGCCCGGAATCGGGCGCGACGAATTGTTGAAATTCGGTTGTGGCCTGTCGACCGAGGTTTGCCCGATCGACGAGAAACAAAATACGGCGCGCGCCGGCGAATTTTATCAATCGATAGGCAAGGGCACAGGCGGCGTAGGTTTTGCCCGCGCCGGTCGCCATTTGTATCAATGCGCGCGGGCGATTCGCGGCGAACGACTCCTCGAGTTTCGTAATCGCTTCGAATTGACAATCGCGCATTCCGGGTTTCGCGAGCTGCGGCATATGGCGCAGGCGTGCTCGAAGCGTCTTAGACTCCGCCGACCATTCCGCCAGCGTCTCAGGCCGATGAAATGTAAACACCAACCGCGACTTCGGCTCCGGGTCCCGCGCGTCGCGAAAGGCAGTTTCGACGCCGGTCGATTCATAAAGAAACGGGAGAATTCCGGAAGTGGAATCAATCGCAGACGCTAAGAAATCGGGGAGGTTACCGGCGTAGAACTGCGATTGCTCGGCGACGCCGCTCAGCGTCGTTCCCGTTTTCTTAGCTTCGATGACGCCGACCGGCTTGCGATCGACGAGAAGTAAATAATCGGCGAATCCCGCTTTTAATGTAACATTTCGAAGCGCAATTCCACGCCCGGCAGATAGGTCGACAGCCGAACAATCCTGTACAATCCAGCCGCACGCCGCAAGTTGCGCATCGATTTGAATGCGTGCTTCGCTTTCGGGTTTTGGCGGAATCATTTGGACTCTCTTCCTCTGCGACCTTGATGCCTATAATTGATCTCTAACAATTCCCATAGCCGTCACCTCCCCCCCAGCGTCCCCTTCGCCTTCTCCAGCGAAATGGTAGCCTTCGCAAAATCGAGAATCGCCTGTTGTTCGTTCGTGAGCGCCTGCGCGAGGTCGCGCTGTAAAGATAACACTTCGAAATTAGTGGATAGGCCCTGTTCGAATCTTAATTCTTCGGCTTGTAACTGTTTTTCGGCGAATTCGCGGGATTTGCGGGCGGCGGCGACTTTTTCGTTGCCATAACTGACCTGCCGGACCGCGTCGCGCACTTCGCGGGCGACGGCAAGCTCGGAGGTGCGCAGCTGCGCGCGCGAAACGGAAACCAACGCCTCGGCGGCGCGCTCGCGCGAACGCGCCGCGAGGTTGCCGAGCGGAATTTCGATCTGTAAACCTAAAGAATACGACGGATAATTAGTTTTCGCGATGTCGCGAAAGGTTTGATCGACGGCGGCGCCGAGTCCCGCGTTCGACGCGCTGCCGACAAAATTAACCTGCGGCATCGTCTCGTGTTTGCGCGCTTCGAGATCGAGTTCGCGGTTTTGTATATCGAGCCGCGTACGTAACAAATCCGGGCGCTTCGCGAACGCCTCGGTCACGGCGTCCTCCCATTTGGGAATATCGACGCTGCCGGGAAGCGGCGGCGCGCTCACCGGGTGGATGCGAAACGTCCATTCCGATCGGTCGTCGAATGGAAATAACAATTGCTTCAACGCGTCCTCGGCCGCGCGAATATTATTATCCGCCGTCAGCAGCGCCTCGCGGCGCGTCGCGACGTCGGCCTGCGCTTGATAAATTTCGACGGGCGCGAGAAGGCCCTCCTCGACTTTCTTACGATTAATTTCGAGCAGCCGCTCGGCCAACGATAACGATCGGAGTTTCACGTCGCGGTCCGCGTTCGCGAACGCGAGATCCCAATAACTGTTATGAACCAGTTGTATTATATCGATTTTCTGCTGGTCGCGCTGCGCGACCGCCTGTTCGCGCGCGGACTCCGCCTTCGATTGCGGAATCCGTCCATAGCCGGTCCAAGCGCCGCGGAGCAGCGGTTGTGTAAACGACAATGCAAAAGTGCTGAACGTCGACGGATTGAGCGTGCTGAACGAGTTGTTCGTCCGCGAATTATCCGTTTGAAACGTCAATTGATACGATCCGCCGGTCGGCAGCGCCTGCCGAAGGCCCGTGTCCAGATGTAATGTATTATTTTCGAGGCGCGATGCGCCCGCGAGAGTGCTGGCCGTCGGACGCGCGCTGTTGTCGACGCGCGGATTGAAAAACACCGACGGTTCGAACGCGCCGATCGCCTCGTCGATGCCCGCGCCCGCCGCCTCCACCTGCAACTGCGCCGAGGTTATTTGTGGATTATAAGTAATCGCGCGGCGCACCGCCTCGTCGATCGAGAGATCCAGCACGCGCTCGACGCGCGGCTTTTCCTGCGTTTCGGCGCCGTTCTGTAATATTAACAAAACACACGCGCCGCTGATTCTTATGAATACGCCGAGTCCTATGAACCCGCTGAGTCCAATCGTCATGCCCCGATATTACTTGGCCCGCGCCCGGATCAACGCGGCCAGATCGAGCAGTTTTAAACCAAATTCGCGGTCGCGCGCGCGCGTCGCGAGGGCCGCCAGCACCGACGCATCGGATGCCGGAAAAATGCCCTCGTCCCGTTCCACCAATTTCGCCGCGTCGCGAAGCGCCTCCCCCCGAGTGAATCCGTCGGCCGCGGACAACGACTCGATCAGGCGCGTCCGCGTCGCGGCGATTCGTTCCTCGGGCGTCGCGAGCGCCGCGATGCGCAAGTCCTCGCGCACCCACGCCGTTCGCGCGTCGAGCATCGCTTCATCGCCGCGCGCCACCGCGAACAACGGAAGCACGGCGCTGCCGCGATCCTTGGGAGCCGCGAGGAAGACGAGCGCGGGCAACCTGTCGGCCGTCAGCGAACCCTCCGGGAATTGTATTATTAACGATTTCGGCTTCGAATCGTCGGCCGCGAGCAGCCAAACATTAACATCCAGCCGCGCGATGCACGGTCCGCCCGGAAGCCGCGAAATGGAGTTTACAGTTCCAAGAACGATGCGCGTCGAGGCCTCGACGTCCTGACGTCCGATTTCTGTAAAATACTTGCGATTGAACGTGCGCTGGAGTTCCGATTCGGACGGCGCCGCGTCGAAGGTCGAAGAAAGCGACGCGGGCAATTTCGAACCATTCTGCTGAACCGGCGCGCACGCCGCCGCGGCCAGCGCGACAAACACTACAATTCGATTCAATGCGAAACTCGCGGAAGCATCGAAGCCGTCGCGACGGCGCACAGCGCCTCGGCTCGCAACGAATCCGTTTTGATATTGGATAATTTCGGCAACAATTCGAGCGCCGCCGCCCTCGGATTGTCCGCAAAAACTTCCGTAAACAATTCGGTGAGGAATCCCGAACTGTTGACATCGCCTTTTGTTAAATCCTCCCAAGTCTTTTCATTAAGATTCGGCGTCGGCTCGGGCGCGCCGCCGCGCGCGCTTTCGAGCTGCGACGCGGCGGGCGAACGGCCGGACCAGAACATCGACGCGTGTTTTTCGCGTGGACGCGAAATGTTACGAATCGCATTTTCTATGTCTTCGCGGGGGCCCGAGTCGAGTCGCTCGACGCTTTCTCGCAATCCCGCAACTGTAATCGCGCGCGAAAAATCGCTCGGCATGGCGGCGCCGATCAGTGCATTCTGCGCGCGGGCGACGGAGCCCGCCGCGGGAGCGTCGATTTGTAATGTCAGCCCGCCGTTCGCGCGCGACTGTAATGTTTGCGCCCGCTCCGCGCGCGACTGTAACGTCTGCGCGCGCTCCGCGCGCGACTCTGCGATCAGCCACCACGCGGTCGCCACGGGATCGCCGCCGACGAGGCCGTCGCCGCCCTGCGCGCCGCGCAGTTTTTGTAATCTCGACGCGAGCACCGATTCGGGAACGACCGGCGCGTCCGACGCGGCGGCGATTTCTGTAGTATTCGAATCGACGGGCGGTTCGGCGGCCCGCACGTTGCCGCGCCAATAGGCCCACAAAATACCGACATTCATTGCAACAGATATTACGAGCGCGACCGCGAGGGCTTTCGAGCGCTGTTTCGTACGAATCGGATTTTTAGTCTTCGGCGCGGGCGGCTCGCTCTCGATTCCGGGCAAATTTACAATTGTTCCCGAGGCTCCGACGGCGGGGCGCGCGACGTTCGCGCGCTCCGCCGCAAGCCGCGATTTCAGTCTCGCCGCAAACCGCGGCGACGGTCCGCCGATACTTGCATTCCATGTCCGCAAGGATGCTACAAAATCGCCGAGCTGCATCGCTTCGTGCAGGCAGGATTCGCAGGTTGCGAGGTGAGCCGCGACCCGCTCCTCTTCGACGGATGTTAATTTTTCGACGGAGGCGCGCACCAAAATCGGAGCCAGCGCCGGGCATTCGCCCGAACTGTCGAATCGTTTACGATCGCTATCATTCATATTACTGTCGTTCATTCGGATGCGGCCTCCCCCCCGCTGCCCGATTCGACGGAGTTCACTCCCGTCGACGCCCACGCGCGCAGTTTGCGCATGGCGTTGAAAACGCGTGATTTTACAGTTCCTTCGGGAATGGATAGAACGCGCGCCGCGTCGGCGTAGCGCATGCCCTCGAAAATAGTTAATTCAAGAACGGTGCGTTCGCGCTCCGAAAGCCGCATCATTAAACTTGAGAGCGCGCGCGCCGCGTCTCGGCCCACGACGGCGTCGACCGGACCGCACGCCGGATGCGCGAGCAGCGCGAGCGGAGGGACGCCCACTTCGGCGACCGGAAAATCGAGCGAACGCGCCGCCGGGCGCGAACCGTTCGAACGCTTCCAATCGAGCCACACATTGCGCGCGATTCGATATAAATACAATTGCAGTTTTCCGCGCGATTCGTATCCCGCGTCGGTTTTTAGTAATCGAATAAAAACTTCCTGCGCGAGATCGTCGGCGGTCGAGGTGTCGGCGCCCTGACGTCGGAACAATCGTACAATTCCGGGCGCGAACGATTCTACGATTTCGTCGAACGCGCAGGCGTCGCCTTCGCGGAATCTTTGCAATGGATCGGCCGGAAATCCGGACGACGACGACGCCGATTTGTTGCCGAAGAATCCGAATTTCATGCGCGCCCTCCGTTCCCGGACGAGGACGCCGCGGCAAAAGACTCGCGGCCGAATCGTTGCGAATCCCCGAATTGTTGTAACAATTCGCGGCAGCGCTCGCCGGCGCCGGAAATTCGCAACGTGCGCGCTTCGGCATCGCCCGACTCCGCGAATTCAACGCTAAGATATTCCTTCGGAAGAAACTGGGCGATTCTTTCGGGCCATTCGACGAAACAGATTCCGTTTCCTCCTAATAATTCCGCGCCGCCTTCCGCGAGAAACTGCGATTCCTTGTCGGCGAGGTACGCATCGAAATGGTAAATATCCAAATCCGCCGCCGGGATATGATAATTTACAACCAGCGAATACGTCGGCGAGCATACTTTTCCGCGATGGCCGAGCGCGGCGAGCGCTCCGCGCGCGAACACGGTCTTGCCGCTCCCCAATTCGCCGCGAAGCGCGACCACGTCGCCCGCGCGAAGGCACGCGGCGAGGCCCGCCGCGATGGCCGCGGTTTGGCCCGGAGAATTGGAATGCAGGTGCATGGGTGCGGCGGTCGCGATCCGTAATATTACATTACGTTTCGTCGAACGGATAATATTACGGAGTTTTATGTTTTCTGAACGGCGCGATTTGGGGCTGCGGTTGGTGCGTGGTGCAATTCGATGTTATCTCCCCGGAGCGTTTTTCGCATCTGTGGAAGCAACAGCGTTCATCTTGAATTTTACTCGCGATTCGCGATTCGGACGGGAAGTTCCGGATCGAGGAGACGTCGTGTAACGCGGACCTTTTGGATGCGAACGTTGAACAAAGCCCCGCGGTTCAAGTGGCGTGCGACTTCCGTTGATCTCCTCCATCCAAACGCCGCGCCCCCGTTCGACCGCGCCGATAACCTTGAGTGCAAAGCGCCGCCGTTTTGCGATTTGTAGTGCGAGTGCCGCGTCGCGCGCGCTCGTCGCAAAGACAATTTCATAATCTTCGCCATCGTAAAGCGCGCTCGAAAGATCGGCGTTCGAATCGCGCGTTCGCGCGGCTCTTGCCATTGGAATTTTCGCTCGGATTAGTAATAAACGAACGTGCGACGCCTCCGCCAGCCGCGACAGGTCAAGAGCCAGGCCGTCCGAGATGTCAATCGAAGCATGGATGTCGATGTCGCGACCGAGTGCGAGCATTTCGCGGAGGCGCGGATTGAATTTCAGATGTTTGCCCGCGCGCGAGCCGCCAAACGAACCCGTCGCGAGTATCAAATCGCCCGGCCGCGCCCCAGATCGGCCGACGAGCTTTCTTAACAATTCGCCGGCCGCCGTAACGTGCAGCGCGAGGCGTTCGCCGCTGAATGATACATGTCCGCCGACGAGTTCCGCTCCCACGCGGCGCGCGCCCGCGTGGAGCGCTTTTAACAATTCCTTGGCGAATTGTTGTGTTGTATTCTTCGCGAATTCGACGCTTGCTAATATAAATTTCGGTTGCGCGACCGCCGCGGCGAGATCGGAACAAGGGCGGCCGATCGCTTTTCCGGCGATCGCTTTCGCGTCGCGGAAACCTGTTTCGAAATGCAGTCCTTCGATCGTCGGATCCGTTTTCAAGACGAGGGGCATTCGAGGCGATCGCACCACGGCGACATCATTACCAATTCCAAGCAGGACACCGCTCCGCCGCAGGACGTTACTGCGCACGACGCCGCTCCGGGGCCGCCCGAGTTTCAAAAGAAACTCGTGCGCCTCGCGGTCGGAGATGCTGTTCTTTAGCTTCGTCGAGTTCGTAGCCGAAAACTCAGGCGACATGCGCAATTGCAACAAGGGAATGACCCGCGTCGAGGTGGTGCTCGCCGTGCTTTGTGTGGTGTGCCTTGCGGCGGTGGTTCTGCCCGTGAGCGCTCGCGAGCGGGACTTCGCGAAGGGCGCCGTTGCCCACTCGCAGGTTGACCAGACGCTGCGCGCGGTTCGGACAATGCTGACGGACGCACGTATGACACCCATCGTCGGCGGCTACGGAACTTTTTTTGGCGATGGCGCGCTCCCGGCGCACGCACCGGCCGGGCCGACGCTCTCGCTGCATACATTCGAAACGAAGCGACCTCCCGAACATCTCCAGAAAAGCATGCTGGGCGCGTGGCGCGGACCTTACCTCATGGCGTGCGAGCCCGACCCGTGGGGCCACGCGATATTCTTAACATCCTTTGGCGATCCTGAACGCTACACATGGTGCGTCAGCGCGGGACCGAACGGAATTCTCGAAACGACCGATCAGGATCGTTGGATTCAAGGCGACGACGTCGGCCTTCGAATATATTAATAAAATCCTTGAATTATTATAAGGGTTCGCCGAACTGCGCACGCAGTTCGCGCGCCGCCGCCGTCGGATCCGGCGCGTCGAAAATCGCGCGGACGACGGCCGCGCCGGCGAGCGCCGGCGATCGTAACGATCCGATATTGTGCGGTTCGATGCCGCCGATGCCGACGATCGGCAAACGCGTCGACGCCGCGAGCGCCTGCAATTTTGCGGCACCGATGGCCTCCTTGAATCCACGCTTGGTCGGCGTGTCGAAGATCGGGCCGATGAATGCAAAATTAGCCCCCCCTTCCATGATGCGATCGAGGTTGTCGGACTCGTGCGCGGAGAATCCTAACAAAAAGTGGCGCGGGACGGAACGGCGCGCGACATCCAATGGTAATGATCGAAATCCGAGTTGCGCGCCGTCCGCGTTTGCGGAAAGCGCGACGTCGATCCGATCGTTCATAAGTATTAGAACGCCGTGCGGACGGAGCGTTTCGACAAGACGCCGGGTCAAATCTACTTTTTCGCGAACGGGAATCTGAGGCTCGCGAATACAAATCGCGGTGATGCCGCCGAGCGCGGCGGCGAGCGCCACGCGTTCGACGCGCAACACGTCGCCTTTTCCATCTGAAACTGCAATTAACCGCAGTCTGCGGCGAAGATCCATCGCGGGTTGGGGATTCATCATGCTGTGTAACGTATTTCCTGATGCATTGCGGTCCGCACACTCTGAACAGAATTGGAACTGAATTCCACCATCGATTTACTTTGGATTGATTGGCGTCGAACGGTCATGGACGTTCGACCGACAGGCCGAGATCGCGCGCAATCGAGCGCAATTCGGAGAAATTCGTGCCCGGGCGCAATACTAACATATCCGCGCTCGGCCGGTCGGCGACGTGCGACGCGATTCGCGGCGCGGTGAACAATCGCTCGATCGATTCGAGGTGCCGCGAACGGAGCGTGTTGCCTTCAAGCCACACGACGCCCATGCGCTCGGCCCATTCGTGAATCGAAAACACAATATTCTGCGGGAGGTTGCCGCGGACGTGCCGCGTGAACAAATGCAACACTTCCGAAATGCGCAGGCCGTCGCGCATGCCGCGGCGGAGGCTCTCCTCGGTCAATTCATAATGATAGAGAATTTCATGTTTCTTGCGCACGCAGAAACGGTCGAGCGCGTGCGCCAGTTCGAATTCGTCGCCCTCGGGCAATAATACAATTTCAAAATTCGGATTCATAATGATGTGGCTGCGGCCTCCGCGCAGTCCCGACGGCGGCAGCACGCCCAGCAATTTGGCGCCGAGCCGGCTGAATCGAATCGCCACGGGCCGGCCGACGGCGTCGAGCCCGAGATCGACGATGCCGAGGAGCGCGAGCCGGCGGCGAATCCATAACAAAAGATTCCAACCCATTTGTTGCAAATCGTCGAGCGGCGCCGACCCGCCCGCGCCGTTCGCGCGCGCCGAGTAAAATTGTAGTACTGTTTTTGGATCCATGCCCGCGATATAAGCGTTGCGCGCGACGAACGGCAGAAACATCGCGTCGTACCATCGCTCGGGCTCCATGCGTTTCAAATAACTTAAACAATGCCTGCGCAGGCGGATTTGATGGAACAAGTCGCCGGGAAGTCCGCGGTCTTCGACGGAAAATAATAATAAATCCTTTTGTTTTTCGAGAAGCGGCTGTTTCTCCCATTGGAGGCCCTTCTCCGAAATTGTATACGTTCTGTCGCCCGTGCGATGAACGAGGCGTTCGGCCGAACAGAAATGATAAATAAAATCGAGCACTTCGTGCGGCGAAGGCTCCTTTGAGTCGGCGTCGATGCCGGGCACGAACTGGTCGACAAGGCGTTTTTCGGATGTTTTAAATAATTCGCCGTGGACGGTGAACCGAACGTGGTCCTCCTGTAAAAATGCAAGAAAACGCGCGATGTCGCTCACGAGATCGACGCCCATCTCCACTTCCTTGACGACGGTCGCGGGACGCTCCTCCGAAATGGCCTTCAAGCGCGCGAGCACGACTTCGTGAAATAATACTAATGTTTCCTCGCCCGCGTGGATGCCGTACGGCGCAAGCGACAATTCGCGCACGGTGCCGAGAAAATGCGATTCAAGTTCGCGGCGCCACACGTCGCCGCTCCACGTCGAACCGTTCATCGATAAACGATCGAATACGGAACGCGGCAGCACGCCGCCGAACTCCTCGACGGCTTTGCCGACGATGGCATTCACGGACGGCGAAAGTTTCCGAAGGCGCGAAAGGATCGCGCGATCCTCGGAATATAATTTATAAGTTTCGAGGGCGCGCGCGCCGTCGGCGGATTGGTTCGCCGCGCGCGCGCGCGCCGTATAAAATTCGTCGACGAATCCTTTTAATGTAAACGATTTATACAAATCGCCGCGGCCGTCCGTGTCGATGCGGATTTCGCTCACGCGACCACTCCCTTCGCGATCGAGCCGCCCATCAGACCGCCGCTTTCCGCGAACAGCTTGTCGGAATTGATAACTTCATAAGTGTAACCCTGTTCTGTTAAGAATCGTTCGCGTTTCGCCGCGAATTCGCGTTCGCGCGTGTCGGCCGATATAACAGTATAAAAAACCGCCGGACGTCCGTCGGACTTGGGGCGTAGAACGCGTCCGAGGCGCTGCGCTTCCTCCTGCCGCGAACCGAACGTGCCCGAAATCTGAATGGCGACGTTCGCATCGGGCAGATCGATGGCAAAATTTCCGACTTTACTGATCACGAGTACAGGAATGCGTCCGGCCCGGAATTCGTTATATAAATGTTCGCGCGCGTCGTTCTGCGTCGCGCCCGTGATGAGCGGAGCGCCGATGTCGCGCGCGAGCGCGCCGATTTGTTCGAGATATTGTCCGATCACGAGCACGTGGTCGCCCGCGTGTCTTGATAACAATTCGCGGATCACCGCCGTTTTCGCCCCGTTCTCGCAGGCGATTCTAAATTGTTCGCGTTTCTCCGCGGCTTCGTACGCGCGCCCCGTTTCGGCATCGAGCGGCACGCGGACTTCGCGGCACGTCGCGGCGGCGATGAAACCCTCGCGTTCGAGGCGGCGCCACGGCGATTCATAACGTTTCGGTCCTATTAACGAAAACACGCGCGACTCGTGCCCGTCTTCGCGGATGAGCGTGGCCGTGAGCCCGAGGCGGCGCCGCGCCTGCAGCGAAGCCGTGATCGAAAACACGGGCGCCGGCAACAAATGGACTTCATCATAAATAACAAGTCCCCAGTCGCGGTCGTCGAATATATGAAAATGCTGGAACACGCCGGTCTTGCTCCGTCGATACGTTAACATTTGATAAGTTGTAACCGTCACGGGCTTCAAATCCTTTTTCGCGCCCGTGTACTCGCCGACGTCGCGCGCGTCAAGCGTGGTCTTATCTAACAATTCCGAACACCACTGATGCACGGCGGCCGAACTCGTCGTCAGCACGAGCGTATTTGTATTACAACGTTCCATCGCCGCGATGCCGACGACCGTTTTTCCCGAGCCGCACGGCAGGACGACGACGCCCGAACCGCCGCGCGTGGTTCCGTTCGCATGGAACGCGTCGACGGCTTCTTTTTGATAATTTCTCAATTCGAACGGGCGGCCGGAACGGCATTTTTTTCTTAATATAATTTCGAGCGGCGCGCCCGCGACGTATCCCGCGACGTCCTCGACGGGATACTCAAGATCCGTCAATATTTGCTTCACGGCGCCGCGCGCGTCCTCGTCGATCGTGAATCCGTTCTCGAGTTCGACGCGCGCGAAGTCCTCCAGACCCTTGCGGCGCCGCGCCTCGAGATACAATTCGCGGTCGCGCGCGACGATCGCTAATTTTCCGGCGTGCGGCCCCGATGCGATCCGTTCGAGCGCGAGCGCGCCGTAGCGCCGGTGCCACATATTAATTTTCTCGCGCACGGCGTTCGGCAGCGGATAGCGCGAGTTTGCGTCGAGGAAATCTAATATTTTCGCCGCCGGCATGCCGAGCGACGCCGCGTTCCAGATCGAAATCGGCGAAATGCGATATGTATGAAGATTTCCGGGGCTTTTTTCGAGATCGGCGAAACGCGCGAGCTGTTCCCGCACTTCCTCGTATCGCGGATGATCCGATTCGAGACAGACCGACCGGTCGCTCTCGATGATCAGCGGATTGTTTAATTTAATTTTAGGTCCGGGCTTCGGTTTCATTCGGTGCTTCGCGCTCTCCGACGGCCCGGCGTCGCGGCGTCCGGTTTTTGTTGTATTGAACTAAAATGAGGAATATCGGCCGCGATGTCGCGCCTCGGATGAATCCATACGACGGCCGCGCCGTTTTTTACAAATTCAAACAGCGAATCGAGCAGCGGAAACAGATCGGATGTAAAGATTCCGTCGCCGGCGCGCGCGAGAAGGAGCGCGATGCGCTCCGGATCCCGGGCGAGCGCGTTCGCGAGTTGCAGGCAGGTTCGCGCGGACGGATTTAAATATTCCGGCGGTTGTGAAAGGATGCAATGTCCGAGGCCGAGCGCGTCCGCGCGCCGGCACGCGTCGGCGATCGGCGGATGATCATGAAGGATCGCGGCGGCGTCGCGAATGGAACATTGCAACATTTCGGCAATCGTTCTTCCATACAAACGAACGGAAAGGACTCGCGGTTCGTAGCGCGAACCGGCGCACGCGGGACACGTGGCGGTGTCGCCCGGAAGAAAATCAAAATCGAGTTCGACCGCGCCGCGCCCGCGGCAGAGTCCGCACCGGCCGCCGCCGGTTTCGCGACTGTAATCGAATCGTCCGGCGTCGAGCGCGAGTTCGCGCGCCTCGGGCGCGCGCGCGTAGAGCGCGGCGATTTTCGGTAATATTTGCAATAGTTCGGCGGGCGTCGCCTCCGGAGGCTCGTCGAATCCGATTTCAAGGATGTCCCGGCGGCTCTCGAACGGCGCTCGCAATCCCGCGCGGTCGACGTCCTCCGGATAGCTTTCTAAATAATAAAATTCGCCGCGCGGTTTTGTTATCGTTGCGCGCGGCGGCGGCGCCGATGTTACAATATTTCCGCCGTCGGCCCCCGCTCCCGGTCCGAGGCGCACGATGTCGTCGGCGAAGCGCGCGGCGAGCGGATCGGCCGAGGCGACGACCGCCGTCGCGCCCGACGCGACCGCCGTCCGGATTTGTTGTAATAAACATTCCGCGCGGGCGGCGTCGAGTCCGCGCGTCGGATCGTCCAATATTAATAATGAACCGCCGGGCGCCACGGTCATCCCCGCCGCGATCCACGAAGCGCGTTCGCGCGCGCCGAAAGCACCGGCGTCGAGCGGCAGCGTTTCGCGCGCGAGGCCGTCGACGGCGGCGACGCGCCGTTCGAGCGCCGCGAGAATCGGCCCGGCGGCCGCGACCGGAGCGCGGCGTAATTGTAACATCAGATTTTTCGTTAATATCAAATCGAAACCGGCCGCCGGCCACGCCGTGCCCGCCACGCGCGCGGCCGCCGCCCACGGTCCCGGTTTTTTTTGTTGGAAATCGGCGTGCGCGAGCGGCCGTTCCATCGTTAATTTACATTTCGCGCAGCCGCCGAGACGATCGAATTCGACGCGCTCGCCCGCGAGCGTTTCGACGGCGCCGCGGCCGCGGCCCGCGATCGCGGCCTCCTCCAGCGCTTCAAGACAGCGTTCGCGGCTCGCGTCGTCGAGCGCGATCCGGTCGACGACGAGTTCGACGGCATCCCCCGCCACAATATGAGCTTCTTCGATGCGCAGTTCGGCGCCGTTTACTAAAACTCTGGCGAACCCGCGGGCGCGCAGCTGCGCCTGGCGGTCGCTCCATTTTTCGCCGTCGACGAACGAAAGCGATGTGACAATTCTGCACTTTTGATTCTTAAATTTATCGAACGCGAGATCGCGCGCCTCCTGCGGCTCGCGCCGGCGCAAAACGTCGCCGCAGCCGGGGCAATGCGCCTGCGAATAACTAACAAAAAGACTCCGAAGCAACGGTAATATTCCGGCCGACTCGCCCCATGGCATCGACGAGGGATCGCGGTCGAATACGAGCGCGATTCCCGTTCCGTCGACGCGGTCGACGTCGGCCGATTCGGCGCGGTCGGCGGCGCGGCGCGCCGCGGGCGCCAAGGCTAACATAAAGCGCCGGCGCGCCTCGGAGCCGAGCACGTCGCACGCGAGCGCGGTTTTGCCCGCGCCGCGCGGACCGGCGATGCACGTGAGCGCGCCGCGACGGATTTGTAACGAAAGATTCTTTAGATTCTTCGCGCGGGCGCCTTCGATGATCACATGCTCCGGCGGAGGCGGCGCGGCGGCCGCGCCGCTCGGAATTGTATTGATCTCGCCGCGCATCGCGCGAGCCGTGGGCGCCTGCGAGTTTTTGATAAATTCGGCGGGCGCCCCCTCAAATAATACAATTCCGCCGTCGGCGCCCGCTCCGGGACCGATTTCGACGATCCAGTCGGCGGCGCGCGCCACCGATAATGAATGTTCGACGACGATGACGGTGCCGCCCTGACTACAAATCGAGCGGAGCGCGCGCATGAGTCGGCCGGTCTCGACGGCGTGGAGCCCGCGCGTCGGTTCGTCGAGCAGGACGAGCGCGCGCCCCGGCCCGTTCGCGCGCCCGAGTTCCTTCGCGATTTGTAGTCTTTTCCATTCGCCGCCCGAAAGGACGTCGCCGCGCTCGCCTAATCTTAAATATCCAATTCCGAGTTCGAGAGCGGGTCCCAGCGCGCGCGCGATCGCGGGAATCGCCGCGAGTTCGGCCGCCGCCTCCTCGATCGTTAACGTATTCCAATCGGCGACCGAACGCCCCTTCCATCTCACTTCGAGCGCGGTGGCCGAAAAACGCGAACCACGGCAGACTTCGCAAGTCACCGAGACGGATTCTAACAATTCGAGATCGAGTTCGCGGAATCCGAGGCCGGCGCACGCTTCGCACCGGCCGACATGTAACAGATCTTCGCCGTCGCGTTTGCGCCAGCCTGCGCGATTCGCGCTGAAATTCGAAGCATCGAGCCCGCGCGCGCGAGCGGCGGGAGTCGATGCTAACAATTCGCGCAGTTCGGCCGCGACGCCGAGATAACTGGCCGGCGTCGAGCGCGCCGCGCGGCCGGGCAGCCGCGGACCGACCACGAGGCGCCGTTCAAACAATTCCAATCCCGCGACGCCGTCGTGGGGCAGCATCGAATCCGACGCGGTTTCGTGGCCGCGAAGCGCGCGGCGCGCGGCCGCCGCGAGCGTGCCGAATATAAGCGAACTCTTGCCGGAGCCCGAAACGCCGGTGACGGCGGTGAGCCGGCCGATCGGAAACCGCGCGTCGACATTCTTTAGATTGTGTCCGCGCGCGCCGCGGATTTGTATAAATTCGCGCGCCGGCTCCGCCGTCGAAACAGGAATGTCCAATTCGCCGCGCATCGCCCGCGCCGTCGGCGTGTCGATTTGCGGCGCGGCGATCTCCGCGGGACCGCCCTGGAATATTATAGTTCCGCCGCGCGCTCCCGCCCCCGGGCCAAGTTCTATCAATTCGTCGGCGGCTCGCATCGTGTCGGTATCGTGCTCGACCGTGAGCATCGTATTCCCGCGCGCGGCGATTTCGTTTATTTTTAATAATAAAAGCGCGCGATCCGCCGCGTGCAATCCGACCGTCGGTTCGTCCAATATAAATAATGCGCCGCGAACGCGCGCCCCGAACGCGGCGGCGCAGCGGGCCCGCCTCGATTCGCCGGTCGAAAGCGTCGCGGTCTTGCGCGAAAGCGGCATCGAGCCGAGTCCGAGGGCGCGGAGCGCCTCGGCGCGGTCGCGCAGCTCATTATACAATTCGCGCGCCGCGGCCGTTTCGAAGCAACCGCTCGATTCGAGCCGTCGCAGCAGCGCATGCGCGTCCAATGCGACAAAATCGGCGATGCTACAATTTTCGAGCAGCAAACTCCGCGCGGCGTCGGAATAACCGCTGCCCGCGCAGGGCGCGCACGCGGCGCCCGACGCGGAATCGGCGCCGCGGCCGGCGCATGTCTCGCATCGGCCGGGAGGCGCGGAGGTCCATAACGATCGCGCCGCGGGCGCCGCGAGTTCGATATTACAGTTGGGACACGCGCGCGCCGTCGCTAAATGTGATATTATATTTCCGCGCTCGATGCTAACGATACCGAGGCCGATTTCGACGGCCCGGTCGATCGCTTCGAAAATGCGCGTCGCATTCGCATGCCGCGCCGCGAGTCGGTCGACCACCGCGTATATTTCCGAAGGATCTTCGGAAATGTTAAATGGATCGTCGAGGCGGATCTCCGCGGCCGGTTGATTTTTATAAACAAGCCAGGCCCGCAAAATACCGCGTTTCGGAAGCGATTCGAGGATTCCCGCCGCCGGCCCCGTCGCGCGGATACGCGCCATGATACGGATCGATTCGTCCGGATAGGTAGTTAACAAATTCGCGGCGACGTCGCGCGGCGAAATGGAGGGGCGCGGAATCTTACATTTCGGACAATGCACCGTTCCGAAGCGCGCCAACAGAACGCGCAGCGCCGCTGAAATGCCGGCGATCTCGCCAAGCGTCGAGTGCGGACCGGCGACGAGATCGCCCTGCCCGACGGCAATGACCGCCGGCAGACCGTCCAATTGTCGGAACTGCGGCCGTGCGAGCGCCGCGAGCCGCCGCGCGTTCGCGATCGCGAATTGCGGACGCGTCGCCATCGTGGATTCTAACAATTGACGCAGGCCCTCGCGCGCAATGGTATGAAACGCTAGCGCGGACTTGCCGCTTCCCGACACGCCGCATATAACAATTTTCCGCCCGATTCGAAAATCAACATCGAGCGCGCGCAGCGGATAGTCCCGCGCGCCGCGCAGTCGAATCGACGGGCGGACAGCGATTGGATCAGCCGGCAACTTCACGAGCAGGAGTGGAAAACCAATGGCGGGAGGGGTGTCTCCGCCAGTCAGCGGAGACTACCGAACCCCTGAGACTATCGCGGCGACACCCGATTTGGAAAGGACCTCCCTACATCTTGCGCTTGTCGGCCTCCGCAACCCATCCACTGGTATAACTCTCCGGTTTCTCCTCGGCGTGAAATGCAGGATTCTTCTTTTCTGGCTCCGCGTTCTCCGCATCTTGGCTCCGCGTCTCCGCGTGAGTCTCTGGTTTCTGGCTCCGCGTCTCTGGGTGTAACTGTTGCTTGCTATTATGATTCAGAATTCCACGCGGAGACGCGGAGAGGAAGATCGAGACGCGGAGCCAAAAATACAGAACCAGAGTTTCACGCGGAGACGCGGAGCCAAGACGCGGAGACCGCGGAGACGAGAAAACACACGTTTTAATAATTAACAATAGGGCGAGGCGTGGCGGGTTATCTGTGATTCCGCGGAGAAATGCTTGACAGGCGCGCGGGACTGTTGCAATCTACTCGCTACTCATCGAGACCGGCTGAGTGACAGGCACGTCGACGCCGGGGCAACCGTTCAGATCGCGCGGAATTCATTGATCACGAGCGATTTGAAAAGGTGCCAATTCCTGCGGAGATCGTTCATGATCGCGTTTGCGATCGCGAGCGATGCGCCGAGAGATGAAAAAAGCTGCCAAGCGCGAGCGTCGGAATTTCGTTAACTGTAATGTTAATTTTCCGTCGCGAAAACGTCGAATTCATATTGAATCGAGCCGCCTTGGAGCCGGACGCCATCTTCGGAGCAGCCGCGGAAATTGGGACGCGCGCGCTCCGGGCGAAGAATTCCAAAACGAGGAATTCCAGCGTCGGCGCATTTGTCGCCTTGTCGATCGCGGTGGGTTTTCCGTTCGATCCTTCTCCCACAAGAAAACCAAACCGCTCCCATGGCTATTTTCGCGACAAGCGCGCCCGTTGATATTACAATTAACGGCGCCGACTCCTCTTTTTCCACCCGACGACAATCCGTTTCACCGAACGGAATTGAACAAAAACTAACTGTAGGATTGAAGTCCTCCGGATCGTCTCCTCCCTCCGCCGTGCCCGCCACCGTCCACCTGCTTGGCGTCGGCAAGGTGGGGCGCGCGCTATTACAACAATTCGACGCGTCGGGCGCGCGCCTCGTCGCCGCGACCGACTCCACGGCGACCGTTTACGACCGCGGGGGTCTTTCGCCGCGCGCGATTTTGCAATTTAAAGAAAAGGGCCGATCGCTCATAAATTATCCGGGAGGCGCCGCGCTGCCGACGGAGCTCGCGCTGCAATTTGTAAACTCGGATATCGTGATCGACGCGCTTCCGACGGATAGTGCGAATCCCGGGGCCGCGCTCGATCGCGCGCGCGCCGCGCTCGCGACCGGTTCTTCGCTCGCGCTCGCCTCGAAGGATGCGCTGTTCGCGGGCGCCTCAGAATTAACATCAGCTCCGATGCTCGCGCGCGTCGGCATCCGCGCGGCGCTCGGCGGAGCGGGCGCCGCGATCGCCCGGGATTTGATTTATTTACAAAACAACACCGCGGAGATCGCCGTCGTCGCGAACGCGACGACCACAACGATTCTCGAATGCCTCTCGGCGGGCGAATCGTATGATTCGGCGCTTGCGACGGCGAAAGCGCGGGGATTGTTCGAATCCGATCCGGAGTCCGATCTCGACGGCACCGACGCCGCGATCAAACTCGGCATCATTACACAATTAATATTTAAACAAGCGGCGCCCGCCGGATCGATCGCGCGCGAACATATCCAATCCGCCGCGACCGCGCCCGGTGCGCGCCTCGTCGGCCGCGCGCGGCGCGACGGTAACAAATCCGTTCGTTATGAATCGCTCGACCGCCGTTCGCCCCTTTGCGCGCCGCCGGATCGCGTCCTCTATCAATTCACATTCGACAACGGCGCGTCGCGGCTTTATACGGGATTCGCCGTCGGCGCCGCCGCGACCGCGGCCGCGCTGCTCGACGACGTCCGCGAATTGATTATTACAAAAGGAGGCGCGCGATGAGTCTTGCCGTCACCGTCCCACGCGGCGCCGCCGTCGCCCACCTTCCGCGGCCGTTTTCATTAACATTCGGCGGCGAACTCGGCCGCGCGGCTTTATTGTATGAATGCTCCGGCCCGCCGGACGCGCCCGTCGTCGCCGTACTCGGCGGCATCTCGGCCGGCCGGCACGTCGCGTCGAATGCTCATAATCCGGCGCCCGGCTGGTTCGACGCGCAATGCGGACGCAACCGCGCGATCGATACATTACAATTTCGCGTGCTGTCGTTCGATTATATCGTTCCCGAAAATCCGAAATTCGCGATCACATCGACCGACCACGCGCGGCTGCTCGCGCATCTGCTCGATCATTTACAAATAAAAACGCTGCATGCGGTCGCCGGCGCCTCCTATGGCGGCATGGTCGCGCTTTCTTTTTGTGAACAATTTCCGCGGCGCGCGCAGCGCCTCGCGGTGCTCTGCGCGGCCCACGAACCGCATCCGTATGCGACCGGTTTTCGCGGCATCCAGCGCGCGATACTCGAACACGACGCGACGCCGCGCGGCGTCGCGCTCGCGCGCGCGCTTGGAATGTTAACTTATCGGGGCCCCCGCGAATTCGGCGGACGCTTCAAAAGCGCCCCCGTCGCCCGCGACGGCGGCCTCCGGTTCGAGTCCGTGGATTATATCGATTCGCGCGGCGCCGATTTCGCGCGCGATTTCGACGCCGATCGTTATTATTCACTTTCCCTCGCGATCGATTGCCACCGCGCCGACCCGACGGGAATCTCCACGCCGGCATTTTTGTTTTCTTGCGAATCCGACATCCTCGTGCCGACTTCGCAAGTGCGCGAATTACAACAAAAACTCGCGGGCCCCGTCGAATGGCAACGCTGCAATTCGCCGTTCGGCCACGACGCGTTTCTTAAAGAAAAAAAAGCCGTCGCGGAATTCCTGCGAAAAGCGCTCGCGTCGAATCCCGCCGTTTGCGGAGCGCGGGAGGTGTCGCGATGAGCCGTCCCCGCGCACTCTCCACGGCGGCCGTCCGCGCCGGCGTCGGCCGCGACGCGCAATTCGGATCCGTAATGCCGCCGCTGCATTTATCGGTAAATTATACATTCGAAGCGTTCGGCCGGCGGCGGCAATATGATTATTCGCGAACGGCGAATCCGACGCGCGACCAGCTCGCGGACGCCCTCGCGTCGCTCGAGGGCGGCGCCGGCGCGACGCTCACCAACACGGGAATGTCCGCGGTTTCATTAGTATTACAATTATTGCGCCCCGGCGATCTCCTCGTCGCTCCGCACGATTGTTATGGAGGCACCCACCGGCTGATTTCCGCGCTCGCGAACAAAAACCACTTCGAGGCGGTCTTCGTCGATCAAAACGATCCGTCCGCGCTCGATGCGGCGCTCGCGCGGGGCCCCCGCCTGCTTTGGATCGAGACTCCATCCAACCCGCTCCTCCGAATTGTAGATATCGAATGCCTCGCGGCCGCCGCGCGCGCGCGCGGCGCGCTCGTCGCGGTCGATAATACATTTCTTTCGCCGATATTACAAAATCCGATCGCGCTCGGCGCCGATCTCGTCGTGCACTCGACGACGAAATATATCAATGGACACAGCGACGCCCTCGGCGGCGCCGTCGTCGCGCGCGATGCCGCGCTCGCCGAAAATCTCGCGTGGTGGGCGAACTGCACGGGCGTCACGGCCGCGGCGTTCGATAGTTATTTAACGATGCGCGGATTGCGAACGCTTCCGGCGCGCATGCGCGCGCACGAACGCAACGCGGCGGCCGTCGCGCGATATTTACAAAAACATCCCGGCGTCGCGCATGTTTATTATCCGGGACTGCCGGACCACCCGGGCCACGCGATCGCGCGGCGACAGCAGCGCGGTTTCGGAGCGATGATCGGTTTCGAAATCGCGGCCGATTATGATATGGAACGATTCGTAAATTCATTACAATTATTCAGTCTCGCGGAATCGCTCGGCGGCGTCGAGAGCCTCGTCGCGCATCCCGCGACGATGACGCATGCATCGATGGCGCCCGCGGCGCGCGCGCGCGCCGGGATTTCAAATCGGCTGTTACGCCTTTCGATCGGCGTGGAGGATCTCCGCGATCTGCGCGGCGATCTCCGGCGGGCGTTCGCGCTCGCCGCGCCGCCGATGGATATTATCAAAAAACAATCGTTACAAGAGCTGGCCGACATCGAGGCGGAAAAATAGTATTAAATGATACACGGTCAGCAAAACGTAAAGCGACGCGCCGAGCAAGACTCCAAATCGCGCGCGCGAGAAATTCTTATGAAGGCAGAGGATGGCCAGCGCGCCGCCCATGATGAACGTTTTGCAAAAGATAAACGTCGCGGGCCCCAGTTGTATCAACCAGTCCGCGATGGGATTCGCCTCCGAACCGCCGCGCTGCAGATACACGAGGGTGAAAAACGCGTCCAAAACGTTTAGAATCGTGATCAGTAACATCGCGACGAACGCGCGCGTTCCATACAAATCCGTGTACGTGTCGCCCTGGCGGCTCTGACGGCGACCACCCCAGAGCGAATATTTCGATAACATCGGCGTCGGGCGGCTTCGCCGCTCGACGCGAACCGCAAGTTGGTGGTCGTTCCGCGAAAGACTCATAAGTAATCATTCATGGGGCAATTGAGAGACATAGTATCGTCAAAAACCCGTCCCCGGTCGAAGCGGTCGCCCGCCGTTTCGCGGGCGAATCCGCCTGCTTTGCAGCATACAGGCGCCCGCATCGGCCCGCGCGCCGGCGATATGGACTTTTTTTCCATGCGGCGGCCGCGCGATTTCGCCGACGGCCGCGCGTCAGTCAACCCGCCGTTTCAATTTCGCGTCGATGTTTCGCCCAACAATTCCGTCGCGATTCGAGTCGCGTAGGATCCCGACGGCAGCGAAAAGGAGATTTCGAGATCCGATCCGTTTTTATGATATATCAAATCCGCGACGGGGACGCGGAGCGCGCGCCGCGATCCGTGCGCTTCGTGCCGGAGCGGTAATTGTAAAAACGAATCGCGACGCAGTTCGAATTCCGCGAACACGCGTTCCTCGATTTCGCGGGGGGCGCCGAATCCCTCGAGCAGCCGGGTTCCGAGAATCGGCCCGGCCGGCGATATTTCGAAAGCCGCGCACCGCGGAGCCTCGGCCGCCGCGTCGTTAATGATAAAAGCCGCTCCGTTTTTATGTAAGATCGCGACGTCGCCGTCCTGAACCATAAAATACGAATCCATGCGCGCCGCGAGGACGCGATTGAAGATTTCCGACTGCACGGCGCTGATCATTAAGGATCGCAGAGGCCGGTCGATTTCGCGCGCCTCGCTTCCGATGATTTTTTTGAAGTTTGCGAGATCGCCGCGAATCAGCGCGAGGCCGGCCGCAAACGTGTCGCCGCCGCGGCCGAATCGTTGCGATCCGTACGCGTTGAGCAATCCTTTCTGTTGTATCCAATCCAACATGGCGCCGGCGCGGGGAAAATCCGCCTCCGGAACGTCGCGAATAACCATAACAAAATGATTCGCGCGGACGTGTCCGATTCTTAGTTTATGACGGTGTCTCTCCGCGCGCAGAACCCGCACC
This sequence comes from Planctomycetota bacterium, assembly GCA_016200225.1. GTDB lineage: Bacteria > Planctomycetota > UBA1135 > UBA1135 > JACQFD01 > JACQFD01. Next base: position 25,010 of record JACQFD010000036.1, read on the forward strand.
CCGTTCACGGTCCAGCCTTGTAACAATTCGGGGGCGACGCCCTCGACCGAAATCCACTGGCGCGTCACGGCGTTCGCGTCCTTCAATCCCGCGTAACCGAAGTCGTGCGTCGGTAAATTTAAGAATCGGGCGAGCCGCCGGATCGCTTCGCGCGTCGGAATCCCCCGTTTCTCGATCCAACAATACAAATGTTGCCCCTCGCCCCCGGGTTCGTACGACAATACTTCCTCGACGACGAAATCTTCGGGGCTCCGCGCGAAGGCGCCTCCGATCGGCGCGATTGCCGCGCACGCGCGCGGAACTGTAATATTAACCGGCGCCCATTCGCTCACGCTTCCGCGACGACGCTTTCGAGAATCGCGAGCGTTTCGTCCACCATCCGGTCGATTCCAAATCGTTCGCGCACCCAGACGCGACCCGCGTCGCCCATCGACCGTCCGCGGTCGGGCCTTTTTGCTATATTTACAAATGCGCGCGCCATCACATCCGCGTCGTTCGGCGGAACGAGAAGTCCGCAGCGCCCGTGAGGCACCACTTCGGGCACCGCCGAGACGTTCGTCGCGACGACCGGAAGGCGCGCCGCCATCGCCTCCAAAAACACGAGACCGAGGCCCTCCCAAAGCGAACTCATCGTAAACAAATCGCTCGCCGCGAGAATGCGCGGAACGTCGCGGCGGATGCCGAGAAATAGCGCGCGTTCGTTGAGTCGCAGCGATCGCGCGTGCTCCTCGGCGCGTTTTCTGTAATCTCCAAACGGATCGTCGCCGACGAGCAACAGCCGCGCGCGCGGCACCGATTGTAATGTTTTCGAAAGCGCGTCGAGAAGCACCGTGTGCGCCTTTTGCGGCGCGAATCGCGCCACGCACGTTATAACAAATTCGTCGGCGCCGATTCTTAATTCTTCGCGGAGGCCGTCCGCCGACGCGTTTTCGAATCTCGCCGGATCCAAACCATAATAAACGCGGCGGATTTTCCTGGGCGAGACCCGCCCGTGTTCCGCGACGAATCCGCCGACGTGATCGGATAATACAATTACAGCGCGGTCGAGCGACGATAACATTCCATGCACGCGGCCGAAAACGGGATGCAGCAGCGCGCGCTCATCGTTATGTTTGCTCGAAACGAGACGTCCGGACCGGCCGGCGAAAAAGGACGCGACCGCGCCGACCGCGTCGGCTTTTAACAAATGCGTATGGATCAAATCGGGCTTCGACCGCCGCATGACCGAACTTAATCGATAGATCGCGCGCGCCGCCTCGCCCGCGCCCTCCATCGAAATCTTTTGAACCGGAATTCCCGAGCGCAAAAAATCCTGCGCGAGTTCGCCTCTGCCTTTTAAATAAAAAACCTCCGGCGCGTGGCCGCGCGCGAGCAGGCCGCGCGTCAGCGACAATAGGTGCATTTCGGCCCCGCCTACGCCGAGCGTGGTGATGACCTCCATGATGCGCAGTCCGCGCCTGCGGACGGGCGATTTGTCGGCGAGACTCAAGCCTCGAGAACCTCGTCGTAAACGGCGGCGGTTTTTTGTATCATATTTTCAATACTATATTTCGAAAGAACGCGTTCGCGGCCGTTTTTTTCAAACGATTCGCGGCGGTCCGGATCGGACAATAACATTCCGATTTTCGCCGCGAGCGCTTTCGTGTCGCCGACGGGCACGAGCCATCCGGTCACGGCGTCTTCGATCGCGTCGCGCGCGCCGTTCGTCATCGTCGCGACGACGGCCCTGCCCGCGGCCATCGCCTCGAGCACGGCGTACGGCATTCCCTCCCAACGCGACGGACATAACACAAAATCGGACGCCGCGAGCCAGAGCGGCACGTCGTCGCGGTGGCCAATTAATAATACACGTTCGTGCAATTTATGTTTCTCGATCGCGCGTTTCACGGCCGCGCCGTACGCCGCGTCGGAGACGCCCCCGATACAATATAAAAGAGGCCGCGCGTCCGCCGGCATCGCCGCCATCGCTTCGACCGCCTCGAGCTGGCCTTTCGCGGAATTTAACAATGCCACGATGCAAACAATCCGCCCGTCTTTTGGTAACTTTAATATTTTGCGCGCCGACGCGCGGTCCGGCGTCGATAAGTAAGGTTTGGGATCGATGCCGTTTTCGACGGTCCGGATGCGGTCCGCGGCGACGATGCGCAGGCGGCGCGCCTGCGCGGCCTCCGACGGCGAGACGCAAATGATACGATCCGTGATTTTTCCGAGCGCGCGTTCGATGCAATAATAAACGGCGCGCTTCCACGGGGAAAAACCGCCCGCGAACGCGAATCCGAACGTGTGCGGCGTGAAAACGCGGCGGCCGACGCCTTCGCGCCACGACGCGTAGCGCGCCAGCGCGCCGGCTTTCGAACTGTGCGCGTGCACAATATCAAATTTACGATTCCGCATCAGCGCGCGCAGTTCGCGGACGTGGCGGCGGTCGGTCGAAGCATCGATATTTCGAACCATCGGCAATTCGACGACGTCCGCGCCCGACTTCCGCATCGCTTCCATATCGAGGCGAAATGTCGCATCGCGTTCCGCGCTCGCCGCGACCGTGATATCAAATCGATCGCGCGGCAACAGCGTGGCCAATTGATTCAAATGGCGCCGCGTCCCGCCGATGGTGGATTCCATAACTAATAATACGCGGCGTTTCGCGGGCACGTTTCGATCGATTGTAAACATGAGCGGGCGCATCCCATTCATTCAAAAACGCTCGCGCCTTCGCGTCGCCATCGCACGTACGCCGGATTCGCGCGATTTCCGCGGGCGCCCGGACGATTTTTGCCCCGGCAAGAATCCGATCCCCACCGCCGCTAATTGGAACGGGATGCGCGCGCTCCGGCGCCGCGCGCGTGCTCGTCCATCGCGCGTCGAACGGCACCGATCGATTCGTTTTCGCTCAGTGCGCGCCGGTGCCTTTCACGAGCGCGAACGGCGTCAAAATTAATATAATAATATCCAGCAGCAGCGACTGATGCTCGACATAATATAAATCATAATCGAGATTCGCGTGGATCGGGCGGAGGCGCGCGTAACTGATCTGCCAGAGGCCCGTGATGCCGGGTTTCACGCTCAGGCGCGCGCGATCCGACTCGGTGTAGCTTTCGACAATAAACGGCATTTCGGGACGCGGGCCCACCATGCTCATCTCGCCCATGAGCACGTTCCAGAATTGCGGCATCTCGTCGACGCTCGTACGCCGCAGGAATTTTCCGAATTTAGTAATGCGCGGGTCGCTCGACGTCTGCGGTTTCAGCGCGTCGCCCGACATTTCCGCGTGCATCGTCCGGAATTTTAACATTTCAAATTCGCGGCCGTCCTTGCCGACCCGCCGCTGGCGGAAAAACGCCGGACCCGACGACTCGAGCTTGATAACGATCGGAACGAGTATGAAAAACGGAATGCAGAGAACGAGCGATGCGCCCGCAATAACAATATCGATCGCCCGTTTCGCGGCGGCGACGCTGATCCGCGCCGAATTTTTGCGCGGCACGATCAACGGTATCGAATCGAGCCGTTCGATCTTCACCGGATACGTTAATATATGCCAAAGCCGCGGAACGATGCAAACTTCGACGCCGAGCGCGCGGCAGCGGCGCACGAGTTCGAGAATCTTAAATTCGTCGCCCTCGGGAATGGATATAAAAACAGTATGAATCTTTAAATCCGATACGAATTGTTCGAGTTCGTCGGTTGTCCCGAGCACCGGCGCCCCCTCGACGCTCGTGCCGACGAGGTTGATGTCGTCGTCGAGAAAACCGCGCATGTTCCATCCGACGGTCGGCGAAATAATTAATTTTTCGCGGATTTTCCGTCCGGCTCTTCCGGCGCCGATGATGAGGACGTGGTGGTGTCCGATGCCGCGCCGGTGGGCCTCCTGCATTAACTTAAAGAATACGAATCGCTCGGCCGCGACGAGAATAAACAAATATCCATAAGTAAAAACGACGCTGCCTTTGCCGATGTGTTCCGTGTCGAGGAATATTAGATTCTGTAGATCCGTTAGAATCGGATGCGCTTTCGAACCGGCGGGCGCCTGCCGCAACAGGAACACGATCGCGCTCACGAGCATGAACGCGAACAGCGCGCACTTTCCGAGACGCTCGAATTCGACGACGTTCAACAAACTCTTTCGCGTCGAATACATTCCCATGACCGCGAAGGTCGCGATCGTGATCACGAGAATCCATATAAATAAAATGTTATATTCCGAGGCCGGCCATCGGATGTTCGTCGAATAGAACAATTGCACCGTCTCGTATCCCGCGAGAAACGCCGCGTAAATCGCGAGCGCGTCGACGACGAGCTGCGACACCGTGAACGCGCGGACAAAATGGCGCCTTAGAAACAAGTTATGAATGAATTGTATGACGGAAGCGGGCGGTACTTTTGTTTGCCTTGAATGCGCGGGATTGGATCGGTCGAGCGAAGCGGATTCGATGTCATTTCATCGGTTCGACGTCCGCAGCCAGTCAACCACAACCTTCGCCGGCACTGGCGCAAGATCGTGAAAGTGCTTTTTTACCTCGCGAAACGCGAGCGGCCCGGCATGGTCGGAGACGATTCGCAGGATGCCGAAGGGCACTCCGGCCCCCTGCGCGGCGGCGCCGACCGCGGCGCTTTCCATATCTACGCATTGCGGCCGATCGGCGCGAAAGGACCATAAGAGCCGCAAGCGTCGACGGTAGGTAAAACAGCCGCGGTCGCCGGTCAGCAAGGACCCGCCGTGAACCCGCCCCGTCGGCGAACCCCGGCGCGCGATTTCGAGGAGCTCCTTCGACAGCGCGGGGCACGGATGCGCCCGCCGTCCCTCGCGAACGCCAAGATCGTGTTGTATCGTTTCGGATGCTACAAAAAGATCGCCTAATCTTAAGGATGACCGGAGCGCGCCCGCGGTTCCGATCATAATGATTTCGCGGGCGCCGAATTGTGCAATCGCGGCCGATGCCGCGAGCGCCGATGCAACTTTTCCGACGCCGGTCGCGGCCGCCAGCACGGGAATATTACCAATGTTGCCGGACATGAACGACCGGCCCGCGGCGCGCTCCTCGCGCGCGTTTTCGAGCGCCGCGAGGACGGGCGCGCCCTCGATCGCCAGCGCGAAAAGAATAACGGTGCGGCGCGGGGAATCCATGCGAGCGGATGATAACAGAAACGCGCCGCCCGGAAATCCAAAAACTCACGTCGAAACCGACGGGTCAATGTTAACATTCGCCTCCGTCGACGGCCTCTCGCGCAGCCGGTTGACGAATCCGCGCAGACGCTCGAGTTCTACGTAAACGACGGGCGTTAAGTATAAAGTAACTAATTGTGAAAATAACAATCCACCGACGACCGCGAGGCCGAGGCCGCGGCGCGATTCGGAACCGGCGCCCGCGCCGAATGCGATCGGTAGCGTTCCCATCAGCGCCGCCATCGTGGTCATCATAATTGGCCGGAAGCGCACGAGACAACCCTCGAAGATCGCGTCGCGCGGCGAGCGCCCGCCCGAGCGCTGCGCCTCGAGCGCGAAATCGATCATCATAATCGCGTTTTTCTTGACGATTCCGATGAGCATGATGATGCCCACGAACGCATAAACGTTCAAATCCACGTGGAAAATCTTGAGCGTCACGAGCGCGCCGAGACCGGCCGACGGGAGTCCCGAAAGAATGGTTATCGGGTGGATGAAACTTTCATAAAGAATTCCGAGAACGAGATAAATAACCAATATCGCGATAATCAACAATACGCCGAGGCCGCGCAGCGACGCCTCGAAGGCCTGCGCCGCGCCCTGAAAAGAAGTGCTAATACTGGCCGGCAGCGACGCCCGCGCCGTCTTCGACACGGCCTCGACCGCTTCGCCGAGCGATGCGCCCGGCGCGAGGCCGAACGAACATGTTACCGCCGGCAGTTGCCCGAGGTGATTCACGGTGAGCGGCCCGATGCCGCGCTCGATGCGCGCGAGCGTTTCGAGCGGCACGAGCGCGCCCGCCGACGACCGGACATAAATCATCGACAGCGAGTCCGGATCGTCGCGCCGTTCCGGTAACAATTCCAAGATCACGCGATATTCGTTATTCGGCGCGTAAATCGTCGAAACCTGCCGCGCGCCGAGCGAACTGTAAAGAGCGTCCTCGATCTGCAGCGGCGTTACGCCGAGCGTGGCCGCGCGGTCGCGGTCGATATGTAAATTTACCTGCGGACTCTTCAATAACAAATCCGAAGTGACGTCGCGAAGCTGCGGCAATTGCCGGAGCTTGTCCTCCAGCGCGGGAACCGCCGCATACAATTCCTTGGTATCGGGCCCCTGCAGCGTGAATTGATACGGACTCTTCGTTAATGTTCCGCCGATGCGTATGGTCGGCGGTATTTGTAAGTATACTGTAATTCCGGGAATCGCCGCGAGTTTCGGACGCAAATCGTCGATCACGTCCTGCGCGCTCCGCTTGCGCTGATTCCGCGGTTTTAAACGAAAAAAAGCCCTGCCCGTGTTGAGCGATGCGTTTGGACCGCTCGCGCCGACGCTCGAAATCGCGTTCTGAACGTCGGGATCGGCGCCGATGACGGCCGCGACCGCCTGCTGGTGTTCGGCCATCGATTGATACGAAATCCCCTGCGCCGCCTCGGTGAACGCGAAAATACTACCGATATCCTCGTCGGGCATGAAGCCCTTCGGACTTTGAATGAATAACTGAACCGTCAATACTAATATTACAGCGGACGCGGCGAGCGTCAGATACGAATGCTTCAATACGGGCGTTAGCGTCCAGCCGTACGCGCCCTGCACGCCCAGAAACGCGCGCTCGGACATTTGATACAACCGGCCGTGTTTTTCCGATGCGTGCGCTTTCAAGAACCGGCTGCACAACATCGGCGTCAGACTTAATGATATAATTCCGGACACGATGATGGCGACGGCGATCGTGACCGCGAACTCGCGCAGCAACCGCCCGAGAAGTCCGCCCAAAAACACCACGGGCAGGAACACCGCCGCGAGCGAAATCGTCATCGATAATATTGTAAAAGCGATCTCGCGCGAACCGTCGAGCGACGCCTGCATCGGCGATTTGCCCGCTTCGAGATGCCGCACGATGTTTTCGAGCATCACGATGGCGTCGTCGACGACGAATCCCACCGACAGCGTCAGCGCCATTAACGATAAATTATCCAAACTGAATCCGAGCAGTTGCATCGCCGCGAACGTGCCGACGATCGACATCGGCACGGCGAGGCTCGGAATCAGCGTCGCCGAAATATTCCGTAAAAATATAAATATAACCGCGACGACGAGTCCGATCGTTAATAATAACGTAAATTTGACGTCGTCGACCGATTCGCGGATCGTCAACGACCGGTCGAAGAGCACGTCGAGCGAAACCGACGCGGGAATCTGCTCGCGAAACTTCGGCAGCAGCAAACGTATCTGATCGACGACCTCGACCGTATTCGTCCCGGGCTGGCGGAATACTGATAATACAATTCCGCGCCGTCCGTTGAACCAGCTCGCAATCTTATCATCCTCGACGCTGTCGATCACGCGCCCGAGTTCGCGAAGGCGCACGGGCGATCCGTTGCGATAGGCCACGACGACCGGTGCGTACGCCGCCGCGTCGAGCAGTTGTCCGTCCGCGCGAACGGTTAAACTCTGCCGCCGCCCCTCGAGCACGCCCGTCGGAAGATTAACATTCGCGCCCTGGATCGCGCTCGCGATTTCATCCATTCCGATGCCGCGGCGCGCGATCTCGCGCGGGTCGATCTGCGCGCGCACTGCGTATTTTTGCGATCCTTGCACCTGCACTTGCGCCACGCCCCCGACCATCGAAATCCGCTGCGCGATCATCGTCTCCGCGTATTCGTCGACATCGGAGAGCCGCATCGTCGGCGAATTTAATGCTAAATATAAGACCGGCTGGTCCGCGGGATTTACTTTACGAAACGACGGCGGCGTCGGCATGCCGACGGGAAGTTGCGATTGCGCCTGCGAAATCGCCGATTGCACATCTTGCGCGGCGGCGTCGATGTTCCGACCGAGACTGAATTGTAATGTTATTTGTGTACTTCCGAGCGCGTTCGACGACGTCATCGAATCGAGTCCCGCGATCGTCGAAAACTGACGTTCGAGCGGCGTCGCGACGGCCGACGCCATCGTTTCGGGATTCGCGCCCGGAACCTGCGCCGACACGACGAGCGTCGGAAAATCTACATTCGGCAGATCGCTGACCGGCAGTTCGCGATAAGCTAATATTCCAAATATAAGCATTCCGAACATGACGAGCCACGTCATGACGGGACGGCGTATGAAAATCGCGGCCAGGTTCATTGTTTAACTTCCGGCGCCGCGCCCCGCTCGCGCGCCGCGACGCGCGCGCCCGGCACGAGGCGTTGCAGTCCGTCGCGGACGACGCGCTCGCCCTTCGCGAGTCCTTTTATTATGATCGATTCGCCGCCCGTCGCGAGACCCGTCTGGACGGGTCGGACTTCCACGGTTTCGTCGCTCTGAACCACGAATAGGAAACTCCCGGCTTGTCCGGCCTGAACGGCCTCCGTCGGAATCAGCACGGCGTCTTTCCGTTCCGATATCTGTAAATAAACATTGACGAATTGCCCGGGCCAGAGCGCCGAATCCTCGTTTGGAAATGTAGCTTTGAGGCGCACCGTCCCCGTGACCGCGTCGACCGAGTTGTCCATGAACGCGAGCGCGCCTTCGAGCGATCGTTTAGGACCGTCGGGGATCGATACTATCACCCGCAGAGGTGCCGCCGCGTTATTCTTAATAATATCCGGGAGCCACGTTTCCGAAACGGAGAACGCGACGTCGATCGGTTTGATTTGATTTAACATGACGAACGCGGGCGTTTCGTTCGCTTTGACGATCGCGCCCGGAAACACCTGCATCGCGCCGGCCCGCGCGTCGAACGGCGCGCGGATTTCGCAATATTTTAAGTTAATTTCCGCCGATTCGATGCGCGCGCGGTCCGCCTCGGCCGCCGCTTTGGTAACTTCCACGTCGGCGCGCGCCTGATCGACGCGCTCGGCCGTGACGGCGCCGCCTTTCGACGCGGATTCATAACGTTTCAATTCCGCATCCATTTGTCGAACTTTAGCCTCGTCCTTCGCGAGATCGGCTCTCGCGAGCCGCAATTCCGCGTCGAACGGCCTGGGATCGATATCAAATAACAATTCGTCCTTCTTTACAAATTGCCCTTCTGTAAAATGCGCCGATTGTAAACGTCCCGAGACTTGTGAAATTACGGCCACCGACGATTTCGTCTGCGCGCGGCCGATGGCCTCGACTTCGACGGGCACGTTCGCCGTGCGCGCAACGGCGATCACAACCGGCACCGGCGGCGCGGCGGCGTTCGTCGGCGCGGCCGGCGGCGCGCACGCCGATGCGATCCAAATCCATGCAACGTGCGTCGATCGGCGGATTTTATACATCTTATACTTTATATATTATATCTTGTTTTTGTTGTAACGTTTGACCGGCGATTTGTCCGTCTTTCGCATTCCGTCGAGCCAGAGCGACGTCAATGCTTCCGCGACCTTGGGGATATCCAAATGCCCCCGCCGGTTGCCTCCGAACAGTTCATAAACGATAAAATGATGAAACACCATTCCGATGAACGCGCGCGCCGCCGTTTTGGAATCGCGCACTCGAAAAACGCCGGCGCGTCCGCCACGTTCGATATATTTCGCGAGATCGTCGACGTAGCCTTCGCCGACCGTATTAAAAAACCGCGCCGCGAGTTCGTGGCGTTCGAGCGCGCAAAAGAATAATAATCTCGACAGCGTCGAATCGCGCATGTTGCGTTCGAGAATGTCGCGCGCCAGCGCGGCGAGCGCCGCCTCCTCGCCGCCGGCCGACGAAAGCGTTTTTTGTAATTTTGTGCGCGCGCCGACGGCCTCGCACTGCGTCTCGAGGACGGACCAATACAAATCTTCCTTTTTTGGAAAATAACGAAAAATCAACGCTTCGTTGACGCGCGCAATTTTAGCAATCTGCCGCGTCGTGGTGCCGTGAAAACCGAGCCGTGCGAACAACGGAGTCGCGGCAATAACAATTTGCCTTGAGCGGGCGGCGCGATCGAGTCGGGTCGGGGCGTGCTTCATGTAAGTATGCGCTTACATACTAGGACATCGGAAACGCCGCGCAACCGGCTTGAGCGAATCCGCCTCGCGGGTCGCGCCGCCGCACGGCGCGTGCATGGCGCGGCGGCGCGGGATACGATTCCCTCTCCCATGGCACCCGCAACGATGGCCCCGCCAACCAAGGCGCCCGCGCTGCCCGCCGCCCTATCGTTAGCATTTGCGGCGTCGGGATTCGCGGCGCTCGTCGACGAGATCGCGGCCGCGCGTTATTTAACGATTCCGCTCGGAGCCGACGCTCCCGCGGTGGCGGCCGTGCTGTCGGCGCTGCTCGTGGGATTCGCGGCCGGCGGATTCCTCGCGGGAAAACTACTGATCGTCGGGGCGGAGGCCCGCCGGTTCGCGCTTCTAACAGAAGCGGGCCTCGCGCTCTGCGCGCTCGCGGCGCCGTTTACATTTCCGCTGCTCGGAACGGTCGTCGCGGCGACGCACGGATCGCTTCCGATCGACGGAGCCGCGTTCCAATGTTTACGTTTCGCGCTTGCGCTCGCCGCGTGCCTTCCGGCCGCGCTGCTGATGGGCGCGACGTTTCCGATCGCGCTCCGGCTCGCGCGCGCGTCGGGACTCGACGCCGCGGCCGCCGCGTGCGGCGTCTACGCCGTGAACACGGCCGGCGCGACGCTCGGCGCAGCCGCGTCGGGATTTGTATTATTACCATTTCTCGGCTACACCGGAACGTTTCATTTCGCCGCGGGCGCGAACGCGCTTTCGTTTTTGTTAATATATCGATTCGCGCGCAGGAGTTCGTCGCGCGACGGGGCGGCCGGGACGACGACGGAATCCGGGATCCGGTCGAAAATTCATGGCGCCGTATTGATAGCCACGTTCGCCGCGGGATTCTTTGCATTCGCGATGGAAGTATTGTTCACTCGCGTCGCGATCGGCGTTTTCGGAGCGTCGACCTACGCGTTCACGGCGGTGCTTGTCGCATTCTTGACAGGCATTGCGATCGGCGCGCCGATCGCGGGACGCGCGGCGCGGGATTACCGCCGGAGTCTCGGGTTCGCGATCATCGCCGCGGGAATTCTGGCGCTCGCCGGACTCCTCGGGTTTTATTATTATTTAGGATTGCGCCCGGCGTACCTTCCCGAGAATTTATTTCCACAATTGTCGTCGCCGTGGATGCTGCCGATCTATCAAACGGCGATCGCAATGATACTATTCCTTCCGCCGGCGGTCGCGCTCGGCGCGGCGTTTCCGCTCGCGGTCTCCGCCGCGCGAAGCGATGGAAAATCGCCCGATCGCGCCGCCGCCGCCGTGTACGCGTGGAATACGGCGGGCTCCCTTGCGGGCGCGCTCCTCGCGACATTTGTATTATTACCGATCCTCGGATTGCGCGCCGCGATTCCCGCCTGCGCCGCGTGCGCGGTCGGAGCCGGAATTTATTTGATATTGCCCGGTTCGAGGCGCGCCGCGATCGCCGCCGGACTTATATTTATTATTTTGGGCGCCGTCATCGTGACTCCGCGAAGCGAATCGGGGTCGTCGCAGGAGTTGTTATATCTGCGCGAAGGCGCGTCCTCGACGGTCGTCGTGACCCGTTCGAACGGCGATTCCGGACCGATGAAATCCATTTCGGTAAACGGCACCGTCGTTGCCACGGAGGCGCTGCTCGATCTGCGATTGCAACGATTGCTCGGACATCTGCCCGCGCTGCTGCATCCCGCCCCGTCGAAAACATTAGTGATCGGCCTCGGGTCGGGCGTGACCGCGGGCGCGCTCGCGACCACGCCCGGCGTCGAACGCGTCGATATCGTCGAACTCGAACGCAACGTCGTCGATGCGGCGCGGGAATTCGAACTTACCAATCGCGGAGTCGCGTCGGGAAAGCTCCGAAATGTAAATATTACAATCGCGGACGGCCGTTCGCATTTATTAACGACGCGCGAAAAGTACGACGTCGTCACTTGCGACCCGATCCATCCGTGGGTCGCGGGCGCGGGAAATCTGTATAGTCGCGAATGTTTCGAACGCGAACGCGCGTGCCTCGCCGACGGCGGCATCGCCGCCCTCTGGCTGCCTCTTTACAAATTGCGCGAGGACGACATCCGCGTCGTCGCGAAAACGTTTACATCGGTGTTCGATCCGTGCGCCGTTTACATCACCGGATACGATGCGATTCTTCTCGGCGCCAACGGACGATTTCCGCGCGTCGATTCCGCGCAACTGCGCGCCCGGTTCGCAAATATTAACGATTCCATGCGCGCCGTCGAAGTCCGGAGCGCGGAGGAATTGTTATCGGGCTTCGCGATGGAAACGGACGCTCTCCGCGCGTACGCGGGCGACGCGCCGGAAAACACGGATCTCCGGCCGATACTCGAATTCCGCGCGCCATTATTATATTTAACGAACTACGCGACCGGCTTTCTCTCGGAAGTGCGCGGACGCGCCGTCGAGCCCGACGCGCTCTTCGGGCCGGGGGCCGCGATCGATCCGCGCGCCCGCGCGGCGGCGGTCGCGCTGCGCTCGGCGGCGCTCGGCGCATTCCTGAAGAGCGCCGAAACCGATATTCGCCGGGCGATTCAGGACGCCTCCGACATCTTGCGACGCCCCCGCTGATCGACGAAGATCGAACCGGCCCGTTTCAGCGAACACAAGTTAATACAAATGGGAATACTAACGATCTTCGCGCTTCCGTTTTTGTTATTGCAGGCTTCAAAACCCGCGCAACCCGCGCCTTCCACGGCCGTCGAGCAGCGTCTCGACGAGGCGATGAAGAAATTGGCGCGCGAACACGTCGCGATTGCACAATTCTCCGCCGGCAAGACGCTATATTTACAGGCGTTCCGCGATTACGAGTCCGCCGCCCGCCTCGATCCGGCGAACGCGGACGCCGCGAAGGGCTGCGCCGATCTTAAAGATAAAAAAGACGGCGGCGACCGCGAGGCGAAAATGAAACTGATCGCCGAAATCGATAAAAAACGCAAAACGCTCGCGACGAAAGCGGCGGCGGAATTGAAAACTCTGGGCGACGCGGCGGCCAAGGCGAAGGACGATCGCTCCGCGAAGCGCGCTTGGATCTTTTTGTTGACTTACGATCCGGATTCCACGGCGGCAAACGCCGGACTCGGAAAAGTAAAGAAGGGAAACGCATGGTTCGACGCGCGCGAAATCGAGATCAACGATGCGGTGGCAAAATGTTTACTTTCGGCCAGGGAGGGAACACCCTTCAAATCCGCGCATCGCTTCGACGCCGCGCTCGGCACGACGCTTACAAAAATAAGGTCCGATCATTTTGAAATTTTCGGATCCATCGACGCCAAATCGCTGGCGAATCTGTCGAAACTCGCCGAGGCGGCGCAGGCGTTCATGGACGGATTGATTGGGACGGGCGGCCGGGCGACGGAAGGAACTGTTACTTTTGTATTCTTAACGACCGAGGCCGAGCACGAGAAGTTCGTCGACGCCTTCACGCCGTACACGCCGGAGCAGAAGGTATTAGTTAAGAAAACGAGCGGCGCGTGGACGTTCAATCCTCCCGGATATGAAGCGTGGGAGTCGGGCGGATCGTTCGAAACGTTCAAGGACGCGATGGTTCATCGCGCCGTCGGTCACTTTTCGATATTTCGTTTTGTAGCGATGGCGGACGCGCCGAAATGGATCTACGAGGGACTCGGCATCTGGCTGTCGTTTCGATTTGTAGGATATGCGCGGACGTATTGTACCGGCGGCGGCCCGGCGGCCGACGCCATGAATTCTTATCGTGATCTTGCGAATTGGAAAACATATATTCATGATGCCGTGCGCGACGGGACGGACGCGCCGATTCGGGAACTTTTCGCGGTTCGCAAGGATGAACTATCGCCGGGCGTTCTTATGAAATGTTGGAGCGTCGTGGATTATATGATTCGAGAGCAGCCCGAGGCGTTCGCCGCGATGGTTCATAAGTTAAAGGATCTTGGAAACGATCGCGCGATACTCGAATCGTTCAAACTCAAATCCGTCGACGAACTCGAAACGGCGTGGCGGGAGTTCGTCCGGGAAAAGTATTAACTTCGCAACGATCCATGCCAACGAACCTGTTCATAACCCTTCCGCTTCTCATATTACAGAGCTCGATACCGTCGTCCGCGCCGGCGGCCGAATCGGCGGCGCAGCGCGTCGACGAGGGATTGAAGCGCCTCGCGCGCGAGCACGACGGAATTGCACAATTCGCGGCCGGCAAGAAATTATATTTGCAGGCGTGGCAGGAATATCTGCGCGCCGCGCGCATGGATCCGCGCGACGCCGAGGCGTCGCGGGGCATCGCCGATTATCATGATAAAAGGGATGGAGGCGATCTCGAGGAGCGGATGGCCGGAATCGCGGAAGTAAATAAAAAACGCAAGGCAACGTCGGCGAAAGCGATCGTGGAATTGAAATCGCTGGCCGAGTCCGCGGCCGCCGCCGGGGCCGCGCCCGCCGCGAAACGCGCGTGGGGTTTTTTGTTAGATTATGATTCCGATTCCGCGCAGGCGAACGCGGGCGTGGGAAAAGTTAAGAAAGGATCGACGTGGGTCGACGCCTCGGAGGAGAGTCTGGAAGACGCCGCGCTCCGCTGTCTGCGCACGGCCGCGGCGGGCGAAGAGTGGTCGGGCACTCACTTTTTGGATACATGCCTCGGCATCGAGTTGACTAAAGTAAAATCGGAACATTATGAATTTTTCGGATCCTTCGAGGCGGCCGAACTCAAGAAACTTACAAAAATCGCCGAGGGCGGCCGCGCATTCGTGATCGAGTCGCTGGGACTCGCCGAGAGCGATATCACAAATCCGGTGGCGGCGGTATTATTAACGAGCAAGGATCTGCACGGAAAATTCATCGATCATTGCACTTCTTATCCGGAAGGCGAAAAGCGGGCTATCAAAGGGCTCGGCGGCGCGTGGATCGACTCGCCGTTTGGCATCGAAGATTGGGGCAGGGAGGGGCGCGCCGAAGCGTTCAAGGACACCGTCGCGCACCGTCTCGCCGGCCACGTGACGCTGCGCGGCATCGCGGGCAAGGATCGCGCGCCGGACTGGCTCGAGGAGGGATTCTCCTATTGGCTTTCATTAAAATTAACACAAAGCGCGCTGACCTATTGCATTTCGTTCGAAAGCGGGACGGGCATGAGTAAATATCATGAAAAAAAGAACTGGAAGGAACTCGCGCGCGCGCTCGTCCGCGAAGGCCGCGACACGCCGATCAAACAAATCATCCAACTCGACGTCAACCGCATCGGCGCCGAGCAGATGGTCAAAGGGTGGAGCATCGTCGATTATCTTATTCGCGAACGGCGCGCGGAATTTGTCGCGTTCTTGAAGGACCTGCGAACGATGGAATGCGGTCCGGCGTTGCTGAAGGATTTGAAGGTCTCGAGTCTCGAGGAATTGGATTATTTATGGCGCGAATTCGTCAGGGAAAAATATTAACGATAGCTCCGCGTCGACATGCGAATCCGCCGATTGTGCGCCTCGGACTTATTGATGTAATAACAAAATCACCGCGTTCGAACCGGGACTCGTCGCGGCGATATCGGGTTTGCCGTCCTGATTGAAATCGGCCGCGGCGAGATGGCTGACGGACGACATGCAATTATATATTTCGCCGGTTCCAAAGGCCGCGTTGCCGCGCCCCGGCCGAAGCACGATGGCCGCGGAAAACTCGATCGATAACAAATCGAGCTTGCCGTCGTTCTGCACGTCTTGCACGGCGATATCATATATACTGTTCGCCGTATCGTAGACTTTCGGCGGGGCGAAGTGTCCGGATCCCTGATTGACCGCAAATGTAAGATCCTTCGCAAGGCTTATATAATTCGGCTGGAAAAACGCGAGATCGGCCATGCCGTCCGCGTTGGCGTCGAGCGCTTCGGTGGCAAAAACGGCGGCGCCGAGCGGATACGCGCGCGCCGGACCGAAAGTTCCCGGTCCCGTTCCAAACCAAAAATACGCGTCCATATTCGTATAAATCGACGCGTCGCCGCTCGCGACGTCGACGCGACCATCATTATTAAAATCGGCGGCGGCGACCGAATATGCGTTGTCGAGAATCCCGGCAAACGTCACGGGCGACTGAAACGTGCCGTCGCCGTTCCCCTTCGCGAATTGTAAAAATCCATGATTTGCGGTGATGAGATCGAGCGTGCCCTCCTGCGTCACGTCCGCGACGCGGACCGATTCCACATAATCCGTCCCCGTATACAGAAACGGCGGCATATAGGCGGGCCCAAATCCCCCCGCGCCGTCGCCGAGGAATATAACAATTGCGTTTCCGGTCGCCGACGACGACGACGCGACGGCGTCGAGCGCGCCGTCATTATTTAAATCCCCGAGCGCGAGCGACGTGCGGCCGACGACCGATGTATACGAAACGGCGTTCGCGAACGAGCCGGCGCCGTTGTTGATTAATACGGAAATGTCGGGACCGTATTGATTCGTATTGACGACGTCCGGATATCCGTCGCCGTTCAGATCGCCGGTCTCGATCGCGTAGGCGCCGCTGCCGACGGCGAATTCCGCGATGGCGGGCCCGACGCCGCCTGCGCCGTCGTTTATAAACAATCCGATGAGATTGGAGTTAAATATTCCCGCGGCGATGTCGTTGCGTCCGTCGCCCGTGAAATCGCCGATCACGACGCATCGCGGATCGCCGCCCGTGTCGAACTGTACAATTCCGGAATTGAACATTCCGGTGTGATTACCATAATAAATCGTCATGCCGGTCTGGCCGTTGAACGGGCCCTGAAGCGTGATCAGATCCGAGTCGCCGTCGCCGTTGAAATCGCCGAGCGCGCCGGCCTGCGTATTTGATATAAATGGCGTGTCCGGCAGCGCCGTAAAACCGCCCGTCCCGTCGCCGCGAAGCGCCGACGCCGACATATAATTAATACTAATCAAATCGCGGTTGCCGTCGCCGTCGGCGTCGGAAGCGAAGACCGTCGTCGGAAACACGCCGGCCGCGTAGGAAACCGGTTGTGTAAAATTACCGTTCGAAAGCGCGAGCAGAATGGAAATGCTCCCGGGCGTCGTCTGATGCGCGATCGCGACGTCGGCCCGTCCGTCGTGATTTAAATCCTCGGTGGCGAGGCCGTTCGGGGCGGAATTGGTATTATATGAAGATACTAAATTAAGATTTCCGGTTCCGTCGCCGAGCAGAATCATGACAAAATGATTGGAATAGGAAATCGCCGCGGCGTCGATCCGCCCGTCGAGATCGAAATCGCCCGGCGCAACCGCGAGCGAACCGTTGAGTCCCGGGCCCTGATGCGAAACGGATCCAAACAATCCCGTACCGTCCCCCAACGAAACGGCCACGTCATTCGCGGAGAAAAAGCCGTTATTCGTAGTCATCAGGGCGTCGGCTTTTCCGTCGCCGTTCAAGTCCGCGAGACTCAACGACATTAACAAAATCGGGCTCGACGAACTCTTGACGGCCGAAAATTTTCCGCCCGTTTGTCCGAGAAAACACTGCACGCCGTTATATGTAGCAATGAGATCGGGCCGCCCGTCATTATTTATATCCTCGAGAACCATACTATTCGCGAGTCCCGGCAGCGCCGGATTCGGATACGGATAGGGCGACTGCGCCGAAAGCAATGGCGCGCAAAAACTTAAAATGAGGGCAGCTTGCAGTGCTGGGTTTTGGAACATGGGTGCCCGATCATGCTATTCGAGGATTCGCGTTGGGGTCAGTGGCGGCGCGTCTTCCGAGTGTACCGACGAACCACGCTCCGGCGCGCGAAAGGATTGTGGCGCGACCACGAAATCTCGCCGGATATTCAAATGCTGAGAGAGGAATTGAATCGTGGCGACAGCCCAAGATCGGATCGTCCGCGGATGTGAGCGGAGTTCACATCCGCGAGATCAAATTCACGCGCGCGACGCGGCCCGTTTTGTCATATTGAATGAGATCTAAATGATCCAATAAATGTGATCTTATCAAATCGCGCGTCATGTGGAGCCGGTCGGAATTCTTCTTAGCAAATGTGCCGACGCCGGTTGTCGCCTTACCCTCGATGTTGATATAACCCGAAAATATTCCCGGCGGGGTCGCGAAATTTTGCTGTGATTTCGGGCGCGTAGGCGCCGACTTGCTGCGTAATGACGCCGCCGTTTGCAACAATTGCATCGATCGTCGCGGTCATGTCGTCGACCATGATGTGAACCATCAGGCCGCCGTCCGCGTGAGCAGGGCGCCCGAGAACCCACGTGCCGCTCACCTGGCCGACGCCGTCGTCGAACGCCGTGCTTCCGTCGCCGCGCGTTCGAACGCGCCAGCCGAACGCCCGACGATAAAACTCGGCGGAGCGGGCGATGTCGGTCGCGGGAATCTCGATATAACAAATCTTTCCGTTGCCAAAAGTGGGTTGCATGGATGTCTATTTTTACGCCGCGCGCACCCGGAAATCCCATCCGCCATTTGCACCGCGACCGGCGCGAGCGCAAACTCGCGTCACTCCATGAAAGTTCTGCTCACCGGCGCGACCGGACTCCTCGGCCGGCACTTGCTGCCGATTCTGATCGACGAAAAGCACGAAGTGCGCGTCCTCGTCCGACCCGGTCGCGAAAACGCGCTGCGCAGTCCCGATCTGACGCCGTTCCTGCGCGCGGACAAAATTGAAATTGTTACAGGCAATCTCAAGAATGTTTCGCGCGAGGCGAGCAACGACGTCGTCGATTGGATGAAACCCGTCGTGCGCGGCTGCACGGCCGTCATTCATCTGGCCGCGCTGCCGCCGTGGGCGCCGGAGGAGGAAATGAAACATGTTAACATTTTTGGCACGCGCGAACTCGTACATGCGGCGAAACGCGCAAACATCAAGCGATTCTTACATTTCTCTTCGGCCGAATGTTCCGACAATTTAGTTTATAATGTTTTTCGCGATACTAAGAAAGCGTCGGAAAAACCGGTTCGCGGAAATAATTTAGAATGGACCGTGTTCCGCCCCGCGCCGATGTACGGACCGGGCGACCGGCGATTCCTCGGCCCGATGATCGATAAGATCGAAAAAGCCTCGGCGTTCGACATTCCGGGCGACGGCAGCATCAAGCTCGCGCCCGTCCACGTCGAGGACGTCGCGCAGTGCGTCGCGCGCACGCTCGTCTACGGAATGGCCGTCGACGCCGTATATCATATGTCCGGTCCCGGCATCGGCTACGACGACATGTTAAAAACGCTCGGCGCCGTGATCGGTAAAGAACCGAAAATAAAACATGCTTCCCTTAAATTTAAGGAAAATATTCTTAAGATTCGCGATCTATTAACGAAGGATCCGCAAAAAAAACTCGCGCTCGCCACCGCGCGCAACGATCTGCGCTATTTTCTGAAGGATCACGTCTATCCGAACGACGACGCGAAACAACAAGTGGGATTCAACCCGCGCGAATTTCAATCCGGCGTCAAACAGGCGTGTTCGACGGCGTGGTGGAAAAACCCGCCGGTTTGATCGATTTTTCGTTAATCTAACAAAAAGAATCGAGTCCGCGTTTCGCGTAAACGAGCGCGATCCACTGCGTCGCCGCCGATTTCATCTCGAGTCCGAGCACGCGGCCCAGGTAGTGCACCTGCTGCTCGAATGTTAGTTTACTGATCGCCTCACGCTCGGGCGAAAGACGCGTTTTCAGCGCCGCCGCGTACGATTCGGCGTAGGCGCGGCCTTTCGCGAGCGGATCCGACAGATCGGCTCCGGGCGCGCCCGCGGGCACGAGCGGCGCGATGCTTGTTTTAAACAGATCGTCTTCGGCGCGCGCCTGCTGCGGGCGCGGATCGAAGCTCGCGCGCATCGTCGACGGCGGCGTTTTTAAAGTATCCTGTATCGTGACACGGGGTGGCATATGCATAAAATGCTTCGCGGAGGGCGGTTTGTCGAGCGTTGTTTTTCCCGGCTCCGCATCTTTTGTTATTTATGCGGCCCGGTCTCCGCCGCGGTCGACGCGCGGATCGCCCCCGAGGGCATCGCGCGCGCGGCTTCCTTCGCGAAACGCGCAGTTAAGTTATATTTGGCTCCGTCGATCCAGAGCGCGCGTTTTGTATAATCCGCCGGCGCTTTAGTATAGAACGCAAACCAGACGCGGGACGGCAGCCCGCGCCGTTTCTCGACGATCCAATCGCCCCCCTCCAGCGGAAGCGCGCCGTCGGTCTCGAGCGATTCGATGCCCGCGAAACCGGCGGGCACGTCGAAACCCGCCGTCACGCGCTCCATCCGCACAGGGCCATGATACGGATCCCACGCTTCCCCCGAGTGCGCGTCCTTGATCGCGACCTCGACGCGCGCCGTTGCGTCGCCATCCTTTATATTTACAGCAACCTCAAGCGTCGGCCTTCGATTCTTAATATTACCAAACGGCCTGAACGTCGGATCGCCATAAAGAATCCGGTTGAGCGTGCCTTCGCGCATGATCGCCGCGCCGCCGCCCTTGGCGCCGCCGATTTGCGGAATCGCCTCCGGCTTTCCCTCGAATTGTAATGTCAGCGGCACGCCTCCCTCCGCGCGCCACGCGAGCGCGAGATCGATCCAATTGCGCCGGATCGCCTCGCCGACGCTAAGATTCTCGCCGATCGCGCGCGAGAGTTCGACGTCGGTCGAAAAACCGTGATTCGGTCCGATCGGCGCGACGAACGCGCTCGGACGGAGCGCCATGACATTCAAGCAAAAGCTCTCCTCCGGTTTCAAATTGTAAAAATAAATATTCCGGCCAGGATCGCCGAACGTCGAAACGATGTCGCCGGCCACCATCGCCCGGCAGGGCACGCCGCTGTGGCACGTCGAAAACCACAATACGGCCGGAGTCGGATTCCAATGTTTCAAATCGCCGGCGCCGAACGCGGGCATGTCGGCATTTGTAAAATCGCGGAGAATTTTTTCGGGCGCGAACGGCCAGTGCAGTTCGCGGTGCCGGTTGCGGTCGCCGCTGAACAGCCACGCGCGCATCGGATCGCCGTTGCCCGAAAATGTTATAATTCCGGCGCCTTTTGTATCTTCATAAAAACGAGCGAGCGCGGCGCGCGGATCTTTACATTTCTCGGACGTCGGAAGAAACACCCCCTCGAACGCCGCGCCGCCCGTGTCGCCGTAGGTCGGATACTTTAAATACTGATCCGTCGTCGCGATGCCGGCGTGCACGCGTTTTTCGGGCAGTCCCTCGCGCTCGGCGCGCTCCATGGCGTCGAGCATCCCCTCGACGTCCTCCGGCCGCGCGCCCGTGAAATAACCGATGCTCGCGTCGGGGAACGGATCGTCGTCGATCTTACTGATCGAATCGTATATTTTTCGATTTAAATTAATATCCAAATCGGCGGGTCCGACGAAAACCGCCACGGCGCCGGCTTCGTGTTTCGCCACGGCCTGACGGAGCGCCGCGCCGTCGCCGAATTCGCCAACCGCCTCGATCTCACAATTGCGCAACTTGGCAAGGCGCTGCGCGCTCTTGTGAAAGGCTTTCGCGCCGGCGCCGAGTTCAATAATCACCAGCTTCTCGGGCGCACGCGGGCGCGATTCCTGAATCGTAATATTAAGAAACGCAATGGCTGCCGGGATTATAAACATATTGTTTCCTTGCGAACGGGCGCGACGCCAAGGCCCGGCGCGTGCGGAAGCCGCCACCGGCCGCCGTCGAGCGTGAGCCCTGCGAACGGGTCGGCGTCGATCAGTAAATTTCCATCGAGATCCACCCAATCGAACAATGGGCCGATCGCGGCGGCCGCGGCGATGCCGACCGACGATTCGATCATGCAGCCGATCATAAGTTTGAGTCCCAATGCGCGCGCCGCCGCCGCCATTTCGAGGGCGCGCGCGATGCCGCCGCATTTTGATAATTTAATATTCACGCCGTGGAACGCGCCCGCGCACGCGCCGAGATCGCGGATGCGGAGCAACGATTCGTCCGCGATCACCGGAAGCACGGATTGTTCATATATCGCCTGCGCGCCGTGGCGGTCGATCGCGGGGAGCGGCTGTTCTAACAATTCGACGCCCTGCTCGGCGAGCCAGTGGATTTTGTCCACCGTTTCCGAAACCGACTTCCACCCTTCGTTAATATCGACGCGCAGCCGCTTCGACGTTGCCTCGCGCACGGCGGCGATGTGTTCCGCGTCGCGTCCGGCGCCGAGTTTGATTTTCAACACCGAAAACGCCTCCGCCTCGCGCACTTTTCTCTTTAGAAGTTCGGGAACGTCGATGCCGATCGAATACGACGTCGGCGGCATTTTTTCGATCGCGCGCGGCACTCCTAACAATTCGGAAACCGACTTATTGCATATTTTACCTTTCCAGTCCCAGAGCGCCATGTCGAGCGCCGCGACCGTCTCCATGTTCGCGCCCGCGACCTCCTCGGCGCGCGCGATCCATTCGAGGTGTTCCATCGGCGCAAGTCCGTTGACGGCGGCGCGAATTCGCGTGAACGCCTGCGCCGACAGATCATAATTCTGGCCATAGCGTACGTTGGGCGCCGCCTCGCCGTAACCGATGACGCCGTCCGCCGCGATTGTTAGTAAACCGTTTTTCTTAACATTACTCGTGTTGCGCGCCGTCGTCCACGGATGACGAAGCGACAACTCGAGCGGTGCGAACTCGAGCGTCGCGCGAGTCGTTGAATGGCGGCCGGTCATCGAATCGTTATGATACGGCCCAACATGGGCTCCGTGTCGCAAAACCGCCGTGCCGGGAGTTCCGCCGATGCGGAATGGGCCGTCGTGGCCGTCCCGGTCGAATTCGTGCATGCGGATCCGGACGCGCGTTCGCCGGTCGTGACGCAAGTCGCGATTAGTGAAATCGTCGAAATCCTCGACGCGCGCGCGACGGCGAACGCGTTCGCTCACATTCGGATGGACGACGGCTATCGCGGATTCGTGCCGGTCGCGGCGCTGCGCATCCTTTCGCCGGGCGAGGGGGCCGGTGCCGCGTCGGGCGCGCGCGCGCGCGTCACGTCGATGTCGGCCAACATTTACGCCGCGCCATCGTTTACATCGACCAAGCCGATCTTTAGCGTCTGGCTCGGCGACGAATTCGACGCGGACGCGCAAATTATAAACGATCGTTTTATTAAACTAACGCTTCCGTCGCGCGACATCGGTTATATTTGCGCCGACGACGTCGAGTTATTGGTAGCGGGTTCATTTGAGGGACCGAGTGCGGTCGAGACGCGCCCAAATGAACCCGCTACGGAATTATTAAGAATCGGCGCCGTGCGAACGCCGCCCCGGGGACCGCAGGCATGGATCGCGCTCGGACGGCGCCTGATCGGCGTTCCCTACACCTGGGGCGGGCGGACGCCGGCCGGTTTCGATTGTTCGGGATTCATACAATTCTTGCTGCGGCAGGATGGAATCATCGTTCAACGCGACGCGCATCCGCAGTGTTTCGACGAGCCCAAGTTACGGCCCGTCGAACTCGACGCGGCGCGCGCGGGCGATCTGTTATTTTTTGGAAAGGCGGATGCGATCGATCACGTCGCGATGGCCGGCGGAGACGGCGAAATCCTCGAGTCGACGCGCATGGGCCGGCCCGGCGTCAAAATTACAAAACTCGCGGAGGCGCCACATTTGAAGTCCCTGCTTCGCCACGCGCGGCGCGTCGATCCGTCGCTCTTGCGCGGGAGATGACCGGCGCGCGCGCGTAACGCCGCGGCGCGCGCTCTGCTTGAACTATTGTAGGCGATGGAGCGGCCCGCATGAACCGGCCGCCGCGCCGCGCACTTTCCTCGTCCTTTTTTAATGAATATATCCATGTCCCACAAATTCCTGTCGATTGCATTATTAACTTTACTCGCCGCTCCCGCCGCGACCACCGCGCAGGATTTCTCTTCCGGCGATTTGTATGTTGTGAGTTCGTCGCTCGGACCGAACGGTAATTTCACCGCCGGAATTTCAAACGTAAATCCTTTCACGGGAGCCACGACATTTGTAAAGCCGGTTCAATATGTTCTCTCCAATCCGACATTTGACGCTTTCCGCCAAAAGCTCATATTCAAATCGCAGCTCACGACGGCGGCGTCGTCCACCGGCCTTTATGCTTTCGATGCCGCGGGCACCGCAACGCCGTTGTATTCGGGCGCCGCGCTCACGAATGTATCGACGATCGCCGCGGGGAAAAACGGTATTATTTACATGACGAATAATTTAAATCAACTGCGCTACATCGACGCGGCGAACGGTCTCCACGATGTCCTTGACCTCGGCGGTTCCGGAAGTTTTGCATTCGCCACGCCGACACTTACAAATATTCGCGCGATTTATTATGACGCAGGCACGAATTCGATGCTCGTCGCCTGGATTGGGCCAAACGTCTGCGGCAGCAGCCTCGCAATTGCGCCGTATGTTACAAAAGTGAGCCTTACGGCGACCGGCACGCAGGTCGCGAGCGCGGAATCGACCGTCGCTACGTGCGTTTCGGTGGGCGTCGATGCCGGCGATTCTTTTATTCCAAACACGTTCAGCCCCGGACCGAACGGCAGAGTTTTTCTTAGTTTTGATAATAACGCCTACGTTCAATGCGGCCGCATGATTACGATCGATCCCGCGACGCTCGCGTATTCCACATTTGCGACAACGACGACGTATTTCGGGTGTCCCGCGGCCAACGCCGGATGTTACAGTACCGCGCTCGGACGCGGTTTCATTCTCGATACGTTTAACAATGCGCTCCGCGCGTTCGGACAGGGCGAAATCGGCGAGGGCACGATTCTCGCGTCCGGCGATTATATATCATCCGTACTCGGGTCGGGAGAGTCTACTTATGTGCTCGAAATCCCCTTCGGCATCTTCGGCGGACTCTCCAATTACGGCGCCGGCACCGCGGGCTGCATGGGACAAATGATCATGGGCGCGAATTCCGCGCCGGTCGTCAACGCCCCGAATTTTTATTTAACAACGACGAACTGTCCGCCGAATTCGCTCGGACTTATCTTAGCATCCGACGCCGCCGATCCGATCGGTAACGACGCATTCCAAATGGGTATCATTACATTACTCGATCTTGTAAATTCCACGCAGCTCGTCAATCTCGACGCGGTCAGCAACGGTTTCGGTTTCGCCGCGAGCACCATCGCGATTCCAATTTCGCCGATTCTCTCCGGGCAGACGTTTTTCGCGCAGTCCTACTGGGTTTGGCCGGTGCAGACTTGCAATACGACCGGTCAGTTGAATCTGAGCACCTCGAACGGCCTCGCGATCGCAATTCAGTAATTATCACGGATCGGATCGTCCGACGCGTCGGGCGCGTATCGTTAAAATAAACGATGCGCGCCCGAATTATTTTATCGTTTATTGAAGTATAAACTCGAGGCCGCGCGACGAATGCAATCCGTAGGGTCCCGAGCCGCACGTGTCGCCGAGCGACGGGTTGTCGATCCAGACGCTCTGGGCAAAGAACGGCATGCCGGCGGCGCTCGGTACGTTTGGAATACCGACTTCGAGAAACGCCGTGCCGGCGGCATCGCTAACAAAATCGAATCCCAATAAATTGGTCGAATTGTAAGGATCGATATGAATCAAGATCCCGATGAAAAAATAATCCGTCCCGGCCAGGTCCTGCGAATCGCCGACGAGCAGAAGACCGAGCGACGCGGGCGGAGCGTTGGTCGCGGTGAATGAAAAATTCGGATCGCCGATGGTCGCTGGCGAGTTGGTCGACATTCCGGTCCGCCCGTCGCACGCGGGAGTGCCGTTGCCGTAACTGTTAATATTCGAATACGGCGCCATTTGATTCATATATATCCAAACGGGAGCGGGCGTGATCGGATCGCCGGGAAATCCGCCGCCGCCAACCGTTAGATCGCACGCGCCGTCGGCGTTCCAATCGCCCGACACGACCGAAAATGCGTTGCAACTCGAACCCGTAATGAACACCCGGCGATCGTTAAACGATCCGAGTCCGTTTCCCAATAGTAATGAAATTCGGGGTTGCGTTGTCGCGGCTTCGACGGCAACGGCGTCCACCGTACCGTTTCGGTCGAAATCGGCGATCGCGGTGTCGTACATTAACATTTCGGCCGGATAGGAAATCGGCGGCGCGAAACTAATATTTCCGAGTCCCGCCGCCACATAGATATGATGCACCGTGCCGGACGCTTCGTTTGTCCAGTCGGAAATGATCAAATCGAAAATATCGTCTTGATTCATATCCGCGATTTTCACGCGATACGGTTTCAACACGCCCGTGATCTGCGGTAATTGTTGCATTACGAGCCCGCCCATATTGTGATAAACATAGACTCCCTTACCGGCGGTTGTATTGATCGAACCGCAGATGACGGCATCGGGCAGACCGTCGCCGTCGAGATCGCGCGCGGCGATGTCGTCGGGGGGATAAATGCCGAATGGCAACGAACTCCCCGATACGATGGAAAACGCCCCGCCGCCGTTATTCATACAAAATCTCCAAGTGGATCCGCCCGTCGCCACATCGGGATCTCCGTCGCCGTCCAAATCGGCAACCGCGATCGGACATTGAATCGGAAATCCGCTCGAGATAATTAAACTCGGTCCCGGCAGAAACGAGCCCGTGCCCGTGCCATAATTAAAAACGACGCGGCTCCGACTCGCGCCGACAGAGTCGCTTGTGCTCACGGCATAATCCAGATTGCCGTCATTATTAAAATCGGCGACCGCGGTTTCACCCACCCAGTTCGTATTGTAAATGATCGACGAGCCGACCGTAAATCCGCCCAACCCGTCGCCTTTCAATAAGAATACGGTTTTGTCCGCGGAGGCCGTCGCGAGAATGTCCTCGAAGCCATCTTTATTAAAATCCCCGCGCGACAGCGCGAAAATGTTTCTTCCGAGCGTCAGGCTCGGCGGATAATGAGGATCGATCGTTCCGGTTCCGTTTCCGTAAAATACCCGAATCGTTTGCGAAGACACATGATCGGCCGTGATCACATCGGCGAGCGCGTCCCCGTCGACGTCCGCGAAAGAGATGCGCTTCGCGCTCGCATCGAACGTCGATCGGAGAGATAAGACGCCGCCCGAATATGTAAGCGTTTGCAGTTTGTTCGACGTTTGTCCCGAGACGGCGAGCATGTCGCCCGGGGCGTTTTCGAGTTTGTGCGCTTTGATATGTTCGGGTCCCGACTGAATGGTTGCATTGATCGGCGCGGCGAACGCGCCGCCGCCCGTGCCCAAACATAATGAAACTGTATTATTATAATCTGTTATTACCGTAACATTCGGAAACGTGAGAACCAACGTAAAACTCTTGACATTGTTCGCCGTCGCGATATCCGCATAACCGTCGGCGTTCATATCGCAAATCGCCACGTCCTCCGGCCCCTTGTCGACCGTGACGTCGTAGGGCGGCAGAAATCCGATTCCTACAATTCCGTCAAACACCTGAACGACCGTGCCGCCCACGCCGTTGAGTCCCGTTGTATAATAATCTGTGTTCGGAATGCACACATCGTTGCGGCCGTCGCCGTTCACGTCGCCCGCGTCGAGACCGTATACGTAAACTCCGGCGGCGGTGGCATACGTCGGTGCGCCGGCAAAACCGCCGAGCCCGGTCCCCAGGACAACCATGAAATCATTCTCATTCGAAGGCAATGCAACGGCGTCGAGGTTTCCGTCCTGATTCATATCCAAAAGTTTCATGTGCTGAAGCACGCCGCTGACGAGCGGCGTCGACACGACATTATTAAATATACCGTTTCCAGAATTTAAGAATGTCACGATGCTCCCGTTGTCGGGCATCACTAAATCGATCAGACCGTCGCCATTCATATCCCCCGCGGCCAAATCCCCGAATATATACAACGAGCCGAGAATTGCGGGCGACGACGTCGCCGACGGAAGCGGCCACGCCCCGTTGCCGCAGAAATATACAGTAATTTTCGCCGGAATCGCGCTCGCGACCGCGATATCGGCCTTTCCGTCGCCGTCAAAATCCCCGGTCGCCTCAACAAATTTGACGGAGTCGGTGAACGGGACTTCGCTTCTAAAAATCTGCTGGCAGGTCGCCGAATTTTGGATACTAATGAACGACAGAACTACCGGTAATATTAAACTAATATTTCGGGCGCGCGGCATCCGTGATTTCGACTGCGTACACATGGCGGGTTTCATCGAGTACCTCTGCGGAGTGGAACGCTTCAAAGGTAGCGCTGAGCGCAAGCAGGCGCAACGGGCGAATTGGCGGCATTCCGGACACGGCATGCACAGGAGAGAAGCTCGCGATCGGAGCGGTCGAAGATCTCGCGGCGAATACTCAATTCATTTTGCCCCGAATTCCCGCGCGACGCGCGCGCCAATCTTAAATGATATAACGATCAGGCAGAGTACGAGAATGCCGCCGACCACGTAAACAATCGCGTCCGGCCATGCAAACGGCAGTCCATGTTTCGGCTTCACCGCTCCAACTAATAATAATGTCAGAATCATCGCCGCTTCGCCGACAATAAATATTCCCGCGCCGATGAGGATTCCGATGACGACGCCAACGATCGACCGCATTCTCGGCATTTGCATCGATATGTCTACTGTTGTACCGTAACCTTTAAGCCCTTCGAACTCACAAGTCCGAGCGGCGCGTGGCTGCACGCGCCGGCCGACGACGGATCCTCGATCCAGATGCTTTGCACATAAAAATTCTGGCCCGCCAGCGATGGAATATTAGGAATTGGCGCGGGCGCGTAACCGGTGCCTCCCAAATCGCCGTTGAAGTCGAACGAGAGAATCTGCGTTGCATGCGATAGGTCGACGTGAAATTTGATTCCAAGATTAAATAAATACGTTCCATACAAATCCTGGCTATCGGTAACAATTCCGAGGCCGATCGAGTTCGGCGGAACATTCGTACATACGATGCCGAATCCCGGCGAGTTTACTTTAGGCGCTGCGTTCGCCGCGATGCCGATCGTTCCCGTGCAACCGGCGGTTCCGGTCCCGTATGCGGCGGAGCCGGGAGTTGCCAGGGTTTTATTTATTAATACAGAAATCGATTTCGAGTATTGATTCGCGCTCACAACGTCGGCGAAACCGTCGCCGTTCAAATCGGCGACCCTGGAAAGATTGGTAAACAATCCCGTGCTATAATTTGTAATCTGGCCGAAGCCGCCGGTTCCATCGCCCAAGCACGCCGAAACTGTATCCAACGAATTCGTGCTCAAAATATCAGGGATTCCGTCGCCATTGAGGTCGCCCACCGCCACGTCGATGGGAAATGGGGCCGGCGTAAATGTTAGTTGCGGCGAGAACGACCCGTAATTGCCCAGAAGAACGCCAACATTATAAGAATCCGTATTTGCTACAATTAGATCGGGATATCCGTCTCCATTCATGTCCCCAAAAGCGATCCCCTCCGGGTGCGCTCCAATGCCAAATGCCGGCCCCGGGGTGAAAAAACCGGTGCCGGTTCCGAAAAGAGTTAATATCTTGCCGGATGTGTTCTCATCCGAGATCGCGAAATCCAGCGTTCCATTCAGATCGATGTCGGCGATCTTAAAAAACGGACTCGAAACCGGTCCGAGCGGAGACGTCAGCGCGCTGCCAAAGTTTCCGCCTCCGGTCGCCGGAAACACCGTCACGGTCGTCGACGAATTCATAACTAAATCGGGCAGACCGTCTCCGTTGACGTCTCCAATCTCCAGCGAAAAAACCTGCGCGGGGACGCTCTTTGGTGCCATGAAACCGCCGGAACCGACGCCAAAAAGAACCGTGAGAATTCCAGCCGCGTTGATATCGATAATATCAGGATAGCCGTCGCCGTTCAGGTCGGAACTTCGAATAACATATATCTGGCTGCCAACATTAACAAAACTCGGTGAGTAGAACTTTCCATGGCCGTCGCCCCGGAAGAGTCCTATCTGTTTGTCGCAAGCCGCCGCCACGTCGGGCGCGCCGTCGCCGTCGAAATCGACGATCGCAAGATCGTTTGTCGACCCGCCCGAATAATATTGCACCGCGGCGTCGAGCGACGCCGCGCCATTTCCTAATAATAAGATCATCGACCGCGTATTCGGCAAAGCGCCAACCACGTCGATTTTCCCGTCGCCGTTCATATCGGCCGCGGCGACACCGATGGGCGTGCCGCTCACAAAATACTGATTTTGAATTGTAAACGTCGCGTTTCCATTATTCGATAATATCGAAATGTCGCTCGACGTGAAACTCCCGACGACGAGATCCAGGCGCGAGTCGCCGTTGAAATCGCCCGCGGCGAGGCCGTAGGGCCCGTTTCCGACGCTAAGATTCGACGCGGGCGCGAATGTACCGCCGGCGTGGCCGATCAAAATGGAAACGTTGTTGGAATTATAATTAGCGACTGCGAGCTCGGACTTCGAATCTCCGGTGAAATCGGCGGCGATCATACCTATCGGCCCGTTGCCGACCGAATATTGGACGGACGGCGCGAATCCTCCCGATGCGTTCGCGAGCAGCACCGAAACATTGTCGCTCGAACTGTTACATGTCGCGGCGTCCAGCCTGCCGTCGCCGTTCAAGTCCTTTACAATAACCTCCCTCGGAGCCGTACCCCCGATCGCGACATTCGTCGCGCCGCCGAACGACGAACCGGTGCCGTAAAGTATTGTAATATTATTTGTATCGTAATTCGCGGCGACGACGTCGAGTTTTCCATCGTTATTCATGTCGCCGAACACGGCCGAGTAGGGTCTTCCGGCGACGGCAGAAGTCGCCGCCGCGCCGAAGACGCCGCCGCCGGTTCCCATGAGTACCGACACGACTTTTCCATAATAATTAGCAGTCAACAGATCGACGTTACCGTCGCCATCGACGTCGCCCGCGACGATCGAATATGCCTCGAAGGAAAGTGGATAGGTAATTTCGCCGTCCAGCTGACCCGGCGATTTCGCGAGCAATATGGATATACAATAAGGAGTGTAAACATTCGCCGTCGCGACGTCGAGAAGTCCGTCGCCGTTCAAATCGGCCACCGCGACCGTGAACGGCGCATTATAGACTGTAAACTGCTGTGCGGGATATAACTGCTGCGCGCCCGCAATTCCGCAGGCGACGGCCAATGCCGCGATCGAATCTATAAAATTAATTATTGTGCGTTTGGTTAACATCTGGAACTCCGGGACATGGTACCCATCGTTAAAGGATCATTTCTTTCCGCCCGCCGCCGCTTTCGGCGGCTCGGCGAGCCATTCGATGCCTTTCTTAATATTACCGTAGACGTCGCCCTGCCAGCCGTGCCCGCCCGCGTACGATTCGAGCGAGACGCGCGCGCCTGCCTTTTCCAATTCTTTTTTCGCGGTCTCGGCGAACGAGAATGCGCAGATTTTGTCGTCGGGAGATTGATATAAATAATACGCGTGTCCTTTGGCTTTCGCGATCGGCGGCAGCGTTTCGGGTTTGTAAACGGACATCGCGATAAACGATCCGCGCACCGGCGATTTCTCCCGCAGCGAAATCGCATACGCGGCCGGACCGCCCGACGACCACGAAAGTGTATAAATCTTCGCGGGATTTATTTTATTTGTCTTCGAAACTTCAGCAATCACCGCGTCAGCGAATTCCTCCGTCGTAAATTCCATTTTCGATGCGTCGTTCGATTTCGTCGGCCAGATGAGTTCCTGCTTCGGCGTCCACTTTACAGATACGAGTTCGGCGAAAAGATAGTGTTCTGGAACTGTATATTTCCAAACGCGCTTTATGAATTTATTGAAATCCGCGGACCCGTCGCCGCCCGGCAGAACGACGACCAGCCCGAATCCGTCCTTCGGCGGTTTTGTATCTTTCTTCGGCCCGATCAAAAAATAGCGTTGATGCTCCTTTTTTCCGCACCGCAGATCCTGCGACGGCACGTCCGCGGTGTCGTCCTCCTGCGCCTCCTTATTCTTAGGATCCTGCGGCGCGGCGACATTGAGAATCCATAATAACATTCCGAGCGCGCCGCACGCCGCGAAATATTGTACAAATGACAATCGATTTACATTGTACATAAAGACAACTGTTTGAAACGAGATATGAACAACCCGGCGGGACGGCGGATTATCCCCCCATCGTCAACACCACTCGAAACCGCGCTTTTCCGCTTTCCATGTGCGCATAGGCCTCCGCGGCGCGTTCGAGCGGAAATTTCTCGATCATCGGGCGGACGCCGGTGAGAACGCTAAAATTGAGCGTGTCCTCCGAATCGCGCGCGGTGCCGGCGGGCCAGCCGGAGATCGATTGCCGCGCGACGATGAGCGGAGTCACGTCGACGGTGAGCGGCGCGCCCGGGACGGCGAGTAATATTAATTTACCGTTGAGTCCGAGAACATTAATTAACGAATTCATCGCGGCGGCGTCGGGGGCGGTCGCGAGCGCGATGCGGGCGCCGCCGAGTTTCTTGATTTCGACGGCCGGGTCGACGGCCGCGGAATCGATATATTGTTTCGCGCCGAGTTTCAAGGCGAGCGCCTCTTTATCTTTCTTGCGCGCGATCGCAACGGTATGAAATCCCATTTTATTAGCATACTGAATCGCGAGATGCCCGAGGCCGCCGACCCCCTGGATCGCTACGAGTTCGCCGGCGCGCGCGCCCGCGTTTCGAAGCGCATTAAACACGGTGATACCCGCGCACATGATCGGCGCCGCGTCGGCCGCGGACAGGCCGTCGGGAATCGCCGCGAGTCCCTCGGCGGGCGCAATGATATATTCCGCGTAACCGCCGTCATGGCTGATGCCCGTAATTTTCTCGTTTTGACATAATATAAATTCGCCGCGCCTGCACGGATCGCATTGATAACAATGTCCGCCGTGCCAGCCGACGCCGACGCGTTGGCCCGGTTTCCAATTCATAACATTCGATCCGATGCTATCGATGCTCCCGGCGATTTCGTGTCCCGGAACGCGCGGAAAGACGAGTCCCGGCCACAGGCCTTCTTTAACAAACATATCGGAATGGCAGATGCCGCACGCCTCGACTTTGACGCGCACCTGCCCGGCCGCGGGTTGCGGAATAGTTCGTTCGACGGTTTCGAATTTTCCACCCGCTTTCGCGAGCTGGACGACTTTCATGGTTTTCATTATTAATATTTATAAAAACAGCGGGCCGCGGAACCGGACTATCGTATGAAAACGCCCCAGCGGGCATTTCCACGAGAATAGCACTCACGGCCGCGCGCGACGAGAGGGCGCCGGTCGGCCCCGGCCGAATCCGCGCGCATGCGTCAACCGCACTCCTCCCGAGCGAAGCGTCCGCGGACCGCCGGCGCCCGGAGATCGACCGGATCGCCCGTCGAAGCGATCGACGAACGGTTTCGCGAAGGCTCGATTAAGATTTCGCGAATCTCGCGGCGCCGGGCCGCGTCGAACCGCGCACCCTCCCATGAATACTACAACTGCCCGTCCGCATTTTAGAACGGGTCCGATCGTTATTATAACATTATTGGCCGTGATTCCGGCCGCGTGCGCGTCGCATGAAGAATCGAAACCAGTCGCGGCGGCGGAACCGGTACAGACAACGGCCGAAGCGCCTGTCGTGATCCCCGTCGCGGCGCACGAGGTGACTGCCACCGTCGCGCATGTTTCGCCGCCCGTGGAATTGCCAAGATCCGAAGATAAAGAATCGCATCGGCGATCTGTTATCAAGTCGATTCCAGCGGACGTCCGGAAAGATTTATATACGAGGCTCGACGAGTACTCAAGTCAAGTCGATGGACTCGAAAAGCGGGAAATGGCTGCCGATGAACTCACTGACGCGACGGCGCGATCGGCCGCGTACGAAAAGTTAAGTAAAGAATACGCGGACTGCCGCGAAGGCATTTCCGGGATCATGAACGATCCAAAATACTCCAAATACAAAAGCGACCCCGGATATGGACCGGAATGGCAGGGCTACGAGGGGCGGTTCAACTATTGGTCTGCAAAGTTAAAATCCATCAACAAAAAGCTCGATCGGGCGCGCGCCGCGGCGAAGGAATCCAAGAAGGAACCCGCATCGAACAAATAAGCAATCTCAACCCGCCGCGCCGGTCCGCCAACCTAACAATACTTCCGCGGCGAATCCCGGGCCGAACGCCGAAAATAACAACGGTCCTTCGACGGCGGGCGTGCGTTCGAGGGTTTGAAAGATCGAAACCGACGAACAATTGCCGTGAGCGCGGAGCGCGGCGCGGGCCGCTTTTGTAGCATCTGGCGGCAGGCCGAGCGCCTCTTCATACGCATCGAGAATCGCGGGTCCGCCCGGATGCAACACATGGCCGCGGAGTTCGCCGAGCGACAGACGGTTGCGTTCGAGAATTGTAGTCGTCGCGCGCGGCGCGTGTTCGCGCACGAGCGCGGGGATTTTTGTAGAAAACACGACGCGCCATCCGTCGTTGACAATTTTCCAGCCCATCGCGTCGAGCGTTTCCGGGATGCGCGCCGCCTCGCTGTCGCATATTACAATTCCAGGTTTTCCGTCCGCGGCCGCGCCGTTTTCAACAATTGCGGCCGCGGCGCCGTCGCCGAACAGCGCGGTCGCCACGAGGTTGCCCGGCGTCAGATCGGTCGGCACGAATGTTAATGAACACAATTCGACGGCTAATAATAAAACCCGCGCCCGCGCGCCCGAACGAGCGAGATCCGCCGCGATCGCGAGACCCTGCGCGCCGCCGCCGCAGCCGAGCCCCCAGACGGGCACGCGGCGAACGGTAGTCTTCAATCCAAGCGCCGGCGAAAGCCGCGTGTCGAGCGTCGGATTCGCAAGTCCGGTCGACGATATCAATAACACATGTGTAATGTCGCCCGCCGCGACGCCCGCGCGCACCATCGCATCGCGCGCCGCGGATTCTAACAATTCAACGGAATGTGTTATATAATCGTCGTTGCGCTCCGTGGGCGTCGAGCGAGCGACGACAGCCGGCATCGGTATGACAATTTGCCGCGATGCGACTCCCGCGTTTTCGAATACATTCATCAATCGTTCGACGCCGCGCATTTCGTTAAATATCCGCAGCGCGAATTCCCGCGCCTCCGCCTGCGGCAACTCAATCCGCGGCCTCGCGAGCGCGAATCCGGTGAGTCGCGGCGCGGATCGAATTGATTCGAACGTCATCGGCATGGACATCTATACGATCGGCCGGTCGCGATAACAACTCTTGCGAGCCGGCGCCCCCCTCACTCCCCCATCGTCGCGAGCAGATTTTCCGCGCGCGCCGCCCTCGGATCGTCAAGATATAAAAGCGGCTGTAACTGTATGATCTTTTCGTTAAATGCCGGATCCCATGGAAACGCGCGCGCTTTGTCCGGCCAGAAACACTGCATGAACGGAACGTCCGGTTTTTGATAATACCAGCACGCGGCGCCGCCGAACCACGGAACCCACTTCGGACGCGCAAGTTTTAGTATGCAAGGGAACGAATTTAATAAATCATCGACGGGCGCATCCATTTCGAACTTTTCGCCGTCGCGGAGGCGGTCGCCGATAATATTTATAATCGCCTGCATCGAATCGAGAGGCAGGCCGAAAATAATACATTCGGGCACGTCGAATTTTTCGTAAAAACCGACGCTGAACGCCCAACCGGGGGTGTCCTTGTCGGGAAAGATGCGTTCGACATGCCAGCCGGCGTTGTCGATATGATCGATGATTTTTTGTTCGGCGTCGTTTTCCGGTTTCGGGCGCGCGTGCGGCATATCGGTAATATATATTATCTTGACGGATTCTTCTTGTGCCAGTTCTTGACATAATCCGCCGTCGCGCGGACATTTCGCTCGAACTCCTCGTCGGTCAATACATCCGTTCCGTGATCGGCGATAAACTTTAAATCCTCGGCCGAGGCGCCCTCGATCGCCGATTTGTCGCTGCGCGTCGCCGAGACGGGCGTGCGGTCGAACGGCACGACGACTTCGTTCGTTAAACATCCGCGATAGCCCGTCGCGTCGATCGCTTTAAATATTGCATTCCAATCGTTATGACCCTCGCCCGGCGGACGGCGGTTCGAATCGGCGACGTGGAAATCGGTAAGTTTGGAACCGACCGCCCTGATCGCGGCGACGGGATCCTGTTCCTCGATATTAATATGAAATCCGTCGAGACAGACGCCGACGTCGTCGCCGACTTCCTGAGCGAGGAGCAGCGCCTGTTTGTGGTTATTAATAAAATTCGTTTCGAAGCGATTGAGCGGCTCGATGCCCATTGTTACATTTTTCGCGCGCGCGTGCGTGCGGATATCGCGGAGACCCTCGACCGCCCATTTCCACTCTTCCTCGGGCGACGCTTTCGATGTAATTTTTCCGACCGTCGCGGGCACGATTGTTATGATCTTTCCGCCGCAACCCGCGATCAGATCGATCGTATCTTTTGTATATTGAATCGAACGCTTGCGTATATTCATATCCTCGCGAACGAGATCGCGGTCGCCCACCATGATCGTGACGCCGCCCCAGCATTGAATATGATGTTTATCCATCAGCGCGCGGACGTCCGCGACGGTGTATTTGTAAGGTTCTCCGCTGAGCTCGATCGCGTCGTAACCGCAGCGCGCGAGACGCGCGAACGTTTTTTCGAGGGGCTCGGGACGCATCCAATGGTGGCTGGCGAGTTTCATGGAATTATTAATTTATGGTTGTATTGCAAAAGCGTTCGAAGGATTTGTTATGACAAGTGTTCGGCCGCGAATTCGGCGAGTTCCAAGACGGCGGGATCATTATTATTTAATTTAGAGGCGGCGTCGAGGATATCCGCGGCGGCGGCTGTGGTTATGATCGCGGCCGCTCCCGTGCGAGCGCCCTCCGCGAGGCGATTCGACGCGATCGCCGCGGCGGTTTTCGGATTCGTAATTGACAGTCCGCCGCATTCGCCCGAACACCGCGCGCGCCGTCCGCGCCATTCGAACTCGAACGGCGAACGCCCGCCGATAATATGTAACAAATTTCTCGGCGCGTCGTGCAAGACGGAAAATCGCGCGAACGCGCACGGATCGTGCCATGCGACGCGCGCCGACGACCCGCGAAACGCCAGCGATCCGCTTTCTATCAATTTGAGCGCGAATTGTGATATATGCAATACTTCAATATTTTTCGGCAGCCCGGGATACGCGTCGAATCCGCCGGTGAGCGAACGAAAGACGTCGGGATCGGGCGTGACGACTGTCCGCGCGCCGGATTCCAGAATGAGTATTTCGAGCGCGCGCGCCGCGGATAACGCGGCGCCGCGGAATCCGAGTTGATAAATTAACAATCCGCCGTCGGGTTCGTGCGTACTATAATTAACTTTAACGTTCGCTCGATTGCATATTTCGGCCGTCGCTTCCAAAACCGAAGGACGGCGCGCGCGGGCCGTCGATCCGAATACAACGAATACCTTCGCGCCGGGGGCGGGTTTTCCGGCGAGTGCGGCGGCGTCAGGTTCGACCGCGCCCCAGGGATTTCGTGTTTTTCGTATATTATCCAATACCGCGACTGCCGACGCCGGCGCCGCCCCCGCTTCGACGAGCCGCCGCCGCGCTTCGATCACCATGTCGTCGTGGCGGATGTGGCCCGCGCACGCTTCGCGCGACAGACCGTCGGCGGTGAATGCATACATCGCATCGGCGACGTCCGCGTCGAATTGTAATAATCCTTTTTCGATTGCAAACAACGCGAGGCCGCGGCCGCGCGGCGAATGCGTCTCCGTCCGCGCGATCGTCGTCACCGCGTCAACGTCGTGGCACATCGGACAAAAACGGCAGCTCATCACCGCGTTTTTGTAGTCTTCGGGCGAAAAAGTCATTGGTTATTAACTTTTCGGAGGCCCGAATCCGAGTTTGCCCGGATTCATGATCCCGAGCGGATCGAACACATTCTTTATTTTAACCAAAGAATCCCACGCGGCGCCGTATTGCTCGGGCATCATCGCCCCGAGTTTATAACCGATGCCGTGGTGGTCGTTGAGCGTCCCGCCGTGCGCGAGATTCGTGCGCGCGGCGACGCCCCAGATTTTATTATGAAGCGCCTCCGCTTCCGCGGCGCCCGCCGGAGGCGAATCGATATAAAATCGATCGTACACCATCGTCCCCCAAGGATACCAATGCGAGAAATGCGCGGTGTAGCGCGCGCCGTATTCTTTAAATCCGTTCTCGATCGCGCTCTTTTTACTTAAATACAGATCGTAAATGCAATCGAACGTCGTCGTGCTCTCGATCGTGCCGTACATGCGCGGCAGCGCCGGCGCGAACGGCGGAAAATAGAAATCATAACGATGCGCCCACCAATTCTCGGCGGCGTCGCGGCCGGCGTCCTTTCCGCCGAGTCCGGCGCAAATATGAGCTATCAATTTCTCCTCCAATTCCACCATTTCGGCCTCGCCGTCGCATCCTACGATTAAAAACGAGCCCTCGAGATCGAGATTCAACACGCGCTTCAGGAAATGTTTGGTCGACGGCGGATCGTACAAACGCAGCGTGCACGGCCGCAGCCTGCGCGTCATCACGCGGCGGCCGGCTTCGAGCGCGTCGCGCAGATCGTTAAATAAATATCCGCGAAAACGGCGCACGTCGGGCATCGGCTCGAGGCGGATCGTCACTTTTGTTATGATCCCAAGCGTGCCTTCGGCGCCGACGAATAATTGTAATATTCCGGGGCCGCACGCGTGGTTGGGCGTTTTCAGTGTATTTATCAATTCGCCCGACGCGAGCGCGATTTCGAGCGACATTACCATATCTTCGGCTTTGCCGTATTTGGTGGAAATCGTGCCGGTGCCGCGCGCGGCGATGCATCCGCCGACGGTCGCGACCGCCGCCGACGCGGGATAGTGCGCCCACGTGAGGCCGCGCCGGTTCAATTCCTCCTCGAAATGATTAACATTCAATCCCGCCTCGACCGTCGCGGTGAGCGCCGTCTCATTAATGTTAACGATACGGTTCATTTTCTTTAGATCGAGCACGATGCCGCCGTAAAGCGGGACGGTCCCGCCCTGCGTGCCGCTGCCGCCGCCGTAGGGAATCACCGGGATTTTATGGCGCGTCGCGATCGTTAATAATTGACAGACCTCGTCCGCCGATTCCGGATAACATATAATGTCGGGCCGCGCGGGCGCGACGCCGCGGTCGAGGCGCATTTGCGGAAGCCAGAAGTAGTCCTGCGCGTACGCGAGTCTGTCGATTTCGCGAACGGTAACATCGCCGGCGCCGACGACGGCGCCGATTTCATTAATTACAGTTGTAAAATCGACCGGACGCGACATGGTTCAATATTAAATTCAAACGCTCACATCGCGCGGTCGATGAATTCCTCGACGCCGGGGCGGAGCTCGACTTTAATTTTCTCGATTTCCTTCAGCGCCGTCGCGAGATGGTTCGAATATAACTCATACGTCTGCTCGCCCTTGTCCTTCGTCGCGCGCAACGGATTGCCGATCGTGCCCGTGTCGGAAAAATCGCGGTGCTCCATCGGAAATACGAAATATTCAAATCCCTCGAATTGTACATCCGGCGTTCCGTCGGCTTTCTTGAACGCGGGCGGCAGCCACTTCGGCCCGTGCGTGAGCTCCTTTTTCGCGCGGTCCATGCGCACGAGTTTTTCGTTATGAGCGAGCATTTGTGAAGTTTCGAGCTCGCTCGAATGCCAGCCCGGCGTCTCCTCGGGCGGATTCTCCATGACGTTTTTGATCAAACCGATATAACGTTCGGCGTAAAGTTTACTCATGCAGATAAGCGCGCCGGTGTCGTAGCGCAATTTTCGTAATATCGGATCCATGATTTTTATATTGGATCCCTGATTATTAACGATTACAAACTTACGAAAACCCGAATGTAACAAACTCCGGACGATATCGTTTAGAATCGCGTGCAGCGTCGACGCGCGCAGCGTGATCGTGCCCGTCCCCTCGCCGACGCGACCGATGTGATGCGGCGAATATCCCCACCAGACGACGGGAGTATACAAAATCCGCGCTTTCGCGGCCGCGCGCCGCGCGATCTCGAGCGCCTGCGCCGCGTCGGTGACGAGCGGCAGGTGCAGGCCGTGCTGTTCGATCGCGCCGATCGGTATTAATACAGTATCTTTTTCTTTTAAGTATTCCTGAATGTCCGGAACGCATAGATCGGACAAACACCACGAGACGGGATTGAATGCCATGTTTTTGTAATATCGTTATTGGATAATATCAAAAAATAATTTCAGCACCGCGTCGGCGAACGCGCGGTCGTTCACGTGCGCGTCGACCTCCGCGAACGGAATGTCCGGGCGCAATTGCGACGCGAGAGTCTCGCGGAATCGCCGGTCGCACTCCACATCCCAGAATTCGCCGTCCGGTTTATTAGGAATCGAAAGTCCCGCCGTCGGGACGGCGACCGCGACCGGCCCCTTCGCGGCGTTGAGTTTGCGCGCCATCGTCGCGGCGATGGAAACCATCTCGTCCGCGCTCGTTCGGACGAGCGTGAAACTCGGATTTTGATAATACGTCCGACGGCCCCGCCATTTTTCGGGAACGGAGTCGCGCGGCCCCTGCACGAAAAAGTCGACGCAACCGGGGACGACCACCTGCGGAATTCCGCGCGCGCCCGCGGCCTCAAGCCGCGACGGTCCCGCGTCGTGAAAACCGCCGACCAGATGGTCGGTAAGTTCGTCGGTCGTGAAATCGATCACGCTTCCGATGCGCCCCTCGTCGACGAGCACCTCCATCGCGCGGCCGCCGACGCCGTTGCTATGAAAAACCAATACTTCAAATCCCCGCGGCTCGAGCGCGCGTTTTAACATTTCGACGCCTTTTGTAGTATTTCCGAGCATCGTAATGGCGACGACTTTTTTGACCGGCGTCGGTTTTTCATTATTATTACGATTCTGCATCGCCCCGACCATTCCTACAATTGCGCCGGCCGCCTGATCGAAAATCAGCCGGCTCACGGAATTGATACCTAATATATCGATAACCGAATGCATTACGACGACGTCGCGAATGCCGACGAACGGCCCGAAAATGCGGCGGCCCGACGCGAGCGGACTGACAATAATTTTCGGCACGCCGATCGGTAATGTTTGCATTCCGGCGGCCGCGAGTACCGCCCCCTCCGCGCCGCCGAGACTAATAATCCCGTCGCACCGCCCCTCCGCGTATAGGCGCGCGCACTCCGCCGCGACGCCGCGCATCATAATTTCGACGGCCGCGCCGCGGCTGCCGGCGTTTCGTATTTGTTGAATGTCGCTCCCTGCCGCGCGCGCGACCTGTTCGCGCGTGACATCGGCGGCGACGCCGATCGGTTCGCCGAGAATCCCCGAATCGAGAATCAGCGTCGCGATGCCGGGCCGCGCAATGCGGTCGCGCACATAGGCGATTTCGGGGCCCTTCGTGTCGAGCGTCGCGATGAGGAGGATCGTGGGCATTCGGGGCAAAAGCATAGCGCGCGAGGCGGGACGGGCGCGCGCAACAAATTGCAGCTTGCGCGCCGCGTCGGAATCGCGTCGAATACTTCAAATACTCCGGAGTTCCCCCATGCAGGCGCGCGTTCGAAACCTCGCAACGATCATTAGTCTAACATTCGCGTTTTCCTCCGCCGCGGCGGCGCAAACGGTTTTACCCTATTCGGGCGGTTACAGCGCGGCGCCGCTGTCGGACGTCAATGCGGACGGAATTCCAGATTATATAACCGGAGGCTACAATTCCGGCGAAATCCGTTCCGGCCTCGACGGCTCGCTGATTCGTTCGTTCGGCGGATCTTTTATTAATGCATATTTTTCGTGCGGAACCGAGACCTCCTGCGCGCGCGCCGGCGATCTCGACGGCGACGGCGTCGAGGATGTATTATTTGCGATGCCCGGCGACCAATGTAAATTCTTCGATCCGGGCTGGATCTGGGCCTATTCTACAGTTACCGGTCAATTGTTATGGCAGGTTACGGGCGATTCCAACGGCGGACTCGGACGGATCATGACCGGAATCGGCGACGTGAATCTGGACGGCATTCCCGACGTCGCGCTCGCCGCGATGTATTCGATTCAGATCCGGTCCGGCGCGAACGGCGCGCTGTTGCATAATTTTAATAATCTTGCATATAAACCAATTGTTGCGAACGTCGGCGATCTCAACGCCGACGGTCTCGCCGACATCGTGATCGGCGAACCGTACTTCGGCACGAAGGGGCGCATCCGCGAATTCGCCGGCGGGACGTGGACGCTGCTCAATACAATTCCAGGCCGCTTCAATAATGATACATTTGGCGCCTCGGCCGCCGCCGCGGGCGACGTCAATCAAGACGGGCTGAGTGATATATTGGTTGGCGTCCCGGGCTACGATGCGGGCGGCTCGAATGCGGGCGCGGTTTTCATTTTTCTTGGATTCACTACTTTTCCGTACGCCGAGATGGACGGACGCTTTCCGAACCACGCCCTCGGCACGTCGTGCGGATCGCCGGGCGACGTCGACGGCGACGGATTTCCCGAGGCGGCCGGCGGTCCGGTGCAAACCGGACCCACGAAAGGCTATTTACAAATCCGCACCGGCGGCGGCGGCAATACTATACATCTCGTGTTCGCCGGCGACGGCGCATCCGCGTTCGGCGGCCGCATGTTTCCGATGGGCGACATGAACTTCGACGGAATTCCGGAGATGGCCGTCGGATCGGGAACGAAATTGTTATTTATCAATTTTGCGAAGGGACTCTCCAGTTATGGCGTCGGCACGAAGGGTTGCTTCGGCGAACAAATCCTCGACGTCAACCGAACGCCCGCCGTCGGAACGCAGGATCTCGTATTTAAATGTAACGACACGTCGAACGGCGGCCTCGGACTATTGTTGGTTTCCGACGCCGCGGACGTCGCCGGAACGGATATATTTCAACTGGGATTCGTCGTCCACGTCGGCATCGCCAACGCGACGTTTTTCTCCGCTTTCGATATGTTTATGATCGGCGACGGCAGCGGCGAAACGCATGTATCGATTCCTAACAATCCGCTGCTCGCCGGTAATGTTTATTACGCGCAGGCGCTCATCGCATGGCCTGGCGGCGTTCCATGCACGCCGACGTATTCGGGAATCAGCTCGAGCATCGGACTCGCGTTGACAATTCAATAAGGTAGCTCTGGCGCCGCATGGCGCTTGCGCTGCGCGCGCCACGCGGGCGCATTCACTTTCGTTAATAATTATTTTCTTTATAATAATTTAAATATTTTCTCCGATCGCCGGCAGTGGTTCCGGCGCTCAAACAAGTCCTCGCCGACGATGGCGGCGCTGCGCGCCGCCATCCCTCGGCTGCGGAACTCGCGCGGAACC
The DNA here is from genome assembly GCA_016200225.1 of Planctomycetota bacterium. Lineage (GTDB taxonomy): Bacteria > Planctomycetota > UBA1135 > UBA1135 > JACQFD01 > JACQFD01. The sequence goes on from JACQFD010000036.1 coordinate 68,199, forward strand.
ACCGCCGGCGATCGTTGGGGGTTTGGGGGTTTGGGATCTGTGGCTTGTGGCCGGGAACGATGACGGCGAGGCGGTCGCGCTTTTATTAGCGTACGTGCTATCGTTAGTACTGGCGCGCGGCTGCTGCGCATGCGTCGAGGCTCGCCGTCGCGTCGGGGCGGTCGAGGATGTTTGCGGCGGCGTGGGCATAGGTAATGAACCCGTTGCGATCGATGACGAAACTTGCGGGGCGGGCGGCGTCGGTTTCGCCGCGGTAGGCGCCTATATGTAACAGATCGTAGGCGACGATGGCGGTTTTGTCATGATCGGAGAGAAATCGGATGGCGCCGCCGAAATAAGCCTCCCATCTTAACAATTCCTCCGGCGTGTCGTTCGAGACCGCGACGATTTTGATTTGTTGTAATCCTCTTTTCTTAAATTCATCCGCAAGACCTTGCAGTTCGGCTTTGCAAATGATTCACCATGTGCCGCGGAAGAAAACGAGCAGAACGGGGTCGCTTTTATATATATCCGAAAGCCGCGCCGGCGCGCCGTGCGCGTCGGTCAGCGTAAAATCGCGGGCGTGGTCGCCGGCGCGTGGCACGCCGGCTCCGGAAGGAACGCGGATCGCCAGCAGTAATATTATGATTAAACCTGCGGCGGCCGCGCCCGCCGCGCTTCCCAGAATCCATGCAATCCACGCGCGGCGGGCCAGCGCGTGCGCGATCGCGAGCGCGCCGCCCGATCCCGTGAGCGCGATCGACATCCAATAGTTATTTCGAATCGCGGGCACGCCGATGCCGAGAAGGAGCAACGCGGGCCCGGCGGCGACGAGCGCGATCGAAAGAACCAGAATCGCATACGATTTTGCGAACGTGAGGCGGCTGCGCATGTCCGCTATCTAACAGATTTTTAGGCGATGTAAAGGATCAACCCCCCCGCGCGAGTTCGGCAACCGCCGCGTCGAGGCCGCGCGAACTTAGGAATTGTATGAATCCACGCGCCTCCGGCCGGCCGAAATATTCGACCGGCGGCGTCGATTGATGATATTCGCGAAAAGCGGCCGCGAACGCGGCGGGATCGCGGTCGAACCATGCGGCGAGACGGTCGTCGGCGCGGTAAACGCGTTCGAATCTTAACTTTTTCACAAGCAGGCTCGATAATATAAATCCGTCGCGTTCGCGGTCGTTGTTTAATATTCTTTCAACGGCGGCGCGGTCGTCGTTTTGTAATAATTCGCGTTCCACGCGCAACGCCGCGATCGGATCGTCGGCGAGCAGCGCCCGCAGCAGCGAATGATATAATTCCGCGTTCATGCGAATGCGCAACGCCAGACGTCGCGGGCGCGGCGGACCTCGTCGCGGAGCGCGGGCACGCCCGAGGCGTCGAACGTGGCGTTCAATCGTTCGACGACGACGCCGCCGATATTATTACATTTCGGAAGAAACTCTTCATAAAGATTCCAGACTTCGCCGGGAATCGCCCCGTCGTGCGAATCGAGCCGCATCACGCGGCCCGAACGCAGCCACGCGGCGTCGCTGTCGGCGCCGCCGCTCAAATGGATCTGTATCACGCGGTCGAGATCGAGGCGCGAAACGTAATCCCGCGCGCTCGTTCCGTTATTTTTACATTGTGTATAAACATTATGGAGGTCGAGCATGATATGACAATTGCTCTCGCGCGCGAGCCGATTCAAATAATCCGGTTCGAGTTCCGGATCCTCCATATGAAAATAAGCGACGTTGTTCTCGAACGCCGCCGCGGGCACGATCTCCGCGATCGCGCGCATCCGCGCCGACACCGCCGCCGCCGTTTCGTTATTATACAAAAACGGCAGCGGCAGAACGCTAAACAAACCGTCGATCGCCATCCAACCGAGATGTTCGCTCATCCATGGAAATTGAAACGATTGATAATCGTCGCGCAGCCGTTCGATCCACGCGCGCGTGCGCGCCGCATCGCGCTCGATCGGCGTCGCCGGCGAAAACGCGAGACCGTGCGCGACGAACGGCCGCCCCGAACGCTCCTTGATTTGATAAAATAACCGATGATAATCGTTGCGTTCGAGCCGCGCAAAATCCCCCGCCGCGCCCGATTGTACACTTTCGCGCGACGGTCTCCACATCGCCTCCGGATTCACTTCAAAATAATCCGCCTCGTTTTCGATAATTTCCCGCGTCAGCGTCAAATACTCCAGATCCGGATGCAGACTGAAACCGACTCCGAGACGGGGAGGCATGAATATTAATTATTTCGATAAATAATTAATAAATTTTCGGGAGACGGGGCCGGACTCCCCCATGCCGCAAGCCGATCCCGGCACGTTCTCGTCCCCGTCAATCCCGCCGCAGCCATTGCTTTGACCGTGTTTCGTACCGAGGCGAACGCCGAATGGAAGGCAACCCGCGCGACGCGATTTGTCGGCCTCCAAAAATGCGTGCTCAAGGATTGCATAGATCATGAATTTTTTATTGTTTGATTTCGTCACGCGTATCAAATTTATGAAATAAGAAGCGCGCCGTAGGCCGATTTCTGCGAAAAACACATCGTCCTTCCTTTCAAGCTTTGAATTTACCAATCGAACCCAAGAACTTGGAAGATCGTCTTCGAGCAACTCGCCGGTCCAGTGAACGGACCCCGAAGCCTGACCGTCGAATCTCCAGAGCAATTCGGAACGTCGCCCAACGTTATCGCGAAGCCAAAGCGTCTTTCTATTAATATCCAGACGCTCATATTCCCATTCGATATGCTTGACGATGGCGCCGCGCGCTTCGGGCGTCATTTGCGCATAGGACTCGTCGGCGCGTTTTTGTAATAAATCATTATTTTCGCCGTGAAGTAACGTTCCGATGCTTTTCACAAATAGGTCGCGATTGCAAATCTCAGCCGTCGCGGCATTCGCGCGGCCGACGCACTTGCGATTGGCATCAATCCAACAAAAAGATTCGCCGTCGGACATCGCCAATCGCGCGTCCGCCGCTTCTTTTTTAGTCAAGAATACAAACACAGTCTCCGCGAAAAGCGCGTGAAGCTCAAAATCAGGCAACTCTTTCGATCCGCCAATGTATTTGCCATTGTTATCACAATCGAATAAATACCCAATCCACGCCTCGCCAATCTTTTGCCTCTCCTCCGGCGCATCCGGCAATCTTAACACAACACATAACTGCCCCGTCGCCGCCGCGCATGCGAGGCCTTCGTCAAGGGCGCTTTTATTAGAAGGATTCGACGCCGGGCGGGAAGCTTGACGCGATTCCTGCGCAAAACACTTCCAAAAACCCGGTCCGTACGCCGCGCCCGCGGCGACGAGCGCTGAATATTGTATAAACTTGCGTCGGGTTGTTGACATGTGTCGGCGATCGTTCGTGTCGACGGTTTTCGCTCCCATCCTATTCCGATCCGCGGCGGCGCGCCGCGGAAATATTGCTAAATCACCGCTTCGGGCGCGCCTCGACTTCGAACATGCGCGAAGCTCGGCTGACCGCGGCCATCCCGCAGGTCGGGCAGGGATCCTTATCATACACTTTCGCTTTCACGCCGAACGGCAGTTGCGGCTCCGATTGATAACGATCCGCGCTCTCGAAGGCGGTTTCGATGAGGGCTCGCAGGCGCGTATTCTTGGCCCGCTCGTTTTTGTTATCTTTCTTGATCCCCGCGCGCTCCCAAATCAGCCACGGCAGCGCCTCATGTAAATGATCCAACATCGCTTGCCGGTCCGCATCGCTTACTTTCGAATCGACGTATTTTATCAATTCCGCTTTCGGCTGCTCTCTCTCGCGCGTCGCTCCCGGATCCGCGGGCCACGCCCCCCGTTTGCGCGCGGGGAGTTCGCCCGATTTAGGGGCGGATTCGCCGACGACACGGGCGTCGGAAATTTCATGATCCGTTTTGTATTGATTCATAAATTTTTCAAAAACGACTCGCGTTTCGTCGGAAAGTTTTTTTCGCGCGGCGGCGCCGCGTTCGGCGAGCCGTTCGATGGATCCGCCGTGGATCAGCGGAGATAACAATTCGACGAAGTGGCCGGCGTCGAGCACGTGTTCCTTCGCCCATTTCGCGCCGGCGACGCGCGTCCGCGATTCGTCAACTGAGATAAAATCCTCCCCCTTGACCGTTTTCTTTATATACGTATCGAGTTCGTCGTCGGCTACAAATACGAACACCGCCTCCGCGAGCAATTCGTGCGCGTCGAGATCGAAAAAGTAATTATTAACAAGCCCGCCCGCGTCGAGAATCCGCTCGCCGTCGATCAGACTCTGAAACGAAATGGCGAGGCGCCAGGACTGATTCGTATTGTTCTCATAACGGACGACGACGAGCGGTTTCCCCGTTTCTTTTGCAAATTCGAACGCCTGTTCGAACGGGTGTTTTTCGCCGGGCGCCGCCATCGAACCTAAACAAAGCGCGAGGCCGAAAAGCGAAGCTCCGCGAACCGGCGTCGTTGCGTTTTGGGAGATCATGATATATTCCATTTGATATCAAATTATCGGCCGGACGAACTTGCCGCCGCTATTTTTTTTTATTGACATAATTTACAATTTGTTTGTTCGATCCGGATTGCGATTCCGCTGTGCTGACGGATATACCGAACGGCAATCCAGGCATGCCTCTCGTCGCGCCGACGGTGCGGAAGGACTCCTCGAGAAGCGCCTCGATCCGGAGCCGCCGGTCGCCCGGCGCCGCGCTCAAAAGTAAATTTATCAAATACGGCGCGTTGCGCAGCGCCGTCGCGCTCGTGTACGGTTCGTCGTCGTTCTCAATCTTAATATTTACGAGACGGAGCCACGAAATGCCCATCCAACCATTGCCGTCGGGATCCTCCGCCATTTGAATTCCGCGCCAACCTCCGAACCCGCCGCGCTCTCTCTGGTATTCGTTCAACGGATTCTGCTGGCGCCCGACGACGCGCGCGATCCCGTCTTTCCAATTCTTCGGCGTCTCGCCGTTTTCGATATGCGCCCGAAGCGCGCGCCTTTCGCCGGCGTTCATGCCGGCCTCGCATGCGGCCGCCCGTTTAATTAATATTTCATTTTCGCGGCCGTGCAGCATGCCGTTCATATTCTTTACAAATGTATCGCGATGGCAATGATCGCCAACGGCGGCGGCCGCGCCGCCGAGCCGCGCGCGATGGATATCGATCCAGCAGAGCGATTCGCCGGTTTTGAACGGCACGGCCGCGGCCTCGGCCTCCTCTTTCGTTAAAAATACAAAAACCGCCTCGGCGAAGATCGCGTGGAGTTCGAAATCGGGCGGCGCCATCCGGTCGAGAACCGCCAGGCCCCTGTTGTCACATTCGTAAATATAACGAACCCAGGCTTCGCCGATCGTTTGCTTATCTTCGGGCGCGTCGGGAAGACGCAGCACGACGCACGCCTGCCGCGTCGTCGCGATTTGCGCGAAGGCCGCGTCGAGCAGTCCGGGTTTCGCGGGCCGCGACGCAGGCCGGGAATCCTGCGCGAAACAATGAAGTAATCCGGGGCCAACACCGATCGCCGCGGCCGTGAGCGCGAAGCATTGTATAAAAGCGCGCCGGGCGTATTCCATGATTATTTATTATCAAATCGCAGAAGTTTGCGGCTGATCTCGCCGACGAGAGCCATTCCGCAATCATACACTTCCGCGCCCCACGTCTGATTGCCGCAACCGCTCGATTTGCCGATCTGAGTCTGAATATGAATTCCGAACGGCAGTTCGGCGCGCGCGCCGTCGCCCGCGGAAAAGTAGCATTGTAGAATCAGTCTTCGCGCCGCTTCGCGCTGTGTCGCGGTCGTTTCCTTTGCAAAGAATGACGAAACGACGGCTGCGAGCACCGGCGGCGTTTCCTTAATCAACAATTCAGCGTCCGCATCGTTAAATTTTATGTTGCCAATTTTGATCCATGCGTCGCGCAGTGCGAATCCCTCGTGCGGATCCTCGCTTTCGCGCGCGGCGCTGTCCCACAAGAATCCGGAATGAATATTAAATCTTCGCCAGAGATCCCGCCACTGCCGCTCTTCGACGGACGCTTTCTCCATCGATTCGACAAATCGCCCGTACGCTTTTTTCCAGCCGTCGCCCGCGGCCGCGCGCGCGCGCGCCGCTCGATTTATTAATATACTATTATTTTCGCCGTGGACAATCGCGGCGAGGGCGGATGCAAGCGTTGCCGCGCTTGCGCTCCACGGTTCGTCGAGCGATGCGCCGCGTTCGCGCCGCGCGTTTTCGTCGACGCAAATCAACGTTTCGTTATTTACAAATCCGGCGATTCCGTTCTTCGCCGCTTTTTTCGATAAAAATACAATAACCGACGACGCCAGAACCGCGACGGCCATCATGTCGGGCGCAGGGGCGAGTTGGATTTGATCGGCGCCCGCGCCGCGGAGGCCGATCATCATTTCGAGCAATCCGTCGCCGAGCGCGTTTCGTTGCAATTCGTCGTCGGGCAACACCCACGCGACGCAGACTTTGGAATCGCGTTTCGCCGCGGCGAGCGCTTTTTGTAAATCGTCTTTTTCGGCGGCCGGTTTCGGCCGCGATTCGCCTTGATAACAATTCCAAAAATTAATAAAAACGCCGGAAATGAGCGCGTCGCGCGCTGCCAGTTTCAAAAACTCCCGGCGGTTGTTCGGCATGGGTCTGTGCTTTCGTATCCAAGACGAGTGCCGCGCCGGAATCATAGAAGGAATTCTCCCGGCGGCGGCTGACGGGATACCCGCGCGCGCCGCGGCTCCGGCCGCGGTGACCCTTTGGGGCACAACGGGTGCGCGACCGAACGGCGATGCGGGTATCCCTGAGCGGAAATGGACGCAGCCGCCCGCCGAACAATCTCGGAATTCCGGCGCGGACGTGCCGCAGGGGCCGCCTTGCTGCTACGCTTTTGGGTTCGCGCCATCGCGCGACCCTCCACGCCATGACCCACCGCGCAACCGCGTCGCCGATTTCTTTATTTGTATTTTATCTTATCTTTATTTGCGCGTTCATAAATTCAAACGCGCGCGCGCAGGATCCCGGCGACGCGAAGTGGATTTGGGGGAGCTGGGCGAAGGAACTCGACCGCCCCGAAAATGAACATTGTTATTTTCGACTCGAATTCAATCTGCCCGAGGCGCCGACCGACGCGCTCTTTTATTTTACTTGCGATAACAGTTTCGAATTATTTGTAAATGGCAAGTCGGTTTCGCGCGGCGGCGACTGGGCGCAGCCGCGGCGTATACAACTGAAGAAAAGCCTCGAGAAAGGTAAAAATACATTCGCCATCGACGGCCTCAACGAAAGCAAATCGCCCGCGGCTTTGTTATTTTTCGGCGAACTCAAATTCGAAAAAGCGCCCCCAATGCGGATCGTCAGCGACAAAAGCACTTTCACCATCGAAAATAAAGAAAATGGCTGGAGCGATCGAAAATTTACAACCGCCAATGCCGCCCCCGCCGTCGAATTCGGCGCGTACGGAATGTCGCCATGGGGAAGTTTAACGTTTCAAATCGAAACGCGCTTCGAAACGCGCCCGGGTTTTCGCGTCGACCCCGTCGCGGGCGGTCTCGGCAGCCTCGTCGCGCTCGCGCTCGCGGACGAAGGCGCGGAAATGTATGTTTCGGTCGAACGCGGTCCGATTTATAATATTACCAAAGGCGGAGACGCGACGCCGTTCTGCACCGAATTGAAGAACTGCCACGGTCTGTGCGTCCGCGGCGGCTCGCTGTACGCGGTCGGCAACGGCCCGAAAGGCAGCGGTTTTTATAAGATTCCAATATTAAACGATAAAACGGCGGGCGCCGCGCAGTGCCTCGGAAAATTCAAGGGCGAAACCGGCGAGCACGGCCCCCACGGCGTCGTTTTCGGTCCCGACGGAAGATTTTATATCACCATCGGCAATTTCATGCAAAGCGCGGAGCCGTCGCCGAATTCGCCGTACAAAATACATTATGAAGGACATCCGCTGCCGTATTATACAGATCCGCTCGGCCACGGAACGCAGGTGCGGACGCCGGCGGGCACCGTCGTTTCCGTCGATCCCGACGGTAAAGACTGGCGCGTCGTCGCCGGAGGCATTCGCAATCATTATGATCTCGCGTTCGACGGCTCCGGAAATTTATTTACATTCGACAGCGACATGGAGTGGGATATCGGCCTGCCGTGGTATCTGCCGGTGCGATTATTACAAATCGTTCCCGGCGGCGAATACGGCCGCCGCGTCGGCACCGAAGTCTGGCCGGATTGGGCGGAGGATTCGCTGCCGCCGGTCGCGAATGTCGGACGCGGCTCGCCGACCGGCATGGCGTTTTATAACAAACAACAATTTCCCCGGGAATTATGGAATGCGCTTCTGTGCGGCGACTGGTCCCGCGGAGAAATCCTCGCGTTCCATCTGACGCCTTCGGGAACCAGTTTCACGGCTACGTTCGAATCGCTGTTGCGCGGCCATCCGCTGAATATTACGGATCTCGAGGTCGCGGGCGACGGATCTGTATTATTTACAACCGGCGGCCGCGGCACGAACGGCGGAGTTTACAGATTGTCGTACTCCGCGCCGAAAGCCGTCGAAGCCGCGCTCTCGCTCGCGGGCTCGCCGCGGACCTATCCTGAATATAACGATTCGACGCCGCAAAACGAACTCGATGCCGCGGCGAACGGCAACGATCGATTCTTAAGATTCGCGGCGATGCATTATTTCGAATCGAGCGATCCGAAACGCTGGACTGTCGGGAGCGGCGCGGCGTTTTTGGCGGCCGCGCGGCGCGACATGGCCCTCGAACCCGCGAGCAGCGCATTCGTAACAAAACACGCCGCAGCGCTCGACGCGTTCGAAAATCATTATAACGATCCGAAACGCGCGCCGTGGTGGCGGCTCGCGTTGCTGCGCGCGCTCACGCTCGATTTTTGTCATAAACAAATCGACGAGGCCGAACGCGCGCGCGTCGCGAAATCGATTTTACATTATTTTCCGGCGGCGACGCGCGAGGAGAACCGCGATCTGACATTATTGATCGCGTCGACCGCGCCCGAGGGCGGCGTCGACGCGATTTTAAAACAAATGAAGTCGGAGGCCTCGCGCGCCGAGCAGATTTACGATGCGTATTGTTTGCGCGCGATTCCCGCCGGATGGAGCGCCGACGGCCGCGGCTATTTGATACATTGGCTTCGCGAATCCAAAAAATGGGACGGCGGATTCAGTTATAAAGGATATCTCACGAAAATAACGAAAGACTTCAAAAAACTCTGCACCGAGGACGAAATAAAGATTCTCGACGCGCCGGTCGCGGCGGAGGAGATCGTTTCCGCGACGGTGGCGTCCGGCACGCTCGCGCCCAAAGTTCTCGACACGACGCTTGCGATTCTAAACGCTTCGCGGTCGGCGCCGCAGCACAACGCGGCCGAGGGCGCGCTCATATTCCAGAATTTATGTTCCAAATGCCACAGTTGCGGCAGCGTGCAGGGCCGGAATCTCGGCCAGGATTTAACAACAGCCTCCGGGCGGTTCGGGACGGAGGATATGTTGGATGCGATCATCAATCCGAGCCGGATCGTTTCGGATCAGTATCAATCCTGGGACCTCCGCCCGAAATCGGGCGCGCCGGTCTCGGGTCTGCGCGGCGAGGAGACGGAGTCCGAACTTACCATTGTCACGGCCGACGGCACGGCCATGAAATACAATAAACACGACATCGACGAAGTTATCAAATCCCCCGTTTCGCTCATGCCGGCCGGCCTTCTCGACTCGCTCACATATGAACAGGTCGGAGATTTATTTGCATTTATTGAATCGCGCGGCGAGGCGGCGCCATTGAAGAAAAGCCGCTGGACGACCGTTTTTAACGGTAAGGATCTCGACGGGTTCGACGGGCAGTCGGAATATTGGAAAGTCGAGAACGGCCTCATCGCGGGCCGCGCGAAGAATCTACCCGGCAGCCGGTTTTTGGTATTTAAAGATAAACTGTCGGATTTCTCCGTCGAATTCGATATTAATATAAAGAAAGGCAATTCCGGCCTGCAATTCCGCTCGGCGCACCCGGCCGACAACACCGCCGACGCAAAATATATATTACTCGGCTACCAGGCCGACGCGGGCGAAAGTTACTGGGGCTCGCTCTACGAAGAGGGCGGCCGCGGCACGCTCGCGGGCGTCACGCGCGAGATCTGGACGTCGCTGCTCGAGCCAGACTGGAATCATTATGTCGTTACCGCCGTCGGCGACCATATTACCATTCAGGTCAACGGTTATAAAACCGTCGATCTCCGCGACGCGCAGTCGGCGAGCGGATCGTTAGGTTTCCAGCTCCACGCGCGCGGCGACAACGAGATTTACTTCCGTAATATTCGAACTCTGGATTTGTCGAAAAAATAATCGATCCATGGCGCGAACCAAGGAAAAAAACGCGCTTCGAAGCTTTCTTATCATCGGAGCGGCTCTTATCACCGCGGCGATCGGCATTTATTATTTTATTATCCAAAGTGGGGCGGACGACGCGACGGCAAAATCCGCATCCGAGTCGACGTCGCCGCAACCGCGCTCAACTGTAACACCCGACGCCCGCACGGATTCGCGCCCGTCCTCGAGAACCGCCTCAGGCGACGCCAATGCTGCCGCAACCGCGCCGTCGTTGCCCGGCATCGGCCAATGTTTCGATTCCGGATCGTTCACGGTCAAGGTAACTAATACAAAGGGCGAACCGCTCGAAAATTGTAATGTAGCATTGATCGACGAAGGCGATTTCGCGAAGGTTCTTAGAAAAATATTAAAATTAAAGGATGACGAGTCGGCGCGGTTCACGGCGACGACGGATGCCGGTGGAATTGCAACATTCGCCGACGTCCCCTGCGATGATTCGTATGCTCTCGAAGTTTCACGGGACGGGTACGCGCCGGAGGCGAGTTGGTATTTTTATATCTGGCCGAAGCCGACGATCAATCATCGCGACGTCGTCCTCGGCACGGGATGCACGCTCGACGGATTTGTATACGTGGCGCCGTCGCGCGGAGTGCCGAATGCAACAATGAAGCTGAACTCCGGGCGGTTTGAGAGAATTTCCAAATCTGACGCTACCGGACACTTTCGAATCCCGGACCTTCCCCCAGGACCGATCAGGTTCTCCCTTTCCGCGCCTGGATTCCTCGATTGTTACAACGGCAGCGGGAAAGGCGAAATTGAAAATGGAGCGACATGGAAGCTTGAATTTGAAATGTACGAAGCGCGAACCGTGCGCGGACACGTTAAAGATGATCATAGTAATGCAATCGCGGGCGCGTTTCTTTATTTCTCCGCTCTGCACGGGACCGACGACTTCAACGTTACAAACAGCGCGACTACCGATTCGGCCGGGATGTTTACGATCCAACTTCCTGTCGGACTCTCGGAGGCATCTGTACAGGTGACGAAGTCCGGATTCTCTACATTCAACGAAGATCATTGCGATGTTCGATCCGACCCGCTCGTATATCAATTGTCCCGCGCCTCCCTTCTGCCGGTGTCGGTCATGGACGCCGAAACGCGCGCGCCCGTCGCGCCAACCCACATTTCCGTGGGTCGGTACAATCCTGATTTGCAAATAACGGAGTTCGAACACGGCGTCAACGTACGCGAACAGCGGGACGGTGCGCGCTCGAATCAATATAATATTCCGCTCTTGAGTTCGGGTATTTATATCATCACTATCGAGGCGCTTGGCTTTACAACTCACAAGAGCGAACGGATAGATTTCAATGTGGAAGCGGAAGGAACGCCCCTTGAAATTCACATGGAGCGCGCGGTCGGCATTTCGGGCACGCTGGTCGACGCCGCTACCCGCGCTCCGATCGCGAATGCTTATATCGAATTGCGACCGCGGCTTTCGGATTACGAATACGTCATGAAGATTCATTTTGGAATTCCCGTCCGCGACGATCTGCGCGAAGCCGCGAAAACGGTTTTTACAGATTCATTTGGAGTATTTACAATTCCGGACGTCGCGCCGGGGACTTACGTCGTCCGCGCGCGCAAACCTCTGACGACGATGCTCGCGCAGACCGCGCCGTTCACATTTGATGCAAAGAAAAACATGGATCTCGGACAGATCGCCGTCGAACATTCGGCGTCGGTGTTCGGCACGGTCATCGGCACCGACGGCAAGCCCGCGTCGGACATTCCGATCATTACTTTTCGCGCCGACGGATTCTTGATCATGATAAAAAGCGCTGCCGCGGGCGAATATTCGATACCGGCGCTGCCGGCTGGAAACTATCATATCGAGGCCGGAGACGCGTACGGAGTACCCAGCGAACGCGCCTTTGGCGCATCGGCCGATCCCGTTTCCGCGGCCGATTCGATTTATACATTTGATCTCAAGATCGATCCGGGCGCCCGCGTTCGTTATGATCTCGACCTCCGCGACCGGGTCGGCTCCGTTTCGGGAACTGTAAAAATAAATCATATCCCGTATGCCGGAGGCCGCGTCGTTCTTTCGCGTTCCGACGATCTCGGCGGCATCGGCGAGGTCGGCAAGCAGCGCGATGCGGTCGTCAATCCCGACGGTTCGATTCTATTCGAACGCGTCCCCGCCGGACGCTATCAATTCAATCTCACGTGCAAGGCAAACGGAACTGTATTATATCAAATCGACGTCGAAGTGCGCGGCCGCGCAGCCGAAACCGTCGATATCGATCTGCCGCTTGCAAAGATTCAGGGCGTCGTGAGCACAGGCGCTCCGAAAAAACCCTTTCCCGGCGCCATTTGTTTATTATATCAAGTAACCGCGACGTCGAACTCCGGCAATCTCGGCGAACTTCGCGTCGCCGCCGACGATCAGGGACAATTTAACTTTTCGGAAATCCCTCCGGGCAAATACAAATTATACGTCTACAACCCCGGATTCGCGTGGAAGACCTTCGATATCACGACGACGGAATCGCCCGAAACCAAACAATTCGACATCGTTCTCGACGAACCCGAATCCCCCGTCACCGTCCGATTCTCGCCCGAACCCGAAAATCTCGAGGGCATATCGTTACAAGTCTTCGATTCGAAGGGAAAATCAATCCGCCATGACCAACTCTATCAAGACGAATCCAAGGCCATACTACTAAACGGGCTCGGCGAAGGCGATTATAAAATTCAAATCGACGTCGACGCGAAGGATCGCAAGTTTGGTTCGCTTATCATTCACCTGTCGGCCGGAAAGGCCGCAATCGCTACGATTGAGTTAAAGTAAATTAAAAAAGGGGACGGGTCCAATTTCGGATCCAGAATCGCACGGGGAGACGCGGAGACAAACAAAACTTACAATTGTATTCTTGGTTTTCTCCGCGTTCTCTCTGCCCTCCGCGTCTCCGCGTGAAACTCTGAAAAGCCGCGTCGAGCGTGTGCCACGCGCTGGCGTGTCGGTCGCAAGGCCTAAATAATTGGGCCCGTCCCCTTTTCACTCCTATTCACTCAATCGGGGATCTTTCTCAACATAAACACTGTGCCGACTGTGTCGTTGCCGCCGTTTCCGCGAATTTTTAATTTTAATGAAACTTTCGCGCCGGCGGGAATCTCCCCTGTCGCAACACGATATACATGATCCCTTTTATCATAACCGCTAAAGCCCGGATGCGTGTCGACGCCCGCGTCTTTCGCCGCGACAACCATCGCAACGCGTTCCACGTCGACGCCGTGCGCGCCGGATTCGTATTGAACGGTGACGGCATACGACGCGTTCGGCAACGCGACATCTGTTATATTTAATTCCAGATCCGACCATTCCGTTTTGACAGATTTTCCGCTCCAATGGCCGACCGGCAAGCCCAAAACATAGACGCCCATCTCGGACAGACGTATCAAATGCGCGCCAAGCCGCGCGCGGAAATCGGGCCAGGAATTCCCGTCCTTCGGCGACCACACCGCCTCCGCGAACGCGCACAAACGCGGATAAATTTTGGTTTCTACAATTTCCTGAGCGCCGTACTCGGTCCACATGTTACATTCGCCGCCGAGGATATGTTTCTTGTCTTCAATGTTCGTAATACCCGCCGCCGGATCGAAACTGTAAACTTTATCGACATCGGTCACGGCGTACGGAAAATCAAAATAACAATGGCTCGTCGGCGACATCACGACGTCGTGTCCCGCGCTCGCCGCCGCCGCCCCTGCCTTGGCCGATCGCCATGCCTGAACGACGGCGCCTTCGGCCAGACCCCCTTCCATGATTTCGTCCCAGCCGACGAGCCGGCGTCCTCTCGCCGCGAGAATCTTAACGATACGCCGCGTGAAGTAACTTTGCAATTCGGCCTCGTTTCTTAGTTTTTCCGATTTTATTTTAAATTGACATTTTTCACACTGTTTCCAACGCGCCTTCGGACATTCGTCGCCGCCGATGTGAATATATTTTGACGGAAACAGCGCCGTCACTTCGGTTAACACATCTTCGATGAATTGATAGGTGTGTTCGTCGCCCGCGCAATACACATCTTCGAAAATCCCCCACGTCGCGGGCACGGCGATTTTTTTCTTTAAACATGACAATTCCGGATACGCCGCGACCGCGGCGCTCGCGTGGCCGGGCATTTCGATTTCGGGCACGATTTCAATAAAGCGCTCCGTCGCGTACGCGACGATTTCCTTAAGTTCGTCCTGACTGTAATATCCGCCGTATTTTTTCCCGCCGTATTCGTCGCGCCACGCGCCCGTCTTTGTCAATTCCGGATATTTCTTAATTTCGATGCGCCAGCCCTGATCGTCGGTCAGGTGCCAGTGCAATTTGTTTATTTTATGATACGCGAGCCGGTCGATCGTTTCCTTTATGAACTCTTTTGTCATAAAATGCCGCGAACAATCTAATAATAAGCCCCGCCACGCATATTGCGACGCGTCCTCGATCCGCAGACATGGAATCCATTCCGCCGTGCCGGCGCCCAATTGTAATAATGTTTGAATACCATAAAAAAGCCCGGCGGCGCCCGGCGCGACCAATCGCACGCCATTCGTTGTAACCGTCAATTCATAACTTTCCGGATTCGCGCCTTCATAGGGCGCGACCTGCAGTTCGACTCCCATCAAATTCCCGCATCGGAAGATCGTTTTCGATGTATAGACGAGACTCACGGCGAGCCTCGTCGACGCGTATCGCGCGACCGCGTCCGCGCCTTCGCCTTTCGCGCTCACGAACGCGAGGTCGCCCCAGCGCAATTTTCCGGCGTCCCGTCGTATGGACGCGGGCCGCGGTACGAGGACGATTTCGCCATCGACCGACGCGGCGCTCGCGGCCGCTGACTTTGCGGCCTCGCGAACGGAACAACTAACAAAAAACACCGCGACCAATGCAAACGCCGACGCGTTCGAAATTCTCATCGCGCCATCTTACATAAACGCCGCGATCGTTTACAATTTGTCCGATGCCGCTTTCCAAGTTCCACCCCGCCGTCGCCGCGTGGTTTACTAACAACCTCGGCGCGCCGACGCCGCCGCAGGTCGACGGCTGGCCGTGCATCGCCGCGGGCGGACACACACTCATCGCGGCGCCGACCGGTTCGGGCAAGACGCTCGCCGCGTTTTTGTGGGGCATCGACTCGCTCGTCCGCGAGGGGCGCGCGCTGCCGGACGAGACGCGGATTCTTTATATTTCGCCGCTCAAGGCGCTCTCGAACGACGTCCAGAAGAATCTAACAAAACCGCTCGCGGAGATCGCGGCGCTCGACGCGTCGCTGCCCGACGTGCGCGTCCTCGTCCGCACCGGCGACACGGCCGCGCGCGACCGCGCAAAAATGTCGAAAGTGAATCCTCACATTCTCGTCACGACGCCCGAAAGTTTTTATATATTATTAACGAGCGCGTCGGGGCGCGCTATGTTACAAAACGTCCGCGTCGCGATCATCGATGAATTGCACGCGCTCGCCCGCGACAAACGCGGCGCGCATTTGTTATTATCGCTCGAACGCCTCGACGCGCTCGCCGGACGGCGCGTCCAGCGCGTCGGCCTGTCCGCGACACAACGCCCGATCGAAAGAATGGCGCGCTTTCTCTCCGGGGGCGGCGCCGATTGTAAAATTATCGATTCCGGCCACCGCCGCGAAATGCAACTTTCGGTCGAGACGCCCGCGCCGCCGCTCGCGGCCGTCTGTTCGCATGAACAGTGGGATAAGATATATAACAGAATCGTCGAACTTTGCGGCGAGCACCGCACGGTGCTCGCATTTGTCAATACGCGCAAACTCGCCGAGCGCCTCGCCGCGCGTCTCGGCGAAAAACTCGGCGCGGGCCTGGTCGCGTGCCATCACGGGAGTCTTTCGCGCGCGCGCCGCCTCGAGGCTGAACAAAAGTTAAAAAACGGAGAATTAAAGATTCTCGTCGCCACCGCGTCGCTCGAACTCGGCATCGACATCGGCGACGTCGATCTATCCATACAAATCGGCGCGGCGCGATCGATTGCTACATTTATCCAGCGCGCCGGACGCGCGGGCCACGGCGTCGGCCGCGTCCCGATCGCGAAGTGTTTTCCTCTCACTCTCGACGAACTCGCGGAGGCCGCGGCGCTGCTGCGCTGCGCGAAAGACGGCATGCTCGACGAAATCCGCGTGCCGGAAAAACCGCTCGACATTCTCGCGCAACAGATCGTCGCCGAATGCGTGGCCGAAACGCGCCGCGAGGATGATTTATTTCAACAATTCCAAAGAGCATACAGTTATCGAAAGCTCACGAAAGAAGAGTACGATTCGGTGTTATTGTTACATTCGAACGGACGCGACGCGCTCCTCCACCGCGATCTCGCGATGGGCACGGTGCGCGCGACGAAGCGCGCGAAACTGCGCGCGATCACGAGCGGCGGCGCGATCGCCGACACCGGAGAATATAAAGTTGAATTGCAACCGGAAGGTACAATTGTCGGCAGCGTTCATGAAGATTTCGCCGTCGAGGCGAGCGCCGGCGATATCTTTCAATTGGGCACGGCGTCGTGGAAAGTGATCCAAGTCATCCCCGGTAAAGTTAAAGTCGCCGACGCGCGCGGCATGGCGCCGACCATACCGTTCTGGATCGGCGAGGCGCCCGCGCGCACCGCGGAGCTGTCGGCGGAGATTGCAAACATTCGCGAGGAGGTCGCGTCGCGCGGCGTCGAGTCCGGCGCGCGCTGGCTCGTCGAACATTGTTTATTTACAGAACTCGCCGCGGGCGAACTCGCGAATTATATTTGCATCGGCGCGAAACAGCTCGGAGCGGTGCCGACCCAGCGGCGAATTGTAGCGGAACGGTTTTTCGACGAAACCGGCGGAATGCAAATTGTTATTCATTCGCCATTCGGCGGCCGCGTGAATCGCGCGTTCGGTTATACGATTCGCAAACGCATCTGCCGCGGATTCGGCTTCGAGTTGCAAGCGGCGGCGAACGAGGAGGCAATTGTACTATCGCTCGGCCCGCAGACGAGTTTCGAAACGCTGGAATTATTTCAATTCGCGCATCCCGACACGGCGCGCGCACTCTTAACACAAGCGATTCTCCCGGCGCCGATGTTCGGCACGCGCTGGCGCTGGAACGCGTCGCGCGCGCTCATGCTCGACCGCATGCGCGGCGGCAAACCGACGCCGATCGCGCTGCAGCGAATGTTTGCGAATGATTTATTAGTAAAAGCGTTCCCGCAAGTGCTCGCGTGCGGCGAAACGCTGCCGCCCGGCGATCTTCCGATTCCGCTCGAGCATCCGCTCGTGCGGCAGACCGTCGAAGATTGTTTACAAGAGGCGATGGACGCCGACGGATTTATAAATATATTGCGCGGCCTGCGGAATGGTAATATCGAGCGCGCGGCCGTCGATACGAAGGAGGCGTCCGTGTTCGCGCAGGGCATCCTCGCCGCCGGGCCGTACGCGTTTCTCGACGACGCGCCACTCGAGGAACGTCGCACGCAGGCCGCGTCGGCGCGTTTCGGTTATGCTAACAATACGGCGCGCGAACTCGGCATTCTCGACGCCGACGCGGTCACGCGCGTGCGCGAGCAGGCGTGGCCGCGCCCGCGCGACGCCGACGAATTGTTAGAAGCACTTTCGTGGATGGGCTACATGACGCCCGCGGAGGCCGGCGCATTCGATCCTTATACGAACGAATTATTAATCTCCGGCCGCGCCGTCGCCGACGGCGGACGGATCTATGCGTTCGGAATTCCCGGCCGCGACCCGAAGGAATTGTTACGAGGACGCCTCTGCGCGCTCGGCCCGATCCTACTCGACGATCCGCGGCTCGCCGGCTGCGAGAGCGCGCTCGCCGAGCTCGAGCAGGAGGGATTTTTATTAAGATTTCAGATCGACGGCATGCCCGCCGTCTGCGAGCGCGGGCTGCTTGCCCGCGTTCATTATTATACGCTCGAAAAACTCCGTCGCGACGTCGCGCCCGTCGCCATGGAAGTATACGAATCTTTTCTTAAAGAATGGCGGCGCGAAGAGGACGGAGCGCGACTCGAGGGGCCGCGCGGCGCGCTCGAAATCCTGCGGCAGTTCTCGGGCACGGAGGCGCCCGCCGCGCGCTGGGAACGCGAGATATTACCTTTACGATTATTAAAATACGAACGCCGCTGGCTCGACGAATGGATGCTTTCGGGACAGGCCGCGTGGGCGCGGTTGTGGGGCGCGGGCGCCGCCGCGCCCCGCGTGACGCCGATTTCGATATTTCCCCGCGAACACCTCGAATTGTGGCTTTCGATCGCGAAACCGGCGCCGGTCGATTCGTTATCCTCCGGCGCGCGCGCCGTTTTGGAAATATTACAATCGAAAGGCGCGCTCTTCGCCGGCGATCTTGCCGCGGCCGCGGGACTTCTCGCGACGCCGTTCGAGGCCGCCGTGGCCGAATTGATCGGTCACGGAATGTTAACGACGGATTCGTTCGCGGCGCTGCGATGGTTTTTCGTTCCACCGTCGCGCCGAAAACAAGATTACCAATCGATCGGACGGTTATCTTTATTAGTAAGGCGCGGCGAACCCGCGACGCCCGCGGCGGAGGAGTCGGTCGCGCGCATTTTGTTAAAACGACACGGCATCCTGTTTCGTCAAGTTTACCAAAACGAGCGCGTCGCGATTCCGTGGTTTAGAATTCTGCGCGTGCTGCGCACGTTTGAGGCGCGCGGCGAGGCGCGCGGCGGCCGATTTGTTATCGCGGCGGACGGCGAACAATACGCGCTGCCCGAGGCGGTTCCAATGTTAAGAAACCGCCAGCGCGCGGGCGCGCCGCTCCTGCTCGCGGCCCAGCCATAATGCAATAAAAAGCCATATTACGGATAGCCCTGTGGCGAAGTAGGCGATGAACGCGGCGGGATGCGCGACGCTTCCTTTCATCCAATTGCGTCCCCACGCGGCGATCGCGTCGCCGCCGCGGTAAACGAATGTATCGATAAAACTCTTCGAGCTGTATTTTTCTTCGCGCGAAAGAACTGTAAATAACAAATCCCTGCACGGTTTTGCAATTGCATAATCGGAGCCGCGGCGCGCCACTTGAAACCAGAAGATCATCCCGAGCGACGGCGCGAGGCCGACGCCAAGAAAACCGCAGCACGTCAACGCCGGCAGAAGCGCCATCGTCGCGGACATGCCGAACTTGCGAATGAGAAATCCCGTCGCCAGCGATTGCAGCGCGAAACTCGCGATATTTACATATAAATCGATGGTCGCGAACAGCCGCGTCCGCTCCTCCGGCCGCGACGCGGTCTTTGCTACAATTTCGCTTTGTTCGAAATAAACGAACGTCGAGCCCGCCGTGAATATTAACATATAAACGCAAAGCACGAGCAGATACGGCGAGCGGGCGACTTTGCCGATGCCGGCGACCGCCCCCGCCGCAACCGGCGCCGAGGGCGGACGGGCCTCGCGGTCGGCGATAAACCCGCGCGCGGCCGACGAGAATCGATAAAAACAAAAAACGCCCGCTTCGAGCGCCACGGCCGCGAAAATCATCAATGCCGGAATGCCGAATTGTTGCACGACCTCTTTTGTTATAAACGATCCGGCGATACCGCCGAGCGTTCCCCCGGCCGCGATGAAACCGAACAGGCGTTTGCCGCGCGCGTCGT
Source organism: Planctomycetota bacterium (assembly GCA_016200225.1). Classification (GTDB taxonomy): domain Bacteria; phylum Planctomycetota; class UBA1135; order UBA1135; family JACQFD01; genus JACQFD01. The sequence continues at coordinate 88,148 of JACQFD010000036.1, forward strand.
CCATGACGTCGGCCATGTATCCCCAGAAAACCGACACGGCGAATAAGTTAAATGTACTCGTCCAGATGTAAATGACGCGATAGAGTCCGATTCTCCAATCGGCCGGCGCGCCCCAGAGCGCCGCCGCGAGCAGAAGAATGTTTATCGTCAGCACGTGATAAACGATCGGAATGAACCGCTCGCGCGTGAACTTCCGCACGAGCATTCCAAAAATCGGCGTCGCCGCAAACGTGACGCCGAGCGAACCCAAATATAAATAAGCGATCTTATCGATATCCTGCGCGACGCCCATCTCCTCGCGGATCGGACGCAGGACATACCAGCTTCCCAACAAAAAGAAAAAATAACCCGCCGCCCACAGGAGCGCCCGCACCTCGCCTTCGCGCACGTCGACGACCCGGCGGAGAAATCTTAGAAGTGGTTTCATAAGTCTCTCGAGCTGCGCGCGGCCCTCGTCGCCCATCGCGTCGTTGCCTCGTCCTCGGCGACCCTACGGGGTCGCCTGCGGCGAGGCGCCTCGCGCAGGTCGACGATTGCACGCGCTCGCATTTCGAGATACTTATGAAACCACTTCCAGCAAGGTCGGGAGTGCGCGCGGGGCGGGTTCGTGGAAACGATAATATTAACTTTCTTTTTGTGAATTAATCTTTCTTCGGCGCGAGCAATTTTAATATTTCCGCCTCGCGCTCGGGCGTGAGTCCCGGTTTCGGTCCGCGCGCCGGACGCGAATCGGGGGTCCGCGTCTTGCACCACGCGAGCGTTTCGCGCGCGGTCACCGGCACGGATCTGAATTTCAATCCCGCTTTCACCGCGCGCGCATTGCTCACCTGACTCTGCGCCGCGTCGGGCGTCTGCCGCGGAATCCAGACCGGCATGTCCTGCCAGGCCGAGACTTTGTTTTTTGTTAAAAATTCATGATCGGCCCATACAAATTCCGTTTTCTTTCCGAGACCCTCGCAAACGCCGTCGAGCATCGCCTTCATTGTTAATGTTTTTTCGGGGCCCGCCGCGTTGAACACGCCACAAATGTTATTTTCCGCGACGTGAATGCACCATTCCGCGAGATCGCGAACATCAATAATCTGCACCGGATCGAGACCGTCGCCGGGCGCGAGCACCGGCCCGCCGCGGTCGATGCGCACGGGCCAATAGTTAAATCGATCCGTATCGTCGCCCGGGCCGACGATGAGCGTCGGGCGGATGTTTGCTACTTTTCCGGGCATGCCTTTTTCGGCCGCTTCCTCGCAGAGCGCCTTGAGCGCGCCGTAGGTTTCGCCAGTGACTTTTTCGGTCGTCGGATCCGGCGTTTTCGCGAGCGGACCGGACTCGTCGGAGCCGGGTTTCAATCCCTCGCCGAACACGGAAATCGTCGAAATGAATATATAATGATTGACCGCGCCCGCGACCGCGGCCATCGCCTGCGCCACTTGGCGTGGAAGGTACGCGGAGTTATCAATAACGACGTCCCATTTGCGGCCGGAAGCAATTGCTTTCTTAATCGATTCATAATCATTCGTCGAGCGATCTCCAATGAGGCGTTCGGCAGTTGGAAACAAACCCGGGTGCGACTTGCCGCGATTATACAATGTTACAGTATGCCCGCGTTTGATCGCGCATTCGACCTGATGCGGCCCAAGAAATCCGGTGCCGCCGAGAAAAAGAATCTTGAGCGGCTTCGAAGCCGGCTTTGGTTTTTCGTCGTCCAGTTTGATAAGATTCCACGGCGAGAGCGACGCCGCTCCAGCGGCGATTCCATATTGTATAAAGTGGCGGCGTGTGGTCATGGCTTGGATCGTTTGGTTCCTTATAATAGACTTCGATTTGGAAGTCGGTACGACGCCACGCGCCGACGCGTTATGGAAAAATCAATTCGGCGACTACGGGCAGGTCGTTCGAAAGAAGGAAAATGGGGACTGGTCCACTTTCTTACTCAGAATTTCACGCGGAGACGCGGAGAGAAGACCTGCACGCGGAGACGCGGAGAAGACCAGAACTTACAATTGTATTTTTTGGTTTTCTCCGCGTCTCCGCGTGCAGGTCTCGTTCTGACTCCGCGTCGCCGCGCGGAACTCTGGTTCTGGCTCCGCGTCTCATTCTGGCTCCGCGTCTCCGCGTGAAACTCTGAAAGGCCGCGCCGGGCGTGTGCCACGCGCTGGCGTGCGGGTCGCGACACGGCGAGATCAGTAATATCGCCGCCAATAATTATTTATATCAATTCGTTATATCCACTTTCAATCCTCTGGATGTAACAATGTCGTACGCCGCATTCGTCGTCGCGCGCCCGTCGGCCGCGCGTTCGACCCACAAAGACTGTATATAAAACGTCATTCCGACCAATCCGGGGTCGTTGGGAATCGGCGTCGCGGCATAGGCGTTTCCCTGTGCATCGCTATAAATATCAAATAACACGAATGTCGTCGAACTCGCGAGATCCACATGTATCAATGCGCCGACTCCAAACGCGTCACTGCCGGCAAAGTCAATCGCGTCGCCGCCGTAGCCGAGGCCGAGCGAACTCGCCGGCGCGCCCGTGCATGTTAAATTATAATCCAGATCATTAATTCTAGGCGAACGCGGAGAGCCCATCGCGAGACGACCCGCGGCGCCGCCTGTGCCGGTTCCGTAGTGGTTAACTCCAAAGGGTTGCGAGCCTGCGTCGAGCAATACGGTGCAATTGAAATCGGTCGCGTTCGCCGTGACGAAGTCTACTTTTCCGCGGGATTTGAAATCCGCGCACGCGAGCCCGACGGGCGTGGTGCCCGTCGCGGTCGTCACCGCCACCGCCGCGCCAAAATGTCGCCGCGTGAGGGTGCTGTCGCCAAAGTTAGTATTGATCAGTTCGCCGACGCCGTCGCTGTTGATATCTGTAAGAATCACGCCCCACGGATTTGTGCCCGTCGCATAGGAGGTTGCCGCGCCAAAGGCTCCTCCGCCGGCCCCCATGAACAATGCTAAATTGTTCACGTCGAAATTAGACATGACAACATCCATGACGCCATCACGGTTCGCATCGCCGGTCGCGATCGCAACGGGCACGAGACCGGTCGAAACGGTGCTCGAGGCGATGGCAAATGTTCCGCCGCCGATATTGATAAGAATATCCATATAACCATTCAGGAGCGCGAAGGAAATGTTAGCGACCGCCAGATCGGGCAGACCGTCGCCATTGAAATCCTGCACGGCGATCGCATAGATTTCATTAGCATAAGGCACATAGGTCGGCGCTAGGAATACACCTCCGCCCGAATTGATCATAACGCCGTAGCCGGTGCCGGCGGGCGCGGCCAGGAATGTCGCGTCTCGATAACCAATGATCAAATCCGGATCGCCGTCCATGTCGACGTCGGCGACTGCGATGGAAATCGGTTTGTGTGGTAATGAAATCGCGACGGGCGCGCCGAATGTCCCCGGTCCCGTGGCGTCGATGCGGGTCAACGTCATACCGGTCCAGTCGGCGGTAATGATATCGAGATTCCGATCGCCGTTCAGGTCGGCGATCTCGAGCGCCATGGGTTCCGCTCCCGTTGCTATGAATAACGGCGCGCCAAAACCGCCGGCTCCGTCGCCAAAGATAATGGATACATTATTCGAAAAATCATTCGCGACCACGAGATCGGGGTGGCCGTCTTCATTAAGATCCGCGGTGGCGACCGCCCACGGAATCGCGCCGCCCGACGCAAACGTAATAATATCAACTTTGTCGAGCCCCTGACCGAAAAGAATGGATAATACTCCCGCCATCGCCGGCGTTTCTCCGCCCACGGCCGCGTCGATCCGCCGGTCGCCGTTCCAGTCGGCGAGGACAAGCGCGCGCGGCCGTTCGTTTCCCATGAGAATTGTATTCAACGCGAAACCGCCCGCGCCGTCGTTTTGATAAATATCGAGCGTCGCGTCCGGCACCATCGCGCTCTGGTGGCGGCATGTTACAAAAACGTCCCTCAGCCCGTCGCCGTCGGCGTCGGCCGCCGATATCCGCGTCGCTTCATCGTGTGTCGGAGTGTTCGCGAGCGCGATCATATTTCCAAATCCGTCATTTGTAATGATGCTGAATTGATTGAATGCCGTTCCGTAACATACTAACACTTCCGGCGCGCCGTCGCCCGTCGTGTCGGCGACGAAGTGGTCTACGGAGGCGTTTGGCAATGCAAAGATCTGCTCCGGACTGAATGTGAACACCGGGCCGCCCTTGCGCACGGCGACGGCAAATGCCGCGGAACTGATAAGATCGGCTTCGCCGTCCAGATCCATGTCGTCGACGCGCAGTCGTTCGACCGCGACCGCCGACGCGAAAACCGGTCCTCCTGCAAAAGTCCCCGCGCCCGTCCCAATCCAAATGGCGGTGCCCGGGCCAAGCAACACTTCGGCGCAGTCGAGATTTCCATTATGATCGAAATCGGCGGCGGCAACGCCGCCGGAAGCGCCGGCCGGATGGTTCACGCTGAACGTATTTAATAATGATCCCGCGCCGTTGCCGCGGAAGAGGCAGAGCGCGGTTCCGCCCGTCGCAACCGCGTCCAGTTTTCCATCATTATCAAAATCGCCAACAGTTATAAACGCGGGCGCCATCGCGACGCCAGGAACCGCGAACGTCGGAGGCAAAAACAGTCCCGTCCCCTTTCCAAGCCTCAATTCGAGCCGCGCCGCGGGACCGTCGTGCGCCGTTAACAAATCCGCGATGCCATCATTATTAAAGTCCCCCGTCGCGGCGTCGGCGGCGGAATTGTTAGGTCCGGTATTATACACTTCCGGCGACGTATACGTTTGCGCGAAGGCGCCCGCGGAAAGAAATGCTGGGAATAGGAACACGGCGGAGTCGACGAGTTTTCGCATGGCATCTCCTCCATCGCCGCCCGGACGCCGCGCCCATCATGAAACTGCTTCAAGTCGGATGAATCATCGGTACATGCTTGCATTCGTTGTCCGCCTCCATACTGTTGCCCTTGCTCCTCTTTTCAGGAAACCAAGTGCGAATACTCATACTTCTTTCGATTTCGCTCTTTGTCCGCTGCATTTTGTCCAGCGCGGCCCGATCCCAGCCCGCACAGTCAAGACCCGCCCAATCCAAGCCGGCCCAATCCAAGCCGGCGCAGTCCAATCCGGCGCAGTCCAAACCGGCGAAGGCGCCCGTGGGAACGACCGCGTCCGCGCGCATCGCGCCGACGTTCGAATCATTACATATAAAAACCGAGGAGTTGCCGAAGGGTTGGAAACTTGACAAAAAACTCGCGACCGTTTCCGTTCAGCCGGCGACGCTGATCGAGGGCGATACTTATAAAGACCTCATACCGAAGACGAATCGGCAGGATTTTCAATCGATTATAGGAAAAGACAATAAGGGATCGATTCTTTATTTCGACTGGGGCTCGGAGATTCCGTTCGCGGTCCTGGCGTTCGTGCCATCGTTACTATTCGGCGATCCTATCAAATCGACGCGCGAACACCCCGAGAAGATCGTGCGCTCGGGCGGCGTCATGATTATCATATCCTTTCCGCTCGGTTCTGAGGAGCGCCTGTGGGCGCTCGAACGCCTCAGCCGCCGTTTCGGCCTGCGCATCCCGCGCGACCTCGACGAACTCCGCCCGGCGGTTGCTACAATTGCGCGCCACGAACTTAATAAAGAATCCGAGGCCGGACTCAAATTCGCCTCCGAACACGAAAAGGAACTTGCAAGTTACAGTTTCGCCGCGTACTTCGAGGGCGAACTCGCCGCGAGAGCTAAGAATTCGGCGCGCGCCGAAAAAGCCTACGCCCGCGCGATCGCTCTCGACGAAACCAGCGATCCGTTGCCGACAATCGAGGTTTTGTGGGCCTCGCGCGACGGCCTCGGCACGGCGCTTTATATGCAAAAGAAATATAACGATGGCGCGCGCGAACTGATGACCGCCGCAAAACTCGCCGCCGAAATCAAGATGCCCAAGGAACAGGCCAACTGTCTTTACAATTGCGCCTGCTGCTTCGCCCTCGCCTCAAAACCTGCGGACGCGATCGCCGCATTGAAGCAGTCGATCGAACTGGACGCCGAGAGAAAGGCCGCGGCCGCGAAAGACGAAGACTTTGAAAGTATCAAATCACTGGCGGAGTTTCTGGAGTTGATAAAATGAGATTGTTCTCAGTTATCTCGATACTTAACAATCGTTCGTGATCATTTAGTTATCATAAACAGTCAAGGAATGCTCAATTCCGCGAAAACGGGCAGGTGATCGGATCCGCCGTCGGGCGCGACCGCGTATCGCGCAACGCCGAAGCCGCGCGTCCAGATCGAGTCGATTCTTACCATTGGAGGCAGGGGAATGCCGTGGTAACGGCCGAAGATCGGAAACGTTGACAAACCGCCGCTCTCCGCCAACTCCAAATCTCGCATCGGCGCGAGACGCGTGCGATAATTTACAAACCCGGCGGATCGCATTCGACTCCAGACGGAACTGCGTTCGGTTGAGTTGAAATCGCCGAGCACGATTGCATGCGTTTGTTCGCGCGCTCGACGCGCGATTTCAACGACCGATCGGCCATCCGCCGCGTAACGGCCGAAGATTGCGATCCACGGACTCGCGTGAACTAGATATAAGTGAATATTTACATTATCCATCCGAATCGTCGACTCGACCCAGAAGCGCGAGTCCTCCAAGCGCGCCGGACGCGCTTCAAGAATCGGATATTTGGATAATATCGCTTTCCGAAGCAGCCCTTCACCATAAAAATAACGATTCGGGTATTTCGCGCACGCATCGGCATCTTTAATTATCGTAGCCTCGAAATCGCCGCCCACTTCCACAATTCCGACGATGCCGGCGTCGACATTCGACACTAATTTAATCATGTCCCCCGCGCTCGCGCATCCCGTCCCCGCATTCCATTCGAGTATTCTTAATGTCCGCGAACCTGGAATACTCACAAGCGCAAGACCTGCACCATCCTTAAAATACAATTCCATTGAGCCCGCTCCGATGAGCGCGACTCCGCTCAACGCAAGAAACCGCCGCCGAAAAATCGCGCCGCCGACTAAAACCAACAATCATGGAATCATCCACAAATGCATCAAATTTTCCACGAGCGCAAACCCCGGCACGACATCGCCCGTTACCTTCGCAAGCACATACGCAACAAGTCCGCCCAGCGCCAAAGCCCAGGCGCTAACCAAAACGCAACCCGCGAGTTTCTTAGTCTTCACGCGGACTTAATTTATCGCCAAATATCTGAGACCGCCCCCTTTTTCTCCGCTCAGCGCGTGGCAAACGCTCGACGCCCCTTTTCGGAATTTCACGCGGAGACGCGGAGGCCAGAGAGAACGCGGAGAAAACCGAGAATATTATTATAGGTTTTGTTTGTCTTCGCGTGAAAGTCGGAGTACGAAAGTGGACCAGCCCCTCTTTTTGTCTATTTCAGTAAGTCTTCGTTACAAAACTGCTCATGGCATGTGGCCAGGATCGATGACGGCGAGGCGGTCGTGTGACGCGCGGTGTGGCCGCGCTTGCGCGGGCACGCGCGCGCCGCGACGGCCGAGCAGCCGCGCTTTTTTTGTGTAGTGCTATCGTTAGTACTGGCGGGCGGCGGGTCCGTGGCGCTAGA
>JACQFD010000004.1 GCA_016200225.1 Planctomycetota bacterium
AATAGAAAGAATGTCGGCCGCGACGCGGCCGACATTCTTACAATTGCCTGCGCAACTCGCCGCGACCCAACCCATCGAGCGCACAGCGGGGGGATTATAAATATTACTGAAAACTGGGTGCTTGTGGCAGGCGGCCGGGATCACTGACGGCGAGGCGGTCGCGCGCAGCGCGGTGTGGCCGCGCTTGCGCGGGCACGCGCGCGCCGCGACGGCCGAGCAGCCGCGCTTTTATTAGTGACCTGTTATCGTTAGTACTGGCGGGCGGCGGGTCCGTGGCGCGAGACAGCGGCGGCGAAGGCGACGCCCCGTCGCGTCGAGCGTGTGGTTCTCGCTTTCGTGTGGGTCGCGACAGGGCGTGGCCGGAGCATCGCCGCTGCGCCGCGCCGCGGAGCCCGCCGTCCGCTTTGTCCTAGTTGATATCACTCCTGGTCGATAATCATGCTGACTTGCGAGCCAAGGCGAGCGCGCCGCGGAGCCCGCCGTCCGCTACTGCCTAATTTATTATGATCCAAACAATAATAATCCAATTAGTTACTAATCATTCAATCCCTGGCGCAAGGACATTCTTCCTCTTTCATACTCCCGCCGTTCGAACAATCCGACAATCGCGTCATCACCATAAAACGCGTCGACGCGAAGCGATTTTACGCCTCGCGCTTTCAGGATCGACTCGGCTTTTTGTAATATTGTCGATGCGAGTCCGCGGTTGCGCATCGAAGGAATTGTAAAAAGAACGCGAAGCGATGATTCCTCGGTTCCCAATAATGGATCGCGCGATGGAATTGTTAATAATACGGCGCCCTCGCGGTAGCCTGTCGGAGCCGTCGCGCCGCCTGGCGAATCCGGATCCACGCACTCGGCGACGAGCAGCAATGCGGTCGGCTCGGCCGCGGAGCGCATCAACTCTTCGCGGATCTTGGGTTCCCAAGATGCGTCGGGCGTGTGCTCTGTATAAATTTCGCCCGCAATTTCCGAAATCCACTTCGCGTAGAGCGGCATGCGATCGGGCGGAACGGTGAGGATGCGTGTTTTCAATGGCGTTGCCGTCCGAACTGTAGAGGCCGACGCGCCCGTTCGAAAGGGATTTGCCGTGGCGGCCGATCCCTCCGGCTTGACCGAAAGCCTTCAATTTTCGAGAATTCTGGGCTCCCCTTCTCCGGGCGATTCGCGAGACTCGTCTTTCTATAGCGAATCGCGCTTTGCCCTCTTCCGGTTCTTCCATGCAGATCAACGTCGAGACCATCGATTCCTGCCGCAAGCGCGTCCGCCTTTCGATTCCCGCGGATCGCGTTCGCGGCGCCATACAAGATGGCTTCCAGCAGGCTTCGTTAAATTTAAAGATTCCGGGTTTTCGTCCGGGACACATTCCGCGTTCGTTTATAGAAAAACGTTACGGCGACGCGATCCGCGCGGAAGTTAAAGAACACCTCGTCAACGAAGGTTATCAGCAGGCGCTGAAGGATCATAACATTACTCCCCTCTCGTCGCCGCAGCTCGACTTCGCGACGGTGCCGCTCGACGAGAAAACGGGAATGTCCGTCGACTTCGAATTCGATGCAAAACCCGAAGTGCATGTGAAGAATTATAAAGCGCTCGAAGTTACAGTTGAGAAACCGGTCACGACCGACGACGAGGTCGCGAAACAGATCGAGGAGATTCGTAAGATGCGCCGCCGGCCGGAACAAGATAATTCGATCGCGCTCGACGAGAACGCGTTCGCGGTTGCTAAAATTGCATTTCGAATGGGCGACACGTCCGTGCTCGAGCGCGACAACGTCCGCGTGATGCTCGGCATGGGCCTCGCCGGCGCCGACGTGAACGAATTTCAAGAAAAACTCAAAGGTAAGAAGCACGGCGAATCGTTCGAAATGGAATTGACATATCCGGCCGATTTCGAAGTCGCCGACGTGCAAAATAAAAAAGGCGCGGCCAAACTTACCATTGGCGATTTGTTTAAATTAATTCCGCCGACCGACGAGGAGATTCTTAAGGAACTCGACATCGCCGATTTTGATACATTCAAAAAAGACGTCCGCGGCCGCATGGACGAAGCTCGACTCGTGCAGGCGCGGCGCGCCGCCGAGGAAAAATTGATGGAGCACGTCGCCGGAGATAACCCGATCGAAATCCCCGAGCGCGTCATCGACGGCCAGGTCGAGCAGCGCCTCGCGCAGCACTTCGCGCAACTGTCGCAGACCGGCCAGCTTCCGGAGAACGCGGAAGACCTTCGCAAACAGGAGCGCGCCCGCCTTCGCCCTGAAATGGACAAAGGCCTGCGCCGGCTATTCCTGATCGACGCTCTCGCGCGACAGGAAAAGATCTTCGTGACTGAGGACGACTTCGAGAACGAATTCCGCTCGATCGCCGAGCGCAATCAATCGACGCGGGACGAAGTGATTCAATATTATCAACAAAACAACCTCATCGGCGCCCTTCGCATCGATCTGCTTGAATCGAAAGTACGCGGATTTCTATTCGAAAACGCAAAGCGCACCGAAAAGGAAATCGCGGCGCCGGCGCCCGGTTAACATGTTCGCGGTCTCGCAATCCGAAAGATTGTTTTTCGGTTGAAGACCCCGTTCCGCCGATTAGGAGTTTTGCTTCGAGCGGCGCCCTTTCTTCGAGGCGCCCATCCCCCCATTCTGCGCAATATCCACCAACCAACGAAAGGAGCCGCGGGACGACCCCCGCGGATTTGCCGTGACGCGTTTTAACGATTACATCATTCCGTTCGTTATTGAAAAGACGGGCCGCGGCGAGCGGCAATATGATATTTATTCGAGACTGCTCGAGGATCGCATCATTTTCCTCGGCACGCCGATCGACGACGCCGTAGCGAACGCGGTGATTGCGCAATTGTTATTTTTACAAAAAGACAACCGCAATCAGGACATCGATATATATATCAATTCGCCCGGCGGATCCGTAACGGCCGGCCTCGCGATTTATGACACGATGCAATTTGTACAATGCGACATTCGCACGTGGTGCATCGGCCAGTGTGCCTCCATGGGCGCCGTGTTATTGACGGCCGGCACGAAGGGCAAGCGGCACGCGCTCAAACATTCGCGCGTGATGATCCACCAGCCGTGGGGCGGCATGCAGGGCACCGCGTCCGATATCGCGATTCAGGCCGAGGAAATATTAAAATTAAAGAAAACGCTCAATGGAATTCTCGCGCTGCACAGCGGCAAATCGATCGCGCAGGTCGAAACCGACACGGATCGCGACAAATTTCTTTCCGCCGAGGAAGCCAAGCTCTACGGCCTCGTCGACGAGGTCATCGAAGCCGTTCCCCGCGGAATTGTAGTTCCGGAAACAGCGGGTAAAACGAACTAACGGGCGGAAGATTTCGCAATCACGCGCCGGACGTTCGCTTCCGGCGCGTTTTTTTTCCAAACTGCTCCATTTCACTCCCGCATTCGCTAAGATAAGGCCATGACGAAAACACCGAGCCGCGGTTCGAAAGGCAGCGTGGAGCGATGTTCGTTTTGTGAGAAAAGCCGCCTTCACGTTCAGAACCTGATTCAAGGTCCGGGCGGCGTTTATATTTGTAATGAATGCGTCGAGATTTGTAACACGATCCTGACACAACAGCCGACGCCGCCGGCCGGGGCGACCACACCAGGCGGCGCGCCCGCGGGCAGGGTCGGCGACGATGCAAAAGCGCCCGCGCCCGGCGAGACGGGAACGATCGACATGCTCACGCGGCCGCAGCCGCGCGCCGACCGAAAAGGCGTCGACAAAAAGGAACGGCCGACGCCGCGCGCGGCGCTGAAGCGCCTGCCGCCGCCCGTCGAAATTAAAAATAAACTCGACGAATATGTAGTATCGCAGGATCGCGCCAAGAAAGTGCTATCCGTCGCCGTTTACAATCATTACAAAAGACTGCTCACGCGCGGCGAAAACAAGGGCGTCGATCTCGAGAAGAGTAATATTCTGCTCGTCGGCCCCACGGGATCCGGCAAGACGCTGCTCGCGCGCACGCTCGCGAAAATCCTCGACGTTCCGTTCGCGATCGCCGACGCGACCACGCTCACGGAGGCCGGATACGTTGGCGAAGACGTCGAGAATATACTATTAAAATTGCTGCAAAACGCGGATTTCGACGTCCGCCGCGCCGAGTGCGGAATCGTTTATATCGACGAAATCGATAAGATTCATCGCACGACGAGCAATGTATCCATTACGCGCGACGTCTCCGGCGAGGGCGTGCAGCAGGCGCTGCTCAAGATTCTCGAGGGAACGGTCGCGAACGTGCCGCCGCAGGGCGGGCGCAAGCACCCCGAACAGCAATATATACAAATCAACACCGAGCATATTTTGTTTATATGCGGCGGAACCTTCGTCGGCGTGGAACAGTATATTGCTCGCCGCACCGGCCGCACGCTGATCGGCTTCGGCACGGGCTCCAAAGACGGCGCGTCGGGGATCGCCGATCCCAACGATCCGGCGAATCTTAGAGTTTTGCTCGGGCAGCTCGACCCGAAGGATTTGATAGAATTCGGAATGATACCCGAGTTCGTCGGCCGTCTCCCGGTGATCGCGACGCTGAATCCACTCGCGCGCGAGGACTATATTCGTATATTAACAGAACCGAAGAACGCCATCATCCGCCAGTTTCAACGATATTTTCAATTGGAGGATGCGGAACTCGCATTCGAAACCGACGCGCTCGAAGCCATTGCGGATATTGCAATGAAACGCGAGACGGGCGTCCGTGCGCTGCGCGCGATTCTCGAAGGTCTGCTTCTCGACGCGCAATATGAGCTTCCGTCGCGCGGCGCGGGAAAGCGTTATCGAATCACCGGCGATCAAGTGCGCAAGATTGCGGAAATCACGCCCGAGGCGCTGCCAAAACCGGCCCTCGAGAGCGAGCGCGCGGAACCGGCGGGAGAGCCCGAAATCCGTCCCGGCGGCGGGCGGGTCGAACGCGAGTCGGCGTGAACGGCGGGGCTCGACCGCGCATCGGCCGCCGTCCGATAAGGTACAAAGCGGCGGCGGCGCGCCCCGTACAATCTTAAATTCACAATTCAGATTATATTTATAATTTATAATCACCGTGGCGAACATCGATAAAAAACCCGACACGCTCGTGGGCTGGCTGCGCGAGCGCGCTGCGAAGCAGGGAGACCGGCGCAACGCGCGCTACGTTTTTCAAGACCGCGCGGAGGTAACGCTAACATTTGCCCAATTGGAGCGGCGCTCGCGACAGTACGCGTCGATGTATCAAAAAGCCGGCGTGAAGAAAGGCGACGTCGTCGCGATTCTCCTCGAGCACTCCGAGGATTTGATGCCTTCGTTCCACGGCGCGCAGTGGCTCGGCGCGATTCCGGCATTCTTACAATATCCGACGTCGCGACTCAATCTTCAACGGTATATATCGGATTTGTCGTTATTGTTGGAGCGATCGCGGCCGCGCGCAATTGTCATGTTCGCGAATCTGCGCGACGCGCTCGCGGGCAAACTGCCGCCGGGAGCCGCGCTGCTGACGCCCGACGACTTGATCGACAGTGATTTAGGTGACAATGAACTTGCCGGCGATCCGGCTCCGCTCGTTCCCGAAGACGTTTGTTGTATACAATATTCCTCCGGTTCGACGGGATTGCAAAAAGGCGCCGCGCTTTCGCATCGCGCCGTCATGAACGAAACGCGCGCCGTCGCTAATTACTTTCATTTCGACGCGAACACGCGTTTTGTAACATGGCTTCCGTTATATCACGACTGGGGATTGTTCCTCGTCGCGCTCGAGAGCGTGATGCTCGGCTGCGAGTACACGCTGATGGCTCCGCACCATTGGATGGGCAAACCCGCGTCGATATTGCATGAAATTACAAAAGACCGCGCCACCTGTTACTGGCTGCCGAATTTTGCATTTAACTATATGGCGCAGCGCGTAAAGGACGAGGAACTCGCGGGCGTCGATCTCTCCTCGCTGACGGTCGTGTCGAACGGCGCCGAGCCGTGTTTTTACGAAAGCCACGAAATGTTTTTCGATAAATTTAAGAATGTCGGCCTCCGCCGCGAATCCCTCGCAATTGTATACGGCATGGCCGAAGTGGTAAACACGGTGCTCGCGATCGGCGGCACGGGCAACGAACCGATCGTGGTCGATTGTATTGATCGCAAGATTTTTCAGGAGGAGCTCCGCGCGGTTCCCGTCGCGGCCGATTCTACAAATGTCCAGCGCATGCTCAGCACGGGCCGCGCGCTGCCGGGCACGGAATTCCGCCTCGTCGACGATCAGTTCCGCGACGTTCCCGAACGTACGATCGGAGAAGTTGTATTCAAATCCGACGCCCGCATGCATGGTTATCACGGGAATCAGGATGCTACAAAAACAGCGTTCAACGGCGATTGGTACATCACCGGCGACATGGGCTACCGCGTCGGCGATTTATTATATGTCACGGGACGCAAAAAGGATTTGATTATTCTCGGCGGAAATAATATATATCCGCAGGACGTCGAGGAGTTGATCGCGACGCACCCCGCCGTCGTCGCCGGACGCGTCGCGGCGCTCGGCATCGTCGACGAAAAACTCGGCACGCAGAAACTCATTATCATTTGCGAAACGCGCGGCGACGACGCGGAGACGAAACGCGACGTGATGCGTTTCATCCGGCGCGAAGTCCAGTCGCGCCTCGACGCGCACGTGGACCGCGTTTACCTCGCGCCGCAGCGCTGGCTTATTAAGACTTCGAGCGGCAAAATCGCGCGCAAACCCAACCTCGCGCGGCTGCATGAACTCGAAAATCAGCCGGCCGTTTGAAATTTTAAATTTAATTATAACGAATCATCGACATGGCCGATCTCGAACCCATCCGGCAGTATTTTTTACAAAAAATCGGCGGCGACCGCTCGCTGCTCCCGGCCGATTCCGCGTCGCTGATCGACGAGGGCATTCTCGACTCGTTCGGCCTCGCGGAACTCGTCGCTTCGATCGAAAAATCCTACGGCGTCAAGATTCCCGATAAAGATATCAAACTTCCCAATTTTGACAGCGTTGACAAAATTGGCAAGTACGTCGATCGCCTGAAAACGAACAAATAAACCGCGCGGCGACATGGACGTACTGAGTCTCAAAGCCGCTGGTTTTCTGGCGGCGTCCGTCCTGCTTTTGTGTATTCCCGCGCCGCGGACGATCCGGCTCGGATTGTTAGTGATCGCGAATCTTGCATTTCTCGCGCTCCTGCATCCCCTCGCGCCCGCCGTGTTCGGCGCGGTCACGCTGCTCGCGTATGCGGGCGCGCGCGTCGCCGCAAACGCGAAAGGCGGGACCGCCAAAGCTGCCGTCGGTATTTTTAGCATACTGATCGGATCCTTATTATTCGTTCCGAAACTCGGAATTTTTCCCGACGGCGGCGGCCATGGCGCGCCCGGCGCCGGCTTCGCCGCGAATTTTGCAAAATCCCCCGCGTATTTCGCGGGTGCGTCGTATTTTACACTTCGCGCGCTGCAATTCATGTTCGACGCGAAACGCGAAGGAAAAGTACATTTTAACATCCTCGAAACACTCGCGTGGAACGGTTTTTTTCCGACGCTGCTCGCGGGACCGATCGAGCGATCGCAACATTTCACCGAGAGTCTCGACACGCTCGGCAAACCGTGCGCGGGCGATCTGATCGACGGCGCGTGGAGAATTTACATCGGTTTATTAAAGAAAGTCGTGCTCTCGCAGATTTTCTTTACATGGGCGCAGCCGCTCGTCGAATTCGAACACGGCGTCCGCCCGACGCATCTGGAAGCGTGGACATCGTTATATTCCTTCGGACTTTACTTTTATTTCGATTTTTCCGGATACAGCGATCTCGCGATCGGGGCCGCGCGGTTCTGCGGCATCCGGCTCGCGGAGAATTTTGACAATCCGTATCTGCGACCTAACATTTCCGAATTCTGGCGCACGTGGCACATTTCATTATCATCGTGGATCCGCGATTATGTATTTTTACCGATGTGCGGCAAATCGTCGAGCCGCTGGCGACCCCACGCCGCGTCCGTGGGCTCGATGGTCCTCTGCGGCCTGTGGCACGGCCCAACGTTCGGCTGGGCGCTCTGGGGCGTTTTCCACGGCGTCGCGCTCTCCATTCATCAACAATGGACAGCGTGGCTTCGTAAACATTTCCGCTGGAAACAAAAACTAACCAAATCGAAAATCGCCCGCGCCATCGCGATGATCATTACATTTCATTTCCTCGCCATCGCCTGGACCTGGACGGCGTACGCCACGACGGGCGTCGGCACGACATGGCGGTTTTTGTTGATATTGTTCGGTATTCGTTAACTACGCATTGATTCTTCAGGAATCCTGTTCGACGTCGATCCACCGGCCGCCGCGAAAACCGGCGGTGCGGCAATGAGTCGCATCAACTCTAAATTTGTCTCCGTCTTCTCCGCGTGAGAATTCCGGTCCGAGTTTAGAGCCAGAATTTCACGCGGAGACGCGGAGGGCGGAGAGAACGCGGAGGGCCGGAACCGAATCCATTTATTACAGCGTGAAATTCCGCTATTTCACTCTTGACATCAATTCGAATTCCTTTAAATACTTTTCTTGGGTCTTGTCGCCGCGCATGTCGATAAAGTCGCGGCGTATCGTTAAGAATAGATAATCTTGAAATTCCGTTTCGAATCGCGCCCAGGCTTCGTCCGGTGCGAGTCCGAAGAGTTTATCAAATGCGGCGCCGTTCGATTGTTTATTGAACTCGAGCGTCAGCAATTGATGAAATCGATCGCGATATCTACCATTCTGCGCGTGTTGCAAAAAGTGGCACAATGCCCAGCCGTAGGCGTAAACACCGCGTACGGTCGACTCCGATTTGTTTGGATGCTTGTCGGGAATTAACTGTTCGCGATTCCAATAATCCGCGTGCGGGTCCAACGCGCGATATGCAACATTCAATTGATTATAATCGCAATGGACGCTCTCCTTGAGCGAAGGAGTCGCGTCCACCAATGCACCCGCTTCGATCTTTTCCGAAAATTTCCCGAACTTGTAAATATCAACTTTCCGTCTCGAGTTTGGCAATCCAAAAAAATAATGGTCGCGCCCCGCTTCGCCGGGTAAAGAGCTGTGAGCGCAAACATATTCGGCAAAACCCTCCACCAACCACGGCATGGAGCCATCGCCATATCCCGGGCGCGCGGAATTCAATTCCAACCATTCGTGCGCCGTTTCGTGCCAGACGGAATTCATAACGTAAGCAATCGCGTCGTTGTTGAATCCGAGCTTTTCCTCGTGCGAATCGCGCAACCAACTATATAACATTCCGGGTTTTCGAACGCCGCCGACGCCGTTGCAAAACTCCTCCGCCGTCTCGGCCGATGGATTTTTAAGATTCCCGCACCGGCGCCATCGTTCATATTGGGCCTTCGATCGAAATATGCAAATCGCAACGGGCGAATCGCCCCAATCGCGCAATGAAATGTATGGCGAATATCGTCGATCGAGCGACCCGCGCGCCGCGTCGAGCATTTCTCCAAAACTCGCCGCGATCGACTCGGAGGTTTTGAATCCGTCCTCCTGTACTGCCAGCACCCACGGTCGCGGAACTTCTTTACAATTAAAAAAGTACGTGAACTTCGCGGGCACGGAGTCGGATTTTCTGATAACATCGAGATTCGCCGGTTCCGCATCGTCGATGTCTTTCGTAGCTTCTTCGGCGAACGCATTCAACCCGCCGATCATTTGTTGCATTTCGGCGACGCGCGCGCCGGCTTTTTGTAAGAATGAATCCTGAACCGCGGTCGATCCCGGATGGCACGAACTAATTATTATGAAGATACCCAAGCCGATGGGCGCGACGCGGGCACATGAATGCCGACGAGCTTGGGAGTTTGCGGGCATCGAAGAATCGTGCGCGGATTCGACGAAAAACGCCAACGGAAGTTCCGGGAAAGTCGCAAACGGAACATTGTTTCAGTCGGCGCCTGGTCCGCGGAACGAAATTAGAGACTATATGATAAGTAATCATCCCCACCGACGGCAGTCAAACTCACTTCCGCCTCTTTCGCGCCTTCGATATCTTAACCTTTGGATTGAGATTAACAATCTTTCCGTTCTCGATTACATAAAACGGGGCGCCGCCCTCCTCCGCCAATTTCCGTGCGCGTTTGGCCGCGCGACGAAGGGCCGGGAATGATCCGAGAATGTCCGGGTCGGTGGATTTTAGTTTCTTGTTCATGAGTTTCCTCCGGACTCGAGTGGAGTAGGTGTGGAACCGGAATTGTCGTACAATATCCAATCATTCACAATCTTTGAATATATATTATGAAAGTTCTCAAGGCCTCGATGAAATCGTCGTCGAACCACGTCTTCGGGAACATCGTGTCCGCCAAGTATGACGCGCGAGCGAATCCTGGCCAGTGAGAGTTCGACGGTTGGGAGCGACAGAAATATCAACTTGACGTGAAAACCACGCGCACGCCAATCCCGAATTTTCGTTACATATCCAACGCCACTTAATGTAGTTTCAAAGGCGAAGTCCCCACGGGCGGCGACATAAAGACTGATCTGTTGCAGCATGATTCGGCCCGCTTGGTTCGCCGCATTTTCCGCATTGAACGGGGAGAGTCCGCGAGCGATCAAATCCGCATTGATAAAGTTAAGAAATCCCGCTTCACGCGGCAGAAACTCCTCGGCAAATGTAGTTTTCCCGGCGCCATTCGGGCCGGCAATAATTACGATGCGAGGCGAGTTCATTTGGATATCAAAACACACCGTACAAAAACGGCTGCAGGGCGGGACCTTCGACGAGTCCCACGGCGATCGCGGCCAGGCCGATGACGACGAGGATCGGTAATATTATGGATTTCCAGAGTTTCCTGGACATATTATTGAACTATTAAAATTCGCTGAAAAGATCACCGTCGAACAGATGGCGCACGACGTCGGCGTCGGTGTCGAGCGACGGCATCGGGATCATGACATTTTCGCGCGGGCCGAGAACGGCTTTCTTTAATTGTAACCATGTCTGCCGCGCGCCGTCGAAATCGTTCAATTTCGATTGCACGTATCCCGTGTACATAAGCGTCAGAAAATTCTTTTGTTCGGGAGCGAGTCGCTTCGTCAATTCGAGCGCGAGCGGAAAATCGCCTTGGTACATCGCGATTTGAAGCTTTCGGTCGGGAAGGACGTCGATGGAATTCGCCGCGTTGCGCATTTGTTGTTTTGCCATCGTGATCACGGCCGGTCCCGTGCGCGCGAAGCGGGCGACGGCGCCCTTTTCGGCCATGAATTGTAATATCTCCTCCGCGATAATACAATTCGTCTCCGGCATCGGATGGAACGAATCCATGAACATCGTCGAATCGGGAATGCCGTGCGGCGATCGTTTACAAAGTTCCGGGTAGGGGTCGACGATCGGCGCGCCTGTTTTTTGGGCGACTTCGTTCAATTTAAGTTTCAACGGATGTTTCAAATAGGAGGCCTCATATTCCAGTTTCGCCTTTTCAAAGCGGCCCATCCCCTCCAGGCACTGGCCAATGTATACATGTAGAATTTCGTCGCGGTCGAATGTATAACAATTTTGCGCTTCAGTCAGTTCGACGTACGCCTGCTCGAACCTGCCGCCTTTCTTTAGTTCGACGCCGGTTTTATAATGTTTCCGCCATTCCTCCGCACGATTCGGATCGACGTCGCGGGGCTCCACGTGGAATCGCAAATAAAGATCGTGTTTCAGATTGCGCACGGTGTCGACGAGTACGACGGGCACGCCCGCGGCCTTTGATTCCTCGACGATTCGCGTCATGTTCTCGACGAAATGCGCGTGCGCGCGTTCGATTTTATCATATTCTAAAATTGGCGCCATCGCGGGCGGAACGCGGTCTTTCTTAAAATCGAAAACGCGCGTAAATGTTTCATTCGAGAACGGCCGGTGCGCCGCGTCGATTGCAATATAAGAAAACGTCGTGTTGACGGCCGATTTCGATCGCTGCGGGCGAAACCATTCGAACAGATCGCGAATACCGATATAAAGTCTGCTGCGCGTGAGCCATCGCCGGGCCTCCGCGCGCGTCGGCGAATCCGAATCGCGATCGGCCAACTCCCCCTCCGCGCTCGGCGGCAGATACTTGCGTTCGCCGGCCTCCGGATAAATTACAATAAGATCCGCGCCGTAATGGCATACTTCGCGCGCGATCTCTCGGTATTGATAACTACCCGTTCCGCCGCCGCCGCAATTGATGACTTCGACGGGCGCGCCGCCGGCGATCGCTTTCAACCCGACTTGTAATAAATACGGAAACGTCCCTTCGTTCGGCATTCCCGACGACTGCACGGACGACCCGCCAATGCAAAAGATACGAATCCCGCGCGGATCCTTTTCCACTTGAAAAGTCTCTTTTCGATATGTTGTAACATTATCTTCGGGCGCGCCCTTGTTCGGCGATGTTTCATAAACTTCGGCGCTGTGTCTTTCAACAATTCGAAACAGCGCCGGCGTGCCCGCGAATCCAAGATACGGATCGGCGCGCGTGCACGGATCTTTTGTAAACTCGAGAACGCGTTCCGTCCACGGAGCGTCCTTGCGGGATTTTTCGGGCAGCATCGACCCCACCGCTCGGGCGCCCCATTCAAAAACTATCAAAAACGCGACGGCGACGAACGCGCGCGCGGCGAGCGTTCGCAGTCGTGACGGTGTCGATTCGGTCGCGTTCTCGATCATTCGTTGTGGCTTAAAATAGCCCGCAAAATCCGATTCCACGCGGAACATTGCAAGCCGGTGGGCTACAAAGGAGGGCCATGCTCACGATTTGGTATCACCGCGATTTCGACGGCATCGCGTCCGCCGCGATTCTGGCCGACGTTCTGCGCCAGAAGCATGGCCGCACCGATTTGCGCTGGCAGGGCATCAACCATGATCGGCGTTCCGAATGGATCGACTGGGGGAAGGACGGGGCCGAATTCGCGTGCGTGGATTTCTTTTTTCATCCGCGCGCGATGTTTTGGTTCGACCACCATCCGACGACATTTATAAACGACGATTTCCGCCAACAATATCAACAAAACGAGCGCTGGCGGTTCGATCCGACGGCGCCGTCGTGTCCGCCGATTATATTAAAACACGCGGCCGAATTGTGGGATTATAAAGTTCCCGAACGCTTCCGCGATCTTGAACATTGGTCGAATGTTATCGATTCCGCAAAATTTAAGTCCGCGGAGGAGGCGTTGTTCGGCGACCAGCCCGCGCTTCGCATCATGCGCGCGCTCACGGTCGCGCCGCGGCCCGATTGGAGCGACGAAATCGTTCGGCGATTTCTCGACGGTTCGCTCGAATCGGTTGCCAACGATCCGGATCTCGAAAAACGTTATCAACGCGCGTGCCGCAACCGCGATTCCGCGATCGATCAATTCGAATCTACAATTGTCGAGCGCCACGACCGCGTTTTATTATATGACGCGGTTTCGGATAAGATTCGGCGCGAACGCTTCGCGGCGTTTTATTTATATTCGGGTCTTTATTATGCCGTCGGCATCGTCCCGACGCGCGGCGGATTGCATATCACGGCCGCGACAAATCCGTGGAATGTTCCGCCGGACGGGCGAAACGTCGGCGAGATTTGCGAACGCTACGGCGGCGGCGGCCACAAGGCCGTCGGCGGCGCGAACCCCGAGAGTTACGCGGAAGCCGTGCGGATCGCGCGCGAGATCGCGCACGAATTGCGCGATTCGCTTTCGCCGCGGAAGTAAACAATCCGCGCAACGTTAAATGATACGATCATGAGCGAATCGAACGATCGAGCGGACGGCGCGCGCGCCGACGGCAGGAAAATATTGTTGCAATGCACGCCCGCGGAGATTGAACAACTCGTCGCCGCCGCCGGGGGCAAGAAATTTCAGGCGAAGAGCGTCCGCCGCTGGGTTCTCGAGCGCGGAGTCGATGATTTTAATAAAATGAGCGACCTGTCGAAGGACGTCGCGAAAAAACTTTCCGAAAGTTGCGTCGCCGTCGAAAACCGCGTCCGCGAAAGCCGCAAAGCGCCCGACGGAACTGTAAAATTACTTCTCGAACTGCGCGACGGCAGCACGATCGAAACCGTGTGGATGCACGGCGGCAGTGACGTCAGCGGTGGCGGCACCGTTTGCATTTCGACGCAGGTGGGCTGCGCGATGGCATGTAAATTCTGCGCCAGCGGAATGAACGGCGTCGTTCGGAATTTGGATACTTACGAAATCCTCGAACAGCTCTCGCGCGCGCGGCAGGTCGCCCCGTTCGGAAGAATTGTAGTGATGGGCATCGGCGAGCCCGCGTTGAATTTAAGTAATGTTCTCGCCGCGCTCGACGAGGTCACGTCGCCCGACGGATTGAATATATCGGCGCGCAAAATAACCATTTCGACGATCGGAATTCCGGAGAAAATGAAGGGTTTTCTGAAGACCGAAAAACCGTACTCGCTGGCAATTTCGCTGCACGCGCCGAACGACGCGCTGCGCCGCGAACTCATTCCCACCGCGGGCAAAGTTACCATTCGAGAATTATTAATGTTCGCGAATCACTATTTCAAGCAAACGGGCCGCGAAGTCACGTTCGAATATGTATTATTGCGCAAAGTAAACGATCGGATGGCGCAGGAGCGCGAACTCGCCGGCGTTCTGCGCGGCGCGCGCGCGTGCGTGAATCTGATTCCCTACAATCCGATCCCGGGATCGCCCTATGGACGCCCCGACGAGGAAACCTGCCGCGAGTTTCGGGAGGTCCTGCGTTCGTGCGGAGTCGTGGCCACGATTCGCTGGTCGAAGGGGGTCGAGGCGGACGCGGCATGCGGGCAATTGCGCATCGCGCGCCTGGAAGCGCCGGCGGCCAAAAAGATTTAGGTAACCGTTCGCGGGAGTCGCTCTATCCAAGGGCACACGTCATTTCTTCCGTCTTGGGCCAAACCCCAACTCAAGCCGAAGAGCTTCAAGGCGAAAAGCGAAGTGACGGAGATGGCACAACATGACCCCACCCGCAGTTTACAATAAAACGACCCCCGCGAACTCGACCGACGATGGCCGAATTGGCAACGCCCAAGCGCGTCCAGCGATTGACCCCGATCACGCGGCGCTTGAGATTATGCGCGTCGAATCCTCGTGGACGCCGACGGAAGGCGCACAATTCCTTCAGCCAAAGTGGTCGAGCGATTCTGTTTCGAGCGATTTTGCGTTGGGCGATCCCTATTCCGCTGGAAACGCCGGAATCCAAATTCAAACCGATCCCGTTCGCGTCGCGGCGGTTTTTGTCTCGATCATCGTCGTCGCGTCCGCGGCCTATTCTCTAATTTGGGGCTCGAGCCTGTAAGTTTGGAATAGAATATAAAATTCAACGAAACCGGCGCCGCCGAACGTCAAGTTCGCCGGCGCCGATTTTATTTACATCCCGAAATTGTAATATTACTTTTTGGGCTGATGGCTATTTACTTTTTGGGCTGATGGCTCACGTCGACTTTCGGCGTGAATTTTTTGCCGTCGACCTCGACCTGAGGCGCGTTTAGGAAGTTCACCGGTTCGCCCGCCTGCTTCGGTTCGAGAACGATGTCGCGGCCGGTCGACATCAAAACGCGGTTTTCGGAAAGCGTTCCAAAATAGTAGTCTTTCTTCGAGGGGTCCTTGTCCGCGGCCTTGTCGGCTTCGGAGCAATCCACCGGAAACCAGCCCTTTTCGGCGTCGAGGATCTCCGCCCAGCAGTGCGCGGCGGTCGTGCCGTCCGGTTTTAAAGAATAACCGTAATGAAACCGGGCGGTGATGCCCGCGGCGCGCGCCATGCCGATGAACAGCGCGTGGTAATCGCTACAATTGCCGCGCTTGGCGTCGCAGGCGAATTGGATGTCGCCGTTGCCCCAGCCCGTGCCCTCTTTGCTATAATTCATATAATCGATGACAAAATCATAAAGCGCGCGCGTTTTCTCGACCGGCGCTTTCTTGCCTTCGGTCGCTTTCGAGGCGAACTCTTTGATTTTATCATTGATGGGCGCGAGGTGATCGCCCTCGCGGAAACGCTTCAGCGCATCGGGCGTTGGATCTTTTTCTTTATGCGCCGTCTCCTCGACGCGCTTCAGATCGTAAGAAAATTCGATCTTGACGGGATCCTTGCCGGGTTTCTTCAATTCGAGATAACCGATTTTATTCTTATAAACCGGATCCGTGTGCATCTCGACGTTTTTCGGCTCGATCTTAAGATTCGAAATTTCCTGATAATCGTCGCTCTGGGGAATTGGAAGCCACGCGCGGACCGTCTCGGCGCCCTCGGGCAGTTTTTCGAGCGTGATCACGTGGGTCATGTGGGTTTCCATTCTCTTGACGTCGGTATTCGGACGCGTGGCGGCGCCGCCGAGGCAGACGAATGGAAACAATGCGGGAAGTATCAATTGAATTGTATGCATGGGAATTCGCTAATGAAATGACGGTTCAAAATGGAGACGCAACGAATCGGCGGCAAATTCGCCGATAAAACAACTCATCCGACTATTAACTATCTAATCGCGCGGAAGTCGGTCGATGGACACGCCAACAATGCACTCAGCGTCAGGTGAACGGTGCGCTCGCGCGGATTCCTTGCATACGATGCGTCGATCTTACGCGGCACGGACCGCTGCGAAAGCGCGAAACGCGAACGTTTCGCCCGGTGGATCAATCCTCCTCGCACGCGGCGAGGCGCATCACCGATTCGGGAGTCGCTTCCGCGCGCCCGAGAACTCCCGCGATCCGCCCGCCGCGCATCACGACGATGCGGTGGCTCATGCCGAGAACCTCCGGCAAGTCCGACGAGACCATCAATATCGACGCGCCGGCGACGGCGAGGTTCTTCAATCTTGCATAAATTTCGGCGCGCGCGCCGACGTCGACGCCGCGCGTCGGCTCGTCCACAATTAATATATGCGATCCGCGATGCAGCATTCTTCCTAACAATACTTTTTGTTGGTTTCCGCCGGAGAGATCGGAGATTTTTTGTTCGATCGACGACGCGCGCACGTCGAGTTCCTTCACTTTTTCGCGCACCTGCCGGCGTTCGCGCGCGAGCAACAGCACGCCGAACTTCGAAACGCGATCAAGCGCCGAAATAGTAGTATTCTCGCGAATCGGCCGGTCGGCGATGATGCCGAGGCTCTTGCGGTCCTCCGTTAACAATCCGATGCCGAGGCGAAGCGCGTCGCCCGGCCGCCGGATGCGCGCTTCGCGTGAATCTATAAATATTCGCCCCGACGCGGCGGGCGCGGCGCCGGCGATCGCCATGGCCACTTCCGTGCGACCGGCCCCCACAAGGCCGGCGAATCCTAATATTTCGCCGCGATGTAAAGAAAAAGAAATGTCATTATAAACGCCCGGCAATGTTAGTTTTTCGGCGCGCAGCACTTCGGGGCCCGGGTTCCAATCGATCGGAGGATATTCTTCCTTTAGATCGCGCCCGACCATCCGTGAAATAATAACATTACGATCAAGTTCGCTAATCTTGTCCGTCGACACCGTTTTGCCGTCGCGAAGAATCGTGACGCGGTCGGCGACGCGGAATATCTCCTCGAGCCGGTGCGATATATAAACGATACCCGTTCCCTGCGCGGCGAGTTTTTTGATAATTTCACATAAACGATCGAAATCGTGCGCCGACAGCGACGCGCTCGGTTCGTCGAGAAGCAACACTTTCGCGCGCAACGCGAGCGCTTTTGCGATTTCAACCAATTGTCGCGCGCCCGGGCCGAGCCCCTCGACGCGCGCGTCGGGATCGAGCGAAACGCCGAGTTCGCCGAGCAGTTCCCGCGCGCGCGCGCGCAACGCGCGGCCGTCGACGAGCAGGCCGCCTGCATGCACCGGCTCGTTTCCGAGTAGTATATTTTCGGCGACGGACATTGCGGGAACGAGCGGCAGCTCTTGATAGACCATCGCGATGCCGAGGCGGCGGCGCGCGGCGGGCGACGACGGCGGAAGCGCACGACCCTCGAGCCAGACCTCGCCCGCGTCGGCCTCGAGCGCGCCCGAGAGAATTTTTAGTAATGTCGATTTCCCCGCGCCGTTCTCGCCGACGAGCGCGTGCACTTCTCCCGCGCGCACGTCGAACGTCACGCTGTCGAGCGCGCGCACGCCCGGAAAACCCTTCGAGATTCCTCGGACTTCGAGAACGGTCTTTATATTATCCATTGCGTTGAAGGCGAAAACGGATCGCGGGAATGCGCGCATTCATTGTACAGTCGAAGCCACCCGGAACTCCAATGATTCAAAAAGCCGCCGCCGCGTGCGTTTTATTGTTAGCAATCCTTCCGGCCTGCGTTTTCACCGGACCCAACCGCGCCGCCACGCACGACGTTGAAAAACCGCTCACCGATCCGCCGCAGCCCGAAAGCAAATATACGACGGTCGAATTCGGCCCGGATGGTCTCTCGGAGTTATTGTATCAAACTCCCCCGGACCGCGCATTTTTACTAAAAGAAATCCGCTCGACGATTTCAGCCGACCTCGTCGCCGACGTCGGCGGAAACTTAATAACAGTTTGCGGCGCCTGGATGTTTACAAACGACTACGGGCCAACGGCGGGCGGCCTCTGCATCCGGCTGGCGGCTGGTGCGAAAGTGCCCGCGGGAGCGGCGTTGAAGTTGAGACTTACAAAAGATTGGAAACCGGGCTCGGTCGTATCGGCACAGGTGTTCATGTCCGGCGATTTGGTGCGCGTGAATTAGCAAGAACGCCAACGTCGCAGGCGGCGAATTGACGTGCGCGTTCCTCCGCATTGGCTTATCCTATTGGCCCCTTGGGTTACACTCACGTTTCTTCCCATCGTAGGCGACGGCCCGGCCGTTCGCGCCATATCATGCGAAACATCCTCCAAGGCGTCCTTCTCGCGGGCGCGTCATTTGTAATACTCGGCTCGAGTCTCTGCGCGCAAGCCACGCCGATCAAAACTGTATTATTTAAGAATGGATTTTCGTCGCCGATTTTTGTAACGGCGCCTCCCGGCGACTTCAACCGCGTATTCGTCGTCGAACGCGCCGGAAAGATTAAAATTGTAAAGAACGGGACGACTCTTGCCACGCCTTTCCTCGACATCACGGCGCTTACAACACTTGCAGGCGAGCGCGGACTTTTAAGCATGGCGTTCCATCCGAATTTTGCGGCGAACGGCTACTTTTTCGTTTACTACACAAATTCGGCGGGAAATATCGTCATCGCGCGATACAAGGCGGTCGGTGGCGGCGACGTCGCGAGCCCGGCGGGAACGATCCTTTTAACCATTAATCATCCGACCAATTCCAACCACAACGGCGGCCAGGTTGCGTTCGGCCCCGACGGATATTTGTATTTTGCGACAGGCGACGGCGGGAGCGCCAACGATCCGCCGAACAACGCGCAGAATTTAAATAGTCTTTTGGGCAAGATGCTTCGCATCGACGTGAACTTGGGAGTTCCCTATGGAATTCCCTCGACGAATCCTTTTGCGTCGAGCACGACGGCCATGAAGGAAATCTGGGCAATCGGACATCGCAATCCCTTTCGTTTTAGTTTTGATCGCGTGACCGGCGACTTGGTGGTTGGCGATGTAGGCCAGGACGCATGGGAGGAGATTGATTTTCAGGCGGGAACATTTACGCCAACAGTAAACACGCCGCCAAACTATGGATGGCGATGCCTCGAGGGCACGCATGCTACAAATCTCGCGGGATGCACGTACCCCAATCCTTACCCAAACGCGATTCCGCCGATTTATGAATATCCGCACTCCACGGGAAACTGCGTCATTGGCGGATATGTATATCGCGGCTGCATGATTCCCGATTTGCGCGGCACGTACTTCTTCGCGGACAATGGAAATAGTAAAATTTGGTCGTTCGTTTATTCCGGCGGAATTATGACAAATTTTCAGGAACGCACGTCACAACTCGCGCCCGGCGGCGGACTCAGCATCAGCGGAATTCCATCCTTTGGCGAAGACGCGATGGGCGAAATGTATATTGTCGACATGAGCGGCGGCGAAATCTTTAAAATCGTGCCGCAGAATCCCGTAATCGTTGGAATTAGCAATTACGGCGTCGGCACGCCGGGTTGCCTCGGCAGCCAGACCATGAGCGTGAATTGTTCGCCCGTAATCGCGAATCCCGGCTTCGAACTGCTCGTGAATCGTTGCCCGACGAGCAGTCTCGGCCTAACAATGGTTACAGATCAACAGGACGTCGCCGGATCGGATCCGTTCAGCATCGGCGTATTGTTACATGTCGGTTTCGGCGGCAGCCAAGTGATGGCATTTGATGCGAATAGCGATGCTCTCGGAAACGGTATTACGGCCGCGCCCATTCCGAACAACCCGACGCTCGTCGGCCAGCATTTTTATGCGACGACACTTTGGGCGTGGTCCACGTCCACTTGCACGCTTCCGGGGTTCAATCCATTCAATTTGAGCACTTCCGACGCGCTGGATATTACCATTCAGCCGTAACGTTGTTAGCCGCGGTATTTGTTAGCCGCGGCATTGTTAAACGAAATGATGGCCGCGCCGTCGTGAGCGATTCATCGCTCTTGTTGAACTTCGATTCCGCGAATCGTGCCCGGAGAATGCGTTAACGAACAGCGCTTGAAGACGACGCCTGCACGCCGAGGTCCGCGAGCGCTTTCGTTAATATTTCCATTCCGCGGTCGATTTCAATATTACTAACGTTCAACGGCGGGCGGAAACGGATGGAGCGGTCGCCGCAGGAGAGGGCGAACATTTTGTTGGCGATCAGTTTCTTTAATAATTGATCGCGGGCGTCCTTCGACGGGCAGTCGAAGGCGACGAGGCAGCCGACGCCGCGGCCGGCGGCAACCCAGCCGCCGTTGAGGCGCGCGCCGAGTTCGCGGAGGCGCGAAACTAAATATTCGCCGCGCTCGAGAATGTTTTGCATCATGTTATCCTTAAGAATCGCGCGCAGAATCCACTTGGAGCGCGTCATATCGGCGAGGTTGCCGCCCCACGTGGAATTGATACGACTGCCCTCTTCGAACACATTCTTCGCGACGCTTTTGATGCGATCGTTTGCAAAGAATCCGCAGACTTGAGTTTTCTTGCCGAATGCGACCATGTCGGGCTCGACGCCGTGATGTTGAAAACACCACATTTTGCCGGGCGCGAAAAAACCCGCCTGCACCTCGTCGAAAATCAGCATCGCCTCGTGCCGATTACACAATTCGCGGAGTTTTTGTAAGAATTCGCGGCGGAAATGGTTGTCGCCGCCTTCGCATTGAATCGTTTCGAGAATTACAGCCGCGATGTCGGGGCCGTTTTTTGTAAACGCCGATTCAATCTCGCGAATCGACTGTTCCTCGTCGCGAATCGTCGCCGCGAGGTTGTCCCCTTCCATCGGAAAGCGAATTTTGGGATTCAGCACGCGCGGCCATTTAAACTTTGGAAAAAGCGCCGTTTTGCGCGCGTCGCTCGTATTCGTCAGCGAAAGCGTGTAGCCGCTGCGTCCGTGGAATGCCTCGCGGAAGTGTAATATTTGCTGACCGACTTCGTCGCGCGTCGAGCCGTCGGCGTCTTTTATTGTAATGCCGCGCGATTGATTTATTTTAATTTTCCAGTCGAACGCGGCCTTGAGCGCGTTTTCGACGCCGAGCGTTCCCCCGCTGATAAAGAATGCGCGGTGGTAATTCGGCGGCAGCGCGTTCTCGCCGAATTCTTTAACGAATTCGCCCATTAATACAGAATACAAATCGGCGTTCGACGGATTGTGCGTCGCCGCTTCGAGGATCTCTTCCTTGAATTCTTTGGAATCGAGCAGCGGATGGTGATAACCGATCGGCCAGCTCGCGAAACATGTAAAGAAATCGAGGAACCGCTCGCCCGACTTCGCGTCGACGAGCCAGCTCCCGCGCGAATTCTTTAGATCGAGAACCGCTTCGAAACCGTCGGCGAGCATGAACCGGCGGAGCGTGGGATGGACTTCCTCGGCTTTGAGATGCGTGGACATGATATAAACGATACGTCGGGCTTTTTAATTAAATAATATTAAATCGGGAATTTATTGTTTTTCGGCGTCGTGCGTGTCGATCTGCGCGCGCTGGAGGCGGCCGCTGAAGTCGACGTAGATCGATTTCCACTCGGTGTACGAATCGAGCACGGTCCACGACGCCTCGCGATGGCCGTTGCCCGTCTCCTTCACGCCGCCAAACGGTAGCTGCACTTCGGCGCCGATCGTCGGACCGTTAATATAAGTGATACCGGCCTCGATGTCGCGCATCGCGCGGAACGCCGCGTTGATGTCTTTTGTATAAATCGACGACGAAAGGCCGTAATTCGTATCATTAAGAATCGAAACCGCCTCGTCGAGCGAGCCCGCGCGCAGAATCGCGACGACCGGTCCGAAAATCTCCTCGCGCGCGATCCGCATCTGCGGTTTCACATTGGTAAAGATGGTCGGTTCGTAAAACCAGCCGTGCTCGACGCACTCGCCCGTCGAAAACCCGCCGCCGCGCAAAAGCGTCGCGCCCTCTTCGACGCCCGATTTTACATATTGATGAACCGCCTTGCGGCGCTCTTCGTTAATAAGCGGTCCGACCTGCGTCGCCGGATCGAGACCGTCGCCCAATTTTAGCTTTTCCGCGCGCGCGAGGAACATTTCCGTAAATTTTGACAATACGCGTTCATGACAAATCACGCGGCTCGTCGCGGTGCAGCGCTGGCCTGCGGTGCCGAACGCGCCCCAGAGCGCGCCTTCGACGGCAAGTTCGAGATCGGCGTCGTCCATCACGATTTGCGCATTCTTGCCGCCAAGTTCGAGCGAAACGCGCTTCAACTTGCGCCCGCCGCGTTCGGCAATGATCTTTCCAACGGCGGTCGAACCGGTAAAAGATATGACCGGCACGTCGGGATGGTCGACGAGCGGCGCGCCCGCCTCCTCGCCGAATCCGTTGATTAAATTAACAACTCCGGCCGGGATTCCCGCGTCCTCGAGCGTTTTGATGAAATTAACAGATGAAAGCGGCGTATCCTCCGCGGATTTTAATACTACAGTATTTCCCGCGACGAGCGCCGGAAACGCTTTCCACGACGGGATCGCCATCGGAAAATTCCATGGCGTGATCAAACCGCAGACGCCGACCGGCATCCGCACCGACATGCCGAATTTGTTAGGAAGTTCGACGGGCACCGTGTCGCCGAACAGCCGCCGTCCCTCGCCCGCACAATAATAAGCTGTATCAATCGCCTCCTGAACGTCGCCGCGCGTTTCGGCGATGACTTTTCCCATTTCGCGCGTCATCGCGCGCGCGAATTCCTCCTTGCGCTCTTCAAGGAGCCGAGCGACGCGATATAACAATTCCGCGCGCTTCGGCGCGGGCACGAGCCGCCATGTTTTAAACGCGCGGCGCGCCGCGTCGACCGCGGCGTCGACGTCGCGATGATCCGAACGTGGAAACAATCCAACCAGATCGCCGGCGTTCGCCGGGTTGCGATTTTCAAACCACTCGCCCGATTGGGCGTCGACCCAGTGGCCGTTCACAAAATTATGGTGTCGATTCGTCATATTCGTTGCATTTGGGTTCGGGCCGTCGCGCGCGGCCGGCAGATTACATAAAAACGGACCGCTTCTCACGCGGCGGATCGCAGGCCGCTTGTTTTCTGTTGGGTCGCGGCCACGATGTTCATAACCCCTTTCGACCATGGATGCGGCCAAACCAACACAACCGAGAAAAACGCTTTCCAAGAAGGCGCGTTTGACGTCGAAGCGCGACTTCGACGGCGCTTTCGCGGATGGCGTCCGCGCGCATGGCAGCCTCCTCGGCATCGTGCTCCGGCGTAGTCCCGACGGAGAAACCCGCGTCGGCGTCCCGTGCGGAAAGCGATTCAGCAAGCGCGCTGTCGATCGCAACCGTTTTCGCCGCCTTGCGCGCGAAGCGTTCCGCCTCCACCGCGACGAGTGGCCGAAAGGCTGCGAAATTGTCATTCTTCCGCGCTGCAAACCCGATGCATGTAATTTTCAATTGTTCGAAAAAGAGTTAAAATCACTTGTCGCGAAAGCGCTTCGCTACGCGCCGCCCGCGCCGATTCCCCCTCCCGTTTCCGGGAAGTTATAATGTTCCGGGAAATCTTAATATTCCCAATCCGTTTTTATCAAAAATACATTTCGCCGTTCTTCGGGCCGAAATGCAGATTCATGCCGACGTGTTCGCAGTACGCGGTCGAAAGTTTACAAATCCACGGCGCGTTCAAAGGAATGATTTTATCGTTATTTCGCATCTGCCGCTGCCAGCCTTTTTGTAAGAATGGCTACGACCCGGTGCCGGAAAAAGGCGCGTGGCGGCATCGAACTGTCATGACCGAACGGGGCGATTAGCGTGAAAGACAATTTACCGATCCCGCGAGATTCGAATCCGCTCGTTCCGCGGAGCGCCGCCGACGGCGCGTCGCGGCCCCGGGGAACGGCCGATTGTCCGCGATGCGAACGCCGGACGCTCGCGGCGTCGCGCGCCGGCCTCGCCGCGGTTTTTCGTTGTATTCGTTGCAAAGGGATTTGGGTGCCGCGCGCGTCCGGCGCCGATTTGCAACAATCCTTTCCCGAAATCGGCGAACTGCGCCGCGAGAGCCTCGAACTCGTGCGGCAGACGGCCGCCGAATTGAATCTTCGCGACGCCGTCAAATATCTGGCCTGTCCGATTTGTAAAGAACGCATGTCGCGGCGCCAGTTCGCGATCGGCAGCGGAATTGTGGTGGATCGTTGCATTCACGACGGCGTATGGTTCGACGCGGGCGAACTCGAACTCGCCGCGGCGTACTTCGAGGCGGGCGGTCCCGCCGACGCGGCGCGCCGCAAACGAATCTCGGGCGAACGCGAGACAAAACGCATCCCGATCGTCACCGGCGACCTCGGCGACGAAGCGACGGCGGCCATGGCGCAGTTGTTACTTTGGTTGGTTTAACAAAACGATTTTCATAATGAAACGATTTTTATTCAATGTAACGAAACCGGCGGCCGTCGCGTTTTGCGCGGCCGTTCCCGCGGCATGCCGGACGCTGGCGCTGATCGACAGCAATCCGCGCGGCGCCGCCGTGGAGATCAACGGCGTGCGAGGCGTGACGCCGTTCACCGCGGAGCTGCCGGTCACGACGTTCGATCATTATAATTACAAAATGGAACTCGAAGGCTACGAATCGCGCGAAGGCGAACTCGCAAAAACTCCGAACACCGGATTGATATTATTATCATTCGCGTTTCCACCCGCGCTGCTGCAGGACGTGTACCGGCCCGCGACCTATACCTATGTCGAGTTGCGCCCGCTCCGGAATTTCCCGGCCGGTTTTTCGCGCGAGGAACCGTGGAAATCCGCGCTGCCGCCCCTTCCAATCGGAATGACGCAACCCGTGGTTGAGCGCGAACGCGCCGCGACCCGCCCCGCGCCGCCCGAGCAGAAGTAGCCGCGCAAAAGTTAATATAACGCGGACGCGCCGCCAATGCGCTTCACGGGGCGTTCGCGCCGTGTATACTTTCCGCCCCGTTTTTCAATTTCAACCAAATGACTGAACACCAGATTGGCGTACTCGGCGGCGACGGCATCGGCCCCGAAGTCGTGCGCACCGCGCTCGCCGTGCTCGACGTCGCGGAAGTAATGTACGGTTTCAAAACGAAGCGCGTCGATTTTCCGTTCGGAGCAGAACATTACTTAAAAACGGGCGAAACGATGCCCGATTCGGCGATCGAGGAGATTAAGGATCTTCGCGCGGTCCTCTTCGG
This sequence comes from Planctomycetota bacterium, assembly GCA_016200225.1. GTDB lineage: Bacteria > Planctomycetota > UBA1135 > UBA1135 > JACQFD01 > JACQFD01. Next base: position 25,663 of record JACQFD010000004.1, read on the forward strand.
CGCGATCGGCGATCCGCGCATCGAAACGGGAAAACTCGAGTTCGCGATCATCGCGGGCATGCGCTTCAAACTCGATTTATATGTAAATTTGCGCCCGGTGAAATTGTATCATGAACAATTCTGCCCGCTGAAGGGAAAAACGCCGAAGGATATTAATTTTATCGTCGTGCGCGAAAATACGGAGGACGCCTATTGCGGCATTCACGGATTCTTTAAGAAAGGAACGCAGGACGAAGTCGCGACGCAGACGATGCTGTACACGCGGCGCGGCACGGAGCGCGTCATTCGCTACGCGTTCGATCTCTGCCGCAAACGTAATGTTAAGAAACAGCTCACCCGCGTCGACAAAGCGAACGCCCTGCGCGCGCAGGACATTTGGACGCGCACGTTCGAGGAAGTCGCGAAAGAATATCCCGATATCAAAACCGATCACGGCTACGTCGACGCGACCTGCATGTGGTTCGTCAAGCAGCCCGAACATTACGATACAGTCGTCGCGCCGAATCTCTTCGGCGATATTATTACAGATCTCGCGGCTGAATTGATCGGCGGCATGGGCCTCGCGGCGAGCGGCAACATCCACCCCGGAAAAGTATCGATGTTCGAACCGATCCACGGTTCCGCGCCGAAATACGCCAATCAAAATAAAGCGAACCCGCTTGCTACAATTTTAGCGCTCGCGATGCTGCTCGAACATCTCGGCGAATCCAAGGCCGCGGTCGCCGTCGAAGAGGCGGTCGGGCGCTGCCTGACCGGCGGAAAAGTTAAATCCCTCGCCGCGGGAGTGCACAAAACCGACGAACTCGGCGCGATGGTGATCGCGGAATTGAAAAGTCGAAAATAATAACCGACTTTTTTACTAGCTAACTAATCGCGCCACGCGGCGTTTACTTTATATTCAGAATCGACGCCGAAATTTTGCGTCCAATAGGCGCCGTTGCCGCCGATGCCGAATTCGATGTGATTCGGCATTAACATATTGCGATGGTGGCCGCTCGAATGTTGCCATCCGAGAAACGCGCCGTCGGGACCGGCGGCGTAGGCAATATTCTCGCTGACGCCGCGCGCGTAGTTTTCGTTGCGCATGCGCTCGAACGGCGAGCGGGCTCCCTCGAGCGTCGAAAAGTGCGATAATTGTCCGGTGTCGCCCATCCAACGCGAGTGTTTCTGCGCGGAGTGGATGAGTTTATTATTATAAGCGAGAAGTTTTCGGCCCATGATCTCGCGGTAGCCGTTGGTCAATTCGGCGCAGACGATTTCCTCTTTTGTCATATCCGATTTCGCCGACGCGTTGAACATCCGCATGCGCCGGTTGTATTCATAAACAAAACGATACTCCTCCTGCGAATTGCAAATCGTGCGCACCGTCAATTCCGAAAGCGACGGATCGATCGAAAGAAAAAGATTCGTATCATCCGAGTTTTCCGCATCGAATACATGCATGGCGCGAATGCGGCCCTCGAGTTCGTGCAACATGCGGAGCGGCATCTGCGCGGAGCCGAGCGGAACCGCCGTTTTCGAATTCCACAATTCCATGACCGCGGCGACGCGCTTCGAGACTTCGTGCTGCACCGGAGCATACAATTTCGCTTTCTCCGCCGGGCACTCGGGCGGACGATACGGATAAAAGTACTTTTCCTCGTCGAATATCAATTCCAGCGCGTGCTGCCGCGCTTTGTCGAGCGCGACGCGCTCTTCGCGCAGCGCCGAGACGCGTTTCACGAGGCCGAGCGACGCGATGCGTTTTGTAATTTCTACTTTCTTATCTTTTAGTGCGATTTCGAGCGCTTCGCCCGCTTCGGCGCCCATTTTAGACAATTCATTCGTAAACATTTCCCGCTCGCGCGGCGTCCCCGCAGTTTCGATGCGCGCGAGCAAATCTTTAATCTTCCCGGCGAGTTTGATGTTCTCGCGATCCTTGAACGTCAGCCATTGATTATTATACCAAACGAATCCGTACGACGGCGTTTCGATGCCGCGCCGCCGCGCGAGCACGCCGTCGATCTGGGGTTGCAGCGACGAATCTCCGTCAGCCGCTTCTTTTAACAATTGATCCGCGTCTTTTATAAAGTTTGCGCGCGCCAGCAGAATCGAAGCGGCGATTTTTCTGTCGGGCGCGAGCGTTGACGATTTTCCGAACAATGCTTTCCATGCCGCGCCCGAGATCGCTCCAAAACTAATATTCTCCGCTCCGGCGCCCGCATTGATGGCGAGTCCCGCCGCGCCCGCGCCCGTGAGTTGTCCGCGCCGGCCCGTGCCCGGATCGAAGTTTTTATAATTATCCGGATCTTTAATGATTGCGGCGTTGATCGATTCGATCAGCCCCGCGAGGCGCTCCATGTCGGCGGCGCGGCTGCGCGCCTCGGTTTTTAATATTTCGAGACTCGCGCGCTCCGTCGCGAGAATATACATATTCTTCGCGCCCGCGAAATCCCACGCGTCGTTGGCGGTCTCCGCCTTCGCGAACAATTCATCGATTCCCGCTTCGGACGGCAGCCAGGATCCCTTCGAGCCGTGCCGTTTTCCCGGCACCGTGCGCGTCGGCTTGTGCGTTGCGCCAATGGCGCCAAAGGCAATTTTCGTCGCATCCGACATCCCGTTGACGACGGGCTCCAGAATCGTCCGCAATTGTTGTAATTCGTCGGTCTGCGGAAAATCGTTCAGGCGCGAATATAACTTTTCGATGGAGGCCTCCCGGTTGCCGAAATCCGAAGTGGCCTCCGAAACGAGCGCCGCGAGCGCTTGGCTCGCGGCGTTTTTGATTTCTTCGGTTGTCGATTGGATATATTTCTGTTCTTCGTCGCCCATCTCCGACGCGGCCATCGATAATAATTCGAGCGCCTGCCGGTAATGCCAACGATTGACGTCGCTCTCCGCGGCCTCCAGGACCTCCTTGACCCGGAGACTCGGCGCCATCGACGTTTTCTTTTTTAAACTGTCGTCGGGCGGTTTTGTATCCAGGGTGCGAATGACCTTGTGGGGTTCGCTCTCGACGACGCCGGGACGCGGAACATTCGCCGGAATCGGCTCGGGCTTCGGTTGATTCGCAAATAACTTATCGAGACCCGCGATGGCGGCCGACGCCTCCGATTTAACATTTCGATCTTTTGTAGCTTTCTGAATCCGCTCGAGGTTCTTTTGCACCTTCTCGCGGCCTTCCTGATACGCATGATCGATCGAGAATTTAACTTCGGCGCGCTGCGTGTCGGCCTCTTCTTTGCGCGCGTCGATTTTCTTTAACAAATCATATTTTTCATCGCCGGAAGCGTCGAAGGCCGAGGCGCGCGCGGCCGGATAATCGCCTTCGGCGAGGAATCGCTCGGCGCTCGCGATCGCGTCGCCGCTGTCATTACTATTGCACGCGGTGAGACCCGCCCCGAAGAGCAGGCACACGATAAACAAGCTATTGACAAGCATGCCTCGCGTCAATGCGGTCCGGGACACACGACGGCCGGACCAATGGAAAATCTCTGGCATCGAGTTCACGCGATGTCGTTGGTTTTGTAAGGGATAAAGTGAATTGGAAAGTGTAACGAAGTAGGATTCTCGGCGAAAGTCGTAACGATTTCAAAATGGAGCCGTCATCGCGCCGCCCCATGACCGTCGCGCTGTGCATCAGCGCCGTCGCAACCCTTCCGTGGATTGGAAGTTACGGGTTCCTCCCGGAGGAGGCGCGGTACGCGGAAATCGCGCGCGAAATGTTAACAAGCGGCGACTGGCTCGTCCCGCGCCTGAACGGCGCGCCCTACTTCGAAAAACCTCCCCTGCTCGGGTGGGTCGGCGCGCTATTACTACAAATCGCGCCGGGTTCGCCGGAGTTCGCGCTCCGATCGGTCCCCGCGTTCTGCGCATTCGCTGGGATCGCGTCGCTCGTTTGGTTCGCGTTCAAAACGTCGGGCGCGCGCGTGGCGGCGGCCGCTGGGATCGCGCTTGCCGTCGCGCCGTTTCCCATGATGTTCGCGCGCGTCTTTGCAACCGACGGCGTTTTCGCGGCCGCGATGACGGCGGCGCTCGCGATATTATTTACATGCGCGATTTGTAAAGAATACAATTTCGCGCGGATGGCGGCCGCGGGCGCCGCGCTCGCCGTCGCCGGACTCGACCGGAGCCCGATTGTAGCGTTCGCGATCTATGTTCCGCTCGCGGTTTTTGCGGCGTACGAAAGCGCCCGCGTCGGCGGCGGATCCGATTTCGGACAATTAATATTACGATTTGCCGCGATTCCCTGCGCGATCGCGGCCGCGATCGCGGCTCCGTGGTTTATACTTATGCAATCGCGGGAGCCGGAGTTTTTTCATCAATTCGTCGTCGTGCATCACCTCGGACGCGTCGACGCCGCCGAGGACGAGAAAATGCTACATAAAGAGGCATTTTACTTTTACGCGCCGATTCTGGCGGCGGGCGCATGCGCCACCACGCTCTGGATATTCGCGGCGTTCGCGCACGCCTCGAAGCGCGCGCGCGCGGCAACGCCCGAATCGCGGGCGCTTCGCTACAGTTTCGCGGCCGCCGCGTGGATTTTTGTATTATTTACCGTTCTTTCGGGAAAACGCGCGACCTATGTGTTACCGGCGTTCCCGTGGCTCGCGCTGATGCTCGGTTCGGCGGTCGAGGCCGCGCGCGACCGGCTCCGCGATTCGCGAATATTTGCAATTCTCGCCGCGCCAACGGCGATTTTGATTAGCGCAGGAATCATTGCATTCGCATGGAACGCGAACGAAAACGCCCGCGCAATTCCCGTTTGGTTAATTGCGATCATCGCCGCGGGCGAGCTCGCGGCCTTGATTTTAACGATCGTTTATTGTTGGAAAGGCCGCGCGCCGCTCGGCGGTTTCGCCGGCGCCGCAGGCATCGCGATTATTTACAGTCTGTCGATGTCGCAATTGGACCGGATCGCCCCCCTTTCCGACGTCTCCGTCAAAGCCGCGAATTTCAATATTGATTTTACGACCGAATCCATCGCCGGCCGCGAACTCGGCCTCCAACTCTCCAAACTCGCCCGCGACGGCGACCTCGTCGCCCAACACGGCCGCTTCCGCCACGCGATCAATTTTTATTGCAACCGCAATATGTTATTATTCGGCTCCCTCGGCGAACTCGAACCGGGATACGCCGCGGAAAAAGATAACATTAACATTCCAAGACGTTATCGATTGAAGGACCTGCCGGAATTCCTAAATAACGAAAAACGAATCGTACTAATCGCCGACTGGAGCGATTTTTTCGAAACGCCGCCGCCGGTCGATGCAACGCACGCCCGGAAAGCGCTCGCGCCAAACGAGAATTCCCCCGTTTACGTGCTCGCGCGGATCGGGACGTTGATTATCATTACAAATAAAGAATAGTGCTCTGGCGACGCAGGTCGCATGCGCCCCAGCGCGCGGCGAGTTGAGAAAAGGGGACGGATCCAATTTCGTACTCCAATTTCGTACTCAGAATTTCACGCGGAGACGCGGAGAACGCGGAGACAACCGGACTTACAATTGTATTCTTGGTTTTCTCCGCGTTCTCTCTGTCCTCCGCGTCTCCGCGTGAAACTCCGAAAGGCCGCGCCGGGCGTGTGCCACGCGCTCGTGAGTGAATTGGAAGAAAAGGGACGGGTCCAATTTCCAAGTCTCCCTATATAATTGGACCCGTCCCCTTTTTTCCCGTGAATCGCCATGCGGATCCTCGCGATATTCATTCTAATGATCTTCACCGCATGCCGCGGCGTCGACGCCAAAACCGAGAGCCGGGGCGCGAACGATGTCGACGAGGCGCGTGCGCGATACAAGGAACAATGGGCGAGAGTGTTTGCCGATCTCGATCGACAATTTCCGACGTGGGATTATACAAAAGACCAATCCAATATTTGTGAGGTTCACCACTGCGTTATGGAAATTGAATTCGTCCGTGTCTTTAGGGGGTTGCCCATGGCCATGCCGCGGAGCATTGACTCGACGGTGATTGCCATTGGACGTAAATATCAAAATCAAGGCGTCGAAGCGGCGCCACAGCTCTTTGAATTACCACATGCACGGCATGACATCACGGGGTGCATCACGGGCGAAGTGAAAGATGCGAAAATTTATGTCTGTAAAATGTGCAATGGTGATCATAAATAAATTGAAAAAAGGAACGGGTCCAATTTCATACGCAGAATTTCACGCGGAGACGCGTGAAACTCTGAAAAGGAGCGACGAGCGCGTGCCACGCGCTGGTGTGTGGGTCGCGATCGGAAAAAAGAGCGGGACCGGTCCACTTTCCGAATCCTCAAATTTCCAAAGGAATATTAGTTATCAATCAAGAAAAATTGGCCCCGTCCCCTTTTTCGAATATCATTTATCTCCCCCGCTGTGCGCTCGATGGGTTGGGTCGCGGCGAGTTGCGCAGGGCACGCCGCGCGCGTAGCGCTTCGAGCCCGCGCGGCGTCGGAGCGCAAAGCGCCTCGCGGCGCCAGAGCGCCTACTTGGCCCTCAACGCCAACGCTTTTCTCAATTCGGCGACGGCGGGCCTGACCCATTCGTCGGCCAGCGACGAAAACATATAACATAAATGTTCGGCCTCCTTGGAACTGTAAATCCAGGTGGCGCGCGTTCTGCGTCCGTCGAATTTCGATTGCCATACAACAGATCCGTCGCGGCGGTCGACGAGCGAGATTTCCGCCGTGATCGCGCAGCGAAGCGTGCCTTCGGGAAGTCCGGCGATATGTAATAATGGACTGAAAAACGACGCGCCGTAGGTGATATATCCCTCCGAAACGTGCGCGTCGCGCAATATGCCGCGCAATTCATAACGTTCGGCGTGCGCCTGCGACTCGACATTCTTATATTTATTGAAAAGTCCCTGCGAGTCCATTTCGGATTCGAATGCGGCGGCGAGATCGCGGGCGGGGTCGAATCCGTTCAAATTCTGGCTGTCGTCGAACCACGTGCGCTCGGGGAAATCGCGGTACGACGTCGCGAACGGCACGAACGGTATCAGCGCGAGATTCTTTAAATTATGATTCACGGCATGCCTGCCGCGCAGGTCGTCGAGAACGTAAATCGCGACGCCTTCATTACAAATCGGCTCGCCCGTGATGCGCGGCGACGGTTCATAACGAAAAACCGTCCGCGTCGCGCACGCGCTCGAGCCGAGCGCCAGCGCGAACGCGAGCATGCACGCCGCGCGGGCCGCGCGAGCGCGAAATAACAAAAACATATTTGTTAACTCAGGCACCCCGCACCTCCGGACTCAAATCGATCGCATCGACCACGTCGTCGCACAGCGCGACGCCGCGGCGCACTTCGTTTTCGAGTTCGCGGACATTGCCCGGCCATCGGTGCTTCTGCAGCGCTTTCATGGACGCCGCCGTGAATGCAATTTCGCGCTTCGTCTCGACGAGCGCTTTTTGTAAGAAGTACGCGACGAGCAGCGGAATGTCCTCCTTCCGCTCGCGAAGCGGCGGAAGATAAATTGTAATGACGTTCAATCGAAAATATAAATCTTCGCGAAACATGCGTTTCCCGACCAATTCGCGCAAATCTTTATTACTCGCCGCGATCACGCGCACGTCGACGTGAATCACGCGATCGCCGCCGACGGGACGGACTTCGCCATCCTGCAATACTCGCAATAATTTTGTTTGCATTCCGGGCGACATGTCGCCGATTTCGTCGAGAAAAATCGTGCCCGTGTTCGCTGTTTCGAAATGTCCTTTTCGATCCTTGTCGGCGCCCGTGAACGCGCCGCGCTTGTGTCCAAACAATTCGCTTTCGAGGAGCGTTTCGGGAATCGCCGCGCAATTTTCCGATACGAACGGTTTGTCCTTTCGCGGCCCGTATTTGTGAAGAGCACGCGCGATCAATTCTTTTCCGGTCCCGCTCTCGCCTTGTATCAAAACCGGATAACTGCTCGGCATTACTTTTTCGACCAAATCATACACTTTCGCCATCGGCGCCGAAACGCCCACAATATCATATTTACCGGTCACGCCCGCGGGCAGCGCCTTCACATCGGCGCGTCGCATTTCGGCGCGCAGCGCGTCGAGCGCGTCCGCGGCGACGAATGCCTCGCGCACGAGTTTCGCGAGCGCGGCCACCGAGTCGCGCCCCTGCGCCCCGGCGCTTCGGAGCGCTTCGGACAGGGGCATCTGTTCAAAATCGTTTTTGTTCAATTTGGTTCCGTTCGTTTATGTATTTATAACGATTATAATAATTCCAGATGCGCGTATTGTAATAATAATTGTTTTTCGTCGCCGCTCCGGAATTTTACGACGGCGCGCGCGTTCGCGCCGCTGCCGCGCAGTTCGAGAATTTTGCCCTCGCCGAAGCGCGCGTGCCGCACGCGCATGCCGGCCTGGAGCGCGGGCTCGTCCGACACTTGCGCCTCCGCGTCGCCGAATTGGCCGCCGGGGTCGATTTGTGAATATTGAGAATCTTCGTTGGATTTATGGTTTCCCGAAGATTTAAATACAAAAGAATCCTCCCGCCGCGTCCATTGTAAACAATGATCGGGAATCTCGTCGAGGAATCGCGACGGCGCCGTCTCCGCTTCGAACAAACCGCCACGCTGGCCGAATTGTGTACGATAGCGCGCCCGGGTTAAATATAAATGTTCGCGCGCGCGCGTGATTCCTACAAAAAACAACCGGCGCTCCTCCTCGAGGCCGTCGGTGCCGCTCGTCTCCTCGATGGCGCGCCGGTGCGGAATCAATCCGTCCTCGACGCCGGCAATGAATACAATTGGAAACTCGAGGCCCTTCGCCGAGTGCAGCGTCATGAGCGTGACGCGATCGCAGTCGCCGTTGATTCGGTCGGTATCGGATACGAGCGCGACCTCCGCGAGGAATCCGCGCGCGCCGGCGCCGGGTTCGCGCGTGTCGAACTCTCGCGCCGATACCTCGAGTTCGCGCAGGTTTTCGACGCGGTCGACGTCGCCCGCGTCGCCGAGGTCGCCGCAATACTTCAAATAATCGGTCGCGTAAACGATCTCCGCGACGGCCGATTCCGCGCGTCCGTCGATCAGTAATTTTAAACGATCGAGCAGACCGAGAAACGCCTCGACGGCGTTGCGCGTTCGCGCCGCGAAGCCCGCGCGCACGTGGCGGTCGAGCGCCGCTTCATAAAGACCGCAACCGAGACGGCGCGCTTCGTTTTGTAACTTTTCGAGCGTCGTCGCGCCGATGCCGCGCGTCGGAACATTTATAATACGCTCGAACGCGACGTTGTCGCTCGGATTTATGAGTAATTTAAGATACGCGATGATATCTTTAATTTCGCGTCGTTCGAAGAACTCGAGTCCCGACGCGACGCGATAGGGCATCCCCGCGTCGCGGAGTCCGCGTTCGAGCGCGCGCTGGAGGAAATTCGCGCGATAAAAAATCGCGACGTCGCTCAGGCGCGCCGGTTCGCCGTTCTTTAGTTTAATATTCTTTCCGCCCGTCAGCGAACGGATCGTCGCGACGATCGAACGCGCTTCGTCGAGTTCGTCGACGGATTCGATCATTGACAATTTCTCGCCGGGCGCGGCGTCGGATTTTAAGACTTTTGCGCGGCGGCGGCTGTTGTGTTCGATCACCCCCTGCGCCGCCGCGAGAATATTCTTCGTCGAGCGATAATTCATTTCCAAGCGCACAACAGTGACGGGCGCGAAATCGCGTTCGAAATCGAGAATATTACGAATATCCGCGCCGCGCCACGCGTAAATGCTCTGATCGGGGTCGCCGCAAACGCAAAGATTGCGCGTTCCTTTCGAGAGCGCGGCGGTGATTTTATATTGCGTCGGATTTGTATCTTGATATTCGTCGACGAGCACGTGTTCGAATCGTTTCGCGTAGCGTTCGCCGATTTCGGGGCGCGTTTCGAACAATTCGAGTAATTTTAATAATAGATCGTCGAAGTCCATCGCGCAGCATTGTTTCATTTTCTCCGCGTACGAGATTTCAATTTTGGAATAATTAGGATCGACGTGCCCCACGTCGGGATCGGAGGCGCCGGGCGCGAGCCCGCGATTCTTGCGCGCCGAAATCTGATGGCCGAGCGGTCCCGGTTTATATACATCTTCGTCGAGTTCGAGTTCGCGCACGACCGCGCGCAGCGCCTGCGAGCGATCGTATGTATCATAAATTGTAAAATCGTTTTTATAACCGATCGCCGCGGCCTCGCGCCGGAGCACGCGCGCCGCCATCGAGTGAAACGTCGAAACCCACAAATCCGACCGCGGCACCAGTTCGAGCACGCGATCTTTCATTTCGCGCGCCGCTTTATTTGTAAACGTGATCGCGAGCACGCGCATCGGATCGACATGGCGCGCAAGTATCAAATAAGCGAGTCGCCGCGTGATGACGCGCGTTTTTCCCGAACCGGCGCCCGCGAGAATCAGCAGCGGGCCGCCCTCGTGGAGGACGGCTTCGCGTTGTTCGGCGTTCAGGTTTTGTAGTAAATGTTCGGCGGTCATGGCGGCGGCGCGTCCAATCATAACGATTTTCGAATCGACGCCGCGCGGGAATCGCGCAACGTCTTTGCCGGCGGCGCCGCGGAATTGCGCGGCTCTCCGCGGGTTCGCGATCCTTCGACTGGAATTTGCTCGAAATGGACCGCGTCCGCGGTAGAGGATTGCAATGTGATTGTTTCGATCGGCAACGACCTCATGGAAGTCGAACGCATGCGCGACGCGCTGCTGCGGCTCGGCGAGCGATTCGAACGCCGCATCTTTACTAAAGCCGAATCGGAGTATTGCCGCAAACGTTATCGTTTCGCGGAGTCGTTCGCCGCGCGGTTCGCGGCCAAGGAGGCGACGATGAAGGCGCTCGGCACGGGCTGGCGCAAGGGCGTCCGCTGGGTCGACATCGAGGTGCGACGCGCGCCCGGTCAGGCGCCCGGAATCGTATTGCACGGCGCGGCCGCCGACCACGCGAAACGGCTCGGCATCCGACGCATATCGTTAACGTTGACGCACACCGCGCAACTCGCGGAAGCCGTCGTCGTCGCGGAGGGCTGAACGGCCGATGATCGCCGCCTACTTCACGACGGCGTCCGCGGATCCGCTTCCCCCAGTCCCGGCGTGGGCGATCGGGCCGTTCGTAATCTTATTATTACTGATCGCGACGGGACCGCTTTTCTTTCCTAAATTCTGGCATCGTTCTTATCCGGCGGTCGCGCTCGCGCTCGGCGCCGTCGTCGCCGCCTATTATTTTGTCGCGAGAAATCACGACGGCCACGGAATGCACAAATTCGCGCACGCGGCCGTCGAATACGCCGCCTTCGTTTCGCTCATCGGATCGTTATACGTCGTCGCATCGACGGTTTTGATACAAATCCGCGCGCGCGGAACGACAACGGCGAACTGTTGCATTCTAGGCGCGGGCGCGATCCTCGCGAATCTCGTCGGCACCACCGGCGCGTCGATGCTGCTGATCCGACCCTATTTGCGCATCAACCGCGGCGGATTCGGCGCCCGCCACCTCGTATTCTTTATTTTTATCATTTCCAACACGGGCGGCGCGCTCACGCCGATCGGCGATCCGCCGCTGTTCCTCGGTTTCTTGAAGGGAGTGCCGTTTTTCTGGACGGTCGCGCATCTCGCGCTTCCGTGGCTGCTGACAAATGTATATTTAATTCTGGCGTTCGCGATCGTCGACCGGTTTTGCGCGCGCGCGGCGCCCGCGGGACCCGGCGCCGACGCCGATCCGTCCGGCGTTTCGGTAAAGTTCGAGAACGGCCGCGGGCTCGTTTACTTAATATTTATTCTGGAATTCGTGCTCGTCCAGAACACGCCGGTCGTCAAGGATCTCGGCGCGACCGGCGTCCTGCTCTGTTCGGCCGCGATGTGCTGCACCGCCGCCCTCGCGTGGGCGAAGTCCGAAAAACGAATATTGTTAGAAAACGAGTTTTCGCTCGCGCCCGTGCGCGAGGTCGCGTTCCTGTTCGCCGGCATATTCTTAACGATGATTCCCGCGCTCGATTATTTACAACAAAACGCCGTGTCGTTCGAACTGCGGGCGCCGTCGAATCTTTATTTCGCGACCGGCGTGTTGTCCGCCGTGCTCGACAACGCGCCGACGTATTTAACATTTCTCACGACCGAACTCGCATCGGCCGGCGTCGCGATCGACGATCCCGCCGCCGTCGCCGCGCACGTCCGCGATCCGGCGGGCGCCGCGGGGGTCGGCGCGATTTCGGCGGCCGCCGTTTTCTTCGGCGCCGCGACGTACATCGGCAACGGCCCGAATTTTATGGTAAAGTCGATCGCCGAATCCTCCGGTTTCAAGTGTCCCGGATTCTTTGCATATCTTTTCCGCTGGTCGATTCCCATACTGCTGCCCGTCCTCGCGCTCGCCGCGTACGTTTTTTATAATTAATATTCATCACTCCGCCGATGGCGCTCTCCGAACCGGTTCCCGCCGATCCTCAATATAAACGATACGCGCCGTCGCGCCCGTTTCCGGCCTATCGTTTCGTCCCGGGTTTGAATCCGCATCCCGTGTCCGATCCCCGCGGACACTCGTTCCGCGGCGGCGCGCACGAACCGCCGCCGAAGCGGTTTCCGCCGGAGCGCTGGCGCGAAAATCAAGAATATCTGCTCGGCTGCGATTATTATAATTTTGCTTATTTTTGGGAAGCGCACGAGGCCTGGGAAGGCCTTTGGCATTTAACCGATAAAGCAGGCGCGGAGGGACTTTTCCTGCAGGGTCTGATACAAATCACGGCGTCGAATCTGAAGCGCCACATGCGCGAATCGACGGGAACTGTAAAATTAGCGAATCTCGGAATCGCAAAACTGCGAACGGTGCTTCCGTCGGCGGACGACGGAACCTACATGGGCCTCGACGTGCCCGGATTCATCCAAGGTTGCGACAAGTATCTGTTGCACGCGGAGGCGGAATCGGCGTTTCCACTGATCCGGCTCGATTTCTAATATATTACCATAAACGGTTCGTCGCCGTTTTCTTAGCGATGGCTGACGAGCGCCGCGACGAGCGCGATTCCGCCGGCGATCGCGATCATTAGTATAATAAATCCAAAGATCTTCCAGAACGACCACGGACGCTGTCCCGAGACTTTTCCCGACTGCCCGTCGACCTGGAAACGGTAGATTTTATTATTATACTGATAGGAACTAACATATACCGGCAGCATCACCATTTTAAACGTGATGCCGCGGTAGGCGGTCTGCACCTGTATATTTCGTTGCTCGTCGCCGCCGACGAGCGAGCGGCACGCGCCGAAGATCGCGGAATTTACTTTTTCGCGCGCCCATTTCCAGCCGTTTTCGACCGTGACCGACGGGCGTTGCGCGTCGAAACCCGCGAGAAAATCCGGGGTATAATTTACAAGGCTTTTTACATTGTAAGCGAGTCCGAGCTCGACGCCGCTGCCGGGCGCGAGCACGTCGTCGAAGAAATGTTCATATTGCCCAGAAACGTACGACCACGCGGTGTGGCGCACCTGCCGCGTGTTCGTGACCGACTGGCCGTTGACCATTTCCGTATAGCTCTCGGTCGTATAATAATAATCGCCGCGTTCGCCCGTGTAGTGGCTGAACGTCTGCGTGTCGTACGTCCAATATGGACAATAAATTCCGCGGACCTGCGTCTTCTGGGCCTCGCTTTTCAGTAAACTCGGCGCGAACCATAACGATGCAACCCATTTAAAGAATAAATCCTCCGCCTGCCGCGCGGTCACGCGAAACGGCGCCACGGCCTCCGGCCGCACGTCGGCGTCGCCCGCGTCGCCCGCCAGATCGACGAGCGCCGTGCCGCAGAACGGACAACGCGTCGACTTGACGCCGCCGCCCAAATGTATAATTGCCGCGCATTGTTGACATTGCGAGTCGCGCCCCTCGACGCCGAGGCCCTTCTTCGGTTTCGCGAGATAATCGTTAAAACTGAATTCGCGGATCGCGTCCGCCGTCTTCGGAATCGTTTCTTTAAAATTACAATACGGGCACTCGACGACGTCGGTTCCCGGTTTATAAATCAAACCCGCGCCGCAGCCCTTGCACGGAAAGCGCCGCTCCTTCGCGTCGTGCGCGGCGGGCGCGACCGTTTGCGCATCCGCGGGCGAAGGCGCGACTCCGCCCGCGACGACGGGCGGCGCATCCCCGGATTTTGGATCGGCGGCCACGCGGCGGCGCGATTGCGTTTATATTATATTAACGAACCGTTGGAATGCTACATCCGCGAGAGAATCTCTTTTTTCTTGGCTTCGAATTCGGTTTCGGTAATGAGTTTCTGATCGAATAGATTCTTTAATTGTTGCAATTTGCCGGGAATGTCCTCGGCGGGCGCGGCGCCCTGCTTCGCGTTTGCCGCGTTCGCGTTCGACATCCCCTGCGCCATCGCGTTCGCCATCGTCTGGCCGAGAACGACGCCCGCGCCGAGCCCCATCGCGTCGCCCGCCATGCCGCCCGGATTCTTCGCGGCGTCGCCGATCGCGGTCGCCGTTTGGTATTGTGTAAACTTCTGCATGTCGCCGATCACGCCCATCTTGGTGCGCTGATCGAGCGCGGCCTCGACCTCGGGAGGAAAAGATACATTCTCGATCATTAATTTACTGATCTGAATGCCCCACTCCGCCAGTTGTTCGTTTACGAACCGCTCGATCTGTTGATTCAATTCCGCGCTCTTACCCATCAAATCGAGCGCGGCCGTTTTTCCGGCGCCGAGGAATTGACCGACGTTCGCCACGACGAGATTGCGCAGTTGATTCTGCACTTCCTCGATTTGAAAAAGTCCGTCGGTGCCGACGAGGTTCTTTAACAATGCGCCGGGGTCGGTCGCGCGCATCGCATAGGTTCCAAACGAGCGCAACCGCACCGGTCCGAATTCGGGATCGCGCATCATGATTGGATTTTGCGTCCCCCACTTCATGTCGGTGAACGCGCGCGTCGCCACATAATACACTTCGGCCTTGAACGGGCTCTCGAATCCATACTTCCAGCCCATCAACGTCGACAGGATCGGCATGTTCTGCGTCGACAATGTAACCATTCCCGGTTTGTAAACATCGGCGATGCGGCCTTCATTAACGAAAACCGCGGCCTGCCCTTCGCGAACTGTTAGTTTCGCGCCCATTTTTATTTCTTTAGCATAAACGGGAAAACGATACACAAGCGTGTCGTTCGTGTTATCGACCCACTCGATGATTTCCAGAAATTGACCGGACAGGCGTTCGAAAAAACTCATGGTATTTATAATGGGGTTGTGGATGCGCCCGGTCGCGCAAAACGCGTCGGTTCACGGGCATTCGCCGCCGACAGATTCGTTGCGGAGAATGGCGCGCATATGTTCTAACATTGTCATCATGCCACGACATCCCCGGTTCCTTCGAACCGTTTCGATTCTCGCGCTTTCGGGCGTCGCCGCCGCGCAAACGCCGGCGTCCCGCCCGGTTTCGCGGCCCGCTTCGACTCCCGCAAGCCGTCCGTCGAGCGCGCCGGCCGCGCTTCGCGTGGGCGATGCCGCGCCGACATTCACGTTGGCCGACCACACGGGAAAAACCTGGCGCCTCGCCGAATTGAAAGGAAAACGCGTCGTCCTTTGGTTCTATCCAAAGGCCGACACGCCCGGCTGACGCCTCGAAGCCTGCGGGTTCCGTGATCGAACCCCCGAATTCGAAAAGTTAAATGTTATCATTCTCGGCATTTCGTTCGACGACGCCGCGGAAAATGCAAAATTCGCGGAAGCGCGCGAATTGAAGTTTCCGCTCCTTTGCGACACGAAGCACGAAGTCGCGCTCGCGTACGGCGCGTGGGCCGAGGGCGGCCCGCCCTACCCCTCGCGCAAGAGTTTCGTCATCGGCACGGACGGCAAGCTGGAATATGTATTTAATAAAGTGAACCCCACGAACCATGCGGCCGATCTGTTAGATTTATTTACAAAAACAAAAAAGTAGCCCGTCGATCATAATAATTAATTCCCACGGAGGTTTGGAACCATGCCATTACTAAAAGTCGGCGACGCCGCCCCCAATTTTCGTTTACAAGACCACACCGGCAAGGAACGCACGCTCGGCGAGTTCAACGGCAAGCGCGTGGTTCTGTGGTTTTATCCAAAGGCCGACACGCCCGGCTGAACGAAGGAGGGATGCGGGTTCCGTGATCGAATCCGCGACTACGATAAATTAAATATACAGATTCTCGGCGCGTCATTTGACACCGTCGCCGAAAACGCCGCATTTGTTAAAAAGTACGATTTGGTTTTTCCGCTGCTTTGCGACACGACGCGATCGCTCGGCCTCGCGTACGGGGCGACCGACGATCCGAAAGCGCAATATCCGGCGCGCATCACCTATCTGATCGGCGCCGATGCGAAAATCGAGCGCGTCTACGACAAAGTCGACGCGAAATCGCATCCGTTTACGTTGCTCGAAGAACTGGGCGGGCCGAAGGCGGCGAGATAATCGTTTATATTATATTACGTAAATCGCGATTTCGGCGCCGGCAGGCCGAGTTCCTCGCGGAGTTTTTTGTAACCGGGCTTGATTTTACCAAAAATAATCTCGCACCGCTCGTCATAAGGAATAAACGCGCTCTTCATCGCGTTGATCATGATCTTTTCGAGATCGTCGAAATCCAATTTAAACAAATTCACCGCGAGCTGACATTCTTTCGTCAACGTCGTCGCGCTCATCAGTCGATTATCCGTATTGAGCGTCACGCGGAAATGTTCGCGAAAGTAAACTCCAAACGGATGTTCGTCGAGCGAAGGCACGGCGCCGGTCTGGACGTTGCTCGATAAACATATTTCGAGCGGAATCCGGCGGTCGAGCACAAATTGCGCGAGCGGACCCAATTTTAATACTTTTCCCTCGTGAACGACGATGTCCTCGATGAGCCGCGTCGCGTGGCCGATCCGGTGCGCGCCGCAAATCTGTATCGCCTGCCAGATCGAATCGCGGCCGAACGCTTCGCCCGCATGAATTGTAATATAATAATTTCCGCGCCGCATCGCGTCGAAACCGGCGAGATGGCGTTTCGGCGGATGACCGGCCTCCTCGCCCGCGAGATCGAAACCAACACATCCGCGGTCGCGGAAATCGAGCGCGAGTTCGGCCATTTCGAGCGAATCCTCGCGGTGCCGCATGCCGCATACTATTAATCCGCACTCGACGCCGTATTTGTTACGAGCACGCGACATGCCGAGCAGCACCGATTCCATAATTTTTTCGAGCGAGAGTCCGCGTTCGCTATGAAACACCGGCGCGAATCGCAATTCGACATAAACGATCCCGTCATGATAACAATCTTCGACCGCCTCGAACGCGACGCGCTCGAGCGCGGACGGCGACTGCATCACCGCAATCGTGTGCGCGAATCCCTCCAGATATAATGCTAATGATTTTCGGTCCGCGCCGCGGCGAAACCACTCGGCCAACTCGGCCGGATTCTGGCTCGGCAATCCGCCGTAGCCGCACTCCTGCGCGAGTTCGACGATCGTCGCGGGCCGGAGCCCGCCGTCGAGGTGTTCATGTAACAAAACCTTCGGCATCCGCCGGAGGACGTTTTCGTCGAGGTTGGTCATTGGCGATTGATTGCAATAGCGATTGAACGGGGACGCGCAACGATTTTCCACCACCCGCGCCCCCCGCGGGCGACAATGAAATTTGAAACAAGATGTCCGCGCCCCCCGATCCGCAATGGCTGCTCCGTCACGGCGGGTTCCTCCGTTCGCTCGCGCGCGGGCTCCTGCGCGACGCGAATGACGCGGACGACGTCGTGCAGGACGCGTGGCTCATCACAAAAAACGACGCGCCGGAACGCCCGTGGCTCGCGCGCGTCGTCAAGAACCTATCATTACAAATGCTGCGCGCGCGCGGCCGCCGTGAATATTATGAAACGCGCGCGGCACGCCCGAAGCCGGCCCCCTCGGCAGCCGAAGTCGTCGAAGCGGAATCGACGCGGCGGAGAATTCTCGACGTCGTCTGTTCGCTCGACGAGCCGCACCGGTCGATACTTTTATTAAGATTTTGGGAGGGCTGCGAATTCGACGAAATTGCGCGCCGGACGGCGACGTCGAAGGAAACCGTTCGGAGTCGATATAAAAAGGCCATTGAGATATTAAGAATTCGCCTCGACGCGGAATTCGGCGGACGCGGGACGTGGAGCGCCGCGCTCGCTCCATTATTAACCATAGGACTTACCACCTCCGCCACCGGCGTTGTCGGACCCGGAATCATTACAACCGCCGGTGCCACTTCCACGATGTCTACTAAAACAATATTCACGGCCGCCGCCGCGATCCTGCTCGCCGTGGGAATGTATTTCGCAATTCGCCCGCCGCGCGGGAAATCCGAGACGATTCCGTTCGTCAAAGATACCCATGCGAATCCGGACAATGCGCTTGTTAATCATACACCGCCGGCTTCCGCGACAGAATCTAACAAATCCGAATCTGGAAATCGCGTCGTCGAACCCGCGCCGCCGCCCGGCCGCCGGTTCGCGAGAGTCGCCGGGCGGTTTTTCGACGAACAAGAGAGGCCCGTCGCGGGCGTCCGCGTGTTCTGGGCGGAACCGATTAAATTCTTAAACTCAATTACCGGCTTGAAGCCGTTCTCGAGAGTCCCGGCCTGGACCACACCCGAACTCAGGAGCGCAGGCGATGGATCATTTGTATTCTCCGAATTACTGACAAACGAAGACGAAATCGAGAATGGAGCGCGACGCGATTTTATTGCATATAAGCAAGGATGGCTACAACGACCGTTCAGCGCCGTTTTGAAAGTCGGTGAAACTACAAATGCAGGCGATTTTGCGTTCGTCCCGGGAGCCAATGTGTCCGGAATTGTTGTCGATGAAAGCGGCCGAGCCGTGGACCACGCGGCGGTTGCCTGCATTCCGGACTTGCCGGGCGATTCATGGTACGACGCACGGGTATTCGGTCCGCCGCGTATCGGGGCCGATTCCGTCGAGACCGACGCAAACGGCCATTTCGAAATTTTAGGCACGATTTGCGGAACAGTTAGAATGGTCGCGTGGAAGCCGGATACTTATTATGCTGTGAGCCCACAAATTAAATTTAATGCCGGAGACGATCGTGCCGACCTTCGGTTCGTACTCGGACCCATTCCTGCGGAGGCAACCATCGAAGGCGAGTTGCACGCACCCGATGGAACGCGATGCTCCGGGACGATCGATGCCTTTTCGCAAGACGATTATATGATATTCATGACATCGGACGATGGGACCTTCCGTCATCGATTAGAAGTGCCGGGACCCGTGACGTACATTGCGACCGATCGCGACAAGAAATTCGGGGCGGCGCGCGCGGTTCAAATCGCCGCGGGAACACGTGGACTAATTTTACAATTAACCGCGCCGCGAACGCTCGAATTTCAAATAACAAATCAATTCGGAAAGAATGTCGACGGCGCATCGGTCTGCGCGAATGTTGATGGCGTCCTTGCGCATTCCAACAATAATTCCGCGTCATCCGACGCGCCCGGCACATACCTATTAACCGTTCCGACATTACCGTTCAAAGTGGAGATTTCGGCGGAGCGTCACCTAAATTCGACGGTCGGGCCGTTCGATCCCGCTGCGCTTCCGGGACTCCAGAAAGTTATTTTAACAGAAGTGGCGCCCGTTCGCGGACGGGTCTTGTCCGCCGACAAGCCAGTCGCCGGGGCATCTGTGACTCTGATCATTTATTCAAATGAAGTGGCCGCGGGCTCGCGCGAGATTGACGGCGGATCCATGGATACCCTTAGTAACATAACCTATACGGACCAAACCGGTTCCTTTAACCTCGCGCCACGGGTCGAAACGAAAAATATTTATTTCGCGGTCCATGGACCGCCAGTTTCGCAAACATTCGACCTCGAGGCTTTCGCACCGCGCGAGGTCGGGCCGTTTCCTTATGATTTACAAAAAGGCTGCGACGAGATCGTAATTTATTTATCGCTCGGAGGCTCGATCGAAGGGCACCTGATTCGACCGCCGGGCCGCGGCGTCGCAAATATATTGATCGGCGCCACATCGGGCGACGGTCATCCGCGATTTCTTCGAACGGATGCGAACGGATATTACCATTTCGGAAAGTTGACGCCGGGTCCGTGCGAAGTGCGAGTTCTTTCCCGCTACGTGACCGACGCCGGCATTCAATATGGTATGCAAAGCTTTAACGAAAAATTTCGTTTTCCGGCAGTCTGCGACGTTCGCGAAAACGAAACGACGAAATATGACATCGACCTCCACGCGGGCGACGAACAGGCGATTGACGGATACATCAATATTGGAAATGACCATTTCGCCGGCGCAAAAGTGGAATTGTACGATTCCCGCGCGGACTCCGCGACGGCAGAGAAGGCCCTCGGCGTGGTCGACGCCGGAGGACGATTTCATATATTATCAAAAGGATCCGACCACCAGTATTTACAAGTAACGCTTACGCGCGCTGATGGATTGCGCACTTTCGCGGGCGTCGACGTCGATATGTATCCGATGGGACCGACGCCATGGGCACTCGAATGCACGACGGGCCGCCTCGAAGGTAAGCTCGGCCCGGGCGTCGATGCCGCGAAAGCGATCATTACTTATATTTCCGGCGGCGGCAATCTATCTATTCATGGAACGGTTAAGATCAACGCAGACGGATCCTTTATTATCGATCCCGCGCCCGCGGGCCGCCTCGCGCTTCATAATGAAACGACCGGCGACAAAAAGGAGCTTCGCATCGCCGAGGGCGAGGCGACGAAAGTTATACTACCTTAGATCGATAATGTTACTTCGCCGGCTTCGATGCGGGCGTCGAGCGGGCGGTTTTGATTATATTTCGAATTTCGTCGAGCGGCTCACCATTCAAACTTTTTTCACATTCCTTTTCGAAGTCTTCGAGCGCGTCGGCGCCGCAAAATTGTAACTTTTCCGCAAGCGTCGCGCGGAGGGCGTCGTCCTTCCTGGCGCCCGTAGCGAGTACGCTCGCGGATGCGGCCGCGGCCTCGGGGAGCCTGTTCAATTGTATTAATAATCGGATGAGCGGAATTCTTTCGTTTTTCGCCGGATTTTCTGCGGCGAAAACGCCCTTCGTCGAAGCGTCCATGATCTCGGCGATGGATAATATAGGTTCACGATTCAACGTCCGACGCATATACAAAACAGAATTGCGCGCCGCGTCGAGGTCGGCGCCGCGAACGTAAGGAATCGCGTCCGCCGCGTCGTCGAAGCGCCGCCGTTCGCAGAGGCGATCTAACAATTCGAGCGCCATGTCGCGCGCCCAGGTTTTGCGCTTCGGAAGCCTCAATAACTTATCGAAAACCGAGGTCCGATCGTTTAGAAAATGAAACAATTCGTCCAAGCGATTGTAATCCTTCCATTGCGAAAGCGAAGCCTTGCCCTCCCCGAGAATCTTCGATTGTAACGTATCGAATCGCGAACGCATCGCGGTCAATGCGGGCTCGAAACGGTTCGCGAGACTTTGGAGATTCATTAGTAAGAAACTCACACGCACGCCCGAGTAGCCGGGATTCTCTTTAAGTCCGTCGTCCCAACAAAATAAATAATCCTCGAGCGCGCCTTTCAAATCGTTGCGTTGTTCGCGCAGCCGCCCGCGGTCCATCCGCAGGCCGAAATCCAAAGGACGCGACGCCAGTTGTTCGTCCACGACGGAGAGTTCGCTCTTTCCGGACAGTAACATATCGGCCAGTTTGATAAATTCATCGGGCGCACGAAAACCCGTGATCCGTTCGATTTCCTTCCCGTCGGGATTTATAAATAGTATCGACGGATACGAATCGATATGATAATTCTTCGCGAGCGCAACCTCCTTTTCGGCGTCGATTTTCAGCGCGACCGCCTTCTTGTCGAGCCACGCGCGAACGGTCGCATCGCTCCACGTTTCTTTATCGAGGCGTTTGCACGGCCCGCACCACGTCGTATAAAAATCGATCATTACTATTTTCTTTTCCGCATTCGCCGACGCGCACGCGTCCTTGAACGTCATCGACCGAAACGCGTCGCCGCCCTGGAGGAGGCTGCACGAAAGAAAAATAAATATTGCTTTGACAGGGCTCATGATGATAATAAAGATAGTGTAAGCGAGGTCGGCGCGGCTTGGAAGTCGAATCAACCTACGCGCGATCGCCGGCCCCGTCAACGACAGCACGGTCTCCGACAGTGTCCTCAGTCAGACTGCCGCCCATTCGCACATGTTAATAAAAACGACCGTCGCATTCGCACTCGCGATCCTGCGCATCGCGGGAATCTACTTCGCCGTGCGCCCCGCGCGCGCGAATGTATCATTAACAAAAGAGACTCCGGAAAACGGCGGCGCGTCCATCGCAAGCATTCCCACGCCTGCGTCGGCGGCCGAATCCATCCATTCCGAGGCAGGAAGCCGCGCAGCCGAGCCCATGCTTCCGCCGGCGCGCCGGCTCGCGCGCGTCGCAGGGCGGTTTCTCGACGGCGAGGGTCGTCCCGTGGCGGGCGTTCGCGTGCTTTGGGCCGTGCCGAAGCGATATTTACAATTCACACCGATCGCGCAGCCGACCATGGAAACTGCAAATCCGTCGACGCCCGACATACGGAGCGCGGACGACGGATCCTTTGTATTTTCCGAATTATTTACAAGCAAGAACGAGATCGACAACGGCGCGCGCCGCGAGTTTATTACACATAAAACGGGATTCGCGCGCCGCTCGTTCTCCGCGGAACTGAAGGCCGGGGAATTGATAAAACTCGGCGATCTCGTGCTCCAGCCCGGCGGCGACATCTCCGGAAGTGTAGTCGATTCGGCGGGCCGCGCGGCCGCCGACGCCGCCGTCGCGACGGTTTTTGATAATTACAAAAATATGGACTGGAGCGCGGCCGCGCTTTACGGTCCGCCGGGCTCGAACGCCGACGTCGTCGCGACCGATGCCGAAGGCAGGTTCGCGATCGACGGCGCCGCGCCCGGAAAACTAAGAATCGTCGCGTGGAAATCGGATACTTGTTATGCGGTCAGCGGCGAAATTGTATTGAACGCCGGCGACGCGCGCGGCGACGTGCGCCTCATTCTCGATCCGTTGCCCCCCGAGGCCACGATCGAAGGCGAAGTGCGCGCGCCCGACGGATCGGGCTGTCTCGCGGAAGTGCTCGCTAGATTTAACAATGGAACGACATCCGGATTGTATTCATCAAGAGAGGGCGTGTTTCGCCATCGTTTACAAAAGCCGGGACCGGTCACGTACGACGCGCGCGATCTGGAATCGAGACTCGGATTCGCACATACCGAAAACGTCCGCGGCGGCGAGCGCGGCGTCATTTTACAATTAACGGCGCCGCGGAAATTCGAACTCGAACTCGTCGACCAGTTCGGAGATAAGTTAGAACAGGCTTTTGTAAACGCCTCGTGCGAAAACTTGCGTTATTCGATGTCGAATCGCGGACTCGTTCCGCTCGAGCCGCGCGGCATGTGCATGCTCGACGTTCCTCCGATTCGTTTTAGTATCGATGTGAAGTCTCCAGGCTATGCGCCGGCGAAGGCCGGCCCGTTCGACCCCGCCACGCTGCCCGCGCGCGAAAGAATTATATTAAAGCGTCTCGCACGCATCCGCGGACGCGTCGTCGCCGACGAAAAATCCGTGGCGAACGTTAATATTACTATTTGCGGCGGCCCTGCGGAGGGGCGGCACGACAGCCGTGCGCGCGTTTACGTCTTTTCGCCGAGTCATTGGTATTCCGGCGTAACCGACGCGAACGGCAGGTTCGAGATCGCGCCGGCCGAGGAGTTTACAAATTTCTATGTTCAGACTCGAAGCGCCGCCTCGGCCGATATGCGGCAATTCGGACCCTTTCATTATGATTCGGAGAAGGGCTCCGACGATCTCACCATTCGAATTTCCGCGGGCGGCGCCGTCGAGGGGCATTTGTTACTTCCCGCGGGGCGCGATCCTAAGAATATACTGATCGGCGCGTCGACGGGAAACGCCGACGAGCATTATTGTAAAGCCGACGCGTCGGGATATTACCATTTTGAGCGGATCGCGCCGGGGCCGTGCGAGATCCGCGTCGTTTCGATCGATGGCGCGCCTTTCGATACGAGGATGGGCAAGTTCAAGCCGGAATCGCGATTTCCGGCGGTCTGCGAAGTCCGCGAAGGCGAGACGACGAAATATGATATTGATTTGCGCACGGGCCTCGAACCGTTTGTCGACGGTTATATCCACATCGGCGGCAGGAGCTTCACCGGCGCGAGCGTGGAATTATCAGAATCCACGGAGAGTCCGTCCGCGAGCAAAGCCCTGCGCGCCGTCGTCGACGGCGACGGCCGTTTTCGAGTCGCGCCCGAGGCGATGAATAACAAACGAGATTATACAATTCGCTTAACATTAACTTTAACCGAAGGCTCGACGATTTCCGTGAATGATTGGATCAAACTGTATCCAATGGGCGCGACGCCATGGTTTATTGACGTCGACGCGGGACGCGTCGAAGGCAAATTGGCCGAGGGTGTCGACCCGTCGACGGCGAGTCTTTATTACCGCTCGCTGGTTGGCGCGCCCGACATCCAGGGAACCGTCGCCGTCGCGGCCGACGGAACATTCGTGATCGATCCGGCGCCGGTTGGACAGTTGTGGATTTATCGGAGCCGTTCGCGAGACCACGCGATGTGCACCGTGGAAGCGGGAGCAACTTCTCGCGTCAAGCTGCCATGACGCGAAACCGCTTCCGCGATTTTTTCTCATTGTCGCGGCGGCGAGATCCCGTCTACAACCAGTATATGAGACACATCCGACTCCCACGCGTCGCGGCGCCGATGGCCGCGGCAATCTTTACAATTCCGGCGAATTTATTTGCAGGATCGCCGAACTATACAATTCCGGCGCAGGACGCGCCGAAGCCCGCGGCTTCCGAAAAGCCGGGAAAGGCCCTCGACAATTTCGAGGCCGAATGGAAGAAATTGAACGACGATCTTCGGAAGGCCAACGAAGAATATTATGAACCATATTTTGCATCGTTAAAAGATGCAAAAACCGAAGAGGACAAGCAAAAAGTAAAATTGGATCCGTCGAAGGACCCGACGCCCGCGTTCGCCGCGAAGTATTTGGAATTCGCGAAGCGCGCGACCGGCACCGACTCGGGCTTAAATGCGGTGCAATGGTTATTACAGCAACCGATGCGCTTCGGCGGTTCGGCGCCGAAATGGGTCGCGGACGGCGCGCAGTTCGCGTTGGATGAAATTGTAAAGACGTATCTGCAACATCCCAACGTCGCACGAACCGTTGGAATGTTAGCTTATGCGACGCGCGCGCTCGAAAAGAAGACGGTCGCCGACGCGCTTGCTAAGATTGAAAAGGAGTCCAAGAATCGCGAAGTTCAATCGACCGCCGCGTTCGCGATGTTGAACAGCGAAGACCCGCCCGATTTCAGAAAGGGCGGCGACGAAGGAAGGACGGCGGAACGCGCCAAAAAATTGCGAACTCTGATTGCTAAATATGACGGCACCGCATCCGCGAAACGCGCGGCGGGCGAGATTTTTGAACTTGAACATTTACGCGTCGGCATGACCGTTCCCGAAGTGACGGGCACCGATCAGGAAGGCAAGGGATTCAAATTATCGTACTACCGCGGAAAAGTTGTTGTATTGGATTTTTGGGGATTCTGGTGAGGCCCCTGCCAAGCCATGCTTCCGCATGAAAAAGAGCTCGTGAAGCTCCTCGCCGACAAAAAATTCGCTCTCATCGGCATCAACAGCGACGGCGACGCGGATACGGTTAATAAGATTCTGGAACGGGAGAAAATCACGTGGCGGCAGGTCATCGACGGCACGACGTCGGGTCCGATTGCTACAGAATGGAACGTGCACGGCTGGCCGACCATTTATATTATCGACAGCAAGGGCGTGATCCGCTTCCGCGATCTGCGCGACGAGGAAATGCAAAAAGCCGTCGAGAAACTCCTCGCGGAAATGGAAAAATAGAAGTATTTAATAAAACCGGCGCGCGGAAGCGAAACTTCCGGCGCCGATTTTAGTTTAGATCCGCGCTTATTACTTTTTCTCCCGATTGCCGTTCGCGTTCGCCGCGGTCGCCGTCGCGCCCGCGGGCGTCACCGCGGGGACGGCCGACGCCTCCGGTTTCGCAGCCTCCGGTTTTTTGGGCGCCGCCTCCTGCTTTTTCGCGCCTAGGAATTCGAGCGCTTCGCCGAGCACGGCGCGACGGCTGTCGGCGTTTTGTATATCCATCAAATAAAATCCGAGGATCACGGCGCGGAAATCCTTGCCGGTCGACGGATCCTTGCGCGCGATTTTCGCGCCGATCCACTGGCCGTCGGGCAGCGTGGCGAACGGTTCGACGCCGTCGGCATCGTCGCGTTTCTTAAATATTGTAATCGATTCGCCCTTGCGCGCGGTCTCGATCGCAATTTTAGCGTCGGCTTTCACGACCTTACCGTTCGGCACCGCGAATTGATATCCGCGGTTCCATTTCATGACGTATTCGAGGCCGAGCGTTTCCTTATAAAGCGGCGTGTCCCAAACGGTCTGCGTCGCGGCGCTCGTGCCGAGCAGCAGACGGCCTCCGTTTCTTAACAAACGCTGCGCGTGGCGGCCGTCGGGACCGGCGACGCGCTGCGGCCCGAACACTTCGCCCGCGGAGAGTTCGCCGCCCGCGTGATTGTCTAATATAACTATTCCGCTCGAATAATACTGTTCCATCATGCCGAGCCAGTCGAGACCGTACGGGCGCGGATCGCGGATGCTGTCGAATCCATAATTAAGATTCTTCAGATCCTCGCGCGCCGTCGCCGTCCAGTCGTACCGGCGCGTCGTTTTATCAAATTCGTCGCGAACGGTAATTTTACCGAGCGTCTCGCGATCCGCTTTGGTCGCATGGTTCATTCCGAGCATCGCGATTTCCTTCGGATGCTCGATTTTTTTCATCGGAAACTTCTCGCAGAGCGACATCCAAACGCTGTCTTTCGACGAACGCAGGCGTCGATATTCCTTATCGAAGCCGAGATATGCCGGGAAATATAAGGAAATTCCGTGCGACCGATTATTACCGATCATATGGCCTTCGCCGACGACGGCCGAGTCGGGGGCGAAATTCGTCGTGTAAAAACAAATTTCAAAATCCTTGATCGTGCGCTTTTCCGAATCGTCGTCGAAACGATAGTTAATTTCCTTGACGTATTCGTTCTTGCCCGTTTTCGGATTCTTTAACATCGGCGAAAACTTAATTTTCGCCGTGAAATTGCCTTTTTCGTCGGGGCCGGTGAGTGGAGTCTTCGCAAAGCGCGATTGATATACAAAGGGCGCGAGATTTCGCGGCGGCATCGCCCAGCCGTTGAAACCCCAGATCACGGAACCGGCCGACCGGCGCGATATAACAACTTCGTTGACGAGACGGTCCTTTCCGTCGTCGGGATAACCTATCAAATCGACGACGCGCGCCACCGCATCCTTCAGTTCCTTGTCGGACTTTTGGTTTTGCGAAAGTTTAATAAAGAAATCCTGAATGTCGACGAGGCGGCCGAATTTCCGCGCGTCGCGGACGACGTCCTCCGTCACTTCGCCGAGGATGTCCGGTTTTTTTTGTAATATCGTCGCGACGGCCTCGACGCCGTTCCGCAATTCATCCATTTTCGCGAGTTTGATCGCCGATTTCGTCTCGGAACCGAACCAGAATTGATCGCTGCCCTCGGCCTGCGATCCGTTCGGCGCGTACGAGCGAATATACGTTTCGGCGACGGCCTTCGCGACGACGGGCGACGGCGATTCGGGATACTGCGTCAGGAATTTTAGTATATCGGAGTACGGGTTGCCGTCGCCGGGTTCCGTCTCCTGCGACGCAACTAAATAATCGACCGTATCCTTCAATTCATAACCAACCTCCATCGTCGCCATGAGGCACGCGTCGAAATCGAGCACGTCGATCTTGTCTTTATTTTGCTTTTTCAACGACGTCGCGATGCCTTCCAGCGCTTCGCGCACCTGCGGGAGATCCATTCCGTGATGAGTATTATCATCATAAGAAACGCCGCTCCAGCCCGCGCCGTGATTCCAAATCACTAACATATAGTGTTCGGCCGGGAAATTCTCGGCCGTCCATTTGCCGAATTCGGCGAGCGGCTCGGGGCGTCCCGCGTCGGTTTCGCCGACGTTTTCGACCAGCACGGATCGCAGGCGCGCCTTGTCCTGATCCTTTAATATATAATAACGGCGCGTGCCCGGCGAATTGTCGAGACCGAAATAAAACGCGCCCGAAAAATCCGAATAGGGATTCGTTAAATATTGCGAATTCGGCTTCACGGCCTGCTTTCCATGATAACGGGCGCATTCGACGACGACGTTAACATCGCCGGTCGAGCCGATTTGTTCCATTTCATTCATATCCTTCACGCCAAAAGGCTCCAGATTGTTCGCGGCGTTCAAATATACCATGACCGTCCATTTCTTCGTCCGCGACGCCGATTTTTTACGATCGACCGTGCATACGCTTGCGAGCGGATCCGTGAGTCGCGCGGGAATTTCCTCGATCAGGCGGAGTTCCTCGACGCCGACGATATTATTCCTTTTGCGATATTTAATAATTGCGTCGGCCATTTCGTCCTCGAGTCCCGGAATGGCGATCAATTGATCCCGCGTCGCCGTCGCGAGATCGACTTTCGGAAATTCCTTCGCGACGGGAATTTCGCCGAATTCGTAGGAAATGATCTCCGACGAATGATCGAACCAGCTCGCCGGAAAATCGTCCGGTTTTGTATCTTTATATAATAGTTTTGCGATTTCTTCGAGCGTGTGGCCCGCCGTCCCTTCGACGCGCGCGGCTTCGCCGGTCAGTTTCGGCCCGACTTCCTTGACGAGTTCGTCGTCGCCGATGAGTTTATTACGAATACCGTAGCGGAAATTCAATTCGACGGTGTTTACAATATTCGCGTACGCGGCCGAAGCCGGATATTGCTTACCTTTGACAACTTCTAACAAATCCGCGACGCCTTGAAACTTGTCCGAACGCAAACGTTCGAGAATCCGCGATTCGCAATTCTTTATTTTTTCCGTAAAGTGATAGTCCAGTTCTGTATAATTCTCCTCGCGATCGACAATCGATCGGATCGCGTTCGCGCTGTCCGGGTCGATGGTCTTGAGGATCGCTTCGCGCGCGTCTTTTTCGGCTTTCAGGTACTGCAGCGCGGCGCGATGGCGGAAAACGTCCTCGAGGACGCCGCACTCCTTTTTTATGTTTACATCGCGGCTGGCGCGCTTGTCGCTCGGCGCTTCGTCGCGCGGCCCGGACGACGCCGGACCGGATGCCGGTTGTGTCGCGGGCGATTGCGCTCGCGCCAGTGAAATTGAGAGAAGGATCGGTAACAAAAGGAGTTGGGCTTTTTGTAGCATTCGATCGATGTGCCTCGTGCCCAATTCTACGCCGATCTGTCTTGCGTCGGACGGTAACAATTATTCCGGAATTGCCGTCGATCAAATCCACCCCGCGCGAAGGGCGACGTAGCGCCGCGGTTCGAATGTTCCAAGAAATTTGCAGGGGCCTATTGCTTGATCCATGGATTGAGGGTTCACTATTTAGGCACCCCCGACTTCTTCCACCCACCAACGTCTCTCGCAAACGCGTCACCGGGCCGCTTACCGCCCGGATTCCTATGCTAAATCGTAACTTTGTGGGAAGTATCGCCGCTCTCGCGACCTTTACCGCGATCGGATTCGGGTTTCCGCAACAACACCCTTTGAAGCCGCGCTGGTATCCTATCAAATCGCTTTCGTTATCGGAGCAACCCGGACGAAACCAACATATCATTATCGTTAAATTTAACGATGGCTTCGGCGTCACCGCCGAGAACGGGCGCTTGATGGCGGCCGATTCGAGTCTCGCCAAGTTATTACAAAAGAACGGCGACCAGCGCGTCGAACCGTTGTTTTCGACGCCCGTGGCGCGGTTGAAGACGCTTCGCGAAGACGCGGCGAAATTGACGGGCGAGGATCACGCGGATCTCACGCAGTTCTTTAAGATTGAGTTGCCTAAGAATATCCACGGCCACGATCTGCTCGCCGGACTCTTGAATCGTAGCGATGTCGAGAATGCTTATTTTGCGCCGATTCCGGTCGCGGCTCCGGGCAACGTCGGGACTCCCACGACTCCCGACATGAATGCCATGCAATTGAATCTGAAGGGTCTTGCGCCGATGGGCATCGAGCAAGCCTTCGCCATTTCGGACGATCCGGCGGCGTACGCGCCCGGCGTCCGCATCGCGGATCTCGAGTACGATTGGGATCTGTTGCATGAGGATTTATCTGTAAAATCCGGCGTCGCCCCCTCCGGCCCGCCGCCCGTCACGCCGTTCACCAAGTTCTCCGAACAATTCACCGCGAAGCAACACGGAACCGCCGTGCTCGGACTCCTCGCGGCGGATCAAGATAGCTACGGCGTCACCGGTATTGCCGCGCAGGGCGGCATTCGTACAGTTGCGACATCGACCGCTTCGGGCGTCAACGTCGCATCGGCCGTCTTGACATCGCTTACGTATCTTCAGCCCGGCGACATTATACTTATCGAACAGCAGACTCCCGGACCGAATTACAATACAAATTGCACGGGGTACTCGGCGCAGAACTCGACGAAACAATTCGGACTCGTGCCCGTCGAATATAATGATGCGGAATTTGCCGCGATCAACATGGCGGTGGCGCTCGGCTACACGGTCGTCGAAGCGGCCGGCAACGGCGGACAGGATTTGGATAATCTCATTTCCACGGGTTCCGCGAATTGCTCCACCGGAGATCCGAGCTATACAAAGTTCGATTTGTTAGTTCGCGACTCGGGCGCGGTCGTCGTCGCCTGCGGCACATCATCGCTGCCGCACGTTCCCACGGCATTTACAAACGTTGGCAATCGCATCGATTCGTTCTCGTGGGGCGAAAACGTCGTGACGACCGGTTACGGCGACATGACGGGATTCAACGACGGGACCGTCTTTGGCAATATTCACAAATATTATACGGATAAGTTCGGCGGCACGTCCGCGTCCGCGGCGATCGTCGCGGGATGCGCGGCGATCCTCGAAAGCAAACACTTAATACTATTCTCGCTCCCCTACCCGCCTCAGGCGCTTCGCTTATTGTTGCGAACGCGCGGGACGGACAGTCAGGATCCGCGCAACGATCGCATCGGAAAGCAGCCGAATCTTCGGACGCAGCTTCAAGCGGTTGCCAGCGTCAAGGATCCGTCGGTCGTTCGCTCCGGAAAGGCGGGCTGGCACCTCGGCGCATCGGTAACGTTCTCGGGAGACACGTCGGCGGACAGCCGCGCGAATCTCGTCATCGGATCGCCCGATTTTAACAGTTCCACAGGCCGCGTCGATCTCGTGAATACGATGACCGGCGACAATTTAACTGTATGGAACGGATTCAACCCCGGCGACAAATTCGGTTTGTCGGTCGCCCGCGCGGGCGACGTGGACGGCGACGGCGTGGTCGACACGCTCGTCTCGGCTCCCGGCGGCAATGGTAATGTTTACCTATTCTCCGGATTCAATCCGTCGGCGGTTCAAACGATTCCCGGCACGGGCGGCGGCTACTTCGGTTATTCGCTGGCTGGTGCAACGGACATCGACGGCGACGGCATACCCGATTTCATCGTCGGTACGCCGCAAGGGAGCACGCCGCAACTTCCTGGAACGCTCGAATTCCATAATGGAACGAACGGCCAGGTGATTTTACAAATCAACGGCGGTTCGCCGACGGATCTCCTCGGATTTTCGCTCGCGATCGTCGGCGACATCGACAACGACGGCTACAATGAAATCATGGCCGGCCTGCCGGGAAGTAACAATTCGACAGGCGCGGTGAATGTTTATAACGGCCACTCCGGATCGCTTCTGTATCATTTCAACGGCCAGGTGCTCGGCGATTTGTATGGAACCGCGGTGGCGGGCGTCGGCGATGCAAACGGCGACGGCATCCCCGACCTCGCGGTCGGCGCGCCGATGAACAGTCTGAGCTCTCCGTTGTCGGGCCGCATTTATATGTATTCCGGTTCGAACGGCCAGATTCTCTATCGCAAGTCCGGATCCGCGCTTCAGCGATTCGGCTCGGCGGTCTGCGGTGCGGGCGACATCAACCGCGATCATTACGATGATCTCATCGTCGGCGCGCCGGGCGCGGCCGCGGATCCGAATAATATCGAGGATCCCGGTCACGTATATGTATTGTCCGGCAAGACGGGCCAGATCGTCGAAGTGTATACGGGCGAAGTCGTCGGCGACGGATTCGGCGCGGCGGTCGCGGGCGCCATCGACGCGGACGATAACAGCATCGCCGATATATTAATTGGCGCGGCTTATAACAGTACGGGCGGCGCGCAGGGCGGCACGGCCTACCTCGTGTTGCGCGAGAATCATACGATTTTCGGCCTCGCGGCGTACGGAACCGGAACTCCCGGTTGCGACGGCCCGCAGGTCGTTTTCGCCAATTCCAACCCGTTTGTTAACAATATCGGCTACGCGCTCAATTGTAACAATGCGCCGCGGAACGCGTTCGGTCTGCTTGCCATCGGCGACGCGCCCGATTTCGAAGGATCGGATCCGTTCAGCATGGGATTCCTGCTCCATATCGATCTATTCAATTCGGTCAATTTCTATGGATTTGGAATGTTTAGCGATCAGTCCGGTTACGCGCAGACGCTCATCCCGATTCCGAATGACAATTCGCTTGTGGGCGAGAGTTTCTTTGCGCAGGCGTACTGGAATTGGAGTTCGGAACTCGGACCGGGCATGCTCTGCAGTACGTTGCCGACCGTTTCCGGATGGAGTTCGTCGTTTGGACTTTGGATGACGATTCAGGCGTATCCAAACTAAACAGAAAAAACGGTTCGTTTAACACCACCCGATAGACAACCATTGCAAGCGGCCCGGCACGGATGTGTCGGGCCGATTTTGTTTCCGGACGGAACTCGGGGCGGGCGGCCACTTTGTGGGTCGCGCCTATTTTTCCATCGGTTCGCTTGAGATATGCGAACGAAGCCGTCGAAAGAGCGCTGTCCCAGTCTTTGGGGCGCTTTTAATTAATTTAACTGTTCGAGTTCGGAGCGAGTCATGACCGTGCGGAAGAAAAAGGGATATCTAAATATTTGGCCCGCCGCGGGAATTGTATTGAACCTGTTCGTCGCGGGCGCGGCCGAGGCGTCGCAACAATTGCATCCCCGTTGGCGACCTGCAAAGCCGGTGTCCGTGCCATACCGGGTCGGCGACGACGCGCGGACGATTATTGTTAAGATCACGGACGGCGCGGGCGCGGCCGTCGTCGACGGCCGACTCGCGGGATTCGAGGGATCGGCCGAACTCGAACAAAAAATGCGGCCCTTCGCGCCGCTCCGCATCGATCCGCTTTTTACAATTCCAGCGGCCCGCCTCATCGAACGGCGGCAATCCGCCTCCGTTCGCACGTCGAACGAACACGCGGACCTGACGCAATACTTTAAACTAACATTGACGCCGGGCACCTCCGGCGAAGCGGCGATCGCGTCGCTGCTCTCGTCGCCGTCGGTCGAAAATGCATATTTCGCGCCGATGGCGCTCCGCGCGCCCGGCAATGCGGGCAATCCGCAGACTCCGGATTTTACCAATACCCAATTGTATAAAGACGCGGCGCCCGCCGGCGTCGGCGCATGGTTCGCGATTGCTAATGATCCCGCGGGCGCGGCAATCGGAGTGCGCGTCGCGGATCTCGAATATGATTGGAATTTGAACCACGAGGATTTATCGCAAAAATCCCACCCGGCGCCCGTCGGACCGGGGCCGCGTCCGCCTTTCACGGATCCAAACGATCTCGCCGCCGCGCAACAGCACGGAACGGCCGTGCTCGGCATCCTCGCCGCCGACAACGACGCGTATGGCGTCGCCGGCATCGCGCACGCGGGCGGCATTCGAACGGTCGCGACGTGCACGTCGCAGGGCGAAAGCGTCGCCAACGCGGTTTTATTAGCGATGGAATATTTACAACCCGGCGACATCATACTGATCGAGCAGCAAACGCCGGGGCCGAATTACGATCCGCAATGCACAAGTTACAATTCGCAGGGAATTCAGCATCAATTCGGACTCGTCCCCGTGGAATTTAACGATGCGGAGTTCGACGCGATTCGGATTGCCGTTTCGAACGGTTATCATGTCGTCGAAGCGGCCGGAAACGGCGCGCAGGATCTCGATTTGTTAGTTTCATCGGGCTCGTGCGCGAAAGGCGACGCGAGTTATATTAAATTCGACCTGAAAGTCCGCGATTCGGGCGCGATTCTCGCGGCGGCGGGAACCGCGGCCGCGCCGCACACGCCGACGATCTTTACAAATGTCGGCGTGCGCGTCGACGCGTATTCGTGGGGCGAGCACGTTGCGACGCTCGGATTCGGCGATCTCGCGAATTTTGATAAGAACGCGGTCGGCGGCGAGATCAATAAATATTACACCGGCGAATTCGGCGGCACGTCCGCGGCCGCCGCCATCGTGGCCTCCTGCGCCGCGGTTCTCGAAAGTAAACATGCCATTCTGTATTCGCTGCCGTATCCGACCGCCGGCCTTCGATTATTATTAAGAACGAGCGGGACGAACAGCAAGAATCCGCGGAACGACCGCATCGGCCGGCAGCCGGATCTTAAACTACAATTACAAACGGTCGCGAGCGTGAAAGACGCCGCGATCGTGCGCACGGGCAACCCGGGCTCGCGGCTCGGCGCCGCGGTGGCATGGTCGGCGCAGACGAGCGCGGACGGCCGTTCGAATATTCTGATCAGTTCGCCGTTCGATAATAACAGTTCCGGGCGCGTGGATCTGATCAATGCCGCGACGGGCGACATCTTTACAATTTGGAACGGCGAGTCCGCCGGCGACAT
The DNA here is from genome assembly GCA_016200225.1 of Planctomycetota bacterium. Lineage (GTDB taxonomy): Bacteria > Planctomycetota > UBA1135 > UBA1135 > JACQFD01 > JACQFD01. The sequence goes on from JACQFD010000004.1 coordinate 60,435, forward strand.
GTTCGGAATGTCCGTCGCGGGCGCCGGCGACATCGACGGCGACGGCATCGGCGATTCGATTGTCGGAGCGCCCGGCGGCACGGGCCGTGTTTATTTATATTCCGGTCTGTCCGCGGCGCCCATGCAAACGACGAGCGACGCGCTGTCGGGCACCGGCTACGGTTTCGCGCTCGCGGGCGGTTGCGACCTCAACGCCGACGGTATTTGTGATATCGTCATCGGCGCGCCCCAATTCGCGCAAAATCAAACCGCGTCGGGCGCGCTGAATTTCCTTTCGGGCGCCACGGGACAATTAATATTACAGGTGGTCGACGCGCAAGCGGGCGACATGCTCGGCTACTCGACGGCGATCCTCGGCGACGTCAACGGCGACGGCGTGACGGACATTCTCGTCGGCGCGCCCGGGTCGGGACAGTCGGCCGGATCGGCGCGCGTGATATCCGGAAAGGACGGCTCGGTTTTATATACATATTCCGGACAGGTCATTAATGATCATTTCGGCAGCTCGGTCGCGGGACTCGGCGACTGCAACGGCGACGGAATCGCGGATTTTGCGATCGGCGCCCCTTTTAACAGTCTCGCGAGTCCGTTGTCCGGCCGCATTTATGTATATTCCGGTTCCGGCGGATCCTTACTTTTCCGCCGCTCGGGCGACTCCGGCCAGCGGTTCGGCGCCGCGCTCGCCGCAGCCGGCGATGTCAACCGCGATTATTATAATGATATCGTCGTGGGCGCTCCCGGCGATCCGACGAATCCAAATACTACGGATCCGGGACATGTATATATCTATTCCGGTATCACCGGCGTGAAAGTCGAAAACTTCACGGGCGAAGTCGCGGGCGACGGTTTCGGCCTCGCGATCGCGGGCCGCGCCGACGCCGACGTGAACGCGGTTCCCGATTTGATCATTGGGGCGCCGTATTCTAATAAAAACGGCGCCGACTCGGGAAGCGCTTACACGGTGTTTCGTTATGATCATACTCTTTTCGGACTCGCATCGTTCGGCACGGGCACGCCGGGTTGCGAAGGTCCCGAGTTCGTTTTTGCCAACTCCAATCCAACGATGGCGAACGCCGGTTACGCGATCACTTGCACGAACGCGCCGCGTTCGGCGATGGGGGTTCTGGCCGTCGGCAATGCTTATGATCCGTCGGGAAGCGACCCGTTCGGCCTCGGAATTTTGTTTCATATCGATTTCGCGTCGACCACCGAATTCTTTGCGTTTCCGATCATAAGTAATATTGCCGGTTTCGCGGAAGTCTCGACGCCGATTCCAAATAATCCGCAACTCGTCGGCAACACGTACATTGCGCAGGCCTATTGGAACTGGGCTCCCGAACTCGGCGGACTGTGCATTACCATTCCGTCGGTGTCGGCGTTGAGTTCGTCGAACGGATTGTGGATGACGATTCAGCCGCTTTGATTTCTTGCGGCGCGCGGATTGATTTTTATTTATATCGAAGGGCAATCTGATATTTCTGCGTTTCCCGCGGGGACAAGCTGCCTCGAAACGTAGCAATTGATTTTTCGGGAGGCCGCCGCGCGCGGAATTTGCCGGGAGAATTCGGATTCCATGCATGGCATGGCGATTGTTTATACTGTCGTCCGTGGGTGCGCCTGTTCCAGCCTGCGAATCCAATCGACGATGCAAGTCGGCCTGACGCGCACGAAGTGGATTCGAAATTCCGCCGCGAGCGGATTTGAATTGTTAAATGCAACTCGAATCGACAGTCGCATGTTGAATCGACATTGAATCGCTCCATTGCATTCGCAGGCCTCGCGCACCCCGTTTTGAGGTCGAAAGTTAATATCATGAAACGCTCAGTACTTTATTTCGTCGGCGCGGCATGCGCCGTGGTGATTCCGTTCGTTGCCCTTACTTCCGCGAGCCCGGACAGAATGAACGTTCCGCAATTTACAATTGCACATAGTAAATATTCAAATTGGACGGGACGCGAATATGACATGGTCTTCAATCGCGAAGGCGATTTCGCCTTTGCCTGGGATGCCGCGTTTGGAATGCGCGTCGACCAGCCTCGCGTCGATTTTAAGGTATTCGACGTGATCGCGGTGTTCCGCGGCCAAAAGGACAGCCATGGCCACGACGTCGATATCGCGGAAGTTATCAATCGCGGCACGCAACTCAGCGTGATCGTGAAGGATATCGAGCCCGCGCGCACGTTCCCCGACCGCCCGCCGTTCCCGAGCCCCGTCGAGTTTATTAAGATTCCAAAAATGGGTCTTCCGGTGGTCTTCAATCACATTCCGGTCGTTCAGTAATACAACCGGATCATAACAAAAGGGCCGGCCGCGCGCGCGACCGGCCCGAATGATTTATGAGACGATTACTAAGGAAGAATTGTCAGCGCCAGCCCTTCCGACGTCGTCACGCCGAGCGGCGACGGGAAGCAGGCGTCCTGGGCGGTCCAGAGCCAGAGCGTCTGGGCGTAGAACGTGGATCCGATAAGCGTCGGGTCGGCGGGAATGCCCGTGATCGCGCGCGAGCTGCCCGTCGGTCCGCTGCGGATGTCGAATGCATATATCGTCGTCGACGCGAGCAAATCTAACAAAAGCGACGCTCCGATGCCGAAGGGATCGATGCCCACGGGGCTCGGGACGTCGCAAATTAATAATAATCCGAGCGCGTTTCCGGGCGCGTTCGACGACGTGAAACCGAAACCGGGCGTGCCGACGACGGGCGGACCGTTCGTATACATTCCGTGCTCGCCGCGGCAGCCGGGCGTCGCGACGCCATAATTAGCAACGCCCGCCGGAACCGGCTGCGCGTCCACATAATAAGTAATCGCGTCGCCGGGAACTGTATTTAACAATACGAGATCCAGCGTTCCGTCGACGTTGAAATCGGCGGCCGCGTCCCAGAACGACACGCCGGGCATCGGAAAACCGAATACGGCGCCCGCGAAAACTCCCCCGACGCCGAGGCCCAATTGTACACCGGTTACGCCGGCGCCCGGACTTAACAGATGCAGATCGAGATTGCAGTCGCCGTTGAAATCGCCGAGGAGAAAATTCTGCGCGAGCGGCGCCACGGTCGGCGACGGAATCGACGCTCCGAACATTCCGGGGGCGACTTCCAAATTACAAAAAATCGTGGCGGTCGGCGGATTGATCGTTACCAAATCCAAGTCGGCGTCGCCGTCGACGTCACCCACCTGAAATGTAAACATTCCGGCGCCCGCGGGCAACGGAACGATCGGCATGGGGCCGGGGACGAACGTCACCGGGGCGATCTGGCCATAAATGTAGTATCCGTTCGCGGGAAAATTACGAAGCACCACGAGATCCTGATCGCCGTCGGCGTCGAGGTCCGCGGGTTTCATGGACAGCGCGCCCGAGCCGAGCGGTAGTATCGGCGCGGGCACGTATGCAAATCCCGGAAAGCCGATCATCGGTTGCATCCAATCGATTCCGGGGGCTCCACCCGGAGCGTTCACTAATATTAAAATATCGGGAATTCCATCGCCGCTGACTTCTGTAATTTCCATGGATACTAATGTTCCGCCTCCCGCGGGAACGGGCGTTGCCGGCCCAAATGCAAATCCGCCCGCGCCGGTTCCGGGTTGTGCAAAAATCAGCGCCGCCGCGGGCGACATCACGACGGCATCGAGAATTCCGTCAGTATTCAAATCGCCAACCGCAATCGAGTCTAACACGGGATAGCCGCCCAGGACCGTGGGCGGTCCTATAATAAAACCGGCCCCGAATCGTAAATGCGGAACAATCATGTCCGGCGCCATTGCAGTATTTAAATGAACGACATCGGGGAGCGCGTCGCCGTTGAAATCGCCGACGGCTAACAATTGCGGCGGCGTTCCGGGCGCGGGCGCGGGAACGGGTGGGCCGGGAGGTCCTGCAAAAACGACCGGCGGCGCGTAAACCGGAGGGCCGCCCTGCGCGCAAACGGACGCCGCGACCGGGGAGAAACACAGCAGGGTCAAACCACCAAGTCTGAAAGCGTTCATCATGGATAGCTACCTTTGAAGAGGGACTGCGAATAGGACCGGGGTCAACGTCGTCCAGGTTCCCATTATTGCAAACCAGGGCGCATGCAAGAAACGCTGTAGGTACGCCGCCGCCCGAGCTAGCGCTCGACAGATTCCCCATCGGCCGCCGGCGGCGCGGGCGAACAGTAGATTTTACCAATCTGCGTCCCCGCGATGCTCTCGACTTCGAAAATGTGTCCCTCGGCAAGGATGCGCTCGCCCGGTTCGGGAAGCCGCCCGAGGAATCTCATAATAAATCCGCCGACGGTGACCGCTCTTTCGTTAAATTCATAATTCAGCGACTCCTGCAGATCCATGAGGCGCGTCGAACCGTGGACGACAAATCGCCCTAGGCTATCTGTAGGAATCGGGGCGCGCGGTTGCTCGTGTTCGTCGAGCACTTCGCCGAGCACGACCTCGGCCGCGTCCTCCAATGTTACCAATCCGGCGAACGCGCCGAATTCGTCGGTGACGAGCGCGAGCCGCGTGCGTTTGCGCCGGAGCGCGTTTACTAATTCCGGAATCGGAGTATCCGCCGTCACCCAGAGCGCCGGCCGCAGAATCGAATGAATATCGAGCGTCGCCGGGTCGTGTTTTAACAGATCCTTCACATGTAACATTCCGACGATGCGGTCGCGTTCGCCGCGGTAGACCGGAGCCCGCGTGTGTTTCATCGTCGACGCCGATTTGTAAATATCACGAACCGGCGCGTCGCCGTCGAGGGCTTCGACGTCCTGCCGGTGCACCATCACTTCGCGCACGAGCGTGTTCGGAAAACGGAGCGCGCCGCGCACGACTTCCGCCGCGTGCTCCCCCATCGCGCCCGACGCCTCCGCGTGTTCGACGACGATGCGCAGTTCCTCGGGAGAAATCGAGTGGCCTTTCGCGGGCGGCAGCCTCAGTAATTTTAATAATATTCCCGTGAGGCCATTCACTAATTTAACAAATGGAGACAATACATAAATCGTCGCCTGCAGCGGACGCACGATGAGGAGCCCGATGCGCTCGGAATAGCGGAGCGCGAGCGATTTCGGCAACTGTTCCCCCACGACGACCGTCACAATGGTAATGATCATCAGCGCGATCGCGGACGCGACCGTGTGCGAAACGACGGTGCGAATCGATTCGGGAAGCCAGTCGAAGATTCTTACAATAATTCCCGCGAGAAACGGCTCGGCAAAAATCCCGAGGCCGATGCTCGCGAGCGTAATTCCGACTTGCGCCCCCGCTATATACAAATCCAAATGTTCCAATACTTTTCGCAGCGCGCGCGCCCCGCGGACGCCCTCGTTCTCGAGTTGTTCGGCGCGCGAGCGGCGGACGGAAATCAGCGCGAATTCGGCCGCGACGAAAAACGCGTTCAATCCTAACAATCCAACGGTGATGACGATTCCGGCGCCGGCCGTGTCGGACGAGAACTCGGAGGCAGGCTTGCTTTCGATTTGCTGCAGCAACGCCAGGGACACGGTCATGGCGCGAATCTAACGATCCCCAGATTGAATCGATAGCGCGCGAATGGCGAACGCTCCGCCGCGCGCGCCGACGCCGAGATGGCCGCTGATCGCCATGGCTCCCGTCGGAAATGGTAGTGTCACCGAGCGGGTACCGACATCGACCTTGACCTCTTCCGCCGCACGGCTCACGCGGACATGCACCGCCTCGCCCTCCCGCGGAATACGCTCCCCCAACTGCGCCTCGCGGGCGTACTGCGGCTGGCCGTCGACGACGCGCTCGACAGTGACGCGGCCGGAGCGCGGAATGAGCACGCGCACGCCGTTGCTGCCGTCGTCGAAACCGAAACCAATCCACAATTCGGGCGAACCGCCGCCAAGAAGTGTAGCATCGAACTCAATGATACATTTAAACGACGTTTTTGAATTATAACGAAACAACCAAACGCCCGCGCCGGGAATTGGAGCTAACAAAAAACCCGGCGCGAAGGCGCCGTCGCCCGGGAGCACGCTGACGTCGCGGCCAATGGTCCACCAGTCGGGAGGCGTATCGGAACCCCAAAGCAATCCCCCAAGTCCGCCGAGAGTGAGTCCTCTTTCTTCCCAAAACGCCAGAGACTTTCGAAGACTACTATTTTCCGCGAACGACGGCGCGACATCGTCGTTCAACGCTTGTAAAATCGTCTTGTCGCGATCATAAGTCAATTGCCGGACGATCCACCACGCGAGCGAAGTCCACAATTGCGGCGAACGAGACTCCTTCGGCGATATTCTTAAGAATTCATCGATGGTCGGCACTTCGTCGCGCTCGCGGGCACGTAACAATTCGGGCACGCTTTCGCGCCACATTGCGCCGCGCCGGTCGTTTTCGCCGTCCACGCACTCCGAAATCCATTCGGCGATGCCCTCGTGGATCGATTCCGGAATCTTACGTTCGAATGGAATTGTCGCAAAGATCCACAAATGCGCGGCCTCGTGCCCCAAGGCTAATTTTACAGAATCGGGAAGTAACAAATCTGGGATCAGATCATTATGTTCGATCAATTCCGACCGCGGAAACGCGACGACGGCCGAAAGCGTCGAGCGCGACGCGCGCGCGGGAACGGCGCGCAGCGTTTCGTCGTCGTCGCCCGGCGCGGCGGCGCGCGCCCAGCGCTCGGCCTCGGATGCTAATAATGTAAATCGTAGTGTTTGTGCCGGCATCCGTTTGAAATGTTTACGAAGCACGGCGTCCGCGCGCCCGAGCACGTCCGCGGCCGCCGCGCGCACGCGCGCGTCCGCGATTTCGGTTTCCAACAAAAACGCCCCCGCTTGAATCTTATAGTTTTCGTGCGGCGGCGGCGGCGCGGATTTGCAGGAAATCTGTAAACTTCCCGCCGCGAAGATCGCGAGCGCGACGCGGCGATTATCCCAATTTCGGAAATGCAATTTTCGCGACATCCAGATAAACTTTGACGTATTCGAATTTCATTCCGCGCACCATTTTCTCCGGCAATTCCTCCACGTCGGAACGATTCAATTCCGGAAGTATCAAATGGGTGATTCCAAATCGTTTCGCGACGAGCGTTTTTTCGCGTACGCCGCCGATGGGCAGCACGCCGCCCGTCAATGTTAATTCTCCCGTCATCGCGAGATTGCTAACGATCTTTTCGTTTCTAAATAATGACAAAACCGCCGTCGCGATCGTGATGCCCGCCGACGGGCCGTCCTTCGGTGTCGCGCCGGCCGGAAAATGCACGTGCAAATCCCATTTTTCGAATTCCGTCGCGTTCAAATGAAACAATTCCGCGTTCGCGCGCAAAAACGCGGCGGCGATGCGCGCGCTTTCGGTCATGACCTCGCCGAGGTGGCCGGTTAATTGTAAATTACCTTTTCCGGGCCACCGTTGCGCCTCGATCGAGAGCACGTCGCCGCCCACGCCCGTCCACGCGAGGCCGACGGCGACGCCGGGGCGTTTCGGCGAGCGGTCGCGATCCTCCAGATAGCGCGGCGGACCTAACAATTCGTGCAGGCCGTCGGGCGCGACGAGCGGCGGAATCGGTTTTGTACTTTTCTTTTTCCGAGCCTTCGCGAGCGCGCGCTTGCGCGCGATCTTCTCAATTCTTTTCTCGAGCGTGCGAACCCCCGCTTCGCGCGTGTATCCGTCGACGACGGCGCGGATCGTGGCGACCGGAATATCGAGATCCTTGCGCGTGAGTCCGTGAGCGTCGAGCTGGCGAGGTAACAAATAACGGCGCGCGATGGCGACTTTTTCCTCGGCGACGTATCCCGGAATCTCAATAATCTCGAGGCGGTCGCGCAGCGCGGGAGGAATCGTATCGAGCAGGTTCGCGGTTGTTACAAATAGAATTCGCGACAAATCGACGGGGACGTCGAGATAATGATCGCGGAATAATTTATTTTGTTCGGGATCGAGCACTTCGAGCATCGCGCTTGACGGATCGCCGCGAAAATCGCTGCCGAGTTTGTCGATTTCGTCGAGAAGAAAAACGGGATTATTAACTTTAGCGTTTCTCAGTTCTTGAACGATGCGCCCCGGCATCGAGCCGACGTACGTGCGCCGGTGGCCGCGGATTTCGGCTTCGTCGCGCATGCCGCCGAGCGCCGCGCGCACGAACGGACGCCGCGTCGCGCGCGCGATCGATTTGCCAAGACTGGTTTTGCCGACGCCCGGCGGACCGACGAGACAAAGAATCGGACTCGGCTTGTCCGGACGCATTTTTCGCACGCCGATGAATTCTACAATTCTTTCCTTGACCTCCTCGAGACCATAATGATCTTCATTTAATATCTTTTCCGCGTAGTCCGGATCGTTGGCTTCGGACGCGGATTTGCTCCACGGCACGGCGCACAGCCAGTCGAGATAATTGCGCACGACGGCGTACTCGGTCGCCTCCTGCGGAATGATCGCGAGACGCTCCAATTCCTCCGCGGCTTTCTTTGCGATCTCCTCCGGCATGCCCGCCTCCGCAATTTTCTTTTCGTAGTCTTCGCGGTCGCGCGTCTCGCGGTCTTTCTCCTCGCCAAGCTCGCGCCGGATGACTTTTAACTGTTCGCGGAGAAAGAACTGTTTTTGTTGCTTCTCGATTTTTTCTTTAATTTCATCCTGAATGCGTTTTCCGAGCGTCAGCACTTCGTTGTCGCGCGTCAGCCACTCATGCACCATGCGCAAACGCTCGATCACCATCAGCGATTCGAGCACGCGCTGCCGTTCGTCGAGATCTCTCAAAAAATAAGCGGCCGCGAAATCCGCGAGATTCCCCGCGGTGTCGAGATTGAGCGCGGCGGTCGCAAGTTCCTCGCCAAAATTGTTATCTTTGGACGAGATCGATTTTATTAATTGTGGAATATTCCGCTTCAACGCCTCGATCTCCGCGCCGCCCGGGCTCGCTTCGGCGGGATACGTCACTTTCGCGATCGGATAGGGCGATAGCTTGACGAATTTTTCGACGCGCGCGCGCTTTTGGCCGCCGCAAATGGCCGTCACGTTGCCGTTCGGTAATGTTATGATCTTATGAATGCGCGCCACGACGCCCATTTGATAAAATGCTTTCGCCGTGAAGGCCTCCTCGGCCGGGTTGCGCTGTCGTAACAATAAAATGTACGGTCCCTGGGCGTGCGCTTTTTCGATAATATCTTTTCCGCGGCCGTCGGCCATCACGGGCATCACGAGTCCGGGAAACGGGACCGCGCGCTTCAGCGGAAATATAAATACAGTCTCCGGAAGCGAGTCGGTGACGGGCACCAGTGTCGATCCCGCCGGTTCGCCGTCCTCCGTCGCGTCGAGCGCGAGCACGCCGGCCGCATTCTCCGCCACGTCGCTGTCGGGCGCGTCGTTCTCGTCGCCGCCGCCGCCGCGCGCGGGAGGTTCGAATTCGAAGATCATACTATTGCGTTTTTAAATAATTCGAGTATCGCGCGAATCAATTATGATTATTTAAGTCCGGTCGATTGGAGCAGCGACTGGCCATAATTGTGCGCAAGGAAGTGTTTGGCAATCACGTCCGCCAGAGCAAGCGCGATGCCGACCAAAATGGCACCTTTGGCGCGCGCGCGGGCGTCGGTCGCGCCGAAAATCCACGTGGTGAACCCGGCGCCGACAAGCGCATAGGCTATCACGCGAAGGATGGCGTAGGGCGACCATGCGCAGAGGATCGTCTTCCAGATGCTTCCGTGAGCGGCCGCCTCCGCCACGAGCGAGCCGACATAATAACTCATGTAATCGAGGAGCGCCGCGCCGAGCACGAGACCGCCAAAACCCGCGGTCGCCGCGCAAAGCATAACAAAAAGGACGAAATGCAGCGCGTGCATCGGCGCGTATTCATTAAAATGCGCCTCTTCGCCGGCCGTGCCGCCCGAGCGGATGAATGTAAACATTTCGTCGCGGTAGCGGACGCCGCGCGGAACGGAAATATCAAATTCGTCTTTCGGATAATACGCGGTCGCGGCCGTCACGACGGCGCCGGCGATCAGCGCGAAGACTAAGATTCGCGCCGCCGCGCGGCCGACGCGTCCTTCGGCGCAGGAACCCGCGAAGAAGGGCCAGACGAGAATCGCCTGAAGCGCGGGTAACAGATAGGGCACGCGCAAATAGAGTCCCGCGGCGGTCGATCCCGCACATGCTACAAAAAACGCGGGCGGCGACCAACGCGCCCGGTCGAACGCGCCAAATTTCCGAAGAAACTGTTGTTTACGATTCGCGACGCCCATTTTTATGTTAAAATTTACATTTCGCGAAAAGCGCCGGGTCGCGCTCCCGCATCCAATCGACGGTCTTTCGAAGACCCTCCGAAAGCGGCGTCGGCGAAAGTTGCAATTCGCGGACGCCCGAGGATCCGTCGAGCGCCCAATCGTGCGCGTAGGTCAGCGCTTCGGCGCGCGTGAGCTTCGGTTCGCGTTTTGTAAACATTACCGACAATTCCTCGAGAGCGCCGACGCACCAGACGACGGGGATGGGAATCGCGAAGCGCGGCGGCGCGATGCCCGTGATTTTCTGAAACTCTACAAAAAAGTCCATTCCCGATTTGTTATCTCCGGGAATCGCGAGTCTCGCGCCCGGACGGCCCCGTTCGAGCGCGATACAGTGCGCTTCCGCGACGTCGTCGACATAACCATAACTCCAGATCGCGCGCCCGCCGCCCGGCAGTCCCGGGACTTTGCCGCGCAGGTGGTCGCGGATGATGCCCGTCACGAGATTCGCTTCCGTAAACTCCCCCGGACCATACAGAACGCCCGGATAAATTGTAATAAACGGCGCGCCCTCTTTTCTTAGTGATTCGAGCGCGCGATCGGCCGCCCGCTTCGTTCGCTCATAATCCGTGTGCGTTTCCGCTTCGCAGAGCGGCGAATCGGGCGCGCGCCCGGCCGGAATTCCGTCGCTCGGTCCCAATGCGAAAAATGAAGAAGTATAAATCGCGCGAATGTTGCGTTTCCACGCTTCGCGAAGTAACAATTCGGTCGCGGTGACATTTACAAGATCGAACAGCGCGCGCGGCGCCTTTCGCTTCACGAGGGCAGCCATGTGGATCGCGGCGTCGCAGCACTCGAGCGCCGCCGCCGCCGTTTGCGGTTTCGCGAGATCGCCCGCGACAAATTCGATATTTGTAATATCCGAAAATTGCACCTTCGCGCGCGCGGGGTCGCGGACGAGCGCTTTCAAACTGTGGCCGCGCGCGTTCAGTTTGCGCACGACGGATCCGCCGAGGAAACCCGTCGCGCCGGTCAGGAGAATCTTCACGCCGTCGAAATTACCAATTCGCCGTCGAATTGATTTCCAAATTATCGATCGCGTGTTTTGAATTCACCGCGCGCGGCGCTGGACGCGCCGCCGTGCGATGTTCATGAGCGCGGCCTGGCGCTCGGGTTTCATTACTAAAAACCGGGCCGCGAGTTCGACGCGCGCCGCGAAATTTCGTTGAACGAGAAATGCCATGATCGCGGGCATGAGCAGACCGGCGGCGACGGGCAATCCGAGCGGCCCCGCGAGCAGAATATTAGCAACCGCGAGCGGCAATAAGTAGATTTGTCGCGCGGGGATTTCCACAAATAGCCAACCGCTGCCGCCGGGATCGACGATGCGGCCGCAACCGATCCATTGGCGCAACCAACCGCAGCCGTGGAATTCGATGCCCCCTTCGCTTCGCCGCCACTCGATCGGCGAACCCCACATCGTTCCAACGCGATTTAAGAATTGTTCGAGTCGCGCATTGCCGCGAAGTCGAGGCGACACTCGCACGTACCGCGCCATCGGCATGAATTTCCAATAGGAACGCTGCCCAAGACGCAGCCAAATCGGATCCAGCAACGCCAGCGCCACCGAACCCGTTGCGAACAGCAGCATGGCGGTGAGTGTTGTCATCGTTGAAAGCTACATAACGAATCCCGGTGGGAATCGTTTCCGAACTTCTCGGATCTTTTAGTTTCTTTTAGTTAAGGACGCGCGACGGGTGATTCGCCGAAAAACGCCGTGAGCGCGCCGCCGAGAGGCGTCGCCGTGAAGGCGCCGGCCTTCGTAATCTGTCGAATCGTTACATTTTGGACCGCGGGGTCGTTGTCGTAAAATTCGAACAGAAACTGCTGGCCATTCGGTGAATAACTCGGTCGGCGAGCGCCGCCAGTTCCCTTGACTACTGGAAAGAATGTCGTGTTCGAAAGCGCGGAAATCTCGCCAATACCGCCGCCGAAACCGAAACCGCCGGCGATGCCGAGCGGTCTCTCTACAACGAGATGCTTGCTGTCGGGACTCCACGCAAAGGAATCGACGCGTTGCGAGGAAACCGCGAACACCTTCGCTCCCGCGCTGGCGACCATGCGACGCAGACGTCCTTTTTCATCCTGAAAAACGAGCAGCGAACCGTCGGGCGCGATGCGCGGGTTCAACTCCGCCAGATCGGAGGTCTGGGTCATAAACGTTCGCGGAAACGGCGGCGCCCCCGCGAGCGAATAAACCGCGATGTCGGGCAGCATCGTCAGCGAATCCCGATGTGTAATATATAATAAATCGCCCGCGGCGTTGAGATCGCCCGCGGTCTCGACCGAGCCGTCGGCGGTTACTAATGTTTTGCCCGTTCCGTCGAGATTTGCAATATAAACGCGAGTGTCGGAAGCGTCGCCGCCGACGCTTTCTGTAAACGCGACGCGCGATGCGATCGTTGAAATCCTTGGCGACGATATGGTCTCGCCGGGCGCATGCGCGAGGACGAGCGCCGCTCCGGAGCCGTCGGGGGCGGCGCTCCAGAGATCGGGAGATCCGGACGCGTCTTTTCTTAAAAATAACAATTTTCCCGCGCCGTTCGCGGGCGGTGCGCCCGGAGGCGCGACAAGCGCAATTGTAAAGAACCCCGACGCCGTCGTGGTCGCCGTTTTGTCGGTCGTCGAAATGACCGTCGGCAATATTGTTAATAATCCCGTGGGACCCATTTGCGCGAGTTTTAACTGATTCTCCGTCGCGCCCTGCGGAAGTTCGAGTCCCGCATAATGATAAATTATCGTCACCGGCGCGGCGAATTGCGCGTCGGACGGCAGCATCGTATAACGCGGACCGGGCGCGGGTTGCGCCGCCGGGGCGATTTTGGAAGCCTGTATTTGTATAAAAAGACCGTTCGGATCGAGAACGGCGCCGTTTTGAATATGAATTTCGAGGCGATCGAAAGTGACCGTCGAGTCGGCGCCGAATTTTGCTTTTCCGGAGACACCGAATCCTCCCGAACCTCCGCTTCCAAAACATCCGGACGTCAGGAGAGCCGCGACAAAGGCGGCGGCGATGCGCGAACGATGCAAATCCGTAAACGTGAAAACACAGGCCTTGAACATTTCGCGGAGAAGTTAACGTATTTCGCTCTATTTCAATTTTTGAATCCCGATACCGTTTCGAACGCCATGCCCCATTCCCTCCCCGTGATTGTTATTGGTGGAAGTCTCGCCGGTCTTGCGACGGCGTCGTTGCTGCGCGCGAAAGACATCCCAACGATCGTGCTCGAGTCCACGGACTCGATCGGCGCGGGAGACGACTGCCTGCCCGCATGGGTTTTGAAATCGCACGAAACGACGATCGCGTCGTTTCGCGCCGATGCGGGATTGCCGGCGCGCGCGGCGACAAAATTACAATTAAAAGTTTCGGCCGACCGCGTCGGAACGCTGGCGACGGGCACGGTGGCATTTGTTATGAAGACCGAGGCGGCGTCGATGTTCGCGCGTATTTCGGCGCGTGCGAATCTCTCGGCGAGCGAGCTGGCGTCGAATCGACTCGAGGAGTTTCTTCATGAAAAGGTCGCGGTGGATGTGCGGCCGTTGTTGCTCGCGCTCGCCGGTCCCGACGGGGCCGAGCAAAGATCGTCGCCACGCGGCGTTTTCGCGCTCGCGCGCGACCTCGTGATGGCGCAGGAAGAAATTGTAGCTTTCGAGGGCGGCTGCGGTCCGTGGATCGACGAATGCGCGTCGAAGGCCGGCGACGTGCGGCTGAATTGTAAAGTCGAACGATTGTTACTCGAACCGGGACACGCGCGCGGAGTAAAACTCGCGGACGGCCGCGAACTCGAGGCTTCGGCCGTTGTGATGGCGCTTCCCGCGACGGAGGCGCGCGCGCTATTTACAGATGAGGACTGGCAAAAAGTCTCCGCCGAGGAACGGTGGAAGTTCGAGGCCGCGAATCCGCGCCCGGCGCTTCGTTTACAATTCGAATTAACAAAACCGTCGTCCGCGCCGACATTTGTATTTTGCGAATCGCCGTCCGCGCATTTGATCGCGATCGGTTCGCGCGCGTGGGCCGTCGTCGGCGCCGCGGTGGACGCGCATCTCGATACAAATCAACAAAACGATCTCGCGCGACAGACGGTCGGCGCCTTTTCAAAATTAGGAATTACGGTTTCGACGTCTCCTGATATGTGCAAAATGCATTTCGCGCCGCTCGACGAACCGGTCGGTCTGATGTCCGGCGGACGCGAGCGCCCGCACCACATGATCGACGGATTCGATAATTTACTGATCGCCGGCGCGGCGGCGGACGCGCCCGGTTACGGACTCGACCGCACCGTCGGCAGCGCGCGGATCGCGGCGCGCAAAATTTGATTATTTAACTATTCGACCGATTCGCCGACCGACGGCATCGCGCCGCTCGTGACCGCGCAGACGGCGACGTCGCCGTGGACGCTCTCGACGCGCAGCGACGCGCCGCCGCCGATGATTTTTAACATTTCGCCCGTTTTGGGCGCGGCCCGCCCCGCCGCGAATTTGATCACTACAGTTCGACCGGCCGGATCTGTTGCAATAACCGAACCCGCGCCGGCGTTCGCGGCCGCCGGTTTTTCGTTGTTTACAATTTTGAAACCGATCCAGTATTCCATCGCGTGAAATCCGGTCGTTTCGTCGACGCGTTTCAGCCCCGAGATGCGCAGGGACGAGCCGTCGGCGACCGCGAGCTGGCCGGAATTCCAGGTCGATTCGATCGTCTGCGGCGTTTGAATCGTAACTTTCTTGCTTCCGAGAACTGTAATTTCGGACTGGCTTTTCGAATCGACGTAATCGCTCGTTTGAATCGATACAAAAGCATCGAGCATCCGCCCGCCGCGGGCGGGATTCACGACGGCCGTCGCCGAAATAAAGATTCCCGTTTGTATCACTTCGACGACGGGATCGGCGATGTACGCGCCGTCCGCCATGTTGACTTCATAATCGGTTACAAACGATCGCTGATCGAAGGCGGCGAGCGCGCCCTCCTCCCCGGCGCGGACCTGCAGGCGCATGTCGGTGGATTTGTTATTTTTGGCCGCGTCGCTCCGGTCGAGCGCGGCGCGCGCGGCCGCTTCCATCGCGTTCGCGTCGGACGTGTCGATGACGGCCTTGCGCTCGCTTTTGTTAGAAACGTCGCCGACGGCTCCCAGATCGATCGCTAACAATCTTATCTGTATAATATCATCCTTACGCTTTGCAATCTCAGCGAGAAACCGCTCGACGTTCAGCACGTAATGCGGTGAGGCGCCGCCGACGACAAGTTCGCGCGAAGCGACGGTCGATTTTTGTTCAGAATTGTAAGTTGTCGTTTCGTGAACGACGAAACGGACGGCGTCGACTCCTGGATACGATCGAATCGCCTCGGAAATAACAAATTCGAACGGCGTGAGGCCGCGCAGCGCCGGCTGGCGCCAGCCGAACGAATCGGACGAACTGTATAATTGTTCGACGTTGCGGATGGCTCCGACGCGCAACGCGCGGGCGCCGGTGCGCGGCGCGGATCGCGCCACGGCGGGCCAGCCGATTCCGTCGAGCGAAAACGTTTTGTTATATTGAGAAACCGGGCCCGGCGAAGGCGGCGGCGGAGCCGCGCCGGCGGCGCCGGCCGCGATGACGGAATCCTGACATAAAGAATAGAGGAGGGCGGCCGCCGCGAGAGTTGGGATCATTTGTAATTTTGGGCGTTGGACAACAATCGGTACGTTTGACTCGACCGCGAGGTTTCATGCGTCGTACTTTCCGCGCGGCCGCGCGCGCGGAACACGACGGTGAGTTCCGTGCGCGCGACGAATTCGCCCGCGGCGGAAGGCGGAGCGGGCGGCGCCTTGATCGCCGCGAAAATCGTAATAATACAGATCGCGAGCGCCGCGCACGCGGCGAACGCGCGGACGTTTGCACGCCGCCGTGCGGGCCGCGCCGGCGCGGGATCGCGCGCGGACAGCGCGAATGCGAGGGAGAGGTCGGATCGGTAGTTTCGCGCGCAGACCTCGCAGAATTGTAAATGCCGCGCGGCCGAGTCGAGCGCCGCGTGCGTCGGCGCGAGCGATTCGTCGCGGAATTCGAACAAATCGCCGACGGCGTCGCATTGGATATTATTCTCCGGAATTGTCAATTTACTCATGTTGCCTCCCGGCCGCGTTCGAATTGTAATTTTAACTTTTGCCGCGCGCGGTGGAGCCAGGTTTTCACCGTCGCGGGCTGCGCGTCGAGGAATTGCGCGATTTCGAGAACGGCGCGCCCTTCCTGATAATATAATAATATCGCGGCCCGTTCGTGATGGCTGAGACCGGCGAGCGGGACATCGAGTTTCGCGTCCGCGGGGGCGCGCGACGGCGCCGAATCCGCGAGCGGCCGTGTTTGCATCCATTTCGCCGAGCGCGACCAGTCGATCGCGCGGTTGAGCGCGAGCGTGCGAAGCCACGGAAGCGGGTCGCGGCCGCGGTCCATCCGGTCGAATTCGCGCCACGCGCGCAACCAGACGTCTTGTAACAATTCGTCCGCGATCTCCCGGCGCCGGGTGAATTTAATTAATAACCCAAGCAGCGGCGGACCCGCCGCACGCACCAATTGTTCGAATTCGGCGTCGCGTTCCACCGGTGACGATTTGAAACCATGGTACGCAAACCGCGCCTCCGTGGTTTCAACTCTCCCGGCCGCCGTTTGGTTTTCCGGAATGGTTTCGCTCAGCGCACGCGGCGGCGGCGGTTGCGCAGGTAGTCGGCGAAAACGAATTCGCCGAGATTTTCGAGGCTCGCGAAATACGCGCGGCCGCGGTTGAGTCGCGTCAGTTCCTCGATGAATTGTACGAGTTGCGGATCGGACGCCACCATGAAGGTTGTAACAATAATTCCCTTTCGTTTACATTCGGCGGCCTCCTCGAGCGTTTTATTTACAATCCGCCGGTCGAGACCGAACGGGTTTTTGTAAATTTCGCCGCCGGGCTCGGTGATGGCCGACGGTTTTCCGTCGGTGATCATGAATATCTGCCGGTTCGCCGCCCGGCCGCGCAATAACAATTCGCGGGCGAGCCGCAGGCCCGCCCGAGTATTCGTATGAAAGGGTCCGTTCGTTACGAATGGCAGATCCTCGCGGCGCACGCGCCGCGCCTCGTCGCCGAACAACACCACGTCGAACGCATCCTTTGGAAACTGCGATTCGATCAATTCCTGCAGCGCGAACGCGACGCTCTTCGCCGGCGTCATGCGATCCTCGCCGTAAAGCGTCATCGAATGTGATATATCCAATAACAGCACGGTCGCGCATGAAGTCTTATGTTCCGATTCGAATACTTCGAAATCCTCCTCGTTCAGCGATTCCGCCGCGCCGACGCGCGACGCGGCGTTCCGATAAGTAGTTAACCAATCGATCGCGGACACGTCGTCGCCGAATTGATAGGGTTTCGTCTCCGGCAGCCGCTCGCCTCCGCCTCCGGCGTGGGGCGTGCGGTGATCGCCGGCGCCGCTCTTGCGCAGACCCTGAAAAATCAATTCGAGCGAATCGCGGCGGATCTGCTTCGCGCCCCTCCCGGTCAGCGTCGCGTCGCCCGTCGTCGCATCGGTTTGAATCTCGCGTTCGCGTTCGAGCAATTTCCTAAAATCCTCGAGCGTATAGCCCGGCGGAAAGAGGCCGTGCCGCTCGGCTAAAATCTCGAGCCATCGGAGCGCCTCGTCGACGTCGCCGTCGGTGCGCACAAGCAGTTGGTGAAAAATGCGCTTCAAAAAACGCTCGAGCTCGGCGCGGCCGTGCCGCGCAGGATCGAATCGTTCGTAAAGATGGCGCATGGTTTTACCTTAACGCAAATTCCCGGCGTCGCGAGTCGCCGCCGCTTTTGATAACATATACCCAACATGATGCCAAACCCCGAAAAAAAGGCGCCGATCAAAGCCGGCGTTCCCGATCACGAAGATGTTAATATAGTCCTGAAATTGTATGATATGCGCCGCGAGACCGTGATGCGCCAGGCGCGCGACTTCGTCGGACTCGAATGGTTTCCGGCGTCGTTCGAGGACTTTTCAAAATTGATGGATTTCGGCAATCCCAAGAATGCTTATTTGCGCCAGGTCGCGAGCTATTGGGAAATGTCGGCGACGTTCGTGAACATGGGCGCCCTGCACGAGGAGCTATTCTGGAACACGAACGGCGAGGCGATTTTCTTTTATGCGAAAATCGAGCCCTTTCTCGAGCGCGTTCGCAAGGAATTCTTCGGACCGTTGTTTTTAATACAATTGGAAACGCTTATCAAACGCAGGGCCGACGGCGCCGAGCGCGTGAAAATGGTGCAGGAGCGGATCCGTAAGATCTCCGAAATGAAGAGAACCGCCCGATAGTTTTTAATATATCTAAAACAGCTCCCTACTCAGAACATTGGCATTTCTCGACACCTCGCGGCCCGGCAGCACGGGTTTCTTTTTGTTTCCATTGGACGCGGAGAATCCGCAGGCGCGGATTCCGCACGATTATACAAAAACCTACTCCGTCGCTCCGTTCGAGCGGCTGCTCGATCCTAAAACATTCACAAAACTCAAAGCCGGCATCGGGTCGGGGAGCCTGCATGTCGTGGGTCTCTGGCCCGACCCGGCCGTTCTTAAGAAATTCGAATTGATCGTCGGCGGCGAGGCCGTTCTGTTCTTAACAAAAGACGGAATTGTCGCCCAAGGGCGCATCGCGCACTCCGACCGTTCGCGGCAGATTTCCGACGCGTTTTTCGGCAAAGGATCGCCGGGAACGCATGAGTTATTATTACTTTTAGTCGGCGTCGAACCGCTCGTCATACCGATGGATAAATTTCATGAAGCGATCGGTCGAAAAACGCGCGCGCCGTTCAAGACGTTCACGACGCTTTCGCCCGAGGCGATCCATAAGATCGAGGACCGGCACGGATCGATCTATGCTTTTTTCGAATCCGCGCGGGGCGCGGGCCCCGCTTCTGTAAATTTATAGATTCGGACGCGCGCGCCAGAGATTCAATTCGGCTTCGAGCGCCCGGCCTATCTGTAATAACCTGGAATCGTTGAACAGCGGCGCCCAGAGCGTCGTGGATACCGGCCTTCCGTTGCGACCCATGCCCTGCCGAAGCGTCACGGCCGGCTGTCCCGTCATGTTCGTCAACGCATGCAATGCTCCGTGGGCCGACGGCGCCACGACGGCGTCGAATCCGCGGAACAGATCGTCGGCGATTTTCATAAATTTTCGCCGGATGCGGCTCGCTTGTAAATATTCGACGGCCGGCACGAGTCGCGTCGTTCGAAACGTATTCGGCCACGCCTCGGGATCCTGCCATTTTAACTGATCGTCGAGATCGCCGCGCGTCATTTCGTCGAACGCCGCCGCACCCTCGACGCAGATAAGTAAATTAATAATCCGATCGTACGGTCCGGCCGGCAGCGCCACGGGCTCGAGTTTGGCGCCGAGTTTTTTGAGCACTTCGATCAAATGTTTATCTTCGTCGGACGCTCTGTCAACTTCGTTCTCGACGAACCCGATGCGCGCGCCGGAAATGTTGATATCTGGAATGGTTATCGGCGGCGCGTCGACGGTGCACGGATCCGCCGGATCGGCGCCGGCGATTTGTTGTAACACGAGCGCGCAGTCGCCGACCGTGCGCGCGATCGGCCCGACTTTGTCGAGCGACCAGCAGAGCGCCATTGCGCCGGCGCGCGATACGCGGCCGAACGTCGGACGGAATCCGGTCGTCCCGCAGCGCGAACAGGGCGACGCGATCGAACCCCACGTTTCGGTTCCGATCGCGAATCCAACAAGTCCGGCGGCGCTCGACGCCGCGGAACCCGCGCTCGAACCGCTGGATCCTTGTTTAAGATTCCACGGATTTTTAGTTTTGCCGCCGAACCAGATATCGCCGTACGCGAGCGCGCCGAGCGAAAGTTTTGCTACTAAAATCGCGCCCGCGTCGGCGAGTTTCCTCACGACGGCCGCATCCGCGTTGGGAACGCGTTCGCGCCACGGTTCGGCGCCCCACGTCGTCAGAATTCCTTTTGTATCGAATAAATCCTTGATGCCGTACGGAATCCCCTGCAACGGACTCTTAATGATTTTTTTCTTAAAGTTCTCGTCCGCGCGCCGCGCCTGCTCGAGCGCGAGCGCGTCGGTCATCGTGATGACGTTCTCGAGTTTATCTTTATAAAGCGCGAGTCGTTTTAAATATATTTGCGTCAGGCGTTCCGACGTGAGGCTTCCCGCCCGGAGCCACGACGCGAGTTCGGCGACAGAGGAAAATGCAATGTCGTCGTCGGCCGTGGGAAGCGGCCCCGGCGCGGCATCGGCGGCGGCGTTCTTCGGGGAAGCCGGCATGGCGAAACCCGGAAGACGCGGATCGAACGCCTCGGCGGGACCGTCGCCGTTTTGTAGTATTTGTCCCCGAATGGTTTTGTAATTTTGAATGTTATTCAAAACATTCGGGAGCATCTGTTGCCTTTCTTTTTCTGTAAATTCGAGCGCGGCGAGGCTCGCTCCCGACGCGAGTGTCGCGGCGTCGATGGACGACGCGGAGGCGGATGCGGGACGCGAATCGGAGCCCCCCTTGTCCTGCTCGGGCGCGTCGATCCCGGCCGCGGCGGCCGGCGCACAGGCGGCACCGACGGCGGCGATGCCGCACTTCGTTAAGAATGTCCGTCGGTCCGGATCCGGTTTGCGAGTCGTTTCCATCTCCCGATCCTAACGCAATCCGCCCCCCGACCTTGCCGGAGTTGGAGCGAAAAAGACCGAACCCGGGCCCTGGCAACACTCCTTACCAGGGCCCGGGTTCTAGGCAAGCAAGACTCCGGACACTCCTCGCACATAGATACACGACAATCGACAGCCGAAAATTTTCTCGAAAAATATTTCGATTGTAACCCGCTGCGAGACAATCGATTACAACGCTACTAATCGAATCTAAAGAATAACCGCGCGGGGCTTCCCAAAAACGCCCTCGCCGCGTCGGCCTGCCGGGATCCCGCCCGAGCGCCTCGCTCATGCGTCCGAATCGCGGCCGCGGGCGAGTCCGCCGCCGAAAATTACAGATGCGTCAAAAAGCCTGCGACCGCGCCTTTTGATATATTATAAATCCGCGAACGCGCCGGTCTTTATAAAGGAAAACGGCCTTCGATGGCGGCCGGATCCCCGAATTGTTCGAGGACGCGGATCAACTCGTCGTGCTGCGCGCGCAGGTGCGGCGTGACCGAACTATACACATCTTCGACAAGCGCGCGCAACGCGAGGCGCGGCGCGTTCGCATTGGCTTCCACGGCGGCGTCGATTTCCGACTCCAATTCTTTTTGTATCTTTTCGTCGCTTATTTTGTCCAACCATCCCAGCGATAATAAATATTTACGATATCGCTCGATCGGATCGCGCCGCCGCCACATTTCAACCTCCTGCGCATCGCGATATTTCGTCGGATCGTCCGACGACGAGTGGCCGAGCATACGATAACTCTTCAATGCCACCAATCCCGGCCCTTCGCCGGCGCGCGCGCGCCGGATCATATTTAATGTTTCGCGATAGACCGCGAGAATATCGTTACCATCGACGTCGACGCCGGGCATGCCATACGCCTCCGCTTTCGAACCGTACGACGGCGCGGCCGATTGCCGCGACGACGGCACCGATATCGCCCAGCCGTTGTCGATACAAACAAAAACGACCGGAGCTTTCCACACCGCGGCCATCGTCATCGCGCTGTGAAATTCCGGCGACGACGTCGCGCCGTCGCCGAGATAGGCGCACATGACCGTATTTTCATTTTTAATTCTCGCGGCGTGCGCCGCGCCGACGGCGTGCGGGAGCTGCGTGCCGATGCAACTGCTCCACGATACGAAATTCGAAGCGGCGTGCTGAAAGTGATTATTCATCTGCCGGCCCTTCGACGTATCGTAAATATTAAGAAACATCTGTCCGACGTATTCGAGCAGCGGCATGCCGCGATAAACGGCGACGCCCCCTTCGCGCAGAGCGGGAAATATCCAATCTTTAGCGTCGAACGCCGCGCCCGAACCGATCGTGGCCGCCTCGAGTCCGATCGCGGTTCCTACAAATCCGATCCGCCCCTGCCTCTGTAAAATTAACATTTTTCCGTCGAGCATGCGCGTCTCGCACATGCCGCGGTACATCCGCAGCGAGAGATCCCGGCCGATCGCGGGGACGGTCTCGCCCGCCACGGGCGCGCCGTCCGCGTCGAGCACGCGTTTGTAATCGATCGGATTTGTAGTCATTGATCCGTATTTACATCAAAGAAAGCAGCGCCGGTTCCTCCAGCAGTTGTTTCATGCGCATGAGGAACCTCGCGCCCGTCGCGCCGTCGACGATTCTGTGGTCGATCGAAACGGACAACATCATCATCGAACGCGGTTCGATGACTTCTTTTCCGTCGCGTACGACGACCGCCGGTTCCCGGCGAATACGGTGAACGCCAAGAATCGCCACTTCCGGAAAATTAATAACCGGAGTCGCGAATATTCCGCCGATGTTTCCGGCATTTGTTATTGTAAACGTTCCGCCCTGCAAATCGTCGACGGTCACTTTGCGCTGCCGCGTGCGCTCGGCGAGTTCGGACACTTCCTTGGCTAATTGTAACACGCTCTTCGTCTCCGCGCGCTTGACGACCGGCACGATCAAACCGTCCGCGGTGTCGACGGCGATCCCAAAGTTACAAGTACCGCGCATAACGATTTCCTGCGTGGCTTCGTCGAGCGTCGCGTTCATCGACGGATTTTCGCGCAACGCGACGACGAGCGCTTTCAGTATGAACGGAAGATACGTAACTTTGACGCCGTACTGTTCGCCGATCGTCCGCGCTTTTTCGCGGATCTTTACCAATTCTGTAACATCGAGATCCTCGACAACTGTAAAGTGCGCGGCGGTCCGCTTGCTGCGCACCATGGCCTCCGCGATTTTTCTTCGCAATCCGCGGAACGGGACGCGCGTGTCCTCCGCCATCGCCGCGGCGGGCACGGGCGGAAACGAAAGCGGCGCCGGGGCGGATACGGCGGCGGCCACCGCTCCGCTGCCATTCGCGGCCACGGGAGCGGGTGTTTGCGCGCGCGCGATGTCGTCGCGCGTCACGCGGCCGTGCGGACCCGTTCCGGTCAATTGTAATATATCAATATTCGCGTCGCGCGCCGCGCGCCGCGTCGCGGGAGACGCCAATACTTTTCCGAGCGGAACCGCCGGCAGCGCGGCCGCGGCGGGGACGGGTTTTTGTTGTGTTGCCAACGGTTGCGTTGCTATTTGTTGTGTCGGCGCGGGCCCGGCGGCGACGGGCGCGGGCGCCGGTTTCGGCGGCGTCGGCGCGGCCTTGGCGGGCGCGGGACTTGGAGTCGGCGCCTGGCCGCCTCCCCCATGCCCCGAAAGATTTGTAGCAACCTCGGCGCGGCCGTCGTCGACGATAAATAATATCGAACCGACTTTCACAACGGCTCCCAATTCGAATTTTCTTTCTAACAATTTTCCGGCGACGGGACTCGTCAACTCCACCGTCGCTTTGTCGGTCATCACTTCCACGACCGCCTGATCGCGCGCGACCGCCGCGCCGGGTTCGACGGTCCATTTGGTAATTTCACCCTCGTGGACGCCTTCTCCGATGTCGGGCAATCGAAATTCGTAGCTCATGGATAATTATGTTTTCTGGAAAAGTAACTAAAAAATCGGGGAGTGAATAATTTATTAATATTGTACGATCGGTTTTCGGAGCCGTTCGCGATTCGATTTCAAAACGCCATCATTCGATCGACGGCATCCGTCACGCGGCGCGCGTCGGGCATATAATAATTCTCGAGCGCGTTCGGAAAAGGCGTGTCGAAACCGGCGACGCGGAGAATCGGCCCCTCGAGCGAGTCGACCGCCTCCTCCGCGATGAGCGCGGAAATCTCGGCGCCGAGACCGCAATATTTGGGAGCTTCATGAACGACGATCACGCGGCCGGTTTTCCGCGCCGACGCGAGAACGGCATCCTCGTCGAGCGGCAACAGCGTGCGCAAATCTACAATTTCGAGCGAAATGCCGCGTTTCTCCGCCTCGATGGCGGCCTGTAAACAAACGGGCACCATCGCGCCATAACAAATAACCGAAATGGTCGAACCCTCGCGCGCGATGCGGGCCTTGCCGATCGGCACTTCATACCATTCCTCGGGGACTTCCTCCGCGAGCGACGGATCGCGATAAATCCGCTTCGGCTCCATGAAAATCACGGGATCCGCGCCGCGCACCGCCGATAATAATAAACCTTTTGTATCATACGGCGTCGAGGGAATGACGACCTGCAATCCGGGAATATGACAAAAGAACGCCTCGCCGGACTGCGAATGGTAAAGACCGCCGCGAATGCCGCCGCCGTAGGGCGTGCGGACGACGACGGGACATGTATATTGTCCGCCGCTGCGATAGCGGAACTTCGAAAGTTCGCTGACGATTTGATCGAACGCAGGATATATAAAATCCTGGAATTGTATCTCCGCGATCGGTCGAAGGACGTTCAGCGCCATGCCGATCGCCGCGCCGACGATGCCGTCTTCCGTGAGCGGCGTATCGAAACACCGCGCTTCGCCGAACTCCTGTTGTATCTTATCCGTCGCGCCGAAGACGCCGCCCTTTTTCCCCACGTCCTCGCCGAAGACGACCACGCGCGGATCGTGCTTCATCGCCGTTCGAATCGCATCGTTGACGGCGGAAATGATGGTTAATTTTGCCATTCGTGGTCGCTGAATTTATATTTAGAATCGAAAAAATTAGATTATGGGATCAAAGCGGAAACGCGCCCGCGGCTTCCGTGTTCGCGCCGTGCCGCGCGAGCGTATGTAACAATTCTTCCCGCTGGCGCGCGAGCCGCGGCGTCGGTTTTTCATAAACATCCTCGAAAATCGTCGGGACCTGCGGCTGCGGAAGCGCCGCGGCTTCGTCGACGGCCGCGCGCACGCCGTCCTGCGCCGCCGTCCAGATTTCAGTCTTTAAGATTTCATTCAATAATCCGCGTTCGTTTAGATACTTTTCGAATAGTAAAATCGGATCGCGCGCCACCGCGGCTTTCACTTCGTCGTCGTCGCGGTATCGCCGCGGGTCGTCGGACGACGAATGGCCGCCGATTCGATAGGTTACCAATTCGATCAGCGTCGGTCCGCCTCCCGCCCGCGCGCGCGCCGCGGCCTCGCCGACGACGCGGCGGACTTCGATCAGATTATTACCGTCGACGATCGCCCCGCGCACGCCGTAGGCCTTTCCTTTGATTGCAAACGACGTCGACGCCGTTTGTTTATGCGTCGGCACTGAAATCGCCCATTGGTTATTATCACATAAAAAAACGACAGGCGCGCGCCAGACGCCCGCGAGCGCGAGGCCCGAATGAAAACCGTTCGTCGACGTGCTGCCGTCGCCAAAACAACAAAAAACCACGCCGTTCTCGTTTTTCAGTTGCATCGCGCGCGCGCAGCCGGCCGCCTGCGGAATCTGCGTTCCGAGCGGCGAACTGATCGACACCCACCGCACGGGATTTATAAATGAAAAATGCACGGGCATCTGGCGTCCCTTCGATCCGATGTCCTTCACATTATTAAACATCTGATGCGCCAGTTCGACGACCGGCACGCCGAGCGCGAGCGCGATCCCCTGCTGCCGGTAGCTCGGAAATATCCAATCTTTTTCTTTATTGACGTTCGCCGCGATGCCGACGTGGCACGCTTCCTCCCCCTCGCATTGTATCGTAAAACCGATTTTTCCCTGTCTTTGCAATAGCACCATCTGGCGGTCGAACACGCGCGTCAGCACGAGCGATCGATAATAATCGACGCATTCGCGGTCGGTCGGCGCCTGGATCGCGGTTTCTTGAATTTGCGGATTCACGATTCTTTACGATCCGCGAGGATTTGTTCGATTTGAAATTCGCCCGCGCGGTACGACGAACGTACGAGCGGCCCGCTCGAAACCACGCGGAAGCCCATTTCGAGGCCGCGTTCGCGGAAAGACTCGAATTTTTCGGGCGTCGCGTATTCTTGAACTTCCAAATGCCACGGCGACGGACGTAAATATTGTCCCAATGTTACAAAATCGACGCCCGCCGAGAGCAAATCGCGCATCGCGGCGATCACTTCGCCTTCGAGCTCGCCGTGGCCGAGCATGATCGAGCTTTTTGTATAAATTCCTTTTTTGATACGTTTCGCGGCCGCGAGCACCGCGAGCGATTGTTTATAACCGCACCGCGCGTCGCGCGCGACCGGCTGAAGCCGTTCCACGGTTTCTATATTATGCGCGAACACGTGCGGTCCGCCGTTCGGATTCGTAATATCGAGAACGGTTCGAATACAATTCTCGTCTCCGCGGAAATCGGGCGTGAGGATCTCTATATAAAGATTCGGCGCCGCGGCTCGCAGACGCGACACGGTTTCCGCGAAATGTCCCGCGCCTTGATCCGCGAGATCGTCGCGGTCGACCGACGTGATCACTACATATCGCAGACCCCAGCTCGCGATCGCCTCCGCCACGCGCCGCGGTTCGTCGCGGTCGATTTCGCCGTTCGGTTTGCCCGCTTTCACGGCGCAGAACCGGCACGCGCGAGTACACAATTCGCCGAGGATCATGACGGTCGCCGTGCCGTCGCTCCAGCACTCGCCGAGATTCGGGCATTGCGCCTCCTCGCAAACCGTATGGAGCGAAAGTCCCTTCAACTGTGCTTTCAATCGCGCGTAGTTTTCACCGCCGGGCGCGCGAACTTTCAGCCACGGCGGCTTTCGAAGCATGGTTTCGCCCGGCTGCAATACGGGGAGTTCGGGCGGAGTTCGGCGCGGCATGGTTGCGTGCGTATTAGTTGCAAATGATAGCAGAAACGGGACCAAGCCCGAAGGTGCTATGCTCTTCACCCATGCCAAACCCCCTGCGCTCCGCGTTCCTTGTGCTTGCGTTGTCCGCGTGGCTCCCGTTTTCGAACGCGTCGGACGTACGCGCGACGGCCACGGCGCCCGTTCGACTCGGCGAGAAAAACCATGTTTACGAGTGGGTGGCGGGCTGGGCCAAACTTCCGGCCGATATCCAATTCGGCAACACGCACGGATGTATCACATTCGATTCGAAAGGGCGAGTTTATATGAATACCGACAGCGAGCGCGCAATTATGGTATTCGAACCGGACGGAACGTACGTCCGCGGTTTTGGTAAAGAGTTCCAGGGCGGCCTGCACAGCATGCTTTATAGAAAAGAGGCCGACGGCGAATATTTATATCTCGCGCATCATACGACTCGGAAAGCTTATAAAATCACGCTCGAAGGGAAAATCGTCCTCGAACTCGGCTGCCCGATGGAGTCTGGAAATTACAAATCGGAGGGCGATTACCACCCGACCAGCACGGTTGTCGCGCCGAACGGCGACAT
Source organism: Planctomycetota bacterium (assembly GCA_016200225.1). Classification (GTDB taxonomy): domain Bacteria; phylum Planctomycetota; class UBA1135; order UBA1135; family JACQFD01; genus JACQFD01. The sequence continues at coordinate 87,967 of JACQFD010000004.1, forward strand.
TTTCGTCGGCGACGGCTACGGCCAGTCGTGGGTGCATCAGTATGATTCGAAAGGTAAATATATCCGCTCGTTCGGCGGCCCCGGCAAAATGAATTGTTGCCACGGCCTTTTCATCGACACGCGCCAGAACCCGCCGGCGCTCGTCGTCGCCGACCGCGCGAATCATCGTTTACAAATATTCGATCTGAACGGTAATTTACAGAAAATGATCGCCGAAGGGTTCCGGCTGCCGTCGAATTTCGGCATTTTCGGCGACGACATGGCCGTCGCCGACCTCGAGGGGCGCGTGACGATCGTCGATAAAGAATACAAAGTCGTCTGCCATCTCGGCGACAACGCCGAGCCGGGATTGCGCGGTCAAAACGGAGTTCCGCGCGACAAATGGAAGGACGGAGAGTTTATTTCCCCGCACTGCGCGCGCTGGGACGCGGAAGGCAATCTTTATGTTATGGATTGGAACTTCCTCGGCCGGATCAGCAAACTCAAACGTATTAAATAAAAGTTACGTTTTCTTCCAGCCGCTCGCGCCGAACAGCGCCAGCAGCGCGAGCAGGCCGGCTCCGAACGGTAGAAACAAGATCGATTTCGATGCCAAATTCCGCATCGGACGCGTCGACAGAAACGATTCGCGCATCGCGGGCCCGCGGCGGCCGCTCGCGAACACCGGCGTCGGCTGAACATAAGCTTTCCACGCGCTCCGCGGCGCGGAATCCAATGCTACTTTAGTTTCTTTCGCGGAAACGCGTTCCGCGCGGCTGAATTCGAGCGAATGCGCGCCGATTTCTATATTCCATTTCTCGACGCCCGCGAGTTCCGGAAACGCGAATTCCGCCGCGTTTTCTTTATTTCGATACACGACGGGCAGCTCCGCGAAAACAGCGGCGCGCGACTCGGGCCGCGGCGGCCCGAAATCGTATATTTTTACAAATCCTTCTCCGACGACCGGTCCATGCGCCGCCAGATCGTCGAGGAGATTTCGGCGCGCGAGGTAATCGTCATGATCCTTTATATACATCGGATCGACGCTAATAAAATAACGGCACGGATGCACGGCCATGTCGGCGCGCTCGAGCAGCATCATTCCGCGCACGCGATCGCTAACATTTGCAATCACCGGACGCTGCGCGAGCGCCATCACGATTTCGCCCTGCGTTTCGGACGTCGCGAACGATTCGCCGTACGCGACGCGCACGCGCGCGGCGCGCCCAAGGTCCTCGAGATACCGCGCGCCTTTCGGTTCGGAGAGATTCGCGGAGCCGAGAAGTAATATTAAAAATAACAGCGCCAGCAAAACGCCGCCGTACCGCCATCGCGGGATCCAGAATCCAACGGCGATCGCGCACCCCGCGCCCACCGTTCCGGCCCATCGGATTTCCCACGAGGGAACCGACATCGCGCCGATCCATCCGAAAGCCGTGCAGGCGACGGATGTTACAAAAAGCGCGGCGACGCCCGGGCATTTCGATAAATTGGCGGGAATATACCAGCAAACAATACAAATACCGACGACCGCGGGAATCGGCAGGCAATCGCGGACCACGTGGCCGAGCGCGAGAATCAACCAGTCGCCAAAATACAAATCGGCGCCCGTCTCGAGCGGCGCGCCGCCCGAAAGGATATAATGCGTCGACTGCAAATGTGTATAAACGCCCGCGAGCCGCTCGCCGACCGCGAGCATGCCCGCGGCCAGGATCAAGGGCGACGAAAGTGCGACGATCGCGCCCGGGCGGAACGCATCTTTTCTTAAATATAATATTCCAACCGCGGCGACGACGCTCGCGTCGATGCAAAATCGATAATCGGCGGCCGCGCCGAAGGCCCCCGAGACCGCCATCGCGGCCGCGGCGAGCGGCGTGGACTTCAATACAAATGCGTCGAGCGCGCTCGCGAGACACGCCGCGCACGCGAATCCCGCGAGCACTTCCGATCCGGCCGCGCCCGCGACCATCGGACAAAATATGATGAATGCGGCGCCGACGAACGCGGGCGCCGCTCCGGCGCGCCGCAGAATGATTGTAAATATACCAAAAGCGGCCGCGACAATGAACAAACATTCGGAAACGCGCGCCGCGGCCGGGAAATCGAGCCCCGTCGCCGCGTGAATACTATATATAACCCACGACAACAGCGGCGGATCCCCGGGCGAGAGCCCCTCCGCGACGCCCGCGGGAAGCGGCGTCACCACCGGCAGGCCGCCCGATGCTAAAAATCCGCGCGTCTCGAAATTGCGCGCGGCGCAGACGGCGCGCGCGAGCGCGCGATTCGAATCCTCGAGGCCGAGCGGATGCAAAAAATCGGCGGCATGGGTCACGAATGTAAGAATCGCGACGACGAGAAATACGAGGCTATTCTTAACGTTCATGGCGGCGATGCTCGAGATACGCAAACGCGAGTCCGCGATGTGTAAGTTCGGGACAATATGTATATTTTAATTCCGAACCCTCCATGCACGCCGCGCCGTCGCCGCCTGCTACAAATATCTCGGATGACGGAAACTCGGCGAGCGCGGCGCGGACGCATTCGCGGACGAGACCGCGGAACCCGTGCCAGAGTCCGGCCGCGATGGCGGTTTCCGTCGAGCGCCCGATCGCGGAGCGAGGGCGCTCGAATGCGACGAGCGGCAGTTTTTCCGTATGTTCGAATAACGCGCGCGCGCCAAGGCGCGCACCGGGCGCGATCATGCCCCCTTCAAATATTTTTTTGTAAGAAACGACGTCGACGGTGACCGCCGTTCCCGCGTCGACAACGATCGCGTGCGTCGAGCGCGGCCTTTTTTTTGTTAATGACAGCGCGCCGAGCGCGTTCGCGAGCCGGTCGGCGCCGACGGCCCCCGCCGGACGCGGCCGCACGCGCAAACCGCCGTCGAGGTCGCGCGGAAAGAAATATACGGATCCGTTTTTGTTATTATTAAGCAAAGCCCGGCTCAAATCGCCGCGGACGCGCGCATCCGCGCCCGGCGCCACGCTCGCGACGACGGCCGCGCGCACGTCCGCCAGTTTTTGACGCTTCAATTCGGCGGAAAACGAGCGGCCGATTTGTGCCGTTTCCAATGTAAATAAAAGCCGTCCTCTCCCCGAATGCCACAGCATCGCGGACACGTTGGTGTTGCCGAGATCGACGGTGACGAATCGTTGCACGCGCCGAATATGCGCAAACGCGCCATCCGATTCAAAAACAAAGGCCGCGAAATCGCGCGGATCCGTCGAATCCGCGGCGATTTGGAATCACTTCGGCAGAACGTAAGTCATCTGAATGGTGCGGCCGAAGCGTTCGACGGAAATGACGATCTCGCGCACATCGGGATTCTGTTTCGAATATTCATAAATATCCGCGGTGGTTCGAATCTGGGCGCCGTTCACATCTTTAACGATGTCGTTTTCTTTCAAACCGAACTTGCCCGCGAGCGAATCGGGGCGGATGCGCGCGACGCGCAATCCCACGGGGCGCTTCGTTTTGGAATCGTAGTAAGTCACCGCATGGATGTCGCGGCCGACCATTTCGAGCCCCTTGTCGCCGAATTCCTGCGTGTCCTTCGGCGAAAGCCAATATTCAGATTCGGACTTTTTGATCGTTTCCGAAGGAGGCGCGTAACCCTCGCGGCCCGTGTTCACGACCGGACGGCTCGTGGTTTCATTGCCTTTGGCGCCGCCTTTGATCGGAATGGAATACACGGTTTTTTGTAATAACAACACGTGCTCCGCTTTCTTTTCGTCTTCGAAAACGACGCCGTCGAATCGAATATTCTTCACGCGGAATTTTTCATTATAAGGCTTCGGCAGCCACATGCCCTCGCGGAGAATTGTAATCTTGCGATCGGTCGACGAAATCTGTTCGTCTTTCCAGAATACAAATGCAAGACTCGTCACCGGCGCTTCCGGATCATAAGCGATCACGTGGAGGCCGAGAATCTTATCGAGCGGATTGTACATTATCGGATTATCGACGACCGCCGGACGGCTGTCCGGCTTATCCGGCGGTTTCGGCATCACGCCGCTCAGATTCACATCGAGAATGCACTTATAAAAACTATCCGGGTGGCGAATCGTCTCCGTCTGTTTGACGGGCGGCCGCAATCTTTCAAGAATAGTCTTTGCATTGTCGACGTGCGTGCGACGATCTTTGCCGCCTCGAAATACAAAATCCGCAAATTGATATACACAGAATGCCGCAACGGGCAGGAGGCAGGCCCAGAGTCCGATGCGAAGTGTCGAGGCTTTCATAGGTTTTCGGCTAGGAGAGATTCTAACCGTTCGACGAACCCGCGACTCCCGTATTCCGGGATTCTCCCGTCGAGCGCAGCCGCCTTCTAGATCGTCTTGCGCAAACCCTGCCCGAGAAGCGGCGAGCCCGCCGACGAAACAGGAGTTTTTGGCGCCATTCCGGTGCCGCCGACTTCGAGTTTCGCGCCGCTTTGAATGCCGCGAAACAACATTTTGAGTTCGTCGGGATTGTCCGAGTTCGCGATCGCGTCGTCGAAACTGATATTTCCCGTTTCATACAGATGGCGCAAACTTTGGTTGAACGTCTGCGTGCCGTAATAGGCGCCGTCGCCGAGAATGCGCGCGAGTTCGGTCGTGCGTCCCTCCGCGAGAATTTCGCGAACCGACGGCGTGGAAAGTAACAATTCGACCGCGGGAACGAGCCCGGAATTATCGAGTCGCCGAACGAGGCGGAGCGAAATCACGCCCGCGAGATTGAGCGATAATTGTAATCGAATGAGCTGGTGCTGGTGGGGCGGAAAGAATGTTAAAAATCGCTCGACCGTCTGCACGGCATTCACGGTGTGCATGGTCGAAAATACGAGGTGGCCCGTCTCGGCCGCGGCGATGGCCGCCTCCACCGTGTCGCGGTCGCGGATTTCGCCGATGAGAATGACGTCGGGCGACTGGCGCATGCAGGCGCGGAGCGCGGACGTGAAATCGGGCGTGTCGATGCCGACTTCGCGTTGATTGACTACAGATAATTTATCTTCGAATTGAAATTCGATCGGATCTTCAATTGTAACAATATGTTTGCTCGTCGAACGATTGATAAATTCGAGCATCGAAGCGAGCGTCGTCGATTTTCCCGAACCGGCGACGCCTGTCGCGAGCACCAGACCGCGTTTGCGCTGGGCCAATTGTTTCAATTGATCGACGGGCAGATTCAGATCCCGGAAATCGGGCACGTCGCTGCGAATATGACGCAAGACAAAGGCCGGATCGCCCCCCTGACGGAACGCGTTGACGCGAAAACGACCGGTCTCGGGAAGTTCATAGGCGCAGTCGGCCTGGCCCAATTCAGCGAATGCTTGTTTCGCGCGCTCATCGAGTACGTCCGCGAGCGTCGCGGTCGCGAATGCGTGATCGATGCGTTCGTCGCTCAAAAAACGCAGGAGGCCGTGCACGCGAAGCGCCGGAAATCCGCCCGTCTTGAGCACGAGGTCCGACCCGCGTTCCCGGACCATGATTTTTAACAATTCTTGTATTTGGAGCATAATGCGAAACCGCCCCTTCTTTTCGTCCGCGATCGCGAAAATGCTGTAGTCTTCGAGCCGCGCGCTCAGCGATCCGCCGCGGCGTCCGCCGGATCCGGAAATCGTTTCCACATGTCGGGCGCCGTTTCATTAAATTTGCGGATCCAGTCCGCGCACGCACGCGGATCTTCGGTCATCGGTGAATGCTTCAATTTCGGAAGAACGCGCAGCGAGCCGAACCGCAGAGTCGCGGCGAGTTTATAACCAAAAGCAACATTAAACGTTTCGTCGTGCGAGCCCCAGAGAACGAGGCACGGAATATTAATATTAACGATGTCGCACGACACCGCGTCGATCGGCGGCCAGTCGGCGGAGCCGTTTTCGCGAAACGGAACGACGCCCGCGAGCATCGCCTGCGCCGGGCGGCGCGTCTCCGCGCGATCCAGAACATCGATCATGCGTTCCACGTCCTCGACCGTCACCGCGCCGCTGTCGTTGGAACCTTCGAGCGCCGATTCGACGACCGATTTCTGTAATATTCCCAGGAACGACGCAATGGTTATTTCGAATCCCGAAACCGCGGCGATGCGCGCGAACAACGGATGCACGCGTTCGATCGCGAAATCGGGCGTCGAAACGAGCACCGCGCGTTTGATATGTCGATAAAGATCGGTAAACTCCTCGCGAAACCGAGGGTTGCCGAGGATCCTTAATATTAACATTCCGCCGAAGGAATGGCCGACGAGCACCATGTCGCGGTCCGGCCGCGCGGCCGCCGCGGCCTGGATCGCGGCAAGCAGGCGCCGCGCGATCGCGTCGGGTCGATACGATGGCAATCCGACGTCGCCGGGATCGGGTTTGTCGCTGTCCCCGCAGCCCGGCAAATCTAATAATAAAACGTCCGAATCTCTTAATAAATCGCCGGCGAGAAAACGCCAGACGCGGCGGTCGGACAACATTCCGTGAATCATTACAAAAACCGGCCGCGACGCCGCGAGCGGCGATTCGCTTTGCTTCCATTCCGCGGCGATGCGCCAGGGTCGGTCCGCAGACGCATCGGTCGCAAACCGCTCCAAGCGCGACGGCGCGCCGGCGGCGATGGCGGACAGTTCCGCGAGCCGCGGAATATCCTTTTCCGATCGCAGGCCGCTCCGCCACGCGCAGCCCGGAACGAGAATGATAAGAAAAAATAGTCTGGTGAATCTTATGCGGAACATGGGAGCCTCGAATGACGAAGGGCGACGAGGGTCGCACGCAAGTCGAGAGACTTATGAAACCACTTCTAAATAATAGCCGCCGATTATTCAGTTTCGACGGTCTTTTCGATATTCGCGAGGCGACGTAACAGATCTTTGATCCCCTTTCCCGTGGCGGAGGAGATTCGCATGCATTTCTCCCTCTTGATTTTCTTCAAGTAGGTGTCGAGCGCGTCGGCGCGCTCCTCGGCTTCGGCGTCCTCGACTTTCGTGGCGACGACGATGCGCGGGCGCTTCGAAAGCGGTTTTGAATATTTTAACAATTCGCCGTGAATGATATCATAAGCTTTGCCGGGCTTCGTGTCGGCGAGCGCGGAACAGTCGATCAATTGTAATAAAGTGCGCGTGCGTTCGACGTGGCGCAAGAACTTGTCGCCGAGTCCCGTGCCTTCGTGCGCGCCCTCGATCATTCCGGGAATATCGGCGATGACAATATGATGATCCTCTCCGAGCGTCACGACGCCGATTTCGGGATTGAGCGTCGTGAACGGATACGCGCCGACTTTTGGCCGGGCCGCCGAGACGCGCGCGAGAAATGTAGATTTCCCCGCGTTCGGAAGTCCGACGAGTCCCACGTCGGCGATTACTTTCAATTCCAGTTTTAGTTTACGTTCCTCGCCGGGCGTGCCCTCTTCGGCGATGCGCGGAACCTGCCGCGTCGCGTGCGCGAATTGTTTATTTCCGCGGCCTCCCCGGCCTCCGCATGCGATGACAATTTGCATTCCCGGCGTTTTCAAATCGCAAAGAATATTCAATTTCTTCGCGTCGCGAACGACGGTGCCGACGGGTAATTTAAGAATACAGTTGGCGCCGTCGGAGCCGTGGCGATTGTTGCTTTCGCCGTTGCCGCCGTCCTGCGCCTGATACGAGCGGACGCGAAACGGATCATAAAGAGTATTGACCGAGTGATCGGCGACAAAGATGACGTCGCCGCCGCGGCCGCCGTCGCCGCCGTCGGGTCCGCCGCGCGGAATATACTTCTCGCGGCGGAACGATATGCAACCGTCTCCGCCCCGTCCCGCGGTAACGCTAATATCCGCCTCGTCGCGAAATCGGTTTTCCATTCGAGGTTATAGTAACAAAGACAATGTAAACAAAACGGGCGGGTGTCGCTCCCGCCCTGAATAGTTACAATGCCCGGTCGGGTCCGGGCGGCGAATATTAATTATTGGACGCTTCCGGCAGCGGATCGACATGCACGCGCCGATTTTGCTGGAATGTCACGACGCCGTCGGATGTCGCGAACAGCGACCAATCTTTTCCGGTACCGACGTTGCGTCCCGCGTGAAACAGCGTGCCGACCTGCCGGACGAGGATCGTGCCGGAAGTTACGAATTCGCCGCCGTACTTTTTTACGCCGCGAAATTGCGCGTTGGAATCTCGGCCGTTGCGGCTCGATCCCTGACCTTTCTTATGTGCCATGGCTGGATACCTTGTTTACAATATAAATATTGTATTGATATTAATATTGAAAGAATAATTAATTTGGAATGTAGACAATCCGGGCTCGCTCAGCCCTGAATTTCCTGAATCGAAACGCGCGTGTAGCGCGCACGTGCGCCCCAGCGGCGGCGCAGGTTTTTTCGGCGGCGGTATTTGAATACTACCATTTTCTTGCCATTCTTGGCGCCGAGGATCTCGCCGGTGACTTTCGCACCGGTAAGTGTGGGTTCACCAACGCGAATACTGCCCGCATCGCTGAGGAGTTCCACACGGTCAAATACAATTTTAGAGCCGGCCGACGCATCCTTGAGGAGGTCGATCCAGATCTCATGACCGGTCTCGACGCGGAAGCGCCGACCTCGGTCGTTAATGACAGCAAACGTCGTCATGGGTCTTACGGAAAAAGGGGGCAAAGAAAATAGCGGAATGGCGCGACGTTCGCAACCAACGATCGTTTGGGTAAACTGCGAATTCCAAAATCGCCAACCCAAAGAACCGTGGAAAAACCCCTGCACTTTCTGAGCCCCGAGGCCTTCGACGTCCAGTTCATTGAGAACCTCATCGATCGCGCGCGCCGAATGAAACACGGTCCGTCGAAGCGACTTCTTGAGGGACGGTCGCTGGGACTGCTGTTCTTTAATAAATCTCTGCGGACGCGAACGTCGTTTCAAGTCGCGATGTTTCAACTGGGCGGCCAGTGCGTCAATCTCTCGTCGCAGTCGGATTTGTGGGATTTGGAACCCGAGGAAGGAAAGGTCATGGACGGAACGGCGCAAGAACACGTCAAGGACGCCGCGCGCGTGATGTCGAATTACCTCGACGCCATCGCGATTCGCACGGTGCCGTTCGGCCGCAACTACGACGTCGACCGTCGCGACGGAGTCATCGTCTCGTGGGCGAAGCAGGCGACGGTGCCGGTCGTCAACATGGAGAGCAACCTCCACCATCCGTGTCAGGCGATGGCCGATTTGATGACAATGCGCGAACAGTTTCAGGAATTGAAGGGTTTGAAAGTTACCATTGCATGGACGAACAATCCGCAGCCGCAGACAGCCGGATCTGTAAACGATTTATTATTAGCAGGCGCGAAGTTCGGCATTCAATTTACCATTGCGCATCCCGACGGCTACGACCTCGACGCGCAAATCATGGAGACGGCGAAGCGCGACGCGGAATCGGCGGGCGCGACGGTTCGCGTTGTGCACGATCTAACAGAAGGCTGCCGCGGCGCGAAAGTCGTCTACGCGAGGAGTTGGGCAAGTCTCGAATGTTATGGTCAGCCGGCGGTCGAAGCGGTCAAGCGAAGCCGGCAGTCGCATTGGATCATCGACGCGGCGCGCATGCGCGCGACCGCCGACGGAAAATTCATGCATCCGATGCCGGTGCGCCGCAACGTTAATGTTACAGATGACGTCATCGACGGACCGGGTTCGCTGGTTTATCAACAGGCCGAGAACCGCCTGCACTCGCAAAAAGCGATTCTCGCCACATTGATCAAATCGGGAACATGACGATACGACCGCGCGCCGAATTCCGGCGGCCGATTTGATAATTTAAGATTGTCTAATTATTGGACAATATCTCGATCTGGTCGATTTCGATCATCCGCGCCGGATAGCCCTCGACTTGCTTGACTTTGCCGAGCAATCCGACTTCGCGGCCGACGAAATCGTCCAAATTGTAGCGTCCGGTCGGGCAGCTCGCGTAGAACTGTAATTTTCCGCCGCGCTCGATCATGAACACGCGGCCGTGAGCAAGACCCGTTTCGCGGCGCATCCAGCCCATGCCGGAAAAGCGCGCGCCGAACGCGTCGACCGGCGCCGGATCCTTTATTTTACTATAACTATCTTCGAGGCGCTTCTGGCGGTCCTGAGCTTCTTTTAACTTTTCTTCGCGCTCCTTTTTCATCGCGTCCTCGGTCGAACGGCGCTCGGTTTCTACAAATGTTAAATGTTGGATTCGCTCGCGGCCCCGCTGAATTTCCGCTGCGATCGACTCGACCGTCTTCGGCGGAAGATCCTTCGCCAGTTCTTCGGTGGATTTGAAGTAACTTTCGGCCCGTGCGCGCGCGCCCTCGTCGGCGAGACCTTTTAACAATTCCTGGCCTTGCCGGAGTTTCTCGCGGCACGCGGACTCGCGCGCCATTTCCTCGCGATGCTTGCGTTCTTCCTCCTCGCGTTTCAAATCCTCCGCTTTGCGCGCCGCCTCGGCTTTGACGGCCTTCTCTTTCAGTATATTTACCCATTCGCGCGCCGCGGCGATTTCGGTTTCGTGTTTCGCGGGCGCGTCTTCGGTAATGGTTACTTCCGAAGCCAGTACGAATCCATGGATTTCGGACGGCACGACGACCTGCACCCAGTCTTTATCACGTTGGACGATCGTATATATCTGGCCCTTGCGGATGAGCGCGATCGGCGTGTTGCGGGCATCGGATTTCGGCATCGGTCGAAGATTCACGCCGTCTTGAATTGTCTCGACAGTTCCCAACTCTTTTCCATCTTTAACATAAGCGGACCAGAGCCACGCCGTCAGGCCGCCCGGCACTTCCACTTCATACAATAAACCCTGCTTCCCGACGACGACGAGCGGCTCGCCGCCCTTGAGATCGCGGAGCGCGGGCGACGCGGCATCCGCAAATCCGCGCAGGCGTCCGGATACAGCGACGGCAAACTTCGGCGATGTGATGGCATCGGAGGCGCCCTGACTCTGCGGCGCGGGAAGATTCGGGTTCTGGCTGCCTTGAGCGAATGCCAAGGATGTTAAGACTGGAAGCAGGATCGTCGCGGCGGATTTCATGGTTGTTTATTTATATTTCAATTCGTCGCGTTTGATGCGCGACCATCACGCTCGAAACATTAGCGAGACGGCGTGTGCAAGGCAACGGTCGCCCGCGAAAAAAACACAATAGGTCGTGGGCGCCGGTTCGCGTCCCTCCAACCTGTTGCGGGCGCGGCGAGCGCAGAACGCATGGGGCTAGCAGCCCGTCGCAAAAGTGCTCCCCAATCCAAGAATTGGAGTTTTTTGATAAGTCGAGGAAAACCGATTGAGACGTAGCAAAGAGTTACGTCGAGATCGGTTTGACGAAGAGTTAGCAAAAAAGAACATTCTTGGAATGGATGACTTTTGCCTCGGGCTGCCAGGACTTGGATTCGCCGAATCTCGTACGCGCCATCCTTGGCACGACCGTGCCGCTCACAACAAAAGGATTTTTTTGCTACAAACAACGCACGCAACATGGAATTTCCAATCTTTGATTACATGAGTTTTGCCAAGTCCTCGTCGGAGGGCGCGCGCATCGCGTTGACGATGAGCGGCCTCGGACCGCCGCCGATGGAATGGTTTGGCGACCCCGCCGCTCTGGTCGATCTTCGCGACGCGGGCGGACATGGCACATTGTTTTTGCGCGAGAAGATCGCGCAACGGTATGGAGTTGCTCCCGACCAAGTCTTAGTAACCCCCGGGGCGAGCGCGGCGATTCACATCGTCTCGGCCGTGCTTTCGACGGCGGGAACGCGCGCGTTGATCGAACGCCCCGTGTATCAACCGCTCATGATGGAGCCAAAATTGTATGGTTCGATGATTGGATACATGGAACGGCGCGCGGAAGAGTCGTTTCGCCTCGACCCGGCGCGCGTCGGCGCCGCGCTCGAACTCGCGCCGCGCGCTTCGTTCGCATTCTTTACAAATCTGCACAATCCGAGCGGCGTGCTGGTCCCGGAAGGCGATATTGTACAGATCGCCGACGCGGCGGCGAAGACGGGGACGCGCCTCGTGTGTTGCGAATTGTATCTTGATTTTCTCGGACCCTCTCGACCGCGGAGTATTGTACATTTATCCGAGAATGCGATCTCGATTGGATCCTTAACAAAAGCCTTCGGATTGGGCGCGATTCGCTGCGGTTGGATTCTTTGTAAAGACCGGGACCTGATCGCGCGCTGCGAACAGTATTTTAATCATATGTCGGTCAATTGCGCGATGCCATCGCTACGAATCGCGGCGGCGGCCTTCGATCGAATGGAGTGGCTCGAACACCGCGCGCTCGAAATCGCAAACGCGGGCCGCGCGGCCTATCTCGAATGGGCTGCGCGCGAAACCGCCGCCAAACGCATCCGCTCGGCCGACCCCGCCGGGGGCATTATTGCATTTCCTCTTTTGTATCGAGTACCCGACACGCACGCATTCGCAAAACGCGTCCGCGAGCGACACGGCGTGCAGGTCACCCCCGGCGAGTATTTCTATGCTCCCGGACACATCCGCGTCGGCTTCGGCATCGATCCCGAAGAAGTTCGCGCCGGCCTCGAAGCCGTTTCAGCGGAACTGCCGCGGAATCATTAAATATTCAAATACGCGTCAACGGTTTGAATGCCCATGGCCGTGCCCATGCTCGTGGGCATTTCCGTGATCATGAGGATGCCCGTGATCATGAGTATGTGTCGCTTTTGGATTTGATTGTTTGGATTTAACATTTTCCGGTCGCAGTAATTCCCGCTGCAGTGGTTCCTGTTGCAGTGGTTCCTGTTGCATCGCTTCGCGCGCCGCGACCTCGATGATCGCGACCGCGTTTGATAATGTAAGCTTTTGCGCAAGCGCGAGTCTTCGAGCATCGTCATACTCGGCGGAAATGTCCAAGTCGCCCCCCGGGAGCCAACGGAGTTTTGCCCGCGCCTTTCCAATCGGAGTTGTAAATTCCCGGATCTCGCGCCGGAGCTTCGAACGCGCGGCGAGGTGGCGCCGGATGCCAAGCGTCGGCGTTTCCTTAAATAATAGATGTTCGAGTTCGATTCGTTTTTCGATCGGCGAAAGCACCGTGATTACAAATCCGGGCCGGCCTTTCTTCATCGTTACATGCGTAACAAACGCATCGAGCGCGCCGGTCGCGAGCGCCTGCTCGATAACGAAACCGAGCGATTCGCCATCGATATCATCGAGATTGCACTCGAGAACCGCGACGCGGTCGGCCGCGGATTCCATTTCACCGATGATCACGCGCAGCAAATTCGGAACGTCGGTCGTTTCGCGCCCGCCCACGCCATAACCAATCGCCCGAGGAACGATTTCGATCGCTTCGCCGACACTCGACGCAAAAGTAGCAATCAACGCCGCGCCCGTCGGCGTCGTCCGCTCCCCCACCAATCCTCCAATTCTTACCTGCAGACCGGATAAGATACCCATCGTACCGGGGGCGGGCACGGGAATATCGCCGTGCGCGCAATGTACAGTTCCGCTTCCGAGTTCGATCGCCGATGCGACCACTTGTTCAATGCCGAGCAGATGAAATCCCGCGCAGGCGGCGACGATGTCGACAATGGTATCCATTGCCCCCACTTCATGAAAATGCACGCGGTCTTCCGGAATTCCATGCGCCGCCGATTCCGCGCGTGCAATGCGTGCGAACACATCCTTTGCATTTCCGAGCACCGCGGGCGGCAACGCGGACCGTTCGAGAATACTAACGATATCGGCTAGATTCCGGTGCTCGTGCACGGGCGTCGTGTGTACAATAAACCGAGTTCCGACAAACGCGCCGCGCGACTCGCGCCTTGCTTCAATCTTAAAACCGTCGATCGGGATGCCCGAAACGATCTCGAGCATTGCTCCGAGCGGAGCGCCCGCGTCGATGAGCGCTCCAACGAGCATGTCGCCGGACACGCCGGAAAAAGCGTCAATATATGCAGTTCGCATGACTTTGGATTATTATTAGTTTAATGATCGGAGAATGCGCGCGTGTCGTTTCGACCGACGAAACTTGATTCGAAGGAATTTGAATCACTCGCGAGTTGATCATTATAAGGTCCGGGGAGACCGCCGCGCGCGATCGTGGCGACCGCAACCGACGCGGCGCCCGACCGGCGAAGCGCTCGGGCGCATTCGGCCGCCGTGGATCCACTTGTAAATACATCGTCTATTAATAAAACACGACGCCCGCCCGGCAAACGCGGATGGAACAGCGACTTCCGCCCGGTGGGAGCGAATGCTCCGCGCACGTTGCGCACGCGCGACATCGTCGCGTGCGCTCCCTGCGGCGGATCATTACGAATGCGGGCAATCCACTTGTCGCGAAAACAGGTTCGCCGCAATTCGGCAAACTCCGCCGCGATTTCGCGAACCGGGGAAAAACCACGCCGTCTCTCGCGTTCGAAATGGGAAGGCACCGGCACGACGACATCGAAATCGAATTGCAACGCGTCCGCCGCCATTTGCAACCAATCGAGAAGCACGGGTTTTGCCCATTCGTCGCGTTGAAATTTATATTTTAATATTAATTCGCGAGAAGCGCCGGCGTATCGCACGGCGGAAAATGCCGCCGCGAACGGCGGAGGATGCTTCTTACAATTCGGACAAAGATCCTCGCCGAATCGCACGGGCGCGGGTCTGCCGCATCGGACACAATGAGGGGCGCGGGGTGAAATAACGAATACGGATCGCGCGCAAGTTTCGCACAGTCCGTGCGGATCCAACCTTGAGACTTCGGATTCCGGGACGGCCCGCGCCATCCCGCAACGTAAACAATCGGGGGGAAGCGTGAAATCAACAATACCGCGAAATACGGCTTGCGCGAGAGATTGGGAAAACGCGATCACATAAAGAACGCGCGCAAACGCGGAAAATGGGCGCGAAAAATCCGCGAAGAACGCGACTCCTACTCCGCAAACAACTTACAAACGCACAAAACTTATTATAAGCGTTTTGCGGCGCGCATCAATTCGGGCGTCACGCCAAGTCGTTGGCGGAGATCCGCTACAAATCCTTCAACGGTAGCGTCGGGCGAGGCACGCAATTCGAAAACGGCCGCGATTTCCTTCGCCAATTCGGGATTTTTTTCGAGCGGATAATTCGGATGTATCTTAAAGAATCGACGCACATGCCGTTTGAACGAACGCTTGGAATAGCGGACGGCAAAAACCTCCGCCGCGGCCGCGACCGCAAGAACGCCGATCAATGCCCAAGGTAAAAAGGCGCTTCCGTTCTCGCTTTTCGGTAAATAGGGAAAGGCGCCGATAATTTGTAACAAAAATCCGGCGAGTAAAAATCCGAGGCCGAAATACGTGTGAACTTTGCGAAGAACCAGATCCTTAATATTGTTCAGCGACGGCCGGCTTTCGCCGAAAAACTCTTCAATAACCTGCCGGGGGCGGCGAAAAACGATTGAGTTGGCATACGCGACGACGCCCACGATGTTCATCGTGAGTCCAAGAACCTGACAGTCGAGGGCATTCATGTTCGCGTCGTTGCATACGCCGCCCGAATTCAAACTCGCGGGCGGCGCGCGAATCATCGTGCGCGCGCCCACCATCGCGAACGGAAAAAAGCCCGACGCCGATGACAAGCGTCGACGCCTGCTAAACTGCGGCCATGTCCGAAGGCCCGTCCCTCGATCCCGCCGTTTTCGCGCGCCTCGCCCGCCTCGAACTCTCCGACGAGGAACGCCGGCGATACGCAAAAGAATTTGAGTCTTTGCTGAATTATTTTAATCAAATACGCGAGGTCGACACGACCGGCGTCGAACCGATGGTTTATGCGCTCGAGGCTTCGCTCCGCGCGCGCGCGGACGCCATCGCGCCGTCCGTGGGCCGCGAGATTCTTAAGAATGCGCCGGCCACCGAAGGCGGCGAATTCTTTAGCGTTCCAAAGGTCATCGAATCGTGACCGCCGCCTTTCATTTACAAACCGCCGGCGGAATCGCCGACGCGGTCCGCGCGCGACGCGCGAGCGCGACCGAAGTCGCCAAATCGTTTCTCGACCGCGCGGCCGCGCTCAATCCGTCGCTTTTCGCATTTATCGAATTGCAGCGCGACGACATCCTCGCGCAGGCCCGGGCAATTGATACTAACATTTCGAACGGTAAAGATCCGGGGGCGCTCGCGGGCGTTCCGGTGGCGATCAAGGATATTCTTTGCATTCGCGGCGGCCTCGTCACCTGCGGCAGCAAAATATTAAAAAACTACCGCGCGCCGTACGACGCGACGGTGATTCGCAAACTTCGCGACGCAGGCGCGATTCTTTACGGACGGACGAACATGGACGAATTCGCGATGGGCTCGTCCACCGAACACAGTTGTTATGGACCGACGCGCAATCCGTGGGACACGACCTGCGTCCCCGGCGGATCGTCCGGCGGTTCCGCGGCCGCCGTCGCCGCGCGCCTCGCGCCGCTCTCGCTCGGCACCGACACGGGAGGTTCCATCCGCCAGCCCGCGTCGCTGTGCGGAATTGTAGGTTTGAAACCGACCTACGGACGCGTCTCGCGCTACGGATTGATAGCATTCGCGAGTTCGCTCGATCAGATAGGTCCATTTGCCACCAATATCGACGACTGCGCGCTCATTACAGAAATTCTCTGCGGCGTCGACCCGCGCGACTCGACGAGCGTCGACGCGCCCGTTCCCGATCTCCGCGCCGCCATCCGGCGCGGCGTCAACGGGCTGCGCATCGGCGTTCCCAAACAATGGATGACGAACGAACTCGATTCTACAGTTCGTGAATCTGTAAATTTAGCGATCGACGGCATCTGCGCCGCCGGCGCGACGCGCGTCGAGGTCGATCTCCCCCGCGCGCACCTCGCAATCCCGACCTATTATTTAGTCGCGACGGCCGAGGCGTCGTCGAATCTCGCGCGCTTCGACGGCATCCGTTTCGCGCATCGCGCATCGGGCGTCCATGCATTGATCGAATTATACGGAAAAACGCGCGACGAAGGCTTCGGCGAAGAGGTGAAACGGCGCATTCTCCTCGGAACATTTGTATTATCCGCCGGATACGCCGAAGCGTATTATAATAAAGCGCTGCAAGTGCGCCGATTATTAAAAGACGACTTCGAGAACGCATTTGCTCATTGCGACGTCATCGCAGGCCCCGCGAGCCCGACGCCGACGTTCGAAATCGGATCCAAATCCAACGATCCGCTTTCGATGTATTTGTGCGATTTGTTCACGGCCGCGATCAACCTCGTGGGATTGCCCGGAATTTCGGTGCCGTGCGGATTCGCGAAAGGTAAGAACGGCCCGCTGCCGCTGGGACTACAAATCGTCGCGCCCGCGCTCCGCGAGGATTCGATTTTCGCCGCGGCCGCCGCCCACGAATCGGCGACCGACTGGCACCGGCGCATCCCCGCCGGATTTGAAACATAAATTATTTGCCGCGTTTTTGGATATTAACTCTGGCCGCGGCGCTTTCGGGCGTCGCGGCCGTTTTTTATGAAGTATTGTGGATCCGTCGGCTCGGCGAGAGTCTCGGCGGCACGACGCTCGCGATTTGTTGGATCTTAACGATCTTCTTCGCAGGGCAGGGAATCGGCGGACGGATTTTCGGTAAGATCGCGGACCGTGCCGGCGGTTCGCTGCGCGTGTTTTGCGCGCTCGAAATCGCGCTCGGACTGTGCGGAATTGTATTTATACAAATCAGCAACGCATTCGAGGCGATCGGCATGCCGACCGCGACCGCGATCTTTCTTATGATTCCGTCGCTCTGCATGGGCGGAACCGTGCCCGTGCTAACGCGGCATTTTGCGCGCTCGTCGTCCGAATTCGCGCCGAAACTTTCGATTCTTTACGCCGCGAGCACGGCCGGCGCCGCCGCGGGCGCCTTCGCGGTCACGTTTATAATAATTCCAGCGTTCGGAGTTTTTGTAAGTTTTGTGATCGCCGCGGCGCTGAACGCGACCGCAGCGGCTCTTGGATTCTTACAATTTCGCGCCGCGGAGCCCTTCCCGGACGCCGCCGCCGCGCCCGAGGAGCGAAAATCCGCGGTCATCCTCGTTTGTGCGGCCATCTCCGGATTTTTAACAATCGCGCTCGAACATGCGTACACGCGCGCGCTGTCGGGGCGCTTCCTCGGCACTGTTTACAGTTTCGCGACGGTCCTCGGCGTTTATTTAGTTTCGCTCGCGGCGGGCGCGTTATGCCTGCGCGCGTTCGCGGCCGCGCGGCGCACGGGCGCGCGAACGCTCGTTTTCGTCGCCATTTTCACCGCGATCGCAATTCATATTTCCGGAATACAATTATCGCTCGAGCCGAAACTCGAACGCGCGCCGACGTCCGCGCTTGCACGGCAATTCGACGAGCTTTTGTTTGCATTCAAGATTCTCGCGCTGCCGACGCTCCTTGCTGGATTGCAATTACCGATGCTGGCGTCGCTCGCGGCCGGCGATCCGCGCGCGTTCGGCGCGTCGCTCGGGAATATTTATATTGTAAACGCGCTCGGTTGCGTCGCCGCGGCATGGGTCACACCTTATTTATTATTTCCAACGCTCGGCCTCGCGAACACGTTCATCGTCGCCGGAGCCGCGAGCTGCGCGATCGCGATCCTATTGCTAATTAAAAGCGGACTCAGCGTTCCCATATTTATTATTGTATCTGCATCAATGTCGATCGCCGCGTGCGCGGCGTATATACTTAATGACGCGGAAATCCGTCCGATTTATTTGAAATACGACAGCGCCTATGCGCTCGAACGCGGGTTGCGACCGTGGAGTTTCCGGGAAACTATACAAATGTACGTCGAGGGGCCGTCGGCTTCGGTCGCGATCGTGCGCGGCGACGAGGGCGACGCGATATTTGTAAATCATCAATACCGCCTCGGCAGCACGGCGTCGGCATTCGCGCAATCCCGGCAATCGCTCATTCCCGCGCTGCTGCACGGCGGCGCGAAATCCGCTCTTTTCCTCGGCGTCGGCACGGGCAACTCGGCCGGCGCGATGATGCAATACGGCGTCGCTCATAACGATCTCGTCGAGATCCTCCCGGAAATTCGAGCTACATTTCCTTATTTTAGTCAGTTCAACGGACGGCTCGATCTGTTACAAAGCCGCGGGTTCGCGGCGCGTACGTTTTTCGAGGACGCGCGGCGTTTCGTCCGCGAATCGCGCGATGCTTATGATCTCATTCAGGGCGATTTTTTCGTGCCGTGGCACGCGGGCGAGGGATCGCTTTATACAAAAGAACATTTCGAAGCGATCCGCGCGCGCCTCGCGACCGGCGGCGTATTCTGGCAGTGGCTTCCATTATATCAATTGGACGAAGCCGGTTTCAAGACGATCGCCAAAACGTTTCTCGACGTATTTCCAAACGCGAGCGCGTGGTGGCTTTATTATAATACGCAGCAGCCCGCGATCGGCCTCGCGGGTTCGCTTGCTCCGGAACTGTACGATCCCGCGGCGTTGAAATTAAGAATCGACGATAAAACCAGGAAACAATTATTGGAAAGCGCGGGCCTCCTCGACGCGCGCATCCTTCTCGGAAGCCGCATCTGCGGCGCGAAGGAACTCGCAGCTTTTAGTAAGAATGCGGAGATCGAAACGCGCGACCGGCCGCGCATCGAATTCCAAACGCCGAGGAATCTCGACGCGATTCAATTTACGAAGTCGACCGCGCTCGTCGAACAGTTATTACAACTCTCGACGCCTCCGTCGGCGCCGGATTTCAGGCCGGGGATGCCGGAGGAAATCATCCGCACAATTGCGAACTATCACAATGCCGTTCGATCGTTGATGCGCGGTTTGAACGTCCTTTCCTCGGCGGAACCGCAGGCCAAAGCGAAGGCGGCCGAATCGTTCGAAGCCGCCGTCCGACTCGCTCCCGACTGGGACTTTCCGCGCTGGAATCTTAAAAATATCAAAAAGTAATCGTTTACTTCCGCCAGAGTCCCGCCGGTTTGTACTGTTCCACGAAGCGCACGAGATCTTTGTAATATTCATGATAACCGAACGCGCGCATTTCCTCGACGGCGCGCGCGTTCGTCCAAGCGTCCGCTTCGATGCGATAGAGCGCGATCATCGTTCCCGTGCGGTCGCAACCGGCGGCGCAGTGTACAAATACCGGCCAGTTGTCCCTGTTCGCGAGCGCCGAAAAGAAATATTCGATTTGCGCGGGCGTCGGCGGCTCCGAGCCGAGCGCGTTCCCCTGCATCGGAAGTTCGAGCACGCGAAAACCGTATCCACGCGCTTTTTCGATATCGGAATGAAATTCGCGAAGATTAATAATCGTGCGGACCCCGCGATCCTTAAGATTCTGAAATCCGGCCTCCGACGGCTGCGCGCCTCGATACAATCCGGGCGCGACTTCGGCGAAATGTGAGATTCCGGGAACTTCGATTTTTTGCCCGAATCCGCGCGCATCGACCGTCGAAACCCGCGGATCGACCGCGCACGTCGCGCTGAATATTAATAAAACGGACGCGGGAAAAAGCCGGGGAAGACCGCGTCGCATGGCCCGAATCTTAAATATGCTATCGCGCGTTGAAAAGCGTGAAATAACGCGCGACTTTGTTCGCGAGCCGCAGCGGATGCTTCATTTCGCGGGCGACGCGGTGTGGACGTAAATAAAAGCGCCGGTACGCTTCCTTGATTTTCGTTTCGACTTCGCCCGGCGACATCTCTTTGTTGATATGATTGACGAAATGGCCGGTCAACTTACTATATTCGATCGGCGCGTTTCCGTAAATTTCACGATAAAGCGGCGTGCCCGGATACGGCGTGACCGTGCAGAATTGCACTTGGTCTGGATCGAGGCGCAGCGCGAGCGAAATTGTACTTTCGACCTGCGTGTTCGTCTCTCCCGGAAAACCGATCATACAGAAAGCGCGCGTCTCGATCTTGAATTCGCGGCACGCGTCGAAAACTTTCTGCGCATGGTCGTGGTTTTTTAATTTATTGCCGCAGTATTTCTTTTGAATGTCGGGATCGGCGCTCTCGACGCCGAGCGATACGTGCACGCATCCGGCCGCGGCCATTTTTTGTAATAACGGTCGGTCGAGCCACATCACGGCCGTTTCGCACTGCCAGCGGACTTTAAGATTCTTCTGTACGATCAGATCGCAGATTTCGGCGACGCGATCCTTGCGCATCGAGAAAATCGGATCGCGAAAGACAACATTACGAATGCCGTGCTTATTTACAATTTCCTCGAGTTCGTCGACGACGTTCGGCGCGCCGCGGAGCCGGAATCGCAGACCCTGCGAAAGTGTATAACCGCAAAACGCGCAATCGAGCGGACAGCCGCGGCTGCTTTTCACCGTCGTCACCGGCCCGTCCATTCCCGGAATTTGATAACGATCATTTTTTAACAAATGCCGCGACGGAAACGGCAGCGAATCCAAGGCTTCAATTTTCTCGCGGTCGGGCGTGTGCGCGATTTCGCGGCCGTTTCGATAACTGATTCCAAGAACGCCCTCGAGCGGATTGCTCGCGAACGGCGCCGCATTAGTTGTAGTGTTCATCGCGGCGCCGCGCAGCGCGCGCGCGAGATCGCGAACTGTAAACTCCGGTTCGCCGCGCACGACAAAATCCACTTTCGAGCGCGTGAAAACCTCCTCCGGCGTATTGGTTACTTGCGATCCGAGGAGCGCGACCGGTTTGCCTGTGGCGTCGCGCACGTCCGTCGCAAGTTTCAAATCCAAATCGAACGTCGTCGACGACGAATCGAAAACATACAAATCGGCTTTCGCCGCCACCGCCGCGTCGCGCGCGCCTTCTAGGCCGGCCCCTTCCGCGTCGGAATCGAACATCGACGCCGCGCATCCGTCCTGCTCGACCACCGCCGCGACGTGCGCGAGTTCGATGGGCGGATATAATAAATTCGGGTTCACCGCCATTCCAAAACCGCCCATGAGCCCTCGCGAAACGCGATACTCTTTCGGGCTCGGCGGATTTGTAAAATGTATTTTCAACGGTGGATTTCGCGGGTGTTTTGTTAAATTATATTAAGTTAATTTATCAGCCTTGCCAGCCCCGAAGTTGCACGCCGGCCTTCGACATCGTCGTCGCGACATTCTTTAGGAATGACGCTTCGTCGGCGTCGGTCAGCGTCCGATCGGGCGATCGCAGTTCGATGTGAAAAGCGACGCTTCGCTTTTCGGCCCCAAGCTCAGGGCCGGTGTAAATATCGAACAGCGCGACGCCGGCGCAAAGCTTGGGGTCGGCCGAACGGACGAGTTGATCGAGGGATTCGACGGAAAGATTTTCCGGCGCGAGCAGCGCGACGTCGACGGAAATGCCGGGGAACCTGGGGATCGGAATGAACTTTCGTTGTCCCGCGGCGGCGCGCGCAGGTTCGATGAATCGCAAGTACAGTTCGAATCCTGCAACTTGAACGTGATTCAACCCAAGGCGCAGGAGCGCCTGCGGATGGATTTCGCCGATATATCCGATGCCCAATCCGGCGAATTTCCCCGCGCTAGTATTTATATGCAGCCGTCGCTTCGGATGTATGAATGGAAGCCGATCCGGCGCGTCCGAAATGAATTCAACAAATTCGGCCCGCAGATCGAGTCCGTCGACGAGCGCGGCGACGATCGATTTTAATTGATAAAATGCGCCGTCATTAAAATTTAGTTTCGCATTTGGCTGAGGCGCAGGTATCGCCAGAATTCCCGCGACGTTGTGCCATTCCTCGGGCTCCGCCGAGCCCTCGACGGCAACATAACCCTTGCCGACTTCAAATAATTTCAACTCGGGCTCGATTTGTATATTCTTCGCGACGAGGCCGAGCAGCGACGGCAGCACGGACGTCCGCATGCGGCTTTGATCCGCGACGATCGAATTCTTTAGTTTAACGAAAGCATCCTTTTCGATTCCCAATTGTTGAATCAAAGCATCGGAAAGAAATGAATACGTTTCGAGTCCGCGAAACCCGAGCGCGACCAGGCGGTCTTCGACTTTGCGGACGAGCATGCGGCGCTCACCCTGCGACGGCGGCGGCACGACCGCGGCCAACATCGGCTCGGGCACGACGTTTTCGTAGCCTCGCAGGCGCGCGATTTCTTCGACGAGGTCGATGGGTTCTGTTAGATCCTTCGAGGCGCGATGTGAGGGAATATTACATTGGAACATTCCGCCGGCGGCCGCGGTCGTCTGGATTCCGAGGCGGTCGAGATATTCGACCCACTTCGGAAATTGTGCATTTCGATCGCTTTCGAGGAGTCCGAGGCGCGATTCTACAAATGATTGTGATAATAATATCGGCTTCGGAGCCGGCGGCGCTCCGCCCGCGTCGAAAATTCCGTCCGCGAACCGCGCGCCCGAGCCGAAGCCTTCGGCGAGAAGACTAAAAATCCTCCCGACTGCGGTCCTCGCAAGATTTGGATCGAGCGATTTTTCGAATCGCGCGGACGCTTCGCTGCGAAGACCGAGGCGGGTCGCAGTCCGGCGGACGGACGTCGCGTGAAAATTCGCCGATTCTAATAATATTCTTTTTGTATCTTTGCTGACTTCACTGTTCGCGCCGCCCATCACGCCGGCGATGCCGACCGCGCGCTCACCGTCGGCGATGACGAGGTCGCCACGTTGGAGAAGCCGCGGCTGGCCGTCGAGAGTTGTTATTTTCTCGCCGGGCAACGCGTCGCGCACGAGAATCCTGTTTCCGGCAAGTTTATCCAAATCGAACGCGTGCGTCGGCTGGCCCGTTTCGAACATGACGTAATTTGTAACGTCGACAATATTATTGATTGGGCGCGCTCCAACGAGTTTCAACCGCCGTTGCATCCAAGTTGGCGACGCGCCAACCCGCGCGCTTTCAATGATCGCCGCGATGTAGCGCGAACACCTCTTGTCCTCGATCGCGACCCGGAACGCCCCGGACATTGTTATAAATGTCGCATCCTCGCCCGGAAGGTTTTTGTAGCCTTGCGGCGTCCCCAAAATCGCATGCAACTCCCGCACAAATCCATAAATCCCCCACAAATCCGGCCGATGATTCACGGACTTATTGTCAATTTCAATGATCCACTCCTCGATCGACGGGAGCGATGTTAATTTTCGGCCAACGACGGCGTCGGGTTCCAATACAATGATTCCGTCGTGGTCGTCACCGAGACCGAGTTCCTTTTCGCTACAGATCATGCCGCGCGAAACTTCGCCGCGGATTTTGCGTTCGGCGATTTTGAGGCCCTCTGGAAATTTTTCGGTGGGTGGCAAAGTAGCGCCCGGCGGCGCGACCGCGATTTTCTGACCCTTCGCGACGTTGGGCGCGCCGCAAACAATTGGCAACGGGTCGCCGCCACTAATATTCACTTTCGTTAAACTTAACGTGTCGGCGTCCGGGTGTTTCGCGATATCGACCACCTCGCCGATTAATATGTTATCCAATCCGCCGCCAACGTGGTGGACCGCGTCGACTTCGCAGGTGCGCAATGTCAACAATTCGGCAACGCGCTCGGGGGACGTGTCGTCCAAATTGATATATTCCTTAAGCCAGGTGTAGGGAACTTTCATTTGTATATTAAATCAACAAAAGCTCCGCAAAAACCGCACGTCGCCCGATAACAAATGCCGCACGTCGTCGACGCCGTGCCGCAGGCACACGAGTCGCGACAATCCGAGGCCGAACGCGAAGCCCGAGTGTTTTTCCGGATCGAATCCGCCCGATTGGATAACATTCGGATGCACGAGGCCGCATGGCAACAATTCGACCCAGCCCGAATGTTTACAAAACGGACAGCCTTTGCCTTCGCAATGGAGACATCGGGCATCCAGTTCGAATCCCGGTTCGACGAACGGAAAAAATCCGGGGCGCAACCGCACTTCGAGTTCGCGGCCGAAAATGCCGCGCAGCAGCGTTTTCATCGAATGTAATAAATGCGCGATCGACACGGGTTTTTCGTCGATGACAATTCCTTCCATTTGATGAAATGTATGTTCGTGCGACGCGTCGACCGTTTCATTACGAAAAACGCGGCCCGGCGCTATGGCGCGCATCGGCATCGGGAATTTGTTATCGATCCACCAGCGCATGCCGCGCACTTGCACGGGCGACGTGTGCGTGCGCAGGCAGAGTCCCGGCGTCGTCGTCCAGAATGTGTCGTGCGATTCTCGCGCCGGATGGTCGGCCGGAATATTTAGATCGTCGAAATTATACTTTTCGAGCTCGACTTCGGGCCCTTCGAGAACGGCGTAGCCCATCGATACGAATAAGTCCTCGAGCTCGCGGCGCACGCGCGTGAGCGGGTGCAGCGAACCCGCGCGCACGACCGGACCTGGAATTGTTATATCAAATCCGCGGTCCTCGAGCGCGGCGTCGAGCGCCGCTTTGCCGGCCTTTTCTTTAGCATTCGCGAGTTCCGCATCCACCCGTTTCGCCGTCTCGTTCGTTAATTTTCCAGCCTCTGCGCGCTGTTCCTTCGCGAAGGATCCGAGCTTCGAGAGCATTCCCTTCAACGCGCCGCTCTTTCCCAAATATTTACGTTCCACGTCGTCGAGCGCCGCGGCGCCCGCGGCTTCCGCGATCGCGCGGCGGCACTCGTTCTCGAGCGTCTCCAATTCGGTTTTGAGGGTGTTCAAATCCATCGAATCGATTTTGTGCAGTGTCGCTTCTTTCCAAAAAAAAACCGCCGGCCGGGCATGCTGCCTCTGGCCGGCGGTTTCTTAATTGTTATTTTTTACTAAACCTTCGGCGCGAGGGCTTTCGCCTTGTCGAAAATCGCATCGAAAGCCTTCGGCTCGTGTATGGCGAGCTCGGATAGCGTTTTGCGATCCATAATAATATTCGCTTTCTTGAGGCCGTTGATGAACCGCGAATATTTAAGTCCGCGCGCTTCGCAGGCGGCCGAGAGACGCGCGATCCAAAGCTGGCGCATATTGCGGCGGCGCTCGCGGCGATCACGGAATGCGTATTGCCACGCATGGTGCAACGCTTCCCGAGTCGTTCTTTGCAGATTTTTGCGCGCGCCCCAGAAACCCTTCGCATGCTTCAGCATGCGGCGCTTGCGCTTCAGTTTCGCGGGATTTGAGCGGACACGAACCATGGTGTGCGGTTTTTCTTTAGAAGTTTCGGTGAGTGGATCTGTAAATAAAAACTACAATTCAATGCAGGCGCGGCAGATTTTTGCGATCGCGCCCGTCAGAATTTTCGAGCGGCGCAGTTTGCGGCGACGCTTGCTTGATTTTGAAACTTGCATGTGGCCGGTACCGGCGGGGTAACAACGGACTTTACCGTTCTTGGTTACCCACATGCGTTTTCTTAGTGATTTCTTGGTTTTTTGCTTCGGCATGGGAGGCGTCCTCGTGGTTGGTGGCCGTCGGCCGCCCTTCCACGGAGAAATGGGCGAAGTAGATTAGCGAGTCGCGCCCGCGTATCAAGCTTGAGTCAAAGAAAAGGGCCGGGCTGCAACGCCCGGCCCTTTCCCGAAGGAACTTCAGCCCTCGTTTACCAGAGGCCGCAGAGGATGCCCATGCGGTACCAATCGTAATCGGTGAGGCTGCCATCGCCGTTCACGTCGCCGCACTCCTCGCCGGGGTAATTGCCGACGATGCTGTGATACATGGCGGGGTGTTTGTAAAGAATCATGAACAGCCAGAAGTCGTACTCGTTCACGAGTCCGTCGCCGTCCATGTCGCCGACGCACGTGGTGCGTTTCTTAGTATATGTATTCGTCTGATCGATCGGGGGATTCATAATAACATTAAGAATCCCGTCCGGATAACGAATGCACATCCAGTCGACGCTGGTCGCCGTGCCGAGGCCGAAATGTTGACGATCGGGCTCCTGGCAAATTTCGCTCGTGCCGACCAGGATTTCGCGCATCTGATGCATGCCATTCGACGAAATCGCAATGCGCGTATTTGCAACATTGAGGCTGCCGTCGTTTCGCTTGAGACGAATGTCCATCCAGTGATTCATCGAACCGTTCTCCTGGAGAAGATTCTTAAACACACCGTATTTTTCGTTCGGAACGACGTTCCAAATGTCGCCATCGTTGCCGTGCGTGGAAACGACCAGATCGACGTCGCCGTCATTATCATAATCGATCCACGTCAGGCCGCGCGCCGAACGCCAGTCGAGTTTGCCGGCTTTTGTAAAATCGTTGAACGCCGGATCCATCGACATGTCCATGAACATGGGGCCTTCCATCATCTTGCCCATCATCGGGAATTCGTTGATCTGTAGCGTATTCATCCAAGGGCCGTCCTTGAAGCCCGAAACCGTCGCGTGGTCGAGGTCGCCGTCATTATCAATATCCATGAAAATGTCGCCCCAGCCCCATTCCGACATATCGAGCATCGAATCCATCGCGACGTCCATGAACATCATGTTGCCGGCGACGGTATCGTTCTTATACATCTTGTCGCCGCCCATCGGCATATCGTTGCCTTTCATCATCATCATCATGTCGGTCTTGTGGACGTCGAGGTCGCCGTCGTTGTCGAAATCGCCGAAGGCCGAGCCCATTTCGTTATTACCCATGGGCGGGTCGCCGTTCAAACCCACGGTCGTCGCAACATCTGTAAACGTCAGGCTTTCGCTGCCCTTTAGATACAGATCCAAATCGAAGTCCATGCAAATGTGAATATCGAGCCAGCCGTCGCGATTGAGATCGACGAACGTGCATTGCCACATTTCGCCCGGCCACGGAAGATCGAGCATCGACGCCTTTGTGACATCTGTAAATACACGCTTGCTGCCGTGCGATCCGGGAGGCGGGACGTCGCTGCGGAACAGACGCATCTGATCCTGTCCGTTGTTCGCCTGCCAGTAGGTCGTGCAAATATCCAAATAACCGTCGCGATTGTAGTCTCCCGCGCACATGCCGCCGAGGAATCCGCCCGACGTGCCCTTCGCGGTGGTCATGTCCAGCGCGAACTTCGCGCCGACGGTGACATTCGCGAATTTATAATTAGGTCCGCCGAGATTCTCGAATAAACGGAATATATCCGTTGTCGGCATTACGTTGCCCGGGTGTCCGGCCACAAAAAGATCGAGATCGCCGTCGTTATCGTAATCTAAGAATAAACCGCCGGCGCCGGGGAATGCGGGGTCGTCGACTTTCGCCGTGGCCGCGACATCGGTAAATGTACCATTGCCGTTATTCTTATAAAGCGCGTTCGGCTTCGTTTTTCCTTGGGCGAAAAAGAGGTCGTCGAATCCGTCATTATTGTAATCGCCGACGGCGGCGCCCATGTTTTCGGCTTCTTTACCATCCGCGAGATGATAAATAAAATTGACTCCGCAATAATCGGGGGCATTCGAATTCTTGGTGACTTCCACCAATTTCGGGCCCTGCGCCGACGCATTTACGGCGAGTGGACCACAGATGCTCAAGCCCGCAAGGGTGAGCGCAGTTCGTGCAGGAGGACGCAGCATGTGAGTGACGTATTGGGGTTTGTGTTGGTTTCCCAACAGGTTTGCAGAGTTGGATTTGCGCGTTTTCCAAACAATTCGGGGGTCCGAAACGTCGGCGTGCCGCGCACTACGGGGATTATGAAGAGTCGAACGCGAATCAGGTTCCACGTCAAGTTGGATTTTCAATAAAAAATAAGGAAGGACCCATTGCGGCCCTTCCTTGACGTGTACGCAGACCCTAAGTCGGGTCGGAGAGGTGCGATGGATCTCTATTTTTTCGAAAGCAGGATCGTCATGCGCTTGCCTTCCAATTTGAGCGGCCGCTCGATCTTCGAAATATCTTCGAGGGCCTTCAGGACTTTTTGACAAACTTCCTGCGCGAGTTCGGGGTGCGCCAGTTCGCGTCCGCGAAACAGACAAATCACCTGCACTTTGTCGCCCTTGTGAATGAATTCGCGCGCCTTCTCAATTTTGTAACCAAGGTCATGGATGCCGATCTTCGGACGCACGCGCACCTCGTGAAGTTGAGATTCATGATGTTTCGCCCCTTGGTGCTTCTTGCGCATCTCATATTTAAATTTGCCGTAATCCATAATTCGGCAAACGGGCGGCTTGCTGTTCGGCGCGACCTCCACGAGATCGAGATCCGCTTCGAACGCGCGACGGCGCGCGTCTTCAATGGTGACCACTCCAACTTGCCCGCCTTTGTCATCAATCAGGCGGACCTCTCGAATCTTAATTTGTTCGTTGACTCGATATGAAGCTTCGGGCTGGCTAATGGTTGTTTTCCTCGATTAGAGAATTGTGGCGGAGTTGGTGTTCATTATAAGTTTTAGAGATTGTTGACGTTTCGCCGCGCACGACAATTTCGCCGCGCCGCGAACGCCAACGGTCGACCAATTTAGCAGATCGTCAAGCGCGCAGTCGAGACGCGAGTATTCTTTAAAGATTTCATTCGATCGTTCGAATGTGAACATCGCGCAATTGTTCGTCGGAAACCGGCGACGGCGCGCCGGTCATTGGGTCCGCGGCGGCCGAGGTCTTTGGAAACGCAACCGCATCGCGCAGTGAATCCAAACCAAGTCCGAGGGCGATCGTTCGGTCCACTCCATAGGCGAATCCGCCATGCGGCGGCGCACCGTATTCGAGCGCTTCGAGCAAGAACCCAAATTTCGCTTCGTATTCTTCGCGCTTGAGGCCGAGGAACTCGAAAATGCGCTCCTGCATGTCGCGGCGGTGTATGCGAATCGAACCGGAGCCGAGTTCCCAACCGTTCATCACGAGGTCGTAACCGCGCCCGCCAAGCGAAAGCGGATCGTTTTGTAACTTTTCGGTCAATCGATTTAAGTCGGATTCCGTTGGCGACGTGAATGGATGGTTGGTCGGTTCGATCGCGCCTGTCTTTGTATTGCGTTCGAACATCGGAAAATCACGGATCCACGCGCACTTGAATGTTCCAAACTTCCGCAGGCCGAGTTTGTCGCCGAGATGGTGGCGAAGCGGTCCCATGACGCCGTTCACGGTGGTTTCGTCGCCCGCGCCGAATAGTAGTAAATCGCCGGGTTGCCCCGCGAGCATTTCGCGAATTGTAACTTTCTCTCCGTCGCTGAAGAATTTTGCAATCGAGCCGTCGAGGCCGCTTTCGACGACGCGAAGCCATGCGACGCCTTTGCCGCCGTGCTCCTGCGCAAACGTCGACAGCGCATCGATCTCCTTGCGCGACCAGCCCCCCGCTCCCTTCGCGTTGACGCCGCGCACGATGCCGCCGCCAACGAGGCCAGCGCTGTCCGCCGCCTCGCGGAAAACTTTAAAATTACAACTTTTCGAATAATCCGTCAAATCCACGAATTGCATTCCGAATCGCAAATCCGGTTTGTCGATGCCGTATTTTAACATCGCTTCTTTATAAGCAATGCGCGGAAACGGCGGCTGCAAATCGACGCCGAACGCGGCCGCGAAACCGGCGGAGATCGAGCCTTCGACCTGCGCCCAGACGTCCTCGGGCTCGACGAAACTCATCTCGAGATCGATTTGTGTAAATTCCGGCTGGCGGTCGGCGCGCAGATCCTCATCGCGCAAGCAGCGCGCGACCTGAAAATAACGATCCATGCCGGCGATCATTAATATTTGCTTAAAAATCTGCGGCGACTGCGGCAGCGCGTAAAAATGCCCCGCGTGCACTCGCGAAGGCACCAGGTAATCGCGGGCGCCTTCGGGAGTTGCTTTCGTTAACATCGGCGTTTCGACTTCCACGAATTGTTGCGACGCGAGATGATTGCGAAGCGCGCGGCAGAACTCGGCGCGGGCGACGAGCGCGCGCTGCATGGGACGGCGCCGCAGATCGAGATAACGGTACTTCATCCGCAGTTCGGGCGCGGTGTCGATGCGGTCGACGATTTCGAACGGAGGCGTTTTTGATGCATTCAAGATTTCGAGCGATTGCGCGACAACTTCGATTTCGCCCGTGCCGCGCTCCTTGTTTACAGTTCCGTCGGGCCGCCGCCGCACCATGCCTGCGACGTGAATACAATATTCCGGTCCGACTTCGGAAGCACGTTTATGTGCGTCCGTCCCCGGATTGAATACGACCTGCGTCACGCCGTATCGATCGCGAATATCAATAAAAAACACGCCGCCGTGATCGCGGCGGTTTTCGACCCATCCGGCGAGCGTCGCGGGTTGATCGATATGGCTGGCGCGGAGTTCACCGCAGGTGTGTGTGCGAAGGGACATGGGTCGGCCAAATATTAGTTGGCCGACCCTCCCGTTCCAAGATGCTTCGCGTCCGCGCGCCCGATCGTGACGCTCGCGCCGGCCGCTTCCGCGCTGACGGTCGACCCGTTATTTGTAAAATGCACGATGACGGGCGCGTCCACGACAAAGTCCTCGCTCCCGACGCAAAACGCGCCGCGATAAAGTCCGGCCGTTTCGCCGGGCGAGCCGCCCTCGCGCGGCACGCGCGCGGATTCGACGAGTGGAATCTTTGTATGTAACGTTCCGATGTCGAATGTTGCATTGCAGCCCTGCGCGCCGATGGCTACAACTTCGATCCAATCGCCGGTCCGGAGGCCGTTGGAAGGTATTTGTGAAATCGCGGCGGCCGAGACATAGGGCGCCGACTGTGTCGCGGCGTTCGCTTCCGCGCCGGGCCGCGCGGCCGTTTTTGTTACATCGAGGAGCGTACGCGCCGCGGTCGACGCCCACGAAACGGCAAGTTCGCGATACGGTCCCTTTCCGAGGGCCGCGAGCGGCGTCGCCGCCGCGGAAATGTAGCCTGTCGGACCGCCCGAAACGCCCGCCGCGTCGGAAACACCGATCGTGGTTTGTAATAATTCGCGCCGGTCGAGGCACGACACGAGCCGGAGCCGCGCCTCCACGACCGTCCGGGATTCGATAATATAATAATGTCCGGACCAATCGAGAAGCTCGCCATAAAGAATCGCGTCGGCGCCGAGAATGCGGCCGAGATCCACCGGATCCATCTTATAAATACTTTCGAGAAGGCCGCGATGCGCGAGCGCCGTGTCGGTGGCCCGCGTCGGCAGGAACCGGAGCGGCGAATCGCCCGCCGCGGCGATCAGTAATGTTCGCAGCGTCGCCGCGCCTTTCGCCGGATCGGGCGGACCCTCGGGAACGGAAAGCGTTATCAAATTCGCGAACCAAACGAACGGAAGAAACGGAATTGTAAGAGGACTCATGCCTCCGCTCTTTTCCTCGAACGGCAACACGGCGACGCGCAGCGGTTTTTTATCTTGAACTTCGAAACCGGGCGCGCGTTCCGTTTGAACCCACGACGAGCGGCATGCCGGCGTCAGCATCATCGAAAACGCGACGATTATTAGACTAAGATTATATTGAACTTTCGCAAAATGGCGCATATTGGAAGAATCCTTCATGATTATTTAATAGCGACGCTCGCCGGAGCGGACGGCGGCCCGGGCGCGCCGGACGCGGGCACCGCGGACACGGCCCAGACGGCGCCCGACGTCCCCGCGGGAATTTCATCTTCGAGCGATGTCGCGCCGCGCGCGTCGATCGCGAACGGCGGCCCCGCTCCGAGACGGATCACTTCATAACTTTCGGCGCCGGCAACGGCGCTCCACTGAATCTTAAATTTACGATTCGAGCCCGCGACGGGTTCCACGCGGACGGAGGCCGGCGGCTCGAGCCTGCGCGCGCGAATCGCGACGTTCGAATTCGACGCCGCGGGCGCGCTCGCCCCGCCCAGTTCATCGTATAAAATTACAGAAACCGGGCCGTCGATTTCGCCGGCGCCGGATTCGATGCGAATCGTGGCGGCGTAGAATCCCGGCGTTTCCTCGTGGAGCGGATATTGTAAATTCGAGTCGCCGATGCGCGCGTAGGCGCGGCAGCGGGGCGCGCCGCTCGCGCGAATGGTCAGCGGATCGCCGGGCCGCAAATCGCCGGGCGATTCGATTCTTACAGATACGACCGGCGATTTGGCGGGCGCGTCGACGGCGGCCGGACCGACGGGAAACGCATCGGCGAGTTCGAGCGCGATCGTGGCGGCCAATGTTACAAATTGCTCCTCGCCGGCCGACTCGATCGTGTTCGAAACGGCTTTGATGATCTGGCCGCTTTCTAATAATAACCCGCCGGTGCGCGAAGCCGACACGGGCGCGGTCCAGATCGATTTGCCCGACGCGACGTCGAACCACTTTACAGTTCCGGAAAGTCCGCGTTTATAAAATACGGCCGCGGAGACGCGCTCGTCTTCGAATCCCGAAAGTGTACAAAACGCTTCGGCGCCGATTTTTTTTCCAAATCGCGCGAGCGCGGCGTCGTCCGGAATCCATCCGGCCGCCCACGGGCGCAGACCCTCCAGCGCGAGTTCGCGGTCCACGAATGCGTCGTCGAGTTTTGTAAATTGTTTTTCCGCGAGAAAACCGCCGACGAGTTTTCTTAATATTCCGCGTTCGCGAGCCGGCAGCGAGCCATCGACGGGCAGCACGGCGATCGTCCGCGGCGCGCGCCCCTCGAATTTCGGAAACGGCGGCGGCGATGTCCGGCACGCGGCGAAAGTTAACGAAACGGACGCGGCCGTTATTAAATAAAAAATCCGTTTCACGGCGCCGCAACCTCCATGATGCCTTCCAACGACTTTCCCGGTCCAAGAATCGTTATTTTAAATTTTCCCGAATTGTGAAAACACAACGCGACGATGCCGCCGGGCTCGATCGCGCGCGATTCCGCGCGGTCATGTAAACATTGAAACCCCTGCTCCGTTTCGCAGTCCCTCGCGCAGGCGAAGTCGCCGTCGATGCGTATTTGTAAGAATCGACGCGACTCCTCGTTCTTAAAGAATACGGCCTCGCCCGGCTTGATCCGAAGCGGTGCGCCCGCGACGCCGATCCCGCGCGTTGCCGAAAATGCAATCAAATGGGCGGGTGTACCGCTCTCGGAAGGCGCCGCGCCGTGCAAAGATCCCTCGGCGAGAATCGCGCGCGAAGCCGGGGCACCGCACGCGGAAATCGCCGACAGGCCCGCGATCACAAGCAGGATCGGGATCGGGTTTTGGAGCGTTCGAACGTTGAATTTCATTTGAATGCAAGTTTAGATGCGCGGCGGCCGTCCGAGGTTACGGAATTGCCACACGTCGGTTCGGGAAGACAGTACACGGTTGCGCAAATCGTGGATTTGGGAAGAATAATGAAAGTCAAATCGTTTGTCGCATTTCTTGAGCACGACGACCCTGCAACACCCATGAACATGCCCGCTCAAAATTACAGATTTCTTCGAATCGCAGCGATGCCTCCGTTTCTAATGATGCTCGCGGCGGGTTCCGCGCTCGCCCAACAGACCTATCCGACAAGTTCGCTTCCGGTTTGCGTCGCCGCCGGGGATTTGAATGGCGACGGCCTGTGCGACGCGATCACCGCCGACTGGTACGGTCTCGCGATGTCCGTGTTCAAAGGCACGGGCAACGGTCTGCTCGTTCCCTATCAATCGCTGCAGGCCTTCGGGCAAACGCCGAGTTGTATCAAACTCGCCGACTTGAACGCCGACGGGAATTTGGACATCGCGCTCGCGACGTGGGACGGCACGATCACATTATACAAAAACGACGGGACGGCGTCGTTCACTACATTTCCAATGTTAAATCCAGGTTCGTCCGTAAACGAAATTCAGGTCGCGGACATGAACCTCGACGGACTGCCGGACATCGTGAGCGCGCACAATTTTATCAATAAAATCGCGGTATTCATGGCAACCGGCGGCGGCAATTTCGGCTCCGCAATTTTTAACGGGGCGACTCCCGCGGTGGTCACGCTCGCCGTCGGCGAAATGAATCACGACGGACTCCCCGATCTCGTCGTCGGCGGATTCAACGGCAATTCTCTCACCGTTTTGCTCGGCGACGGCGCGGGCGGTTTTCCGGGCGGGACGACCTTTTATACGAATAATATCGCGCCGCACGTGGTCGAGATCGACGATATGAATCTCGACGGCGTCTCCGATGTTTTATTAACTTCCGGCAATAGTTATGAAGCGCAGATTTGGAAGGGAAACGGAGGCGGAAATCTCGCGTATCTGAATCAAGTTTTAACCAATAACTATCCCGGGCGCGCCGCCGCCGCCGACCTGAACCGCGACGGCATTCCCGACATCGCCATGACTTCGGGATCTCCGGGAATGTTATATAAATTTTACGGAACGGGAAATGCAAATTTCGCGGCTCCGGTCACGATCAACCTCCCGGGAAACTCCCCGAGCGATTGCCGTCTCGCGGATCTCGGTCACAACGGCGTCCTCGACTGCGTGCTCATCGATCCCTATCAGGATTTGTTAATTGTTCAATTGGACAATTCGATCACGCCCGCGGGAACTGCATATTATGGAACGGGAACGCCCGGTTGCAAAGGCTGGGTCGGCATCAACGCCAATCAGATTCCCTATGTCGGCAATGCTAATTTTGCATTTTCATTTTCGAACGTGCCGCGCAATACGCTCGGTCTCGGCCTCGCGGGAAATGTCATCGACTTCGGCGGCACCGATTATTTCGGCGTCGGCATATTGATACATTTCGACGCGATCAATTCGACCGATGTCCAGATGTTCGATATTTATACGGATAACGGCGGCGCCGGATTCGCGCCCGTGCCCATTCCAAATAATAACGCGCTTCTGGGAGCGACCTATTACGCGTGCGGCATTTTTCTCGAGGACACGGCGTGGGGCGGCGCCTGCAGCACGTCGTACTTGAATCTCGATTCGAGCAGGGGATTGAAGTTGTTCATACAATAGTGTAATGGTCGGCGCGCCGGATCACGATCGGACCCGACTATGAATAGACTAACTCTCGCGTTCCTTTTTTTTGTAATCATTTCACCGGCGATTCTCGCGGCGCAAGACGGCTCGCGGCCCGCGTCCAAGGCGTCCGTTCGCCGGGTCAAAATGTCGATATCGTGCGGCGTTTTCTCGCTGCCGCCCGGCGGCAATCCCGAACTCGAATTGAATCTTCTTGGAAAAACCGGACCGGACGATCGCGACGGTTGGGAAATCCCATCGGGGCTCTGGTGCGTCGTCGCGCCGCTGCCCGGCGCTCTCGACGAATCGAATATTAATAAATTCTTCGAGGAAACTAATAAAAACAACGCCGACGGTCTGGTGCTTTCGGCGGCGCAGATTCTTACGGACGACAATCTGCCGAAGCTCCTCGAATGCAAGAATCTTTCGATGATCGCGCTCGGCTCGGTCGGCCTCGGCGACGACGCGCTCGCGAAACTCGCGACTTTACCGAAACTCCGCAGTCTTTCGTTTCAAGCCAGAAAAAATCTCGCGCGCGGACTTCCATTCCTGCGCGAAATGAAACAATTAACCGATCTCGGTCTCAGCGGCACGAACGTCGCCGATGGGGATCTTCCTGAAATCGCAAAACTCGCGGAATTGAGATCGCTCGATCTGAGCGGATGTAAGATTACAAACGCCGGGTTGCAACAATTAACTCCGCTCGCGAATCTCGAGCGGCTGTATATCGATTATACGAATATCGACGACGGCGCCGGCGCGGCGATCGCGAGTTTTACGAAACTCCGACATTTGAATTGTCTCAGCACGCCCGCCGGCGACGGCGTCATCAAGAGTCTCGCGAAATGCGCCGCGCTCGAATCCTTCGGAACCGGCGTGCGCTCGAATGTAACCAATGTCTCCGACGACGGCCTCGCCGTGCTCGCGTCGTTGCCGCATTTGAAGCATCTCGCATTCATCGGATACACGACGTTTAGTAATCATTCGTGCGAAATCCTCTCGCATGCGTCCGCGCTCGAAACATTGGTATTGAACGGACTCACCCGAATGCAATTCGCCGGTCCGTTCAATCTCGGCCGCCTCGGCGGATTGAAAACGATCGACGCCAATTTTGTTGCAATCACGGACGTCGGCGCGTCGTATCTATCGAAAATTAAGACATTAAAGAACATCTCGCTCGGCGGATATCGCGAAATTACGGATAATGTATTCAATTCTTTCGCGACGCTCCCGAATCTGGAGTCGATCGATCTCTCGGGCACGCGCGTGACGGGCGGAAATTTTCATAAACTTTCCGGCGCGAAGCATTTGAAAGTAATTTATCTCGGATCGACGGAATTCGGCGACGAGGGCGCGGCGGCGCTCGCGGAGCATGCGGAACTCACGCGCATCTACGCGGGCACGACGAAACTCACCGACGCCGGTTTGAAAGCGTTCGCGAATCTTAAGAAACTCGAAGTCCTCGGCGTCGGTAACAATTCGGTCACGAACGAAGGCGCGAAAGCGCTTGCCGAATGCGCGTCGCTGCAGAGTTTATTGATCTATGGAACGAAAGTCGACGTCGAATGCGCGAAGTACTTGAAGTCGAAACTTCCGAATCTTGATATTCAGTTAAGATAAACTTTTAATATAATAAATCTCATGGAAACGACCATTTTCGAGCCCGGTGGCCGCGACGCGATTCTGAAACGCATCCAATCGCTAACGAATAAATCGACGCCCGCGTGGGGCAAAATGAATGTTAGTCAAATGATGGCGCACTGCGCGGCGGCGATGCGCGTGCCGACGGGAGATTTAATATTAAAGAAAACGTGGCTGCGGATCATCGGATCGATGGTCAAGAAATCGATGCTTTCGGACAAACCGTGGAAACCGAACATGCCGACGGCGCCGGAATTTAAAATTACAAATACGGGACCGTTCGACGAGGAGCACGCCACGATGCTGGCGGTTTTTAACAAACTCGCCCGCGGCCGCGAGGCGGTCAAAGTTTACGATCATCCGTTTTTCGGCAAAATGACGTTCGAGGAGTGGGGACGCCTGCATTACAAGCATCTCGATCATCATTTGCGCCAGTTCGGAGTGTAAATTTACTTTTTCGCGGCGTCGAGCGCGCGGTCGAACCGCGTCGCAACGCCGGGTTCGACCGCGACCGCGCCAAGTCCGATGCGAGCGGGCTCCGCGTCCGGTTTTGTTATAATCGCCTCGGCCTGCCAGTTTCCCGCGCCCGCCGATTCCACGCGAAAGCGCCCCTGCGCGTCGGGCGAGGCGCTCAATTCGAGCGCCGCTCCGGTCGAAAGGCGGACGGGTATTCCGTTGCGCTGCGTTTTTGTAAATATAATTTTAACGGAGGCGGCGTCGCGATCGCCTAATTGTATAATTCCGTCGATCGAGCCCGGACGTTCGAATTGTAATCGCACGTCCTCCAATTCCTGTCCCGAGTCGACGTAGAGATCGTCGCGGACGGCCGTCGAACCGTCGGGAAGCGCGGCGCGCGCGATGTAGCGTCCGGGCGATAATTTTAATATACGAAAACGGCCGGACGCGTCGGTGGTCGACTCGCCCGCGAGAACGCGGTGGCGCGAGTCGTCGGGCGTCGACATCGGCGGGAATAGATACATACTATCCGGGCTGTCATCCTTCGCCGCGGGTCTGAAGATTTGTACTTTTGTGCGGCCGAGCGGCTCGGATCCCGAAGAAACCAACACTCCCGCGATGGACGCGGGATCTCCGAGGTGGAACTCGACATTCTTTATTTCGCCCGGAGCGAGGACGATCGTCTGCGAGTCGAATCGATTCGTACGATTCGAGAATACATCCAATTGATATTTGAGCCCGCCTTCGAGTCCGCGATATATAAAGTCCTCCGGAACCGGCGCGTCGGCGGTCTGCAAATGTTGCTTGTTCTTGTTGGAGAACACGTCGAACGACGTGAAATCCGCCGCGAACTCCCTCGACGGGACCTTGGATGTTCCTTCGTATACAAATAATCGGACGCCGGCGTTTCCTCGCAGGACAACGCGCACGGGCGCGGGGCCGGGTTCGACGTTTTCTTGAATATACTTTTCGAAACCCGGAAGGTCGATCGTAAGTGTATACTTGCCCGGCGGAACGTCCATAAAGAACGCGCCGGCTTCGTTCGGATCATAAGCATTCTTCGTCGCCGGGCGCACGCCGATTCCCGGACCGGAGAGCGTCACGGCAGATAAGTTCGATGTATAAATGATCACTTTTACGCGATCGGAAAGGCGCGGTCCATCATAAACGAAATCGACGACCTGCTCCTCCCCTTCCTTGAGTTGTATTACTTTTCCGGGAAGAAATGCCGCCGAAGTCTTGGGATCGGTTCGAAGTTCCACGGACAGTCCGCATCGACACGTCGGCAGGTCGTCCAATGTAAACGATCCGGTCGCCGGGTCGACGATCGTCCTGTGGCTTCCGCCCGCGGCCATATGAGGCGCGCCGAACACGACGTCTTCCGAATTATAACAAGCGACGCGCCACCCCGGAATCAGCGGTTCGCCGCTCGCCATTCGTATCGTTCCGCGCACGCGACCGCCCTTCATTAATATAATCGTTCCAATGTCGATGTGCCGGTCGTTCGCGATCTCCGGCCATTCGATGTCCCAACCGAACGTTCCCGGCCGCCGGATTTCCAGCCGAAATCCATAGGGCGGCGGTGGAACGAATGGAACGATAAAGTTCCCACTATCGTCGACAATCGTGGGTTGATCCTTCCAATCGATACGATCCCGATAATTAAATAACTTCTGCGACTGCCAGCACCATCCGACCAGCGTGATTTGGGCGCCCTTGGCCGGTGTCCCGTCGGAAAAGACTACTTTTCCGCGAATCTCCGCGTGCGGATCGCGCGCGCCGACCGCGGACGCTGGCGCAGCCTCGGAGACGGGCGCGCGCGATGCTGCAATTGTAGTTTCGGCCGCGCGGGTCGCGGGCCGCGACGCGCCGCGCTCATCGGCGAGGGCGACCGTCGGCGCCGCGGATGGGGCGGCGGGCACCGGGGGTTTCGGATAAAAGAATACATACGATCCGATACATAACAAAACGAGCGCGGCCGCGGCGGTGGTTTTCTTCGCGCCGACGCTGAACGCGATCGCCGACTTCCACGATGCCAATTGTATCAAAGGCAGCGCCGCGATCGCGCCGGTCCATTCGACACCGAACTTTCGCCGCGCCCGGTCGCGTAATTGTTGAATTCCGCGTTTGACGTGCGTGCGCGCCGTCTCGATCGGAATGCCGCGGCGCGCGGCGATTTCGCGCGCCGGTATTTGATGATAATAATATTCGACGACCGCCGAACGGCAGGGTTCGTCAAGCGTCAGGATCAACGCCGTCAGTTCGTTATAAATTTGATGTTGCGCGACCAGATCGGCGGTCGCGTCCGCGTCGCCGTGGCCCGC
This sequence comes from Planctomycetota bacterium, assembly GCA_016200225.1. GTDB lineage: Bacteria > Planctomycetota > UBA1135 > UBA1135 > JACQFD01 > JACQFD01. The sequence goes on from JACQFD010000004.1 coordinate 127,859, forward strand.
GTACGCCGCCTCGCGCTCGCGCCTCCGCGTTCGCGCGCGCGCCGCGCGCAAACTCAGTTTTCGAACAATTCCGGCGACCCACGACAGCCCCGACTGCGCGGCGGCGCGATGATTTGTTAATAAAATCGCCGCCGCATCCGAGACTGCATCCTCCGCGAGCTGCGCATCGCCCGTCAACGCGCGTCCAATTCTTAATAATCGCTCGCGATGCGCGATCAGGATTTGTAAATTCGGGAGCGACACGTCGGCGGGCGGGTTCATGAAAAGCCTATCCCCGCCCGGCCGCGCGCAGGTTCAAAATAAATGACGGAAATTGGACCCGTCCCCTTTTCTTGCGAGTCCCGAGCTCAAATCGAATAATGAACCATCATCGCGGGAGTGATCAAGGTGATCGACAGACCGTAAATGACATCCGACCAAAAAAACGTCCCGGCCGCCAGCAGACGCGCAAAGCCAAGGATCGGATATATTGTAATTTTTGTAATGATCCACGCAACGGACCGCTTATATTTTTCTCTTAATAATTGGCACTCGTCGCGCCGCGGAATCGAGTGCATTCCCGTTGCGATGGCAAGCCATAGCAATAATACGTCCGCATACGTGGACGCCCCTTCCAGATAGACCGATCTCAACGACGACGGAAACCCGAGAAACGCGGCGGCCATGGAATTGACAATAAATGGTCCCAAAATCAACCATGCGAGATCGTCGTCGGCGCGAGATTTATCATATTCAACAAACCCAAACGGATACTTAAACTGAAAGTATTGCACACTTCGAACGGGCACTCCTCGAATCTTACATATCGAGAATTGCGTGAACTGTTTGAACGCAACGCCCGGGAATGTCACGGTGGCGACGAGGACGGGGGGAATATGAAAATGTATCACGGATTCACTTCCCCTTCGACGGCTTGTATTTCACTCCATTATTAATATTATCCATTATTTCCATAACATCTTTTGAATCTGTCCTATTCAATCGAACGCCGACGAGCCTATCGTAGGTCTCCAATGCGGCATCCGGATCGTTCGATCGGTACTGTGCAGTCAACAACTTGACCGAGAAATCGCGCGACTTCGGATACCGCGCGGAAAGATCCTTAAAGAGTTCCGCCGACGATTTGTATTCACCGTGATCCCACGCGCGCAGAGCGCGTTCGCGAATTTTAGCATCCTCGAACGAGGATCCAAACGTCGGCAATTGCATCAAAAACAGCGCGAGGCCGAGCGCGGCAAAACCCGGAACCCACGCTTGCACGCCCTGCCTAAATGACAAATTGGGAGGCGGCGCGGAACCTGCGTCTTCAACGGGCATCGTCATATGATGCCTTCTATTCGCGCGGACGTACAACAAAAGTCAGGGCCGCGTCCGGCGAATTTCATGAACAATCAGATTTGATATTTTTTCCGCAACTTCGTGCGCATGATCGCGCGGCGGAGGGCGGCTTCGGCGTGCGGCAGGTCGACGTCGACTTTCATGCCGCCCGCGACGCGTTCGCGCGCGCGTTTTTCCGCATCTTCCGCGCGCTTGATATCAATTTCCTTCACCGGCTCGCCCGAATCGACGACGAGGCGGACCATGTTATCTTTAATTTCGACGAAACCGTCGGCGATAAAGAACGAATAACGCGCGCCATCGGGTTCCACGACGATCAATTCGCCCGGTTCCACCGCGGCGATGAGCGGCGCGTGATTCTTTAGAACGCCGAACGAGCCTTCGGTGCCCGGAAGCGTCGCGGACGCGATCGGTTTGTCGAAGATCACGCGCTCCGGAGTGATGACGAGGAGTCGGAGTTCGCCGGCCATTGGATTATTAATATTAGTTCTTCGCGCCGCGAATTAGATAATTATCCTTTCTTCGCTTTCTCGACGGCCTGTTCGATCGAACCGACCAGATAGAACGCGTTTTCGGGGAGCGCGTCGTGCTTGCCCTCGAGGATTTCCTTGAACGAGCGAACGGTATCTTTCACCGGCACGAACTGCCCGGGAAGTCCCGTGAACTGTTCGGCGACGAAAAACGGCTGCGAAAGGAATTTTTGCATGCGGCGCGCGCGGTTGACAATTTGTTTATCTTCGTCGGACAATTCTTCCATTCCGAGAATGGCAATGATGTCGCGCAAATCCTGATAACGCTGCAGCACGCGCTGCACTTAGCGCGCGACTTTATAATGTTCGTCGCCGATGACGTTCGGGTCGAGCATGCGGCTCGCCGATTTCAGCGGGTGCACGGCGGGATAAATACCCAATTCGGAGATGCCGCGGTCGAGAAGAATGGTGGAGTCCAGGTGCGCGAACGTCGCGACAGGCGCCGGATCTGTAAAGTCGTCCGCGGGCACGTAAACCGCCTGCATCGATGTAACAGATCCTTTCTTCGTCGACGTGATGCGCTCTTGTAAATATCCCATTTCGGAGGCCATCGTCGGCTGATAACCGACGGCGCTCGGCATGCGTCCGAGGAGCGCCGACACTTCCGATCCGGCTTGTACAAATCGGAAAATGTTATCGACAAATAACAATACGTCCTTGCCCTCGGCGTCGCGGAAATATTCGGCCATCGTCAAACCGGAAAGCGCGATGCGGAGACGCGCGCCGGGCGGTTCGTTCATTTGTCCGAATACTAATACTGCGTTATCAATAACGGCCGCTTTGGTACCGTCGGGACGCTTGAATTCGGCCTCGCGCATTTCGAGCCAGAGGTCGTTGCCCTCGCGCGTGCGCTCGCCGACGCCGCAGAACACGGAGAAGCCGCCTTTTTCAACGGCGGTGATTCGTATCAATTCCTGAATTAATACAGTTTTGCCGACGCCCGCGCCGCCGAAAAGTCCGATTTTGCCGCCTTTCGCGAACGGACATAACAAATCGACGACCTTGATTCCGGTTTCGAACACTTCCGTGATCGGTTGTTGATCCTCGAACGACGGCGCGGCGCGGTGAATCGGCCACATCTTGGTTCGATCGACCGGTCCCATTTTCTCGCCCTTGCCGCCCACGCGCTCGGCGTCGGCATCGATCGCGTTTCCTAACAAATCGAACAGCCGGCCTTTTGTAGCATTGCCGACAGGCACCATGATCGCCGAGCCGGTGTCGGTCACATCCATTCCGCGGATCAGGCCGTCGGTCGAATGCATCGAAACGCAGCGAACGCGGTCGTTGCCGAGGTGTTGCGCGACTTCGAGGACGACCTCGATGCCTTTAGTCTTATCATCGACGCGCAGCGCGTGGTTGATCGCGGGGAGTTTGCCCGACTCGAATGCGACGTCGACGACGACGCCGATAACTTGTGTAATTTTTCCGACGCTGGAGGATGTCGTGACCACGTTTGCTATCGTTAGTTTGGGTTGAACGTTTGTATTAAATTGATTGATTTAGTAAATATAAATAATGCGCGGTCTACTTGAGCGCTTCCGCGCCGCCCACGATCTCCAAGAGCTGTTTTGTAATGCTTTCCTGGCGCGCCCTGTTGTACGTGCGCAGCAGCGAGCCGCGCATCTCCTCGGCCGCGTCCGTCGCGTTCTTCATCGAAACGCGGCGGCTCGCGGACTCGGACGTGAGCGCTTCTAACAATAAATTCCAAAGTTTCATTTCGAGATACTTTGGAACGAGCCGATCGAGAATAAAACGAACATTCGGCTCGATGATCGCGTCGATTCCGTCCGATGGACTCCTATGATCCGCCGATTTGGGCGGCACGACCGGAAGCCATTGGTTCACGGCCGGTTTATAAGTAACCATCGATTCGAATCGCGTCGAAATCACCTGGATTTCAGAGACCGCGCCCGACGTGAAATCGGCGACGAGCTGTTTCGCCGCGATGCGGACGTCCTGATACTGAAACTTCTCGAGCGGCGGCTCCGAAAAGTAATGGGCGACGCCATACCCGCGTTTATAAAAATACGTGTAGCCTTTCTTGCCGAAAATATATAATTTAACTTTGCCTTCGAGGAGTTTCGGATCGCCGCCGCGCTCTTCGAGTCCGCGCTCGCGCAGGAAGCGGTGCGTCATCGAGAGTATATTTGCATTGTACGCGCCGCAAAGTCCGCGGTCGGACGTCACAATAATGATCCCGAGCGCGCCCGGTTTTCCATTTGAAGCAATCACGGCCGCATCCGGCGCCGCCGATTTGCTTAACTGTGTATTTCTTAACTGTGTATTTCTTAATAATGGCGACGAACCCTCGGGCGCCACGGCCGCGAGACGGCCGACGATCGCCTGAATTTCATTTGTAAACGGCCGAGACGCCTGCGCGCGCCCTTGAAAACGGCGGAGCTTCGTCGTCGCCACCATTTCCATGGCGCGCGTGATTTGTTTGATACTCGCGACGCTTTTGATACGTCGTCGGATATCGCGAAGGGAGGCCACGGCGGGTGTTTACTTTGTTAAGTTTGGATGGTTAATATTAACACTATTTCGCGAACGTCTTCTTCGCGTCGGCGATGCAGGCCTTGATGAGCCCTTCGACTTCGTCGGTGAGCTTCTTTTCGTCGCGCAGTTTTTGTAACAACTGCGAATGTTTACTCTTCGCCGTCGCCGAAAGATGCTCCTCGAAACGGCGCACGTCGCGCGCGGGGATGTCGTCGAGTTGGCCGGACGTGCCGGCGTAAATGGATATAATCTGTTCCTCGACGGGCACGGGGCGATACTGGCCCTGTTTTAATAATTCGACGAGGCGTTCGCCGCGCGTCAACTGCGCCTGCGTCGCTTTGTCGAGATCGGATCCGAACTGTGCAAATGCCGCGAGTTCGCGGTATTGCGCGAGATTTAACTTTAATCCGCCCGCGACTTTCTTCATTGCCGGAATTTGTGCACTTCCGCCGACGCGCGAAACCGAGATGCCGACGTTTACGGCCGGACGAACGCCCGAATAGAACAAATCCGCCTCGAGGAAAATCTGTCCGTCGGTAATACTAATGACATTCGTCGGAATATACGCCGACACGTCGCCTTCCTGCGTTTCGACGACGGGCAGCGCCGTGATCGATCCGCCGCCCGCTTTGTAGCGCGGATTATACTCATGCGCCCGTTTCGATAATTTACAAGCGCGCTCGAGAAGGCGGCTGTGCAAGTTGAATACGTCGCCGGGAAACGCCTCGCGGCCGGGCGGACGACGTAACAAAAGCGACATTTGCCGGTACGCGAGCGCTTGCTTATATAAATCGTCATAAGCGATGACGACGTGGCGCCCGCGGAACGCGAAGAATTCGCCCATCGTGACGCCCGAGAACGGCGCGATGTATTGCATCGACGCTTCGGCGCCGGCCGGAGCGGATACTATAATTGTGTACGGCAGCGCGCCGTTTTCGGCTAATTTTAAGACTACGTCTTTAATTGTAGACTGCTTTTGTCCGATTGCGACGTAAACGCAAATGACCTGTTCGGGATTCTTTGGATCGCCGCCGCCGGTTGTTTTTTGACTAATGATCGTGTCGACGATGAGCGCGGTTTTTCCCGTCTGGCGGTCGCCAATAATCAGTTCGCGCTGTCCGCGGCCGATCGGAATCATGCCGTCGATCGCTTTGATTCCCGTCTGCACGGGTTGTTTCACAGGCTCGCGCTCGACGACGTTCGCCGCGCGCGATTCGATCGGTGCGAATTGTGACTGATCGATCGGCCCGCGCCCGTCGAGCGGACGTCCGAGCGCGTCGACCACGCGGCCGACGAGCGATTCGCCGACCGGCACCGAAATGACGCGCCCCGTCGAACGAACGGTGTCGCCTTCTTTAATAGCATCCGCGGATCCTAACAATACGGCGCCGACCGAATCCTCCTCGAGGTTCATCGCGATGCCATAGGTATTATTACCGAAATCGAGCAGTTCCGACATCATGCAGCGGTCGAGACCGTAGATGCGCGCGACGCCGTCGCCGACTTGGAGCACGGTGCCGACTTCCTCGACGCCGACTTTGCCCTCGTAGCTCTCGATTTGTTTTTTAAGAATCGAGCGAACTTCTGCGGGACGAAGGTCAACCATGACGAATTTCCGTTCGGGGAACTTTGATTAGTTAGTTAAATGAAAAAAATGAATTAAATTAATATTACATTAATATTATAACTGTGCCGCGAGCATGCGCCCGCGAAGCTCTTCGAGGCGCGACCGCACCGTCGCGTCGAAGCGGCGGCTGCCGACCGTCACGCGCACGCCACCCATCAACGACGGATCAACGTGAGGCGTTAATGTTACTTTTCGACGGACGCGTCCCGAAATCGCCTCCTCCGCCGATCGCAACTCCTGCGGAGAGAGAGCGGTCGCGGATTCGATGATGCCCTCGGCCTCGCCGCGCGATTCGAGCGCGAGGCGGTGATACACGGCCGCCAAATGAAACAAAACCGCGCCGCGCTTTCGATCGATCAATAACGAAACCGTGTTCTTTACCAATCTCGTTTTCAATTGTTGCGAAAGCGGCTCGACGAAACCGGAGCGGAGACTCTTCCGATCGGCGGCGGGATTCAACAATTGTGCGATGGCTTTGCCGGTCGTCGCGGCGCGGGCCGCGAGCGCGAGATCGCTCTCGACGGTCTCCACTTGTTTCGCATCGCGCGCCGCGTCGAGCAGCGCCTCCGCGTAGCGTCGTGTTACAGCCGGGGAGAGCATGTTTCGTTTATATAAATGATCAACGTGCGCTCTGACTTGCTACAAAATCGCGGACGAAACGCCGCTGATCGTCGTCGGCGACGGCGCGCCCGACGACCCGCGACGCGGCGTCGATCGAAATCTCGACCACGGTTTCGCGAATTTCGGATAGCGCCTTCGTTTTCTCCGCCTCGATGTCGGCCTTCGCGCGCTCGAGCAATTGTTGCGATTGCTTTTGCGCGGTTGCAACAATTTCGCGTCCCTGCACTTCGCCGGCCGCGCGCGATTCATTAATAATACGCGCCGACTCCTTTTGCGCTTCGTCGAGCTTGCGCTTGACTTCGGCTTCGGACTTCTGCGCGCCTTCTTTGGCCTTTTCGGCCGCGTGCGCGGCTTCCTCGGCCTTGTGATCGCGTTGCTCCAAGTGGTCGGCCATGGGTTTCCATACCATTTTCCACATCACGGGCAGCGCGAGGCCGAAAATGATAATTGTCCAAATCGCATTCGACGCGTCCGACAGGCGAATCAGGTTGAAACCCTCTTCGCCGCCTTCGGCAGCCGTGACAATGCTAAGAATCGGCGTATAGATATTGGACATATTAATTATGATGCCGCGGAATTCCGGGACACCCGGAAGCGTTTACTTAAGAACGACCAACAACAGCGTCACGACGATCGCGAACAACGCGGCGCCTTCGATCATGGCCGCGAGAATGAGCGATCCGCCGCGAATGTTGCCGGCGGCTTCGGGCTGACGCGCGATGCCTTCCGCCTGCGAACTGCCGATCCGCCCAATGCCGAGGCCGGCGCCGATCACGGCCACTCCGGCGCCGAGACCGGCGGCGAGATAAGCGAAACTAAGTCCAGCTTCAGCGAGAAATGCTGTCATTCTTGATACCTTTGAAAATGTTGAAGAAGTGAGAGTTAAAAAAAAGGGCGGGAGATTGTTTAATTTACTTTTCCGGGGACGGCGTCCGAAACTAATGCTCCGGATGCAGCGACGCGCCGATGAACAGTAAAGAAAGGAGAGTGAAGATGTACGCTTGCAACAAAGCCACGAAAGCTTCGATAATCATAATAAAAATCGCGAACGCGACCGCCGGCAGCGCGACGACGTAGCCGAGGCTGCCGAGCATCGACGCCTGGCCGAAATAGAACAAAATGCCGACGAACGAGAGGACGACAAGGTGACCGCCCGTCATGTTTGCAAATAAACGAATCGTCAACGCGAAGGGCTTCACGAACAAACCGACCAGTTCGACGACGAACATCAGCGGCCAGAGCGCCGCGGGTATTCCGTGCGGAACGAGGCCCGTCCAGAACTTCAACGGACCGTTCATTACCATTCCGCCGCCGATCATAAATAATAACGTCGTGAGCGCCATTCCCGCCGTGACGAAAATACAAGCATTCGCGGTGACGCCGAGCGGGATCCAGTCACCGTGCGGAATCAGCGGATGGAATGGATTCGGAAACAGTCCGAGTAAATTGTTAAATGCAAGAAAAAAGAAAACCGTCAGAAAATAGGGAAGCAGTTTGTGCGACAAGTGCGGGCCTAGAATCGGCCTGGCCATATCGTCGCGAATCCATAAAACCCAGCCCGTCAATATCCGCTGGACGCGATTTTGTTTTCCGGCGACGAGGCCCGATTTTGCCCATGAAAACAGAACGAACATTAATATAACCGAAACGACTTGCGCGATCTGTAAATTAAAGATCGGGAGTTCGTATCCCCCCACTCTCACGACCAACGGCTCGCCGTTGATTTTGAGCGGTTGCGCGAGCACGTGATGATACACATGCATGAAAATCGCCGGTCCGGTCGGCGACCCTTCTCCGCCACCACGCAATTCCGCTTGCGCCGCATTCGCGGCGGCTTCAGGCGCGTGTTGCAGAAGTGTGGCGATCAAGGGGTGCATCGAACGAAACAAAGATTGAAAATATTAATAAAGTTGGAAGATTATTGAATTTGAACGAGCGCCGACAATACGAACCCCGTCGCGACGATGGACGCGGCGACAAAGGCCACTCCGAACGCGGCAGGGTTCAGGCCCAACTCGACTGTTCCTAACAGTAGAATTCCTACCACCAGGAACATGAGTTTCGCGAAAAAACTCGCACCGAACGCGACAAACGAGGCGTTCGATTTCGGGTTTCGCCGCAGGAGGGCAACTTGCGCGCCGCCGCCGACGGATGAAACGATCGTGCCAACCACGCCGCCGAGCGCAACGCCGCGCGCGACGCGGGGATCATTCGCGAACGCGGCCGTCGCGATCCAAAAACCGAGCGCCGAAATCAGCAGTCCGGCGATCACGCCGTAAACCGTTCGACGCATGGTGAACTCGACATTGTTAATCTTGAGCGCTTGAATTGTTATCTTCGGATTCGCCGGAATCGTTTCGATCCGGCGGTTTTGTAACATTTTGCGCGGAGTCCGCCGGCGCGCGCTTTTTCGGCGCCGGCGAGTCCGAAGGGAACTTCTTCGTCAGCGAATACAGCGCGCCGCCGAAGCCGAGAAACATGAATATTAATAAAAACAGCGGAATCGTATGGAGTCGCGAATCGAGGAACCAGCCGATTCCTACAAAAACTAAAATCGTCATTCCGAATTCGAGTCCCGCCGAATAGGCGTTCGCCTCGGAGCGGCGCTCTTCCTCGGCTTTTGAATCATCGTGATCTTTTGGCAAGGGAATGCGACCGGCCGGAGACGGCGGCGAAGGTAACGACCGGGGCGCGCGTTCACAACCATTTGACGCGAGGCCCGATTCCGGCGATTCTGCTCCGTTTCGAATTATTCAAAAAAAATGCAGGACCTGACCCCAACCCGCCTCGTTTCCGAACTGGATCGTTATATCGTCGGCCAGGCGGCGGCCAAGCGCGCCGTTGCCGTTGCCGTTCGCATGCGATGGCGTCGAATGCAACTTTCGCTCGAATTCCGGCGCGAAGTGACGCCGAAAAACTTACTACTAATCGGTCCGACCGGCGTCGGCAAAACCGAAATCGCGCGCCGCATGGCCGCGCTCGTCGGCGCGCCCCTGCTGAAAGTGGAAGCGTCGAAATATACAGAAGTCGGCTACGTCGGCCGCGACGTCGAATCGATGATTCGCGATCTCGTGGAAGTTGGCATCGATCAAGTGCGAGGCGAAATGGTGGATGAAGTGCGCGAACTCGCGAAAGTTCAAATGGAGGAGCGTATTCTCGATTCGTTACTTCCCGGTTCGCGACGGATGCCGTGGGAACCGATGCCGCCGCTCGGCATGCCCGACGCTGTCGAACAACAGGCCGGCATGCGCGAAGACTTGCGACAAAAACTCCGCGCGGGCGGACTCGATCAGGAATATATCGTCGTCTCGCTGCTCGAAACGATGGCGCCGCTCGCGCAAGTGTTCTCCGGCAGCGGCACGGAATATATGGGAATCGACGCGTCGACGATGGCGGCGCTGCGCGGCGGAAGCGTTCCTAAGAAAACGAAGCGCATGCGTCTCATCGACGCGAAGCGCGCGATCGAACGCGAGGAACAGGACGCGCTGCTTGATAAAGATCGGATGTTGTCGGAGGCGATGCGCCGCGTCGAGGAACTTGGAATTATATTTATCGATGAAATTGATAAAATCGCCGGACGATCGCACGACGGCGGCCCGGACGTGTCGCGCGAAGGCGTGCAGCGCGATTTGTTACCGATCGTCGAAGGCTGCGCCGTCAACACGCGCTACGGCCCGATCCGCAGCGATCATATATTATTTATCGCCGCGGGCGCATTTCACATTTCGCGACCCGACGATCTGATACCCGAACTGCAGGGGCGATTCCCCGTCCGGGTGTTTCTTGACACTCTCGAAAAAGGCGATTTCATAAGAATATTGACCGAGCCCGTGAACGCGCTCCCGAAACAATATAAACAATTACTCGCCGTCGACGGCGTCGATTTACAATTCGAAACGGACGGCATCGACGAACTCGCCAGCATCGCCGACCGCGCAAACATCGCCCTCGGCGACATCGGCGCGCGCAGGCTCCACACCGTCGTCGAATTGTTAGTTTCGGAAATATCCTACAAAGCGCCCGACGCCCTGCCTTCGAAAATTGTTAAAATCAAGCGCGAATACGTTCGAGACAAACTACGATTCCTTTATGAACAATGCGAATCGAAGACGAAAATGTTACAAACCGATCCGCCGATGAAGAGTTAGCAATGGCGGGATTTATTATTATCGTTTGATCGCGAATGTAATTTTCACAAGATTCGAATCCGACTTTCACGCGGAGACGCGGAGAGAAGACCTGCACGCGGAGACGCGGAGAAAACCAGAACTTGCAATTGTATTCTTGGTTTTCTCCGCGTTCTCTCTGCCCTCCGCGTCTCCGCGTGAAATTCTGAGGGAAGTGGACCAGCCCCCCTTTTTTCCTAAATATTATAAAAAGTGGGGTGATTGTGTCATGTGGCCGGGATCGACGACGGCGAGGCGGTTGCGTGACGCGCGGTGTGGCCGCGCTTGCGCGGGCACGCGCGCGCCGCGACGGCCGAGCAGCCGCGCTTTTATTAGCGTACGTACCATCGTTAGTACTGGCGGGCGGCGGGTCCGTGGCGCCAGACAGCGGCGGCGAAGGCGACGCCCCGTCGCGTCGAGCGTGTGGTTCTCGCTTTCGTGTGGGTCGCGACAGGGTGTGGCCGGAGCATCGCCGCTGCGCCGCGCCGCGGAGCCCGCCGCTCGCTTTGACCTGACTATTATGATACTCAATCTAAAACAATAATTCGCCCCACTTACGCTCGCGTCATGGAAGAATTAGCATGCAAAGTCCTCGAGACGACTCGAGTCCGAATACTGCAAGACTACAAGTCTGTCCCGGGAATTCGACCCAGATCGATTGTCCATAATATGTTTTGCCGACGAGCGTCGGATTATTAGGAATCGCGGCCGGAGCGTACGCGGTTCCGTTCGCGTCGCTGTAGACGTCGAGTGCAATGATATCCGTGGCGAATGCGAAATCGACGTGAACGAGAAAACCATAACTGAAAACGTCGGTGCCCGCGAAATCCGGACTGTCGGTGACGAGGCCCAATCCGAGCGAATTGTGGGGAACGTTTGTCGCGATCAGTGTAAATCCGCTATTATTTATGTTCGGCGGCGAATTCGCGGTCATTCCGAGCGCGCCGGCGCATCCGGGCGTGCCGGTGCCGTACTTCGAAAGTCCGGCCGGCGTTGCAATGTTATGATTCAAAAGGACCGCGAGGTCGTCGCCGAAGTAACTCGCCGAAACGACGTCCTGGCGGCCGTCGGCGTCGAGATCGCCGACCGCCATCGAATCGGGAAAGTTTACGAATGCATAATAAATGGGCGCCGCGAATCCCCCGGCGCCGTTTCCATACAATACCGCGAGCGATGCGGAATTGTAATGAGCCGCGAGAATATCGAGTTTGGCGTCCTGATTCATATCCGAAAGCGCCACGGGCCACGGATCGACTTGCAAAAGCGTGTTGACCGCCGCGGCAAATCCGCCGGCGCCGTTGCCTAATAATACGGAAATCGTATTCGGAATGAAATTCCCGGTCACGGCGTCGGGCACGCCGTCAATATTAATATCGCCGATCGCGACAGAGCGAGGATCGCCGCCCACGGCGAACGTCGCGGCCGCGCCGAATCCTCCCGAGCCGTTTCCGAGCAGCACGGCGACGGTGTTGGTGCCGGAATTGGTAATAATTAAATCGGGCTTGCCGTCGAGATCCATGTCGGCCGTCGCGATCCCTTTCGGAATGGTCCCGCCGCTCCCGTAGTTCACGGCCGCGCCGAATCCGCCGGATCCCGTTCCTAACAATATGGAAATATTATTGGAAGCATTGTTGGTCGCGGCGAGATCGTAAACATTATCCAGATTCAAATCGGCGGCGAGCACGGCGTACGGCGTCGATCCGACCGCGAAATTCGCGGCCGCGCCGAAACTCCCCGCCGGAGATCCTAAATATCGCGAAACGGTATTCGCGGATGCATTGGTAATGATGAGATCGGGGTTCTTGTCGCCGTTCAAGTCGGAGAACGCGGCCGACGAAGGCGCGCTTCCGGCCGCATACGCCGCGGGCGCGCCAAAACCGCCCGATCCATTTCCTAACAATACGGCCGCCGTGTTCGCAAATTCGTTGGCCGTCGCGGCGTCGACGTTGCCGTCATGATTTACGTCTCCGATCGCGACGGATCGCGGCGCGTCGCCGGCGGGATAGCGCGCGGCGGGATTGTAGTTTCCGGTGCCGTTTCCGATCAGTATGGTTACGCCGTTGTCGGGAAACCCGACGGGATCCGCGAAATCCGGCTTGCCGTCATTATTTAGATCGCCGATCGCGACCCACGTCGTCCCGCCCGCGATCGCGTTTACCGGCGACGCGAGCGTTCCTCCGGCATTTTGTAATAATACAGATACATTCTGCGATCCGGGATTCGCCGCGGCGACGTCGAGCTTGCCGTCCAGATTCAAATCCGCGATGTTGGCGTGTCGGGTGAGCGAACCGACGGCATAAGTAACAAAAGGAAGGAACGCCCCGCCGCCCGTCGCGACAATCACGGATATCGTATTATTATTGCGATTCGCCGCGACCATGTCTTGTTTTCCGTCGCTGTTCACGTCGCCGATCGCCACCGTTTGCGAATCGATCGCGGTCAGGAATATATTCGTTCCGCCGAAACCTCCGGCGCCATTATTAAAATGCACGGAAACGTCGCCGCCGTTCTGATCGGCCGTGGCGACGTCGATTTTGCCGTCCGCGTTCAGGTCTCCAAATGTAACATTACGCGGCCCGGAACCGGTTCCGTAGGCCGTCGACGCGGCGAACGTGCCGTTTCCATTGCCGAGACGAACTGTTATGTTCGTCGAGCCAAAATTAGTATTCGCGACGTCGAGTTTCGCGTCGCCATTGATGTCGCCGAACGCAACGGAAGTCGGAAACGACGCGGCGACAAGGAAACTCGGCGCCGCGAAGCCGCCGGCTCCGTTGCCGATCAGAATAGAAACATTGCCCGTAGAATTGTTAGCCGTGCCTATGTCGAGGCGGCCGTCAATGTTCACGTCGCCGACGGCGACCATGAGCGGTTGCGTGCCGGCGCCGACCGAAGTGTTGACCGCCGCCAGCAGCCCGCCCGCGCCATCGCCGAGCAGCACGGAGACATTATTATCGTTCTGATTGACGGTGATGACGTCGGCCTTGCCATCATTATTAAAATCCGCGATCACCGAGACCGTCGGATTGGATCCGGTCGCATACTGCGTCCCCGGAAACAGCTGCGTCTGCGCAAGTCCGAACGGAGCGATCGAAGCGAAATAGACCGAAGAAACTGCAATGGAGCGAAATGGGCGCATGTTGAAGCACACGAAGCGTGTCTCCATGGGAGCGTCGCCCGGGTGCTTGCGTTACGCTCCGCTCCAGCGGGCCGCCCCGCGTTTAGTAGCTCTATTATTAGATTAACGATCTCTCACTTGGACCCAATCCCCTTTTTCCCTCCAACGACATCCAGTGGCGATTACGTCCAAGAACCACAAACAGTCGCTGCAGCCTCCCGTAATAGACGCCGTTCCAATTTTTGCAGCTTGCGCTTTACGGCAGGCCGCGTTGGGATACTCACGGGCCGCCCCACGAACGGTTGTACCCATCAACCATGCAGTTTCCCCTCCATGGACCTCGCCGCGAACTCCGGCGGGGCGCCATGACAGAATCCGAAGTTAAGATTGTCCGCTCCGCCATGGCGGGCGATCCGGAAGCATTCAGGGCGCTCGTCGAGCAATATCAACGAATCGTCCTCGGCATGGTTTACAAGCTTCTCGCTCCGAGAACGCCGCAGGACGCCGAGGATTACGCGCAGGATATTTTTGTTAAATTATCAAGAACGATCGCGTCGTTCGATTTTACAAAACAGACGAAATTCTCGACTTGGTTTTATACATTTATTCGCAACCATTGTTTCGATCTGATGCGCAAGCGGCGGCTGCGCACCGTCTCGCTGACGCCCGCGCGGCGCGATGACGATCGACGCGCATCGTCTGAAATCGTCGCCGAGGGAATGACGCCGTCGCAGACCGCGCGCGAAGTTGAAATGCGCGATCTAATCGCGGCCGCGCTCTGCGATTTGCCCGAACCCGAACGCGTTGTGTTCGTCATGCGCGAACTCGAAGGACGCGAATATCGCGATATCGCAGGCGACCTCGCGATCGCGGAGGGCACGGCGAAGGCCAGACTGTATCGTGCGAAAGAGGCGCTGCGCGTCAAACTCGGACCCTATTTGCGCGATGGATCCCTCGGTGGATTCGAGCCGCAAGAGCGATTTTTGTAGTTTCTTCGAGCGCGCCTTCCCCTTCGCGCCGCGTCGAATGATTGAATTCGCCGGTTCGTATATTTTTTCGAAAGTCCGGCGCTCACGACCCGCGTAATGGAGTGTGACGGATGCGACCTCGATTTGGGGGCCGCTTTCGGACGAAACGACATTCCATGCAATTCCCGCAAAGACTTCACTGCGCCGACGCGTCGAAGCTCATCGTGGAATACCACGAAGGCGAGCTCGATCCGGGCGCCGCGCGTTTGGTGGCGGAGCATTTGTATCAATGTCCATCGTGCCGGAGAAGAGACCTTGAGTTGACGCAAATCGATCAACTTGTCGCCGATTTCGCGCCTCGCGACATTTCGCGCGGATTTGTATATTCAACTGTCAATGCGATGGCGCCCGCGACTCGTTGGCGCGTCCAATTGTTAACATGGACGGGCCAAATGCGGTCGTGGTCGCTCGCGACGGCGGCGGCGGCGATTCTCGTCACAGGTTTTGTAGTATTCGTCCGGCCTCCGCGCGCCGCGGCGATCGTCGATCCGCCGACGATGTATCAGTCCATCGCGAGCGATGGCAATATTCTCGGCGCGGGCAGATTGATCGGCACGGCGGGCGTCGCGGGAATCGAATTGCCCATCGCCCCGACCGATCACGTCGCGCAAACCGCAAGAATTGTTGCATCCGCCGGTCGATGAACGGATCGATCGCGTCGCATGTATAACAAAACGCGAAATTCGGATTTACGATAGAATTAAGATATTCAACGCACCATGGGTTCGCGCATTATACAATACCTGATCGACGCGGCGCGCGGCGGGCAGCCATGGGCGGTCCTGTTATTGATAATATTAACGATTTCGCCGCGAACGAACTTTACAATTCCGGGCGGCGACGGTTGCGGCGACGGCAGCGAGCGAATCGAGCCGTGCACGCCCCCCATCAGCGCTTATTCGGCGGCGCACTGCGCGAGTTGTCCGTCCGGCGGCGAACCGGTCGAGATCAAGGGCGCCGCGCTCGCCCCCGTCGAGCAGCGAATCCGCGAAATGGACCGCGCGTTTGTTAGCAATAATTTAACAAAAATCCTGGCGGTCCTCGGCCCCGAAGACACTCCCGCGAAGCGCGACCTCGAGTGCCTCACCAAAATGCGGCTCGAGAATGCTACTTTTCTTTCGCGTGAATCTAAAATTATCAAAGCGATCCGCATCGGCGGCACCGACGCCGTTTACGTCAGCACCGAAACGGCGATGCGGCCGCGCACGACGAAGCCGGGAGAGTTAATATTTGACCGGCGGCAGCGCTCCGCCAACGTCCTGTTTTTCAGTTGGGACGTCAAGAATCCGTCCGGCAACGCCGCTCCCTTGCTCTCGCGCATGGAGCGTTTCGACGAGGACGCCGCGGTTTTGTTAAATAACTTTCACGGGCGCATCGGCTGCGCGCCTTGCGGATGGAATATTGCAAAACCGTCGGGTTGGTTTCTCGTGCCGCGCGTCGCCGGCGAAGGCGCGGCGTTCGATTCGCTCTCGTTCATCCACCCGAATCTTAAGATTTCGATGGATTTCGATTGTTATACGAATCCGACGGTGACGTGTCCTCTCGAACAGGCCGTTCGCGACCACGACGTGCTCGTGAAGTTTTTAAATATTAAGGATAATTCCGTAAAAATTATCAAAAAACAGGCGCAGATGGACGGCGATGCGGTCCGCGCCGATTTCATCGCCGATTATCCCGATTGCAAGGATCCGAAACTCTCGACGCGCGTACACCGATGCTACCGGTTGTCGTCCCCGTTTTTATTTAATTTCGTCGTTCGCGGCGACGCGCGCGAACTGGCGGCGCACAATTTTGAAATCCAGCCGGTTCTCGAATCATTGCATATAAATAAAAGCGATTTTGCGAACGGCGCCGACATCGAACGCGTTTCCAAGACGCACATGACGGGAGGATGCGTCAACGCGAGTTGTTTCCGCGACGAGGAACTCGGCGTTTACATGGATCCGCCCGAAGGCTGGCACTCGCAAACATTGCCCGGCGTCGGCCGCTTCTGCGTTCGTTATCTTTCGCCCGCCGACGAAAATATTTCATTAACATTCTTCGCGTGGGAAGGCGAATCGCGCTGCTACGGCGAACAGGACGTCCAGCGCTTTTTCGAAAACCGCCGCGCGATGATGTGTTCGAAAGAATATGAAGATTGGAAAGTATTACGATCGGAAGTCATCGATCATCAAAACACCGTCGATGTGTCCTTTGAAATCGAGTCGCAGTGGACGAGCGGCGCCGAATCGAGCAAAAAACTCCCGATGCAGGAGTTGGTGGTTGCGATTCCCGCGGGAAAATTCCTCTGCGGTTTCGTAGCGCGCGCGCCGAAGTCGGAATTCAACCGTTTGCGCGACATTTTCGGCCGCTCCGTCGCGTCATTCCGACACAACTCGCAGCGTTAACAACGCATCGCCGCCCAGTGGTGCGCCTCGGAGGGGTCTGTATGAAAGAGGCCTTCGCATGACTTCGCCGCTTCGACTTGTTATACTGTTCGCCCAATTTATCCAAACCCTTCATCGATATGCTTGAACGAACACTCATACTATTCAAACCGGACGCGCTCCAGCGCCGTCTCGCGGGCCGCATTCTCCAACGATTCGAGGACAAGGGTCTGCGAATTGTTGGATTGAAATTGATGCAAATCACGCCGCAACTCGCGGAAAAACATTATGAAGCGCACAAGACGAAGGGTTTCTATCCCGGACTCGTCCGCTTCATGACGTCGTCCCCCGTCGTCGCGCTTTGTCTTGAAGGCAAGGACGTGATCGCGATCGTCCGTAAACTCGTCGGCAAGACGTTCGGCCCCGACGCGGATCCCGGCACGATCCGCGGCGATTATGGCGCGAGCAAATCGTTTAATTTAATTCACGCGAGCGACGCTCCCGAAACGGCGAAACGGGAAATGGAATTGTTTTTCCGACCCGAGGAATTGCTCGAATGGAAACCGGCCGATTTCGAATGGGTTTACGACGTCAAGGACGAATTGAAGTAAACGATTCGTTAATTTTGACATTTCGGATGTTGACATTTCGAAAGTAAATGAACGGGCGGCGATGCGATTCGCCGCCTTTTTTCTTAAATAGATAATAAATTGTCGCTCAACGCCGCCGAAATTCGCGACGTCGTCGAAGAGTTGCGCGCGTTCGCGGTGAACGCGCGCGTCCGCGACGTCGCGTGCGATGAGGCGGGCGATCTCGCGTTTTATTTGGAAACGAACGATGGCGGCGGCGAGCGCGTGCTCTTCGGACTGGGCGAAGGACTCGCGCGCGTCCATCGAATAACCCGGAAACCTCTTCCGGCCGCGCGCGGCGTTCCCGCGTCGTCGTTACAATTGGCGTCGAAACTGCGCGGCTCGATATTATTACAAATAACCGCCGCGCGGGACGACCGCGTCGTGGAGCTCGGTTTGCGATTTTCGAACGCGTCGAAAGTCAAACTAAGATTCGAGTTATTTTCGAAACGCCCGCGCTGGGTGTTGGTCAACGAACAAAACGTCGTCGAATTATTAAATTATGCTTCCGCGGGCCGCCGCGCGCTCGCGGAAGGACAACCGGATGCGCCGCCGGAACTCTTGGCGCCGAGAACCGAATTGCAACATTACGAATCGCGATTTCCGGCGCCGTCGCCCGCCTTTGCAACCAATACGGCCGTCGAAGAATATTATGAACCGCTCGTCCGTGCCCGCGTTCTCGACGCCGCGCGGCGCGAACTCGAACTGCGCGTCGACGCGCGCCTCCGCGCCAAAATGCACAAGATCGAGGGGCTTCGCATAAAGATTTCGGAGGCCGCGAAGGCGCCGCGCCTGCGCCGCGAGGCCGATTTGTTAAGAGCGGCGCAAAACGCCGTGCCGCGCGGCGCGGCGGAGGCGCGCGTGACGGATTATTATGATCCGGCGCTGCCCGAAATTTGCATTCCGCTCGACCCGGCGGTTCCATTAAATTTACAGATCGAAAAGATGTATCGTCGCGCGCGAAAAATGGAGGACGGAGTCGCGCGCGCGGAGCGCGAACTCGAAATTCAACAAAAAGAGGCGCGATTCCTCGAACGCGCGCGCGTCGAGGCCGCCGCCGCCGCCGACCCGGAGTCGATTCGTAATATCGCCGCGGATTTGGAGACTCGCCGCATCCTGCAGCCCGCGCGCGGACCCAATTTACAACAAAAAGAGAATGTAACAAAAAACGCCGGCGAATCGGGCCTTCGAAAGTTTACGTCCGCCGACGGTCTTGCGATTCTCGTCGGTTCGGGCGCGCGCGAAAACGACCGCCTCAGTTTTCAGTTGGCGCGCGGCAACGATCTCTGGATGCATGCCGGCGCGGGCGCCGCCGGCGCGCATGTCGTCGTGCGGCTTTCGAAGGACGCGTCGCCGCCGCTCGAAACATTGCTCGACGCGGCGACGCTCGCCGTGCATTTCTCGAAAAATCGAGGCCGAGGCCGGGCCGAAGTCGTTTACACCTTTGCGAAGTTCGTCCGCAAACCGCGCGGTGCCGCCGCCGGCCAAGTCACAATCGCCTCCGAAAAACGGCTGAATATTGACCTCGATCCGCCGCGCCTCCAGCGACTGCTCGAGGGAAACCGCCCCCGCCTCGACTCGCAGGAATGACACCGGCCGAAACGCGGACGCTTGTCCCAACTAATTCAAGACGCCATTCTGCAGGTTTGTAACTTCGTGAACGACGAAACGAAGCTCCTCCTGCGCGAAAATCTTGAACGCGTTCGCAATCGAATTGCGAGCGCCGCCGTGCGCGCGGGCCGGGCGCCGTCGTCGGTCGCGTTGGTTGCGATTACAAAAAGCGTTTCGGCCGAAATCGCGGACCTTTTATTTACATTGGGCGCCGTCGACTTGGGCGAGAATCGCGTGCAAGAATTACTACTAAAATCCGCGCGCATCCCCGGCGCGCGCTGGCACCTCGTCGGCCCGTTGCAATCGAACAAAATCCGAAAAGCCATTCTTCACTCCACGCTGCTCCACGCCGTCGATGACGGAGAATTATTACCAAAACTCCAGCGCGCCGGCGCCGAGGAAGGGCGCGTCGTGCGATGCCTTCTTGAAGTCAACGTGAGCGCGGAAGCTACAAAACACGGGATCGCGCCGGATGCGACGGCCGCGACGCTCGAATCGGCGCGCGATTTTGCAAATGTACAAATCGCAGGCCTCATGACCATGGCGCCCGCGAACGCGACAGTTCCGGAGATTCGTAACATATTTCGAACACTAAGAAACAACCGCGACGCGTGCGCGCGCGCCGGACTTTTCGCCGGAGGCGGCGAAGGCGAACTGTCGATGGGCATGTCTGGCGATTATGAAATTGCCGTCGAAGAAGGCGCGACGCTCGTGCGCGTCGGCTCGGCGTTGTTCGACAAAATAAATACTCCTTCAACGGCGCATCCGTGACGCGTCTCGTACTTTCCACCGGTTCGCGGGCGGGCGAGGTCGTCGATCTCGCGGGCGGGAGTTTAACGATCGGCGCCGATGCCGCCGCATCGAATCTTGCATTGGACGGAGGGCCGATCGCATCTGTACATTGTCGCATCGCGCCGATTCGCGGAGGCGGATTCGGCATTCAGGATCTCGGAAGCGCGAGCGGAACATTTGTCAACGGTCGAAAAATTACAACTTCACGACTCAATTCCGGCGATCGCATCCGCATCGGAACCGTGGAATTGATATATGAGCCCGATCTAAACGAAACGAAATCCGCGCCTCCGCCCGCCGCCGCTCCCGCGCCCGCCTCGACACATTCGAGACTTCAGGAAATTATTCATTCCGCCGAGAAGAAATCCGCGTCGACGCCAAACCGCCCCGCCGACGTCGATCTCTCCGGAAAAACGCTCGGTGGTTATCAAATCAGCGGCATTCTCGGGCGCGGCGGAATGGGTATTGTTTATAATGCGACACAGACTTCGCTTCACCGCCAGGTGGCGTTGAAAGTTCTTTCGCCGACGCTCGCGCGCGACACGAAATTCGTCGAGATGTTTCTTCGCGAAGCGCGCGCCGCCGCGCAATTGCATCATCCGAACGTCGTAACCATTTTCGACGTCGGATCCGACGAGGGCGTTCATTATTATTCGATGGAATTATTCGACGGCGGCAGCGCCGAACAATTGTTAAAACGTGAAAGGAAGCTTTCCGTCGCGAAAGCGCTGCCGATCGCGCGCGACGCCGCGCGCGCCCTCGAGTTCGCCGAAAGCAGGCATCTGTTACATCGGGACGTCAAACCTGATAATTTAATGATCACCGCGCAGGGCGTCGCCAAGCTCGCCGATCTCGGACTCGCGTCGGGCCGCGGCGAAGCCGGACAATTGCATTTTGGAACGCCGCATTTCGTCGCGCCCGAATGTTTAAAAGGCGGGCCCGTCGACCACCGTTCCGATATGTATTCGCTCGGCGCCACGCTCTACCGGATGCTCACCGGGCGGACGCCGTTCGCGGGCACGACGATCGAGGAAATCCTCGACGGCGTCGTACATCGCGAGGCGCCGGCGCTGCGCACGATCGATCCGACGATTTCCGAAGGCGTCGAGGCGCTCGTCGCTCGATTATTACAAAAAGATCCCGAGAAACGATTTGTTACATCCCGCGAGCTCGTCGAGGCGATCGAAGGTCTCCTTGCGCCGCCCGCAAAATCGACCTCGAAGTTTTTGTTTATATTAACCGGAGTCGCGGCGCTCGCCACCGTGTCGCTCGGCGCTTATATCGCATTCAAACCCGAGGACAAATCGTCGACGCAACCCGTCATTATTCGTAATGTCGAGGAAGAAAACCGCCTTCGCGAGGAAAATCTAAAGAATGAGCGGCAAATGCGGGAGAAGGACGCGGAACTCGCGTTCACTAAAGTAAAAGCCGAGAATTTACAACCGCTCGATCGCGCCGCCGGTTTCGAAAAAGTAGCAAAAGATTTCGAAGGGACGCGGACCGCGGAGGCCGCGACGATCGAGGCGGCGCGGATTCGTAAGGATGAAAAGACGCGCGCCGACAACGAAGCGATTCGACTGAAAGCGGCGGCGGAATTTAAGAATCACCTCGACGCGCAATTGCAAGAATCGCTCGACAAGGGCGACTTCGCGAGAGCACTACAATTGCCAAAATTAGTCGAGGGATACGACGCCGCCGAGAAGGATCCCGATTCGAAAGCGGCGATCGACATCGTCCCCGAGCGCGTTTTTGCGAAAGTCGGCCTCACTGTGAGAGAATTGATGAATCGCGCCGAAGTGGAGCGCGGCGCGGGAAAATTCGACGCCGCAAAAGCCACCTATGCGAGTATTGTTGCATCGCTCGACGCGCTGCTCGCGCTCCCGGCCGATCAGGTGCCGGCGCAACAGTCGGCCGAATTGCATAAATATAAACAAACTGTGGAGGCCGAAATCGCGAAACTCGCGACAGTGCAGTCCGATCAGATGCGCAATGCCGACAGGACGTCGCGCCTCGAAGTCGGCGGCGCCATCGCCGGCGCATTGAAACAATTGCGCGGCGGCAAGGCTTCCGACGCCGCGGGCGGATTCGCGTCGCTGCTCGCGGGCGGCGCTCCGGCCGACGCCGTTTCGATCTTAACGAATACTCGCGACAATTTCAGCGCGGCCGCCGAAATGTTACAAAAATTATTCGCGGCGGCGCAAAAGAAGTCTTTTGGTAATGATCCGTGGACCGATCCGGCGTCGCAGAAACCGGTAAAGATTCTAGGCATCGAC
The DNA here is from genome assembly GCA_016200225.1 of Planctomycetota bacterium. GTDB lineage: Bacteria > Planctomycetota > UBA1135 > UBA1135 > JACQFD01 > JACQFD01. Next base: position 150,451 of record JACQFD010000004.1, read on the forward strand.
GAAAACGGCATTCGCATCGAATCGAAGGGCGCGGCGCCCTCGGTGATCGCATTCGATAAATTAACCAATGGCGGCTCGCTCGCGCAGTTGTTCGCGCGCGCGGCGGACAAATCCGCGGCCGATCAATTGTTACTTGCGCGAGCCGCGCTCTCCGTCGCGCTTGCTTACGATGTCGCGCCGCTCCGCGAATATCAATTAGCCTTGAAGACCGACGCGACCGGCGCGGCGCCCCCCGCCGCTCTATCGGAGGAGGCGTTCGACGCGGCCGCGGACGCCGCCAAGGCGGCGCAGACGGCCGGCGCTCCGGCCGCCGCCGAATTGTTACAAAAAATCGAGATGGAACGCGGCGCGGCCCGCACGTGGCGCGACGGACTCGCTTCGTTCGCCGAGGGACAATTTGTAGCGTCGGACAAGTTGCTCGGCGATTTATTAAGAAACCGGCGGATGAGCACCGCGTTCGCGCTTTCGACCGACGGCTCCGCTCCGCGTTGATATGATCCCCGCCGATTCGGTTTCGAAGCTAAATATCGAGTCGCGCGAGCGGGGCGCGGTCGTGGTATTCGGCGTCAAGGCGCGGCCGCGCGCGCGCCGCCATGGAATTGTTGGATTATGGAACGGTTGCCTGCGGGTGGCCGTGCGCGAACCCGCCGAGGACGGCCGCGCGAACGATGCGATCATTCGCGTGCTCGCGGAAGCGTTAATATTAAAGAAATCATCGATACAAATTTGTTCGGGCGCGACTTCGCAACGAAAAACTTTCTCGGCGGCCGGCATTGCGGTCGACCTTGCGCGCCAGCGGCTGCTCGCGGCGCTGCCGGAGGAGGCGGGTTCATGAACCGCGGAATCGCAATATTATTATCCGGCTCCGGTCGGACGCTCGAGAATCTTTTTGAAAATATACAAGCGGGGCATTTGCATGCGAGCGTCGAAATTGTTATTTCAAGCAATCCGGCCGCCTACGGACTCGAACGCGCGCGGCGGCACAACGTCCGCGCGGAAGTCGTCGCACCCGCGCCGGGCGAGCCGGTTGTTACATATTCCAATCGTATTTTCGATTTGATCGATTCGCTGCCTTGCAATCTCGTCGTTCTCGCGGGATTCATGCGAATATTAGAAATTCCGGATCGTTATCTTGGGCGCGTGATGAATATACATCCGGCGCTCCTGCCGGCGTTCGGCGGGCGCGGAATGTTCGGACACAACGTCCATCAGGCCGTCATCGACAGCGGCGCGCGCGCTTCGGGATGCACCGTTCATTATGTAACGAATGACGTGGATGCCGGGCCGATCGTCGAACAACGCGTGATCGGCGTCCGCGACGACGACGACGCCGACGCGCTCGCGCAACGCGTGTTCGAACAGGAAAAACTCGCGTATCCGCGTTCGATACAATTGCATCTCGACGGAAAATTACAAATTCACGGACGGCGCGTGCTGCGGTTGCCGTGACCGAAAACGAAGATCACATTTCACTTTCGGCATTCGATAATTTAACTTTAAGCGCGCAGATGGCCGCGCGAACGCGGTCGCGACCGGCGCCGGCCGGAACGCCGTTCGACTGAAGGTCGGCGAGTTCGAGGAGGCGTTTGACTTCTCCGCGGCCGCCCTTTTCCCGGGCGAGACTCCGCGCGAGTTCGAGCGTGGATTCGCAACACCCGAGTTCCGAAAGTTTATATAAAATCGGCCGCGCGGCGGCCGCGCCGGAGGTCTTTTTTGTATTATCTGCTTCGAGACGCAGCGCCGCCAACGCGATCCGCGAATCGTTTTCGGTAAATTTAAGAAACTTTGCGCATTCGGCGCGGCGTTTCAACGCGAACGCCCCTTTCGCCGCCGACAACTGTTCGCGGGGATCGGATTTTTCGTCGAGCGGCGCGGCGCAGCGAAATAGTAAATTTACAAGCGAGCGGACGTCGGTCGCATTGTGTTCGAACACGCGCGCCAGCATCGACGGCCGCTTCGCGAGATAATCGAAATAAGCGCGCGGCGCCTCGGAGCCCGGCAGATCGTCGATCCGTTGTATATTTAATAATGACGACTCGACGGTCCGGAGCCGCACGTCGCTCAGTTTCCAACCGAATCGCGCACGGGTTATATGATATAAATCGGCGTGGACGTCGGCCGGAAATTGCGACGGAATTCCGTGAATCTTAAACTTATCCTCGAGGCGATGGCGGTCGAAGACCTTTCCAAAGAATGTGATTGCGGACGCGTGGCGGCCCAATTCGTCGGCGACGGCCGCGAGCATCGCGCGTTCGCGCGACGGCGATGTTAAGAAAAATTGACGCAAATGAAACGATCCGTCTCCGGCGAGTTTTCCAATTCCAATCATAAATACCAGAACGCCCGCGCCGCCCGAGAGCGAAGTGGTTTCCGTGTCGAGAAACACCGCCGACGATAATTGTAATTTTGAGAGCCGTTCGTCTTTGGCAAAATAAACCAAGTTCGCCGGATCAAATATATCAACATTCCCCGGCGGCGTGGCCGCGGTCGCCTCGTCGCGCGCGCAGAACGCGCCGGAGGGACCTTCCAATTCCATCAAATCGTCGGGCAGCGCGCACTGCGGAACCGCCGCTGCGCGTTCCCGGCCGCCGGTCGCCCGGCGTGCGTCGCGTTTTAATAAAAGATTTCGGATGGCGGCCGAATCCGATGCGGCCGCCTCGGGCGCGGCGGCGCGGACCACGCCGCCGAATTGTAATAACCGATCGCGCAACGCGCCCATTGTATATTTAATATTCCGCCATTTCGCGCGCCGCCGGCGCATCGCCCGCGATCGCCGCGAGCGCGGCGTCGCGGTTTCCTAATAATAATTCGGAAAGCGCGCGCGCCGTGGCCTTGCCGCGCGATCCGACTTCGTCGGCGGGACCGATGCAGGCGGGACAGCCGAATTTGCAATCGCAACGATTCAACACCGCGCGCGCCGCCGCGAGCAGATCATAAATGCAATGATAGAGCGTTTCGGAAAGACCAACGCCGTCGCGGTGGCGGTCGAATATTGTAATCGCGGGCCGGCCGAAGTGCGGAGACCGGAGTTCGACGCTGTGTCCGAAATCGGACGGTTCGCACTTAATAAATAACGGCGCGAGTTGTTTCATTAACGATGCAAATCCGCGGAGTCCGCCGCCGCGATTGGCGTCGTTCAGCGCGACGGCCGCGGCGGCGTCGGGCGCGAGCACGAGACCGAACGCATCCGTTAACATTTCCTCGCCGGGGAGGTGAATCTCCCCCGCGCCCACGTTCTCCCTCGTATAAAATCGAATCTTCTTAAACATGGTCGCGACGGTCGTGACGTGGACTTCGCCGAGGACAATATCAAATACCGCGTTGCCTTCGAAACGCGCCGCGGCGCAGGGCGATCGTTTATCTTCGCGCAGCCAGCGCACGTCGGTGTCGGTCTGCGCCTCCGTATAAAAATCCGTGACGACGGGCTTGATATACGCGCGGCGGCCGTCGTAATCGAAGCGTTCGACTTGATACGTTTCGCCCTGATGGCCGTAGATCGCGCCTTCATACAATTCGACGATCGACGCCGGCCGCGCGAGGAGACCGAGGACTTTGCGCGTCTCGGAATCGACAATGGTAACATCGTCGCTGTCCTCCCCCTCGAGAGAAACGTCCTGCGCGGGATAGGCCTCGGAGGACCAGTGATAAGTATCATTCTCCAGATGTAACAATTGTGCGTCGCCGGCCAGGTAATCGAGAATTTCACGGACGTCGGCGTCGGGCGCGCCGAAGTCCGGATTTTCGCGGTGGAACGGCAGCTCGAACGCCGCGCATTTCAGTTGATTCGCGAGAATAATTGTATTATTTGGATTGATGGTGGCGTGTTCGCGCGCGCCGTGAAACAGATAACCGGGCTCTTGAGTAATATACTGATCCATCGGAGACGAACGCGCGATGAGAATCGCGAGCGAAGGCTGCGAACGGCGGCCCGCGCGGCCGGCCTGCTGCCATGCGGATGCTACAGTTCCGGGATAACCGACGAGCACGGCGACGTCGAGGCGCCCGACGTCGATGCCGAGTTCGAGCGCATTGGTGGAAACGACGGTTTTAACAGTTCCATCGCGGAGATCGCGTTCGATGGCGCGGCGCAGATCGGGCAGATAGCCGCCGCGATAACCCCGAATCCGGTCGGCGTCGCGGCCATGGGCGCGCGCGGAATCTTTAAGATACTTGACGAGGATTTCGACCTGCGGCCGCGTTCTTACGAAAAAAATGGATTGGTGTTCGTCGGATGTAACAACATCCGCGAGTTTGCGCGCCTCTTCGAGCGCGCTCGCGCGCAGGCCCGCGACGGCGTTGAGCAGCGGCGGATTATAAATAAGAAACGTTTTCTCGCCGCGCGGCGCGCTCTCGCGATCGATGATTTCGACGGGGCGTCCCGCGAGGCGCGCGAGATGTTCGCGCGGATTCCCGATCGTCGCGCTGGATGCTATAAATATCGGATTGGATCCGTAGTATCGGGCGATGCGCACCAGCCTGCGCAGGACGTTGGCGACGTGCGAGCCGAAAACGCCCGAAAGCGTGTGCACTTCGTCCAATACAATAAATTCGAGGCCGCGAAACAGATCCACCCATTTCGCATGATTGGGCAAGATGCCCTGATGGAGCATCCACGGATTTGTTACAACAATATTCCCGCGTTCGCGAAGTTTGCGGCGCACGCCGGGCGGCGTGTCGCCGTCGTATGTAAAACATCGGAGGTCGAGGCCGTGTTCGATCGCCGTGACGCGCGTGATCAAATCCGTGAGTTCGGCGACCTGATCCTGCGCGAGCGCTTTCGTTGGAAATAAATAAATCGCCTTCGCCGCGCCGTCGGTGCGGATCGCGCGGTCGAGCACTGGTAAATTGTAACAAAGCGTCTTGCCCGACGCGGTCGACGTCGAAATACACAGATCTCGGCGCGCGTGCGCGATTTCGAGCGCGTCGAATTGATGTGAATAAAGCCTGTCGATACCCCGATCGGCGCAGGCGCGCGAAAGCGCCGGATGCAACCAATCCGGAAAACTACAATAACTTCCGTCCGCGCCGGGAAGTTCCTCGACGTGGCGGACAAACGGCCCGAAGGACGGATTCGCGCGCAGGCGACGGAGCAACGTGTCGACGTTCACGCCGCGACACTAACAGAACACGAACAAAAATCGAGGGCATAAACCGCCGCATTTCCGGCGATTTGCGGGTCCCGCCATTCGGGACCGCCGACGCCGGAGTCGCCCTCGGACGATTGTCGCCGTTACTTGTCTTTCTTGGGGTCGGCGGGCCCGCTCGCGGGCCGCGTTTCGGCCGCGGACGGCTTCGAGGCGGTCTCGCCGAAGGCTAATTTTAATATTTTCTCGGGAATTTCGAGCCCGACCTTCATAACAAATCCTCCGGTCGCGCCGGCGCCGTTGACGCCGTTCGCGATCCATGCGCCCGACGCGTCCGCCGAATAGCGAATCGTTGCAATCCGGTCTTTTTCTTTATCTTCCGGTTTGACGTCGTCCGCGAGTTTCTTGAATACTCTCAATTCGACCGCCGGCTGCGCGAGCGGCGAATCCTTTATTTCGAGATCCGTAACTTCCTGCGCTTTCGCATGCCATAACAGATCCGTCAAGTTCGCGAATTCGGAGGACTCCTCCTGAGCGCCCGGCAGCGTCCAGAGATTCCCGGCGTTCTTTGCATAGACCAGCGATTTCTTCCGCCCATCTTTATTAATATCAATTTCGACGCGGCCCGCGATATAGGAGTCGATCGAAACGATGTCTTTCGACACGATTTGCGAGATCTTCTTCGAAAAGAACGCCGCCGACTCGGCCGGAACTTTTAATAAATAATCGTCGCCCGGCCGTTTCATATCCATGACGCCCGCGCTCGCGGCGCCCGTTTCGACGCGCAGCGGCACGGTCGCGTCTTTTAGTAATAATTCCAGATAACCCGCGGCCGGAGGCGCGGCGCCCTCGAGCGTCGCCATCGACGCGGCCTTCATCCCCTCGAGCGATTTGACCAATTCGTCGAACGCGACGCGGTCGATTTCCGCTTCGCGCGGTTTTGTTAATTTTGCCTTGTGCGACGCCGCTTCATAACTAATTTCGATTTCGCCCGCGATCTCGGATTTCCACTTGATGGTTTTTAAACTATCGCGCGAAATCGCGCCGAACACCTGGGCGTCGCGCAAATCGTCCGCCGATTTCCGCCCCACGGCGACGTCGCTTTCGGGAACTTTCCAAACCGATGCGATTCCATCGCGCATCGCGAACGTCCGCTGGTCGGCGTCGACGCGTCCGAATTTTACAGTTTGCGATTTATCCTTCGCTTTGAATGTTATGACAAGCCCGGGATTATCGAGGCCGTATTGTGATAAATCCCCGGGGTTGTCGCTTTCGAACGACGAAATCTTCATATTCGCGATCGACGTCGCGATTTTCCCCGCCGCGGCCGCGTCGGCCCGGCCCTTGATCGGCGACGCGAGTTTCCACGTCGTCGCTTCGCGCTCCAGCACGGCCGTCGCGCCTTTCATACTAATCTCCATCTGTGTCAAGTCGAGCGACGGCAGCGTGAAGACGCGGTCGTCGCGGAATTTTCCGGCCGGTTTCGCAATGGTATTATAAATGGTGCGCGGCGCCTGATACGCGACGTCGCCGACTAACAAAAACAGGTCGCCTTTCTTCAACGGATTGTCGGCGCCGATCTTTACAGATACCGGTTTTTCCGAAACGCCCTCGATATCGAGCATCGCCCTCGGTTTGTCGAATCCGAGCGCGTCCGGTTTCACGTTCGCGTCGCCGAGTTTACCAATCCGCGCGCCCTTGAAATCCTTAAAGTAACGCGCGAGAAAATCCGCCTGCGCCTTTTCCGCCGCCGTGTGAATCGGCTCGAGCATTTCCCATTCGCCGTCGGTCTTCGATCGCGAGAGCACGAGTTTTTCGTTACGTTCGCCGTTCTCGATGCGGAGAAGTTTGACTTTTTCGACCTCGTACCCGGGGATCATGTCTTCGGAGTCGCGCCGTCCCTTGTCCGCGTCGCCTTTTGTAAAATATACGATCGCGGCGAGCGCCGCCAGCAGAATCAATAATATAATAGTCGTGGATTTGTTCACTTTGAACGTCCCTTCACGTTGAGTTGAAACTGCTAGTTTTGCGACGACGACACGATTAGATTGTACAATCCGAGCAGGAACGGAAACGCGCCGACGCACGCTCCGGCGATCAACGCGGTCATGGCGCCCCGGCGAATATAATTCATGAGTCCCGCGACGGTCACGGCGACGCCGCCGAGAATGAGACTAAATCCCATGATGCGCGAGAGGATGAGCGTCGTGTCCATGAATGCGCTTTTTTGTAATGATTTGGGTCCGATGCCGGCGGCGAACTCGCGGCCCGCGAGCCATTCGACCGACGAAAGCAACAAATCGCGGCCGGCGGGAAATCCGCCGTTGCGCGCAAGCGTCGCGGAACCGAACGCGATCAATCGCCCTTCCTTCGATTTCTTATCATTAACATCCGCCGGAGCCGAAGTTGTAGCATCCGTTTCGTTCGGCAGCGTCGCCGCCACGAGCACCGATTTCGCGGCCTGCGGTTCGTTGGCTTCGTCCCAACGAAAATCGAACGGCGGCGTGTCGACCCACGACTTGGGATTCGTGCGCGCGAGATCCTCGACCATCGCTTTGCTGTCGCCTTCGAGAATGCGCTCGAAACTTCGCGAGCCGGGAAATTGTACTCTTAACTTTTGTTCGAAAAAACTTTTTGTAACCGGATGCGCCGACGAGAAATCCTGATAGCGCACGGCCGTGACTTCGGCGCAATCCGGAAGGCCTGAGGCCGCCCCGCCCGTCAATGGGTCGAATATAAGATTACACACGACTCCCGGTGGAGATTTAATTGCAAACTCCGCCAGCAGTTTTAACATATCCGCATCGGCGTTGGGATCCACCTGCGGGTCGAGCGCAACAATAAACCGCCCGCCGCGGTGCGCGTATTTCTTTAAGATTGCGAGTTCTCCCGGGGGCACCGGCTTCGACGACGAAATCCAGATCACGACGCGCGCGTCGGCGGGGACGCCGCCTTTTTCTGTTAGATCGAGCGATGCAACATCATAACCGGATTGTCTTAGCGTGTCGGCAAAACGTCCGCAGCCGTCGCGGTCGCCGCTGTCGACGTCCGCCTCGCCGTGGCCGGTTATAAAGTAAGCCTTCGGTTTTTCCGTTTCGAGCAGCGCGAGCAGATTGGAAGTAATCGTGTCTTCGATCCGGTTCTCGGCGATGCGCTCGCCCTCTTCGCCGCCGCCGAACATGCCGCCTCGCTGGCGGTCGATCTTAACCATATCCTCGAGGTAGATCGTGCGCACGCGGTCGCCAAGGGCGATCAGGAGCGTCTGGGGCGCGGGATCCTTAATTTTAAGTTCCTGCAACTTCGCTATAATTGCGTTGATGTCCGTCTGGCCGTTGAACTTCGAAAATGCGATTCTCCCCGATCCGTCGGATTTGTATACATCGACGAGTTGATGGATCATTTCGATCCCCTTCATTTCCGCCTCGGAGCGTGCGTTCAGAAAGGATACAAATTCAATCGCGCGTTCGCGGCCCTGCGAATCCTTGCCGAGTTTCGCGGGCATTTCTTTTAACAATCCGAGCGATTTGTCGGAGAGCGTGTTCGAGCCCGAGCGCGTCCAGTCGAAGTAGGTTTGGAACCTCGACTGCGCCGCGAGATAGTTAATTATAATCGTAATGGCCACGGCCGCGGCGACCATCACGGCGACGTTCGCGCCCGTGGCGGCCTTGGTCGTTCCGGAAACCGCTTTCATGTCGTTCACTTCCATCGTCGGAACTCCAGCGCGCGCGTCGCGAGAAACAGAAACAATGCCGTCAAACTAACCAAAAAAACGATGTGAGATGTATTTACAATTCCCCGGAGCAGCGTTTCACTCATGATGTGCCAGAGCGAATATCGCTCGGAGATGACTTCGGCGTAGGGTGCCGAACTATAACTTCGCAAGAACATCAAAAACAGCAGCGCGAGTTCGAACACGAGTGCCAGCAGCATGCTGAGCAACGGCGAATCGGAGAGGGCGGATGTAAATATTCCGATGGCGCAGAACAACGAATATACCAATATCGCGCCGAGATATCCGGCCCAGATGATGCCCCAGTCGAACGTCGCGCCGCTCCATTGCGCGATCATGAACAAAATCGGCGTCGGCGCCCACAGCAAGAATGAATACAATTGAGCCGCGAAAAACTTTCCCGTGATCACGCCGAGATCCGACGACGGCGCCGTCATTAACATTTCGATCGTGCCGAGGCGCAGTTCGTCGGCGACGAGGCGCATGGTTATGATCGGCGGAATGAACAGCGCGAGAAACCAGAATCCGAGCCACGAAAAGAAGTAACCCGTGATGGCCTCGAAATCGCCGCGCGCTTCCTTAATGAATAAATAAAAGAAAAGCGCGTTCGTCAGAAAGAACAGGCCCGCGACGACGTACGTGACCGGCGAAACGAAATAAGATAATAATTCTTTTTTCGCGATGAGCACCGTGTTTCGAATCATGCCGCCGCCACCCCCTCCGTTGCCGCGACCGCCGCGGTTTCGAGTTCGGCGCCCGAGACAAGCCGGGCAAATATGGTTTCGAGCGGAGTGCGATCGGAAGCAAGCTCGCGCACGCGAATGCCGCGTTTCATGAACGCTTCCGAAATCGCGTCGCGCGGATCGTCGCCATGCTTCGCCGTAATGGTATATCGAACGCCGCCGGGCGCGGGCGCTTCCGCCGCCTTCGCGACTTGTACAATTCCCGGAATGGATTCTAACAATTCGCGCGCAGGAGCCTCGCCGGCAAGCGCCTCGATATGATATTGATTTTCGCCGAACTTGCGGATCAGGTCTTCGGAACCGCCGTCGGCGACGATCTTACCCTTGGCAATCACTAACAATCGCTTCGACACGGCCTGCACTTCGCTAAGAATGTGCGAACTAAACAAAATTGTCGTCTTTCCCTCCGCGACGAGGCCGTGGATCAGATCTAACATTTCGCGCCGCTGCAACGGATCGAAACCCGACGTCGGCTCGTCGAGAATGAGTACTTTCGGATTTGCGATCAGCGCGTCCGCGAATCCCACGCGCTGGCGAAAACCCCGCGACAGCGTCGCGATCACGCTGCGTTGCCTCTCCGTCAGAGCGCAGCGCGACATGACATAATCAATCCGCGCTCTCCGCTCCGACGCCGGAACGAGTTTTTGTTGCGCGCGGAACCTTAAGAATTCGATGACGCGCAGATCGGAATAAAGCGGCACGTTTTCGGGCAGATATCCGACGCGCGCCCGCACTTCGTTCCCTTTCCGAAATACATCAAATCCGTCGATCGAAGCGGCCCCTGACGTCGCCGGGAGATAACCCGTCAGCATTCGTATCGTCGTCGACTTGCCCGCGCCGTTCGGACCAAGAAATCCTACAATTTCGCCGGCCCCGATTCGAAATGTAGCTTTCGAGACGGCGGCGACGTTGCCGTACTCTTTTGTCAAATCCTGAACATCGATCATGCGTAAACCTCGGTTCGTGGCGAAGCGTCATACACGGGAAAGCATGGATTACGAAACGTAAAGCGTTGCCGTTTGGCGGTTCAACGGATCGCCGGCCGATAAACGCGGACGGGCGGAAAACCGCCCGTCCATGCAATCATGAAGGTCCGCCTCCGAAAAATGTCAGCTCTTTACTTCGAATTCGGCGTCTTGAACGTTCTCGTCTTTGCCCTTGCTGGCCGCGGGTTCTTCCGCATGCGCGGCGTCCGGACCACCGCCCTCTCCGCCAGCGCTGCCGCCACCGGAGCCCTGCGCTTTTTTCGCGGCTTCGGCGTAGAGAATCTCGCCGATCTTCTGCGTCGCCGTTTGAAATTCGGCAATCGCAGATTCGATCGCCGCCTTGTCCTCGCCTTTCGCGGCTTCCTCGAGCTTCTTGCGCGCGTCCTCGATCGTCTTGCGGTCGGCCTCGGATAGTTTAGATCCGTGCTCCTTGAGCGATTTGTTGGTTTCGTAAATCGTCGCCTCGGCGCGATTCTTTAATTCTACAATTTCGCGGCGGCCCTTGTCCTCTTCGCGATGGGATTCCGCGTCGCGAGCCATGCGTTCGACCTCGTCTTTCGAAAGGCCGCCCGAGCTCTCGATGCGGATTTTCTGTTCTTTACTTGTAGCAACGTCGCGCGCCGTCACGGAGAGAATTCCGTTCGCGTCCATGTCGAAATGCACCTCGACCTGCGGCATGCCGCGCGGCGCGGGCGGGATTCCGTCCAATATGAATTTTCCGAGCGTTCTGTTGTCTTTCGCGAATTCGCGCTCGCCTTGGAGAACGTGGATTTCGACCTGCGTCTGGCCGTCCTGCGCCGTCGAGAAGACCTGCTTTTTCGACGTCGGAATTGTAGTGTTTCGGTCGACGAGTTTTGTAAATACGCCGCCCAATGTTTCGATTCCAAGCGACAGGGGCGTGACGTCGAGAAGGACGATATCTTTACGTTCGCCGGAAAGCACCGCGCCCTGAATCGCGGCGCCGATCGCGACCGCTTCGTCGGGGTTCACCGAACGGTTCGGCTCGCGATTGAACAATTCCTTGGCCATCGCCTGCGCGCTCGGCATGCGCGTCGACCCGCCGACGAGAATGACCTCGTCGATTTCTCCGACGGCATGGCCCGAATCTTTAATTGCCTGAAGGCAGGGTTTGCGGCAGCGCTCGATGAGCGGCTCGGTCAATGCTTCAAATCGCGCGCGCGTGATCGTTTTTGATAAATGTTTCGGTTCGCCGTTCACGGCCGTGATGAACGGTAAATTAACAGTTGTCTGCAAATTCGAACTCAATTCGATTTTCGCGCGTTCGGCGGCCTCTTTCAAACGCTGGAGCGCCATCGGATCCTTGCGCAGATCGACGCGGTGTTCTTTTTGGAATTCGTTCGCGAGTTCGTCGATCAGCATCTGATCCCAGTCGTCGCCGCCGAGGTGGCTGTCTCCGTTCACGGCCAATACTTCAAATACGCCGTCGCCGAATTCGAGAATCGATATATCGAATGTGCCGCCGCCGAGGTCGAACACGGCGATTTTCTGGCCTTTCTTCTTGTCCAAACCGTAGGCAAACGCCGCGGCCGTCGGTTCATTAAGAATACGCTCGACTTCGAGGCCCGCGATCTTACCCGCGTCTTTTGTGGCTTGACGCTGGCTATCGTTAAAATATGCCGGAACGGTAATGACCGCGCGCGTCACTTTCTCCCCGAGGTGCGCCTCGGCCGCCTCGCGCATGGCGCTCAATACGACCGCCGAAATTTCCGGAGGCGAATATTCTTTTCCGCGAATCCTAATTTTCGCGGACGCCTCGCCGCTTCCGATCACTTCATATGGAATCAGTTTTTCCTCCGACGTCACTTCGGAGCGGCGCCTCCCCATGAAGCGCTTGATGGAATAAACTGTATTCTTTGGATTCGTGATCGCCTGCCGACGCGCGGGCGCGCCGACGAGGCGCTCTCCGGATTCTGTAAACGCGACGACGGACGGCGTGGTGCGATTGCCTTCGAGGTTTGGAATGACCGTGACCTCGCCGCCTTCCATGACGGAGACGCAGGAGTTGGTCGTACCCAGATCGATGCCAATAATTTTGCCTTTAGCCATTGGATGGAACGCTTCCCGCGGGCGACCGCCCGGGCGAAGTCCGAAAGACTGGAGACAAATCGAGTGCCACTTCGCGCCCTACGGAGAGATGCGCGCGGGCGCCGAATTGGCAGGATCGCGCGCGTCCGCCGCGCGCAATCCGCTGCCGCGCAGGCAGTTTTCCGGTTTTAACTAATCCCGAATTCCTTGAGCTTTCTGTAAAGGGTCCGCTCGCCGATTCCGAGTGCTTGCGCCACGCGTTCGCGGTTGCCGTCGAATAATTGTAAATTTTCGATGATTGCCTGTTTTTCGATCTCTTCGAGTTTTCGATTCGAGAGCGGCGCCGCCGAAACCGGCACCGCATCGCTGGCATTCGCGAAGCGTGCAACCGGTTCGGACGGCGCAGCGTCGGGAGTCGCCGGTGCGATCGTCACGGGAATATCGCGTGCGTCGAGCTGATCGCCGCGCGCGGTGACGACCATGGTTTCTATAACATTTCGAAGCTCGCGAACGTTGCCGGGCCAATCGTAACGAACCAACTGTGTCATCGCCGCGGCGGTCACGCCCTTGGTTTTTTTGTTATGCCGCTTTCGGAATTCCGCGAGGAAGTGTTCGACGAGTATTGGAATATCCGCTCGCCGCTCGCGAAGCGGTACTAATAATATTTGCATGACCGCGAGGCGGAAATATAAGTCTTCGCGAAATTTTCCCTCTTTGACGCGCTCTTTAAGATTCTGATTCGTCGCGGCAATCAAACGAAAATCGACGGGAATCGAACGGTTGCTTCCAAGCCTCACGACTTCGCGCTGCTCGAGCGCGCGCAAGAACTTCGTTTGCGTCGAGAGCGGCATGTCGCCGACTTCGTCGAGAAAAAGCGTTCCGCGATTTGCAAATTCCAATTTTCCCTCGCGGGGTCCGATCGCGCCCGTGAACGCGCCGCGCTCGTGGCCAAACAATTCGGATTCTATCAATCCCTCCGAGAGCGCCGCGCAATTGATAGCTACAAATGCGCGCTGCCTGCGGCCGCTATTCGCGTGAATCGCGCGGGCGACGAGTTCCTTGCCGGTGCCGCTCTCGCCGAAAATCAAGACCGTCGCGTCGGTCGGCGAGATTTGTTGTAATAATTCAAATAACTTCTGCATCGGCGCCGAACTTCCGACGATGCCCTCGAAACCGTAGCGACGGTCGAGTTCGCGGTGCAGTTCGTCGTTTTCTTTTTGTAATGTTACTTTTTCGCGCGCGAGCGCGCGCGTCCGCGCGGCCCGTTGCACGCGAATGCGGACTTCCTCGATCTTGAGCGGTTTTTCCAAATAATCGATCGCGCCCTCGCGCATCGCCGCGACCGCGGTTTCCACAGATCCGTGGCCCGTGATCAACACGACGGCGGCCTCCGGGTCCCGGGCGCGCGCATATTTTAGAACCTCGAGCCCGCCGCCGTCGTGCATCACGAGATCCGTGAGAATGACGTCGTAGTTGTTTTGTAATTTTTGAATCGCGTCGGCCGTGCCGTTCGCCGTGTCGCACACGCACGACGCCTGTTCGAGCGCTTCGCTGAGGGATTCCGCGTGGACCTGATCGTCGTCGACGATGAGCACGCGCGTCTTGGGTTCGGCCGTTGTCATTTGTTATCTATAATTAATAATAAAGATTGTAAAATTAAATTATTGCGCGTGCTTTTTCTTCGATTTCGACTTTTTTTCCGGCACTTCCGTAAATGTAGTCTCGACCACCGCCGCGGGCGGCGGCGTTTCGGGCTCCGGCTCGGGTTCGCGCGTCGATTCGGGAATCGGGAATCTTAATGTAAACCGCGTGCCGCGTCCGGCCTCGCTCCAGACGCCGATGCTGCCGCCGTGTTCCTCGAGAATGCGCTTCGTGAGCGGCAGACCGTAGCCCGTGCCGCCCTTGCGCGTCGAAAAGAACAATTCCCAACAGCGTTCGCGCACTTCGGGCGACATGCCGACGCCGGTATCTGTAATTTCAAGCGTGATGGAATCCCCCTCGCGCCACGTGCGAATTAACAATTCTCCGCCGTTCGGCATCGCCTGCCGCGCGTTCGAAATGAGATTCAAGATCGCCTGTTTTAAATGATTGCGATCGAGCGAAAGCTGCGGGAGATCGCTGCGCAGATCGGCGAGCACGCGGACGCGCGAATTTTGATTTTCGGCATCCGTAAATTCCAAGACTTCGCGGATAATATCGTTTAAATCTAATAATTCGAACCGGAAATGATCGCCGCGCGCGAACGATAAGAATGTCTGGACGATTTCCTCGAGTCGTTTCACCTCGCGTTCTAACAATTCGGTTTTTCGAAGCAAACGCTGCTCTTTCGCCGTCTGCGGGTTTTGCCAATCTTCGCGGATCAGCGCGAGATTGATCGCCATCGTCGAAAGTGGATTCTTTATTTCGTGCGCGAACCCGCCCGCGATGGCGCCGAGGAACGCCAAACGCGTTCCGCGATAACCCGGCGGCGGCGGGGACGGCCGAGGCCCGCCCGTCTCAAGCAGCCGGCGACGCTCCATGCCATCACTGGCATCCGAACGATAAATGGGCGGTTTCGATTTCATTGTGCACGGGGCTTACTTAAACAGCCCGTGGCAAAAGTGCTCCCCAATCCAAGAATAGGAGTTTTTTGATAAATCGAGGAAAACCGATTGAGGCGTAGCAAAGAGCTACGTCGAGATCGGTTTGACGAAGAGATAACAAAAAAGAACATTCTTGGAATGGATGACTTTTGCCACGGGCTGTTAACCTGTGGATCAACAGGTTTCGCGAATAGCGGGTTGGCAAAGACAAAAACGTCGGTGCCACTTTGGCGGTTCGCGCCCACAGTTGCGATCTTCATTTGCGATCTTTGTGCCGTGCGAATGACCGACCGACATTCCTTGGATGGCGAAGCAAAAACCAACTCCGACCGATTCCGGCGCACCGACGCCGGACGAAATGCTTGCGGCGCGCGATGCGCTGGCGCGGGGAAAACTCGTCGGCCTTCCGACGGAGTCGGGGTACGCGGCTGTTGTTAATATTACGAATACGGAGGATTTGGCGCGGCTGCGCAAAACCGCGGGACCAGGGATTAGTTATTTGCTCGCGCGCGACGCCGAAGCCGCGTCGCAGTGGTTTCAATGGAACGCGCCGGCGCGGCGCCTCGCGAACCGTTACTGGCCGGGTCCGCTGATTCTTGGATTGCCGATCCGGGAGCCGCGTCCCCCGTGGTTCGCGCGCGCGTTGCCCGATCCTAAACAATCTTTTTATTATGTTCGAAATCCGGCGGGCTCCGCCGCCCGCGCATTGTTGGACGCGGCATCGGATCCCCTGCTCGCGTTCGAATTGAATCATCGCGGCAGGGCTCTCGCGCGCGAGTCGGATCTGTCGGAAAGTCTCCGCCGCGAAATGCCCGTTTGTCTTAAGTATAAAACGGCGGCGGCGATCGACGCGCCCGCCATCGTTAAAATTGGACCCGGACTTTTCGAAGTCGAGCGGGAAGGATTATTAACGAAAGAGAATTTACTGAAAGCGGCCGGGCGGCGGATTCTATTGGTATGCACCGGCAACACGTGCCGGTCGCCGATGGCGCAGACCGTCCTCCGCGGCCAGATTGCCGCCGCGCTCGGAGGCAAACCCGAATTGAACAATGAACAATTGGTACAATTTCTCGATCGCTTCGGTTATCGGGTCGAATCGGCGGGCATCGCGCCGTTTCCCGGCGCGCCCGCGTCGCCGCACGCGCTGTCCGCGGTCGAAGAATTGGAATATTCGCTCGAGGGCCACAGCGCGCGGGTCGCCTCGTTCGAATTGTTATCGGAATTCGACATTGCGCTCACGATGACGGCCGGACACGCGCGGCGCCTCCGCGATTTCGCGCCCGAATCTCTACAAATCGAACGGCTCGATCCGTCGTCCGACATCGAGGATCCCTTCGGCGCCTCGCTCGAAATGTATCGAAGCGTTTTGCATCAAATCCGAGCCGCCGTTGCCGCGCGGCTGCCGGATTTATTATAACTGTCGGATTTATTATAAATTACTGTTTCGCGGCTTCGAGGCGCCGCAGCGCGGGAAGGAGCGTCGCATCGTACAATTCGCGGCCCACGGCGAGCGCGACCGCGACCTGGCGGGGCCGCGTGATGGCGTTCGCCGCCGCCTCCTCGACGCGGATCGCGAGCGCGTCGCGTTCGCGAATTGTTATGAATCGCGCGGCGGCGCGCCGCGCGGGATCCTTCGATTGTAAAGATTGCGCGAGCGTCTCCAGATCGTATGGACCGGCGTCGCGCTTTATTAATAATGGCGACGCCGCGTTGATTAATATATTCAAATCCTGCTCCAGCCGGCCGCGCGCCTCCAGCGGCATTCTGGCCGGGAGTTCGCGCGCGACGTCCGGGTCGAGCGAAAGCGCGACGGCTGTCTCCACCGCGGCGTTTTCCGCGCTCTGCGAGCGGTGGAGCGCGACGGCAAATGCAAGAATCGACACCGGATCGCGCAAATGCCTCGCGGCATGTTCCAATTCCGCGAGCGCGCGCGAGATTTCATTGTTAGCAAGATGGCCGCCGCCGATGGAGAACATCCGCTGCGCAAGAAAACTCTCGCCGTCCATCGCCGCGAATGGGTGCGCCGTGGAGGCGGTGAGCGCGGCCAGATCGGATTCGAGACCCGGACCCGGTTGTTGCCCCGACGCTTCGGCGATCGAACGACGCGCTCTTAAGTATGCATTTCCCGCGGCCCGCCGGGCCTCCTGTTCTCCCGCCGGCAACGCCTCCATCGAAGGTAACAATTCGTGCGGGGCCCCCTCCCGCGCGCGAATTAATGTATCAATATTTTCCAATTCATAACGTATCCGCGCGGCGCCTGTAAAGAATCCGTGGCGTTCGATCGACGCTTTCTCGTCGCTAAGATTCAATTCCGTTTGAAACGCGCCCATGCCCTGCGTTCCGAGAACGCACTGCGCGGCCACGTCGCCCGCGCTGGCGCAGCCCGTGCGCTGCAAATCGACGGCGAGCGCCGGATCGAGAAGCGCGGCGCGCGCGCGGGCTTCGTTCCATCGCAACGGTTGGTCCGAACCTAACAATATTGCGCTTTTTCCGACGAGGAAGAGCGCGCGATTCGGAAAGGCTTGTGTAAAGGTTGCAACCAGCGCCCGAAACGCGCGCGGTTCGGTCGCGAGAATGGGAATCCACTGCGTCAGCACGCCTCCCGGGCGGATCCGCCGCGTAGCCAGTTGATAGAATTCTTTAGTATAAAACGGATAGGCCGCGGGCGTGTCCGGCAGCAGCGGTTCGAGCACGATCAAATCATACAAATCCCCCTCGCGCGCCGCGAACCGGCGGCCGTCGTCCATGATGATATGCAATCGCGGATCGATATTTGTAACATGATCGGAATGGATAATATTTTCGGCCGGGCGCCAGCCTCCCGCCGGATTGACAAATAATCCGTCGCTCGCCGGCGAAAACCAATGTAATAAATCGAACACTTCGCCGGATATTTCTATTAAATCGATGCGGCCGAGCGAGGCGTGCCGCGCCGCGGCCGCCGCCGTGGAGCCCGTGCCGACGGCAATGATCGCCGCGCTCTTCGATTCCGCGCCCGCCAGCAGCATCGGCAGATGCGCGAGCGAGCGAGTATAACGATAATCGTCTCCCGTCGCGGCGGCGCGAAACTGATTTGTAAAGAGTGTTTTTTCGTGCCGCCGCCGGTCGAGCACCGCCGCGGCAAGTCCCATGGGGCCTTCCTTCGCTTCCAACACTTCGAGCCACGGCCGCCCGCGGAACGGCGGCACGCGCGTCGTGATCGGGCTCGCGCCGAGCAGCGCGCCCGACGCGATCGGTATAATTAAGGAGAACGTTCGCAATCCAAAGAACGAAATCGCCGCGGGAAATACACAAATACCGGCGGCGCCGCAAATCGCCGTCGTCGACACGCCCATCGATAATAAAAATGGCACGATCAGCGCGGGAGCGAGCGCGCCCGCCGCGTACGCGAGATTGAGTCGGGCGATGCGGACCCGGCTTTCGCCCTCCGCGAGCGCGAACGCGAGCGGCGAGAGCGCTCCCGCGAGCGCGAGCGGCGGCGCGACGAGCATTCCCAGAATAAGTATTCGTCCCAAATTGTACTCTTCGCGCGACAACGGATTCGCGATCCACGGCAGGCGTCCCAGCATCTCCAAAACGCACAATAAGAGAGGACCGGAGAGCGCGGCGCAGCCGACGAGAAGGGCCGCGAACGTACGCACGCGCAATTGTTGTAATAAGAATCCCGACGCGGCGGATCCCGCCGAAATCCCGATCAGCGCGGCCCCGAGAACGAATGCAATCGAATCGGACCCGTCTCCGAGAAAAAACGGCGCGAGCCTTCCAAATAAAGATTCGAGCGCCAGCGTCAGGGCTCCCGATGCGAAAGCAAACCAAACCGCCGCTTTCGGCCGCGTCGGATGCGGAATTGTAATGAAGCTTTCCGCGACTCTTGGTTTTTCGGCGGACGGCCGCGCGCGAAGCGACGCGGCGAAATACATCGCGAGCGCGGCTAAAAGTAAATTAACTCCCAAAATGGCCAGCGCGCAAATGTAAGTTCCGAGGCGGATCGGCCCGAACACGCCGCCGAACCATGCGCCGGGAACGGATCCGAGAGCGCCCGCGGATATTAATAATCCCGCGCGCGCCGCGCGACCTCCGGTCCAAGGATACAAATACGGAATCGAAGCTCCCACGGGAATTGCAAATAAAAATGCCGCGGCCATCGCGGCGGCGGGCGCGCCCGCGGAAGCGAGCCAGCCTCCGTTGCCCGCGAGCCAGATCGGCGCGCAAACCGCGGCGGCCCCGGCGAAACCCGCGCAGATTCTTAAATATACAAATGCACGGGCGCCCCCGACGCGCGCCGCGAGGGCCGCGCCGACGCCCATGCCGGAAAGCGCGAGCGCCAGAAGGAGCGCGGTGGATTGCGGCGATGCGCCGAGACCGAATCGTCCCGATCGCAATACTAACATTTCGGCGGCGAAGTCCGCCGCGCCGGCCAGAAGCGCCAGAAAGAGGACCAATGCAGTTGTTATGTCGACTTCGCTGAAATCTCGGCCGCCGCGATCACCGCATGCAGTTCGGGGGCCGGCTCGAGGCCCGTCGCCGTGTGCGACGACGCCGCTTTTAATAATCCTTCGCGAACTTCCTCGCGCGAAAGCAGCCGCGCCGCCTCCGCCAGCACGGGCAAGTACACAATTCTCCGCTCCTTCGGTATCAGTAACATTACAACAATGCGCGCGGGCCCTCCGTCGATCGATTGGAATGGAACGCCCTGGCGGAATACCACGAGACACGTCACCAATTCTTCAAGGCCGTCGACGGCGGCGTGCGGAAGCGCGATTCCGCGCTCCATTCCCGTCGACATCGATTTTTCGCGGTCGAGGAGAGCCGCGTGAATCGCGTCGCGGCGCGCCGCCGGAACGCGGCCCGTCGAAACTAACAAATCGAGAATCTTCGAAATCGACTCCCATTTGTCCTTGCAACCGCCGCCGCCGGGGCCGTCGAGCACCCAGCAGCCCTGGCGGCCAAGTAGATTTGAAAACGGTACGGATGGTGCGGGCGATGCCATGCTGCTTTTTTATTATTAATTAAAACGCCGCAATTTTAACTTAAATGAATTCGGAATCTCCATCGAAAATGCGCGGGCCCTGCGGCGGCGGCGACTGGCGACGGATCGTCGTCGTATGCGACGACATCGGCGCCGGACGAGTATACGCCTCGACGCTCCCCCTTCGATTCGATCGTTCGATCGTCGTCCGGGCGGCAAGCGCGCGCGATCTCCGTCGAGCGCGGACGGGCGCCGCGCGTGCGCCGCGTTTTCATGCGCGTTCGATGCACCGTTACGCTCTTCGTCGGATCGTCGCGCTGCGCGGATCCAACGGCCGCGGAGGTGAAATACTCGGGAATGACGGAGACAAGTCAGGTGTCTTTCCATCCAGCTATGCGATTGCCGCTTCGCTCTGACCGTTACAAACGCTAATATCGACGGCTTCGCATATTTAACAATCTTGCGTCCCATTCGTTTTCAAACCTTTACGCGTCCAACATCCGGAACCTATACCCGGAGAGGTCGTATATAATGGCGGTTCCCGCCCTATTGTTATTTGCGGCAATGTCCGCGTCCGTTTCTCCCGCCGGATCCGCCGTTTTGTATAAATTACAAAACACGCCGCCGAAGCCCGCGGGCGCATCCTCGACCCCTTCCGCCGTTCCGGGACAGAACCCGGCGTCGCGGCCGTCCCGTCCGGGCGACGTGACGGTGAACACCGCGCAGGGAGGAGCCAACACCACCGGCGCGTCGGCGCTCACCATCACGGACAAGGGCAACTCGCTCGAGTTTACATTTGCGGAGCCGCCGTCGGCGACGGCGGTCACGCCGTCGCAAGGCGAAGGACTTTCGCTCATGCAATTTATTCGTAACTTTCAGCAATTGACCGGCAAGGCCTTTTATATGAAAAAGGACGTTGTCGCGAAGGCCGAGCAGGCGAAAATCACGCTGCTCGGCGCAAAGGAAGTGCAAAAAACGAAACTATACGAATTCTTCCAGAGTATTCTTAAAATTAACGATCTCGTCCTCTCGCTCGAGGGCTCGGAGGAGTCGAGCGTCTGGGTGCTGACGGATTTGAAGGGTCCCGATCGCCTGCTGATCCGCCAGCAGGCTCACTACATTTCGCCCGAGGAAATTCCGCATTATGCGACGCAGCCGAGCGTGCTCGTCGCCACGGTCATCGCGATCGAACATCAGAGCGCTCGTGAAGTCTCCGCGTCGCTCCGGCCTTTCTTCCCGGACAACCAACTCGAAACGGTAACGAATATCGGCAACGCGTCCGCGCTGCTCGTCTACGGATTCGGACCGACGGTTTATTCAATCTATAATTTACTAAAACTCGTCGACACGCCGCCCGAGGAACAGCGTCCGATCTTCCAACAGATCGAACTCGCGCACGCGTCGGCCGAAGAAGTCAACCAGATCCTCGACGATTTGATAGAAAAGCGAAAGTCGACCGCGGTCGCCACCGGCGCCGGCGGCGGACAACTTCAGGGTCAGGCGCCCGAGTTGAAGATTCGCGTCGAAAATCGGTCCAATTCGCTTCTCGTCGTCGGCCTCGAAGACGATGTTAAGAATGTCATGGAAATCGTGGCGAAAATCGACCGCCCGCAGCCCGAACCCGAAAGCGACTTTCACGTTTATATGTTACGAAACGTGAAGTCCGAAGACGTACAAAAGACGATCGAGGATTTTATTAATAAATCCTATCAGGCGTCCCAGCAGCAGGGATCGACGGGCGGCGGCGGACGGCCGGGAGGCGCCAACGCGGCCACGCAAAATCGCGAACTCAAGCCCGTCATCGTCGCCGAAAAAGTATCGAACGCGCTGCTCGTCACCGCGAGCAAGACGCGCTGGATCGAAATCCGCGACATGATCGAACGGCTCGACCGACGTCAAATGCAAGTATTACTCGAGACGGCGCTCATCGAACTCACGACCAACGACGCGCTTCAGCTCGGCGTCGAATTGGGTATTGTTAGCGTTCCGAAGTCCGGTTCCGACGTATCCAAAGGTTTTGGCATCAGTAATTTTGGAATGTCGCAATTGATCGATACGAATAATGACAATTTCGCCGACACGCGCATTCCGGATAATACACTTCAAGGCATCACGGGCGGTATTTTGTCCGGCCCCGATTTTAGCATTCCGATTTTGTTACATGCTCTGCGGACCAATAGCAATTCAAACGTGTTGTCGATCCCGTCGGTGCTTGTAAATAATAACGAACACGCGATGGTGACGTCGAAAGACCTCGTCCCGACGGCCAATCAGACTTTCTCGGGCGTCAACGGCGCGAGCAACAGCGGCTTCGGCGGGTATCAAGACGCCGGCATCACGCTCGAGATCACGCCGTCGATCAGCGCGCAGAATTATCTTCGCCTCGAACTCAGTCTGCGCGTCGCGAACTTCACCGCGGCGTCCGCCGGCGCGAGCCCGAATCTTCCGCCGCCGAAGACCGAGCGCGAAATTCGCACGACGGTTTATTTGCCAAATGAATCGACGATGGTGGTCGGCGGTATTCAGGTCGACAACAAGCTTGAGTCAAAATCGTCCGTTCCATTTCTCGGCGACATCCCGATTCTCTCCTGGCTCTTCTCGTCGCACAGCGATTCGCAAAATCGGCGTTCCTTATACTTCTTTGCAACACCGCACATTCTGAGCGATGTCGAGTTTGCCGATTTGCAAAATCTCTCGTATCAGAGAAAGCTTGATGCCCGCGGTTACATCGGCGTCGACCGGATTCGCCTTGTGGATCCGTCGTTCAAACCGATTGAACCGGGCTCCGAGCTCGCGCCTGGAACGACGATGGAGTCGGGGATTTTTGAAATCCCTCTCTACCGATCGCCAAAGAGTGGCGAGGTCGCGCCCACGGAAGCGGGAATCACGCCTCCGATGAATACGCCGCCGAAACAAGACACACCTCCCAACAATAACAACAACCCCGCGCCGGAAAAACCGAAGAACTAATTTAAACAATAGCAGTTGATTTAAAGAATAGACGCGGTTTTTCTGTAACGATTTTTTGTAACACCCTGCGGAAACAACAGATTCATGGCGAAGCAAGTCTCTCATTTACAAATGTTGGCCAATGCCGCCGCGCGCGAGCGCGACGCGTCGCCCGCGACCGCGGTCGCGCGCGTCGAGCTGAGCGGCACGCGGCAGCGGCTGGCGACCATACTAAAAGAGGAGGCAGGCCTCGATGACGACCGTGTTTTGGACTGTTTCCGAACGGCGGATGAAACGGGGCAATCCCTCGATCGCGTATTGTTTGAAAAGAACTACGCGCCCGAGGAATCGTTACTGAAGGCTTTCGCAAAAATGCTCGGAATCGAATTCGCGGCGACCATCGGGACGATTACCGTTCCGCCGGAGTTTGTACAAAAAATCCCCGTATCGTTCTCGCGCAATTATAATCTTGTCGCGATTTCACATGTAAACGGCTCGACGCGCATCGCGACGTGCACGCCTTTTGATTTACAACCGCTCGACGATCTCGCGAAAATGCTCGAGAGCAACGTCGAGCCGGTGTTGTGCCCGCGCGCGGAAATTACACAATTAATCAACCGCGCGTACCGCCACAAGGCCGACGGCGTCGACGACGCGCTTTCGAGCATCGAAGACGAGGACATCGTCGGTCTCGCGGCGGAAATCGAAGAGAGCGAAGACCTCCTCGACGTCGCGAACAAGGCGCCGATTATTAAACTTGTCAATACGGTGCTATTTCAAGCGTTGAAATTGCGCGCGTCGGACGTGCACCTGCAACCGTATCCGGATCGTTTACAAGTGCGCTTCCGCATCGACGGATTATTGCATGACATGCAAACGGTTCCGAAGAAAGCGCAGGAAGCGATCATCAGCCGCGTCAAAGTCATGGGAAAAATGGACATCGCCGAACGCCGTCTTCCGCAGGACGGCCGCGCGAGTATTAAACTCGGCGACGGCGACGTCGACGTGCGTATTTCATCGATTCCAAGCGGCGACGGCGAGCGCATCGTCATGCGTTTGCTCGACAAGACGGCGAAAATTTACAATCTCGACGAAATCGGCCTCGAGCCGCGCAATCGCGATTTGTTATTAAAATATCTCGATTACTCGCACGGAATTATCTTAGTCACGGGTCCGACGGGTTCGGGAAAAACGACGACGCTCTACGGCGCGTTGACGCAGATGAATTCGGCGGAATTGAATATATTAACGATCGAAGATCCGATCGAATACAACCTGCCCGGCATTTCGCAGGTGCAGGTTGCTGTTAAGAAAGGCCTCACGTTCGCGGCGGGCTTGCGTTCGTTCTTGCGGCAGGATCCCGACGTGTTGATGGTTGGCGAAATCCGCGACCTCGAAACGGCGGAAATCGCCATTCGCGCGGCGCTCACGGGACACCTCGTGTTCTCGACGGTCCACACGAACGACGCGCCGTCTACAATTACGCGACTCGTCGACATCGGACTCGAGCCGTACCTCGTTTCGTCGTCGTTATTAATTGTTATCGCGCAGCGCCTCGTTCGCACGATTTGCATGCGCTGCCGGGAATATGAGGATCCCGACGACGTCACGCGCGCGAAACTTCGCGAAGTCGGTCTTTCGCTCGACCGCCTGCCGAATGGTAAAGTTGCGATCGGCCGCGGATGTGAAGAATGTTTCCGCAGCGGCTATTCGGGCCGGACGGCAATTTATGAATTCATGCCGGTCGACGATGTCGTGCGAACGCAGGTCATGAACCGCTCCAGCGCGACGGATATGAAGCGTTCGGCGATCGAACGCGGCCTCGTGACGTTGCGCATGGACGGCGTGGACAAAATCATCCATGGCCGCACGACGGCCGACGAAGTCATGCGCGTGACGCAGTTGGATGTTTTTTGATACGACGTATTCTAACATTCGTTTTTACGACATCGAATACTACGATTTGTATCTGTAAACTTACCGCCAGCAGGAACCGCCGTGCCGATTTATAGTTATAAAGGATTCACGTCGGGCGGCGGCACGAAAATCGGCGTCATCGACGCGGACACGCCGAAGGACGCGCGCTCGAAACTCCGCCGCGAGAATATTTATGTTCTCGAAATCGAAACGGCGGCCGGCACGGGCGTCGTTCCCGCGGGAATGGCCGGCGGACAGACGCCGACCAAAGTCCCGCTGATCAAACGCCTCCGCACGCTGACGGGCGGCGCGACCGCGATGACGCGCAAACGCCTCGATGAGGTCGCGAACGTCACGCGGCAAATGTCAACATTGCTCGGCGCCGGAATTCCGCTCACGGAAACTTTAAAAGCGATCGTCGAGCAGGCGCAATCCAAAGAATTGAGCATGACGTTTCGCGATATTCGCGAAAAAGTCTCCCAAGGCGCGACCTTCGGCGACGCGCTCGCGTTTCACCCGCAGTATTTTAATGAGTTATATGTAAACATGGTGCGCGCCGGCGAAGCGGCGGGCAATCTCGACGTCGTGCTCGGACGCCTCGCCGACTTCGTACAAAAACAACGCAAACTGCGCGATAAAGTTTCCGCGGCGATGACCTACCCGATGGTGATGGTGATCGTCGCGACGCTCGTCGTTTCTATATTAATGACGGTCGTCGTTCCCAAGATTACGCAGTCGCTCATTCAGCAGCGCAAAGCGATTCCCCTTCCAACTGTTATTTTGATCGCGCTTAGCGATTTTATGAAAAACTACTGGTGGGTGATGTGTCTCGGCCTCGCGGCGATGATCACCGCGTTTGGACGCATTTATGCAACAAAAAAGGGGCGCCTCGCGATCGATAAATTCATGCTTCGCGTGCCCGTGTTCGGCGATTTACTAAAAAAGCAGGCGATCGCGCGTTTTTCGACGACGTTTTCAACACTACTAAAGTCCGGTGTTCCGGTCGTTCAGTGTCTCGAGATTTCCGGCAGAATTGTGAATAACCGGGTTCTCCAGGCGGTGATCGAGGACGTGCGCGCCAAGATTTTGGAAGGCGCCGATATCGCGACTCCCATCAAGCGTTCGGGCGTCTTCCCCCCGGTCGTGGGCTACATGATCGCAGTCGGCGAGCAGTCCGGTCAGTTGGAGACCATCCTCGACAGGATTTCCGAGAATTATGACGAAGAAATCGACCTCGCGACGCAGCGCGCGACGGCGATTCTGGAGCCGCTCCTAATTGTGGGCATGGCCATCATCGTCGGGGGCATCATTTTCGCGATCATTCTGCCGATCCTTCAAATGGGCGATATTGGCGGCGTTTGAAGTCGGCGGCGATTTACGCGCACGATAGTTCAAAATAGCCTAGATTCTATTCACCCGCGATTGGGAATACCGATCACAGTTTTCCGTCACAGATTAACGTCACAGTTGTGCAATTCCGAATCCTCGAAAATTCCATGAACTCGAATCCTCACTCCAAATATTCGCGTCGCGCAGGTTTTACGCTCGTCGAACTGCTCGTCGTTATTGTAATCCTTGGACTGTTGGCCGCGGTTGTCGTTCCAAACTATGACAAGTTCTTTGGAATGGGGCGGGCAACCAAGGTGAAAGTCGACCTTAATAATCTCGATCAGGCCATCAATACTTTTAAGTATTCGAACAATATGCGCCTGCCCGAAAATCTCGAGCGTCTCGTTACGCCGGACAGTACCGGATCCTCCTATTTGAAAGATGCGGAGTCGGTCCCGCGGGATCCGTGGGATCATGAATATGGCTACACGGTGAATCCGAACGGCACCTACGAATTGATATGTTATGGCGCCGACGGCGCGCCCGGCGGCGACGGCGACAACGAGGACATCACGCTCGCCAGTATTAAGAATAAGAAGAAGTAAGTTCCGATCGCTTTCCACAGACGCGACCCAATGACAACCATTCGAAGCATGCGGCGCGCGGCCGGATTCACGCTGATCGAATTGGTCGTCGTGCTGGCGATTCTTGCAATATGCGCCACGTTCGTCGTTGCGAATATCGAATTGATGATTCCCAGCACGCGCCTCGAGGCGTGCGCGCGCATTCTGTCGTCGGATATTACGCTTGCGCGGTCGAGCGCGATCGCGCAGGGGCTCCCCTACCGGATCGAGTACGATATTGATACATCACAATATCGCGTCGCGTCGCCGTTCAAAAGCGACAATAGCGGCGGCATTGCCACGACGGACGAGGAACGGGCGTATACGAATTGGAAGGAATTTCCGAGCGATGTAAAGATTCAAAGCATCATTTGCGGACTGAAGCACGACTCCAAGGACTGGGCATGGCAGGAGATCACGCGCGGCATTTACCGCATCGACATTCGCCCAAATGGCAACACGATCGAACATATCATTCATCTGAAACGCGAAGGCACGGAGCTTAATTTTTATCTTTCCGTGCAGGGCCTGACCGGATTTGTACAACTCTACGGCGGCGATTGGCGCCCCGACGTCGTGACCGACGGCGACTTTTAAAGGCGATTTTCAATGAATATCGAACGCAGTAACAATTTCGATCGCAACAATCAAGCGGCGCGCGGGCGCGCGGGACTTTCGCTGATCGAAGTCATGATCGCGATTGCAATACTCTCGATTGTGCTGATCGCGTTGATCGAAAGAGTTCACGGATGCATCGACACCGCGCACACGACCGAATATCAAAGCGCGGCGCGCGAATTCGCGAAAGAATTAATGTCCGAGATCGAGGCCGGACTCGTCGACGGACTGCAGAACGGCACGCAGGGAAATTTTGGCGATCGAAATTACGAGCAAATTACCTATGTGATCGGCCTCGGCGAAAGCAGCACGGTCGGTTCGAATTCGATGAACGACAACGGTGCGACGACGGCGCGCCGGATGTACGAAAAAGACAAGACGCCGTTTTCGAATACGAATACAAATATTGATAATAAGGTCGACAGCACCGATCCAAACAATACGTCGGATCCGTCGCTCAGCGAAGAACCGTTCACGCGGATTCGCATCGTCGTGACATATCCGAGCAACAACCCCGAACACCCCGGAACCTACACGCTCGAGCGCATGGTTCCCACGGAGTGTTCGCAGGGCACGAACGGCATTAGCAAAAAGAAAGATAAAGACGCCGCCGCCGAGAAAGCGAACGAAGGCAAACCGGCCCCGACTCAAACGAATAATACGAACAATAATAATAAGGCGGCTCCAAAAGGCAATTCCGGCGCGTCCGGCAGCACGAGCATTCTCGGAGGCGCAAAAAAGTAATTACAATGAAAACACAAGCCATCGCGGGAAACCGCGGATTTACATTAATCGAAATTCTCGTCGCGCTCGTGCTGACGGGCCTCATCATGACGAGCGTATTTGGAGTGTTGCACGACGCGCTCCAGGCTCGCGATCATATTCATAATGTTTCGCAGACGCAGCGGACGGGACCGCTCATACTCGATCTCATCGAGTCCGACTTGAGAGCGCTGGCTCCGTTCAATATTGCGCAGCGCCGCGTTTTCCTTGGAAAGAAGAATTCGATCGGCGGTTCCGACGCGGATACGTTCGATTTTGTAGCATGCAAGTCCGCGATCAGCGACATGACCGTCAGCGACGGCGCTCTCGGACGCGACCGTTCGGTGCACGCGCCGCTTTGCGAGATTGGTTATAAACTAAAACGCAACACGCGGGAGCCGGTTTTTATTGAATTGTGGCGGCGCGAAGATCCGCTCGTCGACGACGATCCGTTCAGCGGCGGCATTTATACTAAAATTTACGATAAACTCACCGCCTTTCACGTTACTTACTTTTCGGAAGCGGGATCGCAGACGCGCGCGGAGGATCAATGGTCTTCCGAAGAAGCGGGCGCGCTTCCCCAGCGCATGAAAATCGAAATCGATCTCGAAATCGAACCGCGCGTCGAATCGATGGATCGGAACGCGGATTTTTCGCGGCGCCGATCGTTTGCGCGGATATTTAATATCGATTCGGACATCAACCGGGTTCTCGTCGCGAATTTGCGCCCCGTCGTTCCCGACAAAGCGCCAACCGATGATACACAAGCGGGCGGCGGCCCGGGCGGCGGTCCCGGAGGCAAAGCGGGCCCACAAAATGGATTCACGGGCGCCGGCGGAATGAAAGGCGGACTCCCCGGAGGCAAGAGCGGTTTGCCCCCTGTTTTTAATAGTAATAAGAACGGCAACCCCGGCAACCCGTTCGGCGGCGGTTCGCAGGGCAAAGGCGGCGGACTTCCGGGTCTGGGCGGCGGCAAAGCGGGCGGCGGATTGCCCGGCGGCGGCCTGCCAGGCGGCGGATTCCCCGGCGGCGGTAAAAAGTAAATTTACTTATCCGTAAATTAAATTATCCAATGCGCTCGCGGCCGAAGTACGGCACGAGCGCCTTCGGAATCGCGATCGAGCCGTCGGCTTGTTGATAATTTTCGGCGATCGCGATCAAGATGCGGGGCGACGCGACGACGGTGTTGTTTAACGTGTGACAAAACCGCGGAGATCCCCCGCCCGCCGGACGGTAGCGGAGATCGAGTCGCCGCGTTTGATATTCATAAAATCGCGACGCGCTGTGCGTTTCGCCGTATCCGTTGCGCGAGGGCATCCACGATTCGAGGTCGAATTTCTCCACCTGCGCCATTCCTAGATCGCCGGTGCAAATGTGAAGAACGCGATAAGGAATTTCGAACGCTTGTAACAATTCTTCGGAATTATTAAGAATGTCGCGGTGCCATTGTTTACTTTCGGCCTCGTCGTTGCGGCACACGACCACCTGTTCGACTTTCTGGAACTGGTGGACGCGATAGATTCCGCGTGTATCTTTACCATACGTTCCGGCCTCGCGGCGAAAACAACTGCTCCACGCGACATATTTCTTCGGTAGATCCGATTCCTCGAGCATTTCGCCCGCGTGATAACTCGTGAGCGGCACTTCGGACGTGCCGATCATATATAAATCATCGTTGCGGCACGCGTACGCCTGCTCCTCGCCGCCCGGAAAATAAGCGGTCCCCTCCATCGCGTCGCGCCGCACGAGGAGCGGCACCGAAAACGGCGTGAAACCTTTCTTAATCATGTGGTCGAGCGCGAACCGCATCACCGCGATTTCTAACAATACGCCGTCGCCTTTTAAGAAATAATTCCGGCTCCCCGAAAGACGGGCGCCGCGCTCGACGTCGAGCATTCCGAGTTTCATAAATAAATCGGCGTGGTCTTTCGGCGCGAATTCGAATTTTCGAACTGTTCCCCATTTTCGCAATTCGACATTTCCGCTCTCGTCGGGACCGTCGGGGACCTCCGGCGCGGCCAGTTGCGGAATTCGCAATAAATGTCCGCGGATCTCGTCCGCGAGCTGTTTTTCGCGCGCCTCGAGATTTTTAACTTTCTCTTTTAGCGCCTTCAATTGTTCCAACATCGTCGGGCGTTCCGCCGCCGCCATTTTGCCGAGTTCCTTCGATTGTTTATTTTGCTCGCCGCGCGAATCGTCGGCTTCGCGCTGCACTTTGCGGGCTTCCGCGTCCAAAGCGAGCAACGCGTCCAAATCGATCGTGATCCGCTTGCGCGCGGCCCCCGCGCGAACCGCTTCCGGGTTCTCGCGGATAAATTTCAAATCGAGCATATGTTAGATTTTGCTTTTCTTAAATTATGAATTCGATTGCCGCGATACGATGCGCTTCGCCGGCGGCGGCGACATCATTAAATTATATGATATCACGTATTATGATTTGATCCATTCCTTCGACGCGATCGGACCGAGCCATTTGTGCTCTTCGATGAGGCGATATTCGATCGTCCCCGGGTCGGGACGCTTGACTTTCAAGTCGTTTGGCCAAAGCAGATCGACCGGATCCTGGCCGCTCTTCAACTCGACGCGTTTCATTTCGCCGGCGACCGTGCCGCCCTTCGCTCCGGGCTTGCGCCATTCGAGTTTCGGGTGCGGCGTTTCATCGGAAAGCCGAACGTAGCGTTCGCCGAATTGCCCTTGGATTTCGATACTCTTGCCGGTGACGGAAATTTCGTTTCCGTCCAATTGTGACTTCGCGGCAAAACTGAACGGCGCGCCGAATTCGACGGTCACAGTCTGGCCCGCGGCGACCTTCACTCTTTTGTTAGGATCGCCGTTTATGATTGCATATTTTTGAAAATTGCGTCCCTTGCCGACTCGAAACATTCCGTAAACGAATTGATATTCGCCGGCCGGCACTTCGACGCCTTTGTCGTTCGAAAGGAGATCGAAATACGCCCCGGTGAATTCCGACGTTTCTGTAACAACTAAATAATGTGGCTTGAATGCGGCGGGACCGCTCCAATTCGCCTTGATCGTTCCGGTTTTGATGTCCAGCTCGCGAACCTGGAACTTCGCTCCGAGTTGTTCGCTGTCGCCTTTCAATCGATACCATTTCGCGCCCAATTTTACGAATCCCGACCAGGGCATGGCGCGCTTTCCGCCGGGAAACAGTATGGAATCCATATATGGAATGCCTTCCAGCGTCTTCGTTCCGATCACGCTGGGATCGCTCCCGAACTTTCCGTCGCAATTATCGTCAAAAATCCGGAGTTTTTGTCCGGCGAGCTCGACGAGGCGGGACGCCGCGGATGTATAAAGAATCTGCGCGCGCGTTTCGTTCGACGAATAATTTATAACAGTTCCATGATACGCTTCCTGATTGCTGCCGATCGCCGCCGTCATCGCGTATTCGACGCCGCCGTTCGGAATCTTAAATTCAAAGGTCATCGGTCGGCCGAGTTTGAGCGGGACCGGAATTTTATCGCCGGGATCGAACAGATATTTCGAATCCGCTTCGCGAATGAACTTCGCGTCCTTCGACGCGGTGAAAAACTGCACGGCCGCCGAACAGGTCGGCGATGGTTTGCCTTCGATCGTCTGCGGGAGCCAATCGATATAATTAGAATCCGTGTTCCAACCCGGACGCTCGATGTCCTCGGGCGGCGCCGCCTGAAATTTTGCATTTGCCGGCACCCACGCCGAACCCTTTGCAAAGACTTCGCCGCCGCCGGGCGTCGGACTGCCGCCGGCGGGTTTCTTATCTTTTTCCTTCGGATCCGGCTGCTTCGGAGGCCCGCCTTTCTTTAGTAAGGCTTTGTTCTTTTCGAGCAGCGTCGAAAGATCCGTATAAAACGAATCTTTATCGTCGAGTTTCTCGCGTAATCGTATGGTTTTTTCGTAATATTCGACGGATTTTTGTAAATCATAACCCTTCGCGCGCGAATCGGGATCGAATGCCGACCCGGCCCAATAGTAACAATCGCCCGCAAGATATTTGTCGCCGAGGGTTTCGAACACGCCCGCGACTTCCGCCGCGTCGGCGCCGAATTTGTCGAGTTTTTCGTCGTCCAATTCCTTGGCCCGGCGCTTCTGGTCGGACGCAAGCAGCGCGTTGTAGCGGCCGAGCGTGCGATTCCATTCGTTCCACTGCCCCTGGTCGAGGTTGCGGAGATCGTCATAATACTTGTCGAGGAAGTTATTCTTATAAGCATCCTTCCACGTTTGTATCAATTTTTCGATGCTCTCGGCTTCCTTTGCATTGTTATTCACGCCGTAGACCTGCGCGCGGCGCGCGAGCGCCCACGTCGCGTCCGTCGGAAACTTTCGAACGAGCGATACTAAGACTTGCGGATCGCCCACTTCGACTTCGGCGATAAATTTGGTCCAGAACGCGTCGGGTCCGCCACCCTGCGCGAATACCATCGAAACAGGGATCAACGCTAATGATAATAATGCGCCGGCTTGAGCCAGCCTGCGCACCGTCGACTCGTTTGGTTTGGCGCTTATGGACATTGCGGCTCTTCGATTGAAAGTTTGGGGGGGACAACCTGTATGCGTTCGTTTTGGATCCAGCGTTGCCGCCGCAAATTTTACTTTGCGGGGATTCGCATCGGAACATTCGTTTCAGTTGTTACGAATTTCGCGCCGGGCCGTCGTGCGCTTCTGAAAGTACGCGTTTGAGGCGGCAATCCGTCGAAGCCGCCCTTTTTCTAGCCTTCCGCGGGCGAATTCTTCTTCGATCCGGCCTTCAAGAATCGGCTCTCTTCCTCGGTGAGCGCTGCGAGACCCAGTTCGTGAATTTTCTCGAGGATGCGGTCGAGTTTCTGAGCTTTCTCGCGGGCTCGCTCGTCCTCCGCGCGTTCGCGCGCCGCGCGACGCGCCTCCTTCCAACGTGCCCAAAGACCCGGACGCGGAAATGGACTGTCGTGAACGCCTCGCCATCCGAGAAAGAGGCCCGCCGACGCGCCGCCGATGTGCGCGATGTAGGCGACGACCGTGTCGCCGCCGAGGCGCGCCGAAAAAGCAAATTGCAACAAATCCAACGCTACAAATATAATGGTAAAGATCCAAAGCGGAATCGTTAACAACGTAACATTGGGAAAACTGATCGCGGCCGACACGAGTACGGCATACACGCCCGCGGACGCGCCGTAGAGCGGCGAAAGACCCGCGCCGCGCGCGATTTCCCAAGCGCCGAAGAAAATGCCGCCGACGGCGACGCCGATCCAAAATGTTAATAATGTTGTTTTCGGCCCGCGTCCCGCTTCGAGGAGATTGCCGACGAAATAGAGCGTCAGCGCGTTCAACACGATGTGCTTCGGATCCTCGAGCGAATGCACGAGCGCATAAGTAAATAAACGATACGGAACCGACCAATCGAGCGGATTGACGCGCAACCCGAAGAATCGCCCGACGGGATCTCCCCCCGAAACTAAAAATACAAAAAACTGCACCAAAAACATCGCGCACAGTCCGAGCGAAAGGCGCGTACTCGGCGACAGCAGCGCAAATCGTTCGCGCACCGATGGTGCGAATCTATCGGATTCGTCAAATCGCATGGTTCGTATTGCTGCCGGACGGCGGAGAATAAGCGACGATTCCTTGTCGGCCATTCGCGCATTCCGTCTGATGCGCGAACGCGTTCGAAACGCGGGCGATTACTTCTGCGCCTGGCCGGCGCCGCCGGTCGCGCCGCCGCCGCCGCTCTTCGAGGGGTCGTTCTGGCTGCCCGACATCATCGCGCCTTCGCGCGAAATGCCGTCGGTGTATTTGTGCATTGAATCCTGCGAGCCGGGCAGATAACCGAACAATTGGAAACACATCAATATCGAAACGGCGCCCGTCATGATTACATATAATCCGCGTTCGCCTTTCCAGCCGGCGACGAATCGCAAATGTAAATAAACGACGTAAATGAGCCACGAAATGAGCGCGGACGTTTCCTTCGAATCCCATCCCCAGTACAGCGCCCACGCCTCCTGCGCCCAGAACGCGCCCATCATCAATCCGGCGGTCAGGAACGGAAAACCGATGCTAAAGATCGCGAACGAGAATTTATCGAATCCGTCGATCCAACTGTCGAGCGCGGCGAGATTTCCCGAGCGCGCCATGAACCAGCCGATCGCCAGGACCGGAAAGAAGACCGCGACGTTTACAAATTGCGCGAACGGCAGGAAAAATACGAATCCGAGGAACACGACAATTCCGGCGGCGGTCATCGGGCGCGAAAGCGCGGGGCCTCCGCCGAAAATCTGACGCGCGAATTTTAATGTAAAGAATAACAAACAGGCGACGTACGCGATTCCCATCGTGACGTACGAGCAGAGCAGCGCCGGCACGTGGATCGACATCCACTTCGACTGCAGCGCGGGCGGCAGCATGCGCGCGCCCTTCTCCTGCGTATGCGTATAAAGAATCAGCGCGAATTCCGCCGCCATGATGACGGTTAAGAATAGATCCGAGAGTCCCCGCATCCGACCCTTGGTTTTATACAATCCGAGGACGACATAAATGATCGCGAACATCACATATAACGCGGCCGCGGTCGTCGTGAGGGCCTCGAACATCGTCTGCACGGGAAAGTGATTCACTTCGTTCCAGCGAAATCCGATTCCGCAGAGCGAAGAAACGACGCCGCCTACAAATGCCGCGAACGCGAATCGCGACAGCCACTCCGCCGACTTGCCGGGCACGCTGCTCAAGAAATGCATCAACGCTGAAACGAGCGCGAGCGCCGCCGCCGCGACAGCAAAGGCTTCGCTCGACGCCAGAAATTTGAACGACAGGTCGGGTGAAAAGTTCACTTTTGCACGCTCTTTCGAATAAAGGGTTTCAACAGAAAGACGTAGGCCACGCCGGCAACGATTGCCCACATTCCATAAATCACGGTCTCGATTCCGGGATCGAAGACGACACCGACGCCCGAATAGCCGGGAAGTTGTTTATTCGCATCCGTTTGAAAGAATCGAAAACCACGATAGAAGGCGTAATCGTTCACGCGGATCGTCTGGGAGTTTTGAATTTCCCAAGCGCCGGTCGCGGGATTCTTCTCGAGAAAATCGAGCTTCGATTTCCATTCTTTCGGAAGTTCCGACTCGTTTTCAAAAATCCTGATCGCGATTCGATTTGCATAAATGGCCGTGTCCGCGAACGCAACGGCGCCGATCATAAATTCTTTTTTGCCTTCCGGTCCGTCGACCTCGATGCGCGCCGCGGGCGGCGAATCGTCGAAAAATAATAATCCATTGTTCGCATCGCCCTGAACCTGATCGATCACGGGCACGACCTTCGGACGATCGGCGCGCTTGCCGACGAGGAATCCGAGACCGTTGTCCAATGTTACAACTTCGCCGACTTTCACTTCGCGACTATTACGATCGCCAATTTTAACAATCTTGAGCGGCAGTCCCGGCGCGGAAACCATTCGATAACGATGGACGGCCGGAGAACGCCAGTGATCCCACGTGACGTGGACGCGCGCGCGCATGCCGTCGACGATGAAAACGCCGTGGTCAGGATCGTTCGATTCCTCTTCATTTTCGTAATACCACTCGGTCTTTACCATTCGATTTTGCGAATCGACGATTTCTAACAAAACGCCGCCGTCGGTCGGACGCTGCATTTCGAGCGGCGTCTTCCCGAGCGCGGGAATCATCTTGTTGGAGACGGGGTCGGCGATCAGGCGCGCATCGGGCAGCGCGTTCAAGATCTTGACGCTGGCATCGCCTTTCGAAGTCTTAAATTTAAACGTTCCATTCTTTGCAATCGGGACCGTCGCCGCCGGTTTCAGCGGGCTCGCTTGTGTAAATATATGAATCGTGCCAAGCGCGTCGCCCTCGAACGGCATCGCGAGTTTCGCGTCCTGCTCCGCGGCGTTGATGGCCGATTCATAACGAATCCGCGCGCCGGGGACTTTGTCGAAAACGGATTGAAAATCCCCGTTCGCGACGAGAAATCCCTCGAATTGATTATTTTGATATTCATAACGAACCTTGAGCGCCGGCCCCTGCCGTTCGAAATCGTTCGACGGGTCCTCGCCTTCGGTGCGTTCCGCGAGATCGAATCCGATGCTCGCGCGCGGCCAATGCTCCAATACGCGAACGACCGTTTTGGGTTCGCCGCGCCCCTGATCGTCATATTCGAAGGGCATCTGCCGCCCTTTCCAGATTTCGAAATGACTATAACTCGCCATCGAACGCGACGGCGGATCCTGAATGAACTTTACTTCAATATTATCGCGATAATCGGCGTGAAACTTATCGAGTCTCACCGCGAACGGACGCTCGGGCGTGCCGAAGAATAGTCTTCTGTAATCATAGGTCTGAAATGATGAAGACTCTCTCGGAATGAACTCCTCGTTCGGGCTCATCGGCGGATATAATGATAACCGAACAACGCCGCGCTCCTCCGTGAGGCGCAACCAGAAGCCGCCCGTGATCGCCGTCATCACGCCGAGGTGCGTTACTAAGAATCCAATGCGGTCGCGCGGCGTCAATAACGATTTCAAATCCCACAAAAGCGCGGCGGGTAATTTACTTATAAATCCGAAACCGGGCGAACCCTGCGCGATCGAGCGCGCGATGCCGCGCCGGAAGGTATTGGTTAGAACGATTAGAAATAACAATCCCGTCAGCGTGCTGAACCAGTCGCTCGCCCACGCGCCTTTCGCCGTGTCGGTGCCGCTCAATTGCGATTTTCTCGAAAATTCATAAAAACCGTCGAAAAAGCCGCGATTTTCGAAAATAAACTTTTGTATTTCGATGCCGCGCGCGCGTCCGTTGAACGCCGTGCGCATGCCGCTCTCCTCCTGCTTCGCGACGCGCTCGCCGTAATGGCGACCGACGCGTTCGAGCGGATTGCTCATTTTCGGACGCGACGTCGGCTCGAGCGGACTATCGGCGGAATTCTCCTCTTCGAACGGTAGTTTCGTCGCCGGCATGCCGATGCCATAGAGATGCGTCACATGATACAAAAAATATCCGGTCGCCCACGCGAAATCGTCCTTGAATTTCGTCTCCTGTTCATCGGCTGACAGACGACGGCCATTTTCGTCATATCGATGCGCATTCGGGTCCCGCGGCGGAATCAATACGGATAAAATCGAACCTAACAGAAAAAACACGAGGATCGCGACGCCGACGCGGATCGATAGAAAGAATTCGAACACGGCGCGCCACGACAATACTAAAAAACTCACGGCCGCCAGCGAACCGGATACCACAAATACGATCGTCGATGTCGTGAGATGCCATTCGTTCGACGCCCATGCGCGAAGACCCGTTCCGAGCCCCCATGCAAAGAAACAAATGGCCAGCACCGCGAGAAACGCCTTCGGCCACGTCCACGCTTCGAGTCGGAGTCTCTGCGGAGCCGGCGCGGGCGATTCTAAATTCTTTGACATCGGTTTCGTTTTGTTAAATTAAGATTACCAACGCCGATGCAAAATATATTCCGCCATCGATTGCAAACAATTCCGCGCCGGGCACGCCGGAAGCGATTGTAAACTTTCGACCGCGGAATGAATATAACGATCCGCGAGGGCGTAGGAGGCTTCGAGGCCTTCGCGCAGGCGGAATTCGGGCGCCAGCAACTTTTGCGCGTTCGCCGCGGACTTCGCGTGCGCCTCGGGCGTCAGGAGTTCTCCGTTCGTTTCGTCCTGAAATTGTTTTGCAATCGTAAAGATCTCGCGGATGCGCGCGCGCTGCGCGTCGTTCGAATCGCGCATCATGTAAATGATCGGAAGTGTAATTTTACCTTCCGAAACGTCGGTGCCGAGCGATTTGCCGACGACTTCCTCGCTGCCGTCGAGATCGAGGCAGTCGTCGACGATTTGAAACGCGAGTCCGAGCGCGCGTCCGTAATCGCGGGCTTTTGTAACAACAGATTCGTTCGCGCCCGCGTACAGCGCGCCGAGTTCGGCCGACGCCGCGTAGAGCGACGCCGTTTTCGCGTCGATCATTTCAATATAACGATCTTCCGAAATTGTAAAATCAAGCCGGGCGCGCGATTGTTCGATTTCGCCGCGGCAGACCGTGGCCGTGATTTCCGCGAGAATGCGCGAGCAGGCCTGCTCTTCGAGTTTTGTAGATAATGCGAATGCCCGCGCGTACGTCCAGTCGCCGAGCAGCACCGCGACATTATTACCGAAACGCGAATTCACCGTCGGAACGCGGCGGCGCGTGTCGGCGTGGTCGAGGACGTCGTCGTGGACGAGCGTCGCCATGTGTATCATTTCGACGATCGCGGCAATTTTAACATGCGAGGATGTTAACGATCCGCACGCGCGGCCTGCTAACAATACGACCGCCGCCCGCAGGCGTTTTCCGCGGTAACGGCGGGCGTGCGCCGAAATCTCCAATACCGCTGCCGATGTGCTGGAAAGTTCCGTGCCCGAGAGTTCGCGATTCAACTCGACGCTCGACAATTCGAGCTCTTCCGCGATCGGCGCGACGAGCGCGCGAAGTTCGCGTTCGCGCGATGCGCGCGCGGCGTCGGACGCATCCTTAACAATCGCGGGATTAGTGTGCGGCGAATTCGCGCTCATGCGCGCATCCTCCGCTTCCGGCGACGCGCCCCTGTTCTGCGCGGATCCGCTGCTCAGCGCGGATCCGCTTTTCGGCATGGATCCGTCTGGCAACGTCGAGGCTCGCTGGATCATTAATATTAAGAAATTCGGAGGGATCGTTCGTTAAAGATTCAATCGCTACAAATCGAACGTTCGCGCCGTCAAGCGCCGCGCGCTCGTTTTTGGAACCGCGCGCCGTTTCCAGCGGATACGGATTTACGATTCGATGAATTGATGTTTGCAAAGCCTCTCGCAGGATCCGTGCCACGCGAGGTCGATAGGCCGCGACGAGCGGCTCCGCCCCCTTTTCTCCTACGGGAATCACGACGTCGACGTCGGGATTGGCCATGGCGATTATTAAAATCCGTTCCAACGTGCATGTTTCGACAAGCGGCACATCGCAGGCGCACACGATCACCCATTCGCGCGCCGCGAATGCTTCCAAACCGGCGATCATCCCGCCGAGCGGTCCCGAGGTTTCAATGGCATCGGGAATGCAACGCAAATCGAGATACGCATAGCGAGCGCCATCCGATGCACTGAGGAGAATCTCGCAGGCGACACCCGAAAGCGCGCGGCGCACGCGTCCCGCGAACGTCTCGCCGCCTCCGGCGTCCAATGTTAATAATGCTTTGTCCGTTCCCATCCGGCGGCTGCGGCCGCCACATAACAATAATCCACCCGCGCGCGCGTCACCGCCAGTACCATTTACGTAAGCGCCGTTCCATGGCCCCATGTCTTTGCGGTTGTGTCCGTAGTTTGGTTAAATTTAGGAATGCAATCGCGTATTTGAATGCAAACTAAATGAACGCCGCGAGGTCTAGGATTTTTTCGCCGTTTCTTCGTTTTTCGCTTCGGCCGTCTTGCGCGCGTCGTCCTCGCTTTCGCGAAGTCCTTTCTTAAATTCGGAAACGCCGCGTCCGAGATTTCGCATCGTGTCCGGAATTCTGCCGGCTCCAAAAAGGAGAACGAGAACTCCCACGATCATTAATATTTGCAAAGCGCTGTCGAGAGCAAGGAACATGTTGGCTACCTAATGGGTCGCGGTGCTTGGAAGTGGTTTCATAAGTATCTCGAAGAGCGAGCGCGTGCAATCGTCGTTCAGCGAAAGGCGCCTCTCCGCAGGCGACCCAGTAGGGTCGCCGAGGACGAGACTACGATGCGATGGACGACGAGGGCCGCGCGCAGCTCGAGAGACTTATGAATCCACTTCTAGGATTCGGTAAATATTACGTGGAACGGGCGGTACGACTGAATTCTAGTTCAAACATCATACCGATGAAAGGAATCGGGCGCGCCGCTCGCGCGCCCAATCGACGAAAATTTCAATCCAAACAGCGATCAACCGTTGGCCGCGCGATCGTAAATCTCCCGTTCGCGGAGCAATTTCTCCATCGTCGTGCCGATTGCGGAAGGGTTTGGAGCGACGGCGATGCCCGCGGCCCGGAGCGCCGCCACTTTCTCGGCCGCGGTGCCCTTGCCACCCGCGATGATCGCGCCCGCGTGTCCCATGCGTTTGCCCGGAGGGGCGGTGGTGCCCGCGATGAAACCAACGACCGGTTTTGTAAATTGTCCCGACCGGACGAATTCGGCCGCTTCCTCCTCCATGCTGCCGCCAATTTCACCAATCATCACGACGGCGTCGGTGGCGGGATCGTTTTGAAACGCTTTCAACACGTCGACGAACTGCGTTCCGTTCACCGGATCGCCGCCGATGCCGACGCACGTCGACTGGCCCAACTTTAACGATGTGAGCTGCCACACCGCCTCGTATGTTAACGTTCCGCTGCGCGAAACGACGCCGACGCGCCCGGGTTTATGAATATATCCCGGCATGATACCAATCTTACAACCGCGCCGCTGCGCGCCGGTGCCCGGCGTGATGACGCCGGGGCAATTCGGTCCGATCAAGCGTCCGCCGGTGCGCGCCAATGTTTGTTTTACGCGAACCATATCCAATATTGGAATGCCTTCCGTAATACAAACGATCAGTTGTATTCCCGCGGACGCCGCTTCGCAGATCGCGTCGCCCGCGAACGCCGCCGGAACATAAATTACAGATGCTTTCGCGCCGGTTTTTTGCACCGCGGATTCGACAGTATCAAATACCGGAAGTTCGGCCTTGCTCTGCGGACCGATCCATTTCGTGCCGCCTTTGCCGGGAGTCACTCCGGCCACCATCCGCGTCCCGTAAATGCAGGCCTGATCTGTATGAAACGTTCCGTTGGCGCCGGTGATGCCTTGACACAGAACGGGCGTGTCGCCGTTGACGAAAATGCTCATGTTTAGCGGGCGCTCCCGGATTTGTTATTCGTTTGAATGAGATTACAGATTTTTTCGGCGGCTTCGTTGAGCGAGGCCGCGGACGTGATCGGAAGTCCGCTGGTTGCTAATATTTCGCGGCCGCGCTCGACGTTCGTCCCCTCGAGGCGGACGACGAGCGGCACGCGCAATTGTATCTCGCGCGCCGCCGCGACGACGCCTTCGGCGATCATGTCGCACTTGGCGATGCCGCCGAAGATGTTAACTAAGATTCCCTTCACGTGCGGATCGGAGACTAATATTTTGAACGCCGCCGCGACTTTCTCGCGCGTCGTGCCGCCGCCGACGTCGAGAAAATTGGCGGGCCGCCCGCCGTGCAATTGTATCGTATCCATCGTCGCCATCGCGAGTCCGGCTCCGTTCACCATACAACCGATGTTGCCGTCGAGCGCGATATACGATAAATCGAATTTCGACGCTTCGATCTCCTTCGGATCCTCTTCGTTAAGATCGCGATACGCCGCGAGTTCGGGATGGCGGTAAAGTCCGTTCGAGTCGAAATTAATCTTAGCGTCGAGCGCGAGCACCTGGCCGTCTTTTGTAGTCACGAGCGGATTGATCTCCGCGATCGAACAATCGAGCTCGACATACGCTTTCGCGAGCGATTGTAACAATTTCACGGCCTTGTTAACCAAATCACCCGGAATGCCGACGCCGTAGGCGAGCCGGCGCGCTTGAAACGCCCACAATCCGGCCGACGGCTCGAACGCTTCTCTTAATATCTTTTCCGGATGATTCGCCGCCACTTCCTCGATTTCCATGCCGCCCTCCGAGGACGCCATCACGACGGGCAACCCGAGTCGCCGGTCGAGCGCGATGCCAAAATAAAATTCTTTATCGATCGCGCTGCCTTTTTCGACCCAGCATGTCTTAACAATTCGTCCCTCCGGGCCGGTCTGGTGCGTCACGAGCGACTTACCGAGGATCGACTCCCCGGCCGCGCGCGCCTCGGCCGCGGATTTAACCAATTTAACGCCGCCGGCCTTGCCGCGCCCGCCCGCGTGGATCTGCGCCTTGACGACGGCGACGGGCGAACCCAGTTGTTCATAAGCTTTGCCGCACGCCTCGGGCGACGTTGCAACAACTCCGTCGGGCACGGGCACGCCCATGCGTTTTAACAATTCTTTTGCTTGGTATTCGTGAATTTTCATTGATGATGTTCGTTCGGCGCAACGGAACGGCGCGGACTTCGGCCGACCGGTGCGCGGATTTGAAACCCGCGAGTTTACAAAGCGGCCGGCGCCTTTCGACGGTCGATTCGTTTGGTTTCTTATTGGCCTCGCTTGCGTCAAACTCCGCTCCGCA
The DNA here is from genome assembly GCA_016200225.1 of Planctomycetota bacterium. Lineage (GTDB taxonomy): Bacteria > Planctomycetota > UBA1135 > UBA1135 > JACQFD01 > JACQFD01. Next base: position 192,980 of record JACQFD010000004.1, read on the forward strand.
TGTCAGCACCTCCGAAAAAGAACGGCATCCTCGTCGACTTCGAATTGCGCGCGCTGTTTGAGGGCGAGCACTTGCGTTCGTCCGTCCCCTACGAAATCGCGCAGATCCAACCCGCCTCGGTCGACCTTCGACTTGGCGCGATCGGACACCGCGTGCGCGCGGGATTTCTGCCGGAAAACAAAACAGTCGCCCAGCGTTGCTCCGAACTCGCCATCGAAGCGCTCCATCTTTCGCGCGGCGCCGTGCTCGAACCCGGCGGCATATACTTAATATTACTTTTGGAAGAATTCAATTTGCCGCCGGACGTCTCCGCGCGCAGCAATCCCAAGTCAACGACGGGACGGCTCGATTTGTTTACAAGAGTGCTGCTCGATCGAAATGCAAGATTCGACGACGTGCCGGCCGGTTATCGCGGCCCGCTTTACATCGAAGTCGCGCCGAGGTCGTTTCCCGTGCGCGTGCGCACGGGCGACCGGCTGACGCAGCAGCGTTTTTTCCGCGGAAATTGTGCATTGTCCGACGGGGAACTCCGCGAACTCGCGGCGCGCGAAACGCTCGCGTTTACAGAAAACGGCGCGCCGATCGATGCTAATAATCTGCTGTTCGACGGCGACGGCGGCATCGCGTTTCGTTTGCAACTCTCGGGCGCGGGCCCCGTCGGTTATCGCGCGCGGCATTATACAGATGTCGTCGATCTCTCGCGCGACTTGGCGCACGACCCGAACGAATTTTGGGATCCCGTGTTTGCAAAACAGGGCTCGCTCATCGTTGAACCCGAGCAGTTTTATATTTTCTCTTCGAAGGAGCGGCTGCGCGTTCCCCCCGGTTACGCCGCCGAAATGCTCCCGATCGACGTCGGCGTCGGCGAACTGCGCACGAATTACGCGGGCTTTTTCGACCCCGGATTTGGCTGTGGGGACGAGGATCCGCGAGGGACGCCCGCCATTCTGGAGGTGCGCCCGCACGACGTGCCTTTCCTCGTCGACGACGGGCAGGTGTTTTTCCGCCTCCGTTTTTTCCGATGTAGCCAGGAACCGCGCGTGCTTTACGGCGCGGACGGCGCGGGCTCGCACTACGGCCGGCAGTCGCTCGCGCTCGCACGGCAATTCCGCCCGCCCAATGCATAACAATCATGCGCCCGACGCCCTTTGACGAACCATCTGTAAGATTTCTCAAATGGCGCCTGCCGATCGGCGATTTCAAGCCGTGGACCCGATTGTTAATCATGTGCGGCATGCTGCTCGCGGTGGGCGCGGCGGCGCGATCGCTGTCGAAACGAATACAAGAATCGAAGATTCGCGAACGCGTCGAGGAGTTTCTCGAAGCCGACGAGCGCGTGTCGACGCGATTTCATCCATTGATCGCGCTCGAAGGTTTTCCCGCCGATAATTGTAATATTAACGAACTCCCCGCGGCGGCGGCGCGCGCCTATTGCGGATTCGTGCGCGACGCGTCGGGCGCGCCCGTCGAGGGCGCGACGGCGGCCGCCGGCGGACGCGCCGCGAAATCAAACCGGAATGGATATTTTAACGTTTCCGGGCTCTCGCCGCGCGGACCGCTCGCGATGGTCGTTTCGCCGCCGGAATCGCGCGGCGATCTCGGAACTGTACAAATCGACGACGCGGGCGAGGGTCTGCCCGGTTTCGCGTCGGCGGCGGGAATTATTATATTACCGAAACGCGAAAACGAGAATATTACAAAAACCGACCGCGCCGCCGCGGTTTCGGACGCGACATCGACGATCGCGTTCTCCGCGGGACCCGACGCCGCGTCCGGCGAAAACCTCGACGGCTGGCGCCGCGTCGACGATCCGGCGGCGTCGTTCGCGCCGAGCGAACGGAGGCGCGATTTATTTATATTACAGAACGGCGCGGTTCTCGGTGAAATATACACAAGTCCGGCGGGCCGTGGAGCGGCCCCCAAAACGGCAAACGCGCACGCCGTTTCCGGTTCCGTACAATTCGACGCCGATCCGCCGCCGTCCGCGTTCGTCGCCGTGAATCTTTACAGTTCGGGCGTCTGGTTTCGAACCGCGCAAACCGGCCCGGACCGATCGTTTACATTCCGATTCGACGGCATTCCCGAAGGCGACCACCAATTTGTAGCGATCGCGCCCGGGTATCTCCCCCGGCGAATGGAACTATCCTGCCCGCTGCCGGTCGAAGGAAAAACCGTCGAACTTCCACTTTCGCAAGCGGCGCAAACGCAGGTGAAAGTCGAGTCGAAAGAGCCTTCGCCGCCGCGCGGACTCGCGCTGCGGATCACCGGACCCAACATGCGCGTCGCGCAGATCGCGTTTCCCGACGACGGAATCCTAAAATTAAACGTTCTTCCCGCCGGACCGCTGCGGTTCGAATTGTTAATTCCAAGCGAATGCGCGCAGACGGCGCGATTCGCGCGACCGCCGCTCGAACGCTGCATCGATCCGGTGATCCGGACGCTTCAGCCGGGCGATCATAATAGTAATATTACTTTTCATCTGCCGCCGCGCCTCGCGCGGCTCGCCCGCGTCGAGGGTTCGACGCGTCCGCGCGCCTGGGCGTATCGCAGCGGCGCGCGCTTCGACGAGCCTGCCACCGTCGCGCGCGCGGACGAGAACGGTAAATTTACAATTTGGGCGCGGCCGGGCGACCGCGTGCTCGCGGCGATGGGCAATATTCCGCTATTGATACCATTCGCGTCAGGAACGGCGGGCGAATTTGTACAATTCGACAAACCGGCGGCGATCGAAGTAACGGCGGACCCGGGCGCGGAAATCGAATGCATTCTCACCGGACCCGACGCCCTCGGGCGCGCGCAAATCCACGGGATCGCGGACGCCGCCGGAATCGTTAAATTTACGGAATTGCCGGCGAACGTGCCGGCTTTGTTACAATACGAACGCGGCGGCGAACTCCTCGAACTGCCCGCGGCCACGCCCGGCCCCGGCGAGACGGCGCACGCATCCTTCCACGCGCGCGAAAAATCGTAATATAGTAGTTACCTCGGCGCGCGGCCCGCGTTTTGTAGTATCTTGACCGCCCGCGCCTCCCGACGGGCTCTTCGCAGGCATGGATTCACCGTCATCGTCGAAACAGACTCCGCGCGTGTCGCCGTACCGGGACACGCGCCGTTTCGCGGCCGTCGCCGGCGTCGCCATCTTAATATTGATATTGCTCGCATGGGTCGAACTGCCCGGGAGCCACGGAAAGTCGCTGCTCGAGCACATCGGAACGTCGTCGCGGACGCCGAACGCTTCCGCCGAGGCAACGGACAAACGGGGCGAAGAAACGCCGCCATCGCCGGCATCGCGCGCGCAGGCCCCCGACGCGTCGGAATTGTATATTTATGGAAAAGTCGTCGACCCCGCGGGCCGCGCGATCGCCGGCGCGCGCGTCGCGACGTATCCGGAATTTACAATTTCGCCGTTCGCGGAGTCCGATACCGAAGATCCGCGAAAATTCATGTTTTCGCGCGCGACCGGAGCGGACGGAAACTTTGCATTCCGCATCGGCGGCACCGCGCCGCGCTTTTCGATCGTCGCGATGGCCCCCGGTTATTCGCCGGGGATTCTCGAGCCGGCGATTCTTAACGAAGAGAATCTTATCATTCTCGCGCCCTCGCGCGCGATCCGCGGACGCGTGCGCGACTTCGCCGGCGCCCCCGTCGAAGGCGCGCAAATCGCGTGGCGGGGCCTGCTCGGCGCGACGCAATGCGAACGGCGGGCCGTCTCCTCCGCGAATGGTAGTTATCAAATCGGCGACGTGCCGTCGGTTGCCGCGTGGTACGACGCGACTTCGGCGCCGTTCTGGTTCGAAGTAAACGCAAAAGACTTCGCGCCGTTGTTGATCGAAGATTCGAACCGCGAAAACCGACGTTACTATCCGGCGAATGGCGCCGCCGACGAGGAATTTGATATTTACTTATCGCGCGGCGCGCGCATCCGCGGCCGCGTCGTGGAGGACGAAACGGGAAAGCCGATTCCGGGAGCGCTCGTCGCTTTGCACAGTTATCTCGGAATGAGCGAAGTCGGGCGCGGGCCGAATGTAAATATGCAATTTCCGTTGAATGGCATCCGCGTCGCCGAGACGAAAACAAACGAAACGGGCGATTTTTCGCTCGATCGCGTTCCGTCGCGCGGCGTGCACGCGTCGATTTATGCCAATACGATGGACCGCGAACCGTTCGTCGGCTGCGTCGGCGCGTTCGTCGAAGGGCGCGCGCCGGCGGCGGCCGACGCGCCGCTTTTATATCAAAACGAATCGTTTACATTGGAACTGCGGCTCCCGCGCGCGGGCGCCGTGCGCGGAAAAGTAATATCGGGCGGCGGCGCGCCCGTCGCCGGAATGCTCGTCGCGCCGCTCCACGTCCAATGGTCGCGTTTTAAATTATTTTTTCGTTCGATTCCCGGCGCGATCGTCCGCAGCGACGAAAACGGTTTTTATACACTTCCGCGCGTCGCGGCCAAAAGTAAAGAATCCGCAAAAGTATCGGCCAATGAAGCGGCCCAAGAAGTCGCAGTGCATGCGTTTCCCGACAATTTCAATCTCCCGTTCGCATATGTTAACGTTCAACCCAAGGCGGGCGGGACCGTCGACGCGCCGCCGCTCGTGATCGCCGCCGACGCCGAGTTCGATTTGGAAATTCTCGACGAACGGGGCGCCGCCGTCCCCGGCGCGTGGGCGACGGTTTTTCCAAGCGACAGTTCGTGGGGATACCCATCGGCGGTCGGCGATCGCGCCGGACATATTCATTATGCGCTCGCCGGGGGGCACCCCTTTCCCGGCAACGGAACTTTACTGATCCGCGCGCCCGGCTACGCGCCGCGCCTCACCGTTAAATTTACTAAAAACGAGTCCGGACCGAATCGTTTTACAGATCGCGTCGTTCTATCGAAAGGGCGGCGGCTCGCCGGGCGCGCTTTTCACGCCGACGGAACTCCCGCGTGCGACGTTCAGATTTCGGTCCATAACAATGGACTCGCGCGCGTGCAGGCGACGGCACACGAAGCTGTTTATACAACTCCCGACGGGCGCGCCGAGCCGGCTCTTTACAGTTTGACGCGCACGCGCTCCGACGGGAGTTTCGCCGCGTTCGATCTGCCGCCGGGCCCCTACTTTGTCCACGCACTATGGTGGTCGAATCGGCAATCGGTCGAATCTGTAAGTTTAGATTACGCGGACGTCTCGGAGAACGAACCGCCGCTCGAGATCCAACTTCCGGAGAAATGTAATATTCGGGGCTCCACCGTCCATGGTCGCGTTCTGGACCAAAAAACCTCCGAGCCCATACTATCTTATTGGGGAACGCTCGACGGCGGCACGGGCAATTTCCCGATTGTAAGAACCGGCATCGGCGAATTCGTCGTTCATCACGTTCCAGACGGCATTTATAAACTACAAATCGAAGCGCGCGGCTGCCGTTCCGCGACGATTGATAATATACAAATCGGCGGGCCGGACGGAGATCGCCCGATCGAGGCGCGTCTCGTTCGCGGCGCCGTGATCCGCGGAACGACGCGGCTCCCGCAAGGCGCCAATCCGAACACGCTATGGATCGATCTCGCGCCCGCGAGTTCGGCGACCGGCGGCGCGTGGGCGTATGCGCACGTGCAACACGACGGATCCTTTGTCATCGAAGGGGTCCATCCCGGCAAATATTACATTTCAGCCGACTCCGCGCCCGTCGGCGATCATCGCGTCAGTCTGTCGCCGGCGGAAGCGATTCCGATCGAGATCGGCGAAAAAGATACAGATCGAGAAGTTCATATTGTATTTGTAGAATGCGCATTGTTACAAATCGATCTGGAGTGTCCACTCCTGCCCGGACAGGACCTCGCCGGTTCCGAAGAACAGTATAAAACGCGCGCCGGCGCGCTGCTCGAATTTGTAGCATCGAACGGCGTCGCGGTCGCGACTTTCGAAGGTTTATTATCGAATCAGTCCTTTCCGCACCGCGTCGCGCCGGGACATTATCGCGTGCGATTGACGCTCCCCGGACGGCCCGCCGACGAACTCGACGTCGACGTCCCCGGCACCGACACCGTTCGCGCGAAACTCGTTGCGCGGTAACCACCTTCGTCCGCGCCGTCCGAGCTTTCGTCGCCCCCGAACCGTCACAGTTTTTTGACAAACATTTTGTAACGAAATCCGTCGATTCGACGTACAGTAAAGTCCCCCTCAACCGGAGCATCCCGATGGGTCGCGCGCTCACGATTCTTATTATCGTAGTTGTTATTATCGCCGCCGCGGCGGCGGCCCTTTTTACGGATTCGGGAAGCGCCCAGAATCGAGAGGAGACGACTTCGCGCGGCGTCGCCGCCAAACCGGCGAACGGGATTGCAAATGTTGAAACGGTCGCCGCGCGCAACGCGCGCGACCGCTCGGAAGAGACCGGCGAGAAAGCCGCGAGTTCGCCGACGGCCGAATCCCAACCCACCGCCGATTTGTCGACCGCATCGTTAGTTTTCCACGGCATCGTCCTCGACGGCGCGCGCAAGCCGGTCAACGGCGCGGAAGTTACCGCGATGCGCCTGTACGGTCCGACGGGAAGTCTTACTACAAAAACGTCGACCGGCGCCGACGGGCGATTTGCGGTCGGTCTGCCCGACCGGCTCGGCTGGGGTTGGCGTCTCGAAGCGAAAGCGACCGGTTACAGCACTTCCTACGTTTCGGAAATTCCGGCGTGGCTCTCCGACGTCGACGTCGGCGTGATTTATTTATATACATCCGTCGCCGCGCGCGGAAAAGTTATGAATCGCGACGGTTCGCCCGTCGCGAACGCGCAGGTATTCGTTATGACCGTGCCGCCGCCGGTCGACGAAAACGCGGATGAATCCGAGGAATCGACGGGAAACTACAAACCGCTCGCGACGACGGGCGCCGATGGCGCGTATTCGATTGCACAATTGCCGCAAGGGAAAATAACCATTGGCGTGCAGGCGGCCGGTTACGCAGACGGCGTCCGCCCCGGCGTTCAATTGGCGAGCGAACGTAACAATTCGATCGATTTTACACTGATGCCCGAAGAGCCGCTTTCGGGCCACATCGTCGACGAGCACGCGAGCGCCGTCCCGAAGGCGCAGGTGTTCGCGGGAACCTACGATTCGAAGCGCGCGTTCTGGCGCAAGCCGATCGACTCCGACGCGACCGGCAACTTCACCGTCCACGGCCTCGACCGCAACCGCCGATCGTTAAATTTAAGAATCACGAAGCTCGGCTACACGCAACTCTGGCAGAACGGCACGCACCTGCCCGCCGACGAAAAATATACATTAAGAAAAGCGCCGCAATTTATCGTTAAAGTCGAGGAACAGGGCGGCGCGCCTGGAGAGAAAATCCAAAGTTTGCGATTCGAAATGCGCCGCAACAACAACCGATGGAACAGTTGGGGCGACATCCAAAAATCGCAGCGCGAAGTCGTCCAGCCGAATATTTGGAAAGTGACGACCGATATCAAAGGCACGGTTCGCGCGGTCGCGACAACGATCGCGGGCACGACGGGCACGAGCGCCGATTTTGAAATTGCTCAGAATCAAACCGACGCGCGCGAAGTAACCGTTACGCTCGAGCCGGCGGGCACGCTCGAAGGAAAAGTTGTAAAATCCGACACGACGCCGGTCGCCGGCGTGCGCGTCGAGGCGATCAATGCTAAAAATCGCAATACGTTAAAAGTCACGACGACGAAAGAGGACGGAACATTTAGTTTCGCGGGCCTTTCCGCGGGCACGACGCAACTGGCGCTTCGCTCGACAGACTGGGTTACGCAGGAGGCGAAGGCCGAAATCCGCGCAGGCGAAAAGACGTCGGGAATTGAAATTGTAGCGATGAAACCGTCGGCCATCAAAGGCCGCATTACCGTCGGCGGCGCGGCGCCCGTCGAGCCCGTGACGCTCGCTTTTTATAGTATTCACAATTACGAAAATTATCAGCAATGGAACCAGATCGGCGTCGCGAGCACGGGCGCGGATTCTAATTATATGATGAGTCCGGTGCCGTCCGGCCGCGTCGCGATCGTGCCGAAGCGCGCCGTCGACGTCGACGACGCGGCGCTTCGTAATTTTCAAAACGAAATGGAACATCCGGAGTGGGATCAGGAAATACAAAAAACGTGGCAATGGGTCGTCGACGTGCCGCCCGAGGGCGCGGCCACGCTCGACATCGATCTCGCCGCGCCGCGTTATGCATTTGTCAAAGGTACGATTACAGTAAACGGCGAACCGCGCCCGGGACTTTCCGTCAGCATTTATAGCGATCGCGGCGGCGACTGGCGCAGCGACATGAGCGGCGCCGACGGGAAGTTTTCGTTTAAAATGAATAAAAGCGGCGACTATAACTTACAAATGAACGGCGACGGATTTAATGAAAATCGCAAAGTAAGCATCGCCGAGGGCGAGAATCGCGAAATTAACTTTGATCTCGTTTCGGGCGGCATCGAGGGATCGATTACCGATCCGTCGGGACAGCCGCTCGCGTTGCGCGTGAAACTCGAGCGCAAGCGCGTGAAGCGCGCCGAAAACGATGGAAGCTACGATTGGTACGAGGCCCCCGAACAATTAACAAAAGCCGACGGAAGTTACGCGTTTCCGGAGGTCGTCGCGGGAATGTACCGCGTCGTCGTGAACGATTATCAACATCGCTATGCGACGATCGCGAGCGCCGGTTTTACCGTCGGGCCGAAAGAGAAGTATCCAGTTCCGCAGTTGCGTATTCCGCTTGCGGCGCCGCTCGTCGTCACGGCAAAGACCGCCGACGGCAAACCCGTGAATGGTAATGTTACCGTTGTCGCGTCGCCCGGTTCCGATCCGCTCGCGAAGCGATCGTCGGCATGGCTCGGACGCGGATCGTCAAAATTGCAAAGTCTGCGACCCGGACCTGTGATTATACGATTCCAGCCGCAGGGCGGCTACACGTGCGACCCGCAGGCCGTGACGCTCCCCGGCGACGGATCGACGACGACAATTACTTTTGAATGTAAGAAACGCGAACCGGCCGCCAATCCCGGCGCGACTCCCGGCGGAACTCCCGCGGACGCGAACGGCCAACCGGGCGGCGCCGCGAACAACGCCGACGTCGCGACCATGCTGCAGGCTTTCAATAATAATAACGATAACGAATGGGAGGGCGGCTGGGACTGGGACGGCGGCGATTATATGGATTGGGGCGGCGGCAACGTCGAATTCAGCGGCATGGACCTCAACGACTTCGGCGGCGGCGTTCAAATCATGAGCAGCGACGGCGGAACGTTCATAATCAATAAATAGTCAATCGAATGCGCGCGGGCCGCGTCAATGGAAGCATGGCCCGCGCGATTGCAGTCGTTCTTGCGCTGACCGCGATCGCGGCTTGTATTCTATATTTTGTCGCGCGAGATAGGCGCGGGGATGGAGTGACGGACGCGGGGGTTTTTGTAAATAATGCGAAGGAGTCGCGGCCGGAGGCGGTGGCTCATGATAATGGCGGGGCGGCGGAGACCGGGAGTCGGAGGGCGTGGGAATTAACAACTCATCGGGAAGAAGCAGACGATAGCGATACAATTTGTTTATCCGGCCGCATCCTGGATTCGCAGGGTGCTCCGATCGCGGATGCGTCTGTTGATATTGAAAGCCGCGGAGAGTCGGTCGCTTGCGCGACGGGAGTCGACGGTCGCTTCGCCACGCCGAAAATTCAAACATTTGAGTTATTTAACATGGAAATCGGGGCGACGGGATTTGCCTGGACAAGGATTGGTAATATCCCGGCACCACGTAAATCCGCTGACCTCGGCGATTTTGTAATATATAAACCAGCGCCTATAACCGGTAAAATCATATCAGAGACCGGCGAGCCTGTTGGCGGCGCGGAAATTAGAGTCGCTCCAGGCGGCTTAGCTAAACTAATTAAATCCGAATATCGTCCACGCCCGATATTCGTCCCTCTGGCTAGTTCGAACACGGTGGGAGAATTTGATATTATGGAACCAGCGTCTAACGAGGATATCGAAATAGTAGTTTCGAAGAAGGGATTTGCGTCCGCCGTCAAAAACATTCAAGTCGATCCGGAGCAGGCGTCGCGGGTCGATATTGTAATAGAAAAAGAGGTCATATTTGACGGACTCGTCGTCGATGAACATGGAGAGGAAGTACAAGGCGCAGAAGTTAAGATTCTCGGCGGCGGTGAACATGTCGTGAATAATATAGTTTGGCCTATAGATTCCGCATCCTTTCAATTTGAGGGGCTTACGGGAAAGCCCGAAATCACGCTACGTATCAGAAGGTTTGGATTTGAATCGAAGGTCTGGCACCCGTCACAAATACCGAGCGATCATAAATTTATATTAATACGGGCCGCGACTGTGAATTTCCAAGTCGAATCTCCTTCCAATACAATTCCGCAGATCAACCCAACTTTTGTAGACCTCCTGCGCGTGCCTGCCACCGGCATTCCGCACACAAGTCACTACATGTACTACTACGAACGAGGCGACGGCAGTCGCACGATGACACTTGACAGATTGCAGCCGACACCTGATGGAGGATGGATGGAATTGGAACGAACACCATCGACAAAATGGCGCGCAGTCGTGCAATTTAATGATTACGACATCGGCTGGACTGAGCCATTCGATCCAACGTCGCCCGGCGAAGCACCGCCAACCATTCCTTTAAAGATGGAAAGAAAAACAACAGTGCGTGGCGTGGTTTTCGCAACGGATGGAAAACCTGCGGTGGATGCTCATGTGAAGTTTACGCGCCGGTTATTTGATGAAATTAAGATTGACGGCTTGGCAAACTGCGCCGCCGATGGAACATTTAGAATTGATAATCTTCCCGAAGGTACTTACGAATTCACGGGATCGTCGCCGGAGTTCGAAATCGTTCCCGAGAAAATAAATATTGTCGCCGGCGTCGACGCGCCAATCCAACTCCACGCCCGCCGCGCGGCGCGCGTGCACGGACAATTAACCATTTCCGGCAAACCTCCCGGCCGTGCGATCCCTGTCCGGATTTGTTACAACGACCCGCACTGGCGCACCGATGCCGTCTGCATCACCGACAACGACGGCACTTTTAGGTATGGCCCGTTACAACCCGGCCAAATTCACTTTTTCGCCGGCGTCAACAAACCGCCCCGTTCGTCGTACTACTCCTTCGCCGATCTCGCACCGAAACCCGACGAAAACACCATCGCCGGAAACGCCACCGCAAACATCGCGGCGGAGGCCGACGTCGAAGTAAATATTACGCTTCCCTGATCGCACTCCAGAATGAACCCGCGGAAAATCAGTATCATTCTGTCATTCATCATCGCGGGCGCGGCGGTGATCAGTTATTTATTTATTCGATCCGGCGATAACAATTCAGTTTTCGATTCGAGTTCGCGCCCAGCACTTTTAAATAATACAATAGGATTGGCCGCGGCGGTTGCTCACGATGGTTCAACCGCGTCACAGCCGACTTCGAACCGCGCCGCAGCCAACCCCGATCCGATCTCCATTTGCACGCCTGGAATAGTCCACAAACACGAAGTATTATTATCCGGTCGAATCGTCGATTCAAAGGGAACTCCTGTCGCCGGTGCAAAGATTCAATATTGCATCGACGGCGAGCCAAGCGGGATCACGGATACTCTCGGTAAATTCTTTGTCACGGGAACGCGCTGGGACTTTAAGGACGGCGCCGGCCTTGACGTTTCCGCGGCTGGTTATTGTCATAGTTACTATTCCGGAATTCCCAGAATTACGAACTCAACGGATGTCGGCGACGTCATACTCTATAAGACATCGACTACTACTATTCGAGTTTTGGACGGATCGGGCGCGCCGGTTTCAAATGCAATTGTCACGTTTCGCGCGGGCGACTTGTCGCCATCGATGTTCCGTTATAACGAGGGCTATATTTCCGGCGGAGCTTCCTTTTCCGGTCCCCCGCGAATTCGCGCATCGAAAACAACCAACACTTCAGGCGAAACGACGTTTAGAAACCTTTCCGCGGGCGACGTGGATGCTGTAATATCCAAATCCGGGTATGCAACAACTTTAACGCAATTGACGATAACGCCCGAAACCGATCGCCAGTTCGAGATAAATATTCCAACGGAATCGCCAATTGTTGGAATCATCGTCGATGAAACGGGAACGCCAATCCACCGCGGGCACATCGAATTACTTACATTCGGAGTATATAATACAGATGACATAACCCACAACTCGCTCTACGCCGGTGACGACGGACATTTTGAAATTCATGGATTCTCGGCCCGCGACCGGGTGAAACTCCGATTTGATGCATTTGGCCACCTGTGCCGCACGATGGACGCGCCCGCGATCCGGGAAAGCAAGATTGTCGTTCTGCCGCACGCGCCGATGGTTCGATTACAATTAATGCTAGCCGGTGGAAGCGGCTCGACGGACGCCGAATTTCCATTCGGAGGCATCGACGACCACGACGTCTCGATCTGGCTCCTGCCGGTCCCCGACGACGGTTCTCCGATGACGGACGTGCCTTGGGGGCGTTACAAAACCATTGATAACAATTTTGTCGACGTCGCGGTCGAATCGCTACAATCGTTGCCCGGCGATGAATGGATAGAATCGGGCGCTACGGCAAAGCATAAGAAATGGCGAGCGGTCGTCTCATATTTCGAGGGCTACGGCGCCAGCGCCCCCTTTGATATTCCACGCGCCGGCGCAACGCCGCCCTTGATTCCAGTATTTCGAGATTCTCCGGGAGCGACGTTGCGGGTGGGCATCAACGATATGAATGGCAAACCGACAATGGACGCTCTCGTAACTCTTCAGTCCATCGATATAAATAACTTCGAGACGCCTGCGCGCCCCGATGCCGGGAGCAATAATTATATATTTAAGAATCTCAACCGCGGCACTTATAAACTTTCTGCAAAGTCGCCCACCATTCACTTCGAGCCTGCGACGGTTACAATTACCCGAGTCGACGAAGACGTCCACGTCGAATTGCACGCGCGCCCGCTCGCGCGCATCCATGGCACATTAATGATCGGCGGCGCAGCGCCCGGTCGCATGATTGCGATCCGTATCTGTCATAAAGACGTCGATTGGACAACCGATGGCGTCGCAGCCACGGACAATGAAGGCAAATTTAGTTTTGGACCTGTGCAACCCGGCCGAATTCACCTTTTCGCCGGCGTCAACAAGCCGCCCCGTTCGTCGTACTACTCCTTCGCCGACCTCGCCCCGAAACCCGACGAAAACACGATCGCCGGAAACGCCACCGCAAACATCGCGGCGGAAGCCGACGTGGAAGTAAATATTACATTGCCCTGACATAGAAATGCGCGTACGAAGCCGAGCATTTTTCATATTATTAATCGCACTGGGTGCGGCGCTCGTTTATTTTACCATTCCGGGCGCGGCCACCGACCAATCGATATCAATATCGACGACGCGACCCGCGTCCACGGAGAAGTCGCGTCCATCGACATCCGCCGACGATGGCAGACGCGCCGGCGACGGGACGCGTCGCACCCCGGCGGACGAAAACGATAATGCCGCATCGTCACCTGATGACGTTAACGTAATATACATATCCGGACGCGTCGTCGATTCGCACGGCATGGCGGTTCCTGCTGCATTTGTTGAGTTGCAAGGCGAGGATCACCGTCCTGACACCATGACCGACGCAAATGGTCGATTCAAGATCGCCGAAAGTCCGGGAGATCCGGGTCGCTTGATTCGAGTTTTCGCAAATTCCTTTGTACAAACACGAATTCTAGAATTGCCACGATCATTAATAGCTTCCGACCTCGGATCCATTACATTATATAAACCCTCGAAACTGATCGGCACCGTCACATCGGAGAACGGACACGCGATTGAAGACGTGACGATTCACGCATATGATACAAGCTTGGAAAAATTAACATTGGACGATCAGGATGCCAAATGGGCCGGTCTTCTCGGGCGCGAATTCGGCATATCGAATTCGAATAAAATCGGCGACTATGAATTTGCAGACATGGAGTCCGCACATGAGGTGGACTTAATATTGGAAAAGCCCGGATTTTCAACTGTAGTAAAACACGTTCGGATCGAACCTGAACAGATCATTCGCGCCGATATCATCCTTCCGAACGAAGTCAAATTTTGCGGAATTGTCGTGGACGAAAGTGGCAAGGCGATTCCGGGGGCATTCGTCGAACAGATGATTACGGATCGACATTTTGTGCGCTGGCATTTTTTTACAGATCCAAACGGCCGTTTCGTGATTCCCGGACTCACGGCGACGCCAAATCTCGCTCTGAGAGTTCGCGGAACGCATTACAAATCGAAAACTTGGGAAGCAAATCAATTTCCACTGAATCATGAGTTTCACCTCGCCCGAGCGTCTGAAGTAGAATTGAAATTTGACACTTCGTCCAAAAGGAATAATAACAAACCATATAAACTAAAGTATCGATTACATCCGTGGCGCGACCCAATAGAATCGGGGTTCGCATTCATTCGAGAACATGGAACTAACGATCCGCCACCCCAGCCCGACATGCCTCTGCAAATGAAACGAAATCATTTCAGCGAGTTTTTATTTAAGGTTGAATGCAATTGGTCGTTTCCCCACGGCACATCGCTGGAATTAGAGTGTCCGCGAGACGCGCCGTTGCGCGCGGTCGCTGTTAATTTATATGAATGCAATCGCCTCGGTTGGTCAGAACCGTTCCTCCAGGGCTCACCAGACGATCCGCCTCCGACGATTCCAGTAATAATACAAAAAAACGCGGATTTCCACGGATTCCTTCGCTCTACGGACGGCCAACCCGCCGCCGGAACGCGAATGACTTGTACGCGCTGGTTATTTGATAGAATCAAACTGAAGTGGTCGATCGATTGCGACGTGGACGGCTCCTTTGAATTTCTTGACATCCCCGAGGGAACATACCAATTGAGAGGCTCGTCGCCGAGCTTCGAACTCCAGCCGACAAATATTGTAATTGTGTCCGGCGTCGATGCGCCGGTCGAACTGAAAGCGCGCCGCGCGGCCCGCGTCCACGGAAAGTTAACGATCGCTGGGAAATCCCCCATCGCGTTGTTCCCGTCCGGATTTGTTATAAAGACGAAACGTGGAAAACCGAGGAGGTCGTGACCACCGACAACGACGGTAACTTTAGTTATTCGCCGCTCCGCCCCGGCCGCGTGCATTTCTTTGCGTCCGCGGACAATAAAGTTCGCGCCTCCGTCTATAACTTTAACGATCTCGCGCCGATGCCCGATGCGGGAACGCTCGAGGGTGTCGCGTCCGCCGACATTGCCCCCGAGGCGGACGTGGAAGTAAATATTACTCTGCCGTGAGATTCTCCGTCCTCATTTTTAGCATTCCGCACAATCGAAATACCAATTTTCCGTCAAACTGCTAGAATCGTCCCATGCGCATTTTGATTACGCTCGCATTCGCAATCCTTGCGGCCCACGTCGAGGCTCAAACCGCCACCGCGCCGGCGCTCGTTTCGCGGAGCTGTTTTGTCGTCGATCGGACGGGAAAACCCGTCGAATACGCGAATGTCAACGTTTCCCGGCTGGAAGAAAAGAGTCGCGGGAACTGGCAGTCGCGAATTCAACAATTCGACGATTCGGAACGCTGGACCCGCGACAAGAGCGGGCGCTTCGAGACGCCGAAATCGCTCGCGGTCGGCGGTTATTATAATTTTACAGTCGAGGCCGACGGCTTCATAACGATCGTCACGCCATGGATGACCGTTCATGACAAAACCGCGGAACCCGTCAAAATCGTCCTCGACAGAATCCTGTCGATCTCCGGGCGCGTCGTCGATCGCCAGGGAAAACCCGTCGCAGGTGCGGAAGTGTATACATCGGGAGACTTTGATTATCCGCGCGTGCCGGCCAATTTCGGTAGAAATCCGGATCCGCGCGATGCAAATAATCCGGGCGCGCGAAGCACGGACGCGAGCGGCGAATTCAAACTCCCCCGCGTCGACGAAGGGGCGCCGTTTTTATTTGTAAAACGCTCCGGATTCCGATTTCACGGGGAAGTGTTAGATTTAACAAAACAAACGTATAAAATTACGATTGCCCGCGAGAGCGAGCCGCCCGAGACGCTGCCCGAACAACGAGTCGTTTCACGCGACGTCGAACTACAATTAGCCGGCCGCGTCCTCGAACCGTATCTCGCGAAAGGGCTCGCGTCGGCCGACGAAAGCACGCGCCTGCGCACACACGAATGTCTGGCCCGCCTCGATCCGGCGCGCGCGCTCGAAAATCTCGCGCAAAAGGGCTTTTCGACGCCATTCAGCAATGATTATATACGAAAGGCCGCGATTGAAACATTAGCAAAAAGCGACCTCGACGAGGCACGCGCGGTCGTGGCGACGATGGAGCTGCCCGAATTTCGGGTCTACGGACTGCGGACGATCGCCGAGAGTCCACTGCTCGTAAATAAAGAAAAAAGGATTGAACTCTTATTATCGGCGATTCCACAGGCGCGCGCCGTGATCGACCCCGCGCATCGCGTGACGACAATATTACAAATTTCAAATGCGCTCGAAAAAGCGGGCGATGCGGCGACCGCGGCGAGCCTTGTTCGCGAAGCGAGACCCGTCGCGGAATCGCTATCCAACGAAGGCTGGCCGGGATACGCGCACAGCTGCTTCGCGGAGGCGCTCGCTTCGACCGACCTTTCCGCGGGACTCGCGATGATTAAAGATATCAAAGATTCGTTCGAGTTCACGCGACACCACGGTAATATTGCACATAAACTTGCAGGCGTGCGCCCCGCGGAAGCGGAGTCTACAATGATGCTCGCGAAGAATGCATGGGAGCGCGATCGTTATATTCCGCGGATTTGTTATCGAATGGCGCCGGCCGATCTTCCCCGCGCGCGCCGGCTGGCGACAAGCGGCGGCAATTTTACGAATCAAGCATGGTCTCTCGGCGTCATGGCTTCCGC
This sequence comes from Planctomycetota bacterium, assembly GCA_016200225.1. Lineage (GTDB taxonomy): Bacteria > Planctomycetota > UBA1135 > UBA1135 > JACQFD01 > JACQFD01. Next base: position 209,871 of record JACQFD010000004.1, read on the forward strand.
GCTCGCCGAATCGGATCGCGCCGAAGCGCGCAAATTATTAAATGAAGCGTACTTTAATCTTGGCGTCGAGCCCTCCGGCAACGCCGCCGTCGCCGGCGCATTGTTGTTGCGAGTCGAAGACGTCGACCGGTCGCTCATTCCTGAATACTTATGGAGGGCCGTTTCATTACGAATGTCGCTCGGAGGCTGCGGTCCCTCGAATAGCGGCGCGCTCGACGCGAATCTCGCGATGCTCGTTTCCAGATACGACGCCGGAGTCGCCGGACTTCTCTGGCAACGCGCGCGTCAACGCGCCGATTTGTTACAACCGGGAGGCGTTAGTTATGATACGCGGTTCTTGTTCGCTTCCGCCGCGACCATCGATCCCGCGATGGCCGTCGAATTTATTCATAGTCTTCCCGACGACGCATCGGACCGGCTGTGGGCCACGAAGAACGCCGCGCGCACGGCGGTCGCGGGCGCGCTCGCGCTCCCGGGCAGGGCGCGTTGGGATTTTCTGTTAGATCGTTATCTCAATCTTTGGACGATCGACAAGGAGGATTTGTAATGCTCAGCGTCCTCCTTTCCGCGATTCCGCTATTTATTAATATACAAAACGGAGCGGCGTCGCGCCCTTTCGAATTATGGCATTACGAACGCGGCGCAACGGATCCGGAGCTGTCGTTGAAATCGCTCGCGCTGAACGACGAAAAACCCGAAGACGTCCGCGAAACAGTAAAATACCGCGGCGGCAGGCGGCGATATGTGCAGATCCGCTACGGCAGTCCGAATTCCGCGCGCATTGTGATCGCGCTCGACGAAGTATCCGATACGGAATTCGATCTTTACGTCGACACAGGGCGCACGCGCACGATCGCGGATGCCGATTTGGTAAAACCAGAACCGAACGATAATATAACTACAAAGCAGCGCCGCTGGACCGTGGATCTCGCCGTCGCCGATGCGGAAGCGAATCATAACAAACCGTGCGTGCGTCGCGTTCAGTTCATACTGGGCTCGGGCGGGCGGACGCTTCGTTATGGAACGGCCGGGCGCATGGAAGGAACTGTTACGATCGACGGCCGCGCGCACGGAGGTATCCGAAGCGACGGCGACGGCAACGGTTTCGTTAACGATGGAATCGATCCGCTTTGGATCGATCTCGACGGCGACGGAAAATTCGACGCGCTGACGGAGCGATTTGTATCTACATCGATGCTAACGATCGGCGGCGCGCGTTACGTCGTCCATTCCGACCGCGTCGGTTCGCGGCTCGATTTACAAAAACTCACCGGCGCGGGAAATATCCAATTGGGCATTACAACAAATGCGAAAATGACCGCCTGCTCGGCGACGCTCGCAAGCCGCGACGGAGTCTCGGTGCGCGTCGACGGCAACCATATCGACGCCTCCGCCCCGGTCGGCGAGTATCGCGTCGAAATTGTTACAATGACTTTTGCCGATCCGGGCGGCGGCGAGACTTGGAACTACGTTTTCTCCGACGATCCGCAGAGGCGGGAGCCCCGCTGGCACAAATTGGATAAAGATCAATCCATCATGATCGATCCTGTCGGCGTTCCGGATTTTTTTGTAAGTATTGCAGGAAATTCGCCATTTCAACCCGGGCAGCCCGTCGGCCTCCAAACGCGCCTTTACACCGGCGACGGGCTTCTAATCAATACCTGCTACCGCGGAACGAGCAGCGACACTTACCGGCACAACAGCCCCGAGGCGACGTTGAACCTGATCGCGCCCTCCGGCGGCGCGCGCCTCGACACGGCGCAATCCGGGTTCGCCTGAGGCACGTTTTGTCCGGCCTCCGTGCGGGTGCCGAAATCGCAATTGCCCGGAACATTACAAATATTGGCGCATTTCGACGGCGGTCCGCTGTTCGGTTTGTTGAACGCCGCGGCGGACTTGGAAATAGTAAAGTGAACGCGCGCGCCCGACGGTTGTCGATCGTTAGTTTAATGATTCTCGCCGCCGCCGCGCTTTATTATTCATGGACGACCGAAGTTCATCGCATGGTTTCGCCCGAACATCGCCCGTCCGCGCCCCGCGAGGACGCGCCTCTGATGGCGCGCGGCACGGAGGCAAGCACGGGTGAATCCGCCGTCGCGGGCGCGCGGCGCGATGCGGAGCAGGATATTACAGATCAAGACGCCGCCGTCGCGGTGCCCGTCGCCAAGAGTGGGCGGGTCGTCGATTCCACGGGTGCTCCGGTCGCGGGCGCTTCGGTGGAATTGTTAACATTGCCGACGCGGCGCTGGACCGCCGAAACGGGCGCCGACGGCCGGTTTAAAGTAATTATTAATAATCCGTCCGCCGCCGACGGTTTCGATCGCATACGTGTCGCGCGCGCCGGATACTCCAATACCGTCGTCTACCGCCTGCCGATGTCGCGCGACTCAGGCGGACTCGGCGATTTTATTCTTTATAAACCGTCCGCGTTGCGCGGCACGGTTGCTAACGATGCGGGCCCGGTGGGATCGGGAGTGCACGTCCAGGTCGTTTCGAATGAGCGCAAGTGGAATCCGGCGCTGCTTCCCGAATTCAGCACGGGATTTCTTTACAACACCACGACCGGACCCGCCGGCGAATTCGAATTCTTAAATTTGCAGGCCTGCGAGGCGATCGTAAATGTTTATGTTCCCGGATTCGCCCCGTTGAAACAGAAGGTCGCGCTCGATCCGGAAATTTCGAACGTCGTTCGACTCGTCCTCCATCCCGAAATTCAACTCGACGGCACGGTTATCGACGACGATGGCAACAAAATCGAGGGCGCTCTCGTCGCGCTCCTCGCGATCGGCACCGATCGCGGCCGCGAGTGGTATTTTACCTATCGGGACGGACGATTTTCGATTCCCGCGTTGCCGACGGCGCCCGGCGTGTTGTTGCGGATCAGCGCATGCGGACACGCGACGCGCACATTTGATATAAATAATCTTCCCGCCGACCGCGTTTTTCATATATTTAATAAACCGGCCGTTCGGCTGCAAATCCTCTGCCGCGATTTGAACGCGCCCGGCCAAACACGGCCCTATTCGATCACCCCGAACGATATCAAGGTCATTCTCGCGCGATTTCCGACGTCGTGCGCGTCGCCCGGAATCCGTGTTCCGGGAGAACGCCTTTATAATTTGAATGTAAATAATGTCGAGGTCGTCCCCGAATGTTACCAATCGACCGGCGAGGAAGGTTGGACTGCCGTCGAAAGCCGCGAGCGATCGACTTGGCGGGCCGTCGCGGGGAGCCCGATCTATGGATACGGCGCGAGCGAACTTTTCGACGAACCGCTTCCCGATGCGCCGACGCCTGTGATTCCGATTATATTACAAAAAGGAATTACGGTGATCGGTAAAGTCCTCGGCCGCGACGGCAAACCGGTCCCGCGCGTCGCGGTCAAACTCGCGCGCACGTACGCGGGTTCGGTCGTCGACGAACGTACGAGCGAGGCGGCCGACGACGGTTTTTTCCAGTTTTATCATGTACCGGAAGGCGGTTATGAACTTTCCGGTTCGTCCTATTTATTTGAAATCGACCGCGAGTTTGTCAATATTAACGCAAGCGACAACGTCGCCGAAATCCATCCACGCGCGGGAAAAGCCGGGCGCGTCCACGGGAAACTAACGATCCGCGGCAATCCGCCCGGCCGCGCCGTCCCCATGCGTATTTGTTATAAAGACGAAAACGGCGGCTGGATCACCGCCGGTTACGCCGCCGCCGACGACGGTGGAAACTTTAGTTATGGCCCACTACGCGCGGGCAACGTCGAATTCTTCGCCGCGCCTGACGCGAAACCGCGCGCGTCGATTTATAACTTTTTCGATCTCGCGCCCGAACCGGATCCCGCTGCCCAAGGCGGTATCGCGAGCGCGAATGTCGCGGTCGAAACCGACACAGAAGTGAATATTTCGATTCGTTAAATTATAGAAAACCCGCCGCGCCCGCGTTACGCGCAAACATCCAATTCGACGTCGTCCGCGTTCACGCGTTCGCCGCGCCGCTCGTCGGGCGCCGCGCGGCGCCGGTCGAAAAAATTAGCTTTCGGAAGGAACTTTATCAAATCCTCGCGTCCGACGGCGCGCAACGCCTCTTCGCACAATTCGCGGTTTTCGGGAAACTTCCATTGCATCAGCGCCTTGTGCATCCGCCGTTCGCGGTCGCCTTTCGGAACATAAACTTTCTCTTTCGTCAGCGGATCGATGCCGGCCGCGTACTGCACGCCGGCGCGCGTCATCGGCAACGGTATGAATTCCTGCACTTGCTCGGGCGCGTAATTCCGCTCGACGAGTTTTGCAAATAATTCAACCGCCGCCTTCAGAGTCGTGCCCGGATGTCCGGCGATGAAATAATTTACCAAATGCTGGTCTTTGCCGATGTCTTTACATTCATTTTTGTAACGATCTTCGAATTCGATATATTTACCGAAACTCGGCTTGTTCATGAGTCGCAGCACGTCGTCGCTCGCGTGCTCGGGCGCGAGTTTCATCCATCCGCTCGTGTGGTGATGTACGAGATCCTGAAATAAACGTTCGCCGGCGCGGCCGCCGAGCATGTCGTAACGAATGCCGCTTGCTACAAATGCGTGTTTGACGCCGTCCGCGTTTCTTACTAATTCGAGCAGCCGCCGGTAGCCCTCCGCCTGCGAATCGATGCGCAGCGCCGGACACGGATCGGGCGTCACGCAGTCGCGGTCGAGGCACGCTTCGCCGCGCTCGAGACGTTTGCAGCTCAAACCATACATATTCGCCGTCGGTCCGCCGACGTCGGTGATCGTGCCTTTGAAATCGACGCGCGCCGCGAGTTTCGCGACTTCCTTTAATATACTTTCCGGCGAACGCTGCTGGATGGAGCGGCCCTGATGAAATGTTATACTACAAAAAGAACAGTCCGCGAAACAGCCACGGTGCGTGTTCACCGACCATTTGACGGGTTCGAGCGCCGCCACGCCCCCCGCCGCGTCGTTGCGCGGATGCCAGTCGCGCGTGTACGGCAAATCATAATAATGATCCGTCTCGACCGTCGTGCTCGGCGGCAGCGGCGGATATTGTATCACATAACGATCGCCGTGGCGCTGCGCGAGCGGGCGGCTTTTGGGCCAGTTCTCCTCGCGCACGCCTTCGAACGCGGGCACGAGCAGCTCCCAGTTTTGTTGTATTTCCTCGAACGCCGGAATTTCTCGCGGGTTTTGTATATTTACCAAATCCTTGCGCGCGATGCAACTCATCGGAATCCCGTCGAGCGCCTCCGAAAGCGGCGCGGCGGGCCCGTCGTTTTGTAATATATCCATTCGCGCCGCGAGGCGCTTCGCCACTTCGAGCGTCTGCCGCTCGGCCATGCCCCATAACAATAAATCCGCCTTGCTGTCGATCAATATCGAACGCCGGATCGCGTCGTCCCAATAGTCATAATACGCGAGCCGCCGTCCCGACGCCTCCAATCCGCCGACGACGACCGGCACGCCCGGATAGGCCGCGCGGCAGGCGGCCGTGTACGCGATCGTCGCGCGATTCGGCCGCGGCTCCGCGCCCTTCGGACGATACACATCGCCGCGCCGCCGCCGTTTCGCCGCCGTATAATTAGTAACCATCGAATCGATGGTTCCCGCGCTGACGCCGAAAAATAATCGCGGCCGGCCGAGAATCTTAAAATCATCGATGCGCCGATGATCGGGCATTGCAACAATTCCAACGCGGTAACCGGCCGCCTCAAGCACGCGGCCGATGACGGCGGCGCCGAAGGACGCGTGATCGACGTACGCATCGCCCGTCACAATAATAATATCCAATTCGCGCCAGCCGCGCGCCGCCGCCTCCTCGAGGTTTGTCGGGAGCAGCGCGCGGATCCGTTCCGCCGCCGTCGGTTTCTTATTTTGCATCGGCTAAACAAACATAAACCACTCGCCGCGCCGGGCGAATGTTTATTAATTATGCTTCGTCCTCGACCGCCTCGGGACGCGCGTGGCCGATGCCGCGCTGGTGGCGTTTCGCGTCGTAGAGCGCGCGGTCGGCGAGCGCGAGCAGCTCGGCGAGCGTTCGAACGCGCGGCGAAACCTCCGCGATCCCGGCGCTCACGTGCAGCGCGACGGGGAAGTGTTTGCTCATCGGCCGCGCGAGACTCGCGCGAATGCGTTCGATGACGCGGACCGCGGCGGCGCCGGCCGAACCCGGCAATACGAGCGCGAATTCGTCGCCGCCAAGTCGCGAGGCAATGTCCGTTTCGCGAATCGCGCTCTGCATCGCCTGCGCGACCGCGATGAGCGCGCGATCGCCGACTTCGTGGCCGAATTCATCGTTAATATTCTTAAATTTATCCAAGTCGAGCGCGACGACGGCGAGCGGCGTATTTTGCCGGATCGCAAGCGCGATTTGTTTAGATCCAAATTCTTCAAGGCGCCGGCGGTTCGCAAGCCCCGTCAACGGATCGGTGGCGCCGCGCTCCTGCGATTCGCGAAGCAATCGCGCGTTTTCCAAAACCGGCGCGAACAATCTTACAAATGTCTCGACCACCGCGCGCGGAATCGCGTCGAGCGTTTTTCCTTTTTCCGCGCAAATGTGAACAACGCCGACTTTGCCGTAGGCCGTCCGCATCGGAACGCAGAGCGTCGCGCGCTCCGGACACGGCGAAGCCGGACACAGAGACGCCGGAAAATCCGACAATTCCGGACCGCGCGGCGACGTCTCCGACGACCGGAATGCAATACAAAGATTAGGATCCTCGATGATACGGATCTTTTTATTTGTATTTTCGGGCGCGTTCGGCAATTCCTCGAGAATTCCCGGAGGATTCACGAATCTTAATATTTCGACCGACTCGACGCCGAACGCGCGCGTCGCATGTTTATAAAAAGCGCGGACGACTTCGCCCTCGGTCTGCGCGTGCGTCATCTCCAGTACGAATTCGTGGGATTGTTCGAGTTCGGCCTGCCGCGCGCCCGCGAGCGCGCGTTCGCGATCCGCATCTTCGCGCGATTTCGCGAGCGCGACGCCGAGCCGGTTTAAACAAGTATTCACTTCGCGAATCTCTACAAATGAATCGAGGCTGCGCGGCGCGAGTTCGCCCGCCTCGATGGCCGTAATATGATCGGAAACGCCGCGGAGCGAATTGCGGGAGCGCCGGATTGCGAGCGAGGACGCAATCCATGTGGCGAGTCCGCCGAACGCGCCGACAATAATTAATACTGTCGTTCGCAGATCGATATAATTATCGAGTTTGACGTTCAGGTCGCGCACCCAAGTGTGCACGGCGTCGCGATGCTGTTCGAGCGTTTCGGAAATCTTAGTATTCGCTACGGCCGACGGACTCAGCCGAACCGCATCGCGCCAGCGGCCAATTTCGTTTTCGACCGCCGAAATCTGCGCGGAAATCGCCGGGTGCGCGTCGTCGCGCGCGGCGTCGACCCAAATTGCCTTTTCGCGCACCGAATGTAGTTTCGCATTTGTAGATTCGGCCGCGGCCGTGATCGCCGCGGACGCCTCCGGCGACGACGCCCGCGCGAACATTTCCTTTTGATATGCAACGCGCAAATCTTCGATGGCCGTCACGAGCGCGTCGATATTGTCATATTTTCGCGACAACGGTTGGATCCACGCTCTCTGAAATATCAGATAGGTGATCACGATCGACAGGAACGCCATCGTTAACAATATGGCGCCGACTCGCATCGCTCCGACGAGCGAGAGCTGCGTTTTGCGAATGCCGGCTGGTGGATTGGTGGCTATTTGGGTCAAGCGAGCACTTCAACCCGATGCAACAGGTATCCGAACAGCTCGTCGGGCGGGAAATTGTTTCCCATTTGTTAACAATTCCCGATTTCCGCCACAAAGTCAAAAAAACGAACGACGGACCGTGGTCCGTCGTTGCGCAATAAAATGTTGAACTCCGGCGAATCGGGGGCCGGATTCATGGCGTTAGCCGACGCGGAATTTGCCGCTTTTCGCGCGCTTGCGGCGAATGATTCGGCGGCCGCCGACGGTTTTTGAACGCGTACGAAAGCCAACTTTCTTCGCGCGTTTCTTATTGCTGAGACGAGTGTTCGTTTTCATGGATCTTTACAGATATTCGATTTGGATGCGCGATTCGCGTCCGTGGATAAATTTGGGGCAAAGAATCTACGCGTTTACGCCCGAGAGACAAGTCTAACTTGCAGTTCACGTGCGTCGGACCAGTCACCCCACGAACGGGTGGAACGAGATGAACGCTCATTCGAGCCGCGATCCGATCCGATGGACGCGGAGGTTGTTCGTGGCGCCCGGGACTTTCGAAAGCCCGGCGAGGAAAACTACAAAATCGCCCTTGCGCACGTCGCCCGCCGCGAGCAACGCGCGCTCGCCATCGGTGAAATGCTCGGTCATCGTGCTCGCCGTTTTCAGGCAGCGCGGCGCCACACCCCAATAAAAACTGAGTCGGCGCATCGCGCGCTCCGACTCCGCGAATCCTAGTATCGGAATCGCAGGGCGCTCGCGCGAAACGAGGCGCGCCGTCCGCCCGCTGGTTGTAAATAATACAATACACTTCGCGTCGAGCCGGCCGGCCGTGTCGACGGCCGCGGCCGCGATCGCCGACTCCGCCGCGATCGAACCGGCGACTTCGGAATGGTTAAATCCACGGTCGCAAAAGTAACTTTCGACGCGGTGGATAATCTTAGTCATCACGCGCACCGATTCGACCGGAAACTCGCCGACCGCCGTCTCGCCCGAAAGCATCACGGCGTCGGCGTGGTCGAATATTGCATTTGCGACGTCGGAGGCCTCCGCGCGCGTCGGCCGCGGATGGTCCGTCATCGAATCTAACATTTGTGTCGCCACAATCGTCGGCCGCGCGAGCGCCGTCGCTTTTTGTATAATTTCTTTTTGTAATACGGGCACGTTTTCGTAACCGACTTCGACCGCGAGATCGCCGCGCGCGATCATCACGCCGTCGGCCGCCTCGAGAATGCCGTCGATGTTCGCGACGGCGGTGGCGCGTTCGATTTTGGCGATCACAATCGCGTCGGATTTCGCCTTTATCAGTAATTTTTTGGCGAGGCGGACGTCGGCGGCGCTTCCGACGAATGAGATCGCGATCGCATCGACGCCCGCCGCCGCGGCGAACGCGAGATCGGCGCGATCCTTCGCCGTGAGCGTCGCGATGGATATATTACAATCCGGAAGATTGATGCCTTTGTTCGATTTTAAGATTCCGCCGCGGACGACCTGCGCGCCGACGACGCCGTTTTTAATAGATTCGACGCGCGCTTCGATCTCGCCGTCGGCGATCAGCACGCGCGCGCCCGGATGCACGTCGCCCGCGAAACGCGCGTGCGTCACCGGAATCGGGCCGCCCGTTTTATAATCCGATCCCGCGAACAATTGTATATTATCGCCGCGCTTTAATACAATTCCAGGTCCGGGCAGGCGCCCAAGCCGGACGCGCGGACCCTGCAGATCGGCGAGAATCGCGACGGGCCGGCCGAGATTTTCCTCGACGGCTCGAATTGTAGCCATCGTTTCGGCGTGGCGCGCGCGTTCGCCGTGGCTGAAATTGATACGAAACACGTCGGCGCCCGCAAGCATCAGCGCCTTCAATTTCGAAGGATTCCACGACGACGGTCCGACAGTTGCTACAATTTTCGTCCGTTTGAACATCGCCGGGAACAGTATATTTTACTAAAGTCCCGGACCGACCATATTTTCGGGTTTCACCCACGCGTCGAATTGTTCGCCGGTGCAAATGCCGAGGTCGATCGCCGTTTGTCGCAGCGTTTTGTTTTGTTTATAAGCGGTTTTTGCAATTTTCGCGGCGTTGTCGTAACCGACGTGCGTGTTGAGCGCCGTGACGAGCATCAACGATTCGCGCATGAGTTTGTCGATGCGCGCCGCATCGGCCTCGATGCCGATGGCACAATTTTCGCGGAACGAATCGCAGGCGTCGGCGAGCAACCGGCACGACCAGAGAAAGTTATGAATGAGCACCGGTTTATAAACATTCAATTCGAAATTCCCAGACGCCGCCGCGAACGCAATCGTGGAATCATTACCAAAAACCTGCGCGCAGACCATGGTCATGGCCTCGCACTGCGTCGGATTCACCTTGCCGGGCATGATCGAACTGCCGGGTTCGTTTTCGGGAATCTTAATTTCACTGATACCGCAGCGCGGACCGCTCGCGAGCCAGCGCACGTCGTTCGAAATCTTAAACAATGCGGTCGCGAGCGCTTTCACCGCGCCCGCGGAAGCGACGAGCGGTTCGTGCCCCGCGAGCGCCGCGAATTTGTTAGGAGCTGTGACAAATGGTTCGCCCGCGCGCTTCGCGATGGCCGCGGCGACGCGCGTCGCGAATTCGGGGTGCGCGTTGAGTCCCGTGCCGACGGCCGTGCCGCCCAGCGCGAGTTCATACAATTGCGAAAGCGAGCGCTCGATCGACGACATCGCGAGATCCATCTGCGCGACGTAACCGGAGAATTCCTGCCCGAGCGTGAGCGGCGTCGCGTCCTGCAGGTGCGTCCGGCCGATCTTAACGATCGCCCCGAACTCCGCCGACTTCTTCGCGAACACGCCGCGCAGCTCGCGCGCGGAAGGTAACAATTTCTTTTTGATAACTTCGACGGCGGCGATGTGCATCGCCGTCGGATAGGTATCGTTCGACGACTGGCTTTTGTTTACATCGTCGTTCGGATGAATCGGTTTTTTGCTTCCGAGCGCGCCCCCCGCCATTTCGATCGCGCGGTTCGAAATGACTTCATTAACATTCATGTTCGTCTGCGTGCCCGAGCCCGTCTGCCAGATCACGAGCGGAAAATGATCGTCGAGCTTCCCGTCAATCACTTCGGAGGCCGCGCGCACGATCCAATCGCGCTTTTCTTTACTTAAGATCCCGAGTTCGCAATTCACATCGGCGGACGCGGCCTTTACGACCGCGAGCGCCCGGATCACCTCGATCGGCATCCGGTCGCCGACTCCGCCAATCTTAAAATTCTGCAACGACCGCTGCGTCTGCGCGCCCCAGTATCGGTCGCTCTCCACGTGGATCGCGCCCATCGTGTCGGTTTCGGTGCGAGTTGTCATTCGATTCGTTAATTTAATGAAACGATCGCGCTACTCCGGCAGAAGTCCTTTTTGTTTAATAATACCGATGTCCTTTCGAATCGCCTCGGCCGACTTATGTAATAAATCGCGCTCGGCCGGCGCGAGCGGCAGTTCGACGACGTCTTCGACGCCCTTCGAACCGATGACGCACGGCACGCCGACGTATAAACCCTCGAGGCCGTACTGACCGCGCAAGAATGCCGCCGCGGGGAGCAGGCGGCGCTCGTTGTTAACGATCGACTTCACCATGATAAACGAACTCGCCGACGGCGCATAATAAGCGGAGCCGGTTTTCAGTAAATTTACAATTTCGGCGCCGCCGTTGCGCGTGCGATTGTTGATCGCCTCGATTTTTTCCTTCGGCAGCAGCGTTTCGATCGAAATGCCGTTCACCGTCGCGAAACGCGGCAGCGGCACCATCGAATCGCCGTGGCCGCCGAGCACCATCGCGTCGATGTCGGAAACGCCATACTTCAATTCCATTCCGAGAAAGCAGCGCATGCGCGCCGAGTCGAGCACGCCCGCCATGCCGATGACGCGCTCGGGCGGAAATTTCGTGCGCTTCCACATTTGATATACCATCGTGTCGAGCGGATTGGTTACAACGATGACGACCGCGTTCGGCGAACCGTTTCTTACATAATCGGCGACATCGTTAATAATCTTCGCGTTGATTTCGAGCAGATCGCTCCGATCCATTCCCGGTTTGCGCGGCATACCGGCCGTCATGAGCACGACGTCGGAGCCGTGCGTATCTTTAGGATTGTTCGTGCCGACGATCGCGCCCTCGACTCCGAGAACGGGCGCCGCTTGCATCAAATCGAGCGCGATGCCCTGCGGTTTGCCTTCGATAATATCAATTAAACAAACGTCGGCCAGACCGCTTTCGAAAATGCGCTGGGCGGAGGTGGATCCGACAAATCCGGAACCGACGACGGTGACTTTGCGACGAGCCATGGATGTATTGTTTAGAAACGGGATGGAAGACGAGGCAGCAACTTTAACGCCGATCGTTATCGCGGAACAGCGGGCGCGGAAGCCGTCACTTCGCGGACAAATTCACGGATCCACGCGAAATACCGCTCTCCCGCCACCGAAACCAAGTCGTTGTGGCCGGCTCCGTTCACGACGTGAAATTCGCGGACGTTGCGCGCGGCGGCGGCGAGCGCGCGCCCGTTCGCGAGCGGCACGATGCTGTCGCGGTCGCCGTGCATGAACAGCATGGGCGCCTGCACGCCGGCGATGCGCGCGCGCGAGTCGAAGGGCGTTCTTACTAAGAATCGCGGAAATATCGGATAATGTAACATCGCGACGTTGACTAACGAATCGAACGGCGATTGTAATATAACTCCGGCCACGTTTTCGCGCGCGGCGACGGCCACGGCGACGCCCGAGCCCAGCGAACTTCCTAACAATACAATTCCATGAGCATCCACGGCCGGATTCGCGCGCAACGCGGCGAGCGCGGCGATTCCAGAATCGATCAAACTCCCCTCGTCGGGCGAGCCTTCGGAAAGACCGTAGCCCGGATAATCGACTTCGGCGACGACAAGTCCGAGTTTGCGGAGTTCGCCGAGCCACCCCGCGTCCATCGTTACATTTTCGGCGTTGCCGTGGAAAAATAACAATGCCGGTCCGGGCGGGTCGCCCGGCGGTTTTGAATATAATATATATCCGTGGAGCGCGGCGCCGTGCGAATGGACTTCGAGGACTTCGGCGCTCGCAAGTCCGGCGTCGCGCGGATCGCGCGCGCCTCCGCGCTGCGCGGGAAAAATCAACCGGCCTTGAAAGATAAATAATAGAGCCGCCGCGCCGATGTAGACGACGGCGGCGATTTTAAGTAACTTCCAGAGAAACGCCGGAAGTCTTTTTTTCATGGATCGTTAATAATTAACTATTCATCGCGCGGATGATCGCGTCGCCCATCGCGCGCGTGCCGACGGCGGATTTATCGTTACGATCGGCCTTGAGATCGTAAGTAACCGACTTGCCATCCGCGATGACTTTCGCGACCGCGCGTTCGAGTTTGTCGGCGGCGGCGTTTTCTTTAAGATGCCGCAACATGAGCATTCCGGAGAGAATGACGGCCGTCGGATTTACTTTGTCGAGGCCTTTGTATTTCGGCGCCGAACCGTGCGTCGCCTCGAAAATGGCGACGCCTCCGTTGCCGATGTTCGCGCCGGGCGCGACGCCAAGACCGCCGACGAGTCCCGCGCAGAGATCGCTAAGAATATCTCCATAAAGATTCGGCAGCACGAGCATGTCGTATTCCTCGGGGCGCTGCACGAGCTGCATGCACATGTTGTCGACGATGCGGTCGTCGAATTGTATATCCGGGTAACTTTTCGCGACTTCGCGCGCGACGGAGAGGAAAAGCCCGTCGGAGAATTTTAATATATTACTTTTGTGGACCGCGGTGACCTTCTTTCGTTTATTTTGACGCGCGTAATCGAACGCATATTTAACGATGCGCTCGGTGCCCGAAACCGAAATCGCCTTCACGGAAATGCCGCAATCGCGGCGCAGGCGCGCTTTCGGTTGTTTACTAAAAATCCAATCGACGAGTTCCTTCGTATCCGGTTTGTCCTTTTCGAACTCGATGCCCGCGTAAAGGTCTTCGGTGTTTTCGCGAATGATGACGAGGTCGATATTGTTGTAACGCGAACGGACGCCCGCGTAGCTCTTGCACGGGCGCACACAAGCATACAAATCGAACGCGGCGCGCATCGCGACGTTGACCGAGCGGAAACCGGTCCCGACCGGCGTCGTGACCGGACCTTTCAGCGCGCAACCGGTGCGCTTGATCGACTCGAGCGTCGCGTCGGGGAGCGGCGTTCCATACTTTTCCATCGCGTCGATGCCGGCCTCCGCGGTTTCAAAATCGAACTTGACGCCCGTCGCCTCGAGCACGCGGCGCGTGGTTTCCATCAATTCGGGGCCGGTGCCATCGCCAATTACCAAAGTTACACGGTGCGCCATGGGTTCGCGAAATCGTTGAAAGGGTTGAAAATTGTCGCTTGGGAGTTTGTGGGCGAAGAGTTTATCCAACGAGGACCCTTTCTCCCACCGCCACCCGACGCCATGTGCCCAACAAATGTCATTTCGCCCCAGGACCACGCAATCTATTCACCCGCGAAAATGGGGAAAACGACCCTCTTCGAAAGCCCGCGTCTGCTCATCGGCCTGAACGCGTTCGAACCGGGTCAGGAGCACGCTCCGCACGCGCACGCCGGAGCGGACAAGGTTTATTATGTTTTGGAAGGCGAGGGCGAGTTTACATTAAACGATACAAAAGTAAGATTGCGCGCCGGACAAATGCTCGCGGCCCCGGCGGGCGAGCCGCACGGCGTGCGGAATGATACGGATAAACGATTGTTAGTGATGGCGGCGATCGCGCCGGGGCCGGCATTGATGTAACTTCTTGTTATGCATCAGCCGCTTCTCCTTGCCCGCGGCAAAGATCCCTCGCATCCGCCCTCGAAGCAATAATGAAAGCACCTCTAATAGTAGAAATCTCAATTGACTAGTTCTCTCAGACCATTGACTGATTTTCGATCCCTTCATGGCATGGTCGATTCACTTCCACGTGCGTCAATCGCGAGTGGTTGGACTCGCCATTGACATGCATGTGCGTACGCGTATGCTTATCCACATCCATGCGAACTACGATCGAAATCACCAACGAGCATCGGGCCAAACTTCTTGAGATTGCCGCGCTTCGCGGAGCCAAGGGATTCTCGGGAATTGTTACAGAAGCGATCGAACTCTATCTTGCGCAGAATACGAACGAAGCGGGACGGCGCAGAGTTGCGAATAAATACAGGGGTTGGCTCACCGAAAAAGAAGCCTCCGAATTGAAGCGACACGTGGAGGAGACGCGGAAGTCGTGGCGTACCTGATCGCAGATACGGACGTGCTGATTGATTATTTTTGCGGCGCCCGTCCCGCGGCCACTATTATTAGCAATCATTTGGAATCAGGGACGCTTGCCATCACGTCGATCACAAGATTCGAGCTGCTCTCCGGTTTGCAAGATTCAGCCCGACTCGGACGGATGTTCGAGTTTCTCGACGTTGTTCATACATTCCCGCTGGACTCGGCCGCCGCGGATCGCGCGGCGGAAGTCCGCCGGGACCTTGAATCTCGCGGGGAGAAAATCGGAACAGCCGACAGCTTGATCGCGGGAATTGTGTTATCCCAGAGACTTCGTTTGTTCACACGGAACTTGAAACATTATAAGAGAGTTCTCGGCCTCGAACTCGAAGAAACGTAACCGCCACGTTACGTCGCCAAAAACTTCTCCGAATTCTGGTCCCACCACGTTCGCCACGTTTTTTGTTGCTTCTTCTGGTCTTCTTTTTTTCCGTAAGTATCGAATTTAATATTCTGATCTGTAATTTTACGCAAGGCCTGCGAGACGGCGTCGCGGACGTAGGAGTTTTCGTCGTCGAGGGAATCGATCAAATACGGCACGGCGTGTTTGGATCGTTTATTTAATTCTCCGAGGACGTTCGCGGTGCACTGGCGGACGAAGACGTCCGTATCTTTTAACATCGGCACGATGTAGGGCACGACGCGCGGGTCGCGGCTGCGGCCGAGCGCGTCGACGGCGTCCCAGCGGTCGCCTTCGCCGGGCGCTTTTAACTTTTTCGCGGCGGCTTGCAATTCGTTGGGAAGCGGCATTTGTTGCAATGCGCCGGGGTCCGCGGGCTTCACGTCGGGACCCGGGTCGCCGACGGACGGATTCACGGGCGCGGGCGGCGGCGCGGACGCGCCTTTCGCGATCAATCCCGCGAGTTCCACCATCGTCGCGCGCATTTGCGAAATATCTTTTTGTAAATTAGTAACCGATTCGCCGACCGCCGTCGAGCGCATCTCGAATTGCTGCATTTGATCCTTCACGCGTTCGTTTTCCGCGACATAAGCTTTTACTTGCTCGAATCGCGAATCGAATTCCCCGATCGATTTCCGCGTGCGGGCGGCGGAAACCTCCTCCTCGGTTTTCAGTTGTCTCGAAATTTCATTAAGATTACCCTGCATTTCGTCGAGCGTCGCCGCGAACGTCTCGACGCGCTTGCCGAGTTTCCGGCCGTCGTCGCGAATACCCGACAGTTCTGTAACAAGCCGCGCGTCAACGTCGCGCGCGTTTTCTTTAAGTAAATAATAAGAAACCGCGACGCCGGCCGCTGCCGCGACGGCGATAATAAATAAATCGCGTCCGAGCGATCCGTGCGGGGCCGGCGTCGAACCTGCAGGCGAAAGCGACGGCAGCGCCATCGAGGGTGCCATCGACGACGCCTTCGCCGTATCTGTAATCGTCCCCGGCTGGGCCAAAGCCGTTCCGCTCGCGACCGCATTGCACGCGGCGCATACCATTTTTCCGCGCACGATCACGGCGACTCCATCGTCGATATCCTTGATCGGAATGCTCTGATTACAAATATCGCAGAAATAAATATTCACGGCGTGGTCCTCGGACTGGAACGTTGGGTCGACATGTTTGTTCTTGGAATGGCGCGCGTCAACGGTGTGTTGTGTTAACGATTCGCGCGCCTCGGAGGGAATTCGCGCGCATTCCGATGGCGCAATTGCGTTTTTTACTACCCATCAAACGGGGAGGTGTTACTCTTCCATCGGCAACTTCCGCTCGCGCGACGCGCGCTTGAAAAAGCCATCGTCTCAGTTTTATGTCTTCTTTTGTCCTCCGTCGATTCGTTGCGTCACCCCCGTGAACGACACCTTCGAAATCAAATTCGACGCCGCATCCCGCCGCCGCCTGGATCAGGCAGGTCGGGAATTCCTCGCTACGACACTCAATTTTGAAACGTCGCGGCGCGAAAACACTTCGGCGCTGATCGAACTCGCACACGTCTTGACGTCCCTTGGTCGCCACGACGAGAGCCTGCGCGCCGACGAGAAGCTGGCGCGCCTCCAACCCGACGATCCGATTATTCGTTACAACCTGGCCTGCTCGCTGGCGCTCCTCGACCGTCGCGACGAGGCGTTCTCGGAACTCGACAAGGCGATCGAGCTCGGCTACCACGACGTCAAGAGCATCTGCCGCGACAAGGATTTGAAGACTCTGCGCGAAGATCCGCGCTTCGCCGAGATTATCCGCCGGCTGCGCGAACACGCGCCGCAGGAGTCGCGCGAATCCAAGGAAGAGTAGTTTTTTATCAATGACAATTCGTAGTTGATAATTTAATGATCCTCGGTTTCTTCAGGATCGTCTTCCTCGAACGGCGGCGGCGGTTTTTCGAAATTGCGGATTTCATTGCCATGTTCGTCTTCGATGACGAGTCCGCCGTTGCCGAGATCGCCCGTCGGAATCAACCAGACGCGCGCCGGTCGCGAAACCACCTCGACGGGCGGCGTTGGAACTGTAAATATTCTTAAACGATAGCGTTTTTCGTTAAATCGCGCTTTCACCGGTTCGAGAGTGAATCCGTAATCCATGCGTTCGCGAACGCCGAGTCCGACCGCGAGAATCGCCGACGTGCGCGCGTCGAATTCGCCCGCTTCGGAAGGATCCTCGACTGCCGTCGAACGATGCGCCTCGTGCGCGTGCAACGCGCGCCAGAGATCGTTCCACTCGGCCGTATTATTTGTAAATTGTATCCAAAGCGATTTGCCGAGCGATTCGTCCGCGAGATTTGTCATATCGAACGGAACGATCGGGCCGGAATCCGGAATATGAATCAAAGCCGGCGACGATTCGGGGCGCGACTCCGAATCTTCCGCGTTCGCGCGCGCGTCGCGATCGACCGCATTCGCGGACGGCCGTCGCAATGTCGAGCCTTCGCCGTCGTTCGAACTTAATAATAACGAACCGCTCCCGCCGGAATCGCCGCTGTTCCAAAACACCCACAGACCCACGGCGCAGGCCGCCAGCGCCAGCAGCGCGAGCATTGTTAGGATAGGCGCCGGGCGGAAAGAGGACATCGCGGAATTGGCCGAAGGACTACAAAATTAGCGAAGCAAACAACGCGCCGACAATGGCAATGGAGAGGATCGCGCCTGCGCGAAGGCCTTTGTCGAGTACGTTTGCGAGCGCGTTGAGTTCGGTTCGCGGAGCCGCCGCGGCCGGCCGCGGCGTCACGTACGCGTGCCGGCCGGAAAACGTCCCGCACGTTGAACAGTAAAATTCGCTATTTGTTAATGTGCCGTCGCATCGCAGGCAGGGTCGGATTTGTTCGGGCATGGTTTCGCGGCGCGTGAAACGTTCGAATCGCGCCGGAACAAGGCCCGCCGCGAACGTTTATGTACGCCGCATTTCAAGTGTAGCTTTCGATTGCCCGGCCCACCAGGATTCCCACTTCGCGCAGGCGGCGGCTCTCTCCGCTTCGGCGCCGCGCGGTTGAAAACCAAAATCAAGATTCGTTTGCTTACGCAGCGCATCGAAGCAGAGACCGCGCACGAATAGCGATTCATCTTTCAATCCGGCGATCAGCGTCGGCATGCCGCTCGCCCAGTCGCCGAGGCGGGCGCAGGAACGGGCCGCTTCGAGTCGAACCGTCAAATCGGGGTCGCGCAACGCCTTTTGAAGCGTCGGCAACGTGCGCCGGTCGCCGATCGCGCCGAGAACGTTCATAACAAAAGAACGGCGGGTGGGCGCGTCGTCGGCGGCGGCTTTTTCCAATTTCGGAATCGCCGCGGGCCCAATTCTTACAATAGACGCGCACGCGTCGACGACCTGTTTTCCATGCAAATAGGGAATCTCGTCGAGCTTTTTGTTAATTTCCTCCTCGGCGAACACCGAGGCTTTCGGAAAATCGCCATCGTCGACGCTCCGCAAGCGCCGGCCGTTCACTTCGGTCTGGCACGCGCAAAAAATCACGGGCAATGAAACAATAAAAATCGAAGTATTCTTTCGCATGGAACGGGGCGGAGACGTTGGGAGATGAATAACGTGAACGCCTTCACCTGATCGGCCGGTTGGAAAGTTTTTCTGAAACGGAAAGGCGCGTCCGCCCGCGCATTCACCCGCGCGAACGCCCGCCCGCGAGCGCCGCCAGCACGAGCGCTACAATTCCAACGACGCAGCAAGGCCACTGCCACGATCGACCTGCGGCGGCCGGTTCGAGCGAGTCGAGACCGGAGAACGGCGGCAGCGCGAGGTCCGGCAGCGCCTCGCGCGGCGCCCCGGCTTCGATCGATACAATTCCGACGTCGCCGCCGGTCGAAGATTTCAGCGCCGCGTTGCCCCCCGCGAGGCCGGCGGACGGACCCGAAAAGATACAATCCGCGCCGCGGATCAAGGTCGTTACAATTTCGTTTTGTAATATCCGGCGCGCGCCGTCGCCGCCGCAATCGCGATCCTCGACATAAATGATCGGGCCTTCGATCCACGCGCGCGCGCGCGGCGCCGGTTTCGCGATCGTTTGCAATACCGAAAGCCACAATTCGTCCGATGTTACATATTCAGGCGCCAGTTCGCCGCCGGGAAGCGTCGCGAATGCGGCGACGCGGCCGTTTTTTGTAAATGCAAAGACCGGCTCCCCCGTCGCGAGCGCGGCCGCGACCGACGCGTCCGGATCGGCGCGCACGCGCGCGGCGCCCTTGACGGGCGGCGGACGATGAAACAAAACGGGCGCGCGGCCCGACGCGTCGGCGACGACGGGACCGCCCGGGAGCATGCCGTCGCGCGCCCATTCGTTTTGTAACTTCTCCGGCAGATCTCGAATGTTATCGACGCGGAGCGCGCGGCCGTTTTGATCGTCGAGCGTCAGGGCGCGCAGGAACGCGAGGTCGGCGTCGGCGCCGACGGCGAATGCTAAGATTTCGATTCCCGACTGTTTTAAATTTTCGCCGCAGGCGCGCGCGTCTTCGATCGGCGCGTTTCCGCCTTTTTCGAGGCCGTCGGAAATAAAATATATCTTATTTTTTGTATCTTTACTTTTCGCGAACCGTTCGGCGGCCCCGCGAATCGCCGCGACTTCCTCCGTGCCGCCGCGCGGCTCCACCGCATCCCAGAGCGCCCGCGACCCGGGATCCGTAACATCGAACGGCGCGAACATTTTTTGTTGAAAATAGGCCGCGCGAACGCGCCCCTTCCGCGACGCAACGCCCGAGAGCGCGATCGCGCCCTCGCGCGCGGAACGGAATTTTTCGCCCGCCATCGAGCCCGAGGCGTCGATCAATATAAATGTTTCGTCAGGCCGGCCGTCGCCGCGATCCGCATGCAGCGGCAACGCACGGTCGAGCCGCGTGCCTTCGAAACTTGATGTTACAAATGCGCGGCGCGCCCCCGCGAAGAGAATACCGCCTCCGCGATCCGCGTAATCTTCGATCACCCAACGAATCGCGCCGAGCGAATCGCGGTCGACATCGGCGAGGATGACCGCATCGACGGCGTCCCTCTGAAGTTCGCCGCGTTCGACCGCATCGCGGCCGTCGACAATCTCCAATGGCCGCATCGCGCGCAGCCGCGCGAACCATTCCGGCGCGATGCCGAAGATCGCGACGCGCATTTTTGTAATGTTAGCGATCGACCATGCCGCAGCATCGTCTTCCGGAAATGCATCGTTCGACAGAACGCGCGCGCCGATGGCGAGACCGCGATCCGGCGGCATCGTTATTGTTATCGTTGCCGCCGCGGCGTCGCGGCCGTCGGAAACGAGCGGCGTGCGCGACGTCGTCGGCGCGTCGCCCGGCGCGCCCGAAATCTTCCATTCGATTTCGTTAATATTAAAATCAGGCGTGCGCGCGACGCGGGCACGCACGATGGCGTGCGCCCCCGGGGCTGCGGATCGCGGCGCTTCGATGCGAAGCAGGGCGGCGTTCGGCGCGGGCTCGCCCGGCGCTTCGACGCGAAACCCGCGGAAGGCGAGCGGCAGGCCACCGCGCGTGGCACGGCCATCACTAACAAAAACGATCTCGCTCCGCGTCGCGTCGGTAACACGCGTCGCCGCGAGCCGCGCGACTTGCGCGAAATCGCTTTCAAATGTTTCGAGATCCGCGTCGGGCGCGAACGATCTTGAGAGATCGTCGATCGCGCCCCCGCGAAACGGAGTCCAATCTCTCGCGATGCGCGCGCGCCCGGCGAACTCGATACAACAAAAAGAATCTCCCGCGCGCAGGCCCGCCGCGCCCATGTGCAATGCCTCAAGCGGCGTCCAGCCGACTCTCCGCGCGACCGACGCCGAGCGATCGATACAGATCACTCGGGCACGAATTCCACCCGGGGAGCGGACGTCCGCGGCGGCGAGCGCGAACAATGCGGCCGCGAAAACGGACAGCCACACGGCGGGTTTTCGAAGACTCGGCGGCATGGCACCAATATTAATAAAAAATTCCGTGAATACTCTTTACTTGCGAATCCGGTTTCGGATTTCTAGGTTCATGCGCGTTGATTCAGTTTCACAGTTCGTTGCTCAATCGTTGTGGAAAAAAACCAAGATGAAAAAAGCCGACCTGCTTGCCGATGCGCATAAAGCGCTCAATGGACAGTTCTCTAAGGATGAAGTCAGAACAATCCTCGACACAGTTCTGAACGAAATCGGCGCCGGTTTGCGCCGAGATGGCCGTGTACAAATTTCAGGATTTGGAACATTTGAAAATCGCGTGCGCAAAGCGCGCGTCGGACGCAATCCCAAGACCGGGGAAGCGATGCCGCTCGCGCAAAGTGTTTCCGTGGGATTCCGGGCAAGCACGGAATTGAAGGATGCCATTTCCGCGGAGCATGCAACGGTACCCGCGTCGGCACCCGCGCCTGCCCTGAGCGCGGCGCATCCACGCGGCGCCGCGGCGGCGGCGGCCGAAGCCACCGCATAATTGTAAATTTAATTCATGGCCGCATCGCCGCCCGAAGGCGCGTCCGGCAGCACGCGGCGAAAGTGCATTTGTTTTAAACTTGCCGCGTCGTTTATATTAACGATCGCGCTGATCGAAGGAGGATTGCGACTCCTCGACTGGCGCGCCGGCCGCGGCGCGGATTTTTTCGTACCAAAAACGCTCGACTATTCGCAGTCGATGTTTCAGCCGCATCCGTTCATTCCTTATGTTTTGCGGCCGGGTTTCGCGAGCCAGCGAGACGCGTCGATTCATATCAATTCGCTCGGCATGCGCGGAAAGGAGTTGAGCGCCGATAAACCCGAGGGAACGTATCGTATTTTCTGCATTGGAGGCTCGACGACGTTCGGAACCTCCGTGAGCGACGACGCGCACACGTACCCGAGTCAACTCGAAACGATGCTCAATCGGACGGCGCCCGAAAATATGAAGTATGAAGTCGCCAATTGCGGCGTTTCGGGATACACGTCGGTCGAGAATTTAATACAATTGGAATTGAAGCTTATTGATTATCGTCCCGACGCCGTCATTTTTTATGAAGGGATCAACGATGCGCGAATCATACAGTCGCGCGGGTTTCGTTCCGATTATAGCAATATGCGGCAGGCGTGGTCGCCGGAGCGCATTTCGCCGTTCGAAGAATTTCTTCTGCGCCATTTTAGAATTTACGCTTGGCTCGCGCGCGGAACGGATCCGGAACAACAACTTGGCGTGCTCACGGATTTTGTATTCGTGCCGCAGTATCGGATCATGCACATTCGTTCGGACGTCCGCATTAACGATATCGGCATCCCCGTGTTCATGCGGAATATGAAACATATGCTGCTTGTATGCAAATCGCACTCGATCGCGCCCGTGCTTTCGACGTTCGCGATTCATGAGGAACCGTCCCCGACCGGCGAACGCTACACGGAAATTATCGCCAGACTAAACGAACAGATCCGCGCGTTCGGCGAAAGCGAACATATTCCGGTTCTCGAAATCGCCGGAAAGTTAAACGATCAAAAAGCGCTTTTCACCGACGACGTGCATTTGAACGACGAAGGCTCGCGAAGACACGCGGAAATCGTCGCGGAGCAGGCGGCGGCGTTGAAATTGTTTAATTTAAGATGATTTGAGTATAATTAAATTAAACTATTCCGCCGAGTCGATCCAGCCGCTTCCCGCGACGAATTCATCGTCATAAAAAACGGCGAGCTGGCCCGGCGCGATCGCGGGTTCGTGATTATAAAATTCGACGCGCGCGCCGTTTTCGTTGGCGACGACGCTCGCGGGCACGGGCGCGTGGTGCGCGCGCACTTGCAACAGATAATCGCGCCGCTCGCCGGGCTCCGGCCGATTCTTTAGAAACCACGTCGCGCGCCCGCACTCGAGCCGCGAAGTGTTCAATTGCGATTTCGCCGCCACCGTCACCTCCGCCGTGTCTGGGCGGATCGATTTAACATAAAGCGCCTCGGTGTGCGCGATGCCGATGCCCTTGCGCTGGCCGATCGTAAAATGTTCATATCCGCCGTGCCGGCCGATCGTCTCGCCGGATTCGTTTATAATATTTCCGGCCGTGCCCGCGACGCCGCGCTCTTTTAACAATTCGCGGTAGTCGTTGCCCGGAACGAAACAGATTTCCTGGCTCTCGCGTTTATTAAAAACGGGAAGCCCGGCCTCGCGCGCCATTTCTCGCACCTGCGGTTTTGTAAATTCGCCGAGCGGAAACAGCGACGACTCAAGCGCCGCCGGTTCCATCGCCGCGAGTACATAACTTTGATCTTTCGCGCGATCGACGGCGCGACGAAGTCGTCGCACTCCGTTTCCGTCGGTCTCCATGCGCGCGTAATGTCCGGTGGCGACAGTGTTCGCGCCGAGCGACTTTGCAAACTGAATCAGCGAACCGAACTTAAGATCGCGATTGCACACGACGCACGGATTGGGCGTGCGGCCGGCGCGATAGGCATCGACAAAACCTTCGATGATCGCGCCAAATTCGGCGGCGTAGTCGAGAACGTAAAACGGCACGCCAAGGCTGTTTGCAACGGCGCATGCGTCGCGCGAATCGTCGAGCGAGCAACAGCCCTGCTTGTGCGACGGCGACTGGAAACCGTGCGAAATGCCGTTGCGCAGGAAGAGGCCGATCACGTCGTGGCCTTCCTGTTTCAGTCGGAGCGCGGCGACGGAAGAGTCAACGCCGCCCGACATTGCTACAATCACTCGGGTCATGGATGGGCATCGACTATAATCCATGGTTCGCCGATCTGCCTGCAGTCCCCGGCGGAGTCCAACGTCCCCAAACTTCACGATTCGTAACGAATGCATTTTTCTTTCGAACCCGGCATGACGGGCGCCGCGCGCGCTCCGATTTTTGTATATTTACAGAACAATTCCGAAAGCCAGGAGGTCGTCAAGCCGATGACGCCAAGCGGCGACGGCGGCGGCGCCGTACAGGGCGCACCGGGCGGCGCGGCGCCGAAAACCGCGCAGCAGGACGGCGGCGGCGGCTTCCCCGGAATGATGATGTTGCCGCTCGTCATCATGTTCGCATTAATGTATTTCCTGGTGATGCGGCCCGAGAAAAAACGCCAGAAGGAAGCGCAGTCCATGCGCTCGAATCTTAAGAAAGGCGACCGCGTATTGTTAACGGGCGGCATGCTCGGCGACGTCGCGGGCATGGGTGACGACTGGATCACCGTCGAAATCGCGGACAAAGTGCGCGTGCAATTCCAGCGCTCGGCCGTCGTGTCGATCATCGAGGCGCGTTCGACGAGCGACGCGTCCGTCGCGAGCTCCAAATAATTATTAATATTGATTTTCTTTTTGATTATTTACTGAAACGCCGCCCGTTTCCCGTCGGCCGACCGGTGATTCCAAACGCATCCGGGCGGCCGCGGCTCGGCCCGCTCGGCGAAACGATCGTCGCACGGCATTACGAACGGCGCGGCGCGCACGTCATCGGACGCAATGTTCGCAATCTTGGCGGCGAGATTGATCTCGTGGTTCGCGACGGTCCGACGCTCGTGGCGGTCGAAGTGAAGACGCGCACGGTGGAGTCGCGCGACGCGGCGTTCGGCAGTCCCGCCGAGGCCGTCGATGCGCGGCGGTTGTTTCGCCTTTCGCGGGCGCTCGAATCCTACGCGGCCGCCGCGGATATTTCGGCGCCGCTCCGCATCGACGTCGCCGAAGTTATTGTAAACAATGCGCGCGAAGTGCTCGATTTACGCATTCTGGAAAATGTTACGAATTGAAAATTTTTCGCGGTCGCGGCGGACGGCGCTTCATGCGGGATTCGCAACCGGTCGATGGAACTTTCGAATTCCGAAGCCGGAATGAGTGGGCAAATCGATAACCGACCGTGATTCGCGTATTTCAACATTACTTTTCTTCGCGCAAGTTATTGCTTGTGTTGTCGGAGACCGTGCTGCTGACCTCCGTTTTCATGGCGGGCGGCGCGGTTCAGTTACATCCGCTTTCGTTACATAAAGTCGCGCTCTTGAACGCGGCCGGCGCGGGGTTGCTCGCCGCGATCATTTGTCAAATCGTGCTCGTGTTTCAGGATTTGTATGATTGGCGGATTTCGGTGAGCTCGCGCGAACGCCATCCGCGCCTCGTCGCCGCCTGTTCGATATCGTTTGTATTGCTCGCGGCGCTTTTCTTTTATTTTCAACTCGCGACGTCGAATATTGCATTCGGCCCGCCCGACGAGGAACTCCGCGCGCGCACGTGGCGGTTTATATTAACGATTATATTCGCCTTCGTATCGATCGGCGTCTGGCGATCCGTATTTCATGCATTTTTCGGAAAATGGGGACTCACGGAGCGCGTGCTCGTGCTCGGCTCGGGCGAACTCGCGTTCTCGCTCGCGCGCGAAATCAGCGAACACCACGATTGCGGTTACGAAATCGCCGGCCTCGTGCCCGGTCGGAACGAAAACCAAAAACGGCTTCGGCGGCGCGATCCCGACGTGCCGATCATCGAGCGCGCGTCGGACGAATTATTTGATATCGCGCGCGACCAGCGCGTGCAGCGCGTCGTCGTCGCGCTGCAGGACCGGCGGCAGGCGCTGCCGGTCGAACAATTGTTGAAATGCAGATTGAACGGAATCCAGATCGAGGAGCGCGAATTATTGTATGAACGCGTCACAGGAAAGATCGCCGTCGAGGCGCTGCGCCCGTCGTATTTGATATTTAACGAAGGATTCCGCAAATCGCCGCTGCGCGTCGCGACCAAGCGCGCGCTCGACGTCGTCGCGAGTTTTTTCGGCCTTTTGTTATCGTTGCCGATTATACTATTGACCGCGATCGCAATCAAACTCGATTCCCGCGGACCGGTCTATTACGCACAGGAACGCGTCGGCCAGGAGGGAAAATCGTTTATGTTATATAAATTCCGCTCCATGCGCTCCGACGCCGAGGCTAAAACGGGCCCGGTCTGGGCGCGCGCGAACGACGACCGCATCACCAATGTCGGCCGGTTTATTCGTAAAGTCCGCGTCGATGAGATACCACAAATGTGGAACGTGCTGCGCGGCGAAATGTCGTTTGTCGGCCCGCGTCCCGAACGGCCGGTGTTTACAGAAGAGCTTTCGAAGGAAATTCCCTATTTTCTCGAACGCCTGTGCGTGAAACCGGGCCTCACCGGCTGGGCGCAGGTTTGTTATCCTTACGGAAACACGCGCGCCGATGCGATCCAGAAATTACAATACGATTTGTATTATATTAAAAATATGTCGATCATTTTCGATCTCGCGGTGATCCTCCAGACCGTCAAAGTCGTGATGTTGCGGCGCGGCGCGATGTAGCTGAACTTTCCCGCGCGGGCGGCGTAGAATGTGGCAGTCGATTTGCTATGCGAGGCTGGCGCCGCACCCGCCGCCGCGACATGCGTAATATTCTGAAACTCACCCGCCGACTCGCGACTTCGTTCGCGCTCCTGTGCGCACTCGCGCCGCGCCCGTGCGTTGCCGCCCAAACGGCGAGCACGCCCGCGACCCTGCCCGCGACGCGCTGGGTGCGCGGCTCGAAACTTCGCGTCGTCGACTCGACGACCGGCGCCGATTTGTCGAATTTGCAAATTGTTAAAATAAAGGATCCCAATCACAACGACGATTTGCATCCGGGATTTCTCGATGGATTTGAAGTGTTCACTGGCGAAAACGCGTCGCCGTTTCATGACATTCCGCGCAACGGTCACGTTCCGCGTCTCTGGATCCGCGCGCCTGGGTACGCGTGGATTCGCACCAACAAATTCGACGGCGATCCGGCGCATTTAATATATCGATTGGAACCCGAGTGCAAATGGAATATTACACTTCGGAACGCGGCGCCGGAGAATTGTTATCTGCGGATATATACAACAAACGCGTCCACGTCAGACGAACCGGACCAACGGATTCTTAATATTCGATGCGGATCGCGAACCCATTTTGTGATCGACGGTCTTCCTGCGGGAAATATAAATTTAGCGATCGAGCGCGAAACGAAAGATGATTTGCCGATGGTCCTCTTTCACACGTGGACCACGATCGAGCCGGAGACTCCGAAGGACGATGTCCTGCCCCCCGAACCGTTCGTCCTCGAGCCACTGCCTGAGCCAATTGGCGACATTCCCCTACTTATAACCATTCACGCGCCCGACGAGTTCTTCGCCGATTCATTGAATATGACGATCAAACCCGCGCGCCGCGGCAATCCGAGCGATCGAAATGCGGAAATCAAGCTCGAATCGAAGAATTTCGTGCAAGACGCGGACGATTCCAAAGTCTTTCACGCCGACGCGGGCAAGGTTCCTCCAGGAGAATATCTATTTTACGACCGAGGCGGACATTTCTATGAAACGAGGCGCGTCGATGGAATCAGTAGCAAATCACAATCATTCATAATTTCCGAGGCCGCCGACGCGATCGTTCACATTTTGCATGCGAAGACGCTGCAGGCAATCACCGATTTGGCTGTATCGATACATCCGGTTTCCATGGAAGAATCGAAGTCTTTTTTTGGAAACTGGCACTTTGCACAATTACCCGGCAACTTAACGTGCGGTGACTATCGAATTCACCGTGCGAGTGGCACGTACGCGCTGTCTTGCACAAGTTCGTCCCTAAGGATGCGTTCCATGTTCTTTGTCTCACTTCCGCCGGGCCATTCAGAAAGGACAATTCTTGTCCAACGAGTTGGTAAAGTAACAATTATATTCTCGGAAGCCGGCAAGCCGTTCACCGAGAAACCATCCGGCCTCGGAGTGTGGGTCGAGGCTTCAAGCGGTATTGAACAGGGCGTCACGGAAACATCCACCGGCATTAGTATTTCACTCGACGGACCCGGAAGTTATTGGTTGCATTTCGACGACTTTCCCGGATTCAAAACGCCCGACGATCGAATACTAACGATCGACGAGGACAACGTCGCGTTGAATATTGCACTTGAGCGGGACGCGATCCCGACGGAGAGCAAATCGAAATGATCCGTCAATTGCTTCCGGTCATCTGTTTATTATTTAATATCGCCGGCGCCGCGCCGCAAAGCGTCTCCGCGCCCGCGACGCGCTGGGTGCGCGGCTCGAGACTTCGCGTCGTCGACAAGTCCACGCGGGAGGATCTGTCGCATTTGCAAATGGTAACATTCGACGATCCCACGCATCGCGGCGACGGGCATCCGGGATTGCTCGATGGATTTGTTAAGTTCGATGGCGGCGAAGATTCGCCCGTTCGCTCGCTGCCGATGCGCGGCGAAGTGCCGCGGCTGTGGATTCGCGCCCCCGGCTACGCGTGGACGCGCACGACGCCGTTCGATGGCAAACCCGCGCATCTCATTTATCCGCTCGAGCCCGAGTGCAAATGGAATGTTACACTTCGCAACGCGCCGCCCGAGCACGCGTATCTTCGTTTGTATTATGCTTATAAAAACGCCGCGCCGAAACCCGCGCGCGCCGGCGAGGATCCGAATTGGTATTTAAACATTCCGTGCAACGGGCGCCGCTCGTACATGCTCGACGGCCTTCGTCCGGGAAATGCAATATTACAAATCGAACGCGAGACGAAGGACGATCTCCCTCTCGTCCTCGCGCGCGCCGAGGCCGCATTGCTGCCGGGCAAGCCGGCGGGCGGTCCGCTGACCGTCACGGACCCGCCCGCGCCCGCGGCGGAGCTTCCATTGCATATCACCGTCGTCGACAACTCCCCCGCCACGGGGTCGTCCGCGTTCAATCTCCGGATTCATAATATTCGCCGCGGTCATCCGGGCGATCGAAATATTGATATTACAATAGGCGACGGCGAGATGGTTCGCGACGGCGGAACTCCCTGCAAATACCGTTGTACGACCTCTCCGTTGCCGCCCGGCGAATATATGATTTCCGACGTGAACGTCAATATTCACGAACGCCTTAGGATCGAGCCCGGCGAGCGGAGGGAATGGACGCTCCAACTGCGCGAGCGCGGCCGGACGGATTTGTTAGTTCTCGACGCGTCGACCCAGCAGCCGATATCCGATATCGTCGTGTCGGAAATCATGCAACCAAAAATGGACGCGGGCGCGGGAGAATTGTTACGAACACTGAACGGCTCGCGCTACGGAAGACATGTACTGGAAGGCGCGCAGGGAAATCATGAACTCTTTTTCGAGAGCCGCGCGCTCGCCATTTCGCGCCGAATGACGGTCGCCATCGAATCGTCAAATACAACGAGTACGATTTTATTGCGTCGATTGGGCAAATGTAATTTAACTTTCACCGACGCCGGGCGCATTTCCTCCGACGCCGCCAAACGCGCCAATTTCTGGATCGAAGGCCCCTCCGGCGTCAACGATTCAAATATTCACGAAGCGGCCGTAGGATTCGACATCCTCCCTTGGGAATCCGGCAAATGTATCATTCATTTTGAGGAAATTCCCGGTTACAAAACTCCCGATGATTTGGAATGTTACATCGCAAAAGACGACATCGAAGTCGGCGTTCCGATCGAGCGGGAAAAATAATCGGAATTCCGTCAACTTTCGACGCGGGCGGCGCGTTGGGCTTTCACCCTCGTAAATGCGGACTCAATGCGCTGGAAAATACCCAAACTCAAGAATCTCGTTCGCTCACCTCTGCCGGCGATCCTAGCGCTCGCGGGTTGCGGATTATTAAGATCCGCGCCGGATTCCAATTTATTACATATTGACGGCCGGACCATGGTCGTGGAATCGAATAATATCATTTGCGAAGACAGCACCGGCTTTATCGATTATAGCGAAGATTCCGGCGAAATTCTTCGCGCGACGGTTGCCGACGGGCGCTGGAAAGTACAATTGCGAGCGGCGGAGAATGTTACAGTCCATCGTGTTGTGCTCGATGGCATCGATTGCGTTGCACCGTCATCGCGGCTTCACTTGGACGGATTGAGCCGGCTCTTATTATATACGACGCGAAAGTCGAGTCTCGACCTGCGCGTCGTCGACGATTCCACCGGAGAGCCGATTTCAAAAGTTAATATTTATAAACTCCCCCAGAGTGTCGACGGCGCCGATTGGGCCCGCCAGTATACAGATTCCCTCGAACCCATCGCGCGCGACGTACCGACGCCAATCCGCCGCCTGCCGGACGCCGCGTTTGGTTATCATCATTATATGCTGATCGGCGCTCCTGGATATGTATCATCCACTTTTGGTAACAATTGGTCGAACGAAGGTCAATGGCGGCCCGAATTCGGCAAAGTCGTTCGACTGGAACGCGCGGGGAGCGCCGAAGTTCAAATCGCGGGGGCGCAAGTCGTCGCGGACGCTCGATTGAGAATATATAAATTGAACAAGTTGAAAGAAGGAACTCCCGACTCGACGGCCGCGCGCGACTCGCCTCCCGTGGTCGATGTACGCTGCCACGGGGTGGCTCGTTTTCACTTCTCGGGTCTCCCGCCGGGAAGGTTGCAGTTTTGTATTGAATCCGAACACGAATCGTTCGACCGCCGGTCGCTCGCGAGCCCGCTAACGATCGAGCTTGCCGCAAATGATAATAGAACAATCGAACTCGTTGCCCACGATTCGCCGGCGCCACAACCGCCGGTCGCGATCGAGGGATTCATCCGGATTCCCAAGAGTTGGAATCGTAAAGAACTCGGATTGCGCTTATCGTATTACGCTCTCGACGTCTCCAGGTCGCAAGTTCAACAATTACAGTATTGGAATTGGGACCCGGAAGACGAAGAAATGCTACGCTTTCACGAGTCTCTGCGCCCCGGATCTTATAATTTCTGGCTGGAACCGTTCGACAGATACTTTGTGATTCAGTGCACGCCCGAAGGGCCCAACGTTTTTCGAAGCGAAATGCCCGAACCGTGCAATGTTCATTTTCGATGCCACGATCTGGATTCGGGGGGCGCGGCACAGATCAAACAATTCGCATGGGAAACGCACACGGCGGGAGAAGTGTATCATCCGGAGGCCGGCAGTCTCGACGACATGCGCCACAATTCGGAATTTATAGATCCGAAAAGCAAATTCGCGATACAGTTGATGCCCGGCATGAAACGCTTCTTTTTTTATAGTAACCACGACGTGGCGTCGCTGGAAATGATCCTAAAACCGGGCGACGTGGACGCGGACGTGGACTTTCATGAAAATAAATTCTCGGCGCGTCTATTTGTTACATTTGTGGTCGGCGATCGAACGTTGATCGGCGTCGAAAACGACATGGAGTGGGAAACCGGCCGCGTCGACTCCGGCCATGGATATTATTACACAACTTGCGATCCACAATTCGCGAGCGTAGAGGGACCCGCGACCTATCGATTGACCGTCGAGCAACCGCCCGAGGGCTTCCGCATAACCGAGGAGCGAAGTATCGAAATCAAGGTCGACGCCCCCGGCGTCATCCGCGTTCCGATGCGACTCGAACGATTGCATAAATAAAGGACGGTCCCGCCATCGACCCGCTTGCATGAACTTCCGCGCGCGTTCTGCGTCGGTGGACACGCGTACCTCGCGTGAATAACCTAATATTAGTGATCCTCCAGCTGCTGGCCAGCGCGTTCTTGGTGAGCGCGTCGCGGCAGAATCCCGCGAGCGCGCCCGCGTCCCGCCAATATTCCGGCCGCGCGGTCGCGATCGACGGTTATGGCGTTCGACATCGAAATGGCAACGGATTCTATACATTGTCGAAGCGGGCGGTGGATACAGATAACGATTTTGTTGTTTTCATTCAAGACGGCGCTTGGTCGGCGGAACTACCTGAAGGAACGCCGCTCGTCGTTCACAGACTCGTCATCGACGGGCGCGAATTGGAACTTTCGCGGGAAGTTTATAATTCCAAACCGGGAGCGCACCCGACGATTTCTGGAGAATATGATACGGATATTATTGCGAGAGTCGTCGGAGCGGACTTTGGTTTCGATTTATATGATCTGGAGTTTGCATGGACGAATCCAAATATTCGCGACAATGGTCAATCGCATAATTTAGGCGGAAGAGTCGCATCGGCACATTCTCCAATTCTTGGGGGCGATCGTCGTCTGGCGCCTTGGGTTCGCTCACCTGGATACGCGTGGCATGAAATAGGCGTTCCGGGCCGCCACGGTTGGCGCAATCGCTTTGTGGAGGTCGTCCAATTACAGCCGGAGGCCAGAGTTCATATTATCTTTGCAAAGTCCACGCCCCCGGATGCGATATTACATGTAAGTCTGATCGACGGCACGAGTATCGAAGGAAGTTATCGCGCGCCATTCCAACTGCCGATTCCACATACTACCGAAATCACGCTTGGCGCCCTGCAACCGGGAAAATACGAAATAACAATAACGAGCGCGTCGGGCACGGTCGCGAAAGAGTCCGCGACACTGGACGCGGGATGGAACCGCGCCATTACACTAAAATTAACAAGTCCTGTGCCGATCGCCACGCCCGAGTTCGCAAATGTAATCATATCGCTCCGGCTTCCGTCCGCATGGCTTGTCGAGAATCTGAGATTTGAACTGGATCGTGAGGAACTGGATTTTTCAAAATTTCTTTGCGATGCGCACGATCCTGAATTGTACTACATTCAATCCGATCAGTTGACTGGGGGGCAACATATCTTTACCGCCGATCCGTGCGGAATTCGACACGCGTTCACCGTCGGTGGCAATTCGCCGTCGCGGATCGAAGTCGCCGCGCAGCCCCCGATTCCCAAGGCTGACATTACAATTAACTTTGTCGACGTTTCGACCGGAAAGTCTATGGATGGTTTGCACGTCGGCTGGCGATCGATTTCCGCGGGTGAATTGCGCGACATGCTGTTCGGCCCATTGGACTTGCGATCGAGTCATCACTACATCGGCCTCGGTATTGAAATCACTCCGGGTAATTATAAATCAACAATTCCGGCCGGCCTCACCGCCGTTGTCGCAAACGAAAACCTCTCTCCACAAATATCCTATTTCTTCGCGCCTCCGGGCAAGTCCAATCGGACGCTTCAGGTTTGGCGCCGGAAATCATTATTATTACATTTTCGCGACGAAAGTGGAAATGTAACTTTTGACGCGTCGCCGGAATGGTATTACTCGATCGAACCGTCCGACCGCGCACCGGGCGATTCCATTCGCGAACGCGCCGAGGGTATGCTCGTCGAACCCCCCGCCCCCGGAACCTATACAATAACCTTTCATCACATTCCGGGGCACGTCGCGCCGGCGCCGATCGAGTTCACGATTTCAAATGAGAACCTCGAACGCGAAGTCTTCGTGAAAAGGCGATAAACGGAACGGCCGTTTTGCTATCATCGGCCGAGATGTTCAAAGTTCTCGTCGCCGATTCGATCGAGTCGCAGGGCGTTGACGCGCTCAAGGCGGCGGGCCTCGTCGTCGATGTGCGCGCGGGCTTGGACGAGGAGCCGCTTTGCGAGGCGATCGCCGACGTCGACGCGGTGCTCGTGCGCAGTCGCACCCGCGTGACGGCGCGCGCGCTCGAGGCCGCGCGCCGCCTGCGCCTCATCACGCGCGCCGGCATCGGCGTCGACAACGTCGACGTCGCCGCCGCGTCGCGCCGCGGCGTTATTGTTACAAACGTTCCCGACGCGACGACCACGACGACCGCCGAACTCGCGATCGCATTGTTATGTTCGCTCGCGCGGCACGTGCCGCAGGCCGATCGTAATATTCGCGCCGGAAAATACGAACGTAACAAATTCCTCGGCACCGAAATTTGCGGCAAAACGCTCGGCGTCGTCGGCCTCGGCCGCATCGGCCGCATCGTCGCCGACCGCGCGCTCGGCCTCAAAATGCGCGTGATCGCGTTCGATCCTTACTTATCGCCCGACGCGCCGCCGCTGCACGGCGTCGCGATCGTCGATTTCGACGCGCTGCTCGCGAATTCTGATTTTATAAGTATTCATTCGCCGCTCACGGACGCGACGAGGAATATATTTAACGACAACGGGTTCGCGAAATGTAAACGCGGGCTTCGCATCGTCAATGCCGCGCGCGGCGGTATTATAAACGAAAACGCGCTCGCCGCCGCCGTGCGTTCGGGGCAAGTCGCGGGCGCGGCGCTCGATGTTACTGAAATCGAGCCGGTGCCGAAGGATTCGCCGCTCCGCGAACTCGACGGAATTATATTAACTCCGCATCTCGGCGCGTCGACCGAGGAGGCGCAGCGGCGCGTCGCGATCGAAGCCGCCGCTCAAATTGTAGATTTCGCGAAAACCGGCCGCGCGCGTTCATCGGTAAATTTAAGCATTCTGCCCGACGAACTCCGCGACGAACTCGCGCCGTTTATAACACTGGCCGACCGCCTCGGCGCGTTCGCGGCGGCCGTCGTCGCGGCCGGCGAGAAACCGTCGCGGATCAAAAGAATTAGTTTACTATTCCACGGCGAACGCTTCGAACGCGGCGGCGGCGACCGCGTCGCGGCGGCGCTCCGCGCGGAGGCGCTCGCGGCCTGTCTGCGTCCCGGTCTCGCCGACGTCACGCCGGTGTCGGCTCCCTACCTCGCGCGCGAACGCGGAATTGAAATATTAGAATCGCGCGAGCCGCGCGACCGCGATTATCAAAATCGCATCGATCTCGAACTCGCGGCCGATTCGGGCGCGACGATCCGCGTCGCGGGAACGTGCTTCGGGCGGCGCCCCCGTATGGTGGAGATCGACGGCGTTTCGATCGACGCGAATCTCGAGGGCGATTTATTAGTAACGCGGCACCACGACCGCCCCGGCATGGTCGGCGCGATCGGTAGTATTCTCGGCGCGCGCGGCGTGAACCTCGACCGCGTCGATCTCGGGTCGGTGCCGAATGCACAAATCGCCATCGGCGTTTTCGGCATCGGCGGGGAACTTCCCGACGACGCCGTCGCGTCCGTGCGCGCGCAGGACGGCATGGTCGCCGCGTGCCGCGTGCGTTTACCACAATTAGACGCGTCGATAAAATAAACGATAAATTAACGAATGGCAAAGACTACCAAAAGATTCGAGCGCGTCGCGTTCGACGTCGATTCGACGCTTTCGAGCATCGAGGGAATCGATGAATTGGCAAAATTGCGGCGCGTCCACGTCGAAAAATGGACCGAAAAGGCGATGCGCGGCGAAATCGCCCTCGAGAGAATTTATGAAGCGCGCCTCGACCGCGTCCGTCCGAATATTCGTATGATCGCGATGACGGCCGCGCTCTACGTCGAGCACCGCGTCGCCGGTTCGGCGCGTTTGATCGCCGAATTGCACAAATCCGGCGTCGAGGTTTTATTAATATCGGGCGCGCTCCGGCCCGCGATCCTGCCGCTCGCGCACTCGTATGAAATCCCCGGCCACCGCGTGTACGCTGTCGACGTTTATTTCGATACGCGCGGGCAATACGCCGGATTTGATACGTTCTCGCCGCTCGCGCGCGCGAGCGGAAAGCGCGAATTATTGTCGGCGCTCCAACGCGACGGCAAAACGACGGCGTTCATCGGCGATGGAGCGACGGACCTCGCCGCCGCGAACGTCGTCGATCGTTTTATTGCATTCACCGGCGTCGCGCAACGGCCGCAGGTCGTCGCCGCGGCGCGCTATGTGGCGTCGTCGTTTTCGCAGTTGCGACAATTGCTCGCATGAACGCCGCCGCCCGCCGCAAATTTCACATTCCTAATAATTAATTTAAACTAAACCAACAGTACGATGCCCGAACCCCGCCTTTGGATTCCCGGACCCACCCACGTTCGCGCGGAGATTCTCGCCGCCTGCGCGCGACCGATGATCGGCCACCGCGGAACGAAAATGAAGGAATTGATCAGTAGTATCGACGGCCGTTTGAAAATGTTATTTGGCACCGAGCAGCACGTACTCGTGCTCACGGCGTCGGGCAGCGCGGCGTGGGAGGCGGCGATCCGGTGCGGCGTTCTCGAACGCTGGTGCGTCGCGACGAACGGCGCGTTCAGCGAGCGCTGGGCGCACACGGGACACGACTGCGGAAAACAAACAATTCGCGTCGAGCACGAATGGGGCGACGGACTGCATCCGAAGGCGCTCGCGGATTTCATTCATGTTAATAAATCCGTGGAGGGGCTCGCATTTGTACAAAACGAGACGTCGACGGGCGCGTTTTCCGACGTGGGTTCGATCGCGCACGCGGTAAAAAAAGCCGCGCCCGAATCATTAATATTCGTCGACTGCGTTTCGTCGCTCGGCGGCGCGCCGTTCGAATTTGATAATTGGGGCGTCGACATCGCCGTCGCGAGTTCGCAAAAATGTCTCGCGCTGCCACCCGGACTCGCGGTCGTCGCGATGTCCGACCGTTATCTCGAGCGCGCGCGGTCGATTCCGTATCGCGGTTATTATTTAGATTTGGTCCGCGCCCATGAAGACTGGCAAAAACACCAGACGCCCGCGACGCCGGCCGTCGGTTTGTTTCACGCCTTGGACGAACAGTTAAAAGCGATCCAGCACGAAGGCCTCGTTTCGCGCCATCAACGGCATCAGGAAATGTCGGATATCGTTAATGAATGGGCGAACTCGCGCGGATTTAACAATTTTGTGCAGGAAAAGCACCGCTCCCCCACGACCGCCTGCCGCCGCGGCGAGGGCCTCGACACGGCGACTTTCGTTAAACATCTAAAATTCCTCGGCCACGAGATTTCCGACGGCTACGGAAAGTTAAAGGGCCAGACATTTAGAATCGGCCACATGGGCGATCATACACTTGGACAATTGAAGGCTCTGCTCGCGTGCTCGGATTCGGTGTTGAAGGAGATGGGGAGGTAAGAGTCCTCGCGTGCGCGGCGGTATTTTTAGACGAAACCCGACTTTACATTTAGACGTCTAAATGACAAGTCGGGTTGCATCTTCGATCGCCCCTTGTAGGTTGCTCGTTTCATCGGCGCATGGAACGGTTTTCGGTTGCCCGACTTTCACCACGGGCTGGTAGGCGTCAAGTCCGGGGACTTGTGGCTTTGTTATAGGCTCCGCTATCCTTGAAATCCCAACTCGCGTCGGGTCGCGCGGTGCACCCCTGCCGCGCGCACTTTCGACCAATTTCCAAAGTGAGGACATTCGGTGATCCTGCCATTACTACATTTGGTTCCCCTGTTTCTTGGTGGCGATGACTCGATTCTAACCGACGACGCACACACGGTCGTCAACGCCCCTTCAGCCAACTACGGGAAAGCGGCGGCGCTGACACTGGCCTCAACTCCAAGCGACAAGGTATACATTAAATTCTCTGTAAGAGGTTTGCCCGCGAATACGACTGGATCGCAAGTAGAGGTGGCGGCACTTGTGTTTTTTGTAAGCCAGGTCAGCGCGGCAGGCACCTTCGACGTCCTTCAAATCACGAGTGACTGGAATGAGAGGTACATCACTGATGCCACTGCGCCATCCACCGGCGCCGTGATCGCAAGCGGCGTTTCTGTAACAGCCGTGGATCAACTCAAATTCGTCCGCGTTGACATGACTAATCTCGTGAAGGCTTGGGTTGACGGCACTCAGCCCAATTACGGCATTGCACTCGTTCCCTCCGCGAGTTCAACGATTGCGATTTCGATCGACAGCAAGGAAAACCCCAAGACTGCACATGAGGCATCGCTACACATCGAACTAGCCGGAGCGCAGGGACCCCAGGGCATTCAAGGCCCGCAAGGACCCCAAGGTGTGAAAGGTGATACGGGCGCCACGGGCCAGCAAGGACCTGTGGGAAACACCGGACCACAGGGTCAGGCCGGAGTAGCGGGCGCGACGGGCCCCCAAGGGCCGATCGGTAACACGGGTACACAGGGTGTCCAAGGTCCCATAGGCGCGTCGCCATTCACTCTCAATGGTAATAATGCGGTCTTTACCCAAGGCAGCTTGGGTATTGGCACAACCACTCCCACGGCAGATTTGCAAATCAGCGGCTTGAATGGCTTTCTTGCAACAGGAACCTTCGGCCAGGGCAATCTCGCCGCGACGGGAGCGGGAACCAGGATGCTGTGGTACCCCAATAAGGCTGCATTCCGGGTCGGTTACACTAGTGGTGGAAACTGGGATGACAGTAACATCGGCATTTACTCGGTCGCGATGGGGCAAGACACTCTCGCCAGTGGAAACGACAGCGTGGCGATGGGGTTAAGTACAACCGCAAGTGGCGACATCTGCACCGCGATGGGGTCTTATACAACCGCAAGTGGCTTATACAGCACCGCGATGGGGTCGGGTACAATCGCAAGTGGCGACTTCAGCACCGCGATGGGAGATAATACATGGGCAAGTGGGGCCGACGGCAGCACCGCGATGGGGGTTAATACAACCGCAAGCGGGGCTGACGGCAGCACTGCAATGGGGTATGGTACAGCCGCAGGCGGTATTGTTAGCACGGCGATGGGGTATACTACATCCGCAAGTGGCGAGGCCAGTACCGCGTTGGGGTGGGGCACCAAAGCCCAAAATTGGCAAAGCACTGCCATGGGAGCGTACAATATTGGAGGGGCGGCAGTTGGTCCAAATGGATATGATTCGTTTGACCCACTATTTGAAATAGGAAACGGCACATCCGACAGCCAACGCCACGATGCCTTCGCCGTCTTGCATAATGGCTGGGTTCTTGTCGGTGTCGATCCCAGTCCTGGAAGCCCTGCAGGGTTCCTTCTCGAAGTAGGTGGTTCAGCTGGAAAGCCAGGCGGCGGATCCTGGTCGAATAGTTCGGACATCAGGCTGAAGAAGAACATACAGGAACTCGAAGACCCCCTCACGACAGTGCTCGCGCTGCACGGTGTTTCCTTCGAATATAAGGATCCCAAGGCGATCCACGAACTTCCCGGCACCCGGATCGGTTTTATTGCACAGGAAGTCGAAAAGGTCATTCCCGACTGGATCGATGAGGTGGGAGGATACAAACGCATTACGATCCGCGGATTCGAAGCCCTCGCCGTTGAATCGTTCCGCGAATTACACAGGGAAAATGAACAACTGAAGACTTCTTGCGCGGAACTAAAAGCCGCCAACGAAGAACTTCGCGCGCGGCTCGATCGGCTCGAAGAAACGATGTCGGCGTTGTCGCGTGGGAAGTAATTTCAACGGGCCGAGGCAAGAGTGTTCCTCAATTGTGATTTACAGAAAAGGTGTTGCATGGGGCTGAAACCGAATACTCCAATTGCGCGTCCGCGCGCCGAACTGGAAATCCTTCAATTTCTCCGGGTATTCGGCGATTTCACGCGATGGCGCGTCGATTTCAGCAGGTGACGCACTCGCCGCGCTGCGGTACATGTGCATTCGACAACAGTACACAGCGATTTCACTGCAGTACATAACAATTCCATGACGTGAAACGCGCACCGCACGACGGTACATCGGCGTTTCCTGATGCTACGCGGGCGCTGCAAAGTGGAATGTGCGCATGACGATTCAGAGGCTCGTCCGCGAACATACGTCCTGTTCAGCCGCGCGAACGACAATACTAGGGTCCTTCCACCCAAAATCTGCTCCACTTAGAACTTTACACCGCATCCCCAAGAATCAAATCCGGTGCGCAAAAGCAAGTTCACCGATGAGCAGATCATTAACATCATGGAAGAAGCCGACGCGGGCACCCCGGTCACGGAGGTTGCCGTCGCCACGGCGTCAGCGCCCCTACTAATTACATCTGGAAACGCAAGTTCTCCGGACTCGGAGTCGCCGATGCAAAGCGGCTCCGCCCGTTGGAGGACGAGAATCGCCAGTTAAAGAATATCGTGGCGGACCAGGCCCTCAATATTAATGTTCTTCAGTGTGCAGCACCGCGGGCTGTTATTAAATAATAATTTCGTTCACGACGCGGCCCGCCACGTCCGTCAATCGGAAGTCGCGGCCGGCGTAGCGGTACGTTAATTTTTCGTGTTCGAGACCTAACAAATAAAGCAGCGTGGCGTGGAAATCGTGAATATGTACTTTATCTTCCGCGGCATAGAATCCGTAGTCGTCGGTGGATCCATAACTAAATCCGGGCTTGACGCCGCCGCCCGCCATCCAGATCGTGAATCCATGCGGATTGTGATCGCGCCCGTCGCCGCCCTGCATGGTCGGCGTCCGGCCGAATTCGCCCGACCAGAATACGAGCGTATCTTTTAATAATCCGCGCGACTCCAAATCGGCGAGCAACCCCGCGATGGGCTTGTCGACTTCGCGGGCGTTCGTCTCGTGGCCATTCTTAAGATTCTCGTGTTGGTCCCATTTGTAGCTATGGGTGCATTGGATAAATCGAACATTCGATTCCGCGAGCCGCCGCGCGAGGAGGCACTGGCGCCCGAAGTTTTCGGTGACGGGATCGTCGATTCCATACAATTTGCGCGTGGCCTCGCTTTCATTGGATATATCAAAAACCGCTGGCGCCTGCGTCTGCATTCGAAACGCCAATTCGTGCGCGCGAATCAACGCTTCGAGCGGATCCTCCTCCGCGCGCGCTTTCGCGTGCGCTTGATTCAGATCCTGCAGCAGATCCAGTTGCGCGCGCTGAAAAGCGCGGCTCGCGCTCGGATGTTGCAGATGTTGAATTCCGGACTTTGCCGCCGGAATGCTGGCATTGCCGATGGGCGTGCCTTGATACACGCCCGGCAGGAACGCGGACGACCAATTGTTAACTCCTCCGTGGCCGAGCGTCGGGCAAAGTGTAATAAACCCGGGCAGATCCTGATTCTCCGAGCCGAGACCATACAATATCCACGAGCCCATGCTCGGCCGCACGAATGTATCCGATCCGGTGTGCAGCGCGAGCAGCGCGCCGCCGTGCGCCTCGTTGGTGCCGTTCAACGATTTGATAAAACAAAGTTTGTCGACGTGTTGCGCGACGTTTGGAAAAAGATCGCTGACCCACGCGCCGCTCTTTCCGTATTGTTTAAATTTCCACGGCGACGCCATCAGATTCCCGGTCGGCGCGAATTGTATTCTCGGTTTCGCGAACGGCAGCGGTTTGCCGTGGTCGCGCTGAAGCAGCGGCTTGTAGTCGAATGTGTCGACCTGCGAGGGTCCGCCGTGCATAAATAAAAAGATCACGCGTTTCGCGCGCGCGGGGACGTGGCCGGCGCGCGGCGCCAGTGGATTTGTAGCATCGCTTCCGCCGAGCGATTCTCCAATCATGGTCGAGAGCGCGATCGAACCGAATCCGAGGCTCCAATTGCGGAGCAACTCGCGGCGGCTCGGATCGCAACAGTTGTAGTGTTCCATGTTCGTTAATCTACAAAAAGAAATTCGTTGGATCCGATCAGCGCCTGGCAGAGACCGCGCCACGCGGACTGTTCGACTTCCCCGGGCGTGTTTTTGTGTACTTGCGGGTCCGCGGGCGCATCGCTCTTCGATTCGCCACCTCCCGCGGTCACGGGCGGATCCGCGCCGCGCTCCAGAGAACGGGCCTGCGCCAGGAACGCGCTCGCGCGCTCCAATTCGCGATCCGAGGGAACTCTCGAGTACACGCGCTTCCAAAGTGTAACGATGCGCCGGTCGTCGCTCGCATCGGTTTTTTGTACATCGGCGGAAATGGCTTCGGCAACGCTCAGAGCGAGCGGGCTGTTTAGTAAAAATAAAGACTGGTGCGCAGAAGTGGTCGCGGGCCGGCGATCCACCGACACGCTCGAATCGTTATAATCGAACGTAGTGTACAAATCGTACATCGCATTACGAATGATCGGCAGATAAATCGTCCGACGCGGCGCGGAGTATCGCGCCTGATCCCGGCTCTGATCGTTCGTCACATACTCTCCGTCTTTTATCATTAGCAACGACCCGCCCATGGTTCGATCCAACTTGCCCGCGACCGCGAGCAGACTGTCGCGAATGGACTCCGCATCCAAACGGCGGCGCGGCATACGCCACAGATGCCGGTCTTCAGGATCTTTT
Source organism: Planctomycetota bacterium (assembly GCA_016200225.1). Taxonomy (GTDB): domain Bacteria; phylum Planctomycetota; class UBA1135; order UBA1135; family JACQFD01; genus JACQFD01. The sequence goes on from JACQFD010000004.1 coordinate 251,945, forward strand.
TGCGCGCCGAGCGCGTTCCATGTACTCGACATGCGGTAGGCCGCCGAAGTCGCGATGAGTCGATGGATCGATTTCACAGACCAGCCGCGTTCGACGAATGTACATGCGAGCCAATTTAATAATATCAAATTGGACGGCGTCTCGCCGCGCAATCCGAAATTCGACGGCGATCTTACAATTCCCTCGCCGAAGTGCCCCTGCCAGATTCTGTTGACCATGACGCGCGCCGTGAGCGGATTGCGCGGATCTGTAATCCAAGCAGCCAGTTCGAGGCGGCCGCTCGATTTTTGTAATATTGTCGGCTGTGGGAGCGCGGCATCGAGCGCATGTAGAAATCCGCGCGGAGTAGACTCTTTCGATTTATTAAGATGACTGCCGCGGATGTGCACCGGCAGATCCGCGACTGTGCCCTCCGCGACGCCAAGAGCCCGATCGAAGGGCATTGGCTTCGATTTCTCGAGTTCATCGAGAGTCTTGCGCGCGGCGGCAACGGCGGATTGCTCGTCCTTCGAAAATAATAATTCCAATTCGCGTCGCGCGACCGCGAAGGCTCCGGCCGATCCATCGCAAACCTGCCGGATCTGTTCGAATTCGAGATTCGCGAGCGCTTTCGGAGCTTCGCGTTTTTGTTGTAAAGCCGTCTGCAGTTCGCGGCTCCACTCCGCATCTACCGTTGCAACAACAGCCTGATAGCGCGATGCAAGATCCGGCAGACTGGACGGCGCCGGCGCGTCCAGGAGCGAAAGCAAGGCCGCGGGCGCGGTCAGTGTTTGTTTGTCGCGCTCGTCGCGGAGTTTGACCCAGAGATCGGGAATCTGTTTTGTAAACTCCCCGGGAGGCAGTGCGGCCGCGCGATTCCAAATATTAAATATGGAGTTCTTCGCGCGCGCCGCCCTCGTTAAATATAATAAAAATTGACGGATCTCGACGGCTTCGAGTTTTCCGAACACAACAGATTCCGCGTTGGGCCACGGCGCCTCCGCGGAACCGTCGGCAATCGGAGCAAGCGCAATCGCGTCCAGATGCGGCATCGACGCGACGGTTCCCTCGAGCCGTACGACATTGCGGCCGGCTTTCAAAGTTACAGTTGCCGCCTGCACCCACATCTGGCCGTCGGGATAAAAACTTCCTGTAGTATTCGAAAGCGCGGCGCCTTCGACCGCGTCTCCGTCGACGGAAACCTTCATGGGCCGGCTCTCCTGCGACGCCATCCGCACCCACAGTTGATGCCGCAACGGTTTGGCAACTGTAATATCATATTCGACGAACTGCGGTCCCGTCGTTGTGGTTCGTACAATTACAGTTTCCGCGTTGCCCCATGTCTCCTTGTCCACGCCCAGAGTGCCTCGACTGAAATCCTCCGCTTCGACGAGGATCGTGTCGCGCAGAGCCTCCGTTGCCGCGACCAGGTAGCGCGCGAAATTCCGGCGCCACTCTTTTGTTAATATCAATTCCGAATCGTGCGTGCGCTTCTTCCATTCCGCTTCCGCCGCATCGTGTGCATGATTCCACTCGTCGCGCGACTTGCGCGATGCCGCGTTCGCGAGTTCGAGTTGGCGCCAACGCGAAACGAACGCGGTGTTTTCGAAGGTACTCGTACTGCGAAAGACACCCGCAAGCGCGTAGTAGTCTTGCGTGGGAATCGGATCGAATTTGTGGTCATGGCATCGCGCGCATCCGCCGGTGAGCCCGAGAAATGTCTTCGTCGTCACATCGACCTGCTCGTCCACCGTATCCATCAATAATTTTTCCTTGTCCTGTTCCGCGAGCATCTTCGGCCCCAACACTAAGAATCCGGTCGCGGTCAACCGGTCTCTCAATTGTTGCTTATCCGCCGGCTCGGGAAGCAGATCTCCCGCGAGTTGTTCTGTAACAAACGTATTGTAAGGTTTGTCCGCGTTGAAACTCGAAATAACATAATCGCGATATCGCCACGCATTCTCGAGCGCAAGATTCTCGTCGAGACCATTGCTGTCCGCATATCTCGCCACATCGAGCCACACCCGCGCCTGCCGTTCTCCATAGGCGGTGGACGCGAGCAGACGATCGACGACGGCATCGAAAGCTTGTGTACTCTTGTCGGCGAGAAATTGCTCCAATTCGGACTCTGTCGGCGGGAGTCCCGTCAGATCCCACGTCACGCGCCGCAGCCAGACTCGACGGTCGGCCTCGGGCGCCGGCTCAAGACCCGAAGCCTCGAGATCGGCGAGTATAAAATTGTCAAGATCGTTACGAATCCAATTTTTATTATGAACGCCCGGCGGCGCCGGTTTTGTGTACGGTTGAAACGCCCAGTGCCCCTTCGCGCGATCGAGAATTCTTGCATTGCTATCATGAGGTTCGGCGGGCCTCGATCCGGCATTGACTACAGTTGGCTTGCTCTCCGCGGAATGATTAGAACGATCCGGCGCGTGCGCGCCGCCCAACACCCACTCTTCCATGGCCGCGATCTGTTCCGGCGGGAGTTTCCCCGTCGGCGGCATCTCCAGATCGTGATCCACATAATGAATCGCGCGGATCAGCCGGCTTTCGTTCGGCTTTCCCGGCACGATCGCGGGTCCGGACTCGCCGCCGCGCAACCATCCTTCCGGCGAATCGAGACGCAGACCCGCCTCGAGTTTTTTGGCATTGGGACCGTGGCATTCATAACAATGCTCGATGAAGATCGGACGAATCTTCTTTTCATACAGTTCCAGATTCTTAACATCGTCGGCCGATTGCGGCGCCGCGAGAGCGGCGCCGAGCGTCATTCCAAAGAAACAAAACCACAGGATCGCCCGCGCCAATGGCGCCGAAGTGGCATCGAGTCGAGGGTGTCGCATGGGCGCTGAAAGCAAAGCTGAAGTCTACGGCGGCAACTGCGAAATTGCGTTGCGCGATTCTCGGGGCAAGCCCGCGATTTGCATCCATTGCCAACTTGAGAGCACTTTTGCCGCGAGCGGCTATTCTTCCCGATCGTGAACCCGACGGCCGCAGTACTGCACACGTCCCGCGCCGCATGTGCGGTCGTCCTGCTCGCAGCCGTTCCGATACTACAAAACTCCCCTCCGCCGCCGCAGCCCATGACACCATCGGATTCCGCATCACATCCCGGTTCGCATCCCGCGTCGCGCCCGGCCAATCGTTTAATTAAAGAAAAGAGTCCGTATCTGTTGCAACACGCGCACAACCCCGTCGATTGGTATCCGTGGGGCGCCGAGGCGTTCGAGAAAGCCAGGAACGAAGACAAGCCGATTTTTCTTAGTATCGGATACTCGACGTGCCATTGGTGCCACGTCATGGAACGCGAGAGTTTCGAAAATAATGAAATCGCGGCGTTCATGAACGAACATTTCGTTTGTATTAAGATCGACCGCGAGGAGAGACCCGACGTCGACCGCGTGTACATGGCCTACGTACAGGCGGTGTCGGGCGGCGGCGGCTGGCCGATGTCGGTGTGGCTGACTCCCGAATTGGAACCTTTTTTCGGAGGCACGTATTACGCGCCGGTGTCGAAATTCGGCCGTCCGGGTTTTCTCGAATTGTTAAATGGCATCGATCGCGCGTGGAAAGAAAAGAAAAGCGATCTTAAGAAAGCGGCGGCTGGCGCGGTCGAAATGTTAAAAAAGGAATCGCAAATCGAGAGCTCGGGCGGAGGCGGGATCGACGCGGCCGCGCTCGAACACGGCGCGCTCGCGTTCGCGCGCGCGTACGACGAAAAACTGGGCGGGTTCGGCGGCGCGCCGAAATTTCCGCGTCCGAGTTCATTACAATTCCTTCTTCGTTATCATTCTCGAACCGGCGACTCGCAGGCGCTCGAAATGGCCGCGCACACGCTGCGCGCGATGGCGAACGGCGGCATGTACGACCAGCTCGGCGGCGGATTTCATAGATATTCCGTCGACGCGCGCTGGCACGTTCCGCACTTCGAAAAGATGTTATACGATCAGGGGCAGCTCGCGGCGGCGTACGCGGACGCGTATTTGATATCAAAGGATCCCGCGTTCGAGCGCACGCTCCGGGGAATTTGCGATTATGTCCTGCGCGATCTCAGCGCCCCCGAGGGCGGTTTCTATTCGGCCGAGGACGCGGATTCGGTGCCGCCCGAGAGCGCGGGCGAGGCGCACCCGGAGAAGCGCGAGGGCGCTTTTTATGTATTTACAGAAAAGGAGATACAACAATTCGCCGGCGACGCGGCCGCGGCGTTTTCGTATCGTTTTGGCGCCGAAACCGACGGCAATGCTTACGATCCGCACGGCGAATTGACCGGCCGAAATGTACTATTCATCGCGCGCGACGAATCCGAAGTGGCGCGCCGCCTCGCGATCTCTCCCGCGGACGCGATTGCTAAGATACAAATAGCGCGCGATCGGGTGCTCGCCGAACGTAACAAAAGACCGCGGCCCCATCTGGACGACAAGATTCTCGCGGCATGGAACGGATTGATGATATCGGGCCTCGCGAAAGCGGCCGCCGCGCTCGACGAACCGCGTTACGCCCGCGCCGCCGCGCGCGCCGCCGATTTTGTTATGGAACGCTTGCGCGATCCAAAAACGGGCGAACTCCGCCGCCGGTTTCGCGACGGCGAAACGGCGCTCCGCGGACAGTGCGACGATTACGCCGACAACATTCAGGGTTTTCTCGATTTGTATCAAGCTACATTTGATCCCAAATGGATCGACGCGGCCCGCGCGCTCGCGGCCGCGCAGGATCGTATCTTTTACGAACCGAAAAACGGTCTTTGGTATAGTTCGCCCGAGGGCGACACGACGGTGCTCGTGCGCATGATCGAAGACTACGACGGCGCCGAGCCGGCGCCGAGTTCGGTCGCGGCGCGCAACGCGCTCCGCCTCGCCGCGCTCACGGACGACGAAACATTACAAAAACGGGCGGAGGGCGCGATCGCGGCGTTCGCGGCGCGAATCACACAAATCCCGGAGGCCGTTCCTCAAATGTTGGCAACTGCGGAATGGTTATTTGACAAAAACGCGCACGTCGTCATCGCGGGCGAACCCGGCGACGCCGATACGCAGGCGCTCGTCCGCGCCGCCCGTTCGCGATTCCTGCCTTCGGCGACGATTTTACAGATCGGCGCCGCGTCGCGGCCATGGTTCGAAAAGAATCTTCCCTTCGCCGCGAATTTGAAACCCGTCGGCGGCAAGGCCGCGGCTTACGTCTGCGTCCATCGCGCCTGCCGGCTGCCGGTTACGACGCCGGAAGAATTATTAAAATTACTCGAACAAAAGTAATATCAATTACCAAACCGACCCCGTCCTACGATGAGAAATCATTGCAAACAAAGCTGTTCGGTAGTCCTGGCGACAATCCTATCGATCGCGGCCGCGCGGATCGCGCACGCCCAGGGGCCCGCCCTGTTCCCCGTCGAGGACTGGCGCGTCGGCGCCGGCTCGTACGTCGTGAAAACGGGCGATTTCAACGGCGACGGCAAGATCGATTTCATAACAAATAACAACGGCTCCGCGAATATTGCCATTCGCCTCGGAGACGGCGCGGGAAAATTCGCGGCGCCCGCGTTTTTTCCGACTGCCAACTTTCCCGTTTGGCTGGACGTCGCCGATGTAAATAATGATGGATTTGCCGACGGCGTTACTTGTAACAGCGATTCGGCCGGCGGCATCGCCGCGGTCCTCGGCAACGGCGCCGGCGGATTCGGCGCGCCCGTGCTGAGCGCGATGACGTGGAATCCGAGGGCGATCGCGCTCGGCGATTTTAATAATGATGGAAAAGCCGACGCCATCGTCATCACTCTTACGACAAATTATGTCATTGCGACCGGCAACGGACTCGGAGGTTTCGCATCGCAAACGATCGCGGCGCCGAATGCTTATTATGATGTCTCGCTCGGCGACTGGAACGGGGATGGAAACCTCGACGCCGCGATGGCCAGCCATACTTCCAATCTCATATCCATTTTCGCGGGCGGCGGAAATGGAACACTTACAATCGCGCAAACGCTCGCCGGATTGCAACAGGTGCTTTATGTTACAAAAGGCGACCTCAACGGCGATGGAAAAACCGATCTGGCGGCGTCCGTGACGTTCACAGGCACGCTCGCGACTTTTCTTAATAACGGATCCGGAACGTTTACATTGCACGGATCCTACGCCGCGGGCTACGATCCGCGCGGGATCGCCCTCGGCGATCTCAATCATGATCAAATTCCCGACGCGGTCGTCGCGAATGCGAGTACGAACAATGCCGCCGTACTTCTTGGAGACGGCGCGGGCGGATTCGGCGTCGTGCGGCTCATTCAGGTCGGAGGCGGGCCGATCACGGCGTCCATCGCCGATGCGGACAATGATAATAATCCAGATTTGTTTACTTGCAATGCGAGTCCCGGTTCGGTCAGCGTCCGCGCGGGCAACGGCGCCGGAACCTTCGCGGGATCTATCAACTTCGCGAGCAACGGCCCGTCGGCGCAGGCGCTCGCCGCCGATCTGAACCGCGACGGACACCTCGATATGATAATTATCAGCTCGACCGCGTCGCAAGGCGTGACCGCGCGGCTCGGCGACGGCGCGGGAAACTTTGGAAATATCATTACTTCCCCCGAGACCGGATACGGCGCGATCGGCGATTTCAACGGAGACAGTTTTCCCGATCTTGTTTTAGCGAAGTCGAATCCCGGCAAAGTTAGCGTTCGCGCGGGAAACGGCGCGGGAGCGTTCGGCGGTTCCCTCGATTTAACAGTTCCGCTCGTGTCGACGGCGATGCTCGTCGACGTCGACCTCGATGGAAAACTCGACATCGTCGCCGGTTCGCCCCAGTTGTTTTCGCAATACATATATACATTCACAGGCAACGGTTCGGGCGGATTCGCCGGGCCGATCATTACAAGTACGAGCGCGCCGATGAATTATTTATCGTCCGGCGACATGAACAACGACGGCATTCCCGACGTCGTGAGCGCCGACAACACCGCGATCAGTTGTCTTTTCGGCGACGGCGCCGGATCGTTTCCGACGGCGGTTCTAAATACAACGTTCGGCACCGGCACCGCGAGCTGCGTGCCGTCGATCGCGGACGCGGATTTCGACGGCAATCTTGACGCGGCCATCGGCGCCCAAACGTCGCTATTCCCCTCCGCCGCCCGCGCGATGCGCGGTTTCGGAAACGGAACCCTGGCTTCAAATGTGATATTTACAGTTCCAAGCGTCGCTGCATCCGTAATGTTCGCGGACGTAACCGGCGACGGATATGACGATCTCATTTCCGCGATCCCGACTTCTAATAATATTTTCGTCTGGCCGTCGAGCGGTCCGCTGACGTTTTCCGACCGCCGCGATTTCGCGACCGGCGGCTATCCGGACGGCATGGCAATCGCGGATTGGAACGAAGACGGGCGCCTCGACGTCGCGACCGCGAACCTCACTACGAATAACTTCACATTATTAACAAATCTGACCGCGCCGCCCTCCGGAATCTTCACCTACGGCACCGGCACGCCGGGCTGCACCGGCGCGTCGGGAATCGAAGCTAACACTTCTCCGAATCTGAATAATTCACAGTTCGCGATCCTCGTCACAAACACGCCGCGATCGTCCCTCGGACTTTTATTAATAACCGACGTTCAGGATACGCCCGGCTCCGACATTTTCGGCATCGGCATCCTCATCCACGCCGCAATCGCCGGCGCGAACGACATATTACTCTTCGATATCGTTAGCGATACCTCAGGCTACGCCGCCCTCCAAACGGGCATCCCAAATAATCCGATTTTGCTTCAGCGCACATTTTACGCACAGTCGATTTGGTACGATTCCCATTGCAACGCGACACCTAGCAATTTTAATTCTTCGCATGCGCTCGGAATCACGATATTGCCCTGAACAAGAACAATTGGACCCGGTCCCCTTTGTCTTGTCAAACACACAATATTTATTATCCCCCCGCTGTGCGCTCGATGGGTTGGGTCGCGGCGAGTTGCGCAGGCAATTGTAATAATGTCGGCCGCGTCGCGGCCGACATTATTACAATTGACGAGCACTGTTTGAGCCGCCGACCCAACCCGTCGAGCGCATAACTCGCCGCCCGCGCAGGGCAAGCGAAGCGCACTCGCCGCCCGCGTCGGGCACGCGGCGCGCGCAGCGCAAGCGCCATGCGGCGCCAGAGCGCAAGCGCCATGCGGCGCCGGAGCTTACTATTGATTTAGTTTTGCGATCGCTTTCGCGATCGATTCGCGTTCCGCGCCTGAGGGAGCTTTCTTTAGTTTTTCGACGAGCATCGGCAACACTTCTTTAATTTTCATCGATGCCAGGGATTCGATCGCCGCGATCCGTACATCCATCGCGGGATCTTCCATCATGTCGATTAACTTTTTCACGCCGTCGCCGGGATCCAAACCGCGCTTTTTATACCAATCTTCCCAACTTACTTTTTCGGAATGGTATAATTTAATCTGTTCGAGCGCCTCCTTGGCCGCGCCTCGAACGCCGTCGTCGTCATCGGCGAGTCCTTGTATCAAATCGGGGGCGGCTTCCTCGGCAAGGAGGCGCCCGAGCGCGGACGCGGCCGCGCGGCGAACGTTATTATCGGCGTCTTTCATGAGCTTTTGCGCGACCGGCACGGCCTGCGGCGAATTCCAAGCTTTACAATATTCGGCGACGGACACGCGCACGTCTCGATTCTTATCATTCGCGAGGGCAGTCACCGATTTGACAACATCCGGTCCGAACGCGCGGAGTTGATTCAATCTGGACACGGCCCACGAACGGTCGTTCTCCTCCTCGGCCGCGAGGCCGTTGATTCTTAAGAATTGAATTCCCTCCGCTCCCGCGGTCTCGGAAATATTACCGATGATCGTCGGACGCAGAGGAGTATCCGCGTTCCAGATCTTGAGAAGCGCCGGCAGCGCCGAGTTCGCGGGCTGCGCGGCAACCGCCGCGATCATCTCTTCGAGCGAATTGTACTCATTCGCGGCCGTGACTTTCGCGCGGTATTCGCGATCAGTCACAAGCGCCACGACGTCGTCGATTTCATCGCTCTTAAGTATATTAAACAATATTCCCGCGGCATCGTGGAACGCCGTCGTGCCCTTTGTGTTTCGATTCTCCTCGGAGGGTCCGCGCTTCAGATATTCCAACAAAACCGAAATTGCAAACTTATGCGACCGCTCGTTCACCACGCGGATTTGTTTCAAAACTCCGCGCCACGCCGTCTCGACCGCGTCGAAATTATTAACAACATCCTTGGCGAGCGATTCGTCGGCGATGTTCATGGCCGCGAATATCGCGCTCTGACGCAGCTCGCGGTCGGCGCCCGGTTGTAACATTTCCCGAACAATCGGAGTCGCGACAGCGGCGTCCTTCGCGGAAATCTTCGGCAGCGTCCGCGAAAGCCAGTTGAGCACGCGGCTGCGCGAATTGACAGTCTTAATTTTTGTCCACAATTCACAAATAATCGGCAGGTCCGCGGCCGAACTCTTCTCCAGCACGTCGCCGATCAGACTGCTGTCCAAATCCATCAATTCGGGGACGGCGGCGAACAGTTGTAAAAATTCGGCGAGATCCTGGTGGCCGGAGACTTTATATATCAACCGGCCCAGAAAACTTCTCAGACTCATCGGGGTGTTCGTTCCCGCCTGCTCATGCGGAAAACCGGCGAGATTTACATAATCTATGATCGCCTGTCGCGCGAGCGGAATGTGTTCGCGCGCCACCCGCGTGCTGTCGTATCCGGCGACCTGAATCGCGAGCACGCGTATCTCCGCGACGGGGTCGGTCAGTCGCATCAGTAACATCGGTACTTCGCCGTCGCCGAGCGCCCGCCTCGACGAATTCACGGCCGCGCGCCGGACGGCGGGCGACGCGTCGTTCGCCGCTTTTTCGAACGCATCCTTAAACTTCAATTGATCCGTCGCGCTCCAATCGCGGTTGCCCATCATCGTCGCGGTATTGGCACGGACCTGCGCGCTCGCGTCATTTAGTAATATTGACAAATAATCGACGCCGCCCGTCCACCGCCCGTTGCAAATCGCCTCGGCGGCGGCGCTGCGCACGGATTCGGACGTGTCGCGGACCAGCGCGTCCATTTGCGCTTTTGATAACTTCTGACCGAGGGACCTCGCGACCGCCACGCGGACGCCGAAGTCGGGATCTTTAACTAACATATCGATTCGATCGTTTAATATATCCGATTGAACCCAGTTTCCGACCATCCCGACCACCGTGGCGCGAATCTGCCCGGACGGATGTGTAACCAATCGGAGCGCGACTTGATTGCGAATCTCCACGTTTGGCGGACTCAACGTCGTCTGGGATGTAATTACATTTATCGCCGAACGGCGCAGCAGTTCGTCGCCGGTGTTCACCCATTGTTCGAGCAATGTAAACATTTTTTCGCACGGATTATAACCCATCGCGCGAACGAGTTCGTCGCGCGTGGCGCCCTGCGTCGACGGATCTGTAACATAGCGCGCGACGGCCGGGAGGGCCGATTCGCCAAGGCCGCTGATCACGCCTCGCAGCGCTTCATCCTTAATAATACCTTTCTCGTATCGCGCGATTTCCTCCGAAACGCGCCGCTCGACGGGCGACATCGATGGATTGTCGACGGCCGGTTTGCTCGCGGGCGCCTGAATGCGTCCGAGTTTGCGGTCGATCGCCGCGAGTCGCGCTTTCGCATCGTTAGCAATCGAAACGGACGACGCGTTCGCCGCGGATTTTAATAAGTTTTCGGCTTTATCCAATTCGCCGAGTTCCTCCGCGATTTTCGCGCGTTCGAGAGCCGCGCCCGCGTCGGCCGGGGAATTTCCGGCGTCGTTTTGTAAATGAAACGATGATATAAACAATAACGCGCACGAGAGCGCGCCGGTCGCGAAGGCGGGATGATTGATATTGAGATTCGTTGTCGTTTTCACGGGAGCGTCCCTCCATGGACGCACATATTGGAGCACGGCCGGGCGCGCGAGTTGCCACGGGCGCGCCACAACCTTGTCAACAATTTGTCAACGAACGAAGCGGTAGCCGACGCCGTGCGCCGTTAATAAATGTTTCGGATTCTCAGGATCGTCCTCGAGTTTCGCGCGCAGGCGCCCCATGTGCGTGTCGACCGTGCGCGCGCCCACGAACAGCGCGCTGCCCCAGACTTCCTGAAGGAATTTTTCGCGCGTGACGACGCGCCCCTCGTGCGCGATCAGTAATTTTAACATTCCCGCCTCCTTCGGCGGAAGTTTCGTCTCGTTTTTATTAAATACTACGATGAAACCCTCGAAATCCACGGTGCGACCGCCGATGTCGACGCGCGCACCGACGGCATTGCGTTTCTGTTCGCGTTTCGAGCGCCGCAGAATGGCGGCGACGCGCGCGAGCAACTCGCGCAGCGAAAACGGTTTTGTAACGTAATCGTCGGCGCCGAGCTCGAGGCCGAGCACGCGATCGACCTCGTCGGCACGCACGGTTAGAAATAATATTGCCAATTCGTGGCCGCGCGCGCGCGCTTCGCGGCAGACTTCGAAACCGCTTTTTCCGGGCATCGAAACGTCGAGAATCGCGAGATCGAAATTATTAGATTGTAACAATCGCAGCGCCGACACACCGTCGCCGACGGCCGTCACTTCATACTGTTCGCCGACGAGCGCATCGTGCACGCCCGTCCGCAACGCGGGGTCGTCTTCGGCGAGGAGTATTTTCGCGGCCATGGGCGATTTGTTCAGTTTCATTAAATATAATTTACGATTGCGCGCCGCCGGCGGCGGGGTCGGCAACGGGCAGCCGTATGGTAAAGACGGCGCCCCCGCCCTCGCGATTCCGCGCCGTCAACGCCCCGCCGCTCCCCTCGACGATCCGGCGCGCGAGCGCGAGACCGATGCCGAGGCCGGATTTTCCGCGTACGGAATCGTCTTCGCCGCGCGCGAACATTGTGAATAATCGTTCCGGATCGCCCGACGGCAGTCCCGGTCCGCGGTCGGCCACTTCGATACAATAATCCGCGCCCTCGCGCCGCCCCGACACGTCGACGGAGCCGCCCGACAATGCATATTTTCGCGCGTTTTCCAATAAATCGACGAGCGCCTGCACGACGGCCGCGGGATCGGCGAGCACGTTCGTTTCGGAGTCGGAGATCGTTATATTTACAAGTAAATTCGAGCGCGCCGCCACGGGCGCGAACGCGGCTTCCGCGTCTTTGATAATCTTTCCGGTCGCCGCGCGCTCGGCCGGCTCCATCGGGATGGGACGGTCGAGCCGGGCGAGTTCCAGCACGCGGTCGATGAGATTCGTAAGTCTCTCGGCCTCGCGGCCGATCGTGCGGACGTATTCTTTACGTTTGCCCTCGTCGCGCGCGCGGCCGTCTTCCAACATTTCGCCATATAAACGAATCGACGCGAGCGGCGTTTTTAACTCATGCGTTACACCCGCGAGAAACTCGGATTTCGCTCTCGCCGCCTCGATTTCGCGGTGCGACGCGCGCGCGAGCGCCCACGCGCCGCCGCCGATCGTGGCTCCGAGCGCGACGACCATCGCCGCGAACGCGGCCGACGAGATCGTCTCCGCCGAATTATTAATGATATAATTCCTCGGAAGGCCCAATCTTAGCAATCCGGCGCTGTTCTTTACCAAAACTTCGTCGGCAAGGTCGCCCGCGCGCGCCGACATCGAAACGGGCACGCCGGACGCCGTTGCGAGCGCGGTCGCCGCGGGAAATGCGTGTTTCAGAAAAGAATCCAACTTCACGATACCGACCACGCGACCCTCGGCGCCCGGCGGTCCGAGAATGAATAAATCGCCGTCGATCGCGGTCGCCGCCGCGGATAATTTTAACAATTCAGCGCCGCGCGGAAGGATCGCGTCGAGCAGCGTTTCGCGCCGCGCACCGCGCGCCATCGATTCGCGCGCGGCGTCGATTTCCGTATTATTTAGAATATTCAATTCGGCGATTTCGCCCACGAGTCCGAGTCCCGCCCGCGGCGCGTCGGACCAAAGATTCTTTAGAAGTTCGCGGGCGTCGTCCGCCGCGAGATCGCGCGCGCCTTTTTGTAAATTCACGCGGATTTTGAGTAATTTTAACAATGCGCCCGCCGGCAGACTCTCGCGCGCGGTCGCGATCGCGCCGCCGGTTTTTAACAATTCATCGACCGTCGCGATCGTCCGCTCCGTATCGTTATCATTTCCGCGCCGCAATTCGAACGACGCGCGCGCGAGCGCCGCCGAGGCGCGCAGGCGCGGATCTTTGGCAATTTCAGCGGCTTTCGCGTACGCGCGCTGCGCCGCGTCCGCGCTGTGCGCCGTGAATTCCTGAAAAGAAGCCTCGTCGAGAAAGGTCTCGACTTGCATCCGTTCGCCCGGTTCGGGTTCCTTAATATCATCTCGCGGTCTGCGAATTGGATAGATCCATTTTCCCTCCGAATTCAACACGCCGAAGACTGTCAATTCGGACAAATCGCGTTCCGCCGCGCGATATGCATTATCAAGAAACGGAATCCGCCCGAGCGCGGACGCGACCGATCCGATCTCCCGTTCGAGAGCACCCGCCGCCGCGACAACCGCCTCGCGCGCCGTCTCGCGCGCGCGAAGATTGGATACATCGGCCTCGTTTTTGACCGCGAGCAGGCCGAATATAGTTAATAACAGCGCGCCCGCTCCGATCGCGCCCGGCAACAGCCATCGGCGCCCGGAAATGCGCGCGCCGGAATCGCCGGCGCGCCTCGACTTGCGGATTTGTAAAACCACTTCCGCATGACGCTAGCGCGAATCCCGCCGCGCACGCTAGTTATTTTTATTGTACTATTGCCAGAAGATCCAGCCGGTCATATCCATCGCCCAGTCGTTCTGCGCCTGCGCGTCGGCCTTGATCGCGTCCGAAACGGTTTTGTATAGAGCGCCGTTGTAGGCCGGATTCGGATTGGATTGTAAATATTCGGACGCGAGCTTCAATCCGAGCGCCGACACGCGGTTGTAGCCCGACAAATCGGCGTCTACAAATACCGTGGCGTCGAACGGATCGACGAGCCGCTTGATTCCCACGCCCTGGCCCTCGCCGCCGTTCGTGTATCCGGTCGTACAATACCATTGGCACTTCTCGAGCGCTCCCGTGATCATGTTCGGCCGATTGAATACAGTTCCGACTTTTAACAATATCGACACGGCGCGCAGATCCTCGAACGACGCGGCCGCGTAATGGTTGGGAATCCATTTTGCATTGATAAACGCCCACATCACTTGGGGCGCGCCCCACGCGCCGCCGAACGCCTGATCGTGGCCGAGTTGTAAGAAGTCTTCGAACGACTTGATACATGTGGTCATGTCGTACGCCGGGTTTTGTATGGAAACCCGGTACGCGGTCTCGAGCCAGCCGAGGTATCCGCGCGGAGTATTACTAAATCCGGGTCCGTACGGCGCGGGGTCGACCGTGCGCATCATGGCTTTCGCCAGTTCGCCGTAATATAACATTAAATCCCACGCGAAGGGCGAGCCCGTCGCGAGCGCGAATTCCGAGACGCGGCGCACCGACGCGTGCTGGTGATCATAACCATACCAACCGTGCGTGTCGTCGACCGGCGCATAGAACAAATCGTTGCCGGTGGTCGGAACGCGACCTAAATAATCCGTCGACCAGATTCCCGGGCGCGACATATTAAACATATACGCGGACGCCGATGCGTGCAGTCCATGGAAGTGGCACGGACGCGCCGCCTGCCGGTAAACCGTAGGCATATTGTACCAAATATCATTTAGATCGTTCCGCGCGTAGTACGCGCCGAGATGGCAAAAAAACCAGTCGGGCTGGTATCCCGTCTGCGGCGTATATTGAACATCCGGACCCATCACGGCCCACGGATTCCCCGACGCGGGAAAGTATGCGCCGCCGGTGTCCAATTCGTCGATTTGCCATTGCTGTTTGGACGGAAAATTAGGATCCACCGCGCCCCAGATCGAGCCCGGATTCGGCGGGAACAGCGCCGCGAGATCGGTGATCAACGGCACGACGTTCATATTCGTCGTTACTAAAAACGGCCATGCGTATCCCGCGCCGTCGGCGACTTTCGCCCACGTCGGATCCGTAAGATTTAAATGATAGTCCGATCCAATTTTCGTCGGCCCCCAAGTCGAGAGCGTTTGAAAGATCGGTATCATCATGCCGCCGGATACTTGTAAACTAATATCCGGAATCGTTTGCGAAGGAATGCTCATGCCCGGCGCGGACTGCGTCTGACAAATGAGCGGATCGTTCCAAATCGCGGCTTCGAGCCACGAGACGGCGTAACCTAACTGATAACGACGATACAATACGAGCGCGAGTTCGTTCGTTAATTGTAAACGCGACACCAGATTTCGGGCGCTTGCAACGGGCCCCGGCGCGACGCTGAAGGCGGGCGCGGAGAATTGGATGCCGTTCACAACCCATGTAAATGTTAGTCCCGCGTTCGGATCTCCCGGAGGAGGCGGGGGGGGCGGCGGCGGCGGAGGAGGAGGCGGCGGTGGTGGCGGCGGAGGCTGATTCGGCGGCGCTGTGCCCGAATCGTCCGCCGTAATCCCTCCCGCACCGGAAGGAATGCCGCTCTGAATGACATATCCGTTCGAATTCGAACTACTTTGGCCCGTGGTCGCGCTCCCCCCGCCGCCGCCGCAACCGGCGATGAGCAGACCGACGCCAACGAATGCGGCAATCGTTCCGACACTTCGTCGAAACCGTGCGCGCAATGAATCAATACCCAAGTTTGTCTCCAGTTCCGAGGTTGCAAAATTCCCCGGATATTCCCTGTTTTGACCATTCGACGCGCATCGCCGCAAACTTGAGAATCGGTCCCCTCGCGCGCGTACAAAGTTCAATTTTTTCCGCGCGAGCGGAACCGCTTGACAAACATGCGGAAAATTCATTTGTAGTCGGTCAAATATTATAATTTGCGGGCTGACGGAATCGCATCGGTGGATTCGATGGACGTAACCCGGGTCTGCGATGTTTCGAACTTGAATATTATTCGGACGCCGCACCCTCCGGTTGCAGTGTCTCCTTCAGATCAACACGCGCACCGAATTGTGTCGCACGAAGAAGAGTTCCGCGCGAACGGTACGATTCAAAATTGCTTCGAGAGTTTGCTTATAAAACTGCAATTGCGGCGCATGGCGAACGACCGCTTCATCGAGGGCGCGCGGCGTCGGGCAACAATCCGTTTTCCAATCCGCGAGCACGATCGCGCCCCCCTCTTCGAACAAAAGATCGGCATATCCGTGTACGGCGTTTCCGTGCGGAGCGGCGCCGTCCCCGCGCGCGAGCAGCGGGAGTTCGCGCGCGAGAATCTTTACATTTCGAAGGCGCGCGCGCAGTTCGCTTTTCTCGAACGTCGCGAGAATTTCTGTAACATCTCGCAGCACGGCGGCCGCGTCGGCGCCCTCGCCCGCCGCGGCGTCGGCGGCGATTCTTAACAATTCGTCGGGGGGCAGCAGCGGGCTCGAAGGATTCTTAAAATCTACAATTTCGAAAACGGCGTGCGCGGCGACGCCCGCGGCTCGCGCCGCGGCCGCGTTTCCGGAATTGGAATCGTCGTCGCGGCGTGCCCTCGAACCCCCCTCCTCGTCCCTCTCCGCCTCCCTGCTTTCCGCGAGTCCCGTCGGCGACAGAAGCGGCGCGCGCGCGCCCGCCCGTGCGCGATCGGCCGCCGCGGCGAACGCCGCCGCCGTTTTTGTAAACTCCGGCGCGCCGTCCGCCGCGAGGGTATCATTAGTATACCGTTCCGGCGGCGCCCGATGGATCACGGCGCCGTCCATCAGCGCCGCGCGGTCCGCGAGATCGGCTTGATACAAAAAAGCCGCCCGAATGCGGTCGAGCCAGGGCGATGCGGGACCTTTGCCTTTTCGACCGCCGATGAGTATCAATCTTTCCTCCGCGCGCGTCGAAGCTACATAAAAAAGCCGCCGATCCTCGGCGTTTCTATGAATTTCGTCGCGCACCGCGCGCGCGGCGGCCGGCCACGTCATTCTTAAAGATTGCGCGAGGTTCGCCGAACAGGCGCCGTCCGGCTCCGCCCGCACCCGCGTCTCCGACGTCTCGACGCGGCGGCCTCCCGCGAGGTCCGCGATATAAACAATCTTGAATTCGAGACCTTTCGCGCCGTGAATGGTAAGAATCTGCGCCGCGTCGCCGCCCGCCTCGGCGAGCGCACGCTCCCCCTCCGACCCCTCCGTCTTCGCGCGGCGCGCGAGTTCGCCCGCGATCTCGTCGAGGGCCAGACCGCGTGTGCGCGCGAGTTCCGCGGCCAATTCTTCGCATTTCTCGAGGTTGGCCGCGCGCTGCGCGCCGTCGAAACCCGCGGAGTGCAATTCGTACAATCGGGTTCTAATCAATATTTCGCGAACGGTTTCGTCGGCCGTGTGCGCGGCGGAATATTCGCGGAGCGCGCGAATGATACGAAACGCGCGCGCGATATTTGGATATTTACTTTCGGCCGCGTCGATTTGCGCATTCCAGCGGATTCCGCCAGCCGCGAATGCTTGCAATTCGCGGTCGGGAACGGCCCCCGCCGCCGATCGCAGCGCCGCGAGCAGTGAAATTGTATCATTTTGCTCCGCGACCGCCCGGATCCATGCGCGGAGATCCGAGACTTCGCCGCGCGCGTAGAACGTGCGGCCGCCCTGCAGGACGACTTGGATTCCCCGCTCCTCGAGCGCGCGCGAGTAAATCGCGACGTTGGAAAAGTATCTTAACAGTATCGCGTGGTCGCCGGCGCGCACGCGCCCGTTCGTTTTTGTTATATTAAGTATGATGTCGTCGGCGATCCAGCGGGCCTCCTGCGCGCGCCGCGCTTCGGACGGCGCCTCCGCGGGCGACCAGATCTCGACGCGCGGTCCGCCCGACGGCGGCGCGAACCCCGGGTCCGGCGCCGCACGATGCGGGGCAATTTTGATATATTCCGGTGCGGCCCGATGTTCAATCTCGCGCGCGTCGAGCGGCGGCAGCCAGTCTGAAAATAAACGATCGACGGGATCGAGAATCGCGGACGGACTCCGAAAACTAACATTCAATTCGAGACGCGCGCCTCCGTCGGCGAGAATGCTGTCGACGGCGCGCGCGTACGCCTCCATGTCGGCTCCGCGAAAACGATAAATCGCCTGCTTCGGATCGCCGACGATAAAGATTTTTCCGGGCGCGAGCTTTGCCCGCCCGCCGGTCCGCTCCTCCGCGAGATGAAATATCAATTCATATTGCAACGGATCGTTATCTTGAAATTCGTCGACGAGGATATGTTGTAAACGCACGCCCTCGGCACGGCGGATTTCCGGATGATCTCTTAACAAATCGCGCGCGGCCGCGAGCATGCCGTCGAAGGAGAGCCAACCTTCGCGCGCGCGCCGCGCGCGGGCCTCCGCCGCCGGAATACTAAGAAAACGGATCGCGCGGTGGACGTTCTCCTCGTCGACGCGCCAGCAGACATCCAATAATTTATAGATCTCGAGCGCCCACTCGACCTCGACGCCGTCGACTTTTGTCGAAGTTGTCTTTTCTTTTTTGATACGACTTCGAAACTGGGCGCGAACCGCGCCGGGGCCCTTTTCGAGCGCGACTTCCGCCGCTCGAGCGCAGTGTTCGAGCATCCTCGGAAATCCGGTCGGCTTCGGAAACGCCGCGCGCAATCTTAATAATCGCTCCGGCGCGCCCCGCAGCCGCGCGAGCGCCGCTTCGGCGCCGATTCCCGGCGGAATCCCCTCCGCGATCCAGCGCTCGACCGGGCACGACGCGTCCAGCATTTGTTCATAAAGAATACGAAAATCGGTCCAGTCGAATATTTGTAATAATTCGCCGAGTTCCCGCGCGCGTTCGGGCGAGGACGCGCCCGCCGCGACGTCCGGCCACGATTCGTCGGCGAAACGCTTCAATTCGGATCCGTCGTCGCTCTTGAAATCGGGCGAAATTCCCGCCTCCGCGGGATGGCGGCCGAGCAATTGTAAACAGAAACCGTGAATCGTCGAAATGCATGCGGGTTCGAATTGTGATAATAACTCTTCCGCGAGTTCGGCCGCGCGCGCGGCGGTCCAGCCCAGTTGTAATAATCGCCCGAGCGCCCGCTTGCCCTCCTTCGCACCCGGCCGTGCGCACGCGAGATCCGCCGCCGGCGCCGCGAGCCAGTGCAGCGCTCCGGCGACGCGCGCGCGCATCTGCGCGGCCGCCGCCTCCGTGAACGTGAGCGCGGTCCACGACGCCGGCGCGATTTCGGCCGTCATCAGTAAATATACGATTCTTTCGACGAGGAGGCTCGTTTTGCCCGAGCCCGCGCCCGCGATGACCACCAGATTGACGCCCGTCGCGGTCACCGCCCGCTCGCGGGCGCCCGCGTCCGCCGGAACGCCGGCGTCCGGTCCGGGATCGTTTATATTAAGATTCGTCATCGTCGTCGCCCCCGCCGATGCAATCGGTAACTTCCAAATATTCGCGGAAGATCCCGGCCGACGCGACGCGCGCCCGCGTCGGGGCATGGTTGTTCCGACACGCGTCCTTGAAATCGCAATACTTACAATGATCTTTTTGCAGCGTGATCGGAAACGCTCCGGCGCGGGCCGAACGCAGGAGCGAGCCGATCGTTTTTTTCATATTCTCGCGATGCTCCATGAATTCGTCCATTTTTAACGATTCGACCGCGCCGAATCCCGCGCCGTCGTAGTCGGGCCGCACCGAAACGGCCTCGACGCCGACACCGGCGCCGCCGCCCGCGTGGATCCCGCCGGCGACGAGCGCATAGAGCGCCAATTGTAAACTATCCGCCCTTTCGAAATTGCGAATCTTTGTAAACAAATCGAGCTTGCCCCGCCTTGTTTTATAATCCGCAATCGTAATTTTCTGTCCGCCCGCGCGCGCGACGCGGTCGAACCGCCCGGACAAAGTCACGGATTCGCCGTCGAACGCGATATCTTTTGTAAATTCGCTTTCGCGTTCGATTTCGTCGACGCCCTCCGCCGCGAGACGCGCGACTTCCGAAATTGTAAATTCCACGAGCGCGCGCCGCCAAAGATCGCGCACGGCGGCGGCGAGCCCGGGCGCGCGCCGGAGGCGTCCGTTTTTGATAGGTTCAAAATGCGCATCCAGCGCGGCGTCGATCGCGGCGCCCGCGAGATGGATCCATTCCGCGGGACGATCGCGCGCGGCGTCGACGAGTTTTTTTGTTATCGCATCCGCGAGAACCGCATGGACGAACGCGCCGATTTCCGCGCGATCGACGGGATCGTCGCTCTCGGGATCGTCGAGCGCGCGTATTCTTAATATATCATGAAAGAAATAGCGAAGCGGACACTGTCCGAGCCGTTCGATCGCGCTGACGCCCGATTTTAGAAGTTCGACTCCCGCACCGACGCCGTCGAATCGTAAGGATTCCGCATCGTCCGCCGCGAATGCGTCGACCGCCGCGAGCCACGCGGCGCCGGATTCGAGCACGGCCGCCTCGTCTTTTGTAAAATAACGTTTCAGCGCGTCCGCTGCCGCGACGAGCCCGGCTACGGGCGCGCGATCGCACAGCGCCGCCGCCGCGACCGCCGTCCGCGGGTGCAGCATTCCGTCGTGCCGCGCGATGGCGGCGAACCGGCGCGCCGGATGCGAAGGAATTGTTAATATACGATCCGGCGGCGGACCCCCGAGTTCGCGCGCGAACGGCGAAATGTTACGAGGGCGCTGCGACGCGTCGCGGCGCGAATAGGATATTACGAATCCATCGCCGGCGGAACCGAGCGCGAGGGCGAAAAGCCATCGTTCCTCGATTTTCGCGTCGCGTTTCAGCGGGACGGGTTTTTTTGTAAATTGAACGATCGCTTCGCGCGCGGCGTCGGGCAGCAGCGGATCCTCGCGCGCGCCGCGCGGCGTCGACCCCTCGTGAAACCCGATCCAGATCGCTTTCGAAAACGCGAGCCCGCGCAATTGTTGTAAATCGAGGACGCGGACGCCGCCCGCGTCCGCGCGCGCGACCGGCACGGTCGCCGACGCGACGGCCGACGATGCATGATGATAAAAATCCTCCGGACCGGCGTACGGGATTCCGGCGGCGTCGAGATCGGCGACGCCCGACAGCGCGGAAAACAAACTTTCGGCCGCCGCGTCGCCTTCCTGTAAATTTAAGAATCTTCCGCGGAGTTCCGCGAATGCGCGCGCGGCATCCGTATAATTGCGCGCTCCGAGCAGCGGACGCGAGGCGGATTGTATATCCCGGACCGCCGCGGCCGCTGCTTCCGCGAATTGTAACTTCTGCGCCCGGGCCGTGCGCGCCCACGCGGCGTCGTCGTCCACCGATCCCCGCGCGTCGGCGGCAAGCTGCGCGGGCAGTTCCGCGAGCCAGCCTTTGGAATTGATAATTTGATATTCCCGCGAGAGCGCGTCCGCGGCGTCGCCCGCGACCGCGCGCGCCGCGTTCGAGAATCCCGCGCGCGCGAGCGCGGGCGAACGCAAATAACGAATCCAGGCCTGGCGCGGAAAATCGGAAACGATGCATTCGAGAAGATCGATCGCCGCGCGCGCCGAAGGAAATCGATGCGCGGGGAGCCGCGCGGAACTGGTAACTACAATTCCATGGGCGCGCATGACGGGTTCGACGAGCGGCGCGAACTCCTCGAGCGACCGCGCCACGACTGCGATTTGTTCGAGCGGAGTTCCCTCCGCGTGCCACCGGAGAATGCGCCGCGCGGCCGCTTCGAGTTCCTGCGACGCGGACGGACAATCGAACCATTCGATGCGCTCGAATCCGCGCGGCTCCTCCGCGGAGCGCCGCGCCGAGCCCGGCTCGAATAGTAAAGATGTCGCCGAATGCAAGAATCCGCGTCCCGACGATCGGACCGGGCTCGCGGCGCCTACAAAACGCTCCGCGCGGGCGCGCCCGAACTCGAACGCGCGCCCGTCGCCCGTCCCGAGCGCGAGCACGGTCACGTCGGTCGCGGCCGCGAGTGAAATTAACAATTCCGAAACGACGCCCGTCAGGTCGACGACGCCGGCATGAATAATATTACCGAAACGAGCGGCGGCGGCCGGCGCCTCGCGCGCGGCGATTTGATACAATTCCGCGCCGTCGGCCGCGTTCGCCGCGGCGAGCGCGCGTTCGAAACGCCCGTACGCGCGCCAGAGTTCGGCGGCCTGCCCGGGTAATTGTAAATTCGGATCGTGATGAACGCCCGCGTCGCGAAGATCGCGGAACGACGACGCCACGGCGGCCCGCGCCCCCGGAAATCGGCGGATGAATTGCGCGAGCGAACCGTCGCCTTGCGCGGCCGCGCGCGCGGCGAGTTCGGAATTCGCGACGGGCGAAAGCGCCTTGACGGATCGTCCCGAGAATTGAAGTATTCGCGCCGCGAGCGAGCGATGGACGAGGAATTGTATATTTGCGGCCGCGCCGAGGTTTTCCGCGGCCAGCAACCGGAGCCGCGCGAGCAATCGGGCCGTCGGCGCGACGACCGTCAGCGGATCGAGCGGATCCCGACGCGCGCGCGCCGCCGCGACGAGTCGCTCCGCGAAGATTTCTGCGAGCGCGAACGCGTTATCGCAACGGAAGGAATGTAACATCCGGAAAGTCCAATGACTTTTTCATTCAGGTTGAGTAACGAATCGTTCAACCAATCGTATCCCTTCGGAGGCCCGTTCGTGTCCAGAAGCATCCCGTTCGTTTTTCTCGCCGCCGTTTGTTTCGCGGAATCCGCGTCGGCGCAAAAGCATCCGTTCACCGTCGACGACATGCTCGCGATGGAGCGCGTCTCCGAGCCCTCCGTTTCGCCCGACGGCAAGCGCATCGTATTTACAAAACGCACGACCGATCTCGGCGCGAACAAGGGGCGCACGGATCTGTGGCTTTATAACGATGACGGCGGAAAACTGACGCAGCTCACGAGCGATCCGGCGAGCGACACGTCGCCGCGATGGTCGAACGACGGAAAATTTATATATTTTCTTTCGTCGCGCGGCGGAAGTACACAGATCTGGAGCATCGCGGCCGACGGCGGCGAAGCGCGGCAAGTGTCGAAATTCCCCTCCGACGTCGGCAATTTTTTGTTATTTCCCGACGGTTCGAGATTCTTATTAACGATGGAAGTCTATCCGGACGCGACGCCGGAGCAGACGGCCGCGCGCGACGACGAACGCGAGAAAAGCAAGATAAAGGCGCGCGTGTACAATCAATTGTTATTTCGGCACTGGGACAGTTGGGAGGACGGAAAGCGATCGCATATATTCACATGGGCGCCCGGCGCGGCGCCCGTCGATTTGATGCTGGATTGGGACGCGGACGCGCCGACGCATCCATTCGGGGGAACGGAGGAAATCGCGATTTCGCCGAACGGAAAATTTGTGGTATTCGCGTCGAAAGTGATGGGGCGCGAAGCCGCGTGGTCGACGAACGTCGATTTGTGGCTTTCGCCGTCGGACGGCTCGTCGAAACCGCGTTGCCTTACTACAAAAAACAAGGCGCTCGATAACAATCCCGTTTTTTCGCCCGATGGCGAGACGATCGCTTATCTCGCGATGGCGCGCCCGGGATTCGAGGCCGACAAACAAACGATCTGGCTGCTCGACGCGAAAACGAAAGAATCGCGGCCGCTCACGGATAAGTGGGATCGCTCGGCGGCGTCGATCGAGTGGGGTCCCGAGGGAAAAACAATCTTTGCAACGGCGGACAACGTCGGACAAAAATCCATATTCGCGATCGACGTCGCGACCGGCAACGCGCACGTGGTAATCGAGAAAGGGACGAACGAATTGGTGCATGCCGGAGGCGACCGGATCGTTTATTTGCAAGATTCATTGACTTCGCCGTCGGAAATATATTCCTGCGCTCCCGACGGATCGGACGCGCGCGCGCTTACAAAAATAAATGCGGCGCGTTGCGCGGAGATCGACTGGGGCGCATTCGAACAGTTCTCGTTCAAAGGCGCGAAAGACGAAACCGTGTACGGTTTTGTTATGAAACCGGCGGCGTTCGACGAAAATAAGAAATACCCCGTCGCGTTCCTCGTGCACGGCGGCCCGCAGGGATCGTTCGGCAATCATTTTCATTATCGTTGGAATCCGGAATTTTACGCGGGCAGAGGCTACGCGGCCGTTTTCATCGATTTTCACGGATCGACGGGATACGGGCAGAAGTTTACAGATGCCATCAGCGGAGACTGGGGCGGCGCGCCGTACGACGATTTGATAAAAGGCCTCGATTTCGTCGGCCAGAAATATGCGTGGGCCGACATTTCGCGCGCGTCCGCGCTCGGCGCGAGCTACGGCGGTTATATGATGAATTGGATCGCCGGCCACACCGATCGTTTCAAATGCATCGTGACGCACGCGAGCAATCTCGACGAGCGCATGGCGTATTTCGACACGGAGGAATTGTGGTTTCCCGAATGGGAGCACGGCGGGCTGCCGTGGGAGAATCCCGAGGGTTATACAAAACACAATCCGATCGATTTTGTTAAGAATTGGAAAACGCCGACGCTCGTCACGCACAGCGCGAACGATTTCCGCGTCGTCGACACGCAGGGCATCAGCGTGTTCACGGCATTGCAACGAAAGGGCATCCCCTCGCGTTTAATTTACTTTCCCGACGAAAACCACTGGATCCTCAAGCCTCAGAATAGTAAATTCTGGCACGAAGAAGTCGGCAAATGGCTCGACCAATGGTGCAAACAGGGCGGATGATCGTAAATATCCTCCGATCCTTTAATAATTATATCTTGAGAAACCAACATCTAACTAAATAATCGAGTCATGTTCTCAAAAACAACCGTGGTCGCCGCGTCAATTTTACTATTCGGCACCGCGCAGGAAAAACCGTCGTCCGCGCCGCAGTCCAAGGCCGCCGAAAGCCGCAAGGCGGTGGCCTCCGCGGACGAATTCGACGTCGAGTTTCGCGAATTGTTCACTACGTTCATCGAAACGATTCCGCAGAATCCGGCGATGTTACAAAAAGCCGACGTCCGCGCGAAAACCGCGCCGAAGGCCCTTCCGATATTACATCAAATCGTCGAGTTCATCCGCGCAAACGAAGCCGTAAAACACGATTCGGAAATCCGCGACGTCGAATTCGTCATGTTCGGGCTCATGCTGGGCGACGACGCGTGGACCGCCGAAATAACAAAAAAATCGAAGGCAAAGGAGGGTTCCGAATTCGCGAGGCTCATGCTCGCCGGCGCGAAAATCGCGACGTCGGAGAAGGAAGAGCGCGCCGCCGCCGTGCGCGAGGCGGCCGCAATGTTTAAAACCGAAAACGCCGCCAACAAGAACGCTTTCTTTAGTATCATGATCGTCGGCGACCTGGCCGCGGACGAACTTAAACAAATCCAGGCGGCGGTCGCGGGTTACAAAGACGACGCGCTTCCGAGAATGGTCAAAGGCGCGATTACTGAAAAAACCGCCGCGGCGATTCTTCCGGATAAGTTAAATAAACCGTTCGCGCTCGCCGACAAACTCGCGGACGGCGGCGATTTCACCACCGAATCGATGAAAGGCAAAGTCGTGCTCGTCGATTTTTGGGCCACTTGGTGCGGGCCGTGCATGGAGGCCATGCCCGACGTCGAGGAAATGTACAAAAAATATCATGCGGACGGGCTCGAGGTCGTCGGCGTGAGTTCCGACAAGGATCCGGCCGATCTCAAACAATTCATGGAAAAGCGCAAAACGGCTCCGTGGCCGCAGATGTTCGATGCTAATAAACCGGGTTGGCACCGTTTCGTCGAGGAACTCGGCATCGACGGGATCCCGCGAATGTTATTGATCGACCGCAAGGGCATTCTTCGCAGCATTCACGCGCACGAGGTGATGGCGGAGATGATTCCGAAGCTGCTGGCGGAAAAGTAGTCTTCGAATTCTGAGTTTCCGCGGGCACCGCAGGTCGAAGGGCCGGCGCGCCCGATTTTTTTTCGCGATGCGGCGTGCGACGGGCGTAAAGTTACGCCGCGTTTTTTATTATTAACATGCCCGACGCTTCGCTGATCAACGCATCCGAGACGAAATCGAGGCGCTTCGGCCTGCCCGACGTCGTGATGATACTATTCGTCTGCGGCGTTTTCATGGGGATCATTAGCGTCGGAAAGGAATGGACGCAGCCAATCGCGCAGAAAGTCGTGATCGAACAGTCGCTCGCCGCGCTTCCGCTCTACGCGCTTTATTCACTTTCGCGCGGCCTGTTCGCCTTCGCGCTTTCATTAATATTCTCGCTCCTCGTCGGCTACTGGGCCGCGCACGACCGCCGCGCCGAACGCGTGATCGTGCCGATCCTCGACGTGCTGCAGAGCATTCCCGTGCTCGGATTCCTGCCGGGTTTCGTGCTCACGATGGTCGCGCTGTTTCCGAACAGTAATATCGGTCTCGAAATTGCGGCGGTGCTCATGATTTTCACCGCGCAGGTGTGGAATTTAACATTTAGTTTTTATCAATCGTTAAAAACCGTCCCCGCGGAATTCCGCGAAGTCGCGGCGGTTTATCGTTATTCGACGTCGCAGCGCATCCGCTGGATCGAGATCCCCCACTCCATGACCGGGCTCGTTTGGAATAGTATGATCAGCGTCGCGAGCGGCTGGTTTTTCCTGACGGTCAACGAATCGTTTCGCCTCGGCGACCGCGATTTCCGCCTGCCGGGCGTCGGATCGTACATGGCGGAGGCAATTGCTAATAATAATCGAACGGCGATGATCGCGGCCGTGGTCGCGATGACCGGAATTATTATATTCCTCGATCAGTTACTTTGGAGGCCGCTTCTCTGCTGGTCCCGGAAATTCCGCTCGTCCGACGCGCCCGCCGACACGGACGTGCGCTCGTGGTTTCTTAACTTTCTCGTGGAGTCTCGATTTCTGTCGTGGATCGAATCTTTTTTCGACCGGCCGCGCGCCGTCGCGCCCGTCCCCGCGGCGCCGCGCGCGCCGGCCCGCGCCGCCGCCGCGTTGCCGTGGTTGTTATATATTATTTTCGTCGCCGGCATCGCCGCGGGTGTCTGGCGAATGGTCGAATTATTACAAAACGTCTCGTTCGGCGAGTGGATTCACGTATTCTCGCGCGGATCGTTTACATTGACGCGCGTCCTCGCCGCGACGCTGCTTTCGACGCTCTGGGCCCTGCCGGTCGGCATCGCGATCGGCCTGCGTCCGCGCGTCGCGCGCGCGCTGGGGCCATGGATACAAATCGCGTCGTCGTTTCCCGCGCCGATGATTTTTCCGCTCGTCGTGGCGATGTTTCAATGGTTCGGAATGACGATTCAGACGGGAAGTGTTTTATTAATGATGCTCGGCGCACAATGGTATATATTATTCAACGTGATCGCCGGCGCGGCATCCGTTCCCTCCGAGTTTCGCGAACTCGGCAGAGTTTACCGTTTCAAGCGAATGCAGCGATGGACGGCCGTCTATCTTCCCGCCGTGTTTCCCTATTTGTTAACAGGCTGGGTCACCGCCGTCGGCGGCGCGTGGAACGCCAGCATCGTTTCCGAGTATTTCATCGACCGCGGCAAAACGCTCGTCGCCGACGGACTCGGCGCGACGGTAAGCGTCGCCGCCGAGAAAGCCCAATTTCCGCTGCTCGCCGCTTCGGTGATTGTCATGGCCGGAATTGTATTATTATGGAACGGCACGGTCTGGCACGCTTGTTTTAAATTATCGGCGCGAAAGTTCTCGATTGAGAAATAACAATAAATATGATAAATCCCGCCGCGTCCAATCCGTCTGCATCCAATCCGTCCGCATCCAATCCGTCCGCGAGCGTCGATCGGAATGCGCCGCTGTGCGAACTGCGCCACGTGGCGCAGGAATTCGCGCTGCCGGGCGGCGGCAGGCTGCGCGTGCTCGACGACGTGAATCTTTGCGTCCAACGCGGTGAAATTGTAGCGATCCTCGGGCCGTCGGGATGCGGCAAGTCGACGGTCCTCCGCGCGATGGCCGGGCTCGTTCCGCCGACGGCCGGAACTGTATATTCGCGCGGCGTTCCGCTCGGCGGTATTTGTGAAAAATTCGCGATCGTGTTCCAAAGCTTCGGATTGCTTCCGTGGATGACCGTCCGCGAAAATATAGAATCCGTATTGACCGCATTGAACAAATCGAAGGCGGAGATCGATCTAAAAATCGAGGAAGTGATCGGTCTCGTCGGCCTCGCGGGTTTCGAATCGGCGTATCCGCGCGAATTGTCGGGCGGGATGAAACAGCGGGTCGGCATCGCGCGCGCTCTCGCCGTCGATCCCGAGGTATTGTTTATGGACGAGCCGTTCAGCCAGGTCGATCCGCTGACGGCCGAAAGTTTACGTTCGGAAGTTGTTAAGATTTGGGCCGACGGAAAGCGCAATCCGTCGTCGGTCGTGATCGTGAGCCACGATATAAAGGAAGTCGCGTTTCTCGCGTCGCGCGTCGTCATCATGAGTTCGAAACCGGGCCGCATCCGCGCCATCGTCGAAAATACGCTTCCGCGTCCGCGCGACGTGCGCGATCCGCGTTTCTTACAATTCGTCGACGCGATTCACGATCTCATCCGCGGCCACGAAATGCCCGACGCGCCCGCCTCGGCCGGATCGGGGCGCATGGAACCGCTGCCCGAGGCGGCGGTGACGGAAGTGATCGGTTTATTAGAATATTTACAATCGCGCAACGGCCGCGAGGACGTCTTTAAGATTGCCTCCGAGATCGGCCGCGAGTACGGCCACGTCATCCAGATCGTGAACGCCGCCGAATTATTAGATTTTGTCGACACGCCCCGGCGCGCCGTCGTTCTCGAACCCGTCGGCCTCGATTTGGTGCTCGCGGATCCCGACGGACGCAAACGGATCTGGCGGGAACAATTATTAAAACTAAAAATGTTTCGCGACGTCGAGCAGGTGGCGCAGTCCAACGACAAAGGCGAAGTCGATCTCGAAATATTACTTTCGACGATCGTTTGCAACATGCCGCACGAAAATTATGAACGCGTTTTCCAGACGTTTCTCGGCTGGGCGCGCTACGGCGAATTATTCGATTACGATCACGACCGTGAAATATTAACGATCGGCGGCGGCGGCGAAAGTCAAGCAAAACCGGCGGAATGACGTTACTGCTGTAACATTAATGTACAAAAAATCTAATGTACAAAAAAACCGGTGGCCGCGACGGCGACGCCGGCGACAGCGAGGAGGCCGCCGAGAAGCCAGAATTTCTTTTGTTTCGTGAGCAACGTGAGCGAGGTCATCACGAGGCCGACCTCCAATAACAATTCGCCGAGATCGAAACGGTCGGCTTCGTGCTGCGCCGTGTCGCGCTCTTTTTCGAGTTCATGGGCCTTTTCTTCGATTTCTTTCTTATCTTTTTCGTAGCCTTCGGCTTTAGTTTTCGCTTTTTCTTGCAATTCGGCGGCTTTCTTCGGATCGGTCGCGGAAATGACACTATACAAATCCTTGAACATGTCGCTCGCGTGCCCGCGAATGGCCTTCGCCTGATAAAAGGACCATTGATCGGAGGCCTTCGCCTGCGCGAGCAGTTCCTCCGTGTGGGCCCGATGGCCGCTCACGGATGCCAATGCAACTAAAACGGCGATAATTAATGTTGTGAGACTGACGCGCGCCATCGAGGGATCGGCCGCGCCGTGTTCGGCGCTGTGTTCGGCTTCGTGGAGTTCGTGTGAATTCATGTCGGGCGCAATCTCTACACAAATTCCAAACGCAAATAAAGCGTCCGCGATTGACTATTTATCCGGCTTGGTATCCGGCTTGCTCGCCGTTCCTTTTCCCGCGTAACCGATCGCTTCGAGATTCTGCAGAGCTTCGTCGTCGAGATCGAGCGCGCCGCCGTCGGCGGTGTGATGGCGTTTTCGAAGCACGGACCAATCCGACTCCGCGAGTTCGAGAATTTTCTTCAAGCGAATTTCCTCGTCGCCCCCCGAACCGGCGATGTTGTGCATTTCGGGCGCGTCCTTCGCCAGATCGAAATAAACATTGGAACCAAGCGTTTTCACCCATTCCGGAGTCGGTTCGGGCATTTCGAGGAACATATATTTTCCGAGGCGCGAACGGGCGCATCGGCCGGTCGGCCACTGAACTCCCGATTTGTAGTACCACGCGGTGATCGCCGGCTTTTCAGTTATTTTTCCGCCGGAAAGTCCGTCGGCGAACGAGTCGCCTTCATACGCGATGTCGATGCCGACGTTGGCGAGCTCGAGCAGCGTCGGCACGAGGTTGACCGATCCGAACATTTCGGCGACCGTCGAACCCGCCGCGGCGCCGCCGGGCAAGCGGATCATGAGCGGGACGCGCACGCACTCGTCATAAACATTCGTGTGGCTGTCGAATCCGTGCTCTTTGAACGCTTCGCCATGGTCGGACGTTATAACAATAATCGCGCGATCGTATATATCGACTTTCTTGAGCAGCGCGAGGACTTTGCCGATTTCGCGATCGGCGCCCGTCACGCCCGAAAGATACATTTTCTTCAAGAATTCGACGTCTTCCTGATTCTTTGCATTCGACGTCTTCAGTTTACTACCGATCTGGTTTTGTACAAAAGACGGCCGGATCATCTGCTCGTGCGTCATTTTCGAGGCTTCCAACGCGGCGTCGCGGAAAACTCCGTGATAATTCTCTACGAGCGCGTCGACCAGATCCGCGGGCGGCCGGTAGGGAACGTGCGCCCGATATGTATGTAAAAATAAAAACTTGGTCTGTTCGGGATTCTGTTCGAGGAACTTCTCGATGCCGCGCAATTTGGCCTCGAGGCCGTTCGATTTATATGTATACACATCGAAACCGCGGCTGAATCCGCCTTCGGGGATCAGTTGTACGCCGTCGGTGAACGCCCCCGTGCGATAGCCCGCTTTCTTTAGCGTTTCGGCAATGGTTGGAATCCCCGCGCCGATTTTCCAAGCCTTTCCCTGCCCGCCCATCGCGCAACCATGCACGAATGGCGAGAAACCCGTCAGCATTGTTGCATGCGACGGCGCCGTGATGTGGCTCGCCGAGATGGCGTTGATGCAACGAATACTTTCATTTCCAAATCTTAACAATTCCGGCGTCTGCGTCGGCGCGCCTCCAAATCCCGACACCGCATCCGCGCGCAGCGTGTCGATCGAAATTAGAATAATCGGAATCGGTGGGCCCGAATGCCGGTTCGCGCCGCGGCCGCGAATCCACGGAATTCCAAAATAGAGGCCCAATCCCGCGGCGCCGACGACGACCAGTAAAAAAATCCATGACCACCGAATGCCGCGCGGCTGCGCGGGTTTGGAATGCGTGGATTGGTGTGGCGCGATCGGGCCGTTCATGATTTTAGAGGCTTACGTGGTTCGTGCGGCGCTTTGATTGGAACGTCCATAAACCTGTCACACACGCCGCAAAAACGGGAAATTTGCGTACACGCAATCTCAAGGAACTGCAAAGGAGATTTCATAAATCATGACTTTTCTGTTAGACTTAGAGCCTCTCGCTTTGGTGAAACCAATCCATGTCGACCCTGAAAACCGGTGATTTCGTCCGCCACGTCAATTGCCCCGAGTGGGGAAATGGCGTAATTGCCGACCTGCGCGGGTCGATGCTCGTCGTGCTTTTTGAGAATAGCGATCGGCCGCGCGAATTCAGAGCGCCATGCGTGTTTCTGAAACACGCGCCCGATGCAACGGCGCCCAAGGTCGCACACCTAAAATCACAATTACGCGCGTCGGGATCGCGACGGAAATCGTCCGCCGCGCCGCGCGTCGTGCGTTCCTTCGACGAAGTCGTGATCGGTTTCCGCCAGACCTATCCGGAAGGATTCGCGAGCCCGTCGTGGGTTCCGATTCGCGAAGAATTCGCGAAGGCTTCGGAAATGTTAAAAGCGTTGACCGGCCGGTGGAAAGCGCTCGTCGAAGAAGGCAAGTTCGTCGAACTCGGACAGGCCCATCGCGAAGTTGTACAAAAAACCGGATTGATGCATCCGGTGCAGGCCGTGCGCATCAGTAAAATTACAGATGGCGCGTTCTGGTTCTCCTACGGCCAGTGGATTTTAAACGAACCGTCGAGCGAAGCGCATTTTGACGAAGTCATCAAAGGGCTCGCCGTCGTCAGCCAGGCGACGTGGCCCAATCTCTCCGCGCTCCGCGGTCTCGCGTTTCCCGCCACGGATGTCTTTATCAAACCCGACTCCGTGAAACGAACGGCGGCCGCGCTGCGGCAGGAACTTCCCTACGATTCCAAACCGACGTTTTCGGGTTATCAGCGAATTGTAGATTTTACGAAAAAAGTGCGCGATCGTTTACAAAAGGAAGGTCTCGCGCCCGCCGATTTGTGGGATGTGAGCCAGTTTTATCGTCTTGTCGCGGGTCGCCCGCTCGACACCGCCAAGAAACCGCGCGAAACGCCCGCCAAACCGCGCAAGAAAGCGGCGGCAAAAATCGCCGCCGACGACACGGCAAAAGTTTAGCTAACGAACCAAAATTGTAATTTTTCCGGTGCCGTAGCCCGGAATTTCAATTACAAGATCCGCCCGCCCCACGGGTTTTGTAATCGCCGGGACCGCCGACGACGGCACTCTGTCCGGAGGAGCGATGTGCATCGATTTGCAGGAAACGCGCGGAGCGCCGGGACGTTGAAACAACTGCGTCGCGATATTTAATACTTCCTTGAAGTTATCCAATATCACATCTGTAATTTTCTTTTCCTTAATATTGACTTCGGCGACGTTCAGCGGAATCGACGTCAACGCGGCTCCGATCGCGTTGGCGAGCGCGAGATCGTAAATGCAGACGGCCCCCGTGACGCCGTCGTCGCGGCCGTAGAGCGCGATGGCCACGGGCGAATCGGGAGAAATCGCAACCGGCGTTCCCACGCGCGCCTGGATTTTCCGGCCGACGAGGCCTTCGATCAAATCCTTCACGGCCAGAGCCGAGGGAACGACGCAAGGCGTGCGCCGGGGCACGGCCGCCGTGGGGATGGAGTTCGTATTGGAATCCGTCATGGTGATCGTCCGTGTTTTGGTATATTGCGATTTTTATTATTAGTGATCGAATCAGCTGCCGAGAACGTTCGCGAGGGCGCGCTGCAATTCATCGGCGCCAAACGGTTTTATTACAAAAAAGCTCGCGCCGGCCTCGACGGCCACCCGCATCATTTCGCCGCTCGTCTCGGATGTAACGAATCCGAACGAAATATTTATCTTCTCCGAGCGCATCGCTTTTAATAACTCGATTCCCGACATCTCCGGCATATCCCAGTCCGAAAAGACGAGGTCGGGCGGCGATTCGCGGATGATCTTCAGCGCCTCGACGCCATTCTGGGCCTCGGCAAATGAATGGTTCTCGAACCCCGCCTGGCGGAGCGTGCGCATGACAATGGAGCGCATCGCCCTACTGTCGTCCACGACGAGAAATTTCATTTTGATGTTCCGATGGTTCTTGAGTCCGGGCTTGTCAATATCGCCTATACACAGCTTTGTAATATTTGAAACAGGACGGCCTCGCCGCCGCTCGCAAGACTCAACGTACACACTGGCACCAAATGGCGTCTCCAATTCATATCGCCGTTGTTCCTACAAACACCTGGTAGTCCGAGTCTTGATGGTCCCGGCAAGGCGCATTTGAGCTTTCCCCCGATAATATTAACTATTTCCCCAAGCGCATCGCGCACTTCCTCAGTGGTCACCGAGTCTAAAGCAAACATCGTTTTCGCACATGTTTTGGCGAGTGCGTCCGAGACTTGCAACGTGATTACGCCGGACCATGCACCTGCGATTTGAATGTGAGCAATGTTGCCTGGACCTTCAAATACTGCAGAAGCTGCATTTCCTTTAAGTTCGAGTCCGAGGATCGACGTCCATACGGATTCAGTGATTGATTGGACGTCCCGATCGGCTATCTGTAATGTTTGCATTCGACTGACCCTCGTGTTGAATCTTGCGATTTGCTCTGATTTAACGGTGGATGGATTATTTTCGACGGGAATTTGTGAACTAGATGAGTTTCATTTAATGTAGATTCGAATCGGTTCCTTCACCATTCGGGGATGAAAGTTATGAAGTCGTTCGAGAAGACCGTCGGTGATCTCGAATCCCCGAGTGATTAGTAGTGTTCCATTGTTGCTTAGCATGTCTTCCGCGAGCACCATGCCCGCATGGAGTCCCGAGAAGGGTACTTCGACTGCTTTCGCAAGTGGATCTTCCTCAAGCAACACCTGCTCAAGCGCGTCAACGACGCGACTGTCAAAACGCCCCTTGCGGGCGCGCAGGCTCGCAATCGCGCTGGAAACGGACTGGCTGAGCGATTGTAAGAGATCCCATTCTGTAACAACTATAATAATCTGTGCTCCGCGAATAGTGTACTCTTTCTCCTGGTCTGGAGCGGGCACCGCGCTTTGCAATGATGCGTAGTCCCGATTTTGATATGAAATGATCGCGCGAACTACTTCAAGTCGGGGTATATGGCTGAGGAGTTGTTCGGTCACTCGCGGAAGTCTTGCGATCATTTCTCTTTCGCTGTCAGTCAATCCAAGTCCTTTCTGTATCTTTTCGGCTGTGGCACCGGGGAGAATGATCATACCGAGTTGCGATAACATTGCCGCAACTTCAAGCTGCCATCGATTTGCGAATTGTAGTTTTTCGGCCAGTCTCGCCACCGTCCGCTTAATTCGATTTGCTCGCCCAAATGAGATGGGACTCACCAATGACAAGACATCTGTTAGGGCTTTGATGCTGCCATAGAGTGTTTGTTCAAGTAACACTTTCTCGGACATTACTAATCGATGCTGTTGAACCGCCCCCTCGAGCGCAGTGAGAAGCGCTATTGGCGGACAGGGCTTGGTCAGCAAACGATAGATCTTTCCTTCGTTCACGGCTGCAATTGCGGACTCGAATTTCGCCTGACCTGTAAGGAGGATCCTCACTGTTTCCGGGCGTATCTGCGCGACGCGCGCGAGGAACGCTGCCCCATCCATTTCCGGCATTTGCATGTCAGAAATAACGACACAAATCGTCGGATCATTAGTCAGTGCTTTGAGTCCGAGACATCCACTTGTCGCGGTTGCAATCACATAACGTCGACCAAGTGATAACGTAAGTCCCTCCAAAATAGCTGGCTCATCGTCCACACAGAGGATGTGTGGTAGATCCTGCTTGACCTTGATCTGTGCTTCTGTGGCGATTGTGGACATTATTCGACTCCTATTTGCCTCTCCTATTACAAGTACTGAGGAGCTTGCTCGTTGCGCTCTCCCATTCCTGTAGCTTCGACGCGAAGCCGGATTTTTCGAGAAATTCAAAGTCAAGTATCGGCATGTCAGGCGTCGGGGCACAGCTAGCTTTGAATAGTTGATTTACAAATGCGTCGGCAACATGGACTGCAGCCATGACCTCGCAGGACTCGCTCGCCCCCTTGCCAGGTGTGTGGTGATACGCAACTGTTTCGACGATCGAAAACGGCAAACCCCACATTCCAAGGAGGTACGCC
Source organism: Planctomycetota bacterium (assembly GCA_016200225.1). Taxonomy (GTDB): domain Bacteria; phylum Planctomycetota; class UBA1135; order UBA1135; family JACQFD01; genus JACQFD01. Next base: position 287,237 of record JACQFD010000004.1, read on the forward strand.
CCGACTTCGGCATGGGATACTCCGAGGAGTTCAAGTTCGGCCATGTGCAACGGTATATTTTCATACTTCACTCGTTCCATTACGCGCGCCATTTGGCTCGGTAATCCAAATCCAAGAATCACAAGTCCGATGTCATGCACAAGTCCCGCCGTAAATGCGCCGTCCGCGTCCTTTGAAGTATCGCCAATGATTGCTTTTGAAACTCTAGCTGTTAATAACGAACTCTCTTGCAGCGATTCAATAAACGCCATGTCTACCATTCGAGACCTCGGTCCGCTGAAAATGTGTGCTGTGAGAGCCAGCGCGCGCACCAAGTCCAGTCCAAGGTAGGCAACCGCCTGTTGAATCGATCGAACGTGATGAGAAACTCCGAAATAGGAACTATTTACAAGTTGAAGGAGTTTGATACAAATCGAGGGATCCTGCTCGACGATTCGAGTAATTTCCGCAAGGCTTGCATTCGGGGATGATAGCGCCTGTGTGAGCTTCCAGTAAATTGCCGGAACGGAAGGAACGTGCTCCAAACTTCCTACAATACTCTTGAGTTTGGGTTCTTGTAACAATTCCTGGAGGCTACACGTGCGTTCAATGACATTTTGTATTGTCTGGGAATCGCATGGCTTGGAAATGAATTGTTGTGCAACAGGCAGCGCACGAAATACCGCTTGCGATTCCGCGTGTCCGGACAGGATGATTCGCGCCGTCGCAGGATATAAATCCTTCACCGATCGCAGCAATTCCGCACCGTCCATTCCAGGCATCCGCATATCCGAGACAACGACGTCGAATCTCTCGCCCGCAAGTTTTGTTAGTGCCGCATTCGCACCCAACGCGAATTGCATTCCCCATTGCTTTCGATTCCTCCGAAGCGAATTCGCAAGTCCATCCAGCACGTCCTGTTCGTCATCGACAAAGAGTATCTTTTTCACCGGACAACAACCTCAACTTCGTGTGGAACTTGATTCATCGGAATATGTATGAAGAATTCGGTCCCAACACCGATCTTGCTCTCGAATGTAAGTTTTCCGCCGTGCTTTTCTACAATTACGGAACGCGCAATTGCCAGACCCTGGCCTGTACCGCGGCCCACTTCTTTTGTAGTAAAGAACGGATCAAAAACCCGCATTTTTATTTCCTCGGGAATGCCGCAGCCAGTATCGGAGACTGAGATCATGACATGATCCCCATCTACCACAGTTGCAATGCGGATCTTCCCTTTATTGCCAGTTCCCTTGACAACACTTTCGACTGCATGAGCTGCGTTAACAATAATATTGAGAATGGCTTGGTTCAATTCGCCCGCATAGCACAACACTTGAGGAATTTCACCATAACAAGTCACGACATCGGCCACGTATTTGTACTCGTTTCTGGCGATCGTTAGTGTACTCTGTATCGCACGATTCAGGTCCACGGACACTTTCTGCGTGCTATCGGGGTGTGCAAATTCCTTCATCGAACGCACAATTGTAGCAACGCGATCCAGTCCATCGAGGGCCCTATCGAGCGCCTTGGGTACATTGTCCGTGAGATAGGGTAGGTCCGCGTTTTCCGCGGTTTCAGCCGCCAATGCAGCCGCTTCTGTTGCATCCGTATGCGCTTGTACCGAGTGCTGTACAATTTGAAGCTTGTCCAACAGCCCAAACATATCTTTTACGGCATCACGCACAAAGTGAACACTGTCGCTTACGAATTGAACGGGCGTGTTGATTTCGTGCGCGACACCCGCTGCAAGACGTCCCACGGCTTCGAGTTTTTGAGCCTGCTGAAGCTCACCTGCCATGTGTCGTACCTCAGTCACGTCAAAAAGCAATCCACACAGTTGTTCACTACTGCTAATATTGCCATTTTCTCCAACCGTTCGAAACCATGCCCAAGTTCCGTCGTTTCTCCTGAGGCGGAATTCAGATTCAGTTCTTGAATTTACATAGGAACCACTCAATCGGGCCAGGAGCATTCGTTCATCGTCGGGCGATACACGTTTCTTTATAAAATCCGGGTCCAGCCATTCTTGGCTCGAGCAGCCGAGCACAGTCCCTGCATAGGGTCCGACATATGTAAATCGTTGCGACCTGAGGTCCCACTTCCACGGAATGCTCTGGGTGGACTCGATCAACGAACGATACTGTTCGCGGCTCGCTTCCAACTCGCGGGTGCGCTCCGTTACTTTCATTTCAATCGAAGTATTTAACAGCTCGACTGAGGTCTGCCGGTCCGCATGTTCGCGCATCTCTCTGATATTCTCACGAATGCCGAATAGTAGTACGACATCTTCGAAAACTACCCAAAATGCGTGCTCAAGAAATCGCCACCATTCCGGATTTGGAACGCCATAGACCGACTCCGGCCAGGTTAGGCCTCGTAACAGGTGTTCAACCGACACGGTAACAGTTGCCGTGAGCAGCAGCGTCCAGTCCCTGTAGTAAGCAATATATGCGAGCGAACCAAAGACGTGGAAGTGCGTTTCAATTCGACCTCCCGTCAAATGAATCAGCAGGCCCGACCATAGCATTTGCGATGCTGCAATTGTGTGCCGCGTTACGATCCAGGATGGTCGAAAGTGCGCGAGGACAACTGCCGGAAGCGTAAGGGCGGCACCAATGAAGACTGCAAAATACACATGCAAATGTGTATGTGATACCTTCCCCTCCCAGCCGAGCGGTGAATAGAATATTGCGAGGCCAATGGCAAAGATCCACTGGACGATCATCAATCGCGAAAAGACCAGACTGCGCCGGCAATAAACACTTTCAAGCTCTCCTTGAAAGAGTTCCTCCGATCGAGCCTCGGCGCTCGTCCCGTTGTTTGTTGATATATTAAATTTCATAAAGTCTCCTCCGGTTGAATTGATATATTTTTCCTATTGCGGCGGCCTCGGATCGATGAGCGGGCAGCCAAACACCGGACTATGGTCAATTCCCGCAAGCCCGACGCATGTCGAGGCAAGTCCATCAAGACCGGAATTACGCCCCTCGTGACCCCGTGCAGCGGTGATACCCCCGCTGAATCTTCTGATTCCATCTTTATCGAAAAGCAGGACGTGGCCGGAGGTCTCGCACCCAAACAATGCCGATTCAACTCCTCCAAGGTCCTCCATCGCACGAACGCCAGTAATGCCGGCTGCGCTTTCCCAAAGACCACTACTGTTCCAGTCCAGCCCAACGCCGTCCGGTTTGACAAATAATACAAATGCGTCAATCGACTCTCCAGACTTGGACATGAATTCTCGCAATTCCGCGAGACTTGCACGAGTACAAGGGCACTTCGGATGCGCGAACATTAATAATGTTGAACGCTCTACTGACCTTGCGACGCTACTCTTGACGGGCCAGTTCAATGGGATCCGCCCGGTCGTGCCCCCGGTATTTTTGTAACTCCAGAGTCTTCCGATCGCGAATATAATACAAATAAAAAGCGCCGCCAGCCCAGCGACTACGAGTCGCTCGATGAACGGACTCCACCTCGACGGCGCGGGCTTACTCGTGAAATCCGAATACTGGATTCGTGACACTAGTGCGACCTTGATGGCCAATTAGGAACCAAGGACAAGGATTGGGATGCAGACGTCTCCTCCATCGAAAACTCCGCGCGGGCCTGACCAAACAAATACCCTTGTAGAAACTGACATCCGAGCGCAACTACAGTGTCACATTCGGCATGTGTTTCAACGCCCTCGGCCAGAGTCTGAATTCCAAGTTCGTGGCACATTTTTGCCATGGCCCCCACCAGTTTTTGCTTTGTTACAGATCGATCTATGCCCCGAATCAAGTCCATGTCGAACTTTACAAAGTCGGGAAGAATGGACGCCAGACTTGTCAGCCCCGCGTAACCCGCGCCCAAGTCGTCGACAGCAATGTGATATCCGAGGGACCGAAGCTTTCTTAATTTGCATTCAAGTTCTGTAGTAATCTTGAGCGACTCACGCTCCGTAATTTCCAAAACAATTCGTTTCGCGCTTCGAGCGATGTCGTCATGGCCATCGACTAATTCTGCGTCGTCCAAATCTTCCGGATCAACATTTACGAATACGACGGCGTCTTTCGGGGCCAGCGCCAATTGCTCCGCAATCAACTTACGGATTCGACGTCCGGTTTCGAACCCGCGTCCAAGCCGTCGTGCGATTGATAGTAAGCGTTGTGGATTCCAACAAATCGAATCGTGACACCGCAGGAGCGCTTCAAATCCAAATATTTCCCTGGAACTGGATCTCACGATAGGTTGAAAACCGATCCATAGGGATTTCAGATCGCGTTCGAACGAATCCTGAAATTCGTCCTTTCCTTTCTGCTTCTCCTTCGAAGCCCATTCCTCCAGTTTTCGCTTGCCGTCCCTGGCTACAATTGCATCTTGGATCGTATTCAGTATTTCCTGGGGCGTGCACGGTTTTATTAGAAATCGGAAAATCTCGGCGGAATTGATTGCGCGGAGCGCCGCATCCAGACTCGCCTGGCCCGAAAGGATGATACGCGCGACATTTGGAAATTGCTGTCTTACTAACGATAGAAGTTCCGAGCCCTGCAGGCCCGGCATCCTTTCGTCCGAAACCACGACATCGAAATTTCCGCTCGCCAACTTTGCCAGAGCAATCTCGCCGGAGTTCGCGCATTCAATCTCGACGGGTTCCTTTCGTAACGCATCCTTAATTCCCTGCGTCACGGCAGGTTCGTCATCGACCAAGAGTACGCGCGGTCGCTCGCTATCGAAAACAACTGGGCTCATAAATTATTTCTCTCCCCAACAAGCTCATAAATATTCCAACGGATGCGTACCCTTCGGAATTTTTTCAGCATCAACTTGACAAGCGGCACATGAAATCCGTTCGCATCAGCACGCAACGCGAGATCGCTCAACGCCTTGACGCCGGATCCAAAGCCAATGCTCAAATTGTTCGCAAGACGTGTAATCGTTCGTTCCCGACCACGTCGCTCGACAATATAAACGGGCGCCCCAAGGCGCCCGGCAACTTGATGAGGACCGCGACCTCAATGCCGACAGTTTCTTTTCTCGGGATTCCTTCCAGCCGCGCGGCGTGAGTTCCCAGAGTCTGTCGCGGGATGCGATGGGATGCGATCGAGGACGTCTTTCAAGTATTCAAATGGGTTGATCCGGTTTCGTTTGCAAGTGTAAAGAATGCAATTCATGATGGCGGCGCAGTCTCCGCCGACCTTGTTGCGGGCGAAGAGCCAATTCTTGCGTCCCACGGCCGCCGGGCGCAGCGCGCGCTCGGCGGGATTATTGTCAATATTAAGTCTGCCAACCTCCGCGTAGCGCGTGAGGGCGCGCCAGTTCTTCCATGCATAACGGATCACTTTCCCAAGCGGGCTTCTTAGCCCGCATTATTCATGAATTCCACGAATTCGACCGCGCATTGTGTAGTGAACTGCTTCGTTGCTCCTCCGGCGAGACCATGCCTGGTCGCGCCGTCGTCGCGCCTCGCATTTCGCCACACACTGTCGGTCATCTTCATAGACTTCATGAATAATGCGGGTTAGTAGAATATTCTCCCTCTTCTCGTCGAGCCATTGTTTCATTTTTTGTAATGTGGAAATCTACTGCTCGCGCCGGAGTCGCTCGCGTTCTTCGAAAGTCATGCTTCTTTCAGTTGCGATCCGTTCAATCTTAGTCGCCCTCGTCGCCGACGTAAACCCACAAATACGCGCGGTTACGCTGAATACTGACATGATTTGGTCTCCCGAGGAATGAACGGAATTTGACCGGTCCGCCCGCCGCCGAGATCGTTAGCATCGAACCTCACTTTCCAGTTTCCTGCCTCCGGATTTATTAATATTAATAATTTCGTCCGCGCGGCTTTGAATTTGAAATGCACTTGACTCACCGGGCGCCAGCCGCCCGGCGTATCGCGCGGAATACAATCAATGTTCCGAGAATTGTAAATATTTCTTTAGTAACAATTCGAGATTGTCAAGCCTGAACGGTTTGGATAAGTAATCATCCATTCCGGCTTCGATGCAGCGCGAACGGTCTTCGGCGAGCGCGTTCGCGGTCAGCGCGATAATTAACGTATGCGCGCCGCTTGATTCATCCAGTTTTCGAATCTCGCGCGTCGCCTCGAATCCATCCATTTCGGGCATCTGACAATCCATGAAAATGATATCGAATCGCGTGCGTTTCGCGGCGTCCACGGCTTCGATCCCATTTTTTACAATTTCCGCGCGCAGGCCAAATCTTTCCAGCGATCGACTCGCGACTTTTTGGTTCACATGATTATCCTCCGCAAGCAGGATTCGCGCGCAGGCGAATCGAGGCGGACCCGCCAAATCGTTGTCGTGCCCGGCCGGACGCGGGCGGACGGAAATTTCGTCTCCGCCTCTACGCGCGCCTCGAATTGCGGCAACCATTCTCGCGCGCCTCACGGGTTTCGAAATGGTCGCCGAGACTTCCAATCCTTCAAATTGATAATTTTGTAATTTGGAGCCGAGCGGAATGAGGATGATCAGTTTCGCGCCGCTCTTGATGAGATTTTCTGTAAATCCAGCGCGGCGACTCGATTCCAAATCTCCGCAGACGAGCGCGTCGAGCAACATTACGTCGAATGGCCTGCCCGATTCGAGATCACCGTCGAATTGTTGTATCGCATCGTCCATCGACGCCGACGCGCCGACATACGCGCCGTGGCGGATTAATAATGTTTGAATCGCGTCGCGCGAATATATACATGGATCGGCCAGCAAAATCTTGCAGGAATCGAGAGTCTCCACGGCGCGCGGTCCGACAGCGGAAGCGTTCGCGGCGTGTTGAATTGGAAGTGTGAACCAGAATTCGCTTCCGCGTCCCGGTTCGCTCGAGACGTCGAGCGTGCCGCCCATCATTTCCACCAATTGTCGCGCGATCACCAATCCGAGTCCCGAGCCTCCATATCGGCGCGTCGTCGACCCGTCGGCTTGCGAGAACGGCTGAAATAATCGTTTGCAAGCGTCCGCGGAAATTCCAATTCCGGAGTCCCGCACGGCGATGTGTAAGATTTCGTTTTGTAAAGTTAAGGAAGCGCGGCGGGATACCTCGACCGTCACCGCTCCGCGCTCCGTGAATTTTACCGCATTTCCCACGAGGTTCAGCAGGACCTGTCGAACGCGAAACGCGTCGCCGACAATTTCCGCCGGAATCGAAGGATCGATCCGCGAAATGATATTAATATTATTCCGGAACGCTTTTTCGGCGAATACGTCGAGCACATCCTCGACGCACGATTCGAGGTCGAAAGGCGCGAGTTCGATACGCAATTTGCCGACTTCGATCTTTGAATAATCGAGCACATCATTAATAATACTCAAAAGATGCTCCGCCGAGGTGCGAATCGTTTCTGTATACTCTCTCTGGCGCTCGCCAAGGTCGGTTTCGAGCAAAAGCGCGCTCATGCCGATGACGCCGTTCAGAGGCGTTCGCAGCTCGTGGCTCATATTGCTAAAAAACGCATCCTTGATCCTCGCGGACTCGATCGCGGATTCCCGGGCATGGACAAGTGCGTCGACGCGATCGGTAACCATGATGATTCCGCCGATGGACCCGTCGTTAACATACCAGGGATGGAGCGCCCAACGAATATATATTTTTTCTCCTGACTCGCGCTCGAAAACGTCTTCGGGAGTCGAAAAGATTTCGCCCGCGAGCGCCCTCCGGTGAAGGTCCTTCCAGCGCTCGGGAATGTCGGGGAAGATTTCGTAATGCGATTTTCCGGCGACCTCGCGGCCCTCGAGACCGTAGTCGGTCAGCCACTTCGCGCTATATGTAATATAACGCATCTGCAAATCGAACATGGCCATTGCCACCGGAGCGTGAGTAATAATATCGCGGAGCCGTTCAAGCTCTCTCTTCGCGGCAAACGTCATCTCGTCCCGCTTGCGATCGGTAATATCACGAAACACAAGAACGGCGCCAGCAAACTTACCGTCGGACCGAAGCGGATTGAGCACATAGGCGACGGGAAACTCGCCTCCGATCTTTCGATTAAAGATACCATCCTCGACGCGAATTGCCTGTTTCAGTGTCGCGAGCATCATGAAATTATGAGATAAAGACGAGACCACGTCACCGCGCGAATTCGCGAGTTGTAATTTATTAAATACTGGTTCGCGTCCGAAATCGCCTGGGCTAAATCCACAGATCCGCGCCGCCTCGGGATTCATGAACTGCAGGCGTCCCTCGGCGTCGAGCGAGTAGAGGCCGTCGCCCATCGACTCCAAAACGGCGCCGAACTTGTCACGTTCCTTTTGAATCTCCGATTCCGAAGTGCGCTTCAGTGCATCATACAATTGGCGCAACTCGTCCGACGACTTCATGAGCGAACGCTCGACAAGATAACGTTCTTCGTCGGCTTCCCGGTACGCGTTGCTGACGCGGGTTAATAATAACTTCCAATTTTCGAGCGACGGCATGGATTCGCCGTCGCCGATGCCGAGACGGCGAATCTGCCGCGCAAGCAATTGGTGAAGAGGTGTCATCGGGCGGTCTCGCCTCGGTGGACGTTGCGGCGAAACGTAATATTAATGTTCCATAAGCGTCGTTAGCGTCATCGTTTGATTATGCAGATCGGACTGGCCGTCCGCATAGGGAGAAATCTCGCCGTAAGAGTAAAATCCGATCTGTTGTGTTCCACTCGGGAGAGCGTCGAGCGCGGCTTCGATTTCCTCCTCCGTGCGCTCGCCGAGGATCAACCTCCGGCCGACGCAACTGATCGCGATGGAAAGCGACGCGGCACAATCGTCGTCCATGCACGCTTTAGTATCCTTCGCCGCGAGGGACGCGCCGTCGATGATGCGTTCGAAATTGGCTCGCATCAATTGCGCGCACGCGCCCATCGGAACGTCGCCCGCGAATGTCATCGACTGGGACGCTTCGTCGACCGACAGGACCGTTCGTACCAATACTTTGGCTTCCGCCGGCGAACTACGAACCGCCAGCGGAAAAAGAAGCGCCGTCGCGGGGAGTCCCGAGGCGCGCTCGCCCAGGTATTCTTTATAAAGCGCGAGCGCGGGCCTCCCGTCGAGTTCATATAATACATTATCTTTCGACTTAGTTATCGTTCGCTGCGGACCGAAAATGTCCCAACCGCCCTTCGACCCGTGGCCGATATGTACATTTTCGCCATAGATACCGACGGCCGAAACGCGTTGCGTCGCCGGCATGCCGTCCTCCAGCACCCACGTTCTCTTGAATTGGTCGCCGTCACCGGCAAGTCCGCCGGTGATGACGACTCCCGGCGGCAAATTTGAATTCAGACCGCGGATCAACTCACTACCATTCACCGAGAGACCGTCGGACAATACAAAAACTCCGCGCAAGTCCGGCGCGTGAAGCACTTTCGCCAGTCTCTCACCGGCGGAAAAGGATTCGCCGGCGTTTGTAACAGATGCGCTGACGGTACGGAGTCGCGAACGGTCGAATTTTGCGACGGCAACTGCCAGCGATTGATCATAAAGATTCAATCCAAATATTTCGCCCGCGGTCGAGCATCCGATAATGGAGGAATTCGGAAACGCCGACTTCAACCGTTCGAAGGGTTTTGTATCATCATAATACGACGAGGCACCGAAGACGACGACGAGCGTTTCGGGAGAGTCAAGGTCCGGCAGGCGATCCGACCATTCGCCGTTTTGTAAATATGAAATTGTTGAAACGCGCATGATGGGTGACCTTGTTGAAGTTATAGATGAAATCGAGGTGAAGGTGCGCCATTCGCACACTCTTCGCGAGGGAGATCGACGCAATCGCCGCGTGTGATTGATTGTCGGAACGCGAAAAGATTTCCGACCTGGCTTGCGCGCGATTGGCGAGTGTGTCGAAAAACCGGGTTCGAGAGTTGATTAGTAAATTGTTCAATGGAGCCTCGCGCCTTGCGAAATTGCCTGTCAGCCCGTGGCAAAAGCGCTCCCAAATTCAAAAATAGGAATTTGATAAATCGAGGAAAACCGATTGAGACGTCGCCAGGAGTTACGTCGAGATCGGTTTCTCGTTTTGAAAACTCGGTTTCCCGCACCGATGTCTTGCGAATCGCGTTTGCAATGGCCGATGTCGTGCTTGCCGCGCACGAGCGCCGACGCCGCGCAAATCCGGTGAAATTCATTACTATTGATCTTGATGGAACGATCGATCGAACGTATGGATCCCAACAACTCACGTTCTTTCATGGATTTTATGATAGTTACGGCTATTTA
>JACQFD010000038.1 GCA_016200225.1 Planctomycetota bacterium
GCCCGCCGCCTGTCAGCGACATGTCGACGTCCTCGATGGTTTTTGTAACCTGGCCGTTCGTGTAGGCGCGATAACTAATCAACGCCGCTTCGTCCTTCACGAATTGCAGCGTCCCGTCCGTATTGTAATAGTTGGTCGTCGTGTTGCTACTATTCGAGCCGTTGTTGCCGGTTGCGACCGAAGGCTCGGTCGTCAAGACTTTGGCAATGGTTAAATCAAGATTGGTCGGATGGGGCGAATCGGCATTGTAAGTAATCGTATAATCCGTTTCGTTGTAACCCGATCCGCTGGAGGAGGTTTGATCAAAATATTGTTTTGATGTAGCGATCCCAAATCGCACGACGTTGCGGTCGATCGCTGCGCCGCCGTGATAAATCCCGACGCTGTGGATATCGTACGTCCACAGACCTTCATAATAGGCCGTCCCCGAGGTCCCTTCCTTCCAGCGGACATCGCTTACAAATCCAGTCGCCTCAAGGCTGCTGACCCGCGTGAAGGTTTTTACCAATCCTACAGATGAAGACGCGGTGAAACTGCCTGTCGAATGCGTGTATCCTGTAACATTCGCTGGCGTCGAAATATCCGTAACAAATCCGCTGCCGTCGCGGGTCACTTTCGTGCACCATTTGTTGGGTTGCGGCCCTGTGTTGGCCGGATCGTCGTCGGTTAAGATTCGCGAAAGGGCTTGGCCCACTTCATCAAAATAGACCGTCGTCCAGCGCCCCTGCGGCTCGTGGACCATTGTCCGCGTGCACCAAGCCGTGTCGTAGCCGGCATTATCTGTATAACTACCATTGCTTCCATAAGTATAGACAAACGTGCCGTTGCCCGCGCCCGAGCACCCGCACTGCCCCTCGAAAAACGCCTTGCTCACGCGGTGATTGCTATCGTATTCACAATAAACCTGGGAATTCGGCTTGACGTACAGATCGCTGTCCGTAAGATAAGTAGAATAAGTACGCATGGCCTCGAAACCCACGACCATCTTGATTTCGGAATCGTGACCGGGGTTGGTCGAAGCATTAAATGTCCCACTGTAATATCTGTAGTATTTGTTCATCGTGCTGGACACGCCCGAATCCGTAAGCGGGGTGGTGATCGTGACGAGGCGCAGTGCTCCTTCCGCGCCGTTGGAGTCGGCCGCCGGATAATAATCGTAATCGACGCGCGCGACTTCGACGACGCCAGTGGGTGACGCCCAAGTGCCACCGGAGCGAGTCTCAAATTTTATTTGTGTATAACGCTTTCGCGAGCCGATCGTGCTCGTCGAAAAACTGATTCTACGGTCAGCCGAATCGTAAGCCTTTAATAGTTCGCCAGTTGCCGTGAAACCATTACTAATCGCCGTGGAAGCGGTTGTGGGATCGCCGACGTAAGCCTTGTTTCCGGCTGCGTCGCAGAGGGTCCAAAGTTGACCGGTCGCGGACCCAGCATTCCCGTCGAACCCGATGAATACCAATTTATGTCCGGTGGGATCATAGTAAGTATAGGTTTCGGGTTCGCCGCCCGAAGCCGCCGTGAATTGCATCGATCCGCACGCGCCGTTGCTTCCAATATATGTATTCGATGTCGAACTGTAACGCCGAAATTCAATATAACGATCCGCTCCATAAACGAGGACAATCTGGTCTTTCGAATGGTCGCCGGCGTTATTGTAGCGAACAATTTCCGGCGCGCATCCGAGGAAGAAGTTACGGCCGATCGGCGAATCAGCCACACGCGAACTCCCGCCCGAGTCCACCTGACCGTGGTTGTACGAGCGAGAGATTACATAACTAAAACCGGGCGCGGGGAGGGCGATGTCGACGTCGTCCATCGTGAGCGTGCCCGTCGATAATTCGATACTTCCCATGCGGCTGCTCCCGCCCGCACTTTCATAAGGATTGGCCGCCATGAGGACCGGCAGGTGGGACCCCGCTCGCAGCGATCCGTCGATCCGCGCGCCGCGGAATCCTACAAGTCCGGGGCGGGCGTCCTGCACGCTGGTCGCGCCCGTGTATTTATAGCTTGTGAGCGAATCCGACCAAATTTCAATGACGGGATCATTAGCGAACGGGCGGCGCCACGAGAAGAACACGACCGCGAGCACGGCCAGGACACCGAAAACGCCGACGAGAATGAATTGACCCGAAAGGGATGACTTTACAGATACGCGATTGGACAACATGACAGACTCTTCCGGGTTTCCGCCCGGAGACTCAGGAAACGAGACTTCTAAAGTATAAATTACTTCCGACAAACGGCTCGGGTGAGAGAGCGCGCGGCCTGGCTTCAGGCGTCGATTCGAATGCTTCTCTGATTCAAACGCATTTCTGACTTTAAGACTTCACATCCAAGTCGGCGCGTCGATTTGTAAACACCGGACGCAGCCTCACGAGAACTTTAGTGATCCAAAAGCTAAAACTGAATCCGGAGAAGAAATGTTCCGGTCTTTCTTCAAAAAAAAACCACAGAGTTTCTCGAATTTCCAACTTCCGAAAATGCTCCAAAAAAATGCCGACACCCCCTACATACTTGACAAAGAACGCTTCAAAATTTTCTCGAAAAATATTTTCGGATCTAAGTCGCTTCGGCCAGCGACCTTGCAACACCAGCATTTGTAGTGTTCGTCGCTTGATACAAATACCTTGTGAATCGGCGGAGATCGAGCGCCTTGAGAATCGTCAAACGACGCCTCGCGCGCGCGCACGCGATACAAATACTCTGCCGAAGATTGCACAAAAATGAAAGCTGCTTTTCTGAATTCAAAACCGCTTGCCGACCCTCCACCGCATCGACTACTCTTCAGGCGCGTCGCGGGGTTGGTGCGATCGCCGAATCCGCGAATTGAATGATTACAGTTCCAACACATTAACAAAACGGGAGTGAATCCATGCGTTCATCCTTACTCATAAAATCGACGGCTGCGTGCGCGCTCGCCGGATCGTTATATTTTCTTTTCGGCCATGCTACCTATGCCGGCGCAAGAGTGGAAGGCAACGCTCCGGACGCCGCAACGTTAACATCGGCGCTCTACCGCGCGGGACTCGATCCGACTTCGCTCGCTGCGGCGGGAGTGAACGGCAGCGGCGCAACCACGATTGTAAATAATGTAAAACAGTATTTAACCGATCATCCAAACGATCTCTCGACCGCCGACACGAATTATTGTAGTGCGAAGGCGTCTGCCGACGCGCTTCGAAGAATTGTGCAAAGCGGAACGGCCACGTCCGACCAGTTGACACAATACCAATCGGCAGCCTCGACGCTTGACGCCGCCACGACGGCGCGCGCCACGGCGCTCGCGAGCATCGTCACCGCTGGAGTCGCGAATGCTAATAATGATCAGAAAGCCGCATTGCAGAATATCGCGGCGAATCAGAGTTGGGGGGTTTCCATTGAATACAAGGCGACGACGGCGACGGAAGCGCAGTGGGTGGCGCTGCGCGACGCACTCGCGGTCAAGCGCATCAATACAAAGTATGGGGTTTCCGTACCGGACGGCGTGACGACTCTCATTGCGACGTGGGACGCGAAGACGGACGTGGCAGCCGCAAAGACGGCGTTTGATTCCAATCTTTCTTCTGTAACATCCGCGTGGAATACGGGCGTCGCGCAGTAGTGTCCGGCGAAAGAGAGAGATATCGGTGGGTTGCAACGATGCTGACACGTACACCAGAACGGTATCCTCCATGGTGCCTTGAGAAGCAAAGGACGATAATTTTCCTCGGTGGTATTATTTATTTTCCTGGCCCAAAGGGTGAAATGCTTTATTAGTGTCGGAGTCTTTGGATACTACGCGATCAATCTAATACCAAGATGCGAGGGACTTCTTGATCAAAGTCGACGCCGTCCGAAGTTACTTATCAGTCTTGGGGAACGCGTTTGTGGGATCGGCGAGAAGTGCGGCTCTCCGCTCCTTCATGGATTTTCGGAGCGCGGAAACCTTCTTTGAATCGGGTTCAGGGTCGAGGCGAGTTAGTCTTTTTGTTGAAAATGGCTCCCCGCCGTCCACGAGCGTCGCCGCAGCCCACGCGGCGGCATCGCCAACTGCCACATTCCATGGGAACGGAAAGGAAGCCTCGACGTCGTCCGGCTGAGCGTCGCGCCTGTCGTCATCGAGTTTCGCGAGAAGCGTCGCCACCGCGCGCCGGTCGCCAAGCCGGACAAGCGCGTCGCACATTTGTACACTTACGACGGGCCTCGACTCCGTCGCGAGTTTTGTACAGATTACGCGAGCCGCTCCGGGAATCTTTAATTTACCGATCGCATCGACAACGAAATACCGTTCCACCGAACCGCGCTCGCTTTCGAGAAATATTAATAAATCGGGACCGCATCTGGCGTCGCCGCAACGGCCGATCGCATCGAACGCGGCTTTTCGCCGCGTTCCGCCTTTCTTAAGATAATCGACGACCTTTTGCGCCGAACCGGGATCGCGGACGTTCCTTAATAATACAAATGCTGCATCCTGCCGCGCGAGCGATGGTTGTTCCAATTCGCGTTCGGCGAGCGAACGGATCGCGTCGGGCGGCGCGCCGTCCGTCAGGCCAAGCGCGAACGCAAATCGCTTGTCGTCGTCGATGGATTCATATAATTTAACGATCCGCACGGTCGCGCGCGTCGCGTCGAGGTCGAAGAGCGCTTGTATGATTCGTTTCAGATCATACGGATCCGGTGTTTTATCTTTTACGATCGCGAAAATCGGATCGAACGCGCGCGCGTCGCCCAGATAGCCGAGACCGCGCGCCGCATAGGCATCCTCGCGCGACGCGAGACCTTTCATTAATATATCAAATGCTCCTGCGTCGCGCAGCCTGCCGAGGGCGACATAAGCCGCGCCGCGCGGTCCGGGGAAAGGATCGCTTTTTATGATATTATAAAAAAGCGGCGCCGACTCGGCGTCGCCGAGTTCGCCGAGAACCTCGGCCGCGAATTTTCGAATGTCGGGGTGCGCGTCTTTCTTTAACGTTTCGCGCAGCGCGGCGATCAATCTTGGATCCTTCGTTTCCCGACACGACCAAACGGCGTCGCGGCGCGTCGCGAAATCTTTACTTTCGAGCGATTGTATAATGTCGGCCGCGCTGCGCGCGAACTGCGGACGCGAATCCTGCGCGGCGGCCGCCGCAATCATAAGAATGCATAAAAACTTCGGGTGCGTGGCCGGATTCATTTTCGCACGTCCATACTAAATGATTCGCGCACGCCGCGCGCGAAAGACATAAAAAATCCCTCCGACGGGAGCTCCGGCGGAGGGATTGTTGGTTCTAAGTTTGAAACTTACTCTTCGCGCGGCTGCCGGCGTCTGCCGCGACCGGGTTGGCTTCCGGCCGGCTGGCTTCCACCGCCGTCCGCCGGACGCGAGCCGACGCCGTCGCCGCCGCGACCACCGCGACCGCCGCGTCCACCGCGACCGCCGCCTCCCATCATCGTACGCATGTCAAAGTCCTTCTTTTGATAATCCTTGGGAACATCGAATGCGCCGTCCGGCGCTTCTTTGCTATCGATCGCCGTCATTTCCTGGCGAGTTGTTATTGTATCTTCGCCCATGTTTCGCGTAATTTCGACGAGGACGGGCACGCCGTCGATTTTCTTAAATTCTTCCGGCGCGCTCGCGGCCATCATTCGCATTTGAGTAGCATTCCACATTTCATGGAATGCGGCGGCGTCGACCGCGACGTCTTTCGAAGCCCAGACGGTTTCAGTATTACTATTATTACCGCCTCCCCCTCCGCCAAAGCCGCCGCCGAATCCGCCGCTGCGCGTAACCTTAAATTCCTTGGCGTTATAACGGCCGACTTTCTTAGTCTTTTCGCCCGCTTTGACCGCGATCGTTTGCCTCGGTATTTCCTGATCCGCCATCGGGCTGTCTTCCGGGATATATTTTTTAAGATCGAACGGAAGGTCGACGGTGGCCGCCGTCTTATCTTTAGAATTCAAAATATACATTTTCTTCTCGTCGAGCCGCACGATGACGACGCGGTCGCCTTCTTCGAGGCGAAGTTTATCTTTACCGCGCATCCAAATGGTCTGATCGCTGTCGCGCGCGGGGACGTCGCGGTCGCCGGCCATATAAGAATCCGTATGGCTGTGGCGTTTGATCACCGTGTCGGGATCGCCGGTGATAAACAATGCGGAAATGGCAAGAATGCCGAGGATCGACTTCATCATGGAAATTTTGGGGTCCTGTGCCCTTTGAAAGAGCCCTTAAAAAAAGATTGGCGCGAATTTCACTTGTGAATCGCGGCAACCTTATAACCGATTTGTGCCCTCGCGGTTCCGATGAGGAGCGGGAACTGCGATAATGTGTCCATGTCGATGACAGAGGTTCGCGGGCGCCTCGCGCCGTCGCCGACGGGCGCCCTCCATCTCGGAAATGCGCGCACGTTCCTGCTTGCGTGGCTTTCCATTCGCGCCCAAGGCGGCGCCGTGGTCCTCCGAATTGAAGATTTGGACGGGCCCCGGATCAAAGCCGGCGCGGAGCAGGGTGCGATCGACGACCTCCGATGGCTCGGCCTCGACTGGGACGAAGGTCCGACCGACGCCAACGACCACGGCGACGGAGCGCACGCCCCCTACCGCCAGACCGAGCGAATTGAAAATTATCAAATCGCGATCGGCCGGTTGGTCGAGCGGGGCGTAGTCTATCCGTGCATTTGCACGCGTTCGGAAATCGAATCCGCGGCATCGGCGCCGAACGCGGGCGATCACGAGACGCGCTATCCGGGAACGTGCCGCGGAAAATATAAGAATATCGACGTCGCCGAACAAAAAAGCGGCCGGCCCGCGGCGCTGCGATACTTAGTAAACGACGGGTGGTTAACATTTCGCGACGCGTTCCGCGGCGATTGTGAATTTTCGCCGGCGCTCGAGTGCGGCGATTTTGTCATCGAAAAAGTCGAACGCGCCGGACCCTCGGCGGGCGCGCGGACTCCGGCCTATCAACTCGCGTGCGTCGCGGACGACGCGGCGATGAATATTACAGAAATCACGCGCGGCGACGATTTGTTATCTTCGACGGCGAGGCAGCTAATATTACAAAATGCGCTCGGTTTGCCGCATCCGACCTGGACGCACACGCCGCTGCTCATCGGCTCCGACGGGCGCCGGCTTGCGAAAAGGCATGGCGATACAACGATTCGGCGGTTCCGCGAGGCGGGCGTCGGCGCCGATCGCCTCGTCGGTTGGCTCGCGGCCATTTCGGGGCTCGTTCCCGCCGGTTCGCGCGCCCACGCACGCGAACTCGTGGCGGGTTTTTCGATGAATCGCGTGCCGCGCGAAAGCGTGGTCGTGACCGCAGAGGCAATTTTGAACATTTTTTCCCTATGAGGGCCGCGAATTAAGAACGGCGACTGGAATTTCCACCTCGTGTGTTACATCCTTTCAGTAAGGAAATACTACAAATGCTCACCCGTGAACGAACCGACATGCAGCGCGCGCGCGACTTGATGGTGCAAAACCAGATACAAGCTCGCGGCGTCAAAGACGCGAGATTGCTCGGAATCCTGCGCGTGCTGCCGCGGCATTTGTTTGTACCAAAAGAAGAACAATCGCATGCTTATGATGATTCGGCGCTGCCGATCGGACGCGAAGCGACGATTTCGCAACCATTGATCACGGCGGTAATGACGGAATCGTTAAAACTCGACGGGACCGAGCGCGTCCTCGAGATCGGAACGGGCTCCGGTTATCAAACGGCGCTTTTGTGCGAACTCGCGGGCGAAGTTTACAGTATTGAAATCGATCCCATTCTCGCGGAACGCTCCGGACAATTGTTAAAAGATATGGGCTACCGCGACCGTCTCTCGCTGCGCGCGGGAAACGGCGAAAACGGCTGGCCCGAAGCGGCGCCGTTCGACCGAATTGTAGTCACGGCCGCGCCCGAAAAAGTTCCGCCCGCGCTGCTCGAACAACTCGCGGAGGGCGGCCGCATGGTCGTGCCCGCCGGCCCGCCGATGCGCCAGCGATTGGTAGTGATCGAAAAACATGAAGGAAAACTCGAATCCACGGATCTTGGGCCCGTGCGATTTGTGCCTTTGCGTCCGGCGAAAGCGGACAAGACCAATTCCTGACGGTCAGGATAACTGTAAGATTCTCCAGAGATCCGCGTCGCGCGGAGTTTCGCCGATCCATAATATTCGCGACGGCGGCGGATTATCATAAATCTTCCGGTAGGATCCGCTGCGGCCCGTGACTTGTATCAATACCGGCTCGCGTTCGCCCGCGACGCGAACGCATCCTTTGATTCTTAGCGTTCCGGCGGGCGGATCGAGTACGAATAATTCGACAGCCTGGCGGGAGAGCGCGCCTTCGACGGGAATGCAGCGAATTTCGATTCTCGGCGACTCGGATTCGCGCGCCGCGTCGCCGGAATCGACGCTTTTATTAATATTACGAATTTCGGCGAGCGTCAGCGTCGATTCGACCGTGGGAATCAGGACGGAGCCCGGCAACGCGGCGCGCGCGCCGGCCGAAAGCGCGCCGGCGGCGTCGTCGTTGCACATGTCCATTTTATTTAATAATACAATATCCGCTCCGCGCGCGTCGGCCGCGCAGGCCGCGCTCCACGCCGCGGCGTTGATGATATAAATACCACGGACGGACGGCGCGGCGCTTCGAAACGCCGCGCGAAACGACGCGAGCGCATGCGTCCCGGGAATTTCAACGATCGCGAGATCCGCGTCGATCTTTACAAAAGCGGCCGCGGCATCCGCAGGCGCGAAACCGGCGTCGATTTGTATACGCACGCATTCGAACGACTCGCAGGCGAGCATGGACGAATCGAAGCGATCTTCCGCGAATTCACTAATGCCGAGCACCGCGTGTTCGCGGCGCGCGCGGGCCTGTCGCGCGAGGCGCCGCGCGAGCGTCGTTTTTCCGGAGCCGAATCCGCCCGCGACAAGAACGATTTCGCGGATCATAAATATAACTTATCCGGTTTTGTGAAGTTCATTCACGATGTGCGCGGCTTCCGGAATGATAATTTTCTCGAGCGCCAGTTTCACGGCCGCCCGCGATCCTGGAGCGGAAAAAATGGCTTTCCCCTGCGTCACGCCCGCGGACGCGCGCGAGAGAATCGTGGCGGTTCCGATTTCGGCGAAGCTCAAACTTCTAAACAATTCGCCGAATCCCGGAAGCGCCTTATCATACAGATCCGCCAGAGCCTCCGCCGTCGTGTCGCGCGGCGAAATTCCGGTCCCGCCGGTCAGAAATATGATATTTACAGATTCGTCGACGATCGCCGAGTTGACGGCCTCGCGTATTTGATGTTTTTCATCCTTGACAATCTCGTATCGCTTCACGGCGTGGCCGGCGCCGCCGACGATTTCGGCCGCGAGCTTGCCCGACGCGTCCGTTTCGCGCGTGCGCGTGTCGGAGACAGTAATAATAGCAAAACCGACCGGACGTCCGGATTCGCGCGCGGAATCGGCGTGCGCGTGCTTCGGTATCGTTTCTTTTCTTGCCATCGAATTATTTATATCAAATCAGGCCGGGCAGAATGTCGGTGCCCAGCTCCGCGCCCACGCGCCGGAGCATCGGCGAGGAATGGTGCATGATCATGAGCCATGCGCCGTCGGTTTTTTCGTATAGATTGTTCGCGGCCACGACCGTCCCCCGCTCGTGTTCGCTAAAACCGGTTTCGACGCACTCCGTGAGCGTGACCCAGGCGATATTACCGATCACGCGCACGTCGATGTCGCGCACGGAAAATTTAATACATTCCGTTTGCTCGAAAATCCTCCGCCACGATGCCATCACGGCCTCGTAACCGACCAGCATTTCCGCCCCCGGATGCACGCATTTGATATAATTCGCTTTCGACCAGACGGAGCGCATCATTGAAAAATCGAGCGTCTCGAACGCGCGATAGAATCTTAAATTCGCGCGGTTGACCATCTTCGATTCTTCATAAAGTTCCGACGACATATTATTTATCCCCGCCGCCGGCGGCGGAGCTCCGCGATTCCGGAGCGGGAGCGCCGCTCACCGGAATCGCGATAAGGCCCCACAGAAAAATTAAATAATCGCGGCCCTTCACATTTCCAAATCCGACGATGGGAGTCCGAAACTTCCAATCGTCGCCGCGCCTGCCGCCGGATGCTAATAATCCGTTGAGAACCGTCCAGTTGGTGGGATCGTCGATCGGCTTGCCGTCGCGAATGTACGCGCCGGATTCGTACTTAAACAATAATTCGCCGATCATTTGGGTCCTCGTGGAAACTTGAACGTCGCCCGGCATCATGCGCCGCGGATCCGCGGGACGAGAATCGGCGCCCGGGATCGGCGCAATCGGTCCAAGTTGATCGCTAATGGTAAGAAAACCGATTTCGAACGGGCCCCACCATGTCGATCGTTTATAAGGCGTGCCCGCCGCGTCGGTCCTTTCCACCCAACCGTGGCCCGTGAGTCCCAGAAGCAGCGAAGTTTCGCCGCTTGTTTTTGTATCGCTCGACGGTTTCCCATCGCCGTCGAATTCGACGTCGTATCCGCTTTGTAAATTTAACAATCCTGTCCGAAACGTGGAACTCCCGGGCGCGCTCGACGCGGCGGGCGCGTTCACGATCGGCAGCAGCGACCACGAACTCGTCTCTTCGTCTTTCGCGTACGCGGAAACGCCGATTCTTAATTTAAACAAATCCTCGCGCGGCGCCGTTCGCCACGATATTAATCCGAACAATATTGAAACGCGACCTCCGTCGGCGCTGTTTTGGACGTCGAGTAGCGTTCCGCCGAGCAGCGAAAACGTGCTTGCGTCGCCGCGATGGCTTCCGGAAGCTAATATTCCGCCGAACACTCCGAAACCGCCGCCCGAATCGAACTGATCCACCGCGACGACCGGACTCGCGAGCGCCGCGAGAAACGATTTCGACCGATTCGAAACGGGAGCTTTTGTAATCTTCGACTTTTCAAACAATTTCGCGGCCCAATTTGATCCGGCGGGCGCGCCGTCGACAATCGCGACGGCCGTTCCGAACCTTCGGATTTGTAAGAATCGTCCGTCGGGCCGCGCGAGGTCGTCGGAACCGGGTTCGCTCATCCACCACGCGTGCGTTTCATAACGTTTCGCGGCCCACGTATCGTAAATATTCGCGAATTCGCGCGCGTCGGATTCCGTGTCCCAATCGGTGAGCCAGCACAGGACGTCGGCGCCGCCCGCCGAAATGATACGATAACGATCGCCGCCCCAGCCCTCCGCCCCGGCGCGGGCGGATGCGCTATCTATTAATTTCTCGAGCAGTTGCCGGATGCCGAGTTCGCCGAGCGTGTCCTCGGCGACGGTTTCCGCGTTGCCGTCCGCAAATGTAGTATCGAGCGCGATTTCGGAAGGATCGTCGCGCCAATCGTAAAATTTCTCCGGATGGAGTATCTGTTCCGTCGAACGCGGCGAATGTTCAAATGCGGCGTCGATCGCGGCATTGCCCTGTTTCATTCTTAGCGAGCGCGCGAACGCGAGTCCGTTGCCGTACGGAAACGCGAGGCGCTCTCGTAAATAAAGCGGCGTCGATTCGAACATTTCGCGCGCGCGCCGGTCGTGGATTCTATCGATCAGGCCATAATCGCTCGAAAACTCCTCGAGCGTCCGCGTCACGGACAGGCTGCCGAGCGTCCCCGTGCAATCTTCATAATTTTCCGCGAGCGCGAAATCTAATTGTATAATCATCGCGCTTCCTTCAATTAAACTTTGCAGCGCGAGCGCGCGATCCGAATTGCCGCGGCCCGAAAGACACAATTTCGCGAGGCCGTGTCTGGCGTCGTCGGCGAAGTGCGTGAGTTCGTGCGCCAAGGCGAGTTCGCTGTGCCCGCCTCCCGCAAGATCATTAACAATAATAATCTTCTTCGTTTCCGGATCGTACGTGCCCGCGACGCCAAGGTCGGCGCGCGTGAACGGGCGGCTCGCCGGCCCCTGCGGAACTTCTTCTTTTTTGAGATATCCGAGAGCCACGTCCGCCCGAAGCCGCGCTTCAATCGATGTCTCGGAGAGTGAATTCCCGGCCTCTTTCATGAACTCTTCCTCCACCTGTGCGCGCGATTGCATTTCGACTGTGCGCGACGCCGGGACGGGAAGTCCGCGAAACTGCGAAACTCTCTTTGCGATCCACGCGCGATGGGATTCCGTCAAAAGCGCGCCTCCCGTGCGGCGTCCGGCGGTGACGCAGGCCGGCGTTGTCGTTAAATATAACATTATGACGGCCGTTGCCAGTCGAGCGACGCCGGATGCTTTTTTCCGCATGGATGGTCGGTGAGTATAACAATTCAAAATGTAAAAAAAACGCCGAGCGCGTAGGACACTCTTTCGAATACGATAATCGGGTTCGCCGGTTCGGGAGCGTCGTCGCTTACGTCCACCGCCGAATCCGCGCGAACTTCGAGCGCACGCAACGCACCCCGCTTTCAAAGCCTGTGACTGAAAAAACTTCTTCCGTTGATGATTTTCCCGAACTCTCGTCGAGAGTTCGAACGCGTACACTCCAAAACGGCCTCCGTGTGATCGTGGTATCGCGCGGACAGGCGCCCGTCGTTTCCTTTCATACTTATGTGGACGTCGGCTCGGTCGACGAGCGGCCCGGATTGACCGGAATCGCACATATGTTCGAACACATGGCGTTCAAGGGAAGCAGCCGCGTCGGAACTTCGGATTGGATCGCCGAACGCGCGGCGCTGGCGGCGGAGGAACAAACATTTCTTGCATGGCGAGACGCCGTGCGCCGCGAGTCGCCCGACGCCGAAACGCGGCGCGCCGAATTCGATGGGGCGCACGCACACGCCCTCGAGTTTGTCGCGAGCGAAGAGTATTCGACGGCCATCGAGCGCGCCGGAGGCGTCGGTTTGAACGCCACGACGGGAACGGACGCGACGCAATACTTCTATTCGCTTCCGGCAAACAAAATCGAACTGTGGGCCTGGCTTGAAAGCGAAAGATTCGCGGATCCGGTCCTGCGGGAATTTTATAAAGAACGCGATGTCGTGCAGGAGGAACGGCGCTCGCGCACGGACTCGAATCCGCTCGGGAAATTGATAGAAGAAGCGCTGATCGCGGCGTTCGACGACCATCCTTACGGGCGGCCCGTCATCGGTTTTCAACGCGATCTTGAACATTTCAGCCGCACGGAGGCCGAGGAGTTTTATAAAACTACATATGGCCCCGAAAAAATGGTGCTTTCGATCGTCGGGCGCGTCGATCCCGAACAAACATTTCAAATTGTCGAACGCTACTTTTCTAGGATCGAAAAAAACCGGCCGAATCCGGCGCCGCCGGAACCCGTGGCGCGAATAACCGGCGAAAAACGCCTCGAAGTGGCGCTCCCCGCGCAACCGATTTATGTAGCAATCTATCGGAGACCCAACGGGCGCCACGACGACGACACCGTTTATCACGCAATCGCCGATCTGCTGGGCGGCGGCGAATATTCAAGATTACAAAAATCGGTCGTCAAAACCGGCATCGCCGTCGCGTGCCAGGCCGGTTCGCAGTTTCCCGGAAGTAAATATTCCACCGGTTTCTTTATATTTGCAATACCCGTCCAGGGCCGCGGCGTGCGCGACGTCGAAATCGCCGTCGAGGAGGAAATGCAACATTTGATTCGCGAAGGTCCGCGCGAACAGGAGCTCGCGGGCGTTCGCGAGCGCGCGAAAAACGAATTCTTGTATGAAATCGAAAGCAACGCCGGACTCGCGCGCCTGCTCGCGCACAACGAGGCCATCGGCGGCGGCTGGCGCGAAACGTTTCAATTCATTTCGAAAGTCAACGGAGTGACCGCGTCGCGGGTTCGCGAAGTCGCGACCGCGCTGTTTCAAAAGGAAAACCGCACGGTCGTCACGCTGAAACCCACGAATGACGCGAACGCGGCCGCGCCGGAAGCGAATTCATGATTATTACCAATAGTCTAATGTATAATTCATATAAAAATATCGAATTTCCGCCGCTCGAGGATTTCGCGCCGGAACAGCCGGTCGTGAAGACACTACAAAACGGCCTCCGCGTTTATTTTCTCGAAGATAATGAATTGCCGCTCGTGCGCGTGCGCGCGAGCATTCGCGCGGGCGCCGCGTACGAACCCGCGGAGAAAATCGGTCTCGCGTCCATTTGCGCGCAGGTCATGCGCATGGGCGGAACACTAAAGAACCCGGGCGACGCGCTCGACGACGAACTCGGGCTGCTCGGGGCGACATTGGATATTTCGATGGGCGGCGTTTCGGCGGGCGCGAGCGCGAGCTGCCTCGCGGAAAAACTGTTACGAGTGCTGGATTTGTTTAATGATATTCTTCGTTATCCGTCGTTTCCCCAGGAGAAGATCGATCTCGCGAAATCCGCGATGCGCACGGCGATTTCCCGGCGCAACGATCAGATAGGAACGATGGCGCAGCGCGCGCATCAGATCGCCATGTACGGGCGCGCGTCGGTGTTCGCGCGCGAACCGCAATACGCAACGATCGACTCCATCACGCGCGACGACTTATTACAATATCACCGCCAGTACTTCAACGCGAGCCGCGCGATGATCGGTTTCGTCGGCGATTTCAAAACCAGCGATATCTGGCCGACGGTCGAAAATTATTTTGGCAATTGGGAAGTGTCGCGGGCGCCGCTCGCGGCAATTGATACGAATCCGCTTCCTGTCCACGGGCGATCCGTATATTTTAGCGAAAAATCCGACGTCAATCAGACGAATCTATATATTAGCGGCGTCGGCACGCGCCGCGACGACCCCGACTGGCCCGCGCTGCGCGTCGCTTCGTTCGTTCTCGGTTCGGGCGGTTTCAGCAGCCGATTATTAAGAAAAGTGCGCACCGAACTCGGCCTCGCGTACTCGGTCGGCGGCGGTTTCGGCGCCGAATACGATCGCGTCGGACTTTTCCGGACCGCGTGTCAAACCAAAACGCAGAGCACCGCGCAGGCGATCGAGGCCATGCTCGGCGAGATCGAAGGATTGATAAGGAATCCGCCCGACCGCGACGAGATCGCGTCCGCTCAGGATCAGATATTGAACGCCGAGGTTTTTGAATATGATACAAAACCGGAAGTGCTCGCGCGGCGCATGACGCTGGATTATTATAATTATCCTCCGGCATTCCTGCAGGATGTGAACCGCCGCGTTCGCACGATCACGCCCGAAAGCGTCGCGGCGGCGATCCGGCGCAAACTCAATCCTGAGAATCTTAAGATCGTGGCCGTCGGCAATCGCGACGGGTTCGACAAACCGCTCGCGAATTTCGGACCGGTCACCGAGATCGATTTGTCGATTTTGGATAAGTAATTATCCGAATTTTATATTTAATTTAACGGCGGCGCCATCTAACTTATCCGCGCACGGAGCGGATCAGGTTCGCGGCGCGCGCGGGATCGACGCGCGCATGCGTGACGCCGTCGAATTTGACGCTTGTGCCGACGATCGCGCCGGAGGCGTGTTTTAACAGTTTTCGCGCGTTGGCGATCGACAGACCGCTTCCTACCAATACCGGCGCGGCGCCCGCGAGCGCATTGGTTACAATTCCGAGCCGGAGCGCGTGCGGCGCGTCGCCGGTGCGTTCGCCGCTCACGACGACCGCGTCCGCGAGCGCGCGCGCGACGAGGTCGCGGGACTCGGACGCGATGGAGCGCTCCGCGATCGGCGCCGCGTGCTTGACTCGAACGTCCGCGAGAATCTTAACATTCGGCGCGAGCCGCGCTCGAGCCCGGAGCACGTCGTGCGCGTTGGATGTAATAATTCCCTGATCGGTGACCGCCGCTCCCGCGAGAATATTTATACGAACGAAGTCGAGGCCCGCGGCTGCGGCGATCGCGATCGCGGAGACTCCGTCGTTTCTTAAACAATTAACGCCCGCGGGGATCGCGACCGCGGCGCGCACCTCCGCCGCCGCGATTCCGAGCGCCGCGACGGTCTCCGCGGGCACGCGACCCGGAAAAAACGGCGCGTCGCCGAAGTTTTCAATAATAACGGCGTCGAAACCCGCGTCCGCGTAGGCGCGGGCGTCCGCGACCGCGTTTTTATAAATATTACGAATCGAGCCGTCGTATCGCGGCGCGCCCGGAAGCGGTCCAAGGTGAACGACGCCGACGATCCAGGGCCGCAGCCCCGGAAACAGCGCCGGATGCGGGCTTTTCGTGCCGGCCATCGCTTTTTATTAGTTAACTATTTCGACGCCGGCGGTTTCGGCGGCATGCCCTGCAATCTTACAAATGCGGCCGGGTAGTCTTCGCGCACCGTCTGCGTCCAGTGGTCGCCGTCCGGATAAATATACCGGCGCCATACGCGGCCGCTCGCCGTGTCGATCATCCATAATATCGTATCGCTGGCGTCCTGCGTGTGGACCAATTGATAACGATTCACCGAGCCGACGTCTTCGGCGGGCATTGCCTTCACGGCATCGCCCTGCCCCGTCACGCGGAATACAAAGATTCCCGCAACGCACAAAAATCCCATGCCAAGGAGTAAGTTAATTCTCATGGATCGCACCTTTGGAACGATAAATTAGAAATTGACTTTAATTAAAATTCGACAATGAACAAAAACCATTAACAAAGACCATTAACAAACGCGGGGCGTGATCGCCGCTGATTATCAGGAACGGTCACACCCCGAATAGACTGGAGCCACCCGTCGGATTTGAACCGACGACCTATGCTTTACGAAAGCATTGCTCTACCAGCTGAGCTAGGGTGGCAGTTCGTTATAAATCCGAACGAAAACGCAATGAATTCAGGCGGATTATTGGTTTGCGCCTGCCGGAGCCGCGCCCTTGCCCGTCGTGAGCGTCATTTGCTTTAACTGTAAGATCTTGACGCGCGTCGCCGGGTCGACTTTCGTGCTGCGTCCGAGCGCCGTCGCGGCGGCCGCGCGCACACCGGTGTCGGTCTGCGACAGCGCGCCTTCGAGCGCCTTCAAAACGTCTTCGCTAAAATTAACGCCGCGCGAGCCAAGACCGGCAAGCGCGAGTCCGGCCGAAGCCTTCGCCGCATTGCTAGCATTCGCATCGTTAAGAACGCCGGCAAGCGCGCTCTGCTGGCCTTCGCCGCCGAAGCGCGCGAGACCGTCGATGGCGGGAATCCGAACGCTGTCGGCGCGGCCGCCGGCCGCGTCCGCGAGCGCCGCGAGCGACATGGCCATGGTCGAATTCGGAATCGAAGGCCCTTCCGCGATCATGCGGGCCGCGAGCGATGCTAATTCTTCCGCGCGGGCGCGCTCGGGATTGAGGTTCATTCCCTCGATCGCCGCGTCCATCGCTTTGTCGTCGAATTTGGAAATCGCACTCTTAATTTTGTCGCCGAATCGCGTCTTCGTGCCTTCGATGTCCTTGTCGCCGCAAATGGCAAGAATCGGAATCGACTTGGTGCGGTCGTCGCCGCGAAGATCTGTAATTAACTGTTCCGCGACGACGTCCTTCAACGAAGAGGATATTAAGATTAAATCCGCGCCGGCGAATCGACGGACGCGCGCGAGTCCGCTCAATCCCGAATCCGAGGCGGCGCAATACCAGCGGGCTCCCGTGAAACCGGATTCGAACGCGCCGCGGCGGTCGTCGTTTTCATCAATTAAAACGGCGACGCGCTGTACGCGCTCGCCAACCGCTTCCGCGAGAAGCGGCGCGACGGTTTCGCTCGTGGCCATGTGGTGATCGATCATCGTTGCACACGCGGCCGCGGTGAGACGCACTTCGCGGCTCTTCGCGGCGCCGGCGACATTCATTAACTTTCCAGCGGTTTCGGACGAGCCGGCCGCGGTTGTAAATGCCACTTCTTGTATCAATTCGCACGCGAGGCGCGAATCGCCCATTTCGATGGAAATTTGAATTCCGGTCATGAGCGCTTCGGGTCCGCAAAGACGCAATTCCTCATTAACCGAAGGCATTTTTTCGGACATTACTTTTGCGTGTTCTTCCGCGAGACCTTTCGAAAGAATGCGGGCTTCCGCTTCGACCATCGCGAGGACGCCGAGCGCGCGGCTGTTTTCGGGAGCGGCGGTCAATCCCTTCAACGCGGCGCGGCGCGCCATCTCGAGTCCGTACATCGCACGCGAAATGGATGCATCCACCAATTTGCCGTCCACGAGCTCCCACGCGATATTATTTATATCAATTGGGCGGACGAAGTCGGGATGTTGCCGTAGGAAATTCAGCGCGGTCGAAGTCAATGCTTGTGTCGCGGAGACGTCTTTGCCGCCGATCGCCTCGCAGGCATTACGAGCTTCGGTCTTAACAATTGGATCGCCGTCGACTTGAGCGGTGTACGCGAGATGGCCGACCGCGCGCATGTCGCGAATTCTGCCGAGAACCACGGCGGCGCTGCGGCGCGCGGTCATGTCGGCCGAATCGAGAATAGATATAAGCGCGGGAACGCCGACCTGACCGATGCGGTAGGCGGCTTCCATCGCGCGAATGCGGCGGTTGTCATTGCCCGCGTCCGAAAGGCCGCCGACCAAATGTTGTATTGCGAACGGTCCGTGCGAGCCGGCGAGTTTGGCAATCGCGATCTGTCGCGCGCCGAAGTCGTCGCCAAGCGCCTGATCGACGAGCGGATCGATGACCGCCGGATCTTTTTTGTAATCACCAATTCCGGGGTTCGCTTTTGCGAGCATGGCGCGCGCGATTTGTTCGTAATCGCCGCCTTTTGCTAGCATTCCGAGCCAGAGGTTCTGGTCGACCTCCTTATAAATACGCCATGCGTCCTCGTTCGACGGATTTGTTGCAATCGCAGCCCGGAACTTTTCGAGCGCGCCCGCGTCGTCGCCGCGCCGGAGCATTTCATGTCCCTGCTGTAACAATTCCTTCGCGTCGCCTTGAAATGCAATCGCAGGTGTCGCTGGCGATGCCGTGACAGGAGTAACAAACAGGAAGCTCGTGGGGATACCGGACAGTAGCCAGGTTGCAGCCGCACTTCGCAGAGCAGAATGATTCATCCGCGCAGACTCCTAACGGAGTTGAAGGGTTTTAATAAAGCTTTTCGCAAGCTTTTGTAAAAAGGGAAAACCAACCCGCCGAATCGCGTTGCCGCGATTAGACGAAGGGGGGCGACACTGTACCGGTGACCCCCCGGTGGTCAAGTTTGTGCCTTTTCCGTTTGGCGCGGATGGATTCACGCGGGTCGCGGAAACGACAACTTGCCCAAGGTAACTGCCCGGCGCGCGCCAGTAACGCGCGGAAGATTGGTCGGAAGTCCCGCGAGCGCGTCATTCGCTAATATTGCGAATGCCATCGCCTCGCGCGCGTGGCTCGGAACGCCCCGTTCGTCGGAGGTAACGACGCGCGCGGGTCCAAGGCATTGCAGGAGACAGGTCATGAGTGCGCGATTTCGGGCGCCGCCTCCTGCAACAACGATTTCGGCGTGCGCGAGTCCGCTGTCGAGTTCTCCGAATTGTAGTATTGCGACGCGCACGGATTCCGCGACGAACCGCGTGACGGTCGCCATCAAATCGGGCGTCACCGGACCGCGGCGCGCGCAAAGGTCCGCGACAAATGCGTCGCCGAAGACTTCCGTCCCCGTCGATTTGGGCGGCGTTTTTCGAAGAAACGGATGGTCCATGAGTTCGTCGAGGATTTCTGCGTCGACCGCCCCACTCGCCGCGATGGCTCCATCCTCGTCAAACGTCCTGGCTCCATTTGTAAAGATCCGCGCGAGCCGGTCGAGCGGAGCGTTCGCCGGGCCGGTGTCGAATGCAACGATTTTCCGAGGATCGGAATTGAGAATTGTAATATTACCGATACCGCCGAGATTTAATATGATGCGGGCGGCGGCTTCGTCGCGCGAGGGAAACGAAGTATACAAAACCGCGTCGGCGTAGGGCGTGAGCGGAGCCCCCTCGCCGCCCGCGGCGATGTCGCGCGCACGAAAATCGCTAATAACGGGAAACCCCGTGCGTTCGGCGATTTGGTCGCCGTCGCCGATCTGTAATGTTACTTTTGGGCCGGCGCCGCTATGATGAAAAACGGTCTGGCCGTGCGAACCGACGAGATCGATCGCCTCCTCCGGAATGCCGCTCAATACTAATGTTCGAAGCAGCGCGTCGGCGAACGCGATTCCAAGATCGACGTGCAGCGCCGCGAGCGACGCCGTGTTCGCGTTTTGCGCATCGAGTATTCTGCGGCGCAATTCAGGATCGAACGGTTGGCTTCGAAACGCTTCGAGGCGAACGACCGCCGGGACACGCGGTTCGCCGGTTTGGAGATCGCGCGGCGGGCCGGCTCCTTCAATGGAACAAATCGCGCAGTCGATCGCATCGGCGCTCGTTCCCGAGAGGATCCCGGCAACGAGCCTCCGACTCTTGCTCGAAATTGCGCGTAGCGGTTCCATGTCGCGAAAATCGTACAGTTAAACTGTCGTCTTTAAAGGAGCGGCGCGCGCGGCGTACGGGATTTGTTACCATTGCGCCCGTGCCCGCGAAAACTCCGCTCATTCTCATCATCGACGACGACGCCGACGTCCGCGAGAGCCTCGAACTTGTATTAAAATACGAGGGATTCGAGGTCGCGCAGGCGGCCGGCGGCTCGGCCGGACTCGACATCGTCGATCAACGCCACGTCGACGTCGTATTGTTAGATGTAAAAATGCCCGGCATGGACGGCATGGAGGCGCTCGGGCGCATTCTCGAAATCAAACCGGCAATTTCGATTATTATGATTTCGGGCCACGGCGACATTCGCATGGCCGTCGACGCGGTGAAGCGCGGCGCGGAGGATTTTTTGGAAAAACCGCTCGATGCGGATCGCACGTCGGTGATTATTCGCAACGCGCTTCGACGCCGTTCGCTCGAGACGGATAACAAAAACCTGCGCGAACAGATCGATCAGAATATTCGTTGGATTGGCGCGAGCGAGGAGAGCCGGAGGCTCGCCGACCTTGCCGACCGCGCCGCGCGGAGCCATGAGCGGATTCTTATCGTTGGCGAAAGCGGCGTCGGAAAGGAATTATTAGCAAGGCGCATCCACGCGGCGTCGGCGCGGCGCGACGGCCCATTTGAAGTATTGGCGTGCGCGGCCATTCCCGACGAATTGGTCGAGGACGAATTTTTCGGCCACGCGCCGGGCGCGTTCACGGGCGCGACGGGGCGCCGCGCGGGCGCGTTCGAACGCGCGGCCGGAGGAACATTACTACTCGACGAAATCGGCGAACTTCCGCTCGACGCGCAGGCAAAATTATTAAGAGTGCTCGAAACGGGCTCGTTCAGCCCGCTCGGCGGCGACGGGCCGATGCGCTGCGACGTGCGCGTGCTCGCGACGACACAACAAAACCTCCGCGCAGCCGTCGACGCGGGAAAATTTAGAAGCGATCTTTTCTTTAGATTGTCCGTTCTAGTCTTAACCATTCCGCCGCTGCGCGAACGGCCCGCCGATATTATTGCAATCGCGCGCGAATTCTTGACGGATTCGGCCAAGCGGCTGCGCAGAAAAGTAAAAAAACTCACGCCCGAGGCGGAGGCGCAGTTGCGCGCCCGGCCGTGGCGCGGCAACGTCCGCGAATTGCGCAATGTGATGGACGCGCTCGCGCTGACCGTCGAGGAGCAAACGATCGAATTGATAGATCTAAAGTCTTTTTTCGAGGCGCAGGATCGCGCGAATCCGCGCGATCCGTTCGACGCGCCGACGCTCGATGAATTTAGAAATCTCGCCGACCGGATTTATTTGGAACGCCGAATCGCCGCGATGAACGGAAATCTGAAACGCACCGCGACGGTTCTCGGAATCTCGCGCTCGAATTTATATAAAACGCTCGAGCGCGTCGGTTTGAAACCTCCGCCGAACGCCGTCGAACGCTCCGGCGAACCGGAGGACGCTAACGATAGTCCCGAGCAGAAATGAAATATTAACGATTCGCCGCGGGCAGTTTGATTTTCTGGCCCTCGCGGACGATGTCGTTTTTCATTTGATTTAACTGTTGGATTTCTTTCCAGCGGCGCTCGTCCTTCAGCATGACGCGCGCGATCCGGCGGAGGCTGTCGCCGCTCTTGACGGTGTACGTCGTTCCGTCGGCGGCGCCGGCGTCCTTGCTATCCTTGGTTTCGGCGGTCGCCGACTTGGAATCGTGCGCGACGGTCGACGCTTTTTTTGTATTGATGCCTGTCTTTAATGTTTCGACCGAATTCTTCGCGAGTTCGTCGCCTGTCGCGGGATTCTTAACATTATTGAAAACCTCCGCGGGAACGAGGATTTCCTTGCCCGGAACGAGCGCGTGTCCCTCCACCGCGCGATCGATCGCGCCCGCGTTGGATTCGGTGCCGGTCAATTTCATCGATACGGAGCGCGGCGTGTCGTTCTTTTGAACTTTATAAACATAAAAATTCGGGCTCGCGCTTGGCGTTACAAATGCGGACGGCACCGCGTTGCTCAACATCACGTTGCGATCGCCCGCGGGCTTCGACGCGGCCGCGATCAGCGTGCCTTCGTTTGCGCGAATATCGCTTTCGGCGGGGCGGCTCGCGCCTCCGCCATTGTTTATGTTCGACGACGGATTCGCGCCGTCGGTCGATTGGTTGGTGGAGAGCGCCGGCGGCACCGGCAACTGCGGCGCCGAGCCGATCAAACCGGCGTTATTTGTACGATTTGTATTATTTAGATCCGGACGGTTCCAGAATAGTGAAATTGCAAGAATGACGCCGACTAATACAAGGACGCCAAGTACCAATAATTTTTCGAGTGTGCTCATGTTCCCTCCGATGGGGAATTTAGAGATTGCGAAAGACGCGGCTTGCGGCCCCCGTTCAAAGTGCGAAAAACGGGGGTCGAAAAATCGCAGTCAGCTTCTGCAAGATTGTTTGGGGTTGCGCGGACCGTTTTGGGGATTCGCGAGGAGCGCGGAATTCGCGGCAGCTATGCGTTTTATAACGAGTGGATAAATCGTCTGTCAATGAACGGATCGGCGGAAATACCACAAGATGCGGTGGTCTGTGGAAAACCAACGACAGAATGTTGTACTTTGTGGTTTGAGCGCCGTTTGGCCCCAATTTGTGGAAAACTCGGTTTGAAACCGGTTGAGAACGTCTGGAATCGCCGGAGCGCCGCCCCTTTTGCGGCGTCGAAGCGGGGGCGCGGATGCAATAATTGAAATCGCCTCATGGCGCAAATCCGCAATCCAACGCAGTCGCGTTGGCAAAACCAAGCCGGCGATACCGACTCGAAAACGCTAAGACTCGATTCGGCGCTGGTCTTTATATTCACAATTGCGGTCGCGATCGCGAGCCTGCCGCACCGCAGTGGATATCCGATCGCCGACGCGGTTGAGTATTTAAAGAATGCCGCGCGCGCCGAGGGGGGCCAGGCGATGATACAAAACACCGCGCGGCCGTTTTTTTTCAGCGCATTTCTGGTTCCGATTTTTCGCGCCGTGCGCGTGTTCGGCTCGACCGACGGCCGCGAAGCCGTCGCCGTCGCGACCCCGATAATGTTAATGATCGCCGGGCTCGCGGCCGTCGCGACGTATCGATTTGTAGAAAAGCTCGCGGGCGCCCCCGCCGCGCTCGGCGCCGCGCTCTTCCTCGCGGCGAATCGTGTATATCAATTCTGGGCGCCGGTCGTCGCGACCGACGTTCCCTGCGCGGCGTGCGTCGCGTGCGCGTTCGCGATCGTTTTGCGCCCGCCGAATTGGAAAAACAGCCTCATGGCCGGCGCGCTGATGGGGACGGCGATTTTATTTAAATATCAGGCGATGATGATCGTCGGATTAATGCTGATCGGCATGCCGTTTCTCTGGCGGCGCGACGTGGGCCGGCGCCATTGGTATTATTTAATGCTTGTGATCGCGGGAGTCTGCGCGGGGCTCCTCGTGCAGTGCATTCTCGACTGGCTCGGCGACCGCGGGTTCGGCCAGACTTTATTAAATTATGTCCGGGCGAACTTTATCTATCCATACGGGCAGCGTCTCGCGCCGATCTTACAAAAAATCATGGGAAAGGAGGGATTTCGCGACTGGTTTCAAACCATTCTCGGCGGCGTTCCCGTCGACGAGGACAAACGCGATCAGATCGCAAAATTGAATCCGGAGTTTCTTATCAATCAGCCGTATTCTTATTATTGGCGGCAGCTGCCGCAGTTCTTGACGTGGCTCGAATTCGGCCTCGGCTGCCTCGGCGTCGCCGCGCTCGTCCGCCGCCGGCCGCGCGGATGGTGGTATCCGATATTTATATTGTTCGCGTGCATTGTAATGTTAAACATCAAGGGCACGAAGGAATGGCGACTTTACGTCTCGGTTTCGCCGTTCGTTTTCGCCATGATCGGCATCGGGTTCAGCGCGGCCATTCTTTGGATTTCGCGGCTGTCGCCGCGCCTCGCGGCGTTCGCGGCCGCGCTCTGCCTCGCGCCAGACTTAATATCCATGCTCGGCGGCGTGCCGCTGCAGACGCGACTTTCGCGAATACCACAAATCCGCCCATTGTTAATGTACGACGCGCGGACGCCCGTGAAAATTGTGGATCGCAAGCCCGTTCTCAAAGGCTGGCGTCCGTGGCAAATCATTCCCGAATGTACAAATCCGGCCGATTACGGCGGGTACGAACGCGCGGCCCATTGGATGAATCAGAACGCCGCGGCCGGTTCGCGCGTTTCGGCGACGTGGTTTTGGCAATTCCATTTCCGCCTGCGCCCGGACATATTCCTGGTCGAGCCGTTGATCGAAATTGATGATAAATATCGCGATCTCCCGGAATCGAAGAAACAGATCGTCCGCGATTATTTGCATTCGCTCGATTATTTCGCGTCGCACCTTCAGGCGCTCGTCAACGCGCCCGAATTATTAGAACTCGTCGACCGCGAATTCGAAATCGCCTCGGTGTTCGAAAATACAATTTACGACGAGACGCTGAATTCGATATTCATATTCAAAAAACGCGCGCGCCCCGGCGGCGAGCCTTGGTTCACGCGCGTGCTCGCCGGCCCGGAAGCGGAAAAAACCGTCTCGGAGGCCGATCCCGCCAAACAAATTGTATTTTACGAATCCACCGCCGACGCGCGGCGCCCCGTCGTCGAAGTGATCGACGCCGGACTCGATCCCGAGCAACTCGCTGCCGGCCGCCTCACCGCGCGCATCGTCTGGCGCGTGCCGAAAGATAACATTTCAAGCGGCCACGATCTGACGTTACAACTCCGCGCCCGCAACGGCGCCCTCGCCGTCGTCGATTCGACCGGATATAAGTTAGGATTCGACAGCGTTCCGAAAGAATTATGGAAACCGGGAACTGTTATCATCCAAAGAATCCCCCTCCGCCCCGCCCGCGACATCTTCGACTTCGCCCGCGCCAACCAACCCAACGAAGCCATCAATATATCTTTATATTTACAATTAATAAGGGCGGCGCCGGAGGGAACGCATTATCCGCTTCCGGATGTCGAACGCTTCTCGCGATTGCGCGACCCGGATACCAATGCAGTGTTGATCGGATCGACGGTGGTGGTGCAGTAAGCATCCATTCGAGCCTGAAACTGGTTCGCCCGGCAGCGTCAAAGACCCCAAAGAATGAATATCTGCGAACCGAATACAAGTCCAAAGAATGCTAAGATATCCAGGAGAAACGAGACAATTGTGCCGACGATAGCAATGTACCAGCCGCGGCCGGGACGATCTCGGACGATGCTCGAATATAATGAAAATATCAATAGCCACCACTCCATGACGCGGACCGGTACAACGATCGCCAAATAATATATTACTAGAAACATGCCGCTTCCCGTTGTCGGTCGATCATCGAAACCACCCGCTTTTGCGACGACATACGATACTAATGGAAGAAGGTAGATTAAAATCGCATAACCGAGGGTGCCGATGAGCGTCCGCACGCCGCCGATAATAAGTATATTAAGCGGTCGCTCCGCAAATTTCGATTTTATAATAATCGCAAACAGCGAGTTTCCCGCGAACGTGATCGCGCACGCGACAGCCAGACCGGCGTAGGGGTGTTCGAGGCTATGCATCCTGAGTACTCTCATGATCTGGCCCAAGTCGAATCCCCTTGCAATAACCTAAGATCGAAATCAATGGCACATTCATGATCTTGGAGCAATACAAGTCAGTTCTGATATGACTTGCAACCTACGTTTTAATTGAATTCTCAGTCATGTGTATAATACGGCGTCCCTGAATGGGCGTTCACGAGGAATAACATCTTTGGATCAATGACCCAGACGAGCTCGAGAACATAACCGGCGTGATCGGGCAAACCCGGTCCCCGGCTAACATTAAGAAACATTAATTTTGGATAATCCGGCGACGATTTCACGTCGGAATATTCGCCCAATCCCGCAAATGCCCTGTTCGCAATTTCGAGTGCATTGGATGGAGTTATGGGGATTTTCTCGGTACCTACAATGGGTGCAAATGAACACAATCTACAATCAACGCGGTATTGAGTCGTTCCCAAAATCAAAACCTCAGTCTCCAGATCTGTTTCGATCCCGCGGTAATATTGAGAAAATTTGATCCTGATGGAATGTTCTATCAATTCGGTCGAGGCTCCATCAATTTCTTTCACGTCTAGCGTTGCGTCGGATTGGATCGGACCAAAGTGCTTTGTCAGCCAATTCCTACCGGCATCGATCCCTTCCTTGTCGGTTGCGAATGTGGCCTCTCGGAATGGCCAACTCGTCACGTGCTCCCAACAACTGAATTCGCTGTACCCATCCTTGAACTCATCTTTATCAATCAATGGCTGCAATCGAACCGCAATAATATCGGGAATTGCATCGTTGGCGGACCATGCAATTGAAGAAACATTTGGGCGGTCGCCTTCCCGTGCTTTTCCATCGACGCTCGCTCCCGCATGATGCGACGCACAAGAACTGATTACAACATAACCGGTTAAAATAATAATTAACTTGAATATATCGTTGTTTTTCATTCTTTGATCGTCCCATTGATTGTTAATATTTTCGACATTTGAAATAGGCATTTCGCTTCCGTGATTCCATCAACAAACCCTGAACGCCGTTTTCCCGTCAAACTGTAAATAAATCCCCGCAAAAATCCCCGCAATCCATATAAACCACAATAAATTCTCGACGCAAAAAACTCTCGATATATTAACTTTCGCAGCCGGCGAATGCGAGAACCGCCGCGGCGAGGGAATCATCGCGGGAACTCCCGCGAGCCATCCTTCGACATTTACAATATCAAGTTTTCGCAAACGTTCCCGTTGTTCCGAATCCGCGGCGGGGAGCGCCTGCGCGAATAGATATAACAATCCGAGCGGCGCGGCGACGCGCGGGACCCAGTGGCCGTATTTTCCGTCGGAGGAGGCGGCGACGACGGCGCCGAAGAGTAAGAAGAACATCGCGAGATGCCGCGGGTGTCGGACGCGGGCGTAGATGCCGCCGCCGTCGGGTTCGGGAGCGCGGGAGTCGACCGCGCTCGCGAGGATTCCGACCGCGAGTCCCACGCACGAGAGGACGCATCCAATCCGGAATTTCTCCGTTCCGGGTTCGGCGAAAAGCACGATGCCAGCGCCGCCCGCGATCGCGAACGCCGCGTTGAGGATCCGCAGTGGTTGCATTGGCGTCCATTCTGCGCGAAGCGACGCCGCCGTACCAATTGTAACAAATCTCGGATACCCTCTGGACGCCCGCGCCGCGATCCGCGATCCTTCGGTGCGCCGCGAAAAACGGCTGTCCAACGTAAAAATGCAATGAACAGAATCCTGATTTTCCTCTCGGTTTGCGCTCTTGCCGCCGCCGGATGTGCGTCGTCGAGTACGACGAGTTCGTCGGGGAATCCGCTTCCCAAGGCGCTGCGCGACCAGTCGACCACTGTCAATTCCGACTTCACGCTGCCCGGAAAACGCGTCTACGCCGAGCTTGAAGAGTTCGATGAAGGCAAACGATTCGCGCTCGTCAACTCGGGATCGACGAAGGCCTCGGAAGTTTACTCAAAAGCGCCGACGCCCGGATTATTGTTAAAAGTCGCCAATGACTCGCTGATGGCCGACATGTGCGAAGCGCTGCGCCGCCTCGAATTCGATCGGCATGTACAATCGGCGAAACCGTCCGGCGCGATTTGGGGCCTCTCGCTCGACGTCGACGGCAACCGCAGGACGATTTATCGCATTCGCGGCGAACAAACGAAGGAGCAGGCGCAAAACCTGATCGATTTGAAAGCTGTGTTTATATTAGGATTCAGCCGGACGAAAAGTTATCAATCCGTCCAGGCCGACAACGGCGGCAAGGCTTTCTTCAGCGCCGAAGACGAGCGCATCAAGAAGGAAAACGAGAAAGCCGTGACCGGGAAGAAGTAAATTTAAGACAATAAAGCGAAAGAAACCAAAGCAACAGAACGGGCGCCGCGATCCGCGGGGCCTTTTTTGTAGTTGTCGCTTGTTTTTGATTTTTTTATTATTAATATATAAAACCGGGTTCAAACAAATTATTCTTTAATTTATACAATGACGAACAAACCGTCCAAAATCGTGGCCGTGATTCCCGCCCGGCTCGGTTCGACGCGCCTCGCGCGCAAGCCGCTGCTGCGCGAAACGGGAAAATTCATGATTCAGCATGTGTACGAATCCGTCGCGCGCAGCAAGCGGATCGACGAGGTGGTGATCGCGACCGATTCGGAGGAGATCGCGGAGGCGGCGCGGAGTTTTGGCGCGAACGTCGAGTTGACGCGCGCCGACCACGTGAGCGGGACCGACCGCGTTCACGAAGTGATCGCGCGCCGGCCAAATGTTGAAATCGCGCTCAATATACAAGGAGACGAACCGGAGGTTCAGCCCGCGCACGTCGACGTGCTCGTCGAAACATTATTAAACTCCGACTGCGACTCCGCGACCGTCGCCGCGCCCTGCCCGCCCGACCGCGTCCACGACAACGCATGCGTCAAGGTCGTCGTCGATCTCCGCGGCCGCGCTCTATATTTCTCGCGTTCGCCGATTCCATATCCGCGCTATCCGGCGGCGATGCCCCCCGGTCGTTGTCATTTGCAACATGCCGGGCTCTATGCGTTCCGGCGGAAAACGCTGATGGACTTCGCGACGCTCGCGCCGACGCCGCTCGAGCGTACGGAGAGTCTCGAACAATTACGACTTCTGGAGAATGGAAGAACGATGGCGGTCGGTATGATTGACCGTCCGCCCACGGGGGTGGACACGCCCGCCGATTATCAACGATTCGTCGCGGCGTTCCGAAGCGGTTTATTTCGGCTGCCCGAAATGTAACGATCGGCTCGAACGTATAATTAGTTTAATATTAATTACCCCCGAAAATGGTCAAGCATATATTTATCACCGGCGGCGTCGTTTCCTCGTTAGGAAAGGGTCTCACGTCCGCGGCCATCGGCATGCTCCTCGAAAACCGGGGATTGCGCGTGTCGATGCAAAAACTGGATCCTTATATTAACGTCGATCCGGGGACGATGAGCCCCTATCAGCACGGCGAAGTTTATGTAACCGACGACGGCGCCGAAACCGATCTCGATCTCGGACATTACGAGCGGTTCACGCACGCGAAGCTGACGAAACACTCCAATTACACGACGGGAAAAATTTATTCGGAAGTGATTCGCAAGGAGCGCAAAGGCGATTACCTCGGCCGCACCGTGCAGGTGATTCCTCATATTACAGATGAGATCCGCAACGCGATTCTGAACGCCGTGGCGCCCGACACGGACGTTGCGATTTGTGAAATCGGCGGCACCGTCGGCGACATCGAGTCGCTGCCGTTCTTGGAAGCGGTGCGCCAGCTCGCGCTCGCGCGCGAGTTCGACGATTGTTTATTTGTACATTTGACGCTGCTGCCGTATTTGAAGGCTTCCGGCGAAATGAAAACGAAGCCGACGCAGCAGAGCGTCAGCAAACTGCGCGAAATCGGCGTGCAGCCGCATATATTAATTTGTCGGACGGAAAAACCGCTGATGGAGGAGATGCGCGAGAAGATCTCGCTTTTCTGTAATGTTCCAAAACGCTGCGTGATCGAGGAACGCGACGTCGATTTTTCGATTTATGAAGTGCCCGTCAATTTGCAGCATCAGGGACTCGACGCTCTCATCGCCGAGAAACTGCGCCTGCCCGCCGCGCCGAAAAATGAAAATTATGAATGGCGCGAGATGCTCGAAAAAATCCGCACGCCGAAAACCACGACCGAGATCGCGGTCGTCGGAAAGTATATACAACTGAACGACGCGTATAAGTCCATTTACGAAAGCCTGACGCACGCGGGCGTCGCGAACGACGCGAAAATTAAACTAAGGAAAATCGCGGCCGAAGACGTCGAAACGCTCGGCGCGGCGCAGACGCTCGCCGGCGTGCGCGGCATTCTCGTTCCCGGAGGTTTCGGCGACCGCGGCGTGCTCGGAAAAATCCTCGCCACGCGCTATGCGCGCGAAAACCGGATTCCATTCCTCGGTCTGTGCCTCGGCATGCAGTGCGCGGTGATCGAGTTCGCGCGAAATGTATTAAATATTCCGCGCGCGCATTCCTCCGAATTCGATACTCGGACGCCCGATCCCGTGATCGATTTCATGGAAGAGCAGCGCAACATGAGCGATAAGGGCGGCAACATGCGGCTCGGCGCTTATTTGTGTACTTTGAAAAACGGGACGCGCGCGCACGCGGCGTACGACGCGGCGGAAGTGTGGGAACGCCACCGCCATCGATATGAATTTAATAATAAATATCGCGAGCGTTTCGAACAGGCCGGAATGGTTGTGAGCGGCGTGAACGTGGAACGCAACCTCGTCGAAGTCGTCGAAATTCCCGACCATCCGTTTTTCATCGGCGTTCAATTCCATCCCGAATTCAAGAGCCGGCCGCTCGAGCCCCATCCGCTGTTCCGCGAATTCGTCCGCGCGAGCATTTCCGCGGAAATGTCGCTCCAACCGGCGATTCATTAATTTTCCGAATAATTAATATTGATCGAAATGGATAACGAACCCAACGAATCGGCCGAGCCGCGAAAAGCGGGCGAAATGCCGCTTCCCGGCGGCGATTTTCGAATGTTTATTTCAAAACTCGGATTTCAGGCGCTGATTTCGCTCGGAATGCTCGAAAACCCGGTTACTAAGAAAACCGAGAAGAACCTCGACTTCGCGCGCATGGTCATCGACGATTTGCGGATGATCCGCGATTATACAAAAGGGAATTTGAACGCCGACGAAGCGAGCCATCTCGGAAAAATCATTTCCGATTTGCAATTTCACTTCGTCAACGCGACGCGCTCCGACGGCGGCGCGTAATTAATAATAAATTAACTATTCGAGCGTCGCGACGAGGTTCTTCCCGGGCACGACGCGCATCGCCTCGGCGAATCGCAAGCGCGCTCCGGTTTCCGAATTGATAATTTCGGGCTCGGCCGCGGCGCCGCCGAGGCGCGCGGCGGCCGATTGAATCTTTGTATTCTTGAGCGAACCAAGCTCGATTTCGCGAATGTTAAATTCGCCGGATACGCACGCGATCTCGATTGTAAACGATTTCGCGGCGCGTTTCTGCGAATACGTTCCGAATCCGCCGGATCCGACGAAGAGGGATTTGTGATTATCGGCCTCGAATATCGGATCGAATCTGTAGATTCCGCGCGGACCGTCCATCGTGAAGCCCTGTCCGGCGATCAGTAAACTCCAGCTCGACATCGCACGGGCGTAGCGGTCGCCGCACTCGATTTCGTTCCACGGATTTCGTTTGCTTCCATCGTAACGATCGCGCGCCGCGCGCACGATCGCGATCGCGGGCTCCACCATGCCCTCGT
This sequence comes from Planctomycetota bacterium, assembly GCA_016200225.1. Classification (GTDB taxonomy): domain Bacteria; phylum Planctomycetota; class UBA1135; order UBA1135; family JACQFD01; genus JACQFD01. Next base: position 31,627 of record JACQFD010000038.1, read on the forward strand.
ATATCATTAACGAAGCGACGGCGTATTCGACGCCGGTCCAGACTTCGTCGCAATAAAGAATCGGACGCCCCGGATAGCCCTCGGTTCCCGGCCGGCCGCCGCGCGGCCACGTGCAATTTAACAATCCTCGATCCGTTCCGTCGGCGAATACGCGTTGCTGATGGCGAAAATTACTAAAGTCCGCGAGAAAATTATATTTATAGATCGACTCGAGCGCTTTTCGCGTCTGCTCGCGCGGAAGCAGCGGACCGAGGCCGAGAATGCGCGCCCACCATTCGCCGAGGAGTTGGTCCGCGAGACAGCCGGCGCCGAATTCGTGCCCGCCTTTTTGTTCGAAATATTCGCCGTTCCATCCGACCTCCGCGTAACGCGCAGCGCCGGATTCGTATAATTTACGATAAACTTTCGCGGAGGCGCCGTCGCCCTGCGCTTTCGCCATTTCTTCGCCCGCACGGAGCGCCGCGAGATACAACGTCCCGACAAATGTATTGACGCCGGTGACGATTTGATCGTAAGTATTCCACTGTTCCGCCTCGAGAACTCCGTCTTCGTCGCGGTCGAGTTCTCTGATTGCATAATCGAGCGCTTTCTTTATATTCGGCCAATACTCCTGAAGAAACGCGCCGTCGGGAGAATGTAAATGTTCTCGATAGCATTTAAGAACGGTGCCTAGATGGCCGTCGGCGAACGGCATTTCGCCGGAAGGCGTCTGTATAATCGGCACCGAAATGCGATTGTGAACGCCTCCGTTCTTATCCTGTTGATGTTTCAAATCGAGTTTTCGAACGTTGCGCTCGAGTTCGGGAAAAAGATGCGCGGTCGTCTGAACATAATTATAAACATGGCAACAATTCATCGGACAGCAGCCTTCGTTGTCGCCGAGACCTTCGAAACCCGCGACGTTGCCGTCGGCGAACCACATCACCGTCGGCGAACGCAGAATGCTCGACTGCGATCCCGCCGCGTCGAGAATCGGCCACGGCAGCGTCGAATCATAAAGAATCCCGCCGTAACTCTTCGTTAATGAATCGAGCATCTCTCTTTGTTCATAAAACTCCGCGAGCGCGGCGCCCGCGTCGCTCCAGCGCGTCGAATAATGATTGCCGACGTGCTTGTTGCCGACGCGGAGATTCGGAAAATTCCAAGCGACGGCGATCGTCAATGATTTCGTTTCGTTCGGCGCGAGTTTAATAATATTTCCCGCGGCACCGTAGCGCGCGGCGGCCGCCGCGCTGTAGCGCGCGGCATCGGACAATTGTTTATAAATATTCGAATGATTCAATTCGGCGCCGTCGATCGCGGCGACGCGGCCGCCGATGCAACCGATCGCGAGCGTGCCGAATCGGGGATCGGTCGCGCGCATGCCGGAGGCCGAGCGAAATTCGGAACCCGCGACCGATGCCAATAGCGCGAGCCACTGCGCTTCGTCGTTTCGGACGGCGCCGTCAAGATAAATAAAACCCGATCCGACTTTTCGGCGCGTCGCTTCGCTCGCGGGCCCGGCGTTGTTCGGCGCGCCGCCGATGAATGTTAATATCGCCTGCGCCGTCGCCGCGTCGAGAATCTTTATATTCTCCGAATTATTAGAAAACTGGATGTCGTCCAGAAGAATATGCCCCCACCCGCCGCTCGCGCGATCGACGACGCGGATGATCGCCTTTTTCCCTTTGATCGCGCGCACGTCCCAGTGGACCGCGCGCAAATGTTCGGAATTTTCGCCGAGCGCCACGAACGCGCGCGCGCCGCCGACGACGAGTTCGACATAGGTTTGATTCTCGAACGCGCCGCCGCCGACTTTCAAATGTATATAATCGCGTTCAATTGTAAATTCTGGCGATTCGAGTTCGCCGTGCGGCCCGTCGTCGGGTTGGAATGAATCTACAAATCCGCGGCCTGTCCAGCCGCTCACGGGGTTCTGCCAATTCTGCGGACCGTCGACGGGTCCGGCGCCGAACGCGTTGCCCTTGGTCCTCCATTTGCCGTAATTGTTCGATTCGAAGTTTTCAAATGTTATCGTTTCGCTCGCGACGGCGCCGGGCGCCGCCCCGGCGGCCGCCGCCGCGATCCAACCGCCCGACTCGGTCGACAAAACGAACGTTCCGCCCGCGCGAACCCACGATTCGGCGCGCTTCCATTCGTCGGCCATCGGCAAATCGGCCCCGGCGTTCACATAGATCGTTCGATAACGATCTAATTGTATATTACGAATCGACGCCGCGACGTCGCACTCGATTCCAGCCGGCGCCTCGCCGTCGGTCCATCGCGGGGCATGGCCGACGGCCAGAATTTGCATTGGTTTTCCGATCGAAGCCTTTTCAAACGCGCGCGTTCTAAATATTAATGAAGTGGATCCGGCGATTCCGGCGGTCTCGGCCGTATTATTCATAAATAACGGCGAATGCGCATCGACGGCGGAGTGGCCGTCATAACCGATCGCGTTCAGTAATGTTCCATAGACGGCCGCGCTCATTTCGTTGGCGCCCGTGTTTGTGACCGAAATATCGAAAACCGCGACAGGCATCGCCGACGCGCGCGCGTCGAGCGGCACCAACGGATTCCAGCCGCGTACGCGGATGCGAACGGGATGCTTCGGATCCGTAAGCAGCCATTCCGCGGCGGGATACTCGCCCGTGAATTGAATATTATCAAATCCTGCGTCCGCGCCGCCGCCGTTTTCGCTCTTGCGGCAAAGCGGTATCGTTTCGCGGACCGCGCCGCCCTCGAGAATAGATATAAATAATCCCGAGCCGGGCACGACCGCTCGTTTGTTAATATTGTTAAAAATCTGCCATTCGACCCATTCCCCGCGCCCCGAAATCGCGAAGAGCCCAGTGCCGATTCCGCCGATTGGAAATGCAATATTCTTCAACCGCGATCCTTCATAGACGTTCGCGCGTTTGATTTGTAATGAATCAGCCATCCAGCCGGCCGGTAACTTCTTGTCGGAGGCGACGGGATGTTGATGGGGTTTTCGCCGTGCGCCCGCCGCAAGGAGCGACAAAGCTGTCGCAGTCAGAAAATCCCGCCGGTCGAGGCCTCGCGGATCCGCTTGTTTTCCGTCTGCGCAGCCGCAATTCGACCGCCGCCCATGCGCATCACAGGATCGATCGCTGTTTCTCATGAGCACATACTGGCTTCCACCCGATTATCATTTCCAGTCTGCGCCGAAATTCTTCGTACCTGTTTTCCAAATTCCAACCGATCAACTCCGCCGTCTCCCCTCCCAAGAATGCTGTCAAAACGGTCGCACTTGATTTTACCTATCCAAATTTTAATCGCCGCGATCGCACTGACAACGGCCGCGCTCGCACCGCCGGTTTCCGCCCAGTCGGACCCCGTTCTTCGAAATGCAACCAAACTCGGCGCGTCGTGGCAGGCCCGATTCGATGATACAAATAACGGATTTGTACAAGGATTCACGGCGGGCGGCGGGTCGGAGTCGACGTGGCTTCCCGTTTCGATTCCAACGGCGCTCGAACGGTTACAACCATTCGCCGGCCGGAACGGCACGTTCTGGCTTCGCACAAAATTAACGATACCGGCGCTACCGGATCCGGATCATCGTTTAAGATTACAATTCGCGCGGGTCGTCGAGTCCTGCAAAGTATTTTGCAACGGAACGGAAGTCGGCGCGCACGACTGCGGCGACACTCCGTTTTTTGTAGATATCACCGCCGCCGCGGTGCCGGGAGAGAATCTAATCGTCGTTCAATTGGATGATACATTTGTCGGAATGCCCCCGGAGATGCTTCCCTGGGGCGGCATCTGCGGCGACGTGGAATTGCAAACTGTATCGTTTGCGACCGTCGAAGACATAACCGTTCGCCGCGCCGCCGAAAGCGGATCCGGCGCCGTCGAGATCTCCGCCCATTGTGAAAACAGCGGGATCACGGACGACGAGTTTCAATTAAAATTCGAAATCGCCGCGCAGGGAAATTTAAAGATTCTCGCCTCCGCCTCGATGGACTTTACAATTCCAGCCGGAAAAACGGCGGTTCCGAAAGCGCTGCTCAACGTGCCCGGACTCGAATTATGGAGCCTCGAAAAACCCGCGTTATATCAAGTGTCCGCGCGTCTGTTGAAGAACGGCGTTCCGTTCGATGCGCAGTCGCGGACGACCGGATTTCGCGATATTAAGATTTCCGCCGCCCGAATCACGATCAACGGCTCCGCCGTTCGCATCCGCGGCGTCTCGGATTATGGTTATGAAGCCGAATCGTTACTCACGCCTTCCAAACTCTTCGAGCCCGAGCGGAAAATTAAATTATTAAAAGAAGCCGGATTCAACGCGATCATGGCGCGAGGACGTCAGCCGCTTCGCGAACTCGTCGACGCCGCCAACGCGCAGGGAATGCTTATATTCGAATTTCCCGCGCTCCGAAAAATCGACGTAAAATGGCGGCCGGCGCTTTTCGGGCCCCTCGGGATGATGCCGGTGCCAACGATGGATTTTGTGAATATCGGCGACGCGACGCTTCAGATTCTCGAACGACAAATCCGGCGCGACGCCGACGATCCGTCGGTCGTCTGGTTCGGATTCCCGGATGTAACAAAAAAGACGGCGCGGCGCGCGCACGAACTCGCGCCGGGCTGCATCGTTTCGCGCGACGCGGTTGCATCCGGCAAAAATTATTACTACAATCCCGGCGCCGGCGCCGCCGAGTATTATTTACGATCGAACCTCGCGTTGGAGTGTCCCTTTGGCGAGGCCGGGCGCAATCGATTGTTAGGATTCGGCGATCGTGATGAACTCGCATTCGCGACGATTTCCGCCGGTTTCGGCACGAGCGATCTCACGCGCGCGATCAACGGACTCGGAGGCGACGAATGGCGCGAGGAGTCGCGCGTTTATGCGCCGTGGCTCGAGAAACTAAATATTTCGCTCGGCGGCGAATTGTTAAAGAAAGCTTTCCCGTCGTTCAATGTTTATGTCGAACAAATGCAATCCGCGCACGCGACGTGGATCCGGCACGCCGTCGAGGCTGCGCGTAGTAATGTCAAACTCGGCATTCTCGAAGTCGCATATCTGATCGACAGTCCCGCGGCATTCGGCGAAGGTCTTTTTGATACATTGGGGCGCCCGAAGAAGGAATATGTTGAATGCGCGCGCGCCAACGTCGCGCGGCGATGCGTGGCGATGCCGCGGCGCTACTCCGGCGAGGTTCCGCGCCTTGGGTCCTATGCGGAGGGTTATTTGATAGATTGTGCGGAAATTAGCGATACGAAGGAGCCGCCGCCGTTCATTATTGTAGTAGAAACGGCGCGGCCCGACAAACTGAACGGCGAAACGCAGCTTCGCGTCAGCTCGACGTGGGCTTCAATCAAGTTTTTCGAGATCTCCTGCAACGGCGGCGAAGGACTTTATACAATAAACCCCGTTTATACAGAACTCAAGAGTCCGCAGATCGAAACCGAGTACATTCTCGGCGTCCGAATCCCGAATTCGATTTTTGGTAATAAAGTGCAGAATGTAACGATGGCGCCGCACATCGCATTTCTCGGCTCCACGGAAAGCATTGCAAACGAAGACCGATTTTTACAAATCATCGACGCGCTCGAGATTGCCCGCGATGGAGGAACGGTTGTCGTCGCGAATGCCCTGACGCCGGGCGATCCATTGGTAAATTTACAAATATTCGAGGGACTTTCCGTCGCCGCGTGCGCGGATGCGGCCCACGTGGCCCTCGACGAGCGCCCCTTCGGCGGAATCGCCCCCAAGGGCGTCGTTCGCGAGCCGATGAACGAGGCGTTGCCGCGTTATTGTATGAATTCGGTCCCAAAAGGCGCGGACATCTTCGGGGTTTCGATCGATCGCAACGGCGCCGTGCTTGGCGCCGATATGATTCAAATTCCGTTCGGCAAAGGCGCCGTAATTCTTACAACATATCCGCTTGCCGAAAGATTCCTCGACGATCCCGCGTCGCGAAAAATATTATCAAATATCGGCGACATCGCGGCGGCGCTGCCGGCTCCGAAGGGCGACGTCGGCGGCGATGCAAAGGATCGGGCGCAGTGGCTCGCGCGGTTCCGCGCATTAACAAAAAAACCCTGAGCATCGGCCATCGGACCGAATGAATTCCAACGAACAACCGCCGATCGACGGCGCAGCGGGACTCTCGCTGCTGCGCAGGCTCGCGATTTGGGCGATTTTCGCGGGCGTCCTCTATTTGTTACGAGGGTTTTTTCTTTTGATCTTGATGACATTTGTCATCGGATACACGGCCGAGCATTTTGTGGCATTTCTCCAAGGGCGCGTTCGAAAAGTCGCGCGCCCGCTTTTGGTAATATTGGTTTTTTCCGCGTCGATCGCGGCGATCGTCGGGCTCGGATATGTCATGATCCCGGCGATCGAATCGGAAGTGTCGCACGTCAAAGCCAAATTTCCCGAGTATCGCGATCAGATAGCTTCCAAATATAAGGAATTGGAGCAATCGTGGCCGGGAATTTCCGATCCCGTGGCCCGCGCCATCGGCCGCGCCGACATCCTGCGTCGACAATTCTTCGGCGAAAGCGCGGAGTCGCTTCCCGCGGCGGGCGCAAGCGGACCCGCGGATTCGGGAATGGACTTCGCGGCCGCGACGGATTTGTTATTATCGTCGGTTCGGGCCGCGATTTCCGCAATATTTACATTCTTGCTCGCGTGGCTGTTCGCATTCTTGATCGTTCTCGATTTGGGAACGATTCGCGCGGAGATCGAACGCTTACAATCGTCGCGCGTCGGATGGCTTTATCGCGAAGTCCGCGCGAGCGTCGTCGAATTCGCCGCGTCGGTGGGCTGGTTTCTCGAAGCTCAAATTGCAATTTCGGCCGTGAATACAATAGTAACAATCGCGGGATTGTGGATTCTCGGCCTGCCTTCGCTGCCGTTGTTGGGCGTTATCTTATTCTTCTGCGGACTCGTCCCCGTTTTGGGCGCGCTCGTGCCGCTCGTCCCCATTTGTTTTATTGCATTTGCCGAGGGCGGCGCGCCGTTATTCATTAAATGCCTCGTTTTTGTGGGAATCGAGCGCGCGCTCGTCGGTTATGCCGTCGAACCCCGGATATTCGGCCGGCGTTTTCATATGAATTCCGTGTTTGTCCTCGTCATCCTGCTCGTCGGCTACAAACTCGCGGCGATCTGGGGCATCGTCCTCGGACTTCCGGTCGCCTACACGGCCTTGCGCGCGAGCGACAACGGCGCCCCCGCGCCGGGGCGGCGCAACGCATGATTGTTTATATTCGATTTATTCTAAATATTAACTATTATAAATATTAACAATGAACGATAACTATCAACCCCAGCCTTCCGACCGATTTTCCTTCGGCCTCTGGACCGTCGGGAATCCGGGCCGCGATCCGTTCGGCGACGCGGTTCGTCCTAAACTCGATCCGATTTCGCTCGTAAAATTGTTGGCGGAAGTCGGAGCGTGGGGCGTGTGCCTTCATGATAATGATCTCGTTCCGATCGACGCCCCCGCCCGCGACCGCGACCGGATCGTTAAAGATTTCCGGCAGGCGTGCCGCGATCTCGGCCTCGTGGTGCCGATGGCCACCACCAATTTATTTACAGATCCCATATTTAAAGACGGCGCGTTTACGAGCAACGACGGACGCGTCCGCGCTTATGCATTGCAAAAAACGATGCGCGCGATCGATATCGGCGCGGAACTCGGCGCGAAGATTTATGTATTTTGGGGCGGCCGCGAGGGCACCGAAGTCGACGCATCGAAAGATCCGCGCACGGCGATCGAACGATTCCGGGAGTGCATCGATTATTTATGTTCTTATTGTATCGATCAGGGTTATTCGTTAAAATTTGCGCTCGAAGCGAAGCCCAACGAACCGCGCGGCGATATTTTTCTTCCGACGACGGGGCACTGCCTCGCTTTTATTTCGACATTGCAACATCACGAAATGGTCGGCGTGAATCCCGAAGTCGCGCACGAACACATGGCGGGTTTGAATATGCATCACACCGTCGCGCAGGCGATCGCAATGGGGAAACTGTTTCATGTCGATCTAAACGATCAAATTCCCGGCCGCTACGATCAGGATTTCCGCTTCGGATCCGCGAATCCAAAAACCGCGTTTTATTTAGTAAGATTGCTCGAGGAGTCGGGCTACGAGGGACCGCGACATTTCGATTCGCACGCGTACCGCACCGAAGATATGGACGGCGTCCGCGATTTCGCGCGCGGCAGCATGCGGACGTATTTGATATTAAAAGAAAAAGCCCGGCAGATGCGCGAGGATTCCGAGATTCAGGATTTGCTTTCTAGAATTAACAAGCACGGCGGCGACAACGCGCCGCTCATGAAGCGATATAGTAAAGATTCCGCGCGAAAAATCGGCGAGCTACAGATCGACCGCGCCGGACTCGGCGCCGCGGGGCTCGAATATGAAAGACTCGATCAATGCGTGAACGAATTGTTATTTGGCGTGCGCGACCGGGAGCGCGGGGCGTCCGCCAAACCGCCGGCAAGATCGCGCAATGGCCGCAAGTAACAAAAAGCCGCGCGCCGCGATCGTCCGCGGAATGCCGCATAGTTTCGAGCGTTGCATCGTTCGCGCGCAAAACCGGCCCGCGATCGATTGTACAAAAGCGCGCGAGCAACTCGGCGCTTATATTGTTACATTGAAATCGCTCGCTTCGGAAGTCCATATGGTGAGAATCGATCATGATCAACCCGACAGCGTATTTGTCGAAGACTGCGCCGTCGTGCTCCGTACGGTCGCGATCAGTTGCATGCCCGGGGCGCCGGAACGGCGCGGCGAACGCGAGCCCGTGGCGCACATGATTTCGAAGTTTCGAACAATAATTAAAATGGAGCCGCCCGCGACGCTCGACGGCGGAGACGTGCTTTCGGCGGGGCAGATTATTTATGTTGGGGCGAGCCGGCGATCGAACGCCGCCGGAATCAAAGTGTTGTCCGACGCGGCGGCCGCCGAGGGAAAACGCGTCGTCGTCATTGAAATTCCGGACGGCACACTACACTTAAAGAGCGTGATGACCGCGATCGATAACGAAACATTCATAGCAATGCCGGGCGCCGTCGAGGACGAAAAGATCAAACGAAAAGACATAATTTATATCGATCCCAGCGAACCGCAGGGCGCCAACGTGCTCGCGATCGCCGGATCGGTCATCGTCTCCTCCGCGGCGCCGCGGCTCGTCGAAACGCTTGGAAAAAAGAATATGAACGTAATCCCGCTCGACATTTCGGAATTCGAAAAAGCGGACGGCGGCGTCACCTGTCTTTCGGTAATTATAAATGATTGAGTCCAGAAAACCCTGGTACCGATCGAGTACATGTTATATATTCGCCGGACTCGCGCTCGGCATCGCGGCCGGCGGTTTTTTCCCGTTCCACGAGAGCACCGGCGAAAACCGGCAGATTTATAATTGTTTCAACTTTCTTTCGGGGAGTTTCATCGCGCTCATCAAGAGCATCGTCATTCCGCTTATTGTAGCGACTGTGATTGTCGGCGTCGGCCAGGCGGGCGACATGAAAACGGTCGGGCGGATGGGCGGGAAAGCGCTACTTTATTTCGAAATCGTCACGACGATCGCGCTGTTCATCGGATTGTTTATTGTTAATTGGCTGCGCCCCGGCGACGGTCTTGTGTTGAAGGGCGACGCGCACCTCGGCCTCGCGAAACCCGGAACGGCGTGGGACGTCGCATTGCATACGTTTCCCAGCAATTTCTTCAAACATGCCGCCGAGGGCGACATTCTGCCGGTCGTCGTATTTGCAACATTGATCGGCATCGCCGCGATGAAGACCGGCGAGCGGGGCAAGCCGGTACTACAATTTTTCGACTCGCTCGCGCAGGTGATGTTCCGATACACGAATATCGTAATGCTGCTGACGCCGCTCGGAGTTTTCGGAGCGATGGCGGCGAATGTAAGCAAAATGGCGGGCGGCGTCGAAGTCGGCGGATCGACGATCGACGGCTGGCCGGCCGTCGGATATTTATTAAAACAGTATTCGGTCCTCGTCGGAAGTCTTTATCTCGCGCTCGCGCTGCTTTTCTTATTTGTATTCATCCCAGTAATGTTAATTTGCGGCATTCGCGTCTGGCGATTTTTAAGAGCGGTCCGCGATCCCGCGCTCACGGCGTTTTCGACGGCGAGTTCGGAGGCCGCGCTGCCGACGCTGCTCGAGGAAATGATACGATTCGGCGTTCCGAAGCGCGTCGCGAGTTTCGTCATTCCGACGGGCTATTCTTTCAATCTCGACGGTTCGACGCTTTATTTAGTCATGGCTTCGATCGCCATCGCGCAGGCGGCGAAAATCGAAATGTCGATTTCGCAACAACTGGCGATGATGTTGACGTTAATGCTGACGTCGAAGGGCGTCGCCGGCGTTCCGCGCGCGACGCTCGTGATCATTATGGGAACATGCGCCAGTTTTAATCTTCCCGGCGAGGCGGGCGTCGCGATGCTGCTCGCCGTCGACAGTGTGATGGACATGGGACGCACGTGCGTCAACGTCGTCGGCAACGGCCTCGCGTCGGTCGTCGTTTCGAAGTGGGAGGGGAACTTCGGAACCGGCGACGGCGAAACGTAATGATAGTTTCGGCCTGAATTCTATTATTAACGAATCACGCCGAGCTTTCTGCCGACTTTACTGAAAGCGGCGATCGCTTTGTCGAGGTGTTCGCGCTCGTGCGCCGCCGAAACCTGAACGCGAATGCGAGCCTGGCCGCGCGGAACGACGGGAAAACTGAATCCGATCACATAGATCCCTTCATTTAATATTTCGCCCGCGAAATCGTTCGCTAATTTTGCGTCGCCGAGCATGATCGGCACGATCGGATGCACGCCCGGACGAATTGTAAATCCCGCGGCGGACATTTGTTCGCGGAAATAATGAGTATTCTTTTCCAGCCTGTCGCGAAGCGCGTTCGTGGACGATAACATCTCGATCACGCGAATCGCGGCGCCAACGATCGCGGGCGCGACCGTATTGGAAAATAAGTAAGGTCGCGATTTTTGCCGGAGCAATGCAACAATTTCCGCGCGCGCCGCCGCGTAACCGCCCTGCGATCCGCCAAGCGCTTTGCCGAGCGTGCCCGTGATCACGTCGACGCGCCCGAGGACGCCGCAGTGCTCGTGCGTGCCGCGCCCGGTCTTACCAATAAAACCGACGGCGTGCGAATCGTCGACCATGACCATCGCTTCATACTTATCCGCGAGATCGCAAATTCCCTTCAGATCCGCGATGTCGCCGTCCATCGAAAAAACGCCGTCGGTGGCGATCATGATTTTCTTCGATCCGGCGGCGCGCGCTTCGCGGAGGCACCGCTCCATGTCGGCGAGATCGCCCCGCTTCGGGCGGTATCGCGTCGCTTTGCAAAGCCGGATGCCGTCGATGATGGACGCGTGATTCAATTCATCGCTAACGATCGCGTCGCCCTCGCCGAGGATGGTTTCGAATAATCCGCCGTTCGCGTCCCAACATGAAGAATAGAGAATTGTATCTTCGGTTCCAAGAAACGTCGAAATTGTCTGTTCGAGTTTTTTGTGAATATCCTGCGTTCCGCAGATGAACCGCACGCTCGCGAGTCCCAGTCCGCGGCTCGCAATCATACTCTTCGCCGCTTCCATCAATTCGGCGTTGTTCGCCAGGCCCAGATAATTATTCGCGCAAAAATTGATTACTTCTCCCTTCGCGACGCGGATATTCGCGGCCTGCGCCGAGAGGAGAATGCGTTCCTCCTTCCACGTGCCCGCCTCGCGGATTTCGGCGAGAAGTTTTTGATAATCGGCCTGGACGTTTTTGAACATATTATTTAATTATTATTTCGAATTATGCTATATCAATCCCTGAAAACTACGTCTTCGGCATGCCGTTTGGATATAATACAACTTTCATCGCCTCGCCGCGGTCGAATCGCTTGAGTCCGGTTTCGTAGTCTTCGAGCGCGCATTCGTCAGTGACGACAAAATCGACGTCGAGACCGGCGTTGAGCAGCGCGAGCATTTGATGCCATGTATCGAAAATCCGGCGCCCGAAAATTCCCTGCATGTCGACGCCCTTGAAAACCACGTCGCGGTTGTAATTATTAATATTAACGTTCTTGGCCTTCGTCAGCCCGAGCAGCCGCATCGCCCCGCCCGGACGCAACATTTCGAGACCGTCGTTCACCGCGACTTCGGCGCCGCTGATTTCGAGCACCGCGTCGCAGCCGTCGCCGCCGGTCGAAGATTTAACAGTTTCGATCGCTTCCCGGCGGCCCGTTCCGCGAACGTCGAGGACGTGGATCGGCGTGCGGCGCGTCCCGCGATTCTGACATTGCTTCGCCCACGCGCGCGCGCGAGAGAGATTATGATCGTTAACATCTGTTATAAAGATCGCGCCGGCGCCGCAATGTTCCGCAACGGCCGCGGTCATCGCGCCGATCGGTCCGAATCCTAAGATTGCAACCGCGCGACCCGGAAGTTCCGTCGAAAGCGCCGTGTGCACGGCGTTGCCGAGCGCATCGAGAAACGCGCCGATCTTCGGCGGGAGCGCGGCCGGCAGTTTTATAAGATTCGACGCCGGCAATACTAAATATTGTGCAAACGTGCCGTCCTGATGAATGCCGACAACCTTATGATTCGCGCAAAGATGCGGTTTACCGTTCTTGCACGCGCCGCACCGGTTGCAGACGATGTGCATTTCGCAAGAAACGTAATCATTAACTTTCCAATGCGTAACATTCTTGCCCAATTCTACAATTTCGCCGCAAAACTCGTGTCCCGGCGTGAACGGCGGCTTCAGCCCGTCGCGGATCGACTCGTCCCAATGCCACAAATGCCGATCGGTTCCGCAGATGCCGGCGGCCCTAACCTTAACGAGCACCTGGCCGTCGCCAGGCGCGGGCGTCGGAACGTCGTCGAGGACAAAGGAACCGTCGGTCGGCTTCGCGAGGCGAATGGCTTTCATGGAGGTCTGAAAACATACCCGGCGCGGGGGCTTCGAGCGACGGCGGAAGAGCGCGCGAATCGTGGAATCGCGGCGCGGGCGCTGTTTTGTTAGATTGCATCGGATGGCCGCGCCCTTGATCGCACTCCAAACGTCCGCCGATCTCGACGCTTTACTCGACGCGTCCCGCAATGGAGGCGTGTTGATATTTAAACATTCGACCGCCTGTCCGACGTCCGCCTTTGCGTTCGACGAATTCGAACTCTTCGCGCTGAACCGCGAACACGAAGGCCCGGTGTGCGCGATCGTCCTCGTCATCGAGTCGCGGCCGCTGTCGCGCGAGATCGAGGCGCGTTTCTCGATCCGACACGAGTCGCCGCAGGCGATTTGGATTCGCGACGGCGTCGCGCATGGGGCGTTGTCGCAAGGCGCCATCACCGAGGCCGCCTTGAAGGTCCTCGTTGAAAGGTAAAATCGGCGCCGCCCGGCGCGCGCGCGCGTATCGACAACTTCGAATTCAATAACCGCGAATCATACTAATAATGCGAAATATATATAAACTCGGAACGGCATTTCTTTTATTAACGTCCTGCAATTCGGCGGGTGTCGCCGCGTGGCCGAGCTGGCGGGCGGGCGCGGGCAATTTAACGATTGAGGAATTGTTACAAATGCCCCAGCTGGCCGCGCCCGCGCTGTCGCCGGACGGCGCGACGTTCGCGTTCACGGTGAGCGAGCCGACGCTCGATCCAAAAGGAAAGACGAGGACAAGTCTTTGGATGTCGAAGACCGACGGTTCGGGCGAACCGTGGATTGTTACAAATGCGCCGGCGAATCCGGTGGGCCCGCGGTTTTCGCCGGACGGAAAATGGATTCTGGTCGTCGCGGGCGGACAGGCGTGGAACGTGCCCGTCGACGGCGGCGCGGCGCGACAAATTACAAATGAAAAGAACGGCGTCGGCGATCCCATCTATTCGCCGAATGGCAAAATGATCGCGTATTCCACGGACGTGAACACGCCGTCGCGCGTTCCGGAGGGCGTGCAGGCGAAAATAATCGATAATTTACTTTTCCGCCACTGGACGGAATGGCGCGATTCGGTGCGGACCGGGACATTTATAACGAATATCGAGACCGGCGAAACGCGCAGGGTTTCCGCGCCGGAATACGATGCGCCCGGTTTCTCGCTCGGCGGTCCGACGAATTATGCATTTTCGAACGACAACTCGATTTTATATTATACGCAGGGCGCGGAAAAGGACGAAGCGCTCTCGACGGATTTTAACTTATACTCCGCGCCCGTGAGCGGCGGCGCGCCGAAACGCCTCACGCCGAACAAAGGCTGGGACGGCTCGCCCGAGCCTTCGCCCGACGGAAAATGGATAGCTTACAGATCGCAGGCGACGTATGGATTCGAATCGGAGCGGTTCACGGTTCAATTATATGATACAAAAACCGGCGCGACGCGGCAGGTTGCAAGCGATATCGACCGATGGGTCGACGAAATTCTCTGGGCGCCGGATTCGAAGAGTTTACTGATCGGAGCGGAGGATCTGGGAACGCACGCGATCTGGCGCGCGCCGCTCGACGGCGGCAAGAGTTTACAAATAATCCGCGAGAATATAACAGGTCTCTCGATTTCGCCCGACGGCCGCTTTGTCGTCGGCCGATTCACGTCGTTGCAGCGCGCGGGCGAAATTGTCCGCGTGAATCTTAAAGACGGCTCTCGGACGATGCTGACGCATTTGAACGACGGATTCTTTAAGAGTAAGAAACTCGGCGATTCGGAGTCGGTGTGGATTCCCGGCGCGAAAGGCGTGCCCGCGGCGCGCGACGGAATGATCCAAGGCTGGCTCGTCACGCCGCCGAATTATATGAAAGGAACGCCGGCCCCGTTTATATTAATGATTCACGGCGGACCGCAGCAGTCGTGGCTCGACGGTTTCGGAGGCAGCGGCATGTGGAATCCTCAGATCTACGCGGCGCAGGGATATGTAGTTTTGGCGTTGAACCCGCACGGTTCGACGGGATTCGGACAGGAATTGACGAATGAAATCAGCGGAGATTGGGGCGGCGCCGTTTACGAAGATTGCATGAACGCCGCCGACTGGGCGATTGCTAACAAATACGCCGACCCCGAGCGGATGGCCGCGATCGGCGCGTCGTTCGGCGGTTATATGGTGAATTGGATTCTCGGCCACACCGACCGGTTCAAAGCCATCGTGTGCCACGCGGGAGTCTATAATTTGGATTCGATGTGGGGCGTGACCGAGGAATTGTGGTTTCCCGAATGGGAGTTGAAAGGCCGTCCGTGGGACTCGGCGCAATACAGGGAAAAATCGCCGCATGTGTATGCAAAGAATTTCAAGACGCCGACGCTCGTGACGCACGGCGAAATCGACTATCGCGTTCCGATCGGCGAGGGAATACAATTATTCTCGACGTTGCAAAGACTGGGCGTGCCGTCGAGATTTGTATATTTCCCCGACGAAGGGCACTGGCTGTTGAAGGCGCGAAACCGCGAATTGTGGCTTCACGAGACGTTCGCGTGGCTTAACAAATACGTCCGCGACCGAAAATAGTTAATTTGCCTCCCGGCATGCGCGACATGCAAACGCGGCGCCCCGATTTCATCGGAGTTTACGGCTGGCTCGAGGAGCAGGGCAGCGTGCTCCTCGTCGCCACGTACCGCGATCTCGGGACCGCGGGCAAACAGTTATGTTGGGAATTGCCCGGCGGAAAAATCGAAAAAGGAGAAACCGACGAAGAGGCCATGCGACGTGAAATGCGCGAAGAGACCGGCCTCGACGTCGCGGTGAATGGGTTATTATTTATGTTCGTCGGCGAGCGATTTACGAAAGGCAAACGAAGATACGGATGGGAGGGACATTTTTATTCCTTAAATCGCGCGGGCGGCGAATTGAGACCCGACGGCGAGGAAACCGTCGACGCGAAAATGGTTCCCGTCGCGGATCTGACAAAAATTCTGACGGCGCCTTATCACTCCCCCATTCTCCGCTGGCTCGCGAGCGGGCGAACGTTAAAAACGGATGTTTACCGTTGGGAAGATAAGTAAATTTCGGGCCGGATCCGCATTTTTTGTAATAAAATCGCGCCGGCGACGGCGGAAACGGGAATCGTAATAACCCACCCCGCGCAGGGAATGGATGCGGCGGCGATCATGACCGTTCCAAGACCCATCATCGCGCCGAAATTGTTTTTCGCTATTATAAGTTTTTGCGAAAACGAAAATCCGCGCCGCGCGGTCGCGATGTCGAGCGCGCCGAGACCGGCCGCGCACGAAAGGATTATGAAGCTAATGAACGGGCCGACGGGGGCGAGCCAAACGCAAACGAAGGCGACCGCGTTCAAAAACAGAATGACCCAAAGCATGTGCAAACTTTCGGCGATCATGAATATTAATAATCGCCGCCGCGGCATTTGCAATTCGCGTTTTGTTTTGTAACTAACCTCGTCGACGCGGCCGACCAATATATCCAAAAACGGCGCGGCGCAGATCGCGGCGAGCGGCGCAAGGCTGAAAAAAACAACGATCGCCAAAACCAATAAGACGAGCGTCCCCAACACAAATGCAACGATCGCTCTTAACGAATCTGGCAACCAGTGCGCTTCTGTTACAACATGTCTCAGCGGTGCGCTCAGGTTCCAACCAATCGCGAAAACCGGCACCGACAGCGTCACGGCGAGCGCCGTCGGCGCGACGGCATACCGCTTTGTTCGCGGCGTTCTTAACAAAAAACCGCACGCCTCGAAGTACGCGCGAAACCCTGTTCCGAACGTCGCGCGGGGCTTCGAAAGCGCGGCCGCGCCGCATTCGCCGCAGGCCAGGTTGCCATCCGCCGCCGGATAACCGCAGCCTGCGCATGGATTTGGGTTGGGTATCACGTTCGGAGGGGCGAATCGACTATAGTCGCGCGCTCCAAATCTCACATATTCACCGCCCGACGACGCCCTTCGAAACGGAACGACATGGAACGCTTTCGCGCCCTCGACTTCATGGAATTGGAAGATGAATTTTCGGAAGAGGAGCGGATGGTGCGCGACGCCGTTCGCGCGTTTGTCGATGAACGAATATTACCAATCATCGGTAAATGTTATGACGAGGGACGCTTCCCGATGGAACTCGTCCCCGAAATGGCCGCGATCGGACTTTTCGGTCCGACGATTCCCGAGGAATACGGCGGTCAGGGTCTCAAAGCAGTGGCGTACGGACTGATGTGCCGCGAACTCGAACGCGGCGATTCCGGCGTGCGTTCGATGGCCTCCGTCCAAGGCGCGCTCGTCATGTGGCCAATATTAGAATACGGTTCCGAGGAACAGAAAAAACGCTGGATTCCAAAATTAGCAAAAGGCGAAGCGATCGGATGCTTCGGATTGACCGAGCCCGACGCGGGTTCGAATCCGGGCGGCATGAAAACCCGCGCGCGCCGCGACGGTAACAATTGGATCATTAACGGTCAGAAAATGTGGATTACGAATGGCACCATTTCCGATGTATCCATTGTCTGGGCCAAGGACGAACAGGGCACGGTGCGCGGATTCCTCGTCGAAAAAGGCGCTAGGGGATTCTCCGCGCCCGAAACTAAATTAAAATGGAGCCTCCGTTCATCTGTAACAAGTGAACTCGTGCTCGATGACGTCTGCGTCCCGGATTCGGCGCGTCTGCCGAAAGCCGAGGGCCTCAAAGCTCCCCTCTCGTGCCTCACGCAGGCGCGCTATGGAATCGCATGGGGCGGCGTCGGCGCGGCGATGGCGTGCTTCGACGAAGCGTTAAATTATTCAAAAACGCGCATCGTATTCGATAAACCGCTCGCGGGATTTCAGATACCACAAATGAAACTCGCCGAAATGGCGACGCAAATCACGCTCGGCCAGATGCTCGCGACGCGCGTCGGCCGCCTGAAGGAAGCCGGACGGCTTTCGCATTTCCAGATCTCCATGGCAAAACGTAATAATATCCACATGGCGCTCCAGATCGCGCGGGCCTGCCGCGACATGCTCGGCGCGAACGGCATTCTTCTCGAATATCAATCGGGCCGGCACATGTGTAATCTCGAAACGGTTTATACATACGAAGGCACGCACGACATTCATACACTTGCGATCGGCGAAGCTGTCACCGGCATCCCGGCCTATCGTTAATATTAAATCGAAGCCATGACCGGAGCCACAGCCGCCGCCGCCGCGCACCATGCCGCGGTCCTCAAAGCGTACCGCTCGATGGGAATTTTTGTAAAAATAGACTCCCGCGATTTTTTACAACTTCTCGAGCGCGCGGAAGCCCCGGTCGTCGTCCATTCGCGGTTCGGATTCTTTACCAAAAAGGATCGTTATATTCAATCTTACAAAGGATTCGCGTTCTACACCGACGTGGATCAAACGCTCGACCTTCCCAAATCGTGCGAACTGGTCGAATCGCAGGGAAGCATGCTTCCCACATAGCGGAAATTTCATAACGATTCCTCCGAAAGTTCCGCGCTGAATTCACCCAGGGCCGCGTATCCACTCGAGTGAAAATCAAGTATTATCATATTGTCATCGCGCTGGCCGCGCCGCTCGTCGGCTCGTGCGCGTACCTCCGCGACCGCGGACGCGACCTCGCGCGCGTCGTCGAATTCGACGGCGGCGTTTCGACGGGTTTCCAAGCGCACGCCGGATTCAGCCATTTGTTGGAATTCGGCGCCGGTTATTACAGCGGCGCGCGCCACGGATTCCGCGACGGCGGTTTCGTTTCCGTCGAGGAATCGCGCGGCGAATTCGGCATTCCCTTCTTATATTTACACGAAGTCGACCAGCACGTCGCCTCGGGCGCGCTCGCGGGCGCGAGCGTCGCGCGTCCGCTCGACGCCGGATTCGTCCGTTATCCTTTGCAATGGTTTTCGCCGCAAATCACGGATCGCGAAGTCGCCGATTTTAATGTAAGCGTCAATTTCGTCTTCATCGGCGCGAGTTTTACAATAAAACCGGTCGCGATCGTCGATTTTGTTTTCGGTTGCGTCGGCACCGATCTGCGCCGGAACGATTTATCTAAGTATACAGTCGACGACCTCGTCCCCGAACTCCATTCGAGCGACGCGCTCGAACGCAAGCGCGCCGCGCAATTGATACAAGAGATCACGGGCCGCCGTTTTCCCGAATATAGAGTTTCGCCGTCGCGCGAAGTTTTCGGCGCCGAAGAACGCGCCGCAATCCAACAAATCGAAGAAACCGTGCGGGTTCGCCTTGGGTCGCCCTCGTCGCCGCGAATAACCGCCACCGCGTATGCCGCGCCCGCCGCCCGCGACGCGATGCCCGTTCCGATCGAATCGACTCCCGCGTCCCGTCCGGCGACGGTCGCGAAACAGTAATTATAAATTATAGTTTAGTTAATTTTATCAAAGCTGCCGCGCCGCGGATTCGAGATCGCTCAATTCGCGAATCTTATGAATGCCCCGCGGCAATCCCTTCAGCCGCGCCGCGCCGTCGCCGCCCGCCCATAATTGCACGTGACCCGGCAGCATTTCATGCAATGCGGAGAGCCGCTGCGCCGTTCCGCGCGTCGCGCTCATGGCCGAGACGGAAATGCCGACGGCGCGGGCGTTCGCGGCTTTCGCGGCCGTTACAATTCCGGCCAGCGGCATTTCGGGTCCGAGCACGCGCGGCGCCGCGCCGGCGAATGATAATATAACCGCCGCCATCTTGAGCCCGAGCGAGTGCGGCTCGCCGGGAAGCGTGGTTAATACAATTCGGGCCGCGCCCGCGGCCTCGTGGCGGTTGTCGAGTATGCCGCGCAGGATCGTTTGCAATTGATTTGTTATGAAGTGTTCTTCGTGAACGTCCAATTCTCCGCGCGCCCAGCTCTCGCCGACCCAGCGCGTGAGCGGAGCGACGTAGTCGACGACGAATTTTCGCGGCCCGAGCGCCATCAGTTGCATTCCGACCTCGCGCCGCAGCCCCTCGGCGTCGAGCGAGTGTACAAATACGAGAAGGCCGTCGAACTCGGGCGCGCGCGCGCGCGATTTTTTTTGTATATTTAATAATTTTTCGATTTCTTCCGGATCGGCGCGCAGAATCTGGCCCGCGCGGCACCCGCCGCGCAACGCTCGCGCGATGAGCCGCAACCGCTCGACCTCCAATTCACAATAAAGCCGGTGCCCGCTCCCGCGCCGCACGGGTTTCGGAAATCCGTATCGGCGCTCCCACACGCGGAGCGTCGCGGTGTCGATGCCGGTTTCGGCGGCGACCGCGCCGATCGATCGGAGCGCGGGACCTGCCTTCTGCGGCGCGTTCGGGTTCATTTGTTATGAATAATAGTACGAACGCGCGCCGTTTCCTTATTTTGCCGCGGCCGATTGCAACGCGAGCGAAGCCCCGCGAAGTTCGGCCAGCGCGGACGCGAGCGCATCATCGCCCTGCCCGCCGGTCGCATGCGCAGAATGCGCGCGCGCGTCGTCGGGATCGCCGAGGCCCGAGTCGCGATAAATGCGTAATCGTTGCAATATGTAATCCCGCAGTTCATGCGGTTTCGCGATCCCCGCGAGCGTGCCGCGATGCGACATTCCGCCGCCGCCGTCTTTTTTAGTAGTAGCCGATCCGCCGGCCGTGTGAACGATCAGATCGGCGATGCCGAACCACCGTTGAAGCGGGCCCTGCGAAATCTCGACGTCTTGAATATTAGCATACGTGATCGTCACCTCGGATACGACGATCGCGCCGCCGCGGATTCGCAATGCGCGATCTGTAATTAAATATTGCCGAAGATCGTATTCCAAACGAATGGCGGCGAACAGAAATGTAAATATTACAACCGTGACCATGACGATGAGCGATCCGAGAATCAACGCCGCGACAAAGCTCCACGCGAGCACGCCGCCGAAGACTCCGACGATTTCCGGAATCGCGAGCAGCGACGCGAGCGATAATTGTAAATAACGATATTTCAAATACGCGCCCGCGGCTCGGAACACGCGCGTTTCGAGTCCGCCGGCGGGCGCGTGCGGCGCTCCGGTCGGCAACACGAGCCAGGGTTCGAGCGTCCGCGCGAACGCGCCCGGCGGTTTGAGTTCGTCGACGTCCATCATTGCCGGCTCTCCTCGATCGCGCGCGTCGTTTCGCGCAGCGCGGACGCGGTTTCGCGAAGCGCGGCGATCAGTTGATCGTTAGTCTGCGGCTCCGCGCCGGATGCGGGATGCGTTCCGTGCGCGTGGGCGCCGCGCATTTTGATATATAAATAATCCCGAATGATTTCAAACTGATCCGTGCCGACGATCGCGAGATCGCCGCCCGATCCGCCCGACGCCGTTTGTATTTCGACGCTTCCGATTCCGAGCCACCGCTCGAACAAATCGCGCGTGAGATGAATATCCTGAATGCGCGCATATGTTAAATAGTGTTCGCGCCGGAAAAGAATGCCGTAGGAAACGCCGACGCCCTCGCGGTCGAATCGAAACTTCAATGTATGATATTTGAAGTAAAGAACCAAAAAGACGATCGGAAACGCCGGGACTGTAAACAGCGCATATAACAAATACAGTCTTAGCAATTCCGGCTTCGGCCGGACGATCGCCATCACGCGCTGTTCGAGCCCCTCGAAGGCGACGGGAGGAGCTTCGGTGGGTTCTGGATTCACGGGTTGGATACCTTTCGCGGTCAGTGGACTATAACGCCGGTCGACCCTTAGCCGTTACGATGGCCGCCCAAATGGCATTCAAACCGCGCAGTTTCTCGCAAGCACGTGTCCGCCGCCATACGCGGCATGGTTCGGGATACAACCCCGAGATCCGGAAAACCCCTTCGTGGATGATCGCCACCGCTCTCGTGGGCGGACTGGCGCTTCTCGGCGTCGCGGGCGGATTATTTGTTTATAATTATATTCAGAACGAAAAGGAGGCGGAGGAAAGGCGGATGCGGCCGATCCGCTCGCAAAAGTTATTACAAGAAATGCGCGATTATCAAGCTACACATAGTGGCGACGATCAAATCGAGGCCGTTCGATTATTTATAAATACAAAGTCGGGCGAACTCGAGCCGAACGAACAGCAACTTGCGCGGCTGCTGCTCGAGGCGCTCAAACTGCAGGAAAAGCAGGCGGGCGTGCGGAAGAAAATCGATAAATTGCTCGCCGACGTGCGCGCGGGTCAGAACGATCCGGAACGAGTCGACGAAGTGGCCGCGAAGGCCGGCGAGCTCGAAAATTTATTACAACAAATCGACACCGAGCGCGTCGAGGACGTGAAACGCGAGATTTTCAACGCGCGCGGGCGGAGCGCGATGGCGCGGGCGAAAGCGGGCATCGCGAAAGCCGACAAAATGCGCGAACAGGGCGAACAGGATTACGCTTCGATCGTCGCTTTATACGAAAAAGTCGACGAGCAGCTCGCGGCCGTATTGGTAGCGAACAAGTTTAATGAAACCAAGGATCTGCGCGACGACATCGCGATGAAAATGAGCGATGTCGCGGAGAAGTGGGCCGAGTCGGGACGCGGATTCGGATCCGTGCCGTCCAAAGATTTGTTAAATCCACGCGAATTCCAACCGAAGCAAGCCGACGAAAAATCGCCGTGGGACGCGTCGCCGGGCGCTAAATTAATATTAGAAAACGGAACTCTGGTCGTCGAGGGCGTGAAACCCGATCAACAACAAAAACCGGGCGAGCGCGCCGGCATCGCGTTCTGGTCTCCTTCTCCGACGACGGCGATCCGGCATTATGAATTAAAAATGCGGGTTAAAATTATTAAAAAGGGATTTCAACTGATCGCGCGGCAGGGAACGGGTTACCTGCGGCATATCTATGAAATGCAAACGACCGATCCGGGAGCGAAAGTCGCCGAGGAATCGTTTATTCCCGTCGAGGGCGCCGTTTACGATATCGTCGAGCGCGTTTACGGACGAAAATTACATATCGAAGTGACGCCCGCCGACGCCGGCGAACCGACGCCCGCGGCGGTCGACAGCACGACGGCAGCGCGCGAAGGCGGCGTCGGCATTCAAGTGCGCGTCGGGGCGAGAATCGAAATTCAAAAAATGGAGATTCGAATCTTAAAGTAAGATTGTTTCGTTAACATGGCGCACAATCCTTCCGATGCAACCATTCGACTCATGCAGGTCGCGATCAGCGGCGTCGGAACGCTGATTTCCATTGCGGTCGCCGGCGGCGGCATGATTGCGCAGCTCGACGACGGAATCGGCAAACCGTACGGCCGGTTGCTCATGTTCGGCGGCGGCGCCGCGGCGCTCGTCTGCGGTTCATGGACCGCATGGCTCGTGCGCGACTGGCGCAAGCACCGCGATCAGAATAGCAATCGGCCGTGATTCTTGTACGGGCGATTTTCGTTATGAATGCGATTGTTTAATTTATATCGACAGATTCATACATAAAATCGCAGCATTCACGTGGCAACGGAAGCACCGCTCCGACTCGGAATCGTCCGTTATCTCGCCGGCCGCCCTTGCGTCGAGGGACTCGACGCCGATCCGCGATTCAGCGTGACGCGAGACGAGCCCGCGGTGCTCGTCGAGTTACTAAGAAAAGGCGAAATCGACTGCGCGCTCGTTTCGTCAATCGAAGCGTTCCGACGCCCCGGTTATCGTTATGTTCCCGGAATCGCGATCGCGGCCGAACGCCGCGTCCGCAGCGTGCTCATCATCGGCCTCGAAAAAATCGAGAATTGTAAAAGTATCGCGCTCGATCCCGCGAGCCGAACGGGCGCGGCGCTTGCGCGGATTTGTATACATGCGAACGGCGGCGGAAACGTTAAATTTCACGATGTTCCGTTCGGAAGCGAACTCGCGCTCGCCGGAACCGACGCGTGGGTGCGCATCGGCGACGCGGCGCTCGTGGAGGCCGCGCGCATGCGCGAAACGCCCGATGGCGGGCTTTATATTTATGATCTCGCCGAAATGTGGCGCGGCATTACGAATCTTCCGTTCGTCTTCGCGCTCTGGCTCGTGCGCCCAGGAGTGGCCTGGCGCGGCGAATATACCGATGCGCTCACGGCCGCGCGCGACCGCGGAATCGCCGCGTCGGAGCGCCTCGCCGCGGAATATTCCAATTCGCTCGCGATTCCGGCGGATTCGCTTTTGGAATATTTAACAGAATCCTGTTGTTATGATTTGACGCGTGCGGGAATGCTCGAATCGCTGCTCGAATTCCAGCGCCGCGCCGCCGCGCTCGGACTCGCGGACGGCGGGCTGCCGTTAGTTTCTGTTTAGAAGTCGTTTCAGAATATATACTATTTCGACGATTTTTCGGCTTCCATTTCGGCGATCAATTTGTCGACGGCCGCGTCCATCGCCTTTTCGCGGACGTTTTTGTAGCGAATCACGCCCTTGTGATCGATAACATAAATCGTCGGCCATCCGTGGACGTTCCACTTGGTCGCGATCGGACCGCTCGTCCCGCCGCCGTCGAAAAACGAAGGCCATGTGATGTTTTCTTTAGCCATCGTTTCCTTTAGTTTTGCGCGGTCGGAATCGCTGTTCATGCCGACGAGCGCGAACGGTTTGCCTTCCATTCTCTTCACGAGCGACCGCTCGTGGGGCAGCATGGCCCGGCAGGGGCCTCACCAATAACCCCAAAAATCCAAGACGACTACTTTTCCCTTGAAATCGGACAATTTCATTTCCTTATTATCTACATCCTTTCCTACAATTTCGGGCGCCTGCCTGCCGTTCGATAAGTTTCGAATCTCGAACAGCGCGCCCTCCGCGAATTTTGTCTGCGACGCCACGGCGCCAAATTCCTTGATCACTTGTTCATAATATTTTTCGGCCTCGACGCGGAGCGCGGCCGAATCCGCCTTCGACATTTTATCGAATGCTTCCTGACCGCGGGTTTTTATATAATTTTCCGCGTATTCTTTCTTATCTTTCGAGCTATTGAAATAATCGACGGTATTCGCGCGATTCATACACATCCCGCCGATCGCGGAGCACGCCGACGCGCGGATCTCGATCAGTTTCGAGCGCGAAAGCACGGTTTCGAGGAACTTGCGGGCGTCGTCGATCGGTGAATATTGCAATTGAGAACATATTTCGGACGCTTCCTTCGAATCGATGAAATCGGCCGCGACGAGATCGAGCGCTTTCGTAAAGTCGGCGCCGCCCGGCGCGTACGTCTCGGCGATGATCCAATTCAAACCGACGATGACCCCCGGATCCTTCGGATTCTTATGAATGATCTCCCACGCTTTGGAGATGTACTCCGCCGCTTTCGGCGTATTCTTTAGATATGCGGCCTGCTCCTCCTTGGATTTGATATCTTGATATTTTTTATAAAAGTCCTCCTGAACAGTACTAAATTCCACTTCGATCGCAGCGAGTTTTTCGCGAACGCCGCCGGGATCCGGTTGCCGCGGCGCCGATGGTTTCGAATCCTGTGGGAACGCCGCGAACGCGGCGATGAACGAAAAAGCGAATGGAAGGAGCATGCGCCAATATTACAACGTCTGTTTGCGCGCGACGAGTCTCGTTCGGAACTCTCCGCGACGGGCACTCGACTTAGAGTGAAAATCGCCCTGACTTCTTGTAACTTCTCGCGCAAACCAGCATTTTCGCGCGGCAAACCCCCCTTTTTACATCGCCAACATTGGTTCTAAATCGACGTTCCCGTCTCGCCGCCGGTCGCACCACGGCTCCACCCGTGCGCGTCACGGCCGAACAGCTCGCCACGCAGCAGCGTGAAATTTCCGTCGCGGAGTTCTTTACAAAAAACCGGCACCTGCTCGGATTTGATAATCCACGAAAGGCATTATTAACTACCGTCAAGGAGGCCGTCGACAATTCGCTCGACGCGTGCGAGGAAGCCGGCATCCTGCCGAGCATTCGCGTGAAAATCGAAGTCGTCGCGGGGCGCGACGGCGCGACGCTGCCGCCGGCGCAGGCCGATCGATTTATTATAACGGTCACCGACAACGGGCCGGGAATTGTTAAAGAACAAGTTCCGCGCATTTTCGCGAAGTTATTGTATGGTTCCAAATTTCACCGGCTCCGCCAGTCGCGCGGACAGCAGGGCATCGGCATTTCCGCCGCCGGAATGTACGGACAATTAACAACTGGAAAACCGGTCCGCGTCATTTCGCGCACGTCGCCGGGCCGCGCGGCGCATTCGTTCGCGATTCAGATCAATACACAAAAGAACGAGCCGGTGGTTTTGGAAGATAACAAAATCGAAGATTGGGAACACCCGCAGGGAACGCAGGTGAGCATCGAGCTCGAGGGCCGCTATCAGCGCGGCCGCGCGTCGGTCGAGGAATATCTAGAATTGACGGCCGTCGCGAATCCGCACATCGAATTATTTTATGAAACGCCCGAAGGGAATTTAATACATCATAAACGCGGCGTCGAAGTGCTGCCGCGCCCTCCGAAGGAAATCAAGCCGCATCCGTACGGAATCGAATTCGGAATGTTTCTGAAAATGCTTCAGGACACGAAGGCCAAATTGTTGGGAGTGTTCCTGTCGAGCGATTTCTCCCGCGTAAGCGCGAACGCGGCGGGCGAAATTTGTAAAGAAGCGAAACTCTCCGCGAACGCGCGCCCGCGCGACGTCGTCGGAGCGGCGGCCGAAAAGTTATTTTCATGTTTACAAAACGCGAAGTTGATGGCGCCGCCGACGGATTGTTTATCTCCGATCGGCGAAGAAGCGATCCTCGCCGGACTTTATAAACAAATCCGCGGCGAATTTTATACGGCGGTCACGCGCTCGCCACAGGTGTACCGCGGCAATCCCTTTATTATTGAAGTCGGCCTCGCGTTCGGAAACGATCCAAAACTAAAGAAAGAGGAGCCCGAGGAACCGGCGGCGCCGCTCGCGGAGGGCGAATCGGCCGACGGCGAGGACGACGTCCAGCTCGCGCGGCTGATGCGTTACGCGAACCGCGTTCCGCTTTTGTATCAACAGTCGGCCTGCTGCACGTTTCAATCCGTCGTCGAGACCGCGTGGAAATTGTATGGAATGTCGCAGTCGCGCGGCGCGATGCCGCAGGGCCCGCTCGTCGTATTTGTACACATGGCGTCCTCGTGGGTGCCGTTCACGAGCGAATCCAAGGAGGCGATCGCCGACTACGACGCGATTCGCAAGGAAATCAAACTGGGGATTCAGGAAGCCGGACGTCGTTTGGGTAAATATATCAGAAAACGCGAGCACGCGAAGGACGAGTGGAAGCGCCGGAATATCTTTGCATTGTACATCGGCGAAGTCGCCGAGGCGTGCGGGCGTCTGAAAAAAGGCTCGATCAGCGTCGATCGCCTGAAAAAGCAATTATTACAAATGGCCGAGGAGCGCACCGGCGGCGAGGAAACCGACCGCATTCTTCGCAAGCAGCGCGAGGAGGAGGAGCGACGCGAACATACCATTGTCGTGACGCCGTCCGGCGCCGAGGGCGCGATTCCGAAATTATTAGCAACCGAGGCCCCGCCCGCGGACGGCGCGGCGCCGGCGATGACAACAGAACCGGGGGCTCCGGATGCGGCGCCCGCCGTGCAGGCGTCGCTCTTCCCGGACGTCGCCCCCGAATCGAAAGCGAAACGTAAGAATAAAAAAGCCGCGCGCGCCCCCGGCGCCGTCGAATCGCGCACGTCGAGACTTACAAAATCGCAACCGACGCTGTTCGGCAAGGACGCAGAACAGATCAAAAAAGAGAAACCCAAATCGAATAAAAAGCCCGGGCGCGGAAAATAAACGCCGGCGGCGGAATATATTATAATCAAAAATAAAATTTAATAACAAATCGATAATATTACAATGAGCCCCAAAGCACCGATCCGCAAGCCCGCAAAGGACGTCGAAGGGCGTCTCGTCGGCCTCGCCGAACACGTCATCGAATGCGCGCGCACCAACAAGGAACCGGCCTTTCATATTCCGGTTCGCGCGCTCTCGAACGTCGAATTTAGCAAATCGCGCCGGATTATTGAATTAAAGAAAGCGAAAACCGAGCGGCAATTATTAAGTTTGTCGACAGCGAAGAAATTCATGCAAACGATGCTCGTCGGCGACGCGCTTTCGGTGCTGCAGCGCGAGGGACTCTCGCGTTCGTTGAGAGAAATATACTACAGAACGAAGCATACGATCGAAGGCTCGAACGAAAACACGTTCGACGGACAGGAGGAGAGCGACCCGATTATTGAAGATCTGGAAGTCACGCTCGAGGCGCTCCGCGAGGAATTGCACGTGCGCGCCGAGGCCGCCGGTTCGCTCGTCGGGCCGATGACGATCGTTGACGACGGCGACACGATCGACTGCGCGCGCCTCGGCAAAGGCGGCTATTCGGTGCCGTCGATCGTCGAGCCGCACGACGTTCATATCAAAAAATGCACGGCGGATTTTGTATTATTAATCGAAAAAGGCACGCAGTGGAACGCGCTCAACGAAGATAAATTCTGGAAACGTTTCAATTGTGTATTGTTAACCGGCAACGGCCAGCCGCCGCGCGGCGTCCGGCGTTTCGCGCGCCGCATGCACGACGAATACAAACTCCCGGTGTACGTCCTCGTCGACAATGATCCGTGGGGATATTACATATATTCCGTCATCAAGCAGGGTTCGATCAATCTTGCATTCGAATCGATGCGCATGGCGATCCCGGACGCAAAGTTCATCGGGCTTTCGAGCCGCGATCCGCAATCCCACGGCCTGCCGCGCAACGTCGGAATTAAATTAAACGACAAGGACATCGCCCGCGCGCGCGAGTTGAAGGGTTATCCGTGGTTTCAAAAGAAGGAATGGCAGCTCGAAATCGATTTTATGTTAAAATCCGGCCTGAAGTACGAACTCGACTCGCTCGCGAACAAAGACTTCAGATATTTAACGACGGACTACCTGCCGAAGAAACTTAAAGATAAAGACTGGCTTGATTAGTTATAAGACGTTCAGGCGGCGCGTCCGCGCGAAAACACAAGTGTAAAGATCGCTCCCGCGATCGCCGCGAGCGTTATCGCGCAACCCCAGACGAACGCGGCGGGCCGGTAGACGAGCGTCACTTCGCCGTCGCCGGCGGCGGCGCCCGTCGATAATAATCCCTCCGGCGTCGGATCGACCGGCCGTCCGTCGGCGGCGGTCCAGCCGGAATCGTAGTTTTGATTGATAATAATTCTGGCGGCGCCCGGCGAATGGACCGCCACGCGAAGTTCGTTCGGGCTCCATTTAACAAATTCCGCGCTGCCGCCGGCGATGTCCAGATAAACCTCTCCGCGATACTTGGGATCTTCGTGCGGAACCGCGTTGCGGGGCGTCGTCATCGTTTCATATGCATTGACGGTCCCCAAATTTGATAATAACGCCGGATACAAAGCCGAATTCGTGATTGCCGTCCCCTCCGGCGGCGGCGTTTCGTTTATAGAACCGTTCGCGGTGTAGAACGGAAGTCCGCGGATCTGTTGGAATTGTTCCGCGCGTTTGACGGGAATCGGCGGAATCGTAAACGCGGTTTCGAATATGTTGCTATTATTTATGAGCAGATCGCCGAAGACGACGAACGCGGCGAGCGCCGACACCGCGACGGCGGATTTGTGGGATGCAAAGAATCGTTCGGCGAACGCGGAAGCGCGCGCGAGACCGAACGCGGCGGCGAGCGCGAGACACAACAAAAGCGCGAATCGAAAACGCTGCGCGACTCGCATGGCGTCAAACGGCGGGAAACGATGCATCAGCGCCCACAGACTCGGCGACGGCCGGTCGCCGAGGCAGATCATGAATAATATCAAAGTTACGACGAGCAGTTTCCATTTTCCCGGCCACGACGACAGAAATCCGATTATAATAAATAAACCCGCCAGCATCCCCGCATACATCAAATTCTCGTCGGCCGCGTAGCTCGTGCCGGTCCAGAATCCCGGGCCGTTCAAATACAGCGCGCTTCGATGCGATTGCTGCGCCGGATCGAAAAGACACAATAAAAAACCGGATATGCTGTATCCCGAATATTCGTCGATCGGCCGCGGATGATTTTGTAAATATACGATCGCCGGAAACAGTTTAAACGCGCCTAGCGCGATTGTAAGTATAAATATCGCCGCGCAGGCGCGCGCGTGCGCGAACCGCCGCGACTCCGCCGTATCCACCGCCGCGAGCGCCGCGAGCAACACGGAGGCGATGACGAACAGATAGGCCCCGCCATTTAATATAATGAGCGCCATGGGCAGCGCCGCTGCCCATGCGTAAATTAACTTTTCGGCGGCCAGGCGGTAGCCGAGCCACGCCCACGGGATGTAGGCGCCCGCGAGCGCCCAGCTCATTCCATACGAAACTGTCGTCGCGTAGGCGGCATTCCACATGAAAACGCCCGCGGCGACGGAGGATGCGATCCGGTCGAGTTTAAAATTCCGCGCGAGCGCGTACGCTCCGCACAAGCCGATCGCGAGATGGAGGATGATGTCGATCTTGATCCCACGGACGGTCCCGAACAGTAATATTAATAAAAACGACGGCGAACCGCATCGCGACTGCGGGTTCGCGAGCATGACGGTTCCGCCGCATTCGTAAGGATTCCAAAGCGGTATTTGATGATAATCGGCGACCGTCGAACGCGGCGCCTCATGATAAAATAAATGCTGATCCCAGTCGGAGATCCCCCAATTGTCAAAATGGACAAAAAGGCCGCGTCCGAAAACGACGGCAAGGGCGACGAACGCCGCAATGACAAAGATTCGCTCGAAACGGGGGCGCATGTCGGCGTCGCCAGATTAACCGTCGGCCGCGCGAACCCGTCGCATCAAAATGGCGGGCCGCGCATTGCGGAAAAGCGCGGACGGCCGATAGAATTTTCCCCTGTGATCGACACCGAGACCGCGGGCGGAATTTTAACGAAATGCAATTCCGCGTCGTGCGGCGAGATCTATCAAATTCCGCCGGGGAAGGCGGGGGCGCTCGCCGGATGTCCGAAATGCGGCAAACGATTCAATAATGTTAAACTTTCCGCCGAAAACGCCGGCGCGACCGAAAAGTTAAAATCGCGGCCGGCGTTGCCGGTGTCGTTCGCGGTCGTCGATGTCGTCAAAGCCGCGACGGCGCTCGAAAAGACGTTTTTGCTTTCGAGCGTCGCATCCCGAATCCGCAAAATCGGCAACGGAAGCGTCACGGTCGATGTCGATCAAGTTTCGTTCGCGCCCGACCCCGAAAACGCATCGAAGAATGTAAATATACCGATCGAACGGATATCGAACGTATTTTGCGAGCACGACCGGGTGAGCTTCACATATTTACATTCCGGCCGGAGCACGGATATTTATATATTTGGAATGGAGGATCGGAAACACGCGATCGCGTTGCTCGAACTGCTCCCGAACCGCAAATCTCAGAACGCGGTGCGGTTTCAACAAAAAGGCGCGATTCTCGACGCCTTCGCGCTCGCGACTCCGCGCCTTCTCGCGACGCCCGCGCTCGCCGCCGTGAATGCGTTTTATTTAATTTTATTAATTGTGTTTTCGCTCCAAGGCAGGATCGTAGACGCTTCGCAATTATTACGATTCGGCGCCAATCAGTTTTCGTTTACGACGTCGGGAGAGTGGTGGCGCCTCGGAAGCAGTGCGTTTCTGCATACCGGATATCTACACCTGTTAATTGATACGTGCATGTTGATGTTGGTGGCGCCGCTCGCGGAGCGCCTGATGGGAACATGGTTCTTTTTATTAATTTACATCCATGGCATCGTCGTTTCGGGTCTCACGGGAATTTATTTCGATAGACAATCTTTCATCGTCGGAGCCTCGGGCGCCAATTTTGCAATACTCGGGGCGGTTTTTGCGATTCTCCTCAGCAAACGAAAATCCCTGCCGTCGGGCATCTTTTCCGAGACTTTAGTTTATATCATTGTGTATCCGCTCTATGCGATTCGTTTTCTTGACTCGCTCCACAATCAAGGCATCAGCGCGTGGACTTGCGTCAGCGGAATTGTTTCCGGTTTTGTCATGGGACTCGTCATCGCCCGGCCAATGGCGCCGCTTGAACGGACGCGGCAGGCGTTTTCCAGGGGTCTGGCCGGTTCCGCCGTGGCGATCATTAGTATACTTATTGCAGTTTCGATGGTGCCGCGCGGAAGTCTGGACGGAAATCTCTTAGATCAATTCCCAAACAACGTAATTAGAATTTACTCGGACCGGCGCGAATTCCAGATTGCACATGACAAGAACTTCACCGGCACGGAAGCGCTCGACGCCGTCACCCGGATGGGCGTTTCGTCAACGATAAATTCCAGTCAATTTTATCCAATATCTTATTATTCGCTCCGTCAACTCGCCCTTTTACGCGACGACAAGGGAACGATCATTATAATCGTGGACGACGTGAAAACTAAAGTCTCAGATTGGTATAAAGATATTATGGATCGCTGCATCCGCAGCGCCGCGCCCGCGCTCGGCGGCCTTCCGATCCGCGTCAAAGTCCTCGATCCCGCCTATTTTCAGAAGGACAGCTTTATCGTCGAATGAACGGTTATATTAACGATCCACGCGTGACGGCAATCATCACATTCACTCCGATCGCGCACTATTCGATATTTTAACAATTTTCCGCCGCCGCGATTGCGTAATACACACCCCCCGCGCGCAGTGAAAAACTTTTTTTGGTTGCCGTCCTAGGCGCGGAGCGTAATTGCCGTCGGCGTTTAGGTGATGCGCATTGCGCGTCACTCGCCTGTTCTGCTACGCCTCTCCAACGGTCGACCTGCGGATCGGGGTGGGTGCTCGAGTGACGGGGGTCCCGAGCACACGTCCCGCAGTCGCTCTTCCGAAAGAGAATCGTCCCGCGTTGCGGGGTGCGCGCGAGCCGACAGTTCAGGCAACGATGCCGGTGCCCTTAGTCACGATCATCCTTAGGTTTGGTCGACCGGATTACGGGGCGCCGGCATCGCCTTTTTGCATCGACAACTTTACCACACCCTTGAACTCGGGCGCCTCCCCTAAAACGGATGGGAGCAATTGTAGTAAGCGCTGCGCCTTCTCGCGATCGAGTCCGAGAATTCCAAAGGATGCGTGCCGTCCAAGATTAATTTTCCGGACCGAAACGCCAATGCCGAGGAAGCCGCAAACATCATTGGCAAGCGCAGTTGTAGCAACGAGGGGCGGCGAGAACGGACGAACGCCGTGGTGTTGTTCGATGGCCTCGAGCAGCAGCGTCGGCAATTTCCATTCTCGCGCAATCGCGGCGCCCGCGCCGGTATGACATTCTTCACAAAGTTTATCGACGAGCGCGTCGCTGACGGTCAGACCGTGGTTCGAGCGTTCCTCCTCGGCCACGAGACCAAGAATAATAGTCTTGCCGACATCGTGAAGAAGTCCGGCAAGAAACGCCTCCTCCGGATCGGCCGACGTCGCGCGCGCGATGGCGCGGGCGAGAACGGCGGTCGCCAGCGAATGCACCCAGAGTTTTTCCGCGCGGCGCTGATCCGTGTTGCGAAACATCGTTAGTCTTGCCGCGACCGCGAGCGCAAGACTACGAATCCGGCGCGATCCGACATGAATAATCGCCCGCTGCAGATCCTTGATCGGTGTACCTGACGCATAGGCCGCCGAGTTTACAAGTGACATGACCTCGCCCGCGATTGCCGCGTCAGCGCGAATCAAGTCGGCGATCGCCTTGAAATCCGGTTCGGGCCGGTTCGCGTGATCGATGACTTGTATTAACGTGGCCGGAAGTACGGGAAGCGAATACTTGCCCGCCTTGAGGCGCTGATTGATTTTTTCAATTGTCGCGGTTTCCGCGGGGCCGGCCGAAACGACCATGCGCTCCGCAAATTCAACCATTTGGTCCGCGACGTCCCACCAACCCTTGGTTTGTAACATATTCTCCTCCGACGGCTCCGCGAGCGCTACGGGGTTGTCCTTGGTTGTATATTGACTGTTCGTAGTTTTCCGGGCTGTCCCGTTTTTTGTTAAATTGCCGGATTGGCTGGATGTTTCTGAACGTTCTGAATTACTAATACTTCCATCGGAAGCGTCGTTTCTGAATAACTTATTAAGCCAATTGTTGCCCACGGTGCCTTTCCTTGTAGTTGCGTGTGTTGTGTACACGGCTGCGGCAATCCACGCCGGACAAGAACGCGGATTCCGATCCGCCGATCCATCGCCTCCAACGCATGGAGGTGCGGATGACGTCCCGGCCCACGCCTCTTGGGCGGTGACTTCGCAAACCAAATGGCTTATCGGAACACCGGGCATAGAACCGGAGTCCAAACCGTCTGCTTCGGACTACGTAAAGACTTCAACCCGCCTCCCCAGTTCTTGTGATCCAACGGCCGATACGGGACACTCAACAAGCTCCATGCGAATTCCAACTGCGACGATTTTTCTCTCATTACTTCTCGTTGGCGCCTGTGACCGGGACGCTTCCGTAACTCCAAACGTTCGGCGCGGCGCGCCGCGCGCAGCCGGAGCTCCGGGAGTCCGCGGGCCAAACGCGCAGGGTCCCAATTCAGGGGCTGCCGGCGGCGCAGGTCCGCGTGCTGCGGCCAACGGAGGCGCGCCGTCCGCACAGGCCGGCCTTGCAGCCGGAAGCCAGCCGGCCGGCCATGCGGCAGGCGGCCACGTTACAGTTACGCAGATCGTGATTTCGTTCAAAGACGTGGCCGGCACCAAAGCGACGCGAACGAAGGAAGAGGCCGAAAAGTTAGCGAACGAACTCTTTACAAAAGCGCAGGGGAACTCCGAGCCGTTCGCTGCGCTTCGAAAACAGACCGACGAGGCTGGCACGCCGATATTTAATATCTGCCTCGGCAAAGAAAAGAAATCCCCGAACGACAAACTACGTTCGGAAGTGCCGGCCGCCGTCGGCGACGCTGCGTTTCAAATGCAACCGAACGACGTGAAGCTCATTCCTTACGATGCCGCCAAGGCGCCGGGCGGTTTTTATATTATCAAGCGGATGAACAATCCGTAAACGGCCGCGGCGTTATTGATATTAACGCTGCGCTGCGATTTTGACGCTACGCTGCCCGCCAGTTCGTGTGCGGCACGCCGTTCTTGACGAGCCAGCCCCATAACAATTGAGAATAATTCACGGCGGACATGCCGCGTTTGCGATAGAACGTGCCGAGCAGTCTGTGCGTTTGATATAAATTATACAGCGGCACGCCGGGATAATAATGATGTTCGAGGTGGTAGCTCGAATTCAGGAACGCGATCCGCCATAGAAAATTCGCTTTCACGAGCGTCGACCACTGCGCCGGATCGAGCGGATTGATAAAATAATGCTGCCCGAGGCGGTTCATCGCGAACGCGATCGGAAATATAAAGAAAACCGGCACGATGTGGACGCGCATCGCCATGCGCCAGTCGAAAATTAACAATCCAATCGCGATCGAGAGATGAAACGCCATCGCGGCGCGGCGTTCCCACGCGATTTTATTTTGCAATTCCGCCGGATACGTCGACGTCTCGCGTTTCGCCGCGCGAAAATAGATCGGGAACAGCGCCGGCGTAAAATATAACAATTTGTACCAGCGCGCGACGCGCTTCGGCGACAAATGATAACGTTTGGGATCGTCGGTCGGCGAACCCAGTTCATTATGATGATCGAGGTGCCAGCGCGTGAACTGCGATGCCGAGATTCCGCTCGGAATCGAATATAACAATGCGAGAAAACGCATCCAACCCGGACGTTGATGCACGAAGACGGCGTTGTGCACGACTTCGTGCAGCATCACCGTATAATTAAACACCGTGAAACCCTGCACGAACGCGACGGGAATCCAGATCCACGGATTGTCAAATTTAATTAAAACAACCGTGGAGGCGATCGTTAAAAACAACTGCCACGCCGTCACCGCGAAGTGCTTCCACGCGCGCTTGTCGTGGAGTGTTGTCAATGCCTCCGGCGACACGTCGTCGTGCAGCGAAAACCGCAATTCGCGCGACTGCCCGACGTAAAAACGCTGCTTGCCGCGCGGAGCCTCGGCCTTCGGCTCGGGTTGCGCGGAAACGGGAGATTGAATGGCGGGTGCTGCGTTCACGGATGCGGAGCGATAAGTGTAACGCCGGGCGATCGATTTGGCGCGCGGATGGGTGCGAAGCTGAAAAAAAGTCGGGGCTCGGACGGCACCCCTCGCGGCAGTTCGCGCGTCCGAAGTTGGCGTCCCTCCGTCCGCGCCCTTTCAGTGCGGTAGAGTAGATTGCGATACGCACGCCTCTCCCGGCTCCGCCCCAACAACATGAAGCATCGCACCTCGATTCCGGCCAGCGTCATAACAGTTGGCATTATAAATTTTCTGTCCGCCAATTCGTTCGCCCAATCGACGCCCGGACCGAAACCGGTCGATCCGCCCTGCTCGAACGCGGTTTTGCAACGATACTATTCGGAGACGAGCCCGCGGTTCGCGGCGTTTTTGAAGCGACATCCGGGGACGTGGATTCCTACATTTGACGAGGAGACGGGTTCGCCGCTCTCGATCGTCGGTCGTGGAATTGTAGTATCGGCGCGGCCGATCGCGAATCTCAACGCGGCCCGCGCGCTCGCGATCGAAACATTAAAGAACGAATCGTATCTTTGGGGCGCGCCGTTCGCGGAGTTCGAACTCGAGACGCGGATAAAATCCGGGAAAATTTATATTTTCGGTTGGAAACAAGTCCACGACGGCCTCGACGTGATCGGCGGCCGCGTCGACATCCAAATACACGAAACGGGGCGCGTCGCGCTCGTCGGAACGTCCGCGCTCGAAATTACCAATGATCCGCGGTCGGAAATTAAATTATCGGCGGATGCCGCGGTCGCGGCGGTCGTAAAGAATAAAAAACTCGCCGCGGGCGACGCGGCCGCGGCCGCCGACATCGCGATTTTCGCGAAGCGCGCGCGCGGAACCGTCGAACCGCGCCCGGTTTTTATTGTAACAGTTTCGCAATATTCACAACACGTGAGCGAGCGCGTGCTCGTCGACGCGGGGACCGGAGAAATCCTGCGGGTCGAATCGTTGATTCACGATAATAATAATGTTCACGGCGCCGTCACGGGCGCCTCGCTCCTCGGACTCTCGCCCGTTTCCGGCACGACGGTGACCGGAATTCCAGACGTGCAGGTGAGCGTTCACTCCAATTCGGGCGCGAACGTCGCCGGCTCCGCGGACGGCTCGGGCAATTTTAATATACAAATGCCAGACGCGGGTCCGCACACGGCGACGGTGACGTTGCAGAGTCCAAACTTTACAATTCTCAACGCCGCCGGCGCGAACGTTTCGGTGAACGGCGTCGCGGCGTCCGACGGATCCGGAGGATTTTTAGTTAATTTGGACGCGAATCCGTCGCTCAGCGAGGAAACGACGGCGCAAGTGTCCGCCGCCGTGATGCACCATCAGATTCGCGATTATATCGTCGGCCAACTGCCGGCGTACGCGGCGGCGTTTCCGCTGCAAAAGGTGTGGGTGAACGAGGCGTCCGTTTGCAATGCTTATTTTGATACTTACGATGACGCGATTCATTTCTTCCATTCGGGAAGCGGCTGCTTCAATACGGCCTACTCCACCGTTGTGTATCATGAATTCGGCCACGGCGTCGACGAGTTTTTTGGACATATATTATCGGCCGGACTCTCCGAGGGCGTCGCGGACACGGTCGCGATGTATTATACACAACAACAAATCATCGGTCAGGACTTCTTCGGCGTCGGATCGTATATTCGAAACGGCGAAAACGGCGTGACGTGGCCCGCGACGGGCTGCGGTTACGAACCGCACTGCCTCGGCGAATCGTACATGGGCTTTACGTGGCTCGCGCGCAAAAATTTGATACAAACGCTCGGACAGGCACAGGGAAAGACCGTCGCGGAAACGGATATATTAGGATCGCTTCCGGCGAACTCATTAACAATCCCGCTCGCCGTCCAGCAAGCGTTTATACAGGACGACAACGACGGAGATTTGACAAATGGAACGCCGCATTTTAACGATCTTTCGGCGGCGGCGCTCGCGAAGGGTTTTACGCTGCCGACGGCGGTCGGAATTAATTTAATACATACGGCGCACCCGAACACGGCCGGCCAGACGCTCGCGTATCCCATTTATATCGATACGACGACGCAGGCGGGCGTCTCGATCGGCGGCGTGCACGTCGATTATAGCGATGACGAGGGCGGCACGTGGCACAGCGTCGGCGCATCGTTAACAACGACGCCCGGCCGCTACCGCGCGCAAATCCCGGCGCACATCGCGCCCGCGGTTATTCATTATCGGCTCGTTGCTAACAATACGAGCGGCGTGACCATCGTCGTCCCCGAGGGCGACGACGACGCGTATCGATTCTCGGTCGGCGCGCGCGCAAGCGTGTTTTTTGATAACTTTGAATCCGGCGGTCCGGGCTGGACGCACGGCGCGACGGCGGGACTCGACGACTGGCAGATCGGCGATCCGGCGGGAAGCCCCGCGAATCAGTATTTATTAGATCCGCCCGCGGCGTTTTCGGGAACGAATGTCCTCGGCAACGATCTTGGACTTACGGGCGGCGACGGATTGTATGAAGCGAACACGAGCACCTACGCGGCGTCGCCCGCGATTTCGGGCTCCGGATTATCAAATTTAAGATTACGTTTCCGACGCTGGCTCGGAAGCGAAGGCAGCCAGTACGACCACGCGCAGGTCGCGTTGACCGGCGGCGTTTCGGCGCTTTTGTGGGAAAACGCGTTCCAGCCCGAGCATTTGGATCTCGCGTGGACGCTGCAGGACATGCCGATCCCGGCGGCGAACGGAGTCTCCAGTTTTAATATTAAGTATTCCGAGGACAGCGACCCCGGCCTCGAATACGGCGGCTGGACGCTCGACGACGTCGAAGTTTATAACTTATCCGCGACGCCCGTCGGGACGTTCGCTCTCGGCATCAATTCGACCGCGCCGCCGATCGGATCGACATTAACATTCACGTCGACGGGCAACCCCGGCGCTTATTTTGAAATATACGCATCCACGAATACCGGGCCGGTCGCGGTCGAGGGTTTCGGCGTCGTCGACGTCGGAAACGACGCGATTTTCTTTTATAATGGAAACCTCGACGGCGCCGGCGTGCACTCCATTTCGTTTGAATTGCCGAACAATCCGATTTTTATTGGTTTTGAAATCAACGCGGTCGGATTCGAAGTCGTGCCCGGCGGCACCGAGCCGCAACTCGGCAACGCCGTCCGATTGATTATTAGTTAACGCGACGCGCACCGGGCGGGCGCCGGCTTTTCATTGCATTTCGGCGCGTGGTTTCGCACGCTCTGCGATTCCGACAATTCCATGAGCCAAACCAAACCGCCCCGCGTCCGTTTCGCGCCGTCGCCAACCGGCTACCTCCACATCGGCGGCGCGCGCACCGCGCTTTTCAACTGGCTTTACGCCCGCCGCACGGGCGGATCGTTTATTCTTCGCATCGAGGACACGGATCAGGAACGGAGCAGCGAGTCGAGTTATCAGGCGATTCTCGATTCGATGCAATGGCTTGGGCTCACGTGGGACGAGGGTCCCGCCGTCGGCGGCCCGCACGGCCCCTACCGGCAGACGGAACGGATCGCGCTCTATCGCGAATTCGCGGAACGGTTGATCGCGACCGGCAAAGCCTACAGATGTATTTGTACAAAAGAACAGCTCGACGTGCTGCGCAAGGAGTCGGAGGCGCGCAAGCGGCCGTTCCGTTATCCCGGCACGTGTCGCAACCGTCGCGACATTCCCGCGGACGTCCCCCACGCCGTGCGGTTCATCACGCCGACGGAGGGCGCGATCGGATTCGACGATCTGGTTAAAGGTAATATATCAGTTCAAGCTACGGAAATGCAGGACGAGATATTATTAAGAAGCGACGGCATGCCGCTTTATAACTTTGGCGCCGTCGTCGACGACGTCACGATGGGAATCACGCTCGTCGCGCGCGGCGACGACCATGTTATCAATACTCCGCGGCAGGTTTTGATGTATCAGGCGCTCGGTTACGAAGTGCCGCGTTTCGCGCATCTGCCGATGATCCTCGGCGCCGACAAAACGCGCCTCAGCAAGCGGCACGGCGCCGTGTCGGTGTTGCAATACCGCGACGAAGGCTACCTGCCCGAGGCATTGTTAAATTATCTCGCGCGCCTCGGCTGGAGTTCGGGCGATCAGGAAGTATTTACAATCGATGAATTGATACAAAAATTCGACTGGGTCGACTGCGGGCACAACGCGGGCGTTTTCAACCCCGAAAAACTGCGCTGGGTGAACGCCGAACACTTAAAAAAGCGCAGCCCGAAGGAAATGGGCGATTTGATAGAACCGCGATTCCGCGCCCGCGGCTTCGACGCGGGTTCGCGCGAACGCCTCGACAGCATCGCCGTCCTCTTCCGCGAACGCGCGCGCACGCTCCTCGAATTGGAAGAATCGGCCGCGTTTTTATTTAAAATGCCCGCTTACGACCCCGCCGGCGTCGCGAAATTCATAACCCCCGCCATCGCGCCCGCGATGGATGAATTATTAGCATTACTCCCCGGCGTAACCCCGTTCAATCACGACGGCATCAAACCCGTATTCGAAGGATTACTCGCAAAACATAACTTAAAAATGGTCGCGCTCGCCCAAGCGTGCAGAGTTTCAATCAGCGGCACCACCGTGTCGCCGCCGATATTTGAAGTAATGGAAATATTAGGAAAGGACGAGACGTTGGCGCGACTCAAAGCCGGACGCGCGATCATTGCCGTCTGACCACCGTGCAAACGCGAGTGATTAACTAATTCTTCCACGCAAAGACGCCGACGGATTCGAATCTTTCATTCTTAATATCGCCAGCGATCGGCGAGACAACGCCAGTCGAGACTTCGAGAATTGCCAACGAATCTTCCGCGCCGGGTGTGCAGACATTCGGCGACCATGTGAACGCGATCCATTTCGCGTCCGGCGACCAGGCGATCGAACGGACGCCCGCACCGAGCGCGGCGCGCGGATCGCGCGAAATGGTATGAAATGGAACGACTCGAACGGACCCGGCCGCGATGTCGAGAATTGCAATTTCAGTAAAATTTAAGAATC
Organism: Planctomycetota bacterium; assembly: GCA_016200225.1. Taxonomy (GTDB): domain Bacteria; phylum Planctomycetota; class UBA1135; order UBA1135; family JACQFD01; genus JACQFD01. The sequence goes on from JACQFD010000038.1 coordinate 72,452, forward strand.
TCGTTTCCCCGCGAAACTTTAAGTATGCAAGCTGCGCGCCGGTTGGCGAAAGCGAGGGCGCGGTATCGACGTCGCCATGTGTAACTTCGACGGAGTCCCCGCCAATGGCTGGAATACGATAGACGCGCCAGTGATCATCCTTTACATTCGCACTATAATAAATTTCATCTTCGTTCGCCGCCCATCCGAATCCGCCCAGCGCGTCGAACGATGCGACAGTCTTCGATGTCTCGCCGGATATATCATAAGTGCAGAGCTGCGTCTTCGAACCCGACGCGCGGACGTAAAGAATCATCCGGCCTCCGGGCGACCAACGGCCGTCCTTTCCATCGGCGATTTTCTTCAATTCTTTTCCGACCGGCGTCGAAAAGTATAATCCGGCGTCCGGCGGCGGATAATTATATTTGTCGATTAGCAACTTTCTGCCGTCGGGCGAACTCTTATAACTTCCGCCCGATTCCAGTGGATACGACGCGCGAACGCCGTCGCGCGAATCCTCGCGAAAAGATTGGATACGATCGCCCGTCTTCATGGAATAAATAATCGAGTCCGACCCTGAAATCCAGCCGGCGTCGACGATGTCGACGCCGGCGCCTCCCTTGAGTTCCGTCGTGTTCCGCGTTTGAATATCATACAAATAGAGCGACCGGCCGCCGGCGGCGCCTTTTGTGAAGAGTAACTTCGGCGGCGCCGCCGGCCTTGATAATGAATCGGGCCGCGTGTCCGTTTTCGAATGCATGGCGCCCGCCGGCAGGACGGCAAGACACGATGCGGCGAACGCGCGGACCGAATTCATCAATTAAGGATAGCCTATTTGGAACGATGTCCCATTGGAAGATACGAGTCCGAGTTGATTGGCGCTCGAATCCGGCGCGAACCATTGGCCATAAAAATCGAACCCGATCAGATACGAGTCGGATGGAACAACTATATCCAAAGTTCCGTGCCCGTCGCCATCCGTCGAAACCGTATAGTCGAGCTCGGCGGTATTGTATAAATAACAACCGGGCGCGCCATAGCCTGAAAGGCTCAGACCGAGCGGAGTGAATCCAACAAAAAGAACGGCCCACGAGTCGGGCGCGAGGTCATAGCCCTCGAATGTTAATGTTGCGCCGCCGGACGTCGAGCCGCTCGCATCCGATCGCGGCACGATCGGATCCACTCCGCAACTCGCCCCGTATTGGGTCCATCCCTGAACGCGGAATACGACACTTGGAGGCGAGGGGCTCGTCGTGACGTCCTGAATCATTAACATTTCGCCTGCCACGAGCGGCGTCCCGATCGAAATTACGGCGGAGAGATCGGTTCCAATGACGGCGGAACCGATCAAAGACGTCGAAGTTCCCGACGGCGAAAACTTATATAACTCAATTGTGGAATTATAGTTTCCGAATACGACGACTTCCGTGGCTCCGAACACGGGCGGTTCCGCTCCGGGGTTCTGGTGCGCGAGATCGTATCCGTACGTTGTCGTCGTCGCGTCGGCCGCGAGGTCATTATCAGTATCTGCGTAATTAATATACACCGTCGACGCGTCATCGACGTCCTGAATCCGCAGGTCCGCGTCCGTGGCGCCGACAACTGTGTTATTCGAAGGATCGATCCCGATCGACAGCGCGGTCGCCAGTTGGGAAAAAACCGATGCGTCCGCGAAAACAGTGGCATTCAGCGTCTCGGGAATTCCATCGTTATCAAGATCCTGAATGATAAGAATCCTTCCGGAGAGCGAGTCGAGTACGTATATGCTGAGATAACCGCCGACGCGGGCGCACACTGCCGAGAGCGGATTGCAATAGGGAAGCGTCAACGTGGCCAACGATTGTAATACGGTCGCCGTCGCCGTGCTGAATTCCACAAATTCGATTTTGCCGATCGCTTGTGAACTGTCCATTCCAAGAATCGCGACCACAGGCATGCCATGCGGACCCGTTACTCCGGCCTGCATCACCTCCATATCGAGAACTGTATCCATCGAAGTTGTATAATCATTCGATGTCGTGGATTGAATTGAATGGAACGCGCCATGAACGACGCCCTCCGATTCGTCCGCGAAGAGTGCGCTTCGATTATCTAATATTAACTCTCGGAATCCCCACTGCGGCGTATGTGCGTAGGGCCATGTAACGTGGATCACAATATTTTCCGATTTGGATTTGGCCTTCTTATCGTCGCTCTTTTCAAATATTTTAATCTGGCAGCAAGCCCATTTGTAGTCAACGCTATTCTTATCGACTCCGAGCGCGTCGTACCACGCTTTCTGCGCCTTCCACGCCTTCAATTCGTCGTGGGCGCCCGCACCGACCCCGCCGACGTGCTGCCATTCGTGGCACATGACACCGGCAAGAATATTACAATCTCCATCAATAACATCCGGCGCCACATTAATCTTATCTCCCGCGGATCCGGCCCGTTCGTCCGCAAGAGTCATCGCATACGCAGACCTGCTTGCCGGTCCGCTCTCCGCGCAAAACTGCGAGGGCGGAGGTTGTTGCGGCCCGGGGCCATCGGGATCGGGCGGATCCAACATATTGCATAGCGCCTTTGCACATGCTTCCTCTTCGCTCCCCGCCTTTGCGTTATTCTTTATTTTATTGATCGCGGCCTTGAGCTTACTCTTCTGACCCGCGGTAAGCGGATGTCCGACGTTTTGTGTACCTGAATTGAATCCCGCGAACAGCGGCGCAAACGAGAACATGAACAATATCAAGAGGACGCCCGCAAATCGACGGATTAGTTGTAAAGTGGAACTCTTCATATGAATCACCCAATGTAGTTTCCTCGGAATTCCAATGCCCCGTTGGCCCAATTGTAATGGCCACTTCGCGATGGAACTCCTTAAAGGGACAGAACGAAACACCGGTTGGATGGAGGTCGCGCTGGAAAGGTTTCACGACTTCCGATTTTCGCGGCGACCTTCGGCCTGTGCACGTATCCCACGCAGCCGCCTTCGACGTCTCGGAGATCCTGTTCGCTTTTCACGCAAGGTCGGCGCCGGGGCAACGCGGCTGCGCCGTTCCCGCCGAGGCCGGCTCCGGCAGCGAGTCCATCAAGTCGAGGATTTACTGTTTGATCTCTTCATTAGTAATCATACCGCCCGGGTGCGGTTCAGCCAATTCGACGCGCGCATTCCGGCGGCGGTCGGACAAATGCTCAAGCGCGTCCAGCCTCTTTGCATAATCATACACCGGCCATTTTCCCGCATCGACGCGCACGCGCAACGCAAGCGATCCGACGATGGATACACAAATGATCGGCACGAATGTCGGAAATCTAAAATACAACTTCAGTGATCGATACCCGGAGTCCATTCTAGGGAAATTTACTCTTCAACCTTTGGAAGAATAGTATTATTCACTGCCGAAGTCCGCTAATATCCATTGAGTATCTGGTCGTTGACGCGCCCGCGACAGCAACGCTCGTTAGTGAAATTGTTTTTTGCGTGCGATTATCTGTTACACTAATTTGCTACTTCCCGGAAAATAACGGACAGCGAATGCGCCCATTCGGATCGGGCCGGGAATCATGAAATCCCTTCAACCCTTCTGCACTTGCAGCAATTGAATATCGAACGGCATCTTCAAACACTTTGCCTCTCTCGAATAGCTGAATATCGGCAACGCCGAATTCTGGATTCTGAATTATCTTGTTTATTAATATATCTTTTCCCACCGGCACTTCAAATATACCGATGCCTATCGCAGGTGGATTGTCCTTCAGGACGTCCCAACAATCCACACTTAGCGTTCCATCTGTTTCCGCCGGGATGGATCCTAATAATTCCATCGTGAGCCAGACTTCACCGGCTGGCAGCGGACCTAAAGTAAAACACCCATCGGCGGACAACGGCGCATAGAACCTGTGATCGAAGCCCTTAACAAATGGCCTCGGAGCGGTATGACTCCTAAAAACTCCGCAGATCCTCAAACCATCCACGATCATGTCCCTCGGAAGTTCAATGCGGCCAAATATGAAGTTTGCTCTTGGAAGAGTGAGCAACACGGGCTTGTCTCTTGAATCTGTCCGGATTGTAATATTTATAGTTGTCGCATTTTCCGGCGAGCGCGCGGCAACCAGGACATATTCGCCAGGAACTACATTTTGAAATTGAAACGTTCCGTTCGGCGCCGACCTGATCCGATGCTTTTCGATCCGAGTCGACACCGGACCCTTCGGCTTCCATTCCTTCAGTTGCTCGAGCATTGTACTACTTTCGTTATTGTAAGGTAGTGCCGATGGCTTAAAAAGATGGACCCAAACTGGATACAAAGCCCGTCTTCCGTCTTGTTCAAGAAGAATACCGTTCAGAGTACACAAATCCGAGGGCTGGCTCGACGCATGGTGCGACGACGGAACCGATGATTGCTTATCATTGGAATTGCTTTGTAAAGTAATACAAATCAACACGAATCCAAGAATGGTAGTAATTAGGCTGGCTTTCATTGGCATCTTAAGAAGTCCTTATGTTTCAATGATCTTTACAAATCTCGTTCGCGCGGCGTTGTGAACGATTTCGACGCTGCTGAACATCCCGCCGGTATGAAAGATCGATGTTTGGTTTTCATCGGCGGCAAGTTTACTCTTTCACCACCAACGGCTCCGAATCAAATTGTTGCAACGTGTTTCCGCTGCCGCGCGACGCGACGCATGTCGCGAAGGCGTACGGGGAAAGGTCTTGCATGAATTCGGGCGTCGCGGAGAGAGTCGTTTTCCCGTCCACGCCGAGGACACCGCGGATGGATTGCATGGATGCGTCCGCGCCGGATGCATTGTTTAACTTCACTTCGATTGGAATTATAATGTTATTAAAAGCCGACGAGCCCGCGATGGATGAATTGTTAACATTACTCCCCGGCGTGACCCCGTTCAACCACGACGGCATCGAACCCGTATTTGAAGGATTACTCGCAAAACATAACTTAAAAATGGTCGCGCTCGCGCAAGCGTGCGGAGTTTCGATCAGCGGCACCACCGTGTCGCCGCCGATATTTCAAGTAATGGAAATATTAGGAAAGGAGGAGACGTTGGCGAGAGTAAGGAAGGGTAGAGCTTTGATCGCGGCCCCGTGATTTAAACACTTTGGCAGTCGGGCGCGGTTGCTTGTTTTAAAATCGCAAGCCCGCTAATTGCTAATGGTTACGCCAGAGATATTTGCAAACTCACTCTCTCGAAGCGCCGTTCGTAACATATTGATCTTATCCTCTTCCCCGTAAATGATTTGGCACTCATGGTCCTCGATCCACCAATAAGTTCCATCATGCTTACTTCGGAGAAATGTCATAAGATTTGAAAGTTTTCCTTCAACTTGCTTATTTGGTATTAAGTATCGCTTGATTCTCGCCAATTCCGCCATGCGGGGATTATTCGACTCCAAAATTGCTTCCGCGGGACCGTTCGATTTACAAGAGGCAATGGCCAACACCATCGACAACGAATAGGCAAGTATCTTCATTGATAGTGTATTCGACTTGGGGTCGGATTTTTTGAATCTATCATAATATTCAAGAACTCAATCACCGCTTCGCATGAAACACGACGAAGGTGCACACCGCCTTGGATTCGTCGGGTCGGTTTGAATTGTAACATGCCAAACAGGTTTGTGTTCAATCGAAGCGAAACGTGCGACTTCATTTACACAACCAACCCCTCCATTTTGCGCGCGAATCCGACGGCGTCAACGGCTGCGCAACGGCGACGACATCGCGGCGGGGTTGGAATTAGAAAGTATCTCATTGATCTCGTCATCTTGCCGGTTACACCAATGTTGGACTTAAGACATTAAAATCTTCGGAACTATCGGCTTGTTGAAATCGAGGCGCGCCATGGGTAGTCTGCCCACCTTCGGCCAGCAACAAACGCCCTTACTTTTCGAGGCGTCACGGACGGCCGCTATGGGACTATGCCGAGACATTCCGCCCGCGATTCGTGGCACACGTTTCAAGCTCTATACGCGAACCGACCCGCGAGGGTGGCTGGCGTGCTGCTAAGCTTACTTAGTTTGGGTAGCGGAATCCAGACGTACGTCAAGTTTAGCGACGCTGACCCAAGAGTCCAATCGTCTGCGTTCACGTTCACGATAGCGACAGTCGCTTGTCTCTTTCTTCTATTGGCACTAACTGTATACGGTGCGATCACTAAGGCTAATCGAGCAAACTTTATTATAGAACGACAAGACAAGCGAATAGACAATCTGACCAGCGCAAAAGCTATTCTCAAAAGCCAGCTTGCCGTAACGCACAACATTCAACCGCCAAAAACAAAGATTGAACAAATAATAGAAAAATTAGAGGCCGCTCCAATTACCACATTAGATTTTCAGCGAATTTGTGGATATACAATCTTATTCACTTTTGCGGAGGAGCTAACTGCTGGAATAAAGGAAAGCGATTTATACAGCCATATTCAGTCGCGAGTGAAAATCAGCTTTGAGACTGATCATGGAGCAAGAGACGCGCTTTACGTCGCCCTCTATCGTGAGGGACTATTACTTCTCGACGGAAAGCTCGCTTCAGAAACGAATCGTCCAAGTCTTGATCATTGCGCGTTGCTTGGCAATGGAATTGTTATGTATGGAGCAATCTCTGGTACGAAAACGGTAACTCTTTCGCCGTTATGCAGAGATGTAATGGCGGAGATCAAAAAACGCCTCGTAGCCGCTGGAAAATAGCCCTTTCAATCTCCCGAAAGATCGCCTACACTTTTTTCATGACATCGAAATCCGAACACGACGCCCTCGAAGTTGTCCGCCTTGCCGCGCAGTCGGAAGATCGCGCCGTAGAGTTTTTGGAAGCCTCGCGGTGGGGTGACAGTCCAGCTTGCCCACGCTGCGGAAGCGTCGGCGTCTACATGGTGAAGGACGCTAAGACTGGCGCGCGGAACAAAGACTACCGTTGGCGTTGCCGTGATTGTGACCGTTTCTTTACTGTTCGAACGGGAAGCGTCCTTGAAGAAACGCGCATTCCACTTCACAAGTGGGTTCATGCGCTCTGGCGCTCGTGTGCGAGCAAGAAGGGCGTTTCCGCGTTACAAATAAAGCGAGAGATCGACGTTTCTTATGAATCGGCGCTTTTCTTGATGCACCGCATTCGCTTCGCGATGGGGCCGGTCGAACCCGACAAGAGTAAACTCAAGGGGACGGTCGAGGCGGACGAAACCTACGTCGGCGGCAAACCTCGTTTCGATGCTTATCATCGCGAGAAGTGGAGTTCAAAAACGCCCGTTTTCGGTGTCGTTCAACGCGATGGAGAAGTGCGCTACGAAGTATTGACAAAAGTAAATTCTAAGAATCTCCGCGCTGCGTTGGATCGTCACGTTCAACGGAACGGCACGCGATTGATGACGGATCAATCGCCTCTCTACAAAGCGTTTGACAAGACTTATGAAGGCGGACACGACACGGTGAATCATAGCGTTCACGAATACGTTCGCGGCGATGTATCATCGAACACTATCGAATCGTGCTTCGCACTAATAAAACGAGGCATCTACGGCACGTTTCACAGTGTTAGTGATAAGCATCTCCATCGTTACCTAAGCGAGTTCTCGTTTCGCTGGAATACCCGCAAAGCGGACGACGCGACGCGTCTTACAAGCGCAATCAAAGCGGCGGACGGCAAGAGGTTGACTTATTCCGATCAACTCGGCAAGAGGACGGCATGAGTAAGAAGAAACAAAAGAAGGGCGGCAAGATTATCAAAATGCGGAAGCCGCCCGGCCCGGCGCCTGAAATGCTACATATTCCGCAAGAGAAGCTACAAGAAACCATTGAGCGACTTGTAGGCAAGCGACCACCATTCGGCGCGACGGGTTCTATGGACGTTCAAAACACGCCGAAACCGAAGTAGGCACGATTCCAGTGTTCAACCCTCTCAGACCACCTTTCAACAAGCCGATAGTTCCGAAAATCTTTGATTGACTGGTGTTTCCGTCGCCTCAATTCACAATCCAATTGAGAATATGATTCGGATTGCACAGATACAGAACCACGCCCAAGACCCAGAGCGACGCGCAAAGGGCAATATCCATCAAAAGTTTAGCGTTGAATTTTGCAACAACCGCGCAAGCGGCGCACGTTAAGAAATGAATCACGACTGCAAATGGAAAACTGAATATCGCAAATAACGCCGCGTCAAGGTGAATGGAATAGACAGTCGGATTGGGAGTACCTTCCGGGTCCGGCTCCGGTAGCGCATTTCGATAGGCTCCGCTTCGCGACGTTTCTCGAGATCGTCGAGCGCTTTTATTCTCTTCGCATAATCATAAACTGGCCACTTCCCCGAATCCACGCGCGCACGCAGCGCGAGCGACCCGACGATGAAGATATAAATGATCGGCAGAAACGCCGCAAATCTGAAATACAATCTAAAGGATCGAACATTTGCATCCGTCGTCGGATAATTTACTTTTTCACCCCCACCGGCTCCGAAACAAATTGTTGCAACGTGTTTCCGCTGCCGCGCGAAGCAATGCACAACGCGAACGCTTTTGCGGGGAGTTTTTGTATGATTTCGCCGTCGACGGAGAGGATCGTTTTTCCATCCGCGCCAAGGACGCCATGGATTCGTTGGAGCGAGATATCGGGGACGGTCTTATCAAGCGCGGTCGCGTCGAGCGGAATTGTAATTTTATCGAGAACCGACGAACCCGCGGCGCCGAATAACAAGACGACGTCGTCGCCTGGTGTTCCGCGGATTTCGAATTTGGCGGGCGCGCCCGCGGCTTGCGCGACCGCGGGCTGTCCGGGCGCGCGGTCGGGTGCGAATGCTTCGATTTCTTCGATGCAGGCGTTTCCGACGATTCCCATGCCGGCCAGTTTTTTGATAACTAACGAAGCCTCGACGTCGTAACCGGCGGGGGCCGGATGGCGGTCTTTTACGAGATATTGCGCGCGACGGTTTTGTAGTTTAACGATCCGCGCCGCGGGATCGACGGGCTCGGCGCCCGCTTTCAGCCATCGGTCGAAGCCTTCGCCGCAGGAGACAAGCTGCGCGCCTTCCTCGTTTGCCACAACCCGGATCGCGTCCGTCAGCGGCGCGAACGGCGATTCGCGTTCGACGGAATAGGTTAAAAATATACATTCGGCTCCAGCGGCGCGCGCTTCTCGGGCCATTTTCTTACAATCCAAAATATAGCGCGGCAGGCATTCGCCGATTTCGCCGTCGTGTTTTTGTTTATACGTGCGGACAACGGGCATCCCTTCACGATCATTCATAACAAAACCCACGCGCTCGTCCGGCAATTGTATGAAATCCGCCTTCACGCCCGGACTCATGCTTTCGCGCGCGACTCTGTCGCCCGACGCGGCCTCGCGCGCGAGCCGATAATTTGTCATCGTCCGGCGGATAAGTTTTGTAATTCTAAGTTTTTCGAGCCAGCCGAGCCCCTCGTCGTCGGGCAGGATTGCTATATTATTAATTCCGCAGCGCACGACGATTGCGCGCGGTTTTACTAATAATGCGAGCCGCGCCTGTTCCAGCACGTCCCACGACGCGGCCCCCGGAATTCCCAAATTGATACATCGAATTCCATTCGAGCCGTCGCGTTTCGAGCGGCGTTCGACCGCCGCGGCGATCGTCGCCTCTTTTTCGAAATAGGCGCCGTAAATATGCGAATCTCCGCAGAATACTACGATTGGCCGCTTGAACGGGTCCATCGCGAGAACGTCGTCGGCCATTCGCCGCCCTTCGATCGAACCCCAAACGCGAAAAGTAAACTCCACGGCGGCGAGCGCGAAGAGCGTCGAGGCAAATACTACGAGAAGTCGAATCAGGATTTTTCGCATGCGGCGTTTTTCAATCGGGTCGACCGATTCAACTGCAATCGCATCGATTTCGGGCCTTGAACGGCCGCGCCCGCACCGTCCAGCTTGACCGTAACCCACGGGCCGCTATTTTTGTTCGCCCCAATACGGAACCGACCCATTCGGACCCGTCGTGGCCCCAAACATTGGGGGGTCGTCTAATGGTAGGACAGCAGGTTCTGGCCCTGCGAGTGAGGGTTCGATTCCTTCCCCCCCAGCCAATCCTCGCCCGTCGGAGGCTTGGCCCAAAGCCGGTGCTGGCTGGATCACGCGCCGATTCTTAAATTAAGATCCAGCGATCATACAGTTCGCAACGCACTGAATACGTCGTACTGAATACAAAACACGCTCTCATCGTCTAGTGGCCTAGGACATCGCCCTCTCACGGCGGTAACAGGGGTTCAAATCCCCTTGGGAGTACCAATTTATTTGTAAATGCGGAAAGTCCCGCCGCTCAAAAAAACTTCAGCGAGCCAGAGGCTTACCGACGACGGAAAAATTATCAAATTCGGCGGTGACACCTTCGAACGTGCAGAGGCCGACCGACCCGTGTTGGAAATCCCGAGGGATCTTCGCCTCGACGACAATCGTTCCGTTGATGCCCGCGCGCGCGTCGCTTCCGTCCTGCTCGAGGACGAGCGAATACCAATGATGGGGCTCGAAGCGGAACTTGCCGGTCGCGAGCCGCGTGGTCTTTCCGCGTTGAAAGGACTCGATTCGAAGTTCGCCCGCTTCGCCGTCGGCGTGGAGCACGAGGTATTCATTTGCGTCGCGCACGCACCATGCGACGCCAACGTCGACGAGGCCGTCGCGTTCGTGCGAACGTCCGTCGACGCTTACTACAACTCCGCTTCCAAAATTAACATTCCGAACCCACGCGATCGGCGTCCGGCCGGGTGCATTATTAGCATCGAGCTGCGCCAACACCTGCGCGCCGCCGGCGGCATCCTTAAGATTCAGCACGACCCATTTTCCCGGTTTGCGCGCGTCGTTGACGCCGAGCGCGAGCGATTGCGAATCCGCCTTGCTCATGTCCGCGTTCATGACCGCCGAGTCGCTCGCATCGGCCGCGAAATTCGCCGGAGCGTTTCCCGCGGCGTACTTCTCGAATGTATAGAAAATGCTGCGTTCGGGAATCGCCGGCGGATCGACCGTCGCGGCCCGGCATCCAACTCCGAACACGGCCAACAGCAAGGCCAACACGAGCAGGGTTTGATTTCGAATCATTTTTGTGGATTCTATGGGCGAAGGGGATTCGCGAGTCGGCCCAACGTGCGGCCTCTCGCCAGAATCCCTTTCGGAATCCGCGGTGGTGTAACTGGTAACACGGGAGATTTTGGTTCTCCGATTCTGGGTTCGAGTCCTGGCCGCGGAACCATTTTCGACGGACGCCTTTCGACGGACGCCAACGAGGCCGTATCAAATAAAACGGGCTCCGGCACAGCCGAAGCCCGTCATAAAGAATCTTTTTTGTCGATTTACGGCTGGATCGTGAACGCGACGCCGTTCGACGAACTCATATTGTAAACATTGAAACCGGGGAGCGTGCACGTCGAAGGCGACCAGACCCAGTAGGTCTGACCGAAGAACGTCTGTCCCGCGAGGAAGGCGCTGTTCGGAATCGCAGCCGGAACCGTGCCGTTGCCGAGGTTGTCGCTCGTCGCGTCGAGCGGGATCACGTTCGAGCCGCCGAAACCGACGAGGAACGTGACGCCGATGCTGAACGGATCGGAACCGACCAGATCCTGCTGATCTGTAACAATCGCGAGACCGAGCGTGCTCTGCGGGCAGTTCGTCGCCGTCATTTTGAAAATGTTATTATTCACGCATGGAGTCGAGTTGACGCCGATCGCATGCGCGCCCGAACAGCCGTTCGTGCCGGAACCGTAGGTTGAAACGCCGACGATCACGGGCGGGCTCTGCGGAACGAATTTGAACAATTCGCCGCCGTTCATATCGATAAAATACAATTCGCCCGAGGCATCTTCACAAATACCGGTGATACTATTGATTCCAAGACCGCCGCCCGGTGCGAATTGTGAAGTGCGGTCGGTGATCGGCGGGCTCGCCGTTCCGGTATATTTAAATGTCCAGATCTTGCTCGTCGAATTGTCCGCGTAGAAGTATTGACCGCGCCAATCGGGAAGCGCGCAACCGTGATAAACGGTTCCGCCCATGACCGCGGCGGGACCCGCATGCGCATATTCCGAAATCGGGAAAACGGTTGTGAAACCGGGATAGGCATTTGGATAAACGCAGCCCGAGTAACTCGTCTGGTGGAAACCCTCGAAACAACGCCAGCCGTAGTGACGGGGCGTGCCCGGAGTCGGGACGTAGGACGCGGAACAGTAATCGATCTCTTCCCAAGCGTTCTGACCGACGTCGCCCATATACATATCGCCCGTATTCCTATCAAATGTGAATCGGAAGACGTTGCGCATGCCGACAAAATATATTTCCTTCATGCCGGTGCCCATCGACGCGTACGGATTCGTCGCGGGAATGCCGTATTGATTGCCGCCGCTCGGATTATCCACATCGATTCGGAGCATTTTGCCGAGCAGAACATTAATATTGGCGCCGTTATTGCTCGGATCGTTCTCGCTGCCGCCGTCGCCCGGCGCGAAATATAAGAATCCGTCGGGACCGAATCTTACGCATCCGCCGTTGTGATTCGAGAAGGACGGGTGATTGACTGTAATAATAATCGTTGCAACCGTATTCGCCGTCGTCGCGGTGCTCGCGTCGTACTTGGCGATCACGATATTTCCGGCAGTATTTGTATAATACAGATAGAACTTTTTGTTCGATCCGTTAATGTCATATTGCGGGTGAAAGGCCATGCACAAAAGGCCTCGCTCGCCCGTGGTCGACGTCAAACTTGTAATATCCAAGAACGTCGACAGAAGCGCGCCCGTCTTTGCGTCGATGCACTTGATCTTTCCCGCGCGTTCCACGACGTAAAGATGGTCGAAGTCATTCGGTGGCGCGGCGACGTAAATGGGTGAAGAGAAACCGTTTGCGAACAGGACGGTCTTCACCGGCGTCGTCTGCGCGTTCGCAAAACTTGCGGTCATCGCAAAGGCGATACCTGCACAAAACGCTTTCAGAGTAGATAAACGCATAGGACTGCAACGATTCGCGTTGCTGCAAGGATTGAATTCAGGGTAAATGGTTAACGAGGGTCAAACAGTCTATTACGTCGACCCTCAAAATTGAGCAAGCAAGGACTTTGCGAATTCCGTTTCATCGAGTGCCAACGTTGAGCGATGCTGTCGGCCGTCCATAGCGAATGAAACCCGCCATCACCGCAAGTCAATGAACCCCAGAGCCCTCGGCGTCTCGATATTAATAATCGGCCTCCTCGCCGTTCTTTTTGTCGTCTTCATGCAGGGACCCCCTCAGAGCGGTGCAGGTCCGGATGTCAAGAATTCCGCGACGCCAACGAATCGCGGGGGCGGCGAGCACGGCGGCGCGTCCATGGTGCAATCGGGTCCGACGTCGCGGCCGGGTATGCGCCAGCGCGTCGAGACGTCGAAATTCATTCCCGCCGACGCTTCCGACGACCCTGTCGTGCTTTTCGGTAAAGTTACAATTCCAGCGGGAGTCCACTTGGAGGGTCTCGAAGTCGAACTGCGCGACGCCACCGGAGATTTGTTAAATTCAGGCGACGTCGACGAATCGGGCAAATATGAAGTTCGCTACGGCCGCGCACTTTTGCCCGGCTGGACGGGTTCCACGACGTGGAACGGCGTCGTCGGACCGGGCGGCAAAGCGCCGGCCGAGCCCGGGAACTACGCGCCATCATTTGTACGATTCAATTCTTTACATAAATATAACGATGCGGCCGTCGAGTGTAATCTGGTCGTCCAGGCGCATGCCACCATTCAGGGAAAAGTAACAATAAAATCGAGCGGTGCGCCGCTGCCGGGCGCCACCGTGGTTGCTCTTCCATCGTTCGGGCCGTGGAAGGACGCGTCGCCCGAGGAGGCCGAGACGGACGAAAACGGAGAATATAAATTAACATTACAAACGCTGCCGCTTCAGGATATTTATATTTGTTGCAAGAAATCCGACGAGGGCGATTTTCAATCGACCGCCGTGGGACCGACCGAATTTCGCTCCGGCGAAACGCGAACGCTCGATTTTCAACTCGAAACCGCACAGGCGTTTCGCGGCCGTGTGGTCGAAGACGCGACGGGAAAAGCGGTCGAAGACGCGATCGTGACGCTCATGCCGACGGAATATGCATTTTCGGCGGGATTCGCGTTCGATCGCGAGACGATTCATACAGAAAAAGACGGCTCGTTCGAAATTTCGACGACGAACGTCCCGCTCGAAAAAGCGATTATTAAAGTCGAAGCGCACGGTTACTCGCCCGCGTGGCGCGCCGCGACGGCCGCGGCGTGCGCGGAGATTCGCGTCGGCAAACCGATCGTCGTCAACGGTAAAATAACAGATGAGCAGGGCAAACCCGTGATGAATGTTACGGTTACGATTTGCATGCGCCACGAATGGCAGTGGAGCGATCTATCGGTTTCCGATTTTAAACGATCCGACGGCGACGGAAAATTTTCCATGACGCTCACGACGACGCCGATCGAAGACGCCGTTATTTATATCGATCAAGAGCCGTTCGCGCCGTTCCTCGCGGGAATCAAAGAGGTCCTGCTTCCGTCGTCGAACGAAACGACGAAGGATGTAACCATTGTCCTGCATCCGACGCCGCTGCCGCCGGCGAAAATTAAGTAAAACCGGATTCGGTGGATCGATAACGATCTTCGGGATACGCGGGTTTTATTTGTAATCGCGCGTCGTCGACGGGGCCTCCGGCCGCGAAATGATATATCGTTTGGAAATCGCGGCCTCGCAGGCCGAGAAATCCATGCATTTCGTCGTCGTAAAAACAACCGATGCCCGTGCCCCGAATGCCGGCGGCCTCGCATTCGAGATAGAGCGCCTGCCCGACAAGCCCGGCTTCCCAATGAATATATCTATAAACATGCGCGCCGTCGCGGCGGATGCGCGGTTCGAATTCGCAAATCATGCCGAGACTGAATGTCCCCTGCCCGGCGATGTCCTGATTACAACTGACCGCCGGACCGATGGCTGTCATGTCGCCCGATTTTAGTAAGTATAATTGTAAATAATCGAAAGGCGAGTCGACGCGGCGCCAATCGAACGCCGGCCGCATCGCGCCGCGCAGGCGGTCGGCGGCGGCCGGGTTTCGAATGCACAAATAGAGTCCGCGCTCGAGACCGTCGACGCGATGAACGAAAATCGCGAGATGCGCGGCGGCGCCGCCGGTCGTGAGTCCTTCGATCGCGTCGAACGGAGGCTCGCCGGGGCGCGGGTGCGTCCGCGCGAGGATCTGTAAGAATCGCTCGCGCGAAATTGTAGTTTTCGAATCGTACGCCGTCGCGCTGCGGCGCGCGCGAATCACGCGGGCCGCGCGCGGAAGATCGTTATCGTCCACTCGCGCCTCCGCGGCGGCTCTTGCGCCCGCGGGCGGAATCCGGATTTGTAATTTTCCGCGGCGCGCGGCGGCGCTCGCGCCGTCGATGACCTCCCATTCGATCCTGTCGGCGCTCAATCGATTCGCCGTCCCCGACCAGCGCGCCGCGCGAATTTGTGATATTACATTTTCGTCGAGCGCCGCGTCCGTCGCAATCTCCGCGTCGGCGGGCGCGCCCGCGTCGACAAATGCGAGCAAATCGGGCGCTTCGCGCTCCGCTTCTTTAAAATCCGCGCCGCGATTCAAACCGCACAAATCTTCAATTTCGGCATCGCTAACGTTCGGCAGCGCGGCGAGACGCCAGCCGAGGCACTTCGCGGCGAATCTTAAACTACCGATCGCGTGGCCAGCGTCGTGCTGACAATAACGATACGCGCGCTCGCCGTATTTCCACGATTCGCGCCAGTGAATCGACGTCAACGCTACGAAAAATCCGGCTCGACCGAACGGCGCGAGCAACGCGTCGAATGTTCCGCGCTCCATCGAGCGGCGCCGTTCCAGCGCGTGCAGGTCGCTTCGATAATGAAAAACCCCCGGCGTGCCGCCGGCGCCAGCGTTTTCCGGAATTATACAATAACACTCCGTCGGATGCAGATTTCCGCTCGACGGATTCGCGCGGAGCGCCCACGTCGCGCTTTGATAACTTTTCCACGCAGTAATTCCAAGCGAAAGCTCGAAAAAACGGCCGAGACTCGCGGCGTCGAGCGGCCGCCGTACCGCGCCGTCATGAATATACAGATCGTCGTACGCCGGACCGTCGTCCGCGCGGTTCAATGGTAATAATAACGTTTCGGCGCCCTCGAATCGCCGGAAAGGATCCGGTTGATTGTCCCAATCGAGGTAACCGGCCGAACGCGCGAACCGCATCGGCATGTGTTTTGTCCGATCGTGATAATATAAAACGCGGTCGGCGTCGTCCGGCTGGGCGGCGCTCGCGTTCAACGGCCCTCGATCGCGTCGCGCGTTTTTGTATATAATTCCGCGACGGGGACATTGAGGCCTCTGACGACGCCGTTCTTGTCGACCAGCACCGAACCCGGAGTCACGTTGATCACGAACGTCTCCGCCAGAATGCCGTCGTAACCCGAAGAATCGTAAACTTGCAATCCCGGAATATGATATTCATCGACAAACCGCCGGACGGCGTCGGCGCCTTCGCCCATCGGTTCGCCTCCGCCGGGAACGGAGCGAATCTCCTTGCCGTCGAGACATACGCTAATGATCTCGAGATCCTTTCCGCCCGATTCTTTATTTAACTTTCGAAGCGTTTTGATGCCGTCGAGCGAATCCTTGACGGCGCTCGACCAAAAATAAAAGAGCGCGGCTTTTCCGCGAATCGTATCATTAACAATCGGCTTTTGGTCCATTCCGACGGCCGCGAACGGCGGGAGCGGACTGCCTATTTTTAATAATTCGAACGCGTCGGCCAAACGATACAATTTGAGCGCGCGCCGCGAAAAATCGGTCTTGGAATCGATAATTTGTTTTAAATACTTCCGCGCGCTCGGCGGATCGGTCTGCGCGAGCCAGACGAGCCCCTCCATGCGAAGCGCCGCGCGTTTTCCGGTGACGGCGTCGCCGAGTCTCTCCATGACTTCGCGCAATTCCACGGTCGCTTCGCCAGTCGCGCTCCCGGCGATCGATAACGTCGCGCGGAGAATATGTGCATATTCGGATTCGTCCGATCCGGGATATTTTTTGATAAAATCCGAAAGTTTGTCGCGGCTCGAAAGGAAGTGATTGCGCGCGGCCGCGTCGGCGATGTTTCCGGTGCCGGGCGGCGCGGATTTGTGAATTTCCGCGACGATTCCCTGAAGTTCCGAAATGGGAGTCACGAGTTGCGCGCCCGGATCGTTAGGATTCTGCGGATTCGCGGACGGCCCTTGTGTTGCATCGACGGCGGGCTGGCTTTCGGATGTGGCGCGGCCGGATCGCGAAGCCGCCGCTTCCGGAGGTTTGGCATTCGCTTCCTCCTGTTTGTTACATCCGGCACTCGACGCCAGAATTAATATAATATAAAAAACCGGCGCGGCCGCGCGGGCGGGCGAAATCTGCAATCGATGGGGAACTTTGGAATTCACATTCACAATCTGACGTTTATCGGCGTCCGCGGAAAGAGTGGCGGAGAACACGATCGCCGAACCCGAGGGCGCCGCGATCGGCGCCCCAGACTCGGACCTGGAGTGAAATCGATGGTTTTCGCGCATAATTCGGGCACATGCGCAATCCCCACAGAATCTTTGCGGCGGCGGCGTGGCTCGCGGCGACTTGGCCGTTCGCGGGGACCCTCGCCGCGCAGCAGATTTCGATGGAGGACGGCTGGCGTTTTCATCCCGATACGGAGAACGCCGGCACGGGATTGGGTTTCACGCGGCCCGATTTTGATGATTCAAAATGGATCGCGATCAAAACCGGCGCTTCGTGGGAGGAGCAGGGATTCGAACAACTGGACGGCTTCGCATGGTACCGGCGGCGTTTTTCTTTAGATTCGGCTCCGTCGACCGACGCGATGCTCGAACTCGGCACGATCGACGACGCCGACGAAGTCTTTATAAACGGCACGCGCATCGGCGGCACCGGAGTGTTTCCGCCGAATACCAAAGTCGCGTGGGGCAGAACACGCGTTTATAAAATTCCGCGGGAATTATTACATTCGGGAGAAAATACAATTGCCATCCGCGTGTTCGACGAAGGCGGCGACGGCGGCATGCGGAGCGGATTTCACCGGCTCACGCTCGGTCCCGAGACCGCCGAATTATTAAAATTGAGAACCCGCCGCGCGGGCGGTTTCGCGAATGCTAATTTTGCGATGGCCATGGAACTCGCGTCCGACGGCGAATTTCCCGCGCGCATTTGGTGCAATCCGGCCGCGTCGGGGCTCTGGTTCGAGGAGTCGATGCTCGGGCGCCTCGCGTTTCGCGAAGGCGACGTCGAGATCGCCGCGCCGGATATGTTATCGGGCGAAGTCCGGCGGCTGTGGCCATTTTCGCGGGCCAGCTACGCGAATCCGGCGATCAGTAATATACAAATCGACCTCGAATCGTTTTGTCCGGTCGCGCGCGCCGGCGTCCCGTACCTGCCCGCGGCGCCGCTCGGGCTCGCGGCGTTCAAAATTACAAATAAATCGGATCGCGAACGTAATATTGAGATTGTCTGGCGGTTCGCGCTCGAAGGCGCGACGCTGAACGTCGCCGCCGAGGATCGGGACGGCATTGCGTACTCGGGATTCGACGGCGAACGCGTCTCCGTCCGCACGGAGGCGCCGTCGGGGCGTTTCGAAGGCAATCTTATTAAATTCTGGACTTCGAAAATTAAACTCGCGCCGGGCGAGACGCGCGAAATTCATTACTGTTTTGCGCAGTCGCCGCGGACGGCGCGCGGTTCGACCGATCCCGGCAACTGGCCGAATTCGAACGAACTCGCGCTGAGCGGACTCAAGAATTTTAATGTTATTTATCGCGAGACTTCGCTGATCGATCAATGGCTGCCCGTGACGGGCGATCCGAAAATCGACGCCGCGTTTCGTCAATATTGCGCGAACGCGGTTCAATTGACAAAAGTGTCGACCGGGGGAGCGGTTTCCGTCATGGCCTACTCGGAGATGACGCAGCGCGACGCGTACTGGGGGACGTTTTTGCATAATTTACTGTTTCCCGATCTTGAACAAAAAATGATCGAGGAGGCGCTCGGCGAACAACGCGCGGACGGAAAAATTCCGACGAGCGTTCTGCCGAATTCCGACCGCGAGGACGACGTCGACACCAATGCGTATGCAATGCTTCGCGCGTTCCGTTATGCAAAATGGAATCAGGATCATAAGTTTTTATCTAAAATCGCGGCGAACTTGAAAGGCGCGGCGATCTGGCTGAATTCGCGCGACGGCGACGGAGACGGCGTGCCCGACATGCATTCGCGCTGGGGCGATTGGAAGGATCTGCCGGGCATTTCCGAACGTAAATATTCGCCGCACGCGGCTTTTGTTTATATTGCGGCGCTGACGCAATTGATAGAAGTAATGAAACTCGGCCGCGACGACGTGAGCGCGGTCATGGAATTCGAAAAACGGCTGCAGCGGGCGACGCGGACGGTCGACGGGAATTTCGAGGCGGGAGGGCTCTGGAATGGAAAATACTACTGCGAACGCTGGCGCGGCGCGTCGGAATCGGCGCCCGCCGAAACGGCGGCGATTCGTAATCAAAAGATCGTTAATGAAGATCAGATCGTCGGTATATTCTTCGACGTCGTGCCGCGCGAACGTATAAATTTAATATTCGACTCGCTCGAAGCGAATCGCGGAGCCGCGGGAATCCGCGAGAGCTATCCGTATCGTCCGGCCGCCGCCGGGCACCGACCCGGAGAATTTACGAATGGCGCCGTCTGGCCGTGGTTGAATTACGCGGACGCGTGGGCGCGCCTGCGCGCGGGGCGAACGTCCGACGGAATCGAATTATTAAAATTAGTCGCCCGATACGATTTGTTACAATCCGGCGGCTCGATGCCGAACGAATGCCTCGACGGCGAAACGGGCGAACCGCTGCGCAACGCGCCGCAATTATGGAATTCCGATTTCGTCGGCGCGGTTTTTCACGGCATGTTCGGCATCGATCGCGACTGGAACGGTTTATTACATATCGAGCCGCGGGCGCTTCTCGCGCGCGGCTGGCGCGTGCGCATTCCCGTACCCGAGGGCGATCTCGAACTGCGCGACGGCGAGGGCGACAATCCGCCGGAACTGTCGTGGGCATTGGAAACCGAACTACCCGTATTGGTAAAATTACCCGACCGGCCGCAATGGCGATCGATATTACAACCAGGAAAAAACCGGCATTCGTTTCCGGTTAAATAATCATGATGAATCCAGCTTCGTTTATATTAATTCTTGCGCTCGCGGCGGCCGTCCCCCGTCACGACGAGGACACGGCGCTTCTCCTCGTCGCGCGCAATCTCGCGAATCCCGGCGGCAACTATTTCGTTTATTATACGATTTCGGACCGCGAAATCGAATTCAAGGCGGGCGACAAACTTAGTTATGAAATATTCCTCCACCCCGGAAATCCGTCGCCGAAAGGAGGGCTCGACATCATTTGCGAAGGCGGCGGCTGCCTGCGCGACAGCGGGGCCGCCGACGCGTCCGGCGGGGGCGCGCACGGCGATACGATATTGACCAACGCCGTCGGAAAATGGCTAAAGCGCACGATCGACCTCGCAAGTCTCGCGGGACAAAAATCGAAACAATTCGACGTTCAATTCGAAGGCGACGAAAAGGGCGATTATATCCAATTTATCGATAATATCAAAATCGAGCGCGCGGACGGCGGCTCGATTATAATTTATGACGACGGGCGGCCGAAAGTCGCGCATCTCGACTTTCGAAACGGCTACAGCGAACGCGTGCTCTGCGCGCAGGT
Organism: Planctomycetota bacterium; assembly: GCA_016200225.1. GTDB lineage: Bacteria > Planctomycetota > UBA1135 > UBA1135 > JACQFD01 > JACQFD01. Next base: position 93,171 of record JACQFD010000038.1, read on the forward strand.
GGCGCGCGCCTCCGTCAAGACGGGTCCCGAATTGGAAAAAATCATCATTGATAAAAAAGCGAAGGAGGAATTGTATTATGCGCGCGAAACATTAAAATCCGAATTCGATCTCGCGTCGAAATTCGCGAAAGCCGAAAACCGACAGGACATCGTCGACGAACTGAAGGACGGGCTCGCGGGCGTGCCGCTTCCGGACGAATTCAAGGGCACGGCGGCGGAATATCATGAATTATTACACAAACAGCGCGGGCACCTCGACCACGCGCATCCGTTGATGCAACAATACGGCGGCCATCTGGTCGGCCATGCGCACATCGATTTGCAGTGGCTTTGGGAATGGCCCGAGGGACTCGATTTTTCGCGCTCGACGTTCGCGCAAGTATGCAAATTCATGGACGAATATCCTGATTTTACATTTACGCAATCGAGCGCCGGACTTTACGAAAAAATCGAGGAGCAGTATCCGGATCTTTTTGCGAACATCGCGCGCCGCGTGAAGGAGGGCCGGTTCGAATTCGTCGGCGGCCGCTGGTGCGAGGGCGACACCAATATGATTTCCGGCGAATCCCACGCGCGACATTTATTATATGGGCAGCGATACTTTAAGAGCGCGTTCGGCCGAATCGCGACGGTCGGCTGGGAGCCCGACACGTTCGGCCACACTGGCCAAATGCCACAAATACTAAAACTCGGCGGCATCGATTCTTACTATTTTTGCCGGGGCGGAAAAAAACTGCCGTTGTTCTGGTGGGAGTCGCCCGACGGCTCGCGCGTGCTCGCGTTCGACGAGCCCGCCTCCGGATCATGGTACAACAGCGATGTTAACGATAGTTTCGTGACGGAACTGCTCGATTTTTATGATAAAACCGGCCTCAAGAATCTCATCTGGGTCTACGGCGTCGGCAACCACGGCGGCGGCCCGACGCGCGAACAAATCGAAAAAGCGAATTCCTGGAAGGACGCGCCGGGCCGTCCAACTGTAAAATTCGGCACCGCGCGCAAGTTCTTCGATTTATGTAAAGAAAAGAATCTCGAGAAACTTCCGGTCGTCAAGGAAGAGTTAAATCCGGTTTTCCGCGGATGTTATACGACGCACGGCGATATGAAACAATTGAACAACGACGCGCAGGCCGCGCTCGACTCGGCGGAGGCGCTCGCCGCGATGGCGGCGCAGTCGGGTTTCCCGTACCCCGCGGCCGATCTCGCGCGCGCGTGGAAGACCGTGGCATGGAATCATCATCATGATACGCTTCCCGGATCGGGCATTCACGATAGTTATGAATTGTCGCACGTTCAATTGCATCATGTGATCGAATATGCAAACTGGCTCCAGCTCTCGGCGGCGCGGCATATATCTTATCGCGTAGACGATTCGGGCGAAGGCGCCGGGCTCATCGTATTCAATCCGTGTGGATGGAACCGCGACCAGCTTGTAACTGTAGAAATAAAGAATACGACAGGCGTCCCGCGCGTGTTCGACGCGGACGGCAACGCGCTCGCTGCCGGCGGGCCTCCCGTTCAATTTATTGCAAAAGACGTCCCGGCGTTTGGATATAAAGTCTTTCGATTGAAATGGGACGCCGCCGAAACCGCGGGCCCCGGAAAACTGCCGATCGAGGGCACGAGCTGCGTCGCGCGCGGCGATTTATTTATATTATCCAATAAATTCCTGCGCGTGGCGATCGACGGAAAAACGGGCGAATTCAGGAGCGTCGAGGAAACGAAATCGTCGGGCGAAAAACGCGAGATTCTGACCGGCGGGCGCAACGGCAACCGCATCGAGGTTTTTTATGAAGATCCGCACGGAATGAGCGCGTGGGAGATCGGTAAAATACAAAAAAACGAGCCCGTGACCGCCGCCGAAGTCCGCGTCGTCGCCGACGGAGGACTGAAAAGCGAATTAATCATTGAGCGAAAATTCGGCAAATCTACAATTCACGAGAGCGTCCGGCTCGAGAGCGGAAAATCACAGATCGACATGGACGTCCGAATCGATTGGAACGAATTCGGCGCGCCGGGTTCGACCTCGCCTTTGTTAAGATTAATATTCCCCGTCGCGGGCGCCCCCGAAATCGCCGAATTCGAGGCGCGGTTTTCGACGCCGTTCGCCGACGTGGTCCGTCCCGCGGACGGCGAGGACGCGGCCGGCCTCACGTGGGCGTGGGCGGCGGGTCCGCGCGGCGGCGCGGCGCTGTTGAACGATCATAAACATGGATATTCGGCGACGCGCGACGGAGAATTAAGATTAACATTGGTCCGCGCGTCGTCCGAGCCCGATCCCGCGCCGGATCAATATACACAATCGATCCATTGCGCGCTCGTGCCGCTGTCCGCGGGCGCGAAACCTTCGTTTGCGACACGCCTCGGATTCGAATTGAATCATCCGCTCGTCGCGATGCCCGTATTGCACAATACCGTGAACGGTTTCGCCGGCGACCGGCGCGGCGAGGTCCTCGCGGCGACGCGGTCGTTTATACAATTCGACGGCCTGCCCGACGCGATTCCCACTTGTATGAAGCGCGCCGAGGACTCCGACGCGCTGATCGTCCGTTATTATCAAGATTCGGCGGCCGCCGCCTCCGGAAATATGTTATCGTCGGTCGCGGCCGACGCCGTGACGCCGGTGAATTTTCTCGAGGATTCAGTCGGCGAACCTTTACAAATCATCACGCCGCGGCCGGGTCCCGGGGCGGCTAATGCACAAATCCAGGCGCGCATTTCGCTCCGCCCGTACGAAATTCAAACGTTGCGGATCGGTAAAAATAAATAACTATTAAGATTCCGCGGGCGTTTCTCCGAGGCCTTTCGGCAACTCGCGGCCGCCGTCCATCGTTAAACAACAACCGTTCATGTAATGCGCCCAAGGCGACGCGAGGTAGGCCATCGCCTGCGCGACTTCAAAAGTTGTGGCAAATCGCCCCGCGGGGATCGTGCGGCGGATCGCCTCGTGTTGCGCCGCGTCGGGCCATAAATTCTGCTCGGCGCCTTTACTATCAAAAGCGCCCGGCGCGATCGCGACCACGCGCACGCCGCGCGCCCCCCACTCGGCCGCGAGCGTGCGCGTCACGGCCCAGAGTCCCGCTTTCGCGGCCGCCGAATGGATGACATTCGGCATGCCCGACCACGCGTACGTCGCGATGACATTAACAATAACTCCGTCGCCGCGTTTTAACATATGCCGCCCCGCCGACTGCGCGCAATAGAACGCGCCCGAAAGCGCGATGTCGATGACGGCGCGCCAGCCTTTCGCGCGGAGTTTTTCGGCCGGGCACAGAAAATTGCCGGCCGCGTTGTTCATTAATATATCAATTTTGCCGTGGCTCTTTACAATTTCGAGAAACGCCTCGGCGACGCGGTCGGGCTCCCGCACGTCGAGCGTGCGCGAAGTAACGGAAAACCCCTCTCGCGCGCCGTCGTCCAGAATTGTCTTGTGATGTTCCGCGTCGCGGCTCATCACGACGACGTTCGCGCCGAGGCGTCCGAGCGCGCGCGAAACTTCGAGGCCGAGACCGGTGCCGCCGCCCGTGACGATGGCAACTTTTCCGCGAAACGTATCGGGGGGCAGCAGCGGCGTGGACTGCGGTTCGTACATGTATGAATCTTAACAGCCCGCATTCGCAGGCCGTGGCGAAAAGCGCGCGCGCCGCGTACGCTTGACGCGTCCCCTTTTTTCGCAGAGACATTGTATGCGCACAGCACCCGCAATCCTTGCTTTGGCCGTTTCTCTCGCCTTCGCGGCGCCGTCCGCGCGAGCGCAACTCACGCTCGACGTGAGCGGCGGCATTATGAATGAAAATTGGAACTTTACAGTTACGGGCGGCAACCCCGGACAGTACTGGGTGATCGGCCTCGCCGACACGATGGGTCCGCTGCCGATTAACTTTCTGACCGGCGACAACGATCCGCGCAGCTGGGATCTCGACGTGACGATGTTTTCTTATCCGGCGGGCATCGGAACGCTGCCTGCTACAAATCCCGTCTGGCAGTTTCAGAATGTTTATGCGGGATTCGAGGGATATTATGTATATTGCCAGGCGTTCACCGCGCCGGGATTTCCGTTTTTTATTGATGAATTATCCAATGACGTCGTGATCGTGGTCGCGCCCGGCCACGGCGCGGCGGTCGACACCGTCGGCAAACCCGTCCGGTCGCGCGCGTTCATGCCAGGGGCACCGCTGTCGAACGGAAACCAAGTGATCTTCGGCGGAAACGACGGCGCGCTGTCGGGCGGAACCTATCTAAAGTCGGTCGAATTGTTCGCCCGAAAGTTACAAACGATCACGTCGGATCCGTCGATTCCGAATATGAGTATCGAGCGCAGCTTTCACCGCGCGCAGACGCTGAACGACGGGCGCGTATTGGTCGCGGGCGGAAACGATGATTTAAACAATGTGTTGACGTCGGCCGAAATTTACGATTCGAACGCGAATACATTTACGACCACGGGTTCGATGGCGCAGAAACGTTATTTTCATTCGATGGTCAAACTCTCGGACGGCCGCGTGATGGTGCTCGGCGGCTCGACGGCCGTCGACGCGAGCGGAAGCCAGACGCAGGCGGCGCTCGCAATTGTTAATAGCGCGACCGATTCGTGCGAAATATATAATCCGGCGACGGGAACCTGGAGCGCCGCCGCGGCGATGCCGTGGAAACGGACGGGGATTTCCGCGGCGCTGCTTTCGAATGGTAAAGTTCTCGCGTGCACGGGAGCCGGATCTTTTCTTGGTATTCCGATTTTTACGACGACCGCGGCCCTTTACAATCCGACGACGAATTCGTGGCAATCGATCGCGGCGCTGAACGGAACCGGGCGCGCGCTTTCGACCGTGTCGACGCTCGCCAACGGTAAAATTATGATTTCCGGCGGCGCGAACGGTAATATTGCGTCGCTCACGCTGAACGCGCTCGCCGATGTATCCATTTACGATCCTGTCGCGAACGCGTGGCAGTCGAATCCGCCGTCGTTGCTCGGCGCCCGCGTCGGACACATGTCCACGCTGCTTCCCAACGGTAATATTGCAATTACAGGCGGCGCCGCCGGAAACATATTTTTTCCGGTTGTAACGAAAGACGTCGATAGTTTTAACGGATCGGCGTGGACGAACATCGGAATGATGAATCACGAGCGCGCGTTCCACTACGCCGCGCTTTCGTACGATTCCGAACGCATTTTCCTCTACGGCGGCATCGAATCCGGCGGCAACTCCGCCGTGTTTCCGACAGCCGAGTACTTCGCTTACTAGCAAAAATTTCATAAGTATCTCGAAGGGGCGCGGTCGCGGCTGCGCCCTTTTTTGCAGCCGTTCGCGCCGAAAAGCGGCTGCCAAAATGGCGTGCGCCGCGGCCTCTCATAGGGCAAACAGGCCGGCACCGCGATTGCGTTGTACGGGGGTAAATGAAGCCTTCGGATTCGAAGTCTTCAAATAAACACCATGCAATTCGATAAACTTACAATTCGAGCCCAGGAAGCCCTTCAGGCCGCGCAGAAATTCGCGGCGTCGCGGCATCATCAACAATTGGAAAACGAGCACGTATTGTTATCGATGCTCGACCAGCAGGACGGCGTGGCGCCCAAGTTGATGCTACAACTAGGCGCCGACCCCGCGGCCGTCCGCGCCGCGGTCGACAAGTTAATTACAAACATTCCGGCGATTCACGGCGCCGAAAGTCAAATTTATATTTCGACCGATCTTAAAGAGACGCTCGACGCGTCGTTCGATCGCGCGCGCGAGTCTCAGGACGATTACGTCAGCGTCGAACATCTGCTGCTCGCGATGGTCGAGCGCAAGAAAGGCGCGCTCGCGGGCGTTTTTAAAGAATTTGGAATCAATAAGAACAACGTCCGCGCGCAAATTAAGGATATTCGCGGACCCCATCGCGCGACCGATCCGGACGCGGAATCCAAATATCAAGCGCTCGAAAAATATGCTAAAGATCTCACGGAGCTCGCCCGCAAAGGCAAGCTCGATCCCGTCATCGGCCGCGACGACGAGATCCGCCGCGTCATTCAAGTACTCTCGCGGCGTACTAAGAATAATCCCGTGCTCATCGGCGAACCGGGCGTCGGCAAAACGGCCATCGTCGAAGGGCTCGCGCGCCGCGTCGTCGAGGGCGACGTGCCCGAAAGTTTAAAAGGCAAGCGCGTGATGGCGCTCGACATGGGCTCGCTGCTCGCGGGCGCGAAGTTCCGCGGCGAATTCGAGGATCGCATCAAGGCGGTTTTGAAAGAAGTAACATCCACCGCCGGCGAAATAATATTATTTATCGACGAAATGCACACGCTCGTCGGCGCGGGCGCGGCCGAGGGCGCCGTCGATGCGGCGAATTTACTAAAACCGGCGCTCGCGCGCGGCGAACTACGCTGCGTCGGCGCCACGACGCTCGACGAATATCGCAAGCACGTCGAAAAAGACGCGGCGCTCGAACGCCGTTTCGCGCCCGTTTACGTTTCGCAGCCGTCGGTCGACGATACGATTGCAATTCTGCGCGGCTTGAAGGAACGTTATGAAACGCACCACGGAATCCGAATTCAAGATTCCGCGCTCGTCGCCGCGGCTCAACTGTCGAATCGTTATATTACAGATCGTTTTCTCCCCGACAAAGCGATCGACCTCATCGACGAGTCCGCGTCGCGCCTGCGTATCGAAATCGATTCGCTCCCGACCGAACTCGACACCGTCGAACGCCGGATACAACAATTAGAAATCGAGCGTGGCGGTCTCCAGCGCGAAAAAGACGATCCGCATGCGGCCCGTCTGCTCAAGACGCTCGAAAAAGTGCTCGCCGACGAGCGCGAGACGGCGTCCGGTCTCCGCGCGCACTGGAAAGCGGAGAAATCGGCGATTACACAAATCGGCGATCTGAAACGCCGTCTCGAATCGTCAAAGGAGGCCGAAAAGCAGCATCGTCGCCGCGGCGAACTCGACCGCGTCGGCGAAATCGTTTATGGCGAGATTCCTACATTACAAAAAGAACTCGACAAAGCGAAAGCTAAATTACAGGAAGTTCAGAAGACCAAGCGAATGTTAAAAGAAGAAGTCGAGCCCGAGGACATCGCCGCCGTCATATCCAAATGGACGGGCATTCCCGTTTCGCGCCTCGTCGAAACCGAGAAACTTAAACTAATGAAAATGGAGGAACGCCTCGCGCAGCGCGTCGTCGGCCAGGACGAGGCCGTGCGGGCCGTTTCGAACGCCATCCGACGCGCGCGCGCCGGGCTGCAGGACCCGAACCGCCCGATCGGTAGTTTTCTATTCCTCGGACCCACCGGCGTCGGAAAAACCGAATTAACAAAAGCGCTCGCGAGTTTTCTATTCGACGACGAGCGTGCGATCGTCCGGCTCGACATGTCGGAATATCAAGAAAAACACACCGTTTCCCGGCTCGTCGGCGCGCCCCCCGGCTACGTCGGCCACGAGGACGGCGGCCAGCTCACGGAAGCCGTGCGCCGCAGGCCGTACGCGGTGGTGCTGTTCGACGAAATCGAAAAAGCGCATTCCGACGTTTTTAATGTATTATTACAAATCTTCGACGACGGCCGCCTCACCGATTCGCAGGGCCGCACCGTCGATTTTAAGAATACGATATTGGTTATGACCAGCAACCTCGGCACCGCCGCGCAGGAGGACTCCGTCCCGACCGACGCCGAGCAGAAGCGCCGTTCGCTCGAAGCCATCAAAGTACATTTCCGTCCCGAGTTTCTGAACCGCATCGACGAAATTATTGTATTCCGCCGGCTCGCGCAGTCCGATATTCGTAAAGTCGTCGATATACAAATCAACGCGCTTTCGAAAATCCTCGCGGACCGCGGCATCGACATCGAGTTGACGGAACGGTCGAGAGACCGGCTCGCAAAAGATGGATTCGATCCGGTCTACGGCGCGCGTCCGCTCCGCCGATTGATCCAGTCCAGAATTCAAAACGAACTTGCTACAAAAATTCTGGCGGGCGAAATCGGCCGCGCCGAGAGCGCGGCCGGAGACGCCGAGTCCGCGGGCAACGATCACGTCGTCATCGACGCGGTCGCCGACGGTTTCACGTTCGAGAAACGCACAAAACGCGCGTCGCGAGTCTAAAATAACGAAAAAAATAAGTAATATTAATTATTTTCGCCTGGATTCCAACCGTTCGCTTTCGCGACGTCGTTCGGAATTCCAAGAAATGTAGTGATCTTCCAAGCGGTGCCAGAACTTGGAATCTTGCCATTTCTCCATTGATACTTAAGCGTCGCGCTCAATCCGAATGCCTTTAATACTTCGTCGAGCGTCGTGCCCTTTTTTTCGGCCCATTCCTCAAGCCATGTACGCGGCGCGCTCTTGCGGCGCGCGGCCTCGGGCGGTCTGAAATCCGACGCCATGCAAGGCGGCGGATCGAGCGGAGGCAACTCGCCGTCGCGTTTCAACGCATCCCAACAGGCATCGCGAACTTCATAGGGCGGATCCTCCATGCCGCGCTCCCACGCGGAAACTTTCACGGGGTTCACATCGACGACTTCCGCGATGTCGCGAATGGTCAATCCAAGATCAGCGCGTCGCTTTGCCAGCCATTCGCCGAAGTACATGGGAATATTTGAATTCGTCCGGGGAAGTCAATGATACGACTGTTACAGCATCAATCGAACTGAACAAATCGAGAAGTGTCAACCTGCCGAGGCAGGCGCGTTTCTTATCATTCGCCAACCGTCATGTTTGTGTGACAATAATAACACACTTTTTCGGGTGGGCGACTTGCGTTGAAATTATCTTTGAATTTCGCTCGTTGCACACTCGCAGCCGAAACCAACCCGCAATGTGGGGGCGCGCGAAACCGCCCTTGGAACTTGCGAGTCATGGGCGACCGTCATGAGTCGACTCGAAGGCCCAGCCGTCCTTCGGGTTTCGTTTGAATGTGGCGTCCTTGGTCGGTCCGCCTTTTTTTTGAACGAATTATTTTCTTTGTCCACGATGATCACATCGGACGCCGCACCCTGATTTGGCTATGCGTCGCCGAGAGTGTGATGAAAACTACACAAGAGCGAGACGGGCATTCCCTGTTCGGATTGCGCGGCGAGTGGGTTTCGAATTGCGACAACGACACGTCCCAAAGCATTAACCTGAGTACAACCATGTCCCTCACATCTCGTTCACTAATCAAGTCCCGCGGATTGATTGTTGCAATTTCGGCCGGCGCCGCGGTTCTGACTTTTTCAGAAATTCACGGCGCGCTGAATCATACTGTTAACACCCCCGGCCGCGCTGCCGCAAACCAAACGCACTCGCCGAAGGCTGCAAAACCGCATGGCGGCGACGCGACGGCGCCGAATGTTAAGAAATCGTCCGCGCCGGGAATTGCCAGTCTTGGTAAAGGAAACTTAAAAAAGGCGGGACGCGGCCGCCGCGCCCAAATCGATACACAAGGAACGGAATCCGGAAATGTATCGCCCCCCGCTATTTACTCTTCGGCCTATCTCGATTTGAATCCTTTTGTCCGCGCCTACTGCGACGGCCTGGCCGTGTTGCCCGGATCGACCGGTTGGAACGAATGGGGCTGTGCGCTATTTCCGGGTCAAACGGGCGGCCAGCCGGATTTCGGCTGGCGTCAGGATTATCTCGTTCCCGATTCGCACAGTCCGAAATATCCGGCCGCGGCGAATTTTATTCTTACAAATGCGGGCTACCGGCCCATTTTTTATATGGATCCGCCGAACGCCATGCGCAAAGGCTACGGCCGCCCGTGGGATTGGACGCCGGACCCGAATATTGACGATCCGATTTTCTCGGGATGGATTTCTCCATATAACAAAAGCATCGTCGTCGGCCACGACGTGCAGCACATTTCATTGAAATTCCTCGCCGCGCTCGCGACCGACAACTCGAACACGGCGTTCACTAACGAAGCGATCATGGCGAAAGCCTTCATGTGGCGATACGCGGCGATGGTCGCCGGACAGTTGCGGACGGATTACTTCAAAACAACGATTCACAGCAGCCGCGAGGTCGGCCGCATTCTCGATTTCGCCGTCGACTGTGTTAACAATGCGCTGCTCGACGATCAGGACGCGGGCGCCGTTCTCGATTGGGTCAAGAACGCCGTCCTTCCGTCCATTTATCCGACGGGCGTCGGGTTTATTTATGATCCGAGCCAGCAGGGTTACAAACCCGAACCCCAGTTGGGCGCCGTGGATTATTGGTTTCCGTGGCAGGACGGCCTCGAAGCGGCCGGACTCGACCGCCTCGGACGATATCTAATCGCCTACGGAACCAAGGAATATACAGATCTCGGAACGATCTTACAAATGAAGGCGCGTCTCATCGCTTCCAACACCGCCAACGTCATCTCGCACGACGGCAATTGTCCGAAAGCGGTGGGCGTCGACGGGAAAATCGCATGGGTCGGCGACGAAGGCTACGGATACGGCGCATGGTGCTACCGCGCGCTGCGCATTTCCGGACAGGATGGAAAAGCCGACGTGGTTTTTCAACGCTATCAGAATAAACCCGACTGGTGGTGCTGGCTCGTCGAACCCGACGGAAGCTACAATCCATTATTATCGATCGGAAAGTAAGCACGAGACTTTTGTAATTTTACATCCCGCCGATTCCGTCGCAACCGCGCCGGAGTCGGCGGCGGCGTTTTCGGCGACGGCGAATTGTCAAAACGCAACCGCTGCGAGCCTGGCGCTTCATAAAAGTCAAAATCGGGCGCGCGGAACCGACAATTATCAATAACGGCCGCGGGCGCGCTGGTGCAATGCGCGCCGCCGATATCTACGCTGACGGACTCCATGCATGACCACCGCGCAGTTCGAAACAGAAAAAACGTATTATTAACATCCGTATTCGGCCCCTTCTCGCGCGACGACGAGTTCGGAAGCCGCTCCATCAATCCGATGGAATTGTATCATAACCAGGTCACGCGGGCGCAAGGGCCGTTCTCGCTGCGCATGTCGCACCGTTCGTGGGGCATCCAACTGATCCAACATAATATTTCGGCGCCGTCGACGCTGCTCGATTTTCCGACGCGCGATCGTTATATTAAAGAAATCTCCGGAGGGCGCCACGATATCATTGGCATTTCCGGAATTATCGCAAATGTAAAGAAAGTGAGCGAGATGTGCCGGCTCGCCCGCGTGCATTCGCCGAAGTCCACCGTGGTCGTCGGCGGCCACGTGTGCGCGATTCCGGAAATTAACGATCTCGTCGACGCAGATTACGTCGTCCGCGGCGAGGGCGTGAGGTGGATGCGACAATTCCTCGGCGAAGATGCCGGGGCGCCGATCGCGCATCCGGCGCTTCCGTCGAGTTTCGGTTTTCGATTGATGGGAATTCCCATTCCGCGCGGCGGCGGCGCGCCGGCCGCGACCATCGTCTGCTCCGTCGGTTGTCCGATGGGATGTAACTTTTGCACGACCTCGGCTTTTTTTGGAGGCAAGGGAAAGGTGACGCATTTTTATGAAAAAGGCGCCGAATTGTTTAAAGTCATGGAGAACGCGGAAAAGGCGCTCGGAGTCTCCAGCTTTTTCATTATGGACGAGAATTTCTTATTATATCAAAAACGCGCGCTCGAACTTCTCGATTGTATGAAAGCGGGCGGAAAAGCGTGGTCGCTTTATGTATTTTCGTCGGCAAACGCGATCGCCAAGTATTCGATGCGCCAGTTGGTCGAACTCGGCGTCTCGTGGGTCTGGATCGGCCTCGAATCCCCGAACAGTAAATATAACAAACTCGCCTCCGTCGATACATTACAATTGACAAACGAACTGCGCGCCCACGGCATCCGCGTCCACGGCTCGACAATTGTCGGCCTCGAACATCATACTCCGGAATCGGTCGGCTGCGAAATCGACTACGCCGTTTCGCACGAGGCCGAATGTCATCAATTCATGCTTTACACGCCCGTGCCGGGAACGGAACTGTATGCCGAGATCGCGCGCGCCGGACGGTTGCTGCCGGACGTCGACCTCGCCGACATCCACGGACAATATAAATTTAACTTCGAACATCCGGCGATTTCGCGCGACGAATCCAAAGTGCTCCTCGACAATGCGTTTCGTTATGATTATGAACGCAACGGCCCGAGTCTTTATCGCATTATCCGTACGATGTGGAACGGATGGAATCGCTACAAATCCGATCCCGACGCCCGCGTCCGCGCGCGCTTCATCGAGGAGGGCCGCCAGCTCGCGAAAGGCTACGGCGCCACGCTCTGGGCGATGGAAAAATACTTAAAAAACTCGAACCAGGCGGTCAGCGCGCGTATTCGTAAACTAAGACTGGACATGGAAAACGAATTCGGCTTTTTCTCGCGCTGGCTCGACCGCACCGTCGGCCCGATTCTGCTCTGGTCCGCGAAACGCGAAGCCCGCCGCTTCCCCGACGGCCGCCCGATCGAACCGCGCACGTTCGTCGACCGCTTGCCGGGGCGCGCGCCGGCGCTTTCCGTTTGATTATGATCGCTTTCTGATTTTGGTACGCCCGGGCAGAGTCGAACTGCCGACCTGCGGTTTAGGAAACCGCCGCTCTATCCTACTGAGCTACGGGCGCGTGTTTTGCCGAAGATGTGGATTACACATTCCGTCGCCCACATATTAAGTAAAACATGCATCGATTGTCCGGTCCCGTTCGCCCGATCCGTCGCCCGATGTTTTCGCGCGCCCGGATTTTGCTCGCGGGAAGTCGACGCGCGAAGGCCGCGCAGGCGCATTTCACCGAGCTCGGCCCGGACGATCCGGAAGTCATCGGCGCATTTCCGCATATTCCCGACGCGATGCTTCGGACCGCGCGCGTTTCGTGGCGCGCGCTCGCGGCGATGATGCGGCCGCAAGGTCGGCGGATGGTCGCGCGCCAGATCGCGCGCGCGGGACTTCCGCATTTGGATATTCCGCTCGAAGGACTGCCGTCGGCATTCGATGGCTACAAAATCGCGTTTCTATCCGATATTCACGCGGGGCCGTATCTCGGTTCCGAAATATTAAAACCACTATTTCAGCGCGTGTCGGCGGAAAAACCCGATCTCGTGGTCCTCGGCGGCGATTTGGTTAATTATGACGCGGACGAAGCGGCCGAAGTCGCGCATTCGTTAAAATATTTACATGCGAAGGACGGCATTCTATCAGTTCCGGGAAACCACGATCACTACAGCGGCGATTTGCGCAGAATTATCAAATATCTGGAGCACGGCGGCGCGCAAACGCTTCTTAACGATGCGACGTCCGTCGTTCGCGGGCGCGAACATGTTAATTTTCTCGGCGTCGACGACGGCGGCGCGGGACGCTTCGATCTCGCACGCGCGCGGTCGCGGGCGCGCGATTCTAAAATTAACATTCTGCTTTCGCACACGCCCGACGCGCTCCCGCTCGCGGCGCGCGCGAAGATCGATCTGATGCTGAGCGGCCACACGCACGGCGGGCAAATCCGCGCGCCGCGCATCCGGCCGATTTCAACGCATACAAAAGGCCGCTACGTCGACGGTTTTTATCGTAGCGATCGAACATTAGCCTTCGTCGGCCGCGGCGTCGGCGTTGTTTGCATTCCGATGCGCGCCTTCTGCCCCCCGCACGCGCCGATTTTGGTGTTGCGCCGGGCGACGTGAAGGCGAGCGGTCGGGGGTTTTGTTAAGAAATGATGAACGCTTGCATTTCCGCGGGAAACGCGGGCGTTCGTGCATTATCATCATGCATCCATGGAACGTCATCTTGACCACGATCTCGACACCGTCCGGCAGCTCGTCCTGCGGATGGGCGGCCTCGTCGAGAAAATGCTCGTCGATTGCATGAAGTCGCTCGTCGACCGCGACAGTGCGCGCGGCGAACTCGTGATTCGCACCGATATCGAAGTCGATTTGTTAGAAAAAGAAATCGACGAACATTGTTTATCGATTCTCGCGCGCTACCAGCCGACGGCGACGGATTTGCGGCTGATCGCGGCCGTAATGAAACTTGTAAACGATCTCGAACGCATGGGCGACTCCGCCGTGAACATCGCGCAGGCCGCGGCCGTGATCAATCAGGAACCGCCGCTCAAACCCTATATCGATCTGCCGCGGCTCGCGCTGCTCGTGCAAAAAATGGTGCGCGAATCGCTCGACAGCCTCGTGCAGCGCAATTCGAAACTCGCGTACGAAATCTGCAAGCGCGACGACGAAATCGACAATCTTTATAAGCAACTGTTCCGCGAACTGTTATGTTTTATGATCGAGGACCCGAAAACGGTGACGCGCGCGCTGCATTTATTATTAGTCGCGCGCAACCTCGAACGCATCGCGGATCACGCGACGAATATTTCCGAAGACGTTATCTATTACGTCGAGGGCCGCGACATCCGCCACATGGGCGCCGAAATCGAGCGTGCGAAGTCGCAGGGAATCGGCTCGACGGAAGAGACGCCGTAGAGACAGATTTGACGCGCCGAGGTGATGGCTTGCGCGTCGGTGCATTGTCTCTTCAATTATGCCGTCGGCATTGGCGGAACATGGGACAACGTGAACGCTCCCCGGTCGTCGGGTAAACGCGCGCAATCTGCCAGGACCTTGACACCGAACGATTCGCGGCATAATTTTCCGCGTCATCGGCGTTTATTATAATTCATGCACTTTAGTAGCAATGCCGATGCAGCCGAATTTCCCCCGCTTGGCAGTTTATTAGACATAAATTATGGAATCCACGCATCGCTGGCTCTCCTGTGAACAAATCGTGCGCGGCAATTTTAAAGATGAGGTCGTTATCATCGTCAAGTTGCGCGACGGATCTATTGTTTCGTATTTCGTTCCGGCGGAGGACGTCGAAAGAAATGAAAAGAAAGTACGCGTCAGCGTCCGCGACTCCGGAGAAATTACGTGGGCGACCCTGCCGACGTCGGAGCCGGTCACGATTCCAATCGAACGAACAAGTCTCGTTCCGGCATGATCCTCTCCAACATCGCGCTGCTCGCCGCTCTGGACGAACGGCGCCTTATTATAGATCCGGAACCTCGGCCCCGAGATCCGAACGACAATCTGGGCGTGGAGTGTCCGTATGCAACGACTGCAGTCGATTTGCGTTTAGGTAGTGAAGTCTCGTATTTTAATGATGGACTCGCGATCAACATTGACCTGCGACGAGGGAGATTTGCCAGTACGTTTGGGCCAAATTCAACAAATAAGACTATTACCGAAGAACAGCCCTATTGCCTTTCTCCGGGAAAATTCGTCCTTGCGAATACTTTCGAACGGGTTGAGTTGCCAATTGAAACAGGGAAAACCTCGCTTGCCGCTCGTGTCGAGGGACGTAGCTCGTTTGCGCGCTGCGGGCTCCTCGTTCATTTTACGGCGCCTACGATTCATGCGGGGTTCAGAGGCAGAATTACATTAGAATTGACGAATTTGGGCCCAATTCCGATATTATTATATCCAAAAATGTACATTTGTCAACTTATCGTTGAGGAAGTGTCCGGGACGCCGCGAAAAAATGATAGTCAATTTCAAGGGCAGGCACGGCCGAGTGGGGCAAAGTTTTGATTTGATGGAAACGAGCAGAAGCGCGTAAGTCCACCCTTGCAACTCGAACGTATCGCCAATCACGCTACAACTACTTCGGAAGATATTATCTATTACGTCGAAGGCCGCGACATCCGGCACATGGGCGCCGAAATCGAGCGTGCGAAGTCGCAGGGAATCGGCTCGACGGAAGAGACGCCGTAGGAGCCCCGGGGACAGATCCATTTTTCGACGGTCCCGATTTTCTTCTCATCGCACATAACTAAAAGTAACGCGGACTTGCGCCTCGAGATAATTATTAGATGCCGCCGGCACATCGCCACTATTAGCAGAGACGATCCGCGATCCGAATGACTTTGTTTGTGAATTCGGGCTTTCGATGTATTCAACTCTTGTCGGACCCATGAGTTTCCAGCCGAGTTCTCGTGCGGTTACGTCGGCCTGCTGCCTGGCGTCCTTGATCGCAAGCGTTCTTGCAGCGTCTTCCAACTCACGCTGTTTGGACGAGAACAACTTTATTAAATGAATCTCATCAATTCCCAGACTGACGAGATCTGCCTGTAGTGTGCTCAACTCGTTCACTCGGTCCGTCCGCATCGAGAATGTGGACCGGGCCAAGTAGAAGTCGTCGTCGAGTTTGTTTGTTTGGCCTCGGTCGCGCTCGAGAGTTGTACCCTCAAGTACAATAATTCCGTTCGGGTACTTTTCCTTTTCAAGATATTTCCTAACTGCCAAGTTTATTTCATCATGCGATTTTTTCGCGCGCTGAACATCTGCGTCGCGAACCGAAACGCTAAATTGTAAATCCGCCATATCGACGGTGAAAAACACCTTGCCGCGCCCGATTACAATAAATTCTGACGTCGGATTTGTAGAAATGGTCGACCGTTGCGAATCGTCACGCACAGCAGGTGCGCTACACGCAAAAAGCGTTAAGCCGATAAGCGAAATGGAAAGTAGCCAAATTGATTTCATCTTGTCTCCGGAGAAGTCGACGAAAGTTTCTGGCGACACCAATCGCCGTTCGCAATTGGACACTTTTAACGCACGATTCGTTCGAAAGAAATCCGTGACGAACTCAAATACGCGATGCAGGACCGCCTATCAGCGCCTGCTGCCGTGAAAATTGCCGGCCCCGTTTCTCTTACACAGGACCACTAACCAAACCTTCCGGTAATATAATCTTCCGTCTGCTGCTTCTGCGGTTTTAAGAATAACTTTTCCGTCGCGCCGTATTCGATCAATTTGCCAAGATATAAAAAAGCGGTGTAGTCGGACGCGCGCGAAGCCTGTTGCATATTGTGCGTCACGATCACGATCGTGTAGTCTTTCTTTAATTCTAACATTAGCTCCTCAATCTTGGCGGTCGCGATCGGGTCGAGGGCGGAGCAGGGTTCGTCGAGAAGTATGATTTCGGGTTCGACCGCGATGGCGCGGGCGATGCAGAGGCGCTGTTGCTGGCCGCCGGAGAGACCGAGCGCGCTGTCTTTCAATCGATCCTTCACTTCATCGAACAACGCGGCGCCGCGGAGACTCTTTTCTACAATTGCGTCGAGCTCCGATTTTTTGTTCATTCCATGGATGCGCGGGCCGTAGGCGACGTTTTCATAAATCGATTTCGGAAAGGGATTCGATTTTTGAAACACCATGCCGATGCGCTTGCGAAGATAATTTACATCGACGTCGGGAGCATACATTTCCTGGCCTTCGAATATGATGCGCCCGACGACGCGCGCCTCGTCGACGAGGTCGTTCATGCGATTCAAACAGCGGAGCAGCGTCGACTTGCCGCAGCCCGACGGTCCGATGAACGCCGTGATCTTACTTTTCTCGATTTCCATCGAAATGTCCTCGAGCGCATGTTTCGATCCATAATAAAAATCGAGGTGCTCGATGCTAATAATCGTCTCGGCGATCGGCGGACAAAGTGCCGGGTCGCGGGGACCGCGGGCGTTTGCGGCGGAAACGTCCATGTTCACGGGGTTTTTCTGTTTTGAAGGTGTCATCGCAATTACTAAACGGAAGCGCCGGCGTATTTCCTTCGTAAATGATTTCGGAGCGAAATCGCGGTCAGGTTCATCGCCGTGACGATCGCGATTAATAAAAATGACGTCGCGAAAATCAGCGGTTTTGTAGCATCGACGTTTTTGTTCTGAAATGCCATATCATAAATATGAAATCCCAAATGCATGAATTTGCGCTCGGGATGCAGGAACGGCGGCGAACCGTCGAGCGGCATCGTCGTCGCGAGTTTCACCATGCCGACGATCATGAGCGGCGCCACTTCACCGGCCGCGCGCGCCATTGCTAATATTAGTCCTGTTAATATTCCGGGCGCGGCGGCGGGGATCACGACGCGCCATGTCGTCTCGAATTTCGTCGCGCCGAGCGCGAGCGAGCCCTCGCGCACGATGCGCGGCACGGCCGCGAGCCCTTCCTCGGAGGCGACGATGACGACCGGAACTGTTAAAAGCGCCAGCGTAAGACTTGCCCAGAGAATGCCGCCCGTGCCGAACGTCGGCGACGGGAGACTCTCCGCGAAAAATAACTGATCGATCGACCCTCCGACCATATATACAAAAAATCCCAATCCAAACATTCCAAAAACGATCGACGGAACTCCGGCCAGATTGTTCACGGCGATGCGGACGAGGCGGACGATGAATCCCTGTTTTGCATATTCGCGCAGATAGAGCGCGGCCAGCACGCCGAATGGCACGACGGCGAAGGACATCAAGAGAACCATCATAACTGTTCCGAAAATCGCCGGAAAAATGCCTCCTTCAGTGTTCAGATTTCTCGGATTATCAAAAAGGAATTCGCCGACGCGCCGAATATAAAGAATACTCCGTCCGCCGAAACCGAGATCGTTCGGACGCACGAACCGCGCGATGCCGCCGATCGGAACCTCCCGCTTCGCTCCCGCCGCCGTCTCGAGCACCAGCACGTCGGATTCGAGGCCTTTCTTTAATTCTAACAATTTCTTTTCCAAAACGTCGTGCTCGCGGTTCATCGACTCGACGGTTTTATCAATTCGTAGAATTTCGGTCTGTCCCTCCGCATCCGCGCCGCTCTTGCCGACGAGCGCTTTTTTTCGCAGACGCAGTCGGTTCAATTCCTCGTCGATGGATCCGATCTGTTCTTTTTCGAATGTTTGTATGACTCCGCGTAATTGTAATTTTTCGCCGAGAATGCGGTCGACCGTTTTGTAAATATCGCCGCCGTCGAGCGTTGCCGCCGCGCCGTCGCGGCGGATCTCCTTCGGAAAACCGATGAACGGCGACCATTCAAATCGCTCGATGTACGCGGCGTCGACGGGCTCCGTCCGGCGCTCAATTGTATTTTCATCGATCCAACCGAAATCCTGCTGGCCCGTGTCGACGTTGGCGAACCGAACTTTGATGCGAAGCGCACCGTCCGCGCCGTTGCGTCCATCGGCACTGCGTCCGTCGGCACTGCGTCCATCGGCACTGCGTCCATCGGCGTTCTTAACAAATTCCGTTTCGTGAATTTCGCCGAGCGCCCAACTTCCGTCCTTGAATTCGAATAGTATTAACGGTTTTTGCCAGAAACAACTGAGCCCGTTCACGGCGAGCAGTCCGACGAGGCAGATCACGAGTAGTAAATTTAACGCAAGCGCGCCGCCGCAGAGCCAGATCATCGTCTCGCCCCACAACCCCGCCGTCCGTTTGCGGTGCCGCAGCCCGCCGCCCGCCGGAGCGGCGCGGGGTTTCATGACAGTTTCGATCGCCGCGGGCATTTTAGTAATATATCAAAGCGTCGAATATTTGCTTCGCAGCCGCTGCCGCACGAGTTCGGCCGCGGTATTGATAATAAACGTGAATCCAAATAATAACAATCCGGACAGAAACAGAATTCTATAAAGCGTGCCTCCGTGCGGCGCCTCCGGAATCTCGTTTGCAATATTCGCCGAGAGCGTGCGAAATCCGTTGAACGGACTCCAATCCATGATCGCCGTCACGCCCGTCGCCATCACGACGATCATCGTTTCGCCGACCGCGCGTCCGAAACCGATCATAATCCCGGAGAATATTCCCGGACTCGCCGTCGGCAACACGACGCGCGTGACCGTTTGCCAACGATGCGCGCCGAGCGCGAGCGACGCGGATATTAATGTTTTCGGAACATTTGAAAACGCGTCCTCGGCCACCGCGAAAATGATCGGTATCACCGCGAAACCCATCGCCATCCCGACGACGATCGCGTTGTTTTGATTATATTCCGCGCCCGTCGTCCGGAGCAACCATGCCTGAAAATTGCCGCCAAAAAGCGCCGACTCCACCGGTCCCGACGACAGCATTGCGAGCCACGCGCCCGCCGCAATCGCGATCATGAAACATGGAATTTCGGTTCCCTGCGGAAATCTCGCGCGAAATGTTTTTGGTAATATTCGTCCGATGAACCCCGCGGCCACGATCGAGACGGGGACCATCAGTATCATTGAAATGATCGCTACAAATCCGCTCGCGACGCGCGGCGCGAGCCAGAGACCCGCGAGGAATCCGATGACGACGCTCGGCAGCGACGCCATGATTTCGACGATTGGCTTTACAAATCTGCGCAAACCCCACGACAGGAATTGTGAAGTGTACATCGCCGCGAGCACGGCGGCCGGGATTGCTAATAATAATGAATAGAACGTCCCCTTCAGCGTTCCATAAACGATCGGCACGAGACTGAGCTTCGGTTCGACGTCGTTCGACGACGACGACGATTGCCACGAATACTCGGGCTCGATGTTGTTTTCGTACCAAACCTTTCCGAACAGCGCTTTCACGCTCGTTTCGGGATGCGGATTATGAATATCGAGCACCGCGAGCGTTTCTGTATTATAAACGAACAGTCCGTCGGCTTTCGGTGTATATAATATTCCGGACGGATCCGCGACCGGCGAACGGCCTTCCCAAAGAATCCGCTCCGACGTCGAGTGCGCGAGGCGCAGTCCGCCGCCCGCGTCGAGCGAAAAAAAACTCTTCTCGCGCGTCGATGCTTCAAATCGCGTCACCGCGAGCGGGTGTTTCTTAAAATCCCGAATTCTTGTTAATATTTTCGAATCGGTGTTCCTGCCGACGAGAAACCATACGGATACGCCGCCGTCCTCCTGTCCGACGAGCAGCGACTGATCGCCGAGCAAAAAACCGAGCGCCGAAACGGGCGCGCCGCCGACTTTCACGCGGTCGGCAGGTTCCAATTTGTTATTTTGAATTCTCCAACGCGCAAGTTCTCCGTCGCGCGTGGCGCCATAAACATTCTGCCCCTCGAGATCGACGGCGAGGCGGCGGATGTTCGCCGGCGCGGCGGCTTCGGTCTTCGATATGTCGTCCTCGACCTCCCCCGTCATTTCGTTTTTCGTAACAGATCGGTTTAGATATATTAATTTATCGCCGGAGACTGCGGCGAGACCGCGCGCGCCTTCGGGACCGATCCGCGCGTCGGACGCATCGGACGGCCCTTTCGCGCCGAATTCGAAGATCGCCGGTTTTTGTACGATTGGCGTGACGACGCGCACGCTGCCCTTGAAATCAATATTAAATTTCACGGCGGCCACGCATTCGCGTCCGTCGGCGAGCACGACGTGGAACCCGCCGTGCTTTGCGGCGGCCCGCGCATACACCTGGCCTTCGAGTCCGTCGATTTTGAATTCCGGCGCCTCGCGTCCCGCGGCGAGATCATAACATTTTACAATTCCGCGATCCTCGAGCGCGAGGCACCATGTTTGATATTCATCGGTCAGCACGGCGCGCGGCGGCGACGAAAATGACAAAAACCGCCCGGGCGCGACGGTCGCCTCCGCGAATAGCGGCATCACTTCGCCGAGGATGAATACAAAGATTCCCAGCACGCATGCGATGATCGCCAGGCCACCGATCGTTACAAAATACTTCGCGAATCTGTCGGAAAGCCGGCGGCGCGCGGAAGTCTCCGCGCGCCGCGAGCGGTCTTTATTACTACTAATTCCCACCGAGTTTTTGGAGTTCTTCGTTTACCATTTTCGGCGTCAATTTAAGAAACTCGTCCTTGTCGACCTGTTCCTGTCCCTGCTTCGAGAGAATGTATTTTAACATTTCGCGAACGAGCGGATCGACCGGCTTGTTCGGCTCTTTGTTAATATAAACATAAAGGAAGCGCGAGAGCGGGTACTTGCCGTCGTAAACATTCTTCGCGTCGGTCGAAAAGTACGGTTTTCCGTCCTTCGCGGCGACGTCGAGCGTCTTGACGCCCGCCGTTTTATAACCGATGCCGCTGTATCCGATGCCGGCCGCGTCGGCCGTGATCGCCTGGATCACGCCGCCCGATCCCGGCTGTTCCTTGACGGAATCTTTATAATCGCCCTTCGCGAGCGCGTGTTCCTTGAAATAAACATTCGTTCCGGAGGCCGAATTGCGGCCGTAAATGCTGATCGGCTTTTCGGCCCAGTCGCCCTTCAGACCGAGCTGGCCCCAGGAATTGATATCTTCGGGCGCGCCGCCCTTGCGGGTCTTCGAGAAAATCGCGTCGACCTGCGTCAATGTTAATTTATCGATCGGATTGTCTTTATTTACATAAACCGCGAGCGCGTCGATCGCGACTTTTATTGGAGTCGGCTTATAACCAAATTTCTTTTCGAATTCGTCGAGTTCCGAATCCTTCATTTCGCGGCTCATCGGGCCGAGTTGCGATGCCCCCTTGATCAGCGCCGGCGGCGCCGTTCCGGAACCCTTCCCTTCGACCTGCACGCGGGCGGAAGGATACAAGCCCTGGAAACCCTCGCCCCAGTGAGTCATCAAATTCAGCAACGTATCGGAACCGACGGAATTGAGGTTTCCGGAAATACCGGAGACCGTTTCATACTTCTTGATTTCGTCGTCCCTGGCTGCCGCCACAACGGTTGCTTTCGGACTCGATTTATCGTTTAAATTCGAGTTCGTGACACTACCGTTCGACTTGCCGGCCGACTGAGAAGCGAACAAACTGACGGCCGCGACGGCGGCCGCGCCAAAAGCGCCAAAAATCGTTAGTAATCGCATTGTTTACATTCCTCCACCGGGACCCGGGCACTCGCACGGCGTCATCGGATTGTTGGGAGGACTTTGGCGTCGTCCGTCGAAGATCCGGAGGATGTCGTGTGAAGAAGGCGTGAAGGGGAAATTGCTTGCCGACAACCTCCGTTGAAAAATGAAATTTGCGTTAAGAACGAGTTAAGAATCCGGTAAAATCGCCTTGCGTCGCGCCGAGAAGGATCCGCGACGCGTTCCGCGCGAATTGCCGTGTAACGGACCGTTCAATTATGACTATACGGGCGGTCCCTGCGATCAGGGCGCTTAATGTTTCAATTACTTACTATCAATGGGCTCTTCCCGAAAGCTCACGATTTATCAATTGGGTTGTTCGTCGAACCTACTTTGATTTAATAAACCCATCGATGCCAATAAGTCGATTTGCGATTCATTATAATGTACGACAGCCTCCGCGTATCTGCCGCGCGCGCGCGCCGCGGCATCCTGCGCCTGCAATACATCCAATAGCGAATTCGTGCCGGAATTCATGTTCAGCCGGGCAACGCGCAGGGCTTCGATCGCGGACTCCACTTCTTCGCTCGCGCTTGCCATTAACTTCGTATTCAGGCCGCCACTCTGAACCGCTTTAATAACACTCGACTTTACCTCGTCGAGCCGTTTCATAGCCTCGAGAATTTCTATTCGTTCGCGGGCTCCCGCCGTTTTGAGGAAACCGAGTATTGATAGATTAAGATTCCATCCAATCGAAGCGGTAAACTGTTCTTGATTATGAAATGCAAAATTATCATTGGGTACATGGCTCCCGACTTCGCTCGATTGAAATGTAGAACCGACTTGGGGAACGACCGCGCCGAGCAACGCCGCCCCCTTTTCGTCTCCCAAACTCTCCGCGAATTCGCGAATGGCGGCCAAGTCGGGCCGCGACGCGATCGATAACATTAACAATCGATCGATGGATGCGTTGGAGCTTACGAGCCGCACCGGCACGACTTGTTCGGCCCTGTGTACGAGCGTAATTGTAGAATCTAACCTTAGCGTCGTCGCGAGATCGATGGAAGTCGAATAAAATGCGTGAATCGAAACGTCGAGATCATGATGTCGATTCGCGAGTTGGGCGCGCGCGCGCAGTTCGTCCGCGGGAACGCCGACGCCGGATCGAAGTCTAAGTTGCGCCACGCGAACGAGTTCCTCGGCTTCCGATACGCCCTCGTTCGCCACTTCGATCCGCGCTTGGGCGAGAAGCAATTCATAATACAACTTCGTCGAGGCGCGGAGAGCTTCAATCGTGGTGGATTGTTCTTCATATTCGATCCCGCGAAGTCTCTTGCGCGATGCTAATATTTCAAATACCGCGCGCCCAGGATTTAAGATATATCCGATCATCGCCGCGGGCTGAACCGCCGTAAAGTCGACCGGAACTATGGCGCCTTGAACGGCGCGCGCGGAACCCTTTTGACTCAACAACGCGGCGCCGATATTAACAAAAGGAAGCGCGGAGCCCCAAGCGGCTTCAACCGCGCCTTCGGCCGCTTCGACGCGCGCCCGGGCCTGCAGAATATTTATATTATCCGCGACGGCTACGCGGACGACGCTGCGCAGATCGATCGGGAGTACCTCCGTGTACATTGGTACAATTCCTTTTTGGCCGAACTTCAACATGAATCCGGAAGGCTGGGATCCAGGCGCGATATCCGGCGGCGATTCGGGATACTTGGGAGGAGGCGGCGCCGAGCATGAAATAATAAGTAATACAGAAAGGCATGTCACATGTATTCTGTTCGGTGACTTCAGCATGGGCATGGGACCTTCGCTCGTTGAAAAACTATATTAATTATCCAAATCACGGACTTGCCTTGACATTGACCGCCATTCCGGGGCGGAGCATTTCTTTTCCGGTTACTACAACTTTCGCGTCCTTTTCCAATCCTTTCAGGATCTCCGCGGTTTTGCCGTCGTCGAGTCCCACGGCCACGGCGACGCGCGCCGCATGCTCGTCCTTGATCGTAAATACAAACGCATTGGATCCTTCTCTTAATATAGACGCGGAGGAAATGGTCAGCGCGTTCGCTCTCGGCTCGAGCGCAAAGCGGACGAGACAGTAGGTTCCGTGCAGTAGGGAGCCATCCGTATTAGCTAAATTAATTTCAGCGCGCATCGTGCGCGACCCTGAATTCAACGATGAGGCTACTCTTGCGATCTTTTCTTGTATCGTTGGCTTCGTGGAATTGTAAATCTTCATGGACACCGCGTCGCCCGCTTTGACGAACGACGCCTCCGCCTCCGGAATCGCCACGACGACGCGCATTTTGTCGTTTCGTTGAATGGTAAATAGTACCGATGTTCGATTGGCCGTCGCCGCCTGCACCAACGCGCCGCGGTCCAAATATCGTTTTGTTATGATACCGTCGAATGGAGCGACAATATTCATATACTGCATCAGCGATTCGATCCTGCCAATTTTTGCCTTCGCGACGTCGACCTCCGCCGAAGCCACTTTTTGCATTGCCTCCGCGCTCCGGACCTGGGCTTCCGCGTCATGAATCTTTGCCTGCGCAATCGTAACATCCGCCGCCGCCAGATCGCGGCGCGCTTTCGCCTCGTCGAGATCCTGCCGGGGAATGCCGTTTCCGGCGAACAATTCTTCCTTTCGTTTATAAGTAATCTCCTGCAGTTCGAGTTCGGTTTTATAACGATTAAGCTGGCCCTGCAAAGTTTCAAGCGATTGCTTCGATTGTGCTATTGATACAACCGACGCCTCGGAAATCGCCGCTTTCTGCGACTTCTGCGCCTTCGCCTCGTCCAATTCCAATGGTAATTCCGGATCGTGAATAACAGCCAGGACGTCTCCTTGTTTCACCACGTCCCCGATATCGACGCGAACTTCATTTAAATAGCCGGTTATTTTTGCATACAATTCCGACTGTTCGTAAGCTTCGACGGTTGCCGGCAGTTCGAGCGGGCGCGCGATGGACTGAACGATAGGAGATGCCACACTTACGATCGCGACGCCCGAGGCCGCGGACGGTCGCGTGGCCGGCGTCGCGAAGATCGCCGCGAGAATTCGTTCACGTCCAAAAAACGCGGCGGTTGCAATCGCGGCCGCGATTGCGAGGTAAATAATAATCGATCGCTTCGTTAATCGCATCATCATCAATGGATATTTGTTTCACAGCGCATCAGGACAGACGGTATCGTAACACGGTCGCCCAGTCCTCTCATAAAATTTACTCTGACAATTCATTGACAATTCCGTAATGAATCGCTCGTTCAAACGGGCGCACGACTCGTTCGAAAACTTCAACTGAATAACCATCGCACACAATGAACCTCGTCCAACTCGCATTGCGCAGGCCGATCACGGTGGTTGTTGCAGTGGTCACGTGTCTGCTCGGCGCAATTCTCGGGCTTCGCCAGATTCCGCGCGACATTTTTCCCGATCTCGGCGTCCCGATCATTTACGTCGCGCAACCTTACGGCGGAATGGACCCGGCCCAGATGGAGGGTTATCTCGTTAATTATTATGAATATCATTTTCTTTACATTACGGGCATCGAGCACGTCGAATCGAAATCCATTCAGGGCGCCGGATTAATTAAATTACAATTTCATCCGGGAACGAACATGGCGCAGGCGATGGCGGAGACGATCTCCTACGTCAATCGCGCGCGGGCGTTCATGCCGCCCGGAACAGTGCCGCCGTTTGTCATGCGATTCGACGCCGGAAGTATACCGATCGGTAACTTAGTATTTCGAAGCGATACGCGTTCCGTCGCCGAACTTCAGGATCTCGCGCTGTTTCGCGTGAGGCCGCTTTTCGCGACCCTTCCAGGCGTCTCCGCGCCGCCGCCCTTTGGCGCGAGCCAGCGCGCCATTGTCGTGCGCGTGAATCCCGACAGACTTCGGGCATATAACATGTCGCCCGACGAAGTCGTGTCGGCGATCAGTAATGCAAATATAATCATGCCCTCGGGAAACGTGCGCATCGGCGACAAAATCCCGATGGTGCCGGTCAACTCGGTTGTTACAAATATCAAGGAGCTTGAAAGCGTTCCGATTCGAGGGGGCGCACGGGATCCCGTGTATGTACATGATATCGGAATCGTCGAAGACGCATCCGACATCGCGACGGGTTACGCATTGGTCAACGGCAAGCGAACTGTTTATATTCCGGTTACAAAACGCGCCGACGCCTCGACGCTCGCGGTCGTGGATCTTGTTAAGGATCACCTCGCCCAATTTCAGTCGGTCTTGCCGGACGACGTCGAAGTGAGTTATCAGTTCGACCAGTCGCCGTATGTCGTCGCGGCGATGAACGGATTGCTGCTCGAGGGACTCCTTGGGGCCGCGCTCACGGGCCTGACCGTATTGTTATTTTTGCGCGACTGGCGAAGCGCGTTGATCATTATTATTAATATTCCATTGTCTTTACTTTGCGCCGCGCTCGGTCTCTGGGTGACGAGAGAGACGGTCAATATCATGACGCTCGGCGGCCTTGCTCTCGCCGTGGGCATTCTCGTCGACGAGGCGACTGTTACAATTGAAAATCTTCATACGCATTTGGACCGGGGCGCGACCGTCGCGAGAGCGGCGCGAACCGCGGCCACCGAAACGGCGCTTCCAAGATTCTTAGCAATGGTTTGTCTTGTTGCGGTATTTTTGCCTTCTCTTTTCATGGCCGGCGTCGCGCGATCGCTTTTTGTTCCGCTTTCGCTCGCCGTCGGCTTTTCAATGGCGGCGTCATATTTCCTATCGAGCACGCTCGTCCCAGTCCTGTCCGTTTGGCTCTTGCGACCGCGGCATGGCGCTCCCGCGAAATCCGCGCGAGGTTTGTTTGATCGCACACGCGAATTTTATACTTACATTCTCGAAGGAATTATTAGAAATCGATGGACGGTCGTTATTGTATATGTTGCGATCACGGCCGGGCTTTTCGCGCTCGCCGGCTCGCGCCTCGGTTCGGAGATATTTCCGAACGCCGCCGCGGAGCAATTTCAATTGCGCATGAGAGCGCCGGCGGGCACGCGCATCGAACAGACCGAAGCGCTTGCATTGCAAACATTGAAAGAAATCGAGAGCGAGGCCGGCGCCAAGAACATTGATATTACGCTCGGATTCGTCGGCGTGCAGCCGCCGAGCTATCCTATCAATACGATTCATTTATGGACGGCCGGTCCGGACGAGGCCGTGCTTCAGGTGGGATTGAAGAGGGATGCGCGCATTCCAATCGAAGATCTAAAGGAAAGGCTGCGTCGCAGGCTTCACGAGGCGATTCCCCAAGCATCCTATTCTTTCGAGGCGGGAGACATCGTCAGCCGCGTCATGAGTCTCGGTTCACCGACGCCCATTGAGATCGCGGTGTCGGGACCGAACCTCGACGCGAACCGCGCCTTCGCGCAGAAAATTAAAGATGCCCTCGAAGCCATTCCATCGCTTCGGGATATACAATTTGGACAGACGGTTCATTATCCAACAATTGATATATCGATCGACCGGCAGCGCGCCGGGTTGATGGGAATAAAAACAGCGGACGTGACGCGATCCCTCGTCGCGGCGACTTCGTCGAGTCGTTTCGTCGTGCCGAATTTCTGGGCCGATCCGAACTCCGGCGTGGGATATCAGATTCAAATCGAAATTCCGCAGGCAACGATGAACTCCAAAGACGAGATTGCTAATATTCCGATTTCGCGTGGAGACGAGCAATCGGTTCTGTTGCGCGACATTGCATCTGTAAATTCCGGCACGCGCACCGCGGAATTCGATCGTTACAATATGCAGCGCATGACGACAATTACCGCGAATATTTCTGGCGAAGACTTGGGGAGCGCGTCGGCGCAGGTCGCCGGCGCACTCAAGGCGCTCGGCCAACCGCCCGCGAAAGTGTCGGTCGCCGTGCGGGGACAAGTCGCGTCGATGCAACAGATGCGCGACGGGCTCCAAGGAGGGTTATTACTTTCAGTGGCGGCGATTTTTCTGTTACTCGCCGCGAATTTTCAATCTATAAGACTGGCATTTGTGGTGATCGCCACGGTTCCCGCCGTCATCGCCGGCGTCGTGTGTACATTATGGCTGACCGGAACGACGCTCAACATTCAATCCTTCACTGGCGCCATCATGGCGATCGGCGTCGCCGTGGCGAATGCTATATTATTAATAACATTTGCCGAAAAATACCGGGCCGAGGGCGGCGATTCAACGGCGGCGGCTGTACGCGGCGCGGCCAGTCGTTTTCGAGCAATTGTCATGACAAGCATCGCAATGATCGCCGGAATGTTACCAATGGCTCTGGCGGTCGGCGAAGGAGGCGAACAAACGGCTTCGCTTGGCCGCGCCGTGATCGGCGGCCTTCTGTTTGCAACAATTTCGACGCTTGTCGTCCTGCCGTCGCTCTTTTCGCTCGTTCAACCGTCGAAACAGTCGCCGTCGTCGTCACTCGATCCCGATGATTCAAAAAGCATTCATTGGGACGGCGCCGACGCCGCGCACACTTGAATTTAATGAAGCGTAATCGTTAGAACTGAAGTTGAAGACCCGCTTGGAAAATGTGATCGATTCCCTGCGGATTATGCATGCGCAACGTCTCGATTCGATAAGTGTACGCGGTTTGAAGCTTTAATGAATGGCCGGCGAAGTAATAGTTAAACGCGGCCGTGTAATCGTCAATCTTTGTATCGCCGCCCGCGACCGACGCGGGGAGAATATTCTGATCGTAGTCAATTGTTGAATATCTCAACGCTACTTCCGGACCGACGCCTCTCGTATCGGACACAAAGTATCCCACTTGAGCATACCAGCCGGACATCGTGGAAGTATTGAACGATCCGGGGAAACCCTGAAGGTTGCCCGCGGGGCTGATTTCGCGATAGAAAAATTCCGTGGAAATGTAAAGTCCCTGATACTTTAACGAAAAATCGCCCTCCCACGTGTCGATGTCATAATTAGGAAGCTGGCCCGCGGGAATGCCGCCGACGCCTGTCGCGATGCCGATCGGATTGCCGCGGCGCTCCGGATTATGATCAAAGCCGGCGCCGATTGCTAATTTTACATCGCGCGTCAAATCCAAGTCGCCTTCCGTATAGCCCGGAGTTCCGAACGGATTAAATACAATTCGACCCATCAAGTCGACGCCCGACGAATCGTTATTGGATGAATTCGCGACATTGAGTCCCGACGATGCCGACCCGATGTTGGTCGCGCCCGTGCTGGAGTTCAAGCCTTCGCCGTTGAACGCGCCGCCGTACCATTCAAACAACTGGCCGTCGCCAAACGTGCCCCAAAACATGACGCCGTCGTCGCGATCGCCGACGACCTGACGGAAAACTTCCGTCGCCGAAGAACGCTCGATGATTTGTAGTGCGCAGGAGCCGACAAAATTCTGTCGCGTGAACGCGCGCCGCATCTGGCCCGCGCGCACCTGAAATGACGGATCGAATTTATAGTTTATATATGCGTCGCGAAGCGGAGTGCCGGCGGTCGCCGCCGGGTCGAATTGTAATTTAAACGTCAAATCCCTATCGAAAATCGATCCCTCGAATTTCATTTCAGTGCGGCGCACCTCGAATGACGCGCGATCGTCGTTACCCGTTCCGGTCGACCCCTTCGGACTGACGAAAGTAAACCGAGGCTGCACGTACGCGCTGATGACCATATTTAACGAATCGCCCTGTTGAAAACGGACGCCGTCGCCCATTTTGTAGCTGACTTGAACTCCGGGATCGGCTTTTTTGGCCGCGACGGCCTGACTAATATTATCGCGGAGTTCTGTAATTTCGCGTTCGATCGCCGCAGACGTCAGCGTATCTTCCGTGCGCATTTCCTTGCCCAGTTTCAACAATTCTTCGTATTCGTTTTCCTTAATGACTCCGCGATCCTTCAATATCTTTAACAATCGAACTTCGACGGTTTCTTTATTCTTATCATCGTCGGCGCCGAAGTTACGAACTGCATTCGCCGAGGTGAGACTCGCCACGCCGGCGACTGCGGCGACCGCCGCGAATATTTGTAACACTCTGGGCATGCTTTCTTTCTCGAATGGTCTGTGGATGGAATCCCGTCACGCGTCCGGCGGACTTGATTCGGACGCGACCATAGCAACGCACATGGCGAGCGTCACGCACTTGTTTGGACCGTGTGAAGAAAATGGGCGGCGACGCCACCCGCGCCGCCGCCCCCCAGCGTCTTTCGATCTCTGCGGAGCCTAGAATTTCAGTTGAAGTCCCGCCTGGAAAATCTGGTCGATGCCGGCAGGGTTGTGTCCCCGAATGTCCTCGACTCGATATGTATACGCCACCTGAAACTTTAACGAATGGCCGAGCCAATAATAATTAAACGCAGCCGTGTAATCGTCGAGTTTCGTGACGCCTCCCTTGACCGATGCGGGCGCAATATTCTGATCCCAGTCAATTGTACTATAACGAAGCGCGACTTCGGCACCCTTGCCTTTTTCCTCGCCCATAAAGTATCCGGCCTGCGCGTAGCCGCCGGTCATCGTCGATGTATTAAACGATCCGGGGAAGCCCTGCAGATTGCCGGTCGGCGCAATTTCGCGATAGAAATATTCGGCCGATATGTAGAGTCCTCGATACTTTAGGGCGAAGTCGCCTTCCCATGTGTCGACGTCATAATTAGGAAGCTGGCCCGCGGGAATTCCGCCGACGCCGGTTGCGATGCCGATCGGATTTCCACGCCGCTCCGGATTATGATCATAGGCGACGCCGAAAGAAACTTTAGGAGTATCCGTTAATTCAAGATCGCCTTCCGTATAGCCAGGCTTTCCGTTCGGATTAAATACAATTCGGGCCTTTGCATTGACTCCGGATGAATCATTATTCGATGCATTGGCGACATTGAGACCGGACGACGCGGGTCCAATGTTGGCGGCGCTGGTCGTGCCGTTGTTCAACCCCTCGCCGTTGAAAACGCCTGCATACCATTCGAATAATTCATGATCCAATTCCCCCCAGAGCATGACACCATTGTCGCGGTCGCCGACGACGCTCCGGAATACTTCAATTGCGGACGAACGCTCGATAACTTCCAAGTTGTCGGAGCCTACAAAATTCTGGCGGCTAAAGTTGGGACGCATCTGACCGGCTCGAATTTGCAGTTCGGGAATATATCGATAATTTACAAAAGCATCCCGGAGCGGCGAACCGGCGACGGGGGCGGGATCAAATTGCAATTTATATGTGAGATCTTTGTTGAGCAAGTTTCCCGACAGAACGATCTCGGCACGACGAAGGTCGAACGATGCGCGATCGTCGTTGCCGGATTTCGTCGGCCCCTTCGGCGCGATGAAGGAAAATCGCGGCTGCAGGAAGGCTGTAATATTAAGAGAAAACGCGTCGCCCTGCGAAAACGTCACGCCCTTGCCGAGCGCATAACTAACTTTTGTCTCCGGGTCGGCTTTCTTAGCATCCGCCTGCCGAAGCATTTTTTCGGATAGATCCGCGAGTTCGCGCTCGATCGCCGCGCTCGTCATCGACTCCTCGGCGCGAATTTCGCGGCCGAGTTTTAACAATTCATCGTATTCATTCTCCTTGATGACTCCGCGTTCCTTCAGAATCTTCAGAAGACGCACTTCGACAGTGGCATTCTTATCGTCGTCTCCCGAGGGAAGCGCGAACGCGTGGGCTGTGACTCCCGCGGCCGCCGCCGCGACAGCGAATATTGGTAACAATCGTGACATCAGTTACACCTGGAATGAAGGAGGGGGGATGTTGAAAATCAAAAGTTTGAAAAATGTTATGAATAAATGGGACGAAAGTTCGTTTTTTTATTTTATTAATTATTCCGGCCCGGCTAATCGACCACGCCGAGCCGGTCAAGTTCGGCGCGCGACTCGTCGCGCAGGCGGTAGCCGACGCCGATCACGGTTTCGAGGCGGCGTCCGCTCTTTCCTAATTTTCGCCGGATGGCGGCCATGTGGACGTCGATCGTGCGCTCGAGGACGTGCGGGCCGCCCGAAACGATATCTACAATTTCGGAACGCGAACGCACGCGGCCGGGGCGCACGGCGAGAAATTGTAATATCTGAAATTCTTTATGAGTGAGATGGATCGCCTTGCCTTCGACCGAAACCTCGTGGCGCCCGGCGTCGACGCGCACTTCGTCAATTGTGATGACTTCCGAAGGATCGGTCTCCCCCGACGAACGCCGCAGCAGCGCGCGCAGGCGCGCGACGAGCACGCGCGGCGACACAGGTTTTGTTACATAATCGTCGGCGCCGACTTCGAGTCCCGCCACGTGATCCGTATCGTCGCCGCGAGCTGTTAATATAACGATCGGAACGCGCGCGGTCGACGGCGACCGGCGGAGCTGTCGGCAGACTTCGAGACCGTCGATCCCCGGAAGCATCAAATCGAGAATGATTGCATCGGGGATGTCGCGTTCGATTCCGGCGAGCGCGAGTCGCCCGTCGCCGAACCACCGGACGCGATAACCCTCGCGCGTCAGATTATGTTTTAACAAATCCGCGATGTCGCGTTCGTCTTCGACGAGCACGACGTCGCGGCCGGAAAACGCGCCGCCGTTCGAATTTTGTTTCTCGGTTTGCACGGCGCGGCAGTTTGCGCGCGTTCGTCAAGACGCTTCGCGAATCCTGTTAAGATTTAGCGAAGAATGGCCGCAAGAGCGCGTTTACGCGCCGAATTTAACTACAAATCGCGTTTTGTCCTCATTTTGGCGGCTCGAACGGGATCGAAACGCGAAAACGCGAGCCCACCCCCGGTTCGCTTTCGACGTCGATTTTTCCGCCATGTAACAATACCGCATGTTTAACGATCGCGAGGCCGAGGCCCGTGCCGCCCGCCTCGCGCGAGCGCGCGGGATCGGCGCGATAGAAACGTTCGAAAATGCGCGCGAGATGTTCCGGCGCGATGCCGGTTCCCGTATCTTTAACAATAATTTGTACGCCGGCCGCGCCTGCGGACGCCTCCAAGGTTACTTTTCCGCCGGACGGCGTGTATTTTATGGCATTGCTGATCAGATTCGAGATCGATTGATATAACAATTCCCGCTCGGCGATAATCTTTAGATCGCCGAGCGTTTCGCTCATGCTCAGATCGATTCCCTTTTTCTTCGCGGGCTCGCGGTGCGCCTCGAACGCGCTTTCGCAGACTTCGACGACGCTCACGGAATCGAACTGAAACGCGCCGCCGGCCGAGTCGAGCCGCGCCAGATGTAACATATCGCGGACGAGTTCCTCGAGGCGGCGCGAATTGCGCGCGATCGTTTCGAGAAACTTGCCGCGCGTCTCCGCGTCGAGATCGGGGTCGTCCTGCAGCGTTTCCGCGTAGCCGAGAATCGCCGACAGTGGAGTCTTAATCTCGTGGCTCGCGTTCGCTACAAAATCGATGCGCATGCGCTCGAGTCGGCGGAGGTCGCTGATGTCCCCGGCGATCAGTAATATTCGCACTTCGCGCCCGCCCGGATCCGGAATCCGGCTTCCGCGAAAACGAAACGTCGTCAGGTCCTCCTCGTCGATAACAATATCCGCTTGTAAAGATTCGAACGAATCGCGAACGCGTTCGACAAATTCCTGAATCTTTGCATTTCGCGAGACTTCGACGAACAACCGTCCGGTCGCGTCGGGCGGCGCGTGAAACATGAGCCGCGCCGCGCCGTTCATTAACAAAATCCGGCCCGATTCGCCGATGACAATAATTCCCTCCGAAGCGTGGTCGAGAATCGTGCGAACCTCGTTTTGTTGCGATTCGGCCTCGCGCAGCAGCGACGCGCGGCGGTCGGCGAGCGCATTCATCCATTCCGCCATTTTGCCGAATTCGTCGTCGCGCGAGACGTCGATGCGCGCGTGCGCGTCGCCGGCCGCCATCGTCTGCGCGGCGCGGAGAATCGGATCCGCGTCGCGGCGAAAACGTCCCGCGGCGAAGAGCGCGACGATATAACAAAAAACAAGGGCAATTCCGCAGATGGCGACCAATGCAATATAAATCTGCACGACGGCCGCGTGCACGTCGATTTGTTGTTTTACACCGGCTTCTTCAATATTATGAATCGCGACCCAGCCGATGATCGAAACCGCGATCGTCGACGCGATCGCCGATCCCGCGAAAACGGCCGTGAAAATGCGGTCGCGAAAGGGGTTCATCCCTCGCGCAATTTGTAACCGACTCCGCGGACGGTCTCGACGAGGTCGCCCGCGACGCCAAGTTTTTTGCGTAAAGACATCACGTGCGCGTCGACGGTCCGTTCGAGCACGGCGATTTCTCCGGAGACGGATTCTACAATTTCCATGCGCGTGCGCACGCGTCCCGGCCGTCCCGCGAGGAATTTTAGTATCTTAAATTCCGTCGCCGTCAGCGCGACCGCTTCGCCCTCGACGCGGACTTCGTGCCGCCCCGAATCGATTTGTATATTTCCAACGCGAACGACCTCGCCCGTCTGCGCGTCGTGCGTTCCGCGCCGCAACACCGACTTGACGCGCGCCATCAACACGCGCGGCGAAAACGGTTTTGTTATATAATCGTCGGCGCCGACTTCGAGACCGGCCACCTGGTCGATGTCCTCGGCGCGCGCCGTTAACATTAAAATCGGAACGTGCGCAGTCTTCGGATTCGCGCGCAGGCGCCGGCAGATTTCGAGGCCCTCGATGCCCGGAAGCATTAAATCTAAGATTAAAACGTCGGGCGGCTCGCGATCGACGCCCGCGAGCCCGAGGTTGCCGTCGAAATACTGACGAACGGCGAAACCGTCCCGCGCGAGCGCGTGCCGCACGAGATCGGAGACATCGCGCTCGTCTTCTATGATTACCGCGGACTTGGTCATGGCGTTTGGCGCGCGGGCCGCGCGTTCAGCGTCTGTTTTCTAGTCGATCGGCGGCGAATTTCACAGATAGCGCATCCGGCGGCTTCGAAGTCGGGCGCGCGCGCGCTAACCTCTGCGGCCCATGACCCGTTATCTCGTCACTTCGGCGCTCCCCTATGCGAACGGCCCGATTCACTTCGGCCACGTCGTCGGCGCGTACCTCCCCGCCGACGTTTATGTTCGATACCGGCGCATGCGCGGCGACGACGTGATGTTCGTGTGCGGCACCGACGAGCACGGCGTCGCGATAACAATTAACGCCGAGGCGCAGGGCAAGGACTACGGCGAATTCGTCGCGCACTGGCGCAAGGAAATCAAAGATACGTTCGACGCGTTTAATATTAAATTTGGATATGTAAATAAAGAAAGGAATATCGACATCGAACAATTCAGCGGAACGCACGTCTGCGAGCCGCACGAGAAGATTTCGCAGCAGTTTTTTTCAAACCTCGAAAAGAATAAGTATTTATCTCAAAAAACCGAGAAACAGTGGTATTGCAACACGCACCAAATGTTTCTCGCGGATCGATATCTGGAAGGAACGTGCCCGTTCTGCGGCGCCGAAAACGCGCGCGGCGACGAATGTAAAAAATGCGGACAATGGATCGACGCGCTCGAATTGAAGAATCCGCGATGTAAATTATGCGGAAACGCACCGGTCGTCAAGGATACGACGCATTGGTATATTAACCTCGACGAAATTCACCGGGACGGCCTCGGCGACTGGTTCGATAACAGTAAAGATCACGTTGACTGGAAGCCAAATGTAAAATCCTTCGTCGGCAACATGCTTGCTGACCTTCACCCGCGGCCGATCACGCGCGATTTGCGTTGGGGAATTCCCCTGCCAGAACCGCACGCTGTCGACGGAAAAGTATTGTACGTTTGGTTCGACGCGCCGATCGGTTATTGTTCGATGACGCAGGAATTACTAGAAAAAATAAAAAATAATAAAGAATCGTGGCTTGACTGGTGGAGCGATCGCGACACGAAAGTTGTGCATTTCATCGGAAAAGATAATATCGGATTTCACACGATCGTTTTTCCAGCGATCCTGTTCGGACAAAAAACCGAATTCGGAAAAAAACTAAATCTCCCGTGGGCCGTGCCCGCGATGGAATTTTATAATTTACAGGGAAAGAAGTTTTCGACGAGCGATGGATGGACGATTGATCCCAAGGAATTCTTGAAGAAATTCCCGAATGTCGATGCGTTGAGGTTTACATTAATGTCGACAGCGCCGGAGACTTCGGATTCGGAGTTCTCGTTTGAGGAGTATCACCGAATAAATAATGAACTCGCCAATAATATCGGGAATCTTGTTTCGAGAACACTTACATTCGTCCGAGATAAGTTTGACGGCCGCATGATTCGAAATAATCAATCTCAAACAACGAGCGAACTATTTCTAATTTCAATCTCGCCCTTCGTTCATACCTATGAAGAGCATATGGACAATTATCGATTCCGCGGGGCAATTCAAGCCCTGCTATCGATCAGCGATATTGCGAATCAGTATTTTAACGACTTCGCTCCATGGAAGGACATTAAGAGTAGCGATCCGAAGCAGAGAGAGAGGGCGCACGATTGTATCGATGCGTCCGCAAGGATAATCCAAATATTGGGAACACTCTGCGACCCATTCATACCGGGTATTGCGAAGAGAATGCGCGAAAGTGTGGGAAAAGAAAATAATGACAATGCTACGATCTATTCTGCAATCATGAATTATTATAAATCTTATGAATCGCCCACTCCAAAAGACCCAAAAATAATTGGCCATTTGTTGGCATTGACTGGAAATGAGTTCAGGGTTTCTGAAATTCCTATTCTCTTCCCCAAACTCGACCCCAAAACCATCCAATCCGAAATCGAATCCCTAAGATCCAAAACTAAAAAAATGGAAAACGAACCCAAACCTGCCGCCTCACCAGCTCCCACACCCGCTCCAGCCGCCGCGCCAGCTCCCGCAGCTGCCCCCGCACCCGCCGCCGATCCGAACGCGCCGAAGCCGACGATCGAATATGATGATTTTGCGAAAATTGAATTTCGCATTGGAACGGTCGTCGAGGCATCGCGCGTGCCGAAGGCGGATAAGTTATTACAACTACAAATCGACATCGGCCGCGAAAAGCGGCAGGTCGTCGCGGGCATCGCGGGGCGCTACACTCCCGAGGAATTAGTAGGAAAGCGCGTCGTCGTCGTGTGCAATCTCGCGCCGCGAAAACTGCGCGGCGTCGAGAGTCAGGGAATGCTGCTGGCAGGCGACGACGGCCGCGGCCCCGTGTTCATCACGCCGTCGGGCGAGATCAACACCGGCGCGACTGTAAAATAACATTATTCAAAACAAACCGGGCGCCGCTCCGCCATCGGAACGGCGCCCGAATTGTTATCTCCGCGCGATCTTACTTATTCGCCGGCCTTACTTATTCGCCGGCCCTACTTATTCGCCGGAGCTGAGGCGGGCTTCGACGGCTTCGATATAAAGATGGTCGCCCGGTCGCGCGTCAAGTATTGCTTCGCGAGCGGAGTAAGATCGGCGATCTTTACATTTTCGGGGAATGTCGAGATGGTTTTGATGTCGGCGATCGCGTTCGGATTTGTATAAATCATCGAAAGATTCTGCATCCAAAATCCGTTGTTGCGCTGCGCGTCGCGGATTTGCGCGAGAATCGGCTCCTTCGCGCGAGTCAACTCGTCGTCCGTCGCGCCATTCTTAGCAAGTCCGTCCGCCGCGGCGATGCACGCCTCGACGGTTTCATCGACTTTGTCGGGCGCCGATTCGGCGTCGATTGCAATAAAACCATCGCCGGGATACACGCGGCTCATCTGGGCGTGCGCTTGCGGCGCATACGTGGCGCCGAGTTTTTCGCGAACCTCGACGCGCAGGCGATCGCTAAGAATCGTGGCGACCCAGTTTAGATTGCGGCGCGTCGGCGTGTCGCGCCCGTCGGTGGTCGGATATATAATACGAAGCATTACTTTTGGAATATCCGATTCGGCTTCATAAGTAAACTTCTTTCCGACGGCAAGTTGGGCCGGCCTGCGGCGCGCATCATAATGATTGACCGCGCGACGCGGCGGGAGATTGCCGAACGTGCGCGCCGCCGCCTCGATGGCGGCGTCGGGCTCGACGTCGCCTATAACTGTAATATCGATCGGCGCGCCGTCGAGATTCGGCACGAGCCACGCTTTTAACATATCGAGCGTGAATCCCTCGACGGCTTCGCGCGCCGGGAATCGCTTGCTCTCGTCTCCATACAAATCCGCGTCGGCGCGCAGCGCCATCGCGCGGCCGACGTCATGCTTGAAACTTTCGTAAATCAACGGAACCTGTTTTTGTAATAATTGCATTCCGTCGTCGCGCCAGCCCGGATCCGTGAGCAGCGCATGCATCAATTCGAACTGCCGTACGAGATCCTTCGAGGTCGTGGCCCCGCCGATCGAGAACGATTCGTCGCCCGGCGAGAGCGCCGCGCCGACCTGTTTTCCGGCGTTGATTTTCCGAAGGTCGTCGATGCTGTGTTTGCCGAGCCCGCCGCCGTTGAATCCCGCCTGCGTGAATATTTGATATATTAATTCAGGCTTCTCGAGCGTCAGCATGCCCTCGCCGATCTGCGCATTGATCAGAATCTGATTTTTTTGAAAGTCCGTTTTCTTGACGCGCATCCGGACTTTGTTTTCGAAAACGATTTCCGTGAAATCGAGATCGGCGTTCTGCGTTTTGGAAGTAATATTACCTTTCTTCGCGGCGTCGCTCGAGTACGCGAACGGCAATTCGACTTTCTTTTCGCGTTTCTTTACTTCTTTCTTACGGCTTTCTTCGAATACCGAGCGAAGCTGTTTGCCTCCGTCGGGCCCAAGGTCAATATTACCAAAACCGTCGACGATCGACGTCCCTTCGCTCCATGCGTTCTTGAACGCCAGCGCGCAGGCATCGACCGTCAGTTTTTCAATCGCCGGTTTTAGTAAATTACGAATCGTCGTCGCGTCGGCGGGAACTGTACGATTCTCCGACGCATCGAGAATATCGTTCAAGAACGCGCCGCTCGCGCGCGTTTTCTCGCGCTCGACCGCCTCGTCGAGACTCCGCAGCGTATTCGCGCGCACTTCATTCAATTCGGAATCGTCGAATCCGAACTCGACCGCGCGCCGCAGTTCCTTCTCGCAGCGCTCCAGCGCCTTTTGCCACTGTTCGGTCTGCGCGACGATATTTAATGTTTCGCCCGACTGCACGCGAATGCCCAACTGTTCGGAAATTTGCCTGAGATCGCCCGCCGAAGCGTTGACGAACGGCGCGTCTTTCTTCTTCGCGAGTTCCGAAAATCTTAAATTTACGATTCTGCGCGCGAAGTCGAGCGGAATGTCCTCGACGATGTTTTTCTTATTTTCCGGACGCTCGACCCACGGGCGCGCCATGCCGATCGACAAATTGACGGAACTCAGCTCCTTGTCGTAAATATAAAATTCACGGGTCGGATATTTACATTCGCCGACGGACGGCGTCAGATCGAAGGGCGCGTTCGGCGATTCGAGCGAACCGAATGCCTCGCGAACGAGCGATTCTGGATTGTAATTTTTCAAATCGCCGATGACGACGAGAGTATAATTCTCCGGGCGATACCATTTTTTATAAAATTTACGAATCGAATCGGATGTGAACTTGTCGCGCATCGCCTTGTCGCCGATCGGGAGGCGGCTCGCGGCGCGCGTTCCGTCGAGTTCGACGGCGAGCGATTTGATAAGTACGCGAAATTGTGCCGAATCGCGCTCGCGCTCCTCGGCGTCGATGACGCCGCGTTCGCTAACGACTTCCTTTTCGGCGAGCAGCAGGCCGTCCGCGAAATCGCGCATGACGGTGAGTCCTTCCTGTATCGTCTTCGCGTCCGAATTGGGAAGATCCAATTGATATATCGTCTGGTCGAATCCCGTCGATGCATTCGTATCCGCGCCGAACGACATGCCGTGTTTTTGGAACCACTCGACGAGCGTACCCGCCGGGAAATGTGTACTTCCGTTAAAACACATATGTTCGAGATAATGCGCCATGCCGCGTTCGCTCTCTTCCTCCGCGAGGCTGCCCACGTTTACATGTAGTCTAACATAACAGCGATCCTTCGGCTCGGAGTTCGCCATCCATGCGAATCGCATACCACTATTAAATTTTCCGAAATGGATGCGCGGATTGACCGGGATGTCGGAAGTCTCGTGCTCCCACGCGCGCACAAGCGAGACGCGCGGAGACGATTGCAGCGATTGGCAGGCGGCCGCGAGCGAGGCCGCGGCGACAATTGATATTAATAATGTATGGTTGCGTTTCATCGTCCGTTCGAGTGAATGCCGCGTCCGGAGAATCCGTCGCGCGGCGGGTAAGTCGGGGATTGTAACCAGGGGCAAGGCCTGCTGAAAACACTGAAATTGGGGATGGAACGCCTCCGGCCGTGGCGTGCGCACGGCGCGAATGGCGGAACTACTTTTTATTTAAATTGATATTTACGGTCTGGGCGCTTCCGGACACTTCCACTTTCACGGAAGCGCTTCCCGATTTGCCCGAGGCCGCGATTGTGTACTTTCCGGGCTTGATCTGGACGCGGGCGTCGCCGGAGTCGGCGGAACCGCCGGAAAATTTCGAGAACACACGCGTCCCGTCCTCCCTCGCAATACTAATATTACTAATTGCGACGGCGGCCCCCGAAGCGTCGACGACGTGAATTTGTAAAGTCGTGCCCGACTCGAATTGTATCGTCGTCGCGGCTTCGCCGCTCGACACCGCTTCCACCGGTTCCGACCAAATTGCAGCATAACCGGGCCGGTCGGCACGAATCGAAACGCGCCCGGGCGCCACGCCGTCGATCCGCGCGATTCCCTTTGCATCGGTCGTCGCGCGCCGCATGGATCCGCCGGGCCGGCCTTCGGCCGCCATGTGTTCCTCCATCATTTTTAGTTTATCCATCATCTCGCCGGCTTCGCCTTTTATTAAGAAATCCTGCACGTTAACAGATCCCTCGACGGCGACGCGAATATTAGCGAGTGGCCCGCCGGTCTCGTCGAGCACTTGTACTACAATCGCCGCGCCCGATTCGAGCGCCAGATCGACGTTCAACGTCTCGCTGTCGGAAAGCGACACCGGATCGGATTGTTTTCTAATTAATTTAACCATTTCCTGCGATTTGGCGTCGGGCCGCGCGGAAATGATATATCGCGCGGGCATCAGGCCCGAAAATACATAATTACCTTTTTCATCGGTGCGCACCGTCGCGGTGTCGACGCGCGACTTCGAATTTTCGTCCCGCGCGGGCTCGGCCGTGACGCTAATACCGGCGAGCGGACGCCCGTCGACGCGGGCGGTGACGCGCCCATGAATTTCGCCGCCCGCCGGAATATCGATATTTAATATAAAGTTTCCGGAATCCGGCAGCGTCACCGCCTCGGTCCAGCGGTTTTGGCCCGTCCTGTCGCTGTTTCTATCGTAGACGCGGACGATCGCGTCGGCCGCGCCGCCGGGGAGGCGCTTCATCGTGAACATGCCGTCTTCGTTCGTCTGCGCGTTCAGGCGTTCGCGGAGAAACGGATCGTCAACATTGGGTTTTTGTTTATAATTAATTAAAATCGACGCGGACGCGACGGGCTGTCCGCCGCGCGTGACGCGGCCCTGTACGTTGCAGCCCTCCTTCGGAACGAGGAATTGTACACTTGTAATCCTGCCCTCCTCGACGACCGCGTGGCCCGCGAGCGCCTGCAGATCGCTCTTTTTTCCGCCCGATCCCTGCGCTTTCACGAGCCATTTTCCGGGAAGCAGCCCTTCAATCTTAAAATAACCATTCTCGTCGATTTCGGTCGTTCGAGGCCGTTGATAGGGCGTTTCTTTATTATCATTATCGTCCTCGGACGTCGCGGTCGCCGTGCCGCCGAAATACGGTTTCTTTTGATCGCGGAGCGCAGTACCGTCCACGCCTCCGCCGCGCTGCATAATAATATTAATTTCGCCGGGCGACGTTCCCTCGGTCGCGGCGAACGGCGCGCTCGCGCCGTCGACGTGGCGCTCCTCGATCGCGGTGACGCGGGCCTCGCCGGGGGCGATCCCCGAAAGTTCATATTTACCGTCGGGCCCGGTCACGGCCCGGTTCTTTTGCATTCCAATATCAAAGTATTCGCCACGATACTTCATTTCTTCGAGGCCCTTGTCGCCGAGGCTCGATATGCTAACGATCGCGCCCGCGACGGGGCTCCCGGTGCCCAATTCGGAGACGGTTCCGTGCACGGTCGCCGCGGTGTCCAATTGAAATAGTATCGTTTGTTTTTTGCCGCCCTCGTTGACGAGCGCGCCGTTCTCGGATTTTTGTAAATATCCGGATGCGACGGCGTTGATATCGTATTTTCCTGGTTGAACCGGACGCAATTCATAATTGCCGCGTTCGTCGGTTTTCGCCGCGTTGGGAGAGGACTCTCCGCTCAATGTATATTTTCGGCGGCGGTCGGCAATACTCACATACGCGCCGGCGACGGGCGCGCCCGTGCGCGCGTTCGCGACGGTTCCGAAGATCGCGACGCCGGGTGGAACCGTGATTAACAATCCCGCCGAGTTTTTCTCTATATTATCCAATGTGACGGTGCCGCGGCCGTCGACCGT
The DNA here is from genome assembly GCA_016200225.1 of Planctomycetota bacterium. GTDB lineage: Bacteria > Planctomycetota > UBA1135 > UBA1135 > JACQFD01 > JACQFD01. The sequence goes on from JACQFD010000038.1 coordinate 136,092, forward strand.
CGCGGTTATCGTAAAAATTCCGTCGCCGAGGCCGGCCAGTTTGAACGAGCCATCGGAATTCGTCGCGCCGTCGCGCGCCGTATTGGGTATTTTCTTTTTTTCGGGATCTTTTCTTAAGTTTTCATAATCCGAGGCGGCGCGAAGAACCGCATCGGAAATTCCCCGTCCGTTTTCGTCGACGACTTTGCCCTCGAGCGACGTCCCCGGTCCGAGGACGAACTTCATGCCCGGCTGCCCGACCTCGACCGGAATAGTAAATTCCTTCGGTCCGTCCAATTGTATTAAACCATCCATCGACGCGGCGACCCAGTGATGGCCCTTCAACAATCCTTCAAAAGTAAAATTCCCCTCCGCGTCGGAAACCGCGCTCCCATAATTTAGATCGGAATATTGACCTCGCTCGGGCGAACAATTGACGAACGCGCCGGCGAGCGGGGCGCCTTTTTCATTCACAACGCTTCCGCGCGCGAATTCGCCGGCGGGAAGCGTTAAATTTAACTTTGTCGTCGCGCCCGCGCGAATTCCCGAAAGCTTCAATTCCGCGGGCGCACATCCGGGCGCCGTCGCGCGCAACGCACCTCCCGCGCGCGGAACGCCGCGGACCAGAACGTGGCCGCCCGCGTCGGCCGTGAGATCGCGGCCATCAGCCATCCCAAACCAACTCCAGCGCGGCGCCGCGGGCGTATAAATCGCCCACGCGCCCGATGCGGGCGCGCCGCCGGCATTTGTAATCGCGACGTCGACGAGTCCGGCGGGTTCGGCGATTATTGTATATTCCTTATCGGCGGATTTAAAATTACAATCGAACCATTCGGCGAGGCGGTACGCTACAAAATCGCCCTGCACGTCGAATGTAAATTGTTTCATCGCTTTCGGCGCGGCGATCTCGAACTTTCCGGCCGCGTCGGCCATGGCGCCGAATCCGCGCCGGCGTCCGCCAAGGGCGCGCAACCGCGCGGCGAGGGCGCCCATTTTTGTTAATTTATCCCATTCGCGGCGCCCGCCGACGAGCGAAACGGACTGAGCATCATTCAACGCAAAATCATTAGTATACAACTTTACGAGAACGCGCTCCTTCGGCGCGGATCCGTCGGCGAAAATAACTTTTCCGTGAATCTTAATTAAATCCTTTTCGTCGAATCCAATCACGCTGCCGGCGGCCTCGCGATCGATTTCGGCGCCGCTGTTCGCGTGTTCGCGGCGGCTGTCGACGCGCGCGGTCTCGTTCGAGCGCGTCGGACCCTCCTCGCGCGGCGCGTTATTCGTAACGATTCCTTCGTCGACGCGCGCTCCGCCGCTCATAACAAAAACAAACGCCCCGAGCGCGGCGATGATCAATAATATCGCGGATATTACAATTTTTCGCATGGGGTTTCCGCCGCGTTGAACCGCAGCGGCGGAGGAATGCTACGCGGATCGGCGCAACGGAACCGCGAAAACTACAAAAAAACCGGGGCCGCCGGTTTTAAACGCGGCGATCCGATTTGCGAGCTCCGTCGACGCGGAGCCGGCGTGTTTATGCGGGCGTCGCCGCTTTTTTCGACTGATTGGGGCCCGGCTTCGTGACTTTTCCGGCTTTCAAACAGCGCGTGCAGACGCGGAGTCGCTCGACGCGCGTGCCAACCATCGCGCGGACGTATTGTAAATTCGGAAGGAACCGGCGGCGGCTGCGCCCCGTGACGCGACGGCCGATGCCGCCCTTTTTCTTGGCAATGCCGCGGCGGGTTACTTGATTGCCGATGCGCGGGCGTTTTCCGCAGAGATGGCAGACTTTCGTCATGGGAGCAAACGTGTTTGGAGAACTTTGGCGCCGGACTCCGGCGTGAAAACGTGAAAAGGGGCGAAGAAGTTAACGAACGGAGCCGGCGGCGTCAATCGTGGCGCGATTTGCGGCTTCGACACCCGTTAACTCTCAGTTCTTCCGCGAAAGCCTCCCGACGATGGCCTTTGCAATCACCTCAGGCACCTCGAGTTGCGCGGCGTGGCCGACGCCTTGCAATTGTATCATTTCCGCGCTCGGAACTTCTTTACAAAAACGTTCGCCGAGTTTGGGGTTCAAAATGGCGTCGGCGGTGCCCCAGAGGACGAGGACGGGAACGCGGATTTGGGAGTAGGACGACGTCCACGATGCGAGTTGTTCGGGCGATGGCATCAATTGGCGCTGTTGCGCGACGAATGATTCAATTGCGCCCGGGCGCCCGACTTCATTTGTATAAACGTCCACGTCCTCGTCGGTGATGCGCCGCGCGTCGCCGAAATTCATGCGGAGCGCGAGCCGCGCGAGCGTGCGGGCGGGGATGGCGTCGATCAGTAGTGTTGGAATCTTCGGCAATTCCCAGAAGAACGATCCGGTCCAGCCGCCCTCGGGATAGGCGGCGGGGCTGATGAATATAAATTCGCTCACGCTTTCGGGATATAATTGATAATAACGAAGCGCGACGCTGCCGCCGAGGCTATTTCCAACAAATACCGCTTCGCGCACGCCGAGCGCATCCAACACTACGCGGACACGGCGCGCATGCGAATTGATATCATAAGGAAAACCGGGCTTGTCCGAAAGCCCCGCGCCGAGCGCGTCGATTGTAATAATACGAAAACCGGCCGCGATCAGGGACGGTCCGACTTTGCGCCACGTGACGGAACTGTCGCCGAGTCCGTGGAGCAGCACGAGTTCGCGCCCCGATCCCTCCGCGCGAACATACAAATCGCCGTCGACGGTGTGAATCTTACCGTTGAATTCCGAGGGCATGGAGCATCCTGTGATGAAGATTATGAATAACGCGGTCGCGATTCCGGATTTGTAATAATTTCGCCGCGCGCCGCCGTCGACCGCGCCGCGATTCATTTTCAGATCACCGCCGGCGCGCGATACTTGCCAAAAACGCGCTCCATGCGTTCGCAGATTTCGCCGACGGTCGCGTACGCGTCGACGCAATTGTAAATATATGAAACCATGTTCAATTTTTCGTCGCGGGCGGCGCCTTCGAGCGCGTCGAGCGCATCCGCGGTTTTGCGGACGTCGCGCGTCGAACGGACTCGCGCGACGGAATCTTTAACTTCAGAAACGGCATTCGGATCGATCTTGAATATTGCCGGCGGCGCGGTTTCCTCGACTTCGAAACAATTCACGCCGACGATTTTGCGCGTTTCGCGCTCGACGTCGCGCTGCCATTGCAGCGCCGATCTGTGTATTTCGCGCTGCACGAATCCGGATTCGACGGCCGCGGCCGATCCGCCCATTTCGTCGATGCGTTTTATTAAATTGATCGCTCCCGACTCCACGTCGTCGGTCAGTTTTTCGATAAACGGCGCGCCGCCGAGCGGATCGGCCGACTCAGCCACGCCCGATTCGAATGCGAGGATCTGTTGTGTTCGAAGCGCCGTTCGCACCGAATCCTCCGAGGGCAGCGACAGCGCCTCGTCTTTACTGTTCGTATGCAACGATTGCGTTCCGCCGATGACGGCCGCGAGCGCCTGAATCGTGACGCGCGCCACATTGTTGTCCGGCTGCTGGCTCGTGAGCATCGAACCCGCCGTTTGTGTATGAAACCGCAGTTGCCAACTGTTCGGATTCTTCGCGCCGAAACGATCTTTCATGATCCGCGCCCACATCCGCCGCGCCGCGCGAAACTTTGCGATTTCTTCGAATAAATGATTGTGAGCATTGAAGAAAAACGACAGCCGCGCGCCGAATTTATCAATATCGAGTCCGCGCCGAACCGCCGCTTCAACATAAGCAATCCCGTTGGATAGCGTGAACGCGACCTCCTGCACCGCCGTGCATCCGGCCTCGCGCATGTGATAACCCGAAATCGAAATCGGATTGAAATTCGGCGCGTGTTCGTTCGCCCACGCGATTGTATCGATTACGAGCCGCATCGACGGCTTCACCGGAAATCGATAGGTTCCGCGCGACGTAAACTCTTTTAACAAATCGTTCTGCACAGTGCCTTCGATTTTTTCGGCCGGCACTCCCTGCCGACGCGCGAGCGCCACGTACATCGATAACAATATCGGCGCCGTCGCGTTGATCGTCATCGACGTCGATACTTTTCCGATCGGTATATTATCAAATAAACGCTCGAAATCCGCGAGCGACGGAATCGGCACGCCGACTTTGCCGACTTCGCCGTCCGCGAGCGGATGATCCGGGTCATAACCAATCTGCGTCGGTAGATCGAACGCCGTCGAAAGCCCGGTCTGGCCGTTATCTAACAAAAAACGAAATCGCGCGTTCGTCTCGCGCGCCGACCCGAAACCCGCGTACTGCCGCATCGTCCACAGCCGCCCGCGATACATCGACGCGCGAATGCCGCGCGTATACGGAAACTCGCCGGGCATCCCCTCGCCGTCGCCGTACAGCGGCTCGACCGGCAGTCCCGACGGCGTCGCAAAGGCCGGTTCCCGCTCGGACATTTTCGCGAGCGCGGGCCGGTACGTCTGCGCAAGCCAACGATTTCGTTCAGTGTCGGGGTCGGGCATAACGTACATATTAACTCATGAACAGACTGCGCCTCCTCGCCTTTCCCGCGTCCGCTGTTTTACTCATAATCGCGCAGCCGCCGGCGGGCGACGAACCGCGCGACGCCGACAAAGCGGCGGCGGCCACGATCAAAGCCGCCGATCTTAAGAAAGACCTCTCGTACATTGCGTCTGACGAACTCGAGGGGCGCGCGACGGGGAGCCAAGGCCAGTGGCTCGCGGGCGAGTTTCTCGCGAAGCGATTTGAAGAATTGAAACTCGAAAAAGGCGGCGACGGCGATAGTTATCATCAAAAAGTCGATTTCACTCCGCGCAAAAAAAAGAAAGACGCCGACGACGCGCCCGCCTCCGGACCCGCGGCCAAACCCACAACAAAACCCGCGCCCGTCGAAGTTTCGAACGTCGTCGGCATTCTGCGCGGCACCGATGCGTCGCTCGGCGCAATTGTATTCTCCGCGCATTATGATCATTTGGGCCGCGGCCGCGCCGACGAAAAAGGCGATACTATTTATAACGGCGCCGACGACGACGGTTCGGGCACGGTCTCGGTGCTCGCGCTCGCGAAAGCATACAGTTCGCGAAGGGACAAACCGAAGCGCACGATCGTATTCGCATGTTTCACGGGCGAGGAAATCGGCGGCCTCGGATCGAAAGCTTATGTTACAACTCCGAAAGTGCCACTCGAAAAAACGCTCTGTGATATTAATCTCGAGATGATGGGCCGCAGTTTCGGCATCGGCGAAAAACGCGCGTGGGTGACCGGCTGGGATGTTACAACTCTTGGACCGATTCTGGCGAAGGGCGGCAAGGCGGCCGGCATCGAAATTTATCCGGATCCGTATCCCGAACAAATGTATTATTACCGTTCCGACAATATGGCGTTTGTTAGTAAAAACGTGATCGGCCAGACCGTCAGCGCGGGTTCGAATCATCCTCAATATCACAAACCGTCCGATGAGGTCGGATTAATCGAATTTGACAATTTGGAGGCGATCGTCCGCGCCGTGTACTTCGGTTCCGCGCGGATCGCCGACGGCCAGGACGAGCCGAAATTGACGGGCGACTCGCTCGAACTCAAAGCGGCGCCGCGGAAAAAAAAGCCCGAATCGGCTCCGGCAAAATAGACCGCGCGAATGGAAGCGGCGCGCGCGGCGCTCATTCCAGATAGAAACTTTTCGGCAAAGAAACATCGACGCCCGCCGTGATAGGGGCAGGTACCAACGCCATGTTTACAATTGCCTCCATTCTTGCACTGTCTTTTTCCGCCCAACTGATCGCGCCGCCCCAGGACCCGGGGATTCGACCGCAGATCCTTCCGCGCGAGCGCGTCGAGCGCGCGCTGCAGCTCGATCAGCTTAAAATTCATATTCAAATCGCCGACGGCACGGCGGCGACCGAGATCGAACAAGTATTTTTGAATCGTACAAATCGGCCGGCGGAGGAAGTTTACCTTTGGCCGATTCCCGAGGGCGCGTCGGTCACGGATTTTCAATTATGGATCGACGGAAAAGCCCAAAAAGCCGAAATATTAGATAAAGAAAAAGCGCGCGGCGTTTATGAAGAAATCGTGCGCGGACAGCGCGACCCCGCGCTGCTCGAATGGGCCGGACTCGGATGCGTGCGATGCTCGGTGTTTCCCGTGCCGGGCAACGGCGAAGGCCGCGTCAAATTAAAGTATATTCACAATATGACGCCGTCGGCGGGGCTTTTCGAATATGAACTCCCACTCCGGCTCGCGGCGATCGCGCCCTCCGGGATTCGTAGTTTAACGATCGACGGCGCGATCGAATCGCAGCGCCCGCTCTCGAGCATTTATTCGCCGACGCACTCGCTCGACGTCAAGAAGTCCGGCGACCGCTCGGCGCGTTTTTCGTATGAAGGTTCGGGCGTTTCGCGCGAAAAGGACTTTTTATTAACATATCTGATCGCGAATCAGGATTTCGGCGCGCTCATTCTGGCGCACCGATCGCCCGGTGCCGACGGATTCTTTTCATTGGCATTGTCGCCGCGATTCGACCTCGCGCCCGCCGCCATTCAGCCGAAAGATATCATTTTCGTTTGCGACACGTCCGGCAGCATGCAGGGCGTGAAAATCGAGCAGGCGCGCAAAGCGCTCACGCAGTGCCTCGGCCGGCTCAATGCAAACGATCGATTCGCCGTCGTGCGATTCTCGACGGAAGCCGAATCCTTCAAATCTGAATTGTTAGATGCTACAAAAGAAAACACCGAGGCCGCGAAAGCGTGGGTTTCGAAATTCGAGGCGCGCGGCGGCACCAACATCGACGACGCGCTTACGAACGCGCTGAAATATAAGAAAAACGAAGGGCGCCTCGCGATGATATTTTTCCTGACCGACGGCTGCCCCACCATCGGCGTCACCGATCCCGTTCAACTCGTCAATCGCGTGAAGGCTAACAATACAAACGGCCTCCGATTATTCACATTCGGCGTCGGTTTCGACGTGAATACGCAACTTCTCGACACGCTCGCGCGGGAAACGAAAGCCGCGCGCGAATACGTCCGCCCCGAGGAGGACGTCGAACATAAAGTCTCCGCGCTGTTCGACAAAGTCGAGAGTCCCGTGCTTTCCAATATTAGCATTTCGGTTTCGGGCGCCGAATTCAACGAAGTCTATCCGAAGGAAATTTCCGATTTATTCAAAGGGAGCCAGTTGTTATTGACGGGCCGCTACCGCGGCAAAGGCCCCGCGATTCTTAAATTATCAGGAAAAATCAACAATGAATCGCGCGAGTTCACATTTAATATAAATCTTCCGGAGGTCGAGGAACGTTACGATTCCATCGCGCCGCTCTGGGCGACCCGCAAAGTCGGTTTTCTCATGGACGAAATCCGCCTGCGCGGCGCCAACGCCGAACTCGTCGCCGAAATCAAACGGCTCGCGCGGGAATATAATATTATTACTCCTTACACTTCTTTCCTCGTCGTCGAAGAAGGACGCCGCGTGGCCAGCGCGCGCGGAGGTGTCGACCGATTCGCGTTAGCCGCGGGCGACGAAGCGACGACGCTTCTCGTTTCCGATTCTAAAGAATCTTTGAAACGGCTCGAGGAACTTTCATTAAAGAAGGACGGCGAAATCGGCGTCAACGAAAGCCAGGACGCAGGCGGTCTCGCGGGCGCCACGGGCAACGAACACGCGCCTCCCGCGTCCACGCGCCCTGCGGGACTATCGGGACCCTTTTCCGGCGGCGGCGCGCCCGGCGGCCGCACCGAATTGAGCCTCCGCAGACTTCGAGATGGTGAAAATAAAGAATCCGCCGAGGATGTTGCGCGCCGATACTCCAAATCCGTCGGCACGCGCGTGTTTCAAATGATCGATAAAGTCTGGGTCGACACGTCATTCACCGAAAATGACCGCGCGAAGATCGTTAAAATTAAGTTTCTTTCCGACGAGTACTTCAGTCTCGTAAAGAAAGAGCCCGGCCTCGCGGCGTGTTTCGCTCTGGGAGAACGCGTCGTCGTTCAGTGCAAAGGAACGTTTTATGAGGTTGAATCTTAGCTCTGGCGCCGCGCGGCGCTTGCGCTGCGCGCGCGGCGTGCCCTGCGCGGGCGGCGAGTTGTGCGCTCGATGGGTTGGGTCGGCGGCTCAGACAGATGAGATGAGAAGGCCGGTTTCCGCCGGCGGGATATCTAAAATTAGATTCCCTACAAATGCGGGCTCGAGGCCCAAAGGACGGAAACCGACCCATGTCTCATTCTACTCTCTCTCCC
>JACQFD010000039.1 GCA_016200225.1 Planctomycetota bacterium
ACGCCACATCGACGTTTAACGCGTTTGTGAACGTGGCCGCCAACATGGTGATCGGCGGATCTGGAGGCAACACTCTCCAAGTCAACTCAGTCACCGCGATCGGTAACAACGGCACAGGCTTCGGAAGCGGCAACAACATCGGTGGCAATCAGTTGAACGTCTGGGGCAACAGCTCGTTCGCCGGTGTGATGCAAATCCGAAAATCGAGCAACGGCGCGCAGACGATGACCTTCGACGGCGAGACCGGCAAGATCACTGCACAACAGTTGATGGTCACCGGTCAGAAGAACTTCCTGGCGCCGAATCCCGCTGATCCGCGAACCGAGTTCGTCTTCGTTGCGCAGGAAGGCCCCGAAACAGGTGTCTACTTCCGCGGCAAGGCCGAAGTTAAGAAAGGACAGACGCGCATCGAACTTCCTTCGACCTTTGCACTCGTCGCTGAAAAAGACGGCCTCACGGGAACAGTGACTGCATTCGGCAAGAAGGCAACTGTTTGGGTCGTCGATCAGGCGCCCAACTACATCATCATCGGTTCGGATGAAGACGTCACCGTGAACTACCGTGTAGATGGCGTCCGCTTGGGCTTCGCAGATCATCAGGCAATTCAGTTGAACAAGCACTTCCTCCCGACCACGAAGGATCAGGTCAACACATTGCCAACAGGTGTAATCGAACAGCTCAAGAAGAACGGAATCGTCAATGCTGACGGCACGCCGAATCTAGAGCTGATCAAACAGATCGAAAGCGGTCGCTAAATCGCGCTCGACTGTAATAATAACGCCGCCCGCCATGTGCGGGCGGCGTCATTTCAGGCCCCCGTTTCAGAGCGTTTTCCTACTGTGCCCGGTCGTTCTCGGCCATGCGCATGACAGACGGTAGATCGCTTGGCTCGATCACTTCGGCGTAGGACGCGCGTCCAACACTAATAAAAGCTGTCGCGCGTTCGCCTGCCGGTAGTCCCGAATTTCGAAGGCGCTCCCCGTCACGTTTTGGATCGATGAAATCGACCACTCGATTTGGAATATAACAATTCAACGCGGACAACCGCATTTCAGTCGAAACGGCGTCGTCCGTCTTCCCGACAACAGTTACAAGCAGCGGCGGGTGCAGAACAAGATCGACGGCACGTCCAAATCCGGCTGCGTAGTATCCGTATTGTCGATAGTCGATCGCAAATGACTCAAGAATCGTGCGCGCGGTTTTGATATATTCTTCGTCGCGTAGCAGAACGCCAATTTTAACAAAAGACTCCGCGATCACGGAATTCTCCAGAACGGATCGATTTCGCCGCGCCGGCCGCTTGACATCGGACGCGTCGTGGGACAGATCGTAATAGCCGCCCGTCGACGAATGGTGGCGCGCTTTGATAATGGATGCGAGTTTGACGGCTTTTTGCAAATATCGAGAATCGCCAAGATACGCAACCGCATCGATAAACAATCGGAGGACGTATGCCTGGTCCGAAAGCAAACCGGGCAAGTGAAATGTCTCGTCCCAATAGTGATAAACGCCGAGGCGTTCGTCGAACATTTCGTCAACGAGAAATTCCAAAGTGCGCGCGGCGATGGCGCGCGATTCATTACTGTTAAGCACGACCGATGCCATCAAGAACGTCGATGCGGCCATGGCATTCCAATCCGAGTAAATGGTTCGATCGACGCGCGGGGCCGCCCGCGTTCGGCGGCGCTCAATCGGTAGACCGTAATATTCCGGGTCGGCGTCCTGACTTCCAAAGAATCCGCCGGTCGAAGAATCGAGAAGTCTCGATTCCATCCATTTCAAACAGCCAACCGCGGCTTTCTTATAATTTTCATTTCCCCAAAGCTGGTACGCCTCAAGATAGAAGCGCGCGCGCTGTGCGTTCGAGTCGAGGACTTTTTCCGTGTGCGGTGCGCGCCAGTCGCGCGCTTGCGCATAACGAAAGAATCCGCCTTCGACGGAATCATAAATTTCACCGCCGGCCATCGCGTCGAGGGTTTTTGTTACAATTTGGCGCATTTGTTCATTTCCAACGCGAACGTATTGCGCCAGCGTAAAATCGATCGCTTCGGGATGCGGAAATTTCGAACCAACTCCGAAGCCGCCATGCACCGGATCAAAGGACTCGACAATCGAACTGGTGATAAGATCTGTTACTTCCGATGATATATGTCCAAATTCTCGGCGCTCTTGCTGGCGAATTCGAATCTCTTCAAGTTCCTCGACGCGCGCGTGGATCTCGCCGCGGTGTTCGCGAAAAAATGGAGCCACTCGATCGAGAATGGGAATGAGTTCCGCGGAAGTTAAAAATGTTTCCCCCGCGATGAGATCTCCGGTTGGCGTCAAGAACGCAACCGTTGGCCAGCCGCCGCAATTGTAGCGAGCGTTGATGTCAGGCCGCCGATCCTTGTCGACGCGGACAGGAACATAATTTTCTTCAATTCGCGCAATAACGCCCGCGTCTTGAAATGTAGTTTCGTCCAATTCGCGGCAGAACCGACACCACGACGCGACGATTGTTAAGAAAACCGGCCGATCCAGTTCGCGAGCACGACGAAACGAATCGTCGTCCCACGGAAGCCATTGAATGGAGTTTTGACCGGAAATTGACATTTTTCAGCAGTTATGAATTGTCATCGACGCCGAACGGCTGTTCGCAGGAGTCGGTTGTCCAGCGCTGCGATGAGTCGCTCGTTGTTGCAAAGAACTAGATCAAATCAGGCGCTTGGAAACGAACCATTCGTTCAGAACTCCAAAAAACGCGACAGCATGGAGTTACTGCGCGCGGGAACACTAAGATTTAGAACTCTCGCCCGCTTGCGTCGCCGCAACTCGTTTTGGAAGCGAAATCCGCTCACCGTCGCCCCAGAGGTGGTCGAGATCGTAAAAACTCCGCGCCTCCGGCTGAAAGATGTGTATTACGACACCCGCGACGTCGAGCAAAATCCACCAGCCTGACGCGTAACCTTCGATGCGCGTCTTGTATCCGCGATCCTTAGCTTCCGATTCGACGCCTTCCGCGATGGCCTGCACCTGCCTGCGATTGCCAGCAGTTACAAAAACAAAGTAATCCGCGTAATCCGCGAGATTTTCGACTCCAAGAAGAGTGATCTCCTGGCCTTTCTTGTCGGTTGCAATAGCTACAATTTCGAGAGCCCATTGCAGGGTAGGGTTACTCTTGGAAGTTCGGTGTGTTTTCAATGTTACAGTAAATCCGGTGAGAATAGTGATACTCAACCATGGGAAGCTTGGCAACGTACGAATGAATCACAATTTTAATGCTTTCACAGGCGCGAAAATCATGCAATAGGCGGATTCGCGTGTTTTTCTCGTTTTTTTCGTAACTTCGCAAAAACCACCATTCCGACGACCGCCGCGACGAGCAGAACGATGACGAACCGATTGGACTTGTGCGCCCATTCGAATGCGCTTTCGATGCGGGATCCGAAGTAGTACCCGAAAAATACCGATGTGGGACCGGAGACAAGCGCGCCCGCGAGATCGAGGAGTATGAACTTCGGATATGAAAGTCGTTGGCGTCCGGCGACGAAATACGAAGCCAACCGAACGCCCATCACGAATCTCGAAAAGAAAATCGCGCGCTGTCCATACTTATGAAAAAGCCGGTCGAACCGTTCGAGCCGGTTGGGTGTCAATTCATGGCGCACAATGGGCAGTTTTAACAGTGCATTTCCGAATCGGCGGCCAAGGCTATATACAATTGTGTCGCCCGCTAATATTCCAAAAACACAGACGCACGATGTCATGATCCAATTCGGGTGCGACGATCCCTGGCTCTTGGCGACATAGCACAGATATCCGGAGCCGATCAGCGTTACTTCCTCGGGAACCGGGAGACCGAGTCCGCAAAGAAGCAAAATGATGATAATTCCCGCGTATCCCCACTGGCTTAGAAACTCCACTACTTTTGTAAACTCGCCCGACGCGGCGCTCGCGGGCAGACTCGCGGGCAGCGACGCGGCGTTTTGTAGTAATTCAGTGCCGACGGCGCACGCCGCGGAAAAAGCGCCATCCCAAGTTCCCGCGACGGAGTTGGCAATGGAATGCCACGTTGCAAAATCGAGCATGGAGACGCTTGAACTTACGCGGATTCGAAATTTGCAAACATGGCGGGTGAGTTGGCGGATGTAGTCCGGAATTTGATTAAATCATTTTTTTGAGGCGAGTTCGACAAACGTCGCGGCAAGGCCGCCGGCCGACAGCTTTCCAAGCAAGCGAGCGCGTTCCGCGGCGGCATCCGTGCTCCCGACTGTTCCTTTGGCCTCGATCGAACAGACTCCCGCGCATTCGGCCAGCATTTCCGCGCGTTCGCTCGCAAGGGGAACGTGGACGCGCATCAAGGCGCGTTCAAACTCCGACGCGCGGGTAAATGCCGCGGCGGCTTTCTCGGACGCTCCAGATTTGTAGTAATCGACGGCCCGTTCCTCGAGCAGGGGCGAACCGCGCACGAATCCGGCGGGCGCAAACCTTGCAACGTCCTCGCAAAGCGCGATCGCCTGCTCGAGTGCCGCAATGCGTTCGGTATGCGTCGCCGTCTCGACCGGCGCCACGCGCGTAATTAATAATTGAGCCTCGAAATCGAGAATTCGCGGATCGCGGTTTCCGTACGTTCGCGCGTTTCTTAATATTTCAATCGCCTCCCGGGCGCGGGCGCTCAACTCGCCCGCATCCGTCGTCTCGCCCGGGAGCGAAATGGCAATCTCGCTTGCTAATAATTGAGCCGATGCCGTCGACTCCGGATCCAATTCCAGCGCGAGCGTTTGTAATTGTATAGATTCGTCGAATCGTTTTTCGATTTGCGCGAATGCGGCCCGAATTCGCATCAATTCGGCGACAGTTCCGCGGAACGGACCGAGTGCGAATTGTAACCAAGGTCGTTTATTCGTATGGTTCGGTTCTCCGGGCGAAACGCGCGCGAACCATGCCGCCGCGAATGCGAAGACCGCGAATATGAGTAATAGATGTCGCCGTCTCACGATCGAACTCGACGAAATCGCAGCGCGGATAAAATAATTAATATAAGAATCAGCGATGCAACGTGGAGGAACTCCAACGCGCCCGGCGCGGCGTGATCGCCGGTCCACCATCCTTGAATGTCGAGGATTCGTTCGATGCCAAGGGCGTTTCGGGCGCGGACTGGCGGCGCCAGGAAAGCCGAAAAGAAAAACGCAAGGCATGCCGCGATGGCAAACGGCCTCGAAAGAAACGACGACGTGAAAATCGAAAATGCCGAGAATGTTAAATATACAAGAAGAATCGGCGGAAGATATATTAATAATAACTCGTCCGATCGCAGCGGCGGCGAAGAGGTCCAAATCGAGTTCTCGGGCCAGAACGCGACCGGTCCTTCGCTCATTCGCGTAATTTTAAACTCGGCATTCCCCGCGCCGTCGAGCGCGAGGCTGTGCCGCGCGCGGGACCGGATTGTAAATGTTGTTTCGGCGCCGGATGTCAAATCCGTCCGCCGGATCGAGAAATTCACGGGATTGGGGTCTCCGTAACCGATCGCATATCCGATGCGCGGCGACAAATTTAACAATTCACCCGGACTTATGTTGCATTTTATCGTCAGGGAGTCGCCGGGCGCGCGCATCGGACCGATCGGGCCGCCCGTGAATCGCGCAAAATTGCGCCGCTCCGTCACGTGGATCGCGGAGGCGCCCCAAATCGCTCCCTCGGCGGCGCAAAATAAACAAAAAACGGCGAACGCCGCCGCGGCTCCGGCGCATGCGGGTCCGGCGACGCGCGCGAGCGGCGACAGCGGCAACGCGGCGAGCCACGAGTGTTTCCCGTCCGCGCGCGCGGGACCCGAAAACCATAGAGGCGCCGCGAACGCTACAAAAATGGAAATGAGTAATCCGGATGTTATAAAAAATCCGGCTTGGGAGGGCGCGTCGTTCGCGGGCAGCGCCGCGCGGATGCGCGAAGCGGTCAGCGCTGCCGCGATAACCATTAGAATCCACGGCACGCCATTCCAATAAAAAACAATGCGCCGCGCGAGAACGCATGCGGCGGCGAGAGTTCCGGCGCGCGTCGTTGAATTCAGCATTGTTTATAATTACTGAAGCAGACTTCTAAACAGATCCGCGAGCGTGCGAAACGGAGCTCGTTTTTGTACAATTCGACCTCCGGTCGACTCGATCGCATGTTCGATATCCGCGAATTTGGCTCCGCGCGAGTCTTCAACGATAAACTCGCGCAAATTCTGATCCTCGAGAATCGCGGAGACGGGCGCGTCGGCGACCTTCGCGCCATTCTTTAGTATGATCGCCCGCGTCGAAAAATTCCGGACGTCGCTCGCGATGTGCGACGAAATCACTACGGATTTTCCGGTGCGCGGAAACTCTTTCATCAGCGATTCGAATGTTACGACTCCAAGCGCGTCGAGTCCGCTCGTCGGTTCGTCGAGCAGTAACAAATCCGGATCGTTTATTAACGATTGCGCGATCGCCAGTCGTTGCATTTGTCCGCGCGAAAGCCGCCCGAAACGGACGCCCGCCTGTTCCGCCATTCCCCATTGTAACAATAATCGATCGACGCGCGCGCGCAGGTCGGCGCCGCGAAGGCCGAAAAGATATCCAATGTCGGCGAGGTTCGAACGAGCGGACAGATGATTTGCGAACGGAAGTTCCTGCGAAACGTATCCCGTTCTCGTGCACGCCGCGCGCGAACCGGCGGCAAATCCGAAAATTGTAGCTTTCCCGGCGCCGGCCGGTTCGGCGCCGGCGAGCAAGCGGAGAAGCGTCGACTTCCCCGATCCATTCAGTCCGAGCAAAACGACAACCTCGCCTTCGAACACCTCCATATCGACGCCCGAAAGCGCGACGCGGCGTTTGAATCCGCCGTGCGTGGAGTAGGCCTTCGAAAGACCTCGTGCGCGAAGAATCGGTTCGGTTGCGGCCACGAATATTAGTTATCCTTGGGATAATGCCAGTGCACGTTCGAATATATAGCCGCGCAGCATGCTCGCTCTGCGATAAAGTTCTCGACGTCGTCGCGAGCGCCGGCGAGCGGTTTCCGATCGAAGTCGAAGTCGTCGACATTGATCGAGATCCCGCGTTGAAAGCCGAATACGACGCGGAAATTCCCGTCGTTGAAGTTAATGATCGCGAAATTGCGCGTTATCATTTGACTTTGGAGCGGCTGTTGCGCGCGATACAGGCCAATTTATAATATTTAAGAAAAATGGCAAAGATATTTGTATTAACCGGCGCGGACGTCGGGCTCGAATTCGAACTCGCCGGCGGCGTTTTGTTCGGTCGAGCGGAGGATTGTAATATTCGGTTGAAGGATCCGAGCATTTCAAGGCACCATGCCCGTCTCGAAAAAACGGACAAGGGCTGCGAAATCGTCGATCTCGGCTCGCGAAACGGACTCACGGTCGACGGAGCGCGAGTCGAGCGCTCGCACGTCGCCGATGGCGGCGAGTTTACACTTGGGAATGTTAGGATTCGATATGTCGAGAACGCCTCGACCGCAGTCGAAGAAATCGAGCTCGCTCCGTCTGCCGCGGCGCGCGCGGAGCCCGACGACAAGACGCTCTCGGCGGGCGCCGGCCGCGGAGCCGCGGCGTACGCAGGAGCCGCGCGCCGCCGCGCGATCGCGAAAAACGATGGAATATTACAATTCGAAAAAGTAGACGACGCGGGCGCATCGCCGCTGTCGGACGAATTTGCACAATACGGTATTGTTACAAAAATCGCGATGTTCGTCGGCGCGCTTATCGTGGCCGCCGGATTATTCTATGGAGCGTTGAAAATCGCGTCGCGGGCGACTCCGGAAAGGGCGGATAACAATTCGACGGTTCCGGAGGAGAACGGCAAATGATCGATCGGCGGCGGATTATTTAGAAATTTTCTCCAGGGTTTCGATCAGCATCCCGGCGGATGCGCGCCACGAAAAATCGCCGGAGCGCGGCGCCGCGTGGGCGGACGAATGCTTGCGATGGGTCGGATCGAGTAATTTATGAATCGCCGCGGCCCAGTCTTTGGGTTCGAAGGATTCTACAAATACTCCATGGCCGCCCGCGACTTCGGGGAGCGCGCTCGATCGCGCGGCGAGTACGGGCGTTCCCATGCGAAGCGCCTCGAGGAGTGGAATGCCGAATCCCTCATATCGCGACGGAATGACTACAACGGTCGATGTTAAATAAAGTCGCGTGAGATCGTTATCATCGACCGACGACAGAAATCGAACGCGATCCGTAATATTCAATTCCGCCGCGCGCCGCTCGATTTTTCCCTCAAGCGGACCCGTGCCGCAAAATATGAACTTCGCTCCCGCTCTCGCGCCGCCGACGATGCCGAACGCCTCGATCGCAATGTCCGCTCCCTTTCGATTTTCCAAATGACCGACGAACAGGATGGTCGCGGAGTCGCGCGCCGGCAGTTCGAATGGAATTATTAAATGATCCGCCGCGTTGGGAATGACGGTTATATTACTATTCGGTCCGTCATGCAGTATGATGGATTGTTTAGTAA
Source organism: Planctomycetota bacterium (assembly GCA_016200225.1). Lineage (GTDB taxonomy): Bacteria > Planctomycetota > UBA1135 > UBA1135 > JACQFD01 > JACQFD01. Next base: position 8,481 of record JACQFD010000039.1, read on the forward strand.
ATTCCGAAACGGCGATGACGGCCGTTGCACGGCGCAGTCCGGCGTGGATGACGGACGGAGCGAAAAACGAACGTATCGAACGCGCGCCGCGCGTGGCCGGGTCGAGATCGCGAAGGTCGTGAACCGTCAGCGCGATCGGCGCCGAGCGCAGGCTCGGAACCGGAAAGGACTCCTGTAGAATCGCGTCGCAGCGGTGTTTCTTGACAATATTATTTAATAATCGCGATTCATACAAAACTCGCATCGCGGCGCCGGGCTGTGCGTTCACGCGCTCGATGACGACGCGCGAGTCCGCGACGGGCGCGGGGATGCCTTCTCTTAATAATAGAACAATGAGTTCGAGTTTCGGCGAATACTCGGGCAAGAGCGCCGCTTTTAACAGTTCAAGGCGCCTCCGGTTCGCTCCGCTCGGCGGGGCGTCGTGGACGAGCCAGTTCCAGCATATTCTCAACATGCGGGCGGACCCCGAGTTTATACTATTAATGATGTCCGCTGGCGCCCGCGGCGGCGACGGCGCCCCCGAGCTCGCTGAAAATGCGTGCGAGCGCGTCCGCCGTCGACGACCATTTGTATCCGGCGGCGCGAAGTTTGCCTTTTTCGATCAGCGACGATCTGTAATTATTATCGTTGTGCACTTGTATCATTTGGCGCGCGACCTCCTCCTCATCGTCGATATTCACGCGCACTCCCGCGTCGCCGGCCACTTCCGCGAGCGATCCCATGCCGCTGTGAATCACCGGCGTGCCGCAGGCCATGGACTCGAGTACGGGAAAACCGAAACCCTCCGATCGCGATAATACTAATGTTGCGCGGGCGCGACGATACAATTCGGCGAGTTCGGCTTCCGGGACGAAATTCATGGCCGTCACATGGGTTCGAAGGCCGAGGCCGTCCGCGTAACCGAGGGCGCGGTGAAGTTCGACGCCGTTTGGCCCGGCGATAAACAAACGCGCGTCGACATTGCCGCGGTCGCGGACGATTTTCAGCGCGCGAATCGCCAGGTCGAAATTCTTAATTTTTCTCGGCGCGGCGACCATCAGAAAAAACGGATATTCGTTCGAAAATTTATAATTATCAATTCTCGTCGTGGCGCCTTTCGGAAGTTCCGATTGGAAAATACTGGAAACTCCCCACGGAACGACGACGACTTTACTTTTAAAACTCTTTCGCAAATTCGACGCGAGAAAATCGTTCGCCGTCGACTGCGACGGACAAACGACGCGCGTCGAAAACCACGCGTCGAGCGTCGCCAAAAGGCGGTGATTCCAGCCCGTGCCTTCGTCGCCCCGCGTGCCGGGAACTTCCCACGGAGCTTCGTGCACGGTTACTACCGTTGGACATTCCGCGCCGCGCGGAAAAGCCGAAACCGTGGACCAGAACACATCAATTGAATTTTCCTTAATAAACAATTCGGCCGGTTTGCCCCGCCAGCGCCGTCCGCGCGTCGGTATCGCCGCCTGATGAATTTTAGTATGCATTTCGGCCGGCAACGCGATGCTCGGGGCGCGATCGGGCGCGACCGCGAAAAGCTCGAGATCGCTTTCGCGGCGCGCAAATTCGCATAGGATTTCGCGCACGACCCGGCCAACGCCGGTTGGCACAGGGTCAAGGAGAGGAGAGGCGTCGATGGCTATCCGCATATTTTGAATTTACAGAATCTTGTGATCCCGAGTTGGCACTTCAAGCCGCGACTTCGGAAGTCGAGTATGAGTCAGGGATGTTGGGTGAATGGACGGGGAGGGGGTGGATTCAACGCGCGGCGGTAGGCGGCGAGGGTTGTCTTGGCCGAACGCTCCCACGTGAAGCGTTTCGCGTTCTCGAGGCCGCCCTCGATGAGTTCGCGGCGCCGGCGTTCGTTGTCGAGAACGCTACAAATCGCGTCGTGGATCGAATCTTCATCTTCCGGGTCGCAATACGCGGCAGCTTCGCCGCAGACTTCGGGCATCGACGTCACCGCAGATGTTACAGTTGGGACTCCGAGGGCCTGCGCCTCGAGCGGCGGCAGGCCGAATCCTTCATAAAGCGAAGGATACAATACGAGCGACGCGTGTTTTACCAAATTCGCAAGCCGGTGTTCGGGGACGTCCTCGTCCAAGATAATATAATTGCGCGCCGGCGATTTCTCGAGCGAATGATAGAATTCGTCGACGAGCCATCCTCGCTTTCCGGCGACGACCCAATAGTATTTATAACCCGCCGCGCGCAATTTTTCGAAAACGCGCAGGCAGCGGAGGTGATTCTTGCGCGGCTCGACCGTTCCGAGTGTTAACAAATACGGCGTTGGATGGGGCGGTTCCACAGTCATGGGCATGTGCGGAAAATGGTCCATGCCAAGCGGCGTCACGACCACTTTATTTAAATTTGCCCCGCAACGGACGATGAGATCGCCCGCCGCGAATTCAGAAGGCGCGAGCACGACCGACGCTTCGTCGATCAATTGCTTTGTAACTTTCATGAGGTTGCGCGACGCGTCCGGACCGTGAAACGACTCGTCGTATGCGAACGATGCATCGAACACGGTTGCTACTATTTTCGCCTTTCGAACGGGCAGGCGCACGAAATCGGTTCTGTGAAATAAATCGCAACCGCCGATCCAGTCGTCCGCGCCGCGTCCGAACCATTGATTCGCTAATAATAACGCGCGGCCCGGAAATCGCCGCCGATATAAATGAACGCGCGGCGCGCGCAAATCCCACAATTCGGCGGGGATCCGCGGCTTCGCCCACGAATATGCGAATAATTTCAATTCGTCTCCGGCGGCCATCTCGCGCGCGAGCGCTTTTGCGAGCATGCGCCCGTATCGCGCGATGCCCGCGAATTGCAACAAAGCCGGCCGGTAGTCGATTCCAACGATCATTTTGTTAACATATTCGCCGCGCTGTTCGACGTGGACGGTTCGATTCCCCGGATCATCCACAGAAAGCCCAGCGCGCCGGCCGCGACGGCGGTTTCCGTCGTGACCGACGCCCACGCCGCGCCCTCGGCGCCCATGCGAGGCGTTAATAATATATTCGTAATGATGTTGACGACGAGTCCCGCAACCGAAATCCACAGCGCCGCGCGATCGCGGCCCTGCGCGATCAGTTGGGTCAATGCAAAACCGCCGAGATAAATAACGACGGTCGTGATGCACATGGGCGCGAGCACCGAAGCCGAATCCGCATATTCTTCGCCGAACAGTAAAATTAATATTCTTTCGCGAAAAATAAACATTCCGCCTCCGATCGCGGCGCCGGTTGTAATCAACACGAGCGTCCAACGGCGGACAAACCGCGTCCATGCGTCGCGATCGGTATGAAACAATCGAACGAGAGCAGGCAGCGCCGACGAACCGAAATATACGGAAAACAATATGGAGAATCCCGTCAGCCGATAGGCGGGGGCGAATCGCGCGCCGGCGATGTCGCCGCCCAGCGCGCGCGCCAGCACCGGATTCGCGGAATAGTAAGCTTGCCGCACGACGCCGCCCATGCCAAGCGACACCGATTCGCGCCAGAACGTCGACCCGCGCACCGGCACCTCGCCCGCGGGAATATTACTTTTTACGGAAAATGCAAGTAATAGATTCGACACGGAGGCGCCCGCGTAGATGGCGATCAGCATGGATCCCGCGTCGCGCGCGCCGAGACCGACGAGAAGCACCGTCGCCAGCAATCCCATCAGCGAGCCGGCGATTCGTAACGATTCACTTTGTTTATAATCGATGTCGGCGTGCAACACCGCGACGCCGACGCCCGCGGCGTGTGTAAAAAACGCCAGCGCCGCCAATGTTATGAATCCGACCTGTGGATCTTTAAGAATAATCGCGAGCAGCGTCGCGATGACTACGGATATTCCGGCCGTGAAAATGCGGAATCGCACCGCCGAACGCACGGCCGAGCGGGCGCACGCGGAATTTTTTGCTACAAATCGCACGGCCGCCTGCAGCGATCCGCAGTCGACGAGCACGTCGAGAACCTGAAATAATGCAATCGTCGCGCTGTAGCGTCCGAATGCATCCTTCTCCAGCGTGCGCGCCAGGAGCGCAACTGTAATAAGAGCGAGGAGCGCCGTCGCGAGGCGCGCGGCCGCCTGAAGGCCGGTTCCCGCCAGTACTCGGGCGTCGAATCGCCCGTGTCCCGATTCGGTTTTTTGTTGTAATGTCACAGTGCCGGCCGGTTTTTTGCGCTCCGATCAGTCTCGGGCCGCCGGCGAATCGGAATTCAATAATAGTGCGAGCCGGCGGACGACTTCATTTGTAAATTGAGATGTTGTTAATGTTCCGTTCAGGTCCCGCGTTCGTTCGCCCGCGCCGATCGCGTCGAGCGCCGCCCGCTTCACGGCGTCGCCGACGCGCCGTTCGCCGAGATGCCGCAAACACGTCGATAGCGCGAAAAACGCCGCCGCCGGATTGCATATATTTTTTCCAGCGATATCCGGCGCCGTGCCGCCCGCCGGATCGAACATCGCATTTTCGACTTTTCCATCGTTAGTAAACGAAAAAGACGCCGAATCTCCGAGTCCCATCGACCCGATCAGTCCGCACGCGAGATCGCTAAGAAAATCGCCGTATTCGTTCGGCGTCACGATGATTCTAAAATCCTCCGGACGCATCACGAGTTTCGCCAGCAGCGAATCGAACAATTCGCGCCGGTATGCGATGTGTTTATGTTTTTCCGCGACCAGCGAAACGCAATCCTCGAACAATCCGTCGGTCGCGCGCTGAATGGTCCATTTCGAACTCGAAACGACGCCGCAATTCAACTCTTGCGCGAGTTGAAATGCATAATTCGCCGCCTCCGTACACGGCCGGGCTTCGATCACTCTCACCGAAACCGCCGCGTCGGTTCCGACGCGCCGTCCCGCGTCTTCGTACGTTCCACCGGTGGCTATTCTTATAATATGCAAATCGACAGGCTTCTTAAATAATGTTGGAATTCCCGGAATCGACGCGACAGGCCGGTGGATAACGCTAAAATTCAATCGTTCGCGAAGAACCGCGTTCGGACTTTCTTTATAAGTCTCCGTCGGATATTTCATCGCGCACCGAAACTGTCGAATCCGCTCCTCCGCGTCGCCGTATTGCGTTTCCGCGCCGTGCGCGTCGCGCCGCGCGCGCGAAAGATCGACTTGATGAAAACGGAGCGTAAACGGCAGCGCCGCGGCGACGTTATGGACGGCCGCCGAAAGCTCCGCCGAGATTCCATCGCCCAGCAATTCCGCGATTTCGTAAAGTTGTGGGGTCATCGAGTAAAAATGGCCGAGTATTATACGTCAATGATCCGGCGGCTCCTGACCCTTCTCATCGTGTGCCTGTCGGCGGCGTTCGGCTCTTGCCGGGCCATCGCGCCGCGCTCGGCCTCGATTTCATTGATCGCCGAATCGCCGCAGTCGCTGCCCGTCCGGTTCATAAACCGTCTGATCCTCGTCGATGTTCGCATCGACGGCCGCGAGCCGGTTTCATTCCTGCTCGACACCGGTTCCGACGTAACGGTTGTCGATCGAAGACTCCGCGACGTGCTCGCGCTCAAACCGGAAAGTTCGGCGGTCGCGCGCGGCGCCGGCGGAACTGTAAATACAACATTCATGCGCGGCCGTTCGCTCGACGTGGGCCCGCTGCACGTCGAAGATCCGGTTTTTTTAATATTAGATCTCGCTTCTTTCGATGAAATAACAAATACGCGAGTCGGCGGAATTCTGGGACTCGATTCGCTCGACCGATTCGCGCTTCGAATCGATTATCCCGCGCGCCGCGTCGAAATCGGGCGTTCGGGAGTTTTCCCGATCGCCAATGAATGTCAATGCGCGTTTCGTAAAAAAGAGAATCTCTACGGAATTGATATAAATATCGGCGATTCCGATCCGGTTTCGGTTCTCGTGGACACCGGAATGAGCGGATCGTTATCATTGGAGTTCAATGAAGCGGCGCGCCGCGGCGTCAACGCCGATCCGAACCGACGCTCCGAATGGCGCGTGGGCGTCGGAGGCGGTTCCGCGTCGCAAGTTACAAATATTCCATGGGTGACGTTCGGTTCGCATTCGATTCCGCGCGTCGAACTCGTGCTCGCGAAACCGGCCGGCTTGTTCGCGGGCGCCATCGGCGGCGGTTTATTAAGATTTTTTCAGTTAACTTTGGATTTCGGCGCCGGCGTCGCCTCCGTTTCCGACGAGCCCACATCCGGATTGGATTTATCCTATTCGAATACGACGGGCGCCCGACTGGACTTTCGTTATGAATGGATCCGCGACGGTATCCGCGTCGAAAGCGTCCGCGCGGGCACGCCCGCGTCGAAAGCGGGATTGCGCGCCGGCGAATTGATTACATCCGTCGACGGGCAATCGATTCGAAGCGTCGGCATGCGGCGCGTCCGCGAATTATTTACATATTCCGCCGATTCGACTCAATGGACGGTCTCGGCGAAAACGGGCGACACCGTTCGAACGTTAATATTAAACGATCGGGGCGCGCCCGCGCAGGGCTCGCCGCGTTAAATATAAGCAATCGCGATCGTTATCTTCGGGCTTCGAATATTAGATTGAACGGCGTCTGCGTCGCGCGGCGGAATTTTGCAAATCCGCCTTTTGTTACAACATCGCGGAGGCGGCCCTCGCCCGCCTGCGCGCCGAGAGCGGGGCCATTGGTTGCGAGCGAGGCGGGCACGCAGAGCATCGTCGACGCCGCATAATAAACACGGCCGATAATGTTATGATTCTCCTCGTGGCGGTCGCTTGCGAACGGCTCGACGATCATCCATGTCCCGTCGTTTCCGAGCGATTCGTAGATGTGTTTCGAGGCGCCCGAAGGATTGCCCATGTCATGTAAACAATCGAAGCAGGCGACAAAATCTAAATTCTTGCTTCCGAACGACACCGCGTCCGCCACTTCGAATTTGACGCGATCCGCGAGACCCTGCTTTTGCGCCGAACGGCGCGCCCATTCGATGGAAGCCGGGTGGTTGTCGAAGCCGGTAAATTTAGAATTGGGGTACGCCTTTGCCATCAGAATGGTCGACGCGCCGTGGCCGCAGCCGACGTCGGCGACGGTTCCGCCTTTCTTTAGTTTGGCGTCCACGCCGTCCATCGCCGGAATCCACGAATTGATAAGATTCGCCGCGTAACTCGGCCGGAAAAACCGCTCGGTTCCCTCGAAAAGATCATGATCATGTTCGCCCCAGCCGACACCGCCTCCTTCCGCGAAGACTTTTCTAATCTTAGGTTCGTCCTTGAATACCGACGAAATGATTTGGAACGCGCCGGGAATGAAAAACGGACTCGAATCGTCCGCGAGCGCGGTGGCCTGTTCGTTCGGCAATTCATAACGATCGGTCTTCGGATCGTATATTACATATCCTCCGGAGGCCTGATTATTTAACCATTCGCGAAGATAACGTTCGCCACAGCCGGTTTTTTTTGATAGATCGGCGGGGCTCAGCGGGCCGGCGCCGGCCATCGCTTTGTAGATTCCAAGGCGATCGCCAAGAAGGACGAGTACGGCGCTCATTGCCGCGCCCATGTCACCGAGCGCGCGTCCCATGAATTCTTGCATCTTGTTTTCGTTAATATTCATGACAGGGTCTCATCGAAAAGGTAGGGGACACAGGGGAAGATGACGCCGATATTGGCGCCGCCGTCTGTGCGGCGGAAGCGGGAAAATGACGCTTCGACGAAGGTCGCTTCGAGCGCAACGCCACGGCTGCGGGGCGTTTTGGGGTATCAGCGGTCCGCGAAATCGGGATCAACGACGGTGTTCCGGCACGAAGCCCCCGCAAGCCTCCCGGAGTGTCCTTTCATCGTCGACGCGCGCAACGGACGCGAAAACTAAAGACTTACTTTTTCGCGGACTGCGCAAGCAGCGCGCGGACAAAATCCTCGAGATTAATATTCTTCATCGAACAGGCGACGCGGAGCGTCGTTCGCCGCCCTATTGTATTTCTAAGAATAGGATTCTTTATTTCGCGGAATCCGAATGTTTCGAACACTTCGAGCGTCTCCGGATGCCGGTCGAGTACGTGGGCGACGATGCTGTCCGCGGAGATTGCGGTGGAGTCCGCCTCATTCGTCGGAGACAATGCGCGACCGATAAGCCGCCACATATAAATTCCCCAAATAAAGAATCCGAACGCGGTGAGCGCGCTTCCCGCTGCGGTTATCCAATGGACTCCCTGAATGTTAAGATCCGCCAACGGTTGCGATCCAACTCGAAACGCGTTGCCGGCGTTTATGAGAATAAAAGGCGCCCAGAGCGCGGGTTCCCGCGCCGGATCGAAGCCCTTCAGAACGGGCACCACCTTCGCGCTCACGCCGAGAATCATCATCGATAAGAATCCGACGGCGTAACAGTGGCGCGAGGCGCCGTACGCGCCATGCGCGAAACCGGCGTTGGTCTGCGATAGAAAATACGGGAACGCGAGCCAGAATACCGATGCGGCCAAAAGCCAATAAAACGAGGCATTAATAAATTTCTTCGAACGGCCCGGACCGCCGCCTCCGAATCCGCGCATTTCAAATGCTAATAAAAGTCCCGCGGCGAAGAATCCTATGGTTCCGGCCCACGATGCCATCGCCCAGCTGCGATCGCCGGTCGCCCGATAAGCAAACCAACCCGCCACGTCGATCGCGAGACCCGCGACCGCGAGGACGAAAGCGGTGAATTCGACGCGCGGGCGCACCGCGCGAAATCCGAATGCCGTCGGCAGCACTCTCTGCCCGACGCCAAATAACATCATTCCGGCGAAGGCGAATAATTGTAAATCGCGGAACGGCGCATAATAGGTCGCCGTCCGTTCGATCGATATATTAAGATTCGGGGCAAACCAGATCTCATAAGTAATAATCGGTTCCAGCACGCCGGAGATGACGAATGCGGAGAGTCCGAAATAAATATACTTGTCCCACGCGTCCTTCACTTTGCCGCCGCCGAGCGTCCGCAACATGACCCATGCAAATGTAAAGATTGCCGCCGCCTCGAAAATCCCGCCCGCGACGGCGAACGCGGGCGCCGCATCGAATGGAATCGCTCCCGCCAGGCGCAAGCCCACGCCGCACAGCATGAGGATCAACGAGACATTCGCAATTTCGGGCCGCCAGAGCGAAACATACTTAAATCGCGGAAGGCCCTGATAGGCAAAGCCCATCACAAAGAGTCCGATCCAACCAAAAATCTGCGCGTTCGCGTGCGCTTGCACCAGCGGGAGCAGGTCCGTCGAAGTGTAACTTCCGCGCAGCGCCACTTGCGTAATCGTCAACACCCCTGTGCTCGCCCCTGCAGCGAGCAGCACAAGCAGCGCTGCGCGGAAAAATCGTTTATATAAGATATCGCCGAGAGATTCTTTATACGGCTCGGCCTTGGTCTTCGATGTCGATGCGGATTCGAGTTCCGCGAATAGTTGTTTTAGTGATACTTTGTGTACGATTGCAAAGAATTCGAGAGTTTCCTGAGGCCCGTTCGGACCGCCGCAACCCTTCAATCCATAACGATCGAAGACCGAGCGAACCTGCGGATATTGTTGTAATACCTCCGGAATTGTCTGGGTTTTTGTAAACACGGTCGCGCGACATCGGACGATTGTCGGTCAGCGCGGCGAAACGGTCGGGAAATCGAACGACGTTCGCGCCGCGAGGGCCTCGTCGATTTCCGTTAACAATGCCTCGAGCGGCAACTGATGTTTCGTCGCGACGAGCGCGAGCGGGTGGCGTCCTCCGCAGCAGAGATCAATACGATATTTGGCGAAAATCCGCATCGTCTCCGGATGCAATCTTACAATATCCGCGACCGTATCGTGAATATCGATCGAATGTGTCGTCGCGCAGGGTTGTTCGGGATGAAGCGGATCCATTTTTGTATCGTTGGGTGTTTGACAACGCTGCAATTCGTAATGCAACGTCAGTGCCGGAATACAAAAAGGCGTTTCCGCTCCGAGACGCGGCCGCGCAGCGTTCTATATTGACGCGGATCAATTGCAAACTGCCCGGACGAGCGCAACGTCGTGGAGCGAGTTGCGTCAATCTGTTTCGAAAGGGGGCAGTAAGAATTGCCGCACGGCCGCAAGACACGGGCGCCGGTCTTGGCTGGCAAATTGCGATATGTCATCCAAACCCAAAGGCCAATTTCCATGAATATGATAACAATGACCGCGCCTCCTTCCACGTCGCTCGAATCGAGCCTCGCCTCCACGCCGATTTTTGGAGCCATGGAGCCTGTGGAACTGCGCCTGTTCGCCTCGATGGCGCGGAGGCGAACGTTAGTGAAGGGCGAAATAATATTTTCAGAAAACGCGCCCGCGGACGCTTTTTATATTATGGAACGAGGACGAGTCAGACTTTACAGAACCGGCCACGATGGGCACGCGCACGTGATCCATCATGTCGCGCCCGGACAGTCGTTCGCGGAAGCGGCGGTCTTCGGCATGGCGCGATTTCCGGCCACGGCCGAGGCGGCGGACAATTCGACCGTCATCGTGATTCCCGCCGCGCCGTTCTTGAAGCGATTGCGGGAGCGCCCGGATCTGTATGAACGCGTTATTATATCATTATCGATGTGGATGCACACATTGCTCGACCGTGTGAACGAACTGACGGCCGGAAGCGCCGCCGGACGACTCGCGCACTATCTCGTGCGTCAACCGGCGACGAATGCCGGAAGCGCGGTTATTATTCAATTACAAATTCCAAAGCGCGAAATCGCCGCGCGGCTCTCGATCGCGCCCGAGACGCTTTCGCGCATTCTTCACGATTGGGAGGAACTGAAAATTATCATTTCGAGACCCAAGGGAATCGAAGTCCTCGATCTCGCGCGCCTCGAAAGAATCGCGGATAACATCTGACGCCTGTCCGGAACGATCAACACCCATGCTGACGGCATCGCAACTAATAAACAATCCTGCTTTACTAAAACTCGATCTGTATTGTCGCGGCGCGCGCCTGAACGAAGACTCGACCAACGTCGAGTCCGCGGGCGGGCGGAAAGTTCTCCGCACGCGCGCCGGACTTGGAAGCGGGCTGGAATTAATTTTACCGAAAGAACTGTGGACGAACGTCCCGGTTGTGGAGGAATTTACTGTAAACTCGCCCTACGACATCGGCCTCGTCGATCCGTCGGGCTCGAGCGACGCCGTGCGGATTCGTTATCATGACGTGGAGGTCGCGATCGCGCGCCTTTCGCCGCGTCCGGGCTGGTATGGCAAGAAAACGAGCACGGGACGATCCATGACGTCGATCGGCACGCTTCAGGGAACATACCTCGGAATTTATCCCGGAACGGTTTGTCAATTTTGGACGCGCGCGAAGAAAGAGAATTGTAAATTCTGTTCCGTGGGTTTGAATCTCGGCATGGACGACGCTAATGAAAAGACGCTGGACGACATTCTGGAAGTCGTTCAAACCGCGCGCGCGGAATCTAAAATTACTTATGTGGATCTCAACGCGGGCCACGCGGAGGACGAGAGTTATCTCGATATGTTGGAACCGATCGTCGCCCGCATCAAGCGCGAAACCGGATTATTAGTAGGTCTCCAGGCGCCGCCGCATTCCGATCTCAGCCGTTACGACCGATTGCGCGCCCTCGGGTTGAATCGCGTTTCGTTTTGTTTCGAATTGTTCGATCGCGAGTGTTTCGAACGCGTTTGCCCGGGCAAAGCAAATACATACGGACTCGATCGTTACTTAAGAGCCATTGAATATTGTGCAAAACTCGGATCCAAGGGCCCGATCTCCGAACCTTGGGTTACGAATGGCGAAATGATCGCGGGGCTCGAACCGCCGGATGCAACCATTGCGGGCATCGACTGGCTCGTCGAACGCGGCGCCGTTCCGACGATTTGTGTATTTCGACCGTTGCGCGGAACAGATTATGAAAACGTTCCTCCGCCCACCGTCGAGGAACTCGCGCCGGTTTTTAAACATTTATTTGAAGCATGCGCCCGAAAGCGACTGCCGATCGGACTCGCGCCGAACGTGCACGTGAGCCTCGTCATGCTTCCCGAAGAAGCGCGATTTCTTAGTGAAGACAAATCGCTGCGCCGCGCTTACGCGTTCTGGCGGACGCCGCGTGCCGCCGCCGCGCGCGCTCTGCTCTGGGCGAAAGCGCGCGCCGTGAGCGCCTAGATTTATCGTCCGCTCAAGGAAGCGATGCGATGATGTTTCCCGCGCCGCCGCCGCGCGCGCAATTACATCGAATGATTGTTGTGTTCGAGCGTTCCATTGATATCAATAGGAAATACCGGACACGTCCCGATTAGTTATATTAGCGATCGCACAACGGAGGTGAACGCCTTTCACGCGCGGAACTCGCGCTGCGAGTGCGGTGCGCGCATACACATCTGGACGGTGTCCGCCATTCTCGGGTTTCATACAAATACAGAAATACCCGACGTGAATGAAACGAACGCGAAAACGCGGTTGAATTTGTGTTGCGAAAAGAATTTAAGTACTACGCGACGGCCCGCGATGCTATCGAATACGACGACGCGCCAACGCTCTCCGCGTATGTAAAATTTGGCACGATTTCGCTGTGAACGATAGTCGAATCCAAAAAGCTCCCACAGCCTCGCGGGTAACCAACAATCAATCGCAAAAAACGGACGCGATTGCCGCGACGTCCACGATGTCGTCGGCCGAACAGCCGCGCGACAAATCCATGAACGGTTTCGCGAGCCCCTGCACGATCGGTCCGAGCGCGCGCGCGCCCGCGAGGCGTTCGGTTAATTTATAACTAATATTTCCCGAGTCCAGATCGGGAAATATGAGTACATTCGCGTTGCCCGCGATGGGCGATCCGGGCGCTTTGCGCGCCGCGACGGATGGGACGAGCGCCGCGTCGACCTGCAACTCGCCGTCGACAACGATTTCCGGAGCCATTTTCTTTAGTATCGCGAGCGCATTCTTAATTTTATCGATCCGCGCGTGTGCCGCCGAGCCTTTTGTTGAAAATGACAAAAGCGCGACTCTCGGCTCCTCGGATGTTAATTTTCGATGCGTATTCGCGGTTGCGAGCGCGATCGACGCCAATTGCTCCGCATCGGGATCCGGAACCACGCTGCAATCTCCATATGTTAGAACGCGATCCGCGAAAACCATCGCGAACGCGCCGCTCACGACCGTTACGCGTGCGTCGAGGCCGACGCACCAAAGTCCGGCCCGAAGGACATTCGCGGTCGTGTAAACGCAACCTCCGACACCCGCATCCGCTGCGCCGGATGCCACGAGCGCGGCCGCGAACATCAACGGGTCCCGCAATTTTTCGCGAGCATCCTCAAGCGAAAGTCCTTTCGCGCGTCGGCGATCCGCAAGCGCGCTCGCGAACTCCTCGATGCGCGGATCGGTCGCTGGATTCAGCAGTTCGGCTCCGGGGAGCGCGAGTTCGGCCTCGCCAAGCAGAATCGGTCGCGCAATTTCCTCCGCGATCATTCGCGATGCGGCGGCGCGCACGCGCGAGTCGGCGGACTCGGGCATCACCACGCGGCGGGGTCGAGACCGCGCGCGCGCATGAAGGTTGTCTAAGAACATGCGATCACAGATAACCTCTGTGTCAGACTTTTTGCTGAAAGAAAACCCGGCATGACATCCGGTTCCATGGCCTTCCCCAAAAGTAGATTATTAAGATTTATACTTGGCCTCGCGGTCGCTCTGATCCTTTTGATCGGATTCGGACCGTGGATCGCGATTTCGTTTTTTGGAAAGTCAATAATCGAGAAGAGACTCCGCGACCAGCTCGCATGCTCGGTCGACATCGCGGGTCTTGGCGGCGGCTGGTCCGGCGCGAATATTGAATATATAAAACTCGGCCAGCCGCCGGGATTCGAAAGTGTATCCGAACCGCTCGCCGAAGCGCGCGGAATTAGTATTCATGTATCGTTATTAAAAGCGATTTTCGGAAACTACGACGCCGACGTGCGCGTGGATTCCATCAACGCGACGCTCGCGCGGGCCGCGAGCGGAATTACTAATTTACAGAAAATCATGCGGCCGAGAATCGTCGAAACCCGCGAATCGCGGCCGCAATTCGCCGAAAAGAAGAAAACAATTCCGGAATTTCAATTCTCGCTCGCGCTCGGCCAGGGCCGCGTCGTGGCGCGCGATCTCGAGGCGGGCGCCGAGGCGACGATCGATAAAATTACAATTTCCGCCGGCCGGAGCGGCGTCGCGGTTCCCGTGAATTTTAGTTTAAAATGCGAAGTCCGCGGAGCGGGGGTTCCCGGAAATTTAGCATTGACCGGATTTTACGATCTTCAGGACGGCGACGGAGAAGCCGAATTGCGGCCGGAGCATCTCGATCTGTCCGCGTTCTCGCCGTTCATCGCCGCGACGAAGTTTGCTACAAAAACGACGGGACAACTCGACGGCGGAATCAAACTAACAATCGCGAAATCGGGCGCGATCGCGGGCGACGGACGACTGGCGGTTACAAACTTACAAATGGAAGGCGGCAGGCTCGGGTCGCCCGTCGCCGATTCGAATATTATACTCGCGCCAAAATTTGCATATTCGCCCGACACGAATGTACTGACGATCGACGGTTTCGAATTGGCGGCGACGTCGGCGCATATTACAGGAACGGGCACGCTCGACCCGGCGAGGGGCGGTAAAATTAAACTAAAGATCGACGGCGATCTCGCCAAGGCGCAGCGAACGCTCGCGGCGTTTTTCCCGAAGGACGCGGCGCTCGCCGGACGGATTTCGGGAGATGTCGAAATTGAAGCGAATCCCGGCGGCGCGTCCGCGTTTCGCGTCGATCTGAATGCGGAGGGAGTCCGCGCGGCGGGCGCTGGAGTCGCCGCGGCCGTGCCGACGGACGGTTCGCTAAAATTAAACGGCAGCGCGTCCGCCGATTTTCGTGAAATTACAGTTCGCGACGGATCGTTGAATCTCGGGCCGATCGCATCCGGCGCGTTCCACGGAAAATGGAAGAAAACCAATCAACCGAAAAACATGCCGCAGACGCCTCCCGGTCCGGGCGAGGTCGATGCGGAAGTACATATGCAATTGTCGCTCGCGGGGGTTGCATCGCGATTCGCGGCATTATTACCAAAAGGGCTGCGCCTCGCCGGGGATCTCGCATGCGACGTTAAGATTACGACCGACGAGACGCAGGAAATGCGGTTCGATACAAAATTCGCCGCGGCAAAATTGTTCATTTCGGGCGCGGAGATTCCGGCCGACGGACCGGAATGGCTTGCCGCGCTCGCCGCGAACCCGGTCGAGGAATCGTTTGTAAATATAACTCTGGTCGGCAGCAGCGATCCGAGATTCGATCGATTCGAATTAACAAGAACCGAAGTGACGACCAGCTCGGGCGCACTTAAACTAAACGGAACCGCGAACGGCGGACTCTGGAATCTCGCGTCGAGTTTGAAAGCTAAAATTCACGCGGAGGCTTCGCTCGAAAAATTCGCACCCTATCTCGCGGCTTTCCTACCCGCGCGCCTGACGCTCGCGGGCGACGTGAAAAGCGACGTCGATTTGTCGACGGAGAATGGTTATGTCCGCGGCCCGATCTCCCTGGAAGCGGCGCGAATTGTAGTCGGCGCACGAAAGCGCGGCGCGGGGCCCGCGTCGGCGATCGACGCGTCGCTCGATCGCCTCGCGAATCATGCGATACAATTAAATAAACTGATCATGGGCGGCGATCTCACGATGAATCGCGCCCAAAATGAACTGCGAATTCCGAATTTTAAACTGAGAGCCGATCCGGAAGTGTTAGATTGTTCCGGAATATTAACATCGACGGTGGACGCCAGCGCGGCGGGGGGCGTATCCTCGTTCGACGGCGAAATCAAGGCCGACCTCGAACCGTTGATCAATCTCGCGGGCGCGTTCATTCCCGCCGGAACGCACGCGGCGGGCGCGTTTGCGATGAAAGGTAATATATCGCGGGAGAAATCGAATATTGCATGGAACCTCGCCGGAAAAATCGCCGGTTTTTCGGCGGAGGCGCCCGGGTTCGCTCCGATTCCCGTCGAGCGAGAGGTGTCGATGGAATTTATTGGTAAATACGAGCCGGCGCCGGGAGGATTCGATTGCATCGCCGAAAAAACCATTGTCGCGGCTTCGTCCGGTAAGATTAATATTGATATTTCCGGAAAAGTTATCAAGACAAAGGATAATATTTCCGGAGACGGCCGCGGAACGTGCGGCGTCGATCTCGCGTGGGTCGCGAATTTGATGCCCGGATATTTGCCCGCCGGATCGTCGATTTCCGGAATGTTAAAATCGAACATGACGCTCGCGACGTCGGGCGATTCGTTAAGATTCGAGTCGTCCGCGAACGTCGACCAGTTTCGATTCGCGCCGCCCGAGGGCTCGGGACCTCCCGTGGCCGACCGGAAACTTGCATTTGATATTATTGCGAATTATGACAATTCCAAAGACGATCTGACGGTTCAAAAACTGGACGTCGCGACCGCGGACCGCTGGCTCGAGAGCAAGATTCACGAAATCGTCGTAAGCGGAATGCGCTCCGGCCGCGGCATCCGTATGAACGGCGCCGGCGAGATCCGCGCGGATGTAAATAAAATCATCGCGCTGGCTCCGGGCGTTCTGCCGGCGGGCGCGTCGCTCGGCGGAACGTTAATTTCTAATTTTAATATATCCAATTCGGGCGCGTTGACGAAATTTCAATCGACGACGAATATCGAACAATTCAAATTCGCCGGTCCGGCGCAATCGGGCGCGGCGCCATTCGAGTTTACGGATGCGAAACTCGCTCTCGACGTCGGCGGCGCGCTCGACACCGCGCGCAGCGAGATTGCATTCGAACGCGCGAATCTTTCGACGGCGGGCGGCGGCATCGCCGCGACCGCGAAGGAGCTTATAATAAAAGCGCTCCTTACAGATCGAAGATTGGAGGGCGACTTTGTCGCGGCCGTCGACGGCGACGCGCTCGGGCGAATTCTTTCGCCGTGGATTCCGAAGAATCTTAAATTTACCGGCAAGGGTAATTTCTCGGCGAAACTCGCCGGCGGCCTCGGCAAGGAGCCGCTTCATACAATAAAAGCGTCCGGCGATTTCGCTTTTCCGTCCGTCGTATATGATGATCTTCGGATCGACGCCGCCCGCGGCGCCTACACGCTCGCCGATGGATTATTTAACTCCGAGGGAATTCAAGGTGATTTTGTAAAGAGCGACGGCGACGCGGTGAAACGCGGAAAACTCGCCGCGAGCGTTCGTATGAAGATCGACGACGATCGGATGCCGTTCGGACTTTCGTTCAAATCGACGTCGATTCCGGCGGGCCATGCCGTCGGCGCCCCTTTGAGTTATGTTTTTCCGCTCTTCGCGGGAAATTTTCAATTTGCAACATTTGACGGCGTGCTCGATTCCGAAGGTTCGGTTCAGGGCGAAGCCTCGGACTGGAAACAGACTTTGAACGGTTCGATCGACTTGGAAATGAAACAAGTAAAATTGGTCGGCAGCCAGGAGTTTGGACAGGTCCTGAGCATACTTAAATTGAACGCCCTCAATTCCACGCACGATTCGATAAAAGAGCACATAAAAGTCGGCGGCGGAAAATTTGTAATCGAACGCATCGAAGTCGACGGCGACCCGTCGAAACTTCCGCTCGTCGGCGGCGTTTCGTTCGACGGCGTGCTCGCTCTCGGCGTCGATCTCGGCCGCGCGAATTTAGGTAAGAAGCTGGATTCGTATCGTCCGTTGATCGGACTCTTTCGTCCCGAGTTTACGGGAACTGTAACATCTCCCGGATTTGGAATCGCACCGCCGTCGCCCGATCAATTGTTACAAGCCGCGGCGAAGATGGCGGCCGGTTCTCTCCTCGTCGGCGGTTCGAAACTCGATTTAGGTAAATTATCAAAAATTGGGTCGCTCGGCGATCTCGCGTCAATGGCGGAATCGGATAAAGGCGATTCCGAACCTAATAAACCGGGTCCTGGAGTCGAACCGCGGCCGCCCGGCCCGCAAAAACCTCACATACCCATCGTGGACGCTCCCGCGAGCGCGGGCGGCATGCCGGTTAATTTAAATCGCAGTTTCCGCGCGCTCGCGAAAGCTAATAATAAATTCGATTATGCGGCGTTGAACGCGTCGCCCGAGTTGGCCGCCGATTTGAAGTCATGGCTCGAGGCGCCGCCGCCGCCGAAGCACGTCTCGACTCCGGAAGCGCGCATCGCCGATCTGTTGAATCGATACGAAGTGGCGCTCGCCCTTGCCGTCGCCGCCGAACTTCAGGATAAAATGTTCGATATCGTTCATGGCAAGAAAGGCGTTCACGACATTAAGAATTTCTTCGATCGAAAAACTAATATTTCCGGCGCGAATACGAGTTTCGACGCCGCGAAGGACGAATTGATAACGCTTGCGGGCGACGAAGTACTATTTTCGATTCCCGGAGCCGCGGAGGACCTGCCGTGGATCGATCGCACGGGCGTGGACGCGACAAATGTAAAGAAAAATATCGAGGCTCGGGCCGTCGCGTATCTTGCGCGCGTTCAACTCACCCCGAAGGGTCTGATCGCCGTTCCACAATACGTATTTCGCAATCTGAGAAATGACGAAGCTAAGATCAAGGAAATGTTAAAAAAGCACGTTTCCCCGAAAAATCCCGCGCATGCGAAGATCGACGGAGCTAAATTAACGAAGTTTCCCGAAAGCCTCGAACTCGATCGCCCCTGAAATGTATCATAGTAAACCGACGCGCGTTTCCGCCGCGTTCGCCTTCGTTTTCTGTTCGCCGTTATTATATCAAACGCCGGCGGCCGCTTCGAATCCGGCGTCCGCGCCGCGTCCGCGGCTTGTCGTGATTTGTGTATTCGATCAGATGCGCGAAGAATATCTCGACCGGTTCAAACCGCTCTTTGGCGACGGGGGATTCAATCGGATCCTGCGCGAGGGCGTGCGATACGCGAATTGCGATTATCCTTATGCGGCGACGGAGACAGCGCCCGGACATGCTACAATTGGAAGCGGACGACTTCCGCGAAACCACGGAATTATCGCAAACGAATGGTATGGATCGCGCAAGTCGCAGTCCGGACGCGAATTCACGGGCCGGATGTACAGCGTCGAGGATCCTCAATTTGCATTTAAAATTGTGAATATCGAAGGAGCGGAGGAGACCGTCGCGCCGGCGCATCGTAATTTTCACGGGGAGAATTTCTCCGACCGCGTCAAAGCGGAAATTCCAGGATCAAAAGTATATTCCGTCAGTCAAAAGGACCGATCGGCTCTTTCGCTGGGCGGCGCGCACGCGGACGGCGTATTCTGGTTTCAAATGCAGCCGATCGATCCGAATTCGCCCGTTCTTAACAGTTTTGTGTCGTCGACGAACTATTATAAAAATTCGACGCCCGCATGGATCGGCGATTTCATGAAAAATGAAATTAAGAATATTCCGAATAGTTGGGAGTCGAGCGTGCCGCCGGCGATCGCGGCAAACCGCGCGATTTGTACGGAAGATAATGCAATTTGGGAGGGCGGCCCGCGCTTGCGGCATCAATTCCCTTTTCCGACGCGGGTCAATGGATCTGTAAATTGGGAAGTCGTTTGGGTGTCGTCGATACAACTTGTCATACTCGCGGATTTTGCCAAGGAGTGGATCGACCGCGAAAAACTCGGCGCCGACGACGCGCCCGACGTTTTGTGGATTTCGTTTTCGGCGACCGACTCGGCCGGGCATTGTTTCGGCCCGGATTCGCTCGAGCTTTGTGATATATATAAAAACGCCGACGCGCAGCTCGATGGATTATTAAAGAAACTCGACGCGGCCGTTCCCGAGGGGAAATACGTCGTCGGCATCACTTCCGATCACGGGGTTTGTACAATTCCAGAGGATCGCTTCGACGGGCACGAAGGGGGCGGGCATTTCTTATTGGGCGATTCGTCGAAACGAACTGAAATCGAGAAGGAATTTGCATCGCTCATGAAAATTCCGGAAGCGGCAAAAAAGAATCACGTCGCGCGCGTGATGGATTCGGGATGGTACTTAAATCGGGACTTGCTGAAGCAGGAGAATCTCGATTATGAAGCGGCGGCCTCGACGTTGAAGATAATCATACTTAAACAGGAAGGCGTACTCGCGGCGTACACGCGCGCCGAGTTGCAAAATGAAGCGTTGCGAACGAAGGATCCGATCGCCCGCTCGTTCTTTAATTGTTATGATCCAGCGCGTTCGGGCGACGTCATGGTTGCGCTGAAACCGTGGTGGATTCCGCTGGGACCCGGCGGCGACATGGCCGCGACGCACGGCTCGCCGCACCGATATGATACACATGTGCCGATGTTACTGTTCGGATGCGGAATCGCGCGGGGCAAGGAAGTTGCCGATCCCGTGACGCCGCTCGATCTCGTGCCGACGCTCGCGTCGCTGTTGCATATCAATCCACCGAAAGACTGCGACGGCAGGATCCTGCCCGGCGCGTTCGCAGCGGGCCGCTGATTGTAAGTGCCCCGGCGCTTTGGTAAGATACTCACGATCCCAATATTCCCAAACCCATTCGGTTCCAACGCGTGAAGCGCATTTCTCTCGACGAACAAATAGTAAAAACGACCCGCGCGTGGATTCCGAATCCGATCGCGCACGTCGACGATCATATTGTTTATATTGCATATTACAAGGACGGGGATCCGCCGATTTACGGATCCGGCAACAAGTTTCACCGGCATGACGGCGATCAGTTACTTATAGTTTTGAGCGGGAAAGTAACAATTTTCGATCGCGTCGGCGGGCAGATCGCGGCGCACAAGGGCGACGCCGTTCATATCGCGAGCGGCGATCACCACCGGGCGTCGTCGCCCGAGGGCGCGCACGTTTTACATATTCAATCCAATCGCGCGGCCGCGATGTTTAAAGAGGAGTTCGATCGCGGTCCGGAAGTCGTTGCCGGCTGAGTTTCGGCAGAAAGCGACCCGACGATTTGCAATAATCGAGATACTCTTGTCCGTGCAGCGCTAATTGTTGTTTTTCTTCCACGCGAACCCATTCGGCGATTGTAAATGAAGTTACCAGAAAAATCGCGAGCGTCGCCGCGCCCGGCAAAAGGAATATGAGTCCGACTTCCGCGAGCAGAAATCCCGAATAAATCGGGTTTCGGACGTATCGATAAATTCCGCCGGTCACGAGCCGCGTTTTTTCGTCGGGAACGCCGATCCGCCATGAGTCGCCCATTAGCGATTGCGACAAAAGCGCCGTGCCGAATCCGAATATTATTAATATCGACGCGATCGCGAGCGATGCGTCGGACTCCCAGCCGCGAATCGGCCCCGTGTATTCATAATATTGCGGAGCGAGAATTCTAAGACAACATATTACAAATGTTCCGACGCTCGCGATCGCGAACAAAAGTCCGAAAATCCGTTCGCGCCCGCCGCGCGGAGGCGCGATCGGACGCTTGCGATGGCGTATTGCAAATAAAAGCGCGCGGCCGACGGACAGAGCGAGGGCGAAGAATACAAAAAGCCACGCGACGGCCCGGACCTGCGATTCATTGGGTTGGGCGGGAGACATGCGGCGCCGTATCATGCTCTCCGCACCGTTTGAAATCTGTAGAATCCATTGCACCGCCATGCCCGCAATCCGCGAAGAAAAAGAAGCAAGAGAACTGGCCGAACTCGCGCCGTACGCGATCAAAGCCCGCGAGAGCCGCGGCCGCCGGTTCGCCGACGGAGAGGACGCACTCCGCACTTGTTATGAACGCGACCGCGACCGGGTGACGCACTGCGCGGCGTTTCGACGCCTCGAATGGAAGACGCAGGTCATCGTCATGCCCGAAAGCGATCATCCGCGGACGCGTTTGACGCACACGCTCGAAGTCGTACAGGTGGCCCGTTCGATCGCGACCGCGCTGCGGCTAAACGAGGCGTTTGTCGAGGCGCTCGCGCTCGCGCACGACCTCGGGCATCCGCCATTCGGCCACGCGGGCGAGGAAATGTTAAATTTAAAGATGTCCGCCCACGGCGGGTTTGCTCACAATCGCCAGTCGTTGCGCGTGGTCGACGTGCTCGAAAAACGGCATCCCCGATATGATGGATTGAATCTTAGTTATGAAATCCGCGAATCGATGCTGAAGCACGAGGGGCCCGCGATTCCCGAGCGTGCGGATTTCGATCAACGCAAAAGTCCGTTCCTCGAAGCGCAGGCGGTCGATCTCGCCGATTCGATCGCTTATGATCACCACGATCTCGACGACGGATTGCGCGAGGGAATGTTTACAGAATCGGATCTCGATAAACTTGCGTTGTGGAACCGCGCGCGGGCGGGCGCCGAGCGCGAGACGCCGGGAATTTCGGGGAAAATGCGCATCCGAAGGACGTCGAACGCGCTGATCGGTATTCTCATCGACGATTTAACATTAACTTCGGCGGCGCGTCTGCGCGGCGCGGCTTTGCGTTCCGCGAGCGACGCCCGCGATCTCGGATCGTTTATGATCGCCCACTCGCAACAGATCGCCGCGGAAAAAGCCGAATTGGAGGATTTCCTATATCGATCGTTTTATAAACATTACAAAATCAACCGTGCGACGTCGAAAGCGCGGCGAATGCTCGCGGAATTGTTCGACGCCTTTGCAATGAATGTCGCGCTGATGCCGCCCGATTACGTGGTCCGCGCGGAATCCGACGGCATTCACCGCGCGGCGTGCGACTACCTCGCGGGAATGACCGACCGGTTCGCGGTCGAGGAACATCGCGCGGTGATCGGATGAACGCGCGAGATTAGTAGCGTCTTGGTTTGGTAGTAACGGAGCCGGGCGCATCGGCGCCGTAATCGCGCGCCGGCGAATCGGGCATGAGGCGAAAATCCCTTTTTGTAACGTCGCGAAATTTGGGATCGATTCCGTGGACGCCGTCCTTTTCTTTTGTAGGAAGCGTCGGACGGGAACGCCCCGGCGAATCGATACAATACCAAAAATTACGCGCGAACTCGAACGTCGAGGCCTCGGTAGCGGGCCCGATGTTCACGCCGCCCTCGCCCCAGTGCGCGGAGTCAAATACAACAATATTATCCATAAATTTACCGTTGCGACAATGGATGAATCCTTCGTCCGTCGTTTCCTGAAGTATGCGGATCGCCCATTTTCCGGGAGCAAAAATTGTATTAAATCGGACGACGGCGCCGTCGACGCCGACGAACGCAACCGGGCATTGCGATCCGATGAACGTATTGCGTTCAACTGTAATATTGCGCGCTTCCGCGAACGGCGCGGCCTTGAGCGCCGGCCGAAAATAAGGACTTCCCGTGCTGCCTCCGATGTTCACGGCCCGCGAGCCGGCGTTTTCGAATCGGTTGGCCCGTATCGCGACGTCGGACGATCCGCCTTTCATTTGTATTCCCGTGCCGCCGTTTTCGGTATGAATAAATGTAGAATTCTCCACGACGCCGCGGTGGCAGCCCACCATGTCGATCGCGGATCCGCCGCCGGTTCCCCAGTATTCGACCGAGCAGGACGAAACTGTAAAATCATCGATTCAAGATAGTTTAATACCATCCTGATTTCCGGCCGCGCCGATTCTTGAAACCTTTATATTCTCCAGCGAAATGTGATGGGAAGGCCGTTCGATCGAGCCTCCGTCGTCGATATTCAATCCGTTGTCC
This sequence comes from Planctomycetota bacterium, assembly GCA_016200225.1. Classification (GTDB taxonomy): domain Bacteria; phylum Planctomycetota; class UBA1135; order UBA1135; family JACQFD01; genus JACQFD01. Next base: position 31,999 of record JACQFD010000039.1, read on the forward strand.
GCACAGCCCTCGATTTGTATATTTTTGAGATCGACGTATTCGACGTTACTTAAATGGATTCCCGCATTCCCGCCCTTGAACACGGGAAGTTTGGCGGGATCGGAACCGGAAATGACGATGCGTTTCGAGGCCTCGCCGTGGATTTGTTGTAATGTGACGCCGCCCTCGTACTGGCCCGGCGCGATCAGAATGCGCGCTCCGGGTTTCGCGCGCGCGACGGCTTCGCGGAGTTCATTGACACTCGAAACCGGCGCCTGCGCGCGCGCCGCCGTGAAAAGCGGCAGCACGGCGAATATCGATATACAAATCATTATTTTTTATTTTCGCCGAAATCCGGCGTGACGATGCTCGGAGTCGTCGCGCGGTGCAAAAATAATAATGCAAAAGCGGTGGCCGTCACATCCGGCGATCCAAACGCATTGACTTCGCCGATGTCCGAGGGCCACGCGCCGTTTTTTAATTGTCTTCTTAACAAAATCTCGGCGCCCTCGCGGTACCAGTCGTGGCCGGCGACGAAACGTTCGCCGAGCAGGGCGCCGACGCGCTCGATTGAATATAAATAATAGAACGGAAATCCGCCGCCGGGATCCTCTTCGAGATTCCAGTGCGCGGCGAGCCAGCCGACGCCGTCGCGTATCGCGAAATCGATTTTCTGATTATCAACATTCGCTTTGCTTACGAACGATGCGTCCTTCTTCCGGCTCATGGATCGCGCCAATTCGTCCCGGATGATTTGTAATGATGCGATTCCGATCGACGTGTGCGTGCCCGTCGCGCCGAAACTCCAGCTGACGACGGGCTTGTCTTTCTTTTTTGGCGTCGGATTTGGTAAATTATCCGGCACCGGGCCTCCGGGATGGAAGGAATAGCCCCAGCTTCGCTGCATAGCCTCGATACTAACGATATCGAGCGTTCCGTCCCCCCTCGACCCGGGCCGCGGAAGGGGAAACGTCGATTTTGGCCCGGTGCGATCCTGATATTTAATAAAATAATCCAGCGATTCGTCCCAAACCCTCGGGTCGACGATGCTGCCACAATTCGCGGCGGCGCGCAGGCCGAGCAACGCGAATTGTGTATTACTGATGTCGCCCGTTCCCGAATTTTTTGTATAACTCCAAAGGCCCTTGAATCGGTGCTCCAGTAGTTCCTTGACAACCGATTCCGTCCAGTTTTTGTCCGCTTCGGAGAGCAATCTCGGGAAACGATATCGCTGACGCGCGTCCGCGGTCATTTTCGCGAGCGACGAGCGTTCCCATCTCGGCGCATGATACGTATCCATCGCGAGGAGCAAAAGCGAAAGCGCATAGGTTTCGTTCCACGGATTTTTTTTTACAAAGTCGAATCCGCGATTGATCGCTAATGATACTAAACGCGCATGTTCTTCCGGACTCTGCGGCGCGGCTTTTCCGCCGCCCGCGGGTTTCGGCGGATTCTTCGGTTTCTTCGAATCTTTATCTACAGTTCCCGGCAACGCCTCGGCGCCGTTCGAAATCGCATAAAGCGCAAGTTCCGTATACCCAATGCGCGCCGAGCGTTCTTCGTTTTGCCAGGATCCTTCGGGCCCTTGGATTTCGAGCAGCCAGTTTTCGCCGCGCGTGATTGCATTATTAATATCGGCGATCAGCGGAGCGTCGTCCTCGACCGGTCGGCGCTCGAATGGAGAAGGGTCGCGTTTCGGAGGTTCTTTTGCGGGCTTTTGCGGATTTTGCGAATAGGCGACGCAATTAAATATAACAAATAGAATAGCCCCGAACCGAAGTGAGTGGATTCGCAGCGCGGAGGCCATGCTTGAAATCTACTCCGAACGAAATCCAAGGTGACCAACCAACCGGCGGTCGCGCGATTTGACGATTACTGGGTCGAGGTTTCCACGTGCGACAGCTTTCCAGCTTCGACGTTTGTCGTCAGGAAGTTTTCGCTTCCGATCTCAATCACGACCGGCCCTTCTGCAACAGTTGTAAACTGGGCGATGCCATTGTGGTCGCAGGTTGCGAGACGCGTCATGCCCGTCGACGTCGTGATCCAAATTCCGAGCAATGCCGCGGGTGTTCCGCGCTGATCGTGGACCTGAATCGACAGGCCTCCCGCCTTCTTCAGAATAATCGACGCCGTATTTCGAGCTTTGCCGCGAATCGAGACGCGCCGGCAAAATCCTTCATAATCGGCGTGTTCGACCGCGATCGAATAATCGCCCGCTTTCAAGTCTTCAAATACAGCTTCGCCGAAACCGTCCGTGCGGGCGGATGCGATTGCTTCATTATCAGTATTCCACAAAGTTACAGTAGCGCCGCCGACGCCCTGCTCGGACTTTCCCGCGGTTGATACAATAAGCGTCGCGCCTTCGAATAACATCAAATCCGCTGTTCGTGGGCGCGCGGACGAAAGTTCAACTGTAGTAATCTGGGATGATGCATATCCCGGCGCCTGCGCGAACAGACTGATTCGCCCCTGCGGCAATCCCTCGATTCGATAACATCCTTTCGAATCCGAAGTCGCGAACCAGCGCACGCCCTGACCGTCCGCCAGTGTTATGCGCGCGTTCGGGACGGGTTCGTCGGTCGTTCCGGAACGAATCCAGCCGGAAATTGTGCAATCGCCGATTTCCAAATCCACCGTTTTCGAGTCGCCCGCGTTGAGTGTTACAATTCTCGACGTGCGAATCGCGGGACCTCGAACCGAGCGCAATTCGAGACTAAACGTGCCGGGCTCCGGAATTAATAATTCATACGTGCCGTCCCAGTTCGGCGTGCAAGCGCCGCGCTCCGGAACCAGACAGTTTACTTTGCGCGCGACAACCTCCACTTCGTTTCCGGGGATCGCGCCGAGTACGCGGACTCGGCCGCCGACGCGGATTGTATCGTGTAAATTTAATAAAATCGACGTGGACGACGCTTCCGCAACGTAAACATCGCGCGATATTCGGCGGAACGAACCGTTCAGCGCCGAAACGTTTGTATCAATAAAATCGATGCCGTGATGACCCGGAGGAATATCATGGAATGCGAACTGGCCTTGGGCGTCCGTTGCGACGCGGGGGGCGGCCTCGCCGGCGACTTCTGATGTTAATAATAGCACGCTCATGCCCGCGATCGGGCTTCCCGTGGTTCCGATCACCGTTCCTTTGATTTCGCCGCCCGCGATCCATGAAATTTCGCCCAATTCGCGCGTTTCTGTAATATTATTTTGAGCTTGGACGGCGACCACCCGCGGCGGCGCGTTTCCGCGCGCCAACAGCAGATGATTAGTATCCTCTGGCACGCATTTGAGTATAAATAATCCGTCCGAATCCGTATGAACCGCGGCGCCGATGACGCCGCGTGTGCGGCCGGACGAACTGCCGTTTTCAGCAATTGAAATCTGAACATCCGGGAGTCCGTTGCCCGTGCGGTCCACGACGCGCCCGTGCCATGCCTGGCCGCGTCGTAATTTGAATTCCAGACGCCCGGCGGTGCTTTCTACAATAACGGGCGACAGGCGTTTTGGAGCGAATCCGGGCGCGTCCGCGATAATTGTATAGGTTCCACGCTGGAGATTTCCGGCTTCGAATTCACCGTTCGAGGCGCTCGTCGCCGAATCGCGAACCGTGGAATCTTCGTCGCGATCTCCCTCTTGCCGAAAACTGATTCGAGCGCCTTCAATTGGCGCTCCGTCCTCATTCGTTACAATTCCGCGAAGCGAAACCGCGCGGTCGAGCTGGATGACGTTGTGCGTTCTTGGGGTGGCATCCGTAATCCACCCGAGAGCATATGCGTCGGCCAGTGCAAAAATTCTGTAGTGTTGGTCCTGTGCGACTCCCGGGAGCGTGACCATGCCGTTCTCGTTCGACTTCCCCGCGACCATGAATAATCTTGAACTCGCATCATAAGCTTCGACAAGCGCGCCCGGGATCGGTTCATCCTTCGAATTGGTAACTTTGACCTGGATGTCGCAGGCGGTCTCGAGAACGAAATTCTGAATCTTGTTTTCGCGTTCCGCGAGCGGATCCATCAAAACTTGTTTTGTAGCAAATCCGTTCGCGCTGACGCGCACTTGAAACGCGCAACCGCCCGCCGGCGCGGCGTTCAATGTAAATATTCCGCGCGCGTCGGTTATTGTATCGTCGCCTTCCTCGGACGATTGGGCTCCTTGAAGAATGCGCGCCGTCGCGATCACGGCGCCCGCGATCGGGCGCTCGGAATTGTCGGTGACGCGGCCGGAAAACTGCGCTTGCGGCGCGAGAATTATAGTGATAGGCGAATCCTGAAGATTCGTGTCGATGCGCTTCGCGGTAGCGCAGTTCGGCGCGGATACAATAATAGTAAATGGACCCTCGTCGAGGCCGCCAACTTCAAATCGGCCCTGATCGTCGCTCTCCCGCGTCTGGCGGAGAGCGGCGAAAGCGACAGCCGCGTCGAGGCCCTGCGGAGCGTCGACCGACATGCGCGGATGGATAATACTAATCGCAGCGTGCGGAACCGGTCGGCGCCCGCCGTCCAGAATCGATCCGGAAATCTTATGATTCTTGGACGCCGTCAGCCGGATGTCCCGGTTCGTCGCAATGACTCGCGCGAACGCGGGGCCCGCGTCTTTCGATATTGAATATATTAAAAACTCGTCGGAATCGACGCCGGTCGTTTCTATGACAAAACCGCCTTTGTCGTCGGTCGGTGCGTTCGCAGCCGATGTAAGCAATGCGCCCGCGGAGACGCCGACGGGCGACAGGACGCTTTTCGCGATGTCCGAAAAAAGCGGAATTGCATAAATCGACGAGCCTCGGATGGTCTGGCCGGACGCGTCCACCAAGGTGCCGGCGAGTCGAATATTAAGATTTTGAGCCGGTTGAAACGTCCTTGCGGCGGTTTCCTCGTTCTTTAATAATCCCGGTTGAATTCCCGCCGCCGCGGACATCGCCGCCGCCCCGATTTCCGAAACATGGGGTTTATCATATGCGGATCCAAATTCAGTAGTATTCGAATTCGGCTCGTATTGTATAATCCACGTCGCCCCCAAGACTCCCGCCGCGCCAAGAATCGCGAGTGATGCGGCCGCGAGCGTGGATCGATGTGTTAACGATCGTTGTCGCGGCCTGGCGAGAGGAAAAACCATGGTGCCTGCTTGGTTAATGAGTCGTCGAAGTGGGATCGGGGCCTACCGTGCCCCCGGTCCTTGGTGTCGCTGCACCCGAGGGTCGATTCGGCGTCACGCCAACATTCGGCGTTCCTTGGGATGACACTTTCGCCTTGTTAGCAAGCGTTCCTCCGCCAGTTCCAACTCCGCCCGTGCTGCTTCCCGAGACCGGAACCACAATTCCGCCATCCGTGGCGAACGCCAACGGCGAGACACTGACTAAAGATAGGATCGTTATAAATCCGAATGAGCGGAAGACAGTGCTATTTCGCGGATGCCTGAGTTTGTTCATGATTCGACTGGTTGAGGGGGATTAGACCTCTCCTTTCGGCGCCCTTTTCATGAGACTGAAGGGTTTTCTGGAATTTTTTTCGGCGCGCTTGCGGTACTCCTCCCGGCCTCGTTTCTTCCGCGACTTCCGTTGTCGAATTACGCTCGAGAGAACATCGTTTGCCGGATTCGGCCGTCCGGCAAGTAGTCCGGCTAGGCAGGCCCTCTCAAACGAACCACGATCTGCTGAAGCAGTCCGCTGACCATCGACGCGAGCAGTGCTTCATCGAGTCCGTGCTGCGCCGCAACGCGGGCCTTTGGGACTTTTTGTATAAAGATTTGATACAGAATCGTCCGCTCGTGCTCCGGAAGTCCATTGAAAGCGCGGCACGCGTCGCCCGCCGATTCACGACTTCCCAAAATCGCAAAATCTCCCGGAATGGGGATTCCCGTCGCGCGTCCGGAGTTCAAATCGGCGATCAATTCATCGATCACCGTTTTTGATAATTGAAGGATTTCGAGTTCGAACGTTTTTGTATTTTGATATTCCGCAGCAAGCCGGCCAAGGACCCGAAGCGAAAGATCGGACGCATCCAGCAGAACGGCCTTTTCCTGAATGGCACGAAGGGTGAGGTCAAAAATCGCTTTTCCGTGATTTTCCGCGAAAAATCTTAATAAACCCGCCCGGCGTCCCGGTTCCAATAACTCGGTTGGAACCGTGCCTCCAATCGACGCGGCGGCATTGGTTGACTCGACTATTTGTCGATTTCGCCCTGCGATCTTTCTGCGCGACAAACGATCTATTCGCGCGCCACTTCGAAACGGCACGACCTCGGCACCTCGAGGATTCTCGTGTTCGGGTTGGAGGGCAGGGTTGGGTTCAGACATCGAACGCCATCTGAGATCTCTCGCCGACGCCGCGCGTCCCGGAGAATCGCAATACTACCGATCCGATGTCGGTTTCGGCAGCGGCGTGCATGTGGCGGCGCGATCGAGCAACCCGCAAGCGTGGGACACTTCTGCGCAAGTTGGATTTCCGCAAGCGTTTTCGCAGCCGGTGGAGCCTGGTGCGTGCGAAATCGCGTCGAATGGCTTACAAGTTTCGGCTAACGTTTCCCTGACTATCGAAGCGATTTTTCGAAAACAGAGGTTTTATTAATATGTCGATTTCAATTACCGGCGCGTCGTCAATGGCGGACGTGTTACAGGCCTTTCCCGCCGCTCAGCGAGCACTTTTTCGTAAGTATCATATTGGAGGCTGCTCGAGCTGCGGTTTTCAGCCGACGGACAAGCTGCAAGACGTGCTGAAAAGCCACGACGTCGAAGAGGGAATCGATTCGGTGATTTCTTATATTAAGGAAAGCCAGGAGGTCGATAATCGAACCAAAATCGACTCGAAAACACTGAAACAATGGATCGACGGCAAGGAGACGTTTCGGCTCGTCGACATGCGCGGTCCGGACGAAACGGCGTTCGGAATCATTCCCGATGCGCTCCAGCTCAATCAGGAACTCGTCCGGCAAATGCATGAAGAGTGGCCGAAGAACACAAAGATTGTTCTGTATTGCCAGCGCGGTGTGCGCAGCGCCGACGGCGCGGCCTACCTCGCGGGCCACGGTTTCACGAGCGTTTGGTCGCTTTCGGGCGGCATCGAATCGTGGACGATGAACGGGCTTTCGATTGCCCGTCCGAAATAGTAAATTTCAAAAATTCAGGCGCAAAACGCCGCGGACTGTTTACAGTTTCGCGGCGTTTTTGTTTGTATAAATTAACGTTTTTGTTTGTATAAATTAAAATGGATCCCGACACAAAGTATCATCAGATCAGGAAGTGTCCGTATTTTGGCGAATGCGGCGGCTGCGATTTCTTAAATCAAACGTACGAACGCCAGCTCGATTGGAAACACCGGCGCGTCGCGGAAGCGTTCGCGGAATATAAAGAATTCGCCGGCGTCCGCGTGAGTCCCGCGATCGCCGCGCCCTCGCCGTGGGATTATCGACATCGGCTTTTATATCCTTTGGCGCGCCGCGGCGGAAAAGTCATCGGCGGATTTTTCAAGAAATCGTCGCACGATCTCGTCGACGTCGCGACGTGCGAAATTCAGGATCCGGCGATCACGGAACTCGCGGAGAAAATTAAACTAATTATTCAGGAACTCGAGATTCCGATCCATCCGCTGCCGGGAGTCGAATCGGATTCTGTTCCCGAGGCGGGCGGCGCGAAGCGCGCCGGATTGCGCGCGCTGGCGCTGCGGCGGATTCCAAATCGAAACGCGGCGTTCGTCGGATTTGTAACAACCGGCGGATTGTTCCCAGAGGCCGGCCGTCTCGCCGAACGCGCGCAGGCCGCGGCGAAAAATCTGAAACGGATTCGAAAACTGGAAATCGCAGGCGTGATTCGTAATATTAACGAAACGGAAACGAATGTAATATTCGGTCCGAAGTCCGTCCCGCTCTCGGGAAAAGACGCAGTGCAGACGCGGATCGGTAAATTTGAATTTTCGATGGATCTTACATCTTTTTTTCAGCCCAATCCCGCAGCCGCGCAGCGCGCGGCGGAGACCATATTTAAGAACGCTCCGCCTGGAATCGAATTTGCCGTCGACGCCTACGCCGGCGCCGGATTTTTCTCATTATATCTCGCCCAAATCGCCGCTTCGGTCGCCGCCATCGAGGAAGCGCCGGCGTCGCAGCGCGCCGCCGCGCGAAATATTAAATTAAACGATGCGCGCAACATCACATTTCACGGAGGCTCCGTGGAGAACGAACTCGGAAAGCGCGCCGGAGGAAAAATCGATCTGTTATTCATGGATCCGCCGCGCTCCGGATTGACGCCCGACGCGAATGCGGCCGTCCTGCGGGCAAAGCCGGAGTTGATATATTATTTATCGTGCAACGAGACGTCGCTCGCGCGCGACTTGGCCGGATTCGCAAGCGCGTATCGCGTCGCCGAAATCCAACCGTTCGACTTTCTCCCGCAGACCGAGCACGTGGAAGTTTTTGCCAGGCTGATCCGCAAGACTTAAGTGTGCGACTGCATTGAACCGATTCGACTCGCTGGAGGATTGAGTTACGAAATGGCGATCGAAACATTGCTGCGACGGATGGTGGAGATGGATGCGTCCGACTTGCATATCAAAGTCGGAAGCCCTCCCGGTTATCGCGTCAACGGTGAAATTGTTCCGTATGCGGAATTTCCGATTCTTAACAAACACGAAACGAGGAAATTCGCCGAGGAACTGCTGACGGAGGAACAGTTAAAAGTATTCGACGCGTCCGGAGACCTCGATTTTTCCAAAGCGATGACGGGCATCGCGCGTTTCCGAATTAATTGTAATAAACAGCGCGGAAGTTGCGGACTCGTGATTCGTAAGATTCCAGAGCAGGTTCCGACGCTCGAAGGACTCGGTTGCGCGCCGATTTTTAGAAAGTTCTGCGAACTGCCGCGCGGTCTCGTGCTCGTCACGGGTCCGACGGGATCGGGCAAGTCCACGACGCTCGCCGCGATGATCGATTATATTAATCGAACGGAGGCGGGACATATATTAACGATGGAAGATCCCATCGAGTTTGTACATCGCGATCAGAAGTCGTATGTCAATCAACGCGAAATCGGACAAGATACACAAAACTTCACCGAGGCGCTCCGGCGCGCCTTGCGGCAGGATCCCGACGTGATTCTCGTCGGCGAAATGCGCGATCTCGAGACGATCGGCCTCGCCATCACCGCCGCCGAAACGGGACACCTCGTATTTGGAACATTGCATACGACGTCGGCCGTGCAGACCGTGGACCGAATTATTGATGTGTTTCCGCACGACGGCCAGCAACAGGTGCGAATGCAATTATCGATGACGCTCTCGGGCGTCGTTTCGCAGACGCTCGTTCCGAAAACGGGCGGCGGCCGCGTCGCCGTTCACGAAATTCTGATCGGCTCCGACGGCGTCCGCGCCTGCGTCCGCGAAGGCAAAACGCATATGATTTCGAATCTGTTGCAAACGGGCGTTTCGCAGGGAATGCAATCGCTCGAACAGGGAATGTCCGAAATGGTGAAGAAGGGTATTATTGCATTCGAAGCGGGCCTTTCGAGAGTTAATAATCCGACGTACTACAGAATGTTGCTCGGCGTGACCGAGGGTTCGGCTCCGGCCCCGGCGCCCGCGGCGCTTCCGACCGCGCAACAACCGGCGCCGCACGCGCCCGCGCAGGCGACCCCGCCGCGCCCGTCCGACGCGTCGCCGTCGGCGCGATTCGACGATTTCGAATCGTTTCGCCGCACGGTCGGGCAGCGAAAATAGTAAATTTACTTTTCCGTCGTTCGCTAATTTCGCTTTTGTAAGATTCCCTGCGCCCAAAGCGCGTCGAGCGTCGTCTGCGCGATCACGCGCTGGCCTTCCGCGCTCGGATGCGTCGGATCCAGCCTTTGCACCATGTGACGCCCGGCCTTGACGGCTTCATAATATGCCGGCTGCGCGTCCACGAATGGTATATTTAACTTTTCCAAGACTGCGGCAAGCCGCGGCATTCCGACGAATGTTTCGCTTTCTTTCCAAGTGAGCTCGGGCATCGCGAGGACGAAGTACTTGCCTCCGTTTTGTTTACATAATTCGCTCATGCGATTCAGCACGCGCATCGAAACCTGCCATGCGGCTTCGGAGTTCGCGCCTGTGGCGCCGGCAATCACGTCATTTCTGTATTTATTAAATTTATCCTGGGAGTACTCTTCCCATTTATATGGATTTCTATAGTAATCCAGCCATTTCATAATCGAAAACCGGCGAATCGTCAAAGGCTCGACATGAAAAAAACCGGCGAGCCCGTCGGCCAGCGGATTGTGAAGATTATTTTCGAACTTTTGGCTCGATTCTCCGGTGATCGATATCAAATCATTCCAATTCCATCCAAATATTGTAATGTCTGGCCGGAGCTTCGGATAATACAACTCCAAGAAGCCCGCCGATTCGCGTCCGTCATGGCCGTTGCCGCCGGCATTCATCCAGCGGATGGTTTCCGGAGGCGCCGCGCAAAGCTGCTGCGCGTGTGCAGGAAACGTGTCGTTGTCGCCGAGGCCGCCGCCGAAAACAAAACTGTCGCCAATACAGAGGATCCGCTTTTCGCCTGTGAGCTTGTGTTCGGGGATTTCGCCGCCGCGAAGGCCCAATGAGTTCACCGTTAGGGGAACCCACTCTCCAAAATCTTCATTCCCGCGCTCGTAGCCTTTCTGGCTCGGCGCGCGCATGTAGCCTACGCGCGGAACTACCTGAAAAATCACACGTTGGCCCGGTTTTGTAAGCGTGGTTGCGAACCCCGCAACGAGGGCGAGGAGTACAACGGTCGCGGCGGAGACGCCGAGTCCAATTAGGATTTTTCGAAAGTTCACGGTGCGGGATTGACCTTGGGGAATTCCTTTGTAGCGTCTTTCGCCCATTTTCGTGAAGAGCGCCTCCAAAAAGGAGGGCTATATCAGCGCACAGTTTTTACCGAAAGCAAAGCGCCCACGAAAATCCTCCCTTTTCCCTGTGTCCTCTACCGTGTCGCAATCAACTCTCGCCGCCAGCAACGATCCAAAGATCGCCGCGTTTCTCGGACGACTTCGTAAACACCGTAACTTCGGCATCTGCGCCCACATCGACGCAGGAAAGACTACAATTTCCGAGCGAATTTTATATTTAACAGGGCGCGTGCACCGAATGGGTGAGGTGCACGACGGGACCGCGACCATGGACTACTTGCAGGACGAGCAGGAGCGCGGCATCACGATCACCTCTGCCGCGACGACCTGCGAATGGAACGACCATTCGATGAACCTCATCGATACGCCCGGCCACGTGGACTTCACGGCCGAAGTCGAACGCAGTTTGCGCGTCCTCGACGGCGCGGTCGCGGTTTTCGACGGCGTCGCGGGCGTCGAAGCGCAGTCCGAAACGGTTTGGCGCCAGGCCAATCGTTATGGAGTTTCGCGCCTCGCGTTTGTTAATAAAATGGACCGAGTCGGCGCCGATTTCGAGAAATGTATCGAATCCATGCGCGTGCGCCTCGACGCCAACCCCGTGCCGATTCAACTACCGATCGGCGCGGGCGCGAGCTTCATCGGCGTCGTCGATTTAGTAGATTTGAAAGCTTATGAATTCCTCGAAGAGAGCGAGGGCAAACGCGTATCTGAAATTCCCATTCCTCCGGAGATGGGGGCTTTAGTTAAGAAAGCCCGCGAGTTCCTCGTCGAAAAAGTCAGCGAAGTCGACGATCAATTGATGGAAAAATTCGTCGAGGGCGAGACCGTCACGAATGATGAAATTCGCAGCGCTCTGCGTCTCGGCACGCTCACGCGCCGGATTCAAGCCGTTCTTTGCGGTTCCGCGTTGAAGAAGAGGGGCGTGAGCTTTTTATTAGATGCGATCGTCGATTATTTGCCTTCTCCGCTCGACGTCGGCGGCATCAAAGGCAAGGATCCGCGTAAGCGCAACCCCGAGACGAATGAATATGATGAAATTACGCGCCAGCCGCTGCCGGACGAGCCGCTCTGCATGCTCGCGTTCAAGACGATTTCGGATCGCACGGGCGATTTAACATTTGTGCGCGTCTATTCCGGCACGCTCGCCCCGGGCGTCGAATTATCCAATCCGCGCCTCCGCCGGACGGAGCGCATCGGGCGTATTGTTAAGATGCATGCCAGCGACCGCGAACAGGTCGACGAAGTGCAAGCGGGCGATATCGCCGCCGTACTCGGCCTGAAACAAACAATTACAGGCGACACGCTTTGCGACGAGGAGCATCCCATCGTTTTGGAACGCATGGAATTCCCGGACACCGTGATTTCACAAGCGATCGCGCCGAAAGCGACGGCCGATCGCGATAAATTAACAGAAACGATCGGGCGCCTAATGCGCGAGGATCCCACATTCAAGGCGAAGACGAACGAGGAGACGAACGAACTCGTTATTTCGGGAATGGGCGAACTCCATCTCGAAATTATAGTAACGCGCATTCAGCGCGATTATGGCGTCAATGTTATTATTGGTAAACCGAAAGTTGCATATCGACAGACTTTGGCGAGGGCGAGAGACGTCGAAGGCCGGCATATCAAACAGTCGGGCGGCCACGGCCAATTCGGCGTCGTTAAAGTTAAATTCGAGCCCGTCGAAGTTAAGGAAGGCGACGTCGAATTTGTCGACGACATTTCGAGCGGCCGCATTCCGCGCCAGTTCATTCCCGCCGTCGAAGATGGAATTCGCGCGGCCGCGGAGCACGGCGGAGCGCTCGGATTTCCGTTTACAAATGTTCGCGCGACGCTTTACGACGGACAGTACCACGACGTCGACTCGAGCGAACTCGCGTTCAAGCAGGCCGGAATGTTATCATTTCGAATGGCTTCGGAATCCAACTGGATATTGTTGGAACCGTACATGAAACTCGAGGTTCAAGTGCCGGAGGAATTCCTCGGAGCGACGATCGGCGATTTGAATTCGCGTCGCGCCGAAATTAGCGACATCGCGGCCGAAGGCGGCGTTCGCAACATTCAAGGAAAAGTTCCGATCGCGGAAATGTTTCAATATTCGAGCGCGCTCCGCGGCATGACGCAGGGCCGCGGCGTTTATTCGATGGAACCGTCCGAATACCGAAACGTCCCGCGCTCGATCGCCGAAAAGGCCGTCGAGGAGATTATGAAAGATCGCGAAAAGAACAAAAAATAAGAATATCGCGAGCTAACAAAAAAAAGGCGCCGGTTTCGGCGCCTTTTTTTACTCATAATTCGATTCCAAACTATACGCGCCGTTCGACGCCGAGGAGATCGAAAATGTGATCTTTTAGATCCCGGAATTCTTTCAAATCGGGATCGCGGGGGCGGGGAATCGGATTTTCAATAATCTCCTTGATCGTCGCGGGGCGGCGCGTCATCACCGCGATGCGGTCCGCGAGTTCGCAGGCTTCCTCGACGTCGTGGGTTACTAATAAACAGGTCTTTCCGGTTGCCTTCCAGATTCTTACAATTTCACGTCGCATTTCGAGGCGCGTAAATGCGTCGAGCGCACCGAACGGCTCGTCCAGAAATAACACATCGGGTTCGACCGCGAGAGCGCGCGCGAATTCGACGCGCTGCTTCATGCCGCCGGAGAGTTCGTTTGGGAGCGCTTTTTCGAATCCCTTCAATCCAACAAGTTCGATATAGCGCATTACAATTTCGTGCTTTTGTTTGAATGGCATTTTGCGGCCAAGGCCAAAGCCAATATTGTCCCAGACGCTGTACCACGGAAATATTCCCGGTTCCTGAAATACGAACACACGCTTCGGGGACGGTTTTCTAATAAGTTCGCCGTCGATTTCAATCGCGCCGGAATCGTAAGGATCGAAGCAAGCGATACAATTCAGCAGCGTCGATTTGCCGCACCCCGACGGTCCGACGATGGCGAGAAATTCCCTGTCGCGAACGTCGAGATTAATATTCTCGAGAACGGGCACGTCTCCCTTTTTTGTACGAAAAGTCTTTTGGACATTTCGAACGACGATCTTCGACCGGATTTCGGTCGGACGTTTCGTATTTTTAGTTTCCGGAGTCGCGAACGCGTCGCCCAAATGATAATTCATGGCGCACCCAAGCCCCGTCGTTCCAGGACGATTTGTTCGAAATGTCGAAATATGATATCAATCGTCAGGCCGATGATTCCGATGACCATCATTGCGGCGACCACGCGGTCGTAATTCAGTTGATTTCGCGCGTCCAAAACTAAATATCCGAGACCCTGTTCGACGCCGAGCATTTCCGCCGCGACAATGACGATCCATGCGATGCCGACGGCAACGCGCAACGAAGTCAAAATGGACGGCATGCACGCGGGGACGAGGACACATCGCGCGAATTCGTAGCGCCGGATGCCAAAGTTCATCGCCGACCGTCGATATTTCAAATCAAGCGTCGCGACGGCGGCCGCCGCGGAAATAACAATTGCGAAGAACGACGAAAGAAATATTAAGAAAAAAGCCGCGAGCGTCCCGCCGCCGAGGCCGATGGTTGCGACCGGAAGCCACGCGATCGGGGAAATCGGCCGCAACGCCTGGACGACCGAATTTACTGTTGCGTTTAATTTTGCAAAACTCCCGATCGCAAGTCCAAATGGAATTCCAAGCGCGCTTGCAAAGAAAAACCCGACGGCCACGCGCAAGATGGACGCGAAGGCATGTCCAAGGATTTCATTAAATCGCGTGAGCTGGCGTTGAAAATCGTCGAGCGCTGTAATAAGCGGCGCCAACATGCCTTGCGGATCGGGGAACGCGGACGGTATTGTTTTGAATAATTGGGGAATTGAAGTAAAGAGTGGCGGAGTCGAGTCGATCACGCCCTTCCAGGACGAGACGTGCGTTTTTGATAAATCCACGAGTGCAATGAACGCACGCGTCGGATCGGGAAGCGTCGAACGCGGATAGTATAAATGCGTGATTTGAAGTTCGCGCGCCCTCTGGATCGCTTCGCCGGCTGAAACCAGATTTTTTTCCTTAATATCCTGTTCGAAACACTCGAGGCCGCCGCCATACTCGGCCTTTGCGGATAAGAATAATTTTCCAAGACTGCTTGCAGGAGGCGAGCCTGGAGGCATCGCGGTAAGCGTCGGTTGCGAACTGCCAAACAGCGTTCGAAGTTTTGGTAATGATTCAATCGAATCCTTGGGCGGAAGAATAAGGATGTCCTGCGTCACGACGCCCCCCTTCTCATCAATGATCACGGCAACGACGGAATCATTGACCGGCGTGGAAAATGCCAACGTTACAGGCTTCACTCCCTTCGGCGTCGCGGCCAGACTGATCGATCCCCAAATGATAAGAAATGTCGCGACTCCGCCCAACGCCCATGCAATGTTGGCCACGCGTTCGCTTTGTTCGAAAATGATACCATGGACGATTAGATAAATAATAACGGCGGCGCTGGCGGCGATGGTCGGGTATTCGAGGATCGATTTTTCTTCAATAAACGACAGCCACACGAATGCCACGCCGACCAAGCCGATGGCATAAGAAAAGTATCGAGTACGTCCGGTCGAAACGCTAATAAAAGACACCCAAGTAAACGCCAGCGCTGCAATACCCTTGGCCGCGTTGACATCCGCGTTTTCGACCGAACGTCCTGAAATCGCAATGATCCATCCAAAATAGACGAGGAGCCCAATCGCGATCGCGCCCGCGATTTTTTTAACAAAACTCATGTATCGAATTTACTTCTTTTGATTCGCCGGCGCGGCCACGGCAAACGACGGGTCGCAGTAGTCGTCGAATCCAAACGGAGATTCGGGCGTCGACGCCGGGAAATAATTCAATTTCTCGGCATAGTGCTGAATCTCTTCGAATTCTTTTTTCAGCGGTACGAGATTCGTGTATCGGACGCGGTCCGCTGTCTTGGACAAGACGAATTTCAGCAACTTCGGGTCCTGATTATAATATTCTTTTCTGGATACAATTGCCGCGGCCTGCATGCGGTGATCCGTGTTCCAGTCCTTTGGCATGACGGCCGTCTGATCTGGATCCTTCACATCATCTGTAGCTTTTGCGACGCCAGCCGCCAGATCGTCGCCGCTGTCATCCAACCATTTTCCGGACGCGGCGATGCCGTTCACAAGTTCCTGCACCGTGGCGCGATCGCTTTTAATAAAGTCTTCTCTTACCGCAAGCACGCATGAAATGAAGTTGGGCCAGATGTCTTTTGTAAACGCCATGACCTTTCCAAATCCTTCGATCTCGGCCTTGGCGACGACCGGTTCCGCGACGACGTAAGCGTCAATCCCGCCCTTTTGAAGCGCGGACGGCATTTCGGGCGGCGCATAGGTCTTTAAGATAAAATCCGTCTCGGTCAGTCCAAATTTTTCCATTTCGCGATTTAGTAATATTCGCTGGTTCGAAAAATTGTGAGGAATCGCGATTTTCTTACCTTTGAGATCGGCGATCGTTTTCGCGGTGGAATCCTTTGGAATTACAATTGCGGTGCCGTCGCGGTGTCCCAAATGTACAATTTTTATTTTCAGTCCGCTTCGCCGCAGCGACATTGCGAGCGGCGCGAGAATAAATGATGCATTCAGCTTTCCGCTTTGAAACTCCTCCGCGACCGTTGCAAAATCTGTATATTTCTTCGAACGGAAGAAAGTTCCTTTGTCGTTGTGTGCCGTGATCCAACTTGTCACTGGACAGGTCAGGTGACATGTCACAGGCAAGAAACCAACGACCAGTTCGTTGCGCGCATTTTTCTGTGCGTCGGCCGACACGGCTGTCGGCAACGACGCCACGGATCCCTTTTCCGACGTCGGAGTCGCATTTCCGCCTCCCGATCCCCACGCCTTGGGCGATGCGTCGCCACTTGACGTCTCTTTGTTGCACCCGATCGGCGCGAGCGACATTAATAAAAAGAGCGCGCTCGAAGCGGCTGTAAAGCCATAACTAATGAATGTTTTCATCATAAATCGTAATTTCTATGGGAGTTTCGTCGCGATCGGACTGAATACACTAAGGAAAGTCCATGCATGGAAAAAAATGTGCCGCGTTAAGGAACCGGGCGACTCGACCGATACTTCGACCGGGAGCGCGGACGAGTGCAACTTGTTCGCGGGGCAGAGGGGACCTCTAAGCGACTTGCCCTGGTGGCAGGTGCACTTGGGGGTGGGCCGACGCGCAGCGTCGGCCCTTTTTTTTAATTTTTCGCAAACACCACGCCTGTGGGCCCCGGTTAAGAGGGGTGGATCCCCTGCTCGTGGCTTTCAGAGCCCTTCGTTTGTGGGAGTTCGCCCAACGCGGAGCGCACCTGAGGGCACGTAACCCAAAGTGTCGAGAATCATAGGTGACAACCATGTCATATAGCGACGCATTGCTTAAAAATGCAGGACCGGCGAATCCACTGCGGATCGATCTGCTCGAACATCTCCAATCGGATATTGAACCTGCGTGGGGTCGGGTTGCCGAGCTGCTCATGCAAACGCTCCACGGCGAGCACTGCGTGGTGTCTTTGCAATACAGTCCGGACGTTCACGAAACACTCGCAACGGCCGGACTTACGGAGGATTGGGAAGTTAAATATGAAGAGCGGTTTGCGGGCCTGAATCCGTTTGTCGTTGAGTCCCTGAAACGCAGGCCGACCGGTGGCGAGCCCTTTATTGCGACGGCGGACAGTCTCGTGCCTTTTGTGCAACTGAAGAAAATGCCGTTTTATCGAGAATTCTGGGCGCCGCTTGGAATTAACGATTCCATTGGAATATTACTATTCGACGGACCGCGTTCGCTCGGCCACATTTCGATCCGCAGGCACAGCGGGAATTTGAGATACGGAGAAGCGGAGGAAGCGCGCTTGCGATCGGTCATGGATATATTAAAATCGGCACTGGCCCGAAGTTATCAATTACGAATGCTCGAAGCGCGGGCTGCGGCGTTCGAAAGGTTAAATGTAGATTCGGGTGGAGGATTAATCGTATTTGACGAACGCGGATCTGTTCTCGAAGCCGAGGGGATTGGCAAAAAAGTTTTGGACAGTTTTGCCAAAGAACTGCATTCGTCGGTCATCGCGTATCGCCAGGACACGACGCGAAATCACGGCGTGTTTGGCGCGCGGCAGCGCGATGCCTTTGGATCCGCTGTTGTAATCAATGATTCGACGTCCGCCGTGGGATCCAATGGAATCAACGACAATGGACACAAAACGGATGACGGTCCTTTTTATTATGAATTTCGGCGTTCGGCGATCGAGGGGCGCGCACGCGTTCTTTGCATATTACAGGAACGACGGGCCGCAGCTCCGGACGCGGTCGCCGTTCCGCCGGATATACATTTTACCCCGCGCGAGCGCGATGTTCTGCAATTGCTCGGACGCGGGCTCGATAACCTATCGATTGCAAAAACGCTCACTATCGGTTTGTATACGACGAAAGACCACGTCAAGTCCATTTTCAGAAAACTAAATGTTAAAACTCGGGCCGAGGCGGTCGCCGTTCTGGCCCGGGGTTCCATTCCGTCAGGGTGCATGTGGTCGTCGTAGCCTGACTCTTTCTTAAGATTTGGCGGACGTCAAGCGCCGCCAGCGGTTCGCGTCGGTGCTCTCAGTCTTTCAACAAAAAACCCTCGAATCCCTCCGCGCCGGAATCGAGCCCAACTGGGCCGCCGTGTGCGATTTGTTAAGGTTCGAGTTTCAAGGCGCGATATCGACCGTCGTATTGATACATAAGCTCGGCGGAACGGAGGTTCTCGCGGAGTCTGGGGCGGTCATGGCGCAAGTTCGACCCTACAGAGAAGCCAATTGGAATGGAACGGCGTCCACCGATCTCAATCCATTTCTGGCGGAGGCGGTTCGCCATCGCGAACCGGGTTCGAACTCCGTCGTTTCCGCGGCCGATTTACTTGTTTCGAACGACGTGGTTCGACAGACGACGTTTTATAAGAATCATATGGCCGCATCGGGCATCAACGACGCCGTCGGCGCGCTGTTATTCGACGGCGAATTGTTACTTGGCAAAATTAGCGTCGTCCGGAATAGTATAAAGCAGCGCTTCGGTCCGGCCGATGCCGAAAAATTCCGATCGATCACGGATTATTTATTAAAAGGCCTTCACCGATCGCGCGCGGTACGCGAACTCCGCTGGAGGGCCGCCGCCGGCGAAGAGTCGCTCTCGGAGCGCGGATTTGGATTATTAATATTTCGTCCCGACGGAAAATTACTATTTTCAGAAGGCCGCAAACGCGAATTTCCGAATCTTTACGAACAACGCATCGTTTCCGCGGTCAAGGCGCTCGCGATCGAGCGAAATCTCACCGATTCCAGCGTGGGCTCATTCGTACAGGCGAAAGCGCTCGGATCCGTGTCCGGAGACCTTGGACAATCGGAATCGGGGCCGAATTTACGATTCCGCCTTGTCGTTTGCCGTATTTTTTCGAGAAACCGAATTTTTTGTTATATCTTTTCCGGCGCTCCCGTGCCGCGTCCGATATATGCAATTCCATCGGGAGTCGAATTGACGCGCCGCGAACGCGAAGTCGTCGAGTTTTTGATTCAAGGCGCGGACAACGGCTCGATATCAAAACGAATGGGCATCGGTGTTTATACAGTTAAGGATCATTTAAAATCCATCTTCCAAAAGCTGAACGTCCACACGCGCGCGGGCGCGGTCGCGCTGCTCACGCGGGGCATGCGGCCGAACGAATTACAGGCAAAGATACAGAATTAACTTAAGAAATGTAATATTGCCTTCATGAACGCCGGAAGATCGTTCGGAACGCGCGCCGTGATCAAGTTTCGGTCGACGACCGATTCAGAATCTTCGAATTGAGCGCCGGCATTGACAACATCGTCCTTGATCGCCTCGACGCAGGTCATTTTGCGATTTTTTAGTATTCCCGCGGAAACGAGGACCCACGGTCCGTGGCAAATCGACGCGACGAGGCGGCCGTTTTCATCCATTTCGCGCACGAATTGTAATACTTGTTTCGAACGGCGAAGGCGGTCCGGGGCCCAGCCGCCGGGCACGATGACGCCGCTGCACTCCCGTGCGTTCAGCGCATCAAAAGTAATGTCTTCTTTTTGCGGGTAGCCATTCTTGCCCTTGTAATTTCCGCGTCCGGGACCGGCGACGACGGGGGCGAACCCCGCCTCCAGAAGCCGCAGTCGCGGATACTGCAATTCGAGGTCTTCATAATAATCTTCCACGAATATGATTATTTTGCGGGGCATGATCTGGATCATGTTGAGTTCGATGGAGGGGCTTGGGAGAAAAAATCAGATTTGTCTGTGCGTTTTGTTTGTTGGGGGTCTTACGTAACGGAATGCGTCAGATCCTGCTTGTCAGGTTGTCGTGCGAACGAACTTTCGTTCGAAGGAGACGTTGACCCCTCTCCGTACCGTGGACTCCCTGATATACTTCTCGCCCGAAAAAACCAGACCAATGCTCTCCCTGACAGCCCGCTCGCGGATCGCGTCCGAGTTTCAGGTTGCTCCCGATGTCATCGCGACATTCGAAGAGCGACTTGCCGCCGGCGATTCGATTCCATTTCTTGCACGCCGCTACCCCGATCGCCTCGGCGATCTTGACGCGACATCGCTTCGGCGATTGCGCGCGCGCGTGGAGGAGGCGCGTGAACTCGAACTGCGCCGAGCGAATATATTAAAAAGCATCGACGCGCTCGGAGAATCCGGCGAAGTGCTCAAGGCTCAGGCCCAAGCAGCGTTCGATCGATGGCATCTTGAAGACCTCGCCGCAAAACTAAGAAAACCGAAGGGTACGCGTGGCGCGGAAGCCATTTCCAAAGGCCTCGAACCACTGGCCGCTGCCATCTCCGCGTCGCAACACGACGGAAAATCGCTTCTCGAACTCGCGGCTCCGTTTGTAACAATTACAAAAATCGTCGTCGCAGTGCCGGAATCGTCGAGCGACGCGGCAAAGTCTGAAGTCACAACACCTGAAATTGCGACACCTGAAACCGCGGCATTGGAACCTGCGGCTTCGACGGCAACGAGCGATGCAAAGACGCCGGAAGCTCCAAGCGCCGTCGCAACGACGGATCCTCATGCAGTTGCCACCGCACAGGAAGCGCTTCATGGCGCCGCCGCGATTCTCGCGGAGCAATTCGCCGCGGAGTTTGAAATCCGCCAGCGCGTTCGCCGTGAAATTCGCGAACGAGGCGAAATTGTATCCAAAGTATTCGACGCCTCGAGGCCGGGCGCCGATCGATATAAAGAATTTTTCGATTTGCGCGCGCGCGGAAAATCCATGGCGCCGCGCCGTTATTTGAAGCTTCGGCAGGCCGAAAAAGAACGTATTGTTAAATTTACCGTTGAATTGAATTTCGACGAGACGATCGCGGATCTCGCGAAACGAATTCTCGGCGAACTGCCCGAAGACGCATCGGAACAAAATCGCGCTTGTTATGAATTTAAGAAAACCGCGTTGCACGACGCGGTCACTCGAATTCTGCAGGGCGCGATTGAAGTGGATATTCGAACCGAATGGAAAGAGCGCGCCGACCTCGAAGCCATCGGTTTCCTCCGTCGAAACCTGCGCGAATTGTGCATGACGGCGCCGTATGGCCCGCATGTCGCAATGGGAGTCGACCCGGGCGCGCGAAAGGGCGTTCGCGTTGCGATCGCCGCCAAAGACGGCGGATTTCTCGCGGAAGCCTCATTTCAATACGAAGGCGACGGCCGTGCCGCGGCGATCGCGGAAGCCTCAAATTTAATAAAAACGCACGGCGTCCGCGCCATCGCGATCAGCGATGATACGGAAAGCGACGATATAGTAAAATTCTTCCGCGACGTCATTCAAACATTTGGGGCCGACGCGCCCGTTATTGAAGCTTCGAACCCGGCGGCGCATGCAACAGATAGTCCCGCGCCGGATGCGGCCGTGCCGAATGGGGCCGAACATCGCGAAGCGGATGTAACAAATGCCGAAGGCGCCTCGGTCGACGCGGAAGATGCGGGCCATTCCGAAGAATCGCATTCCGAGGAGACCCACTCCGAAGAAGCCGCGCCTGAAAATGCGGTGTCGCCTCCTGAATTGTTAAGAGTTCCCGGCGTCGGCGTCGCTTCAGTTGCTAATTCTCCAATTGCCCGCGAGGAATTCGGCGATCGTCCGGTTCCTGTGCGCGCGGCCATGTCGATGGCGCGGCGGCTTCAAGATCCGCTTGCCGAGTATTCGAGACTCGATCCGAAATTGCTCGCCGGGTATCACCACGGTCAGGACATCGCGAAGAGTCGACTCGAGAAATTGTTAAATGAAGAGTTCGACGCATGCGTTCATGAAGTTCCCATTGACTTAAACCTGGCGCCGGCCGCACTGCTTGCCCTTGTCGGCGATCTTGGAATCGACAATGCTAAGAAAATCGTCGAGTGGCGGAAGTCGAACGGTAACTTTCCGTCGCGCGTCTCGCTTGCACGCGTTGGCCTCGAAGAAAAAGTGTATCAACGCGCAGTCGCGTTCCTTCGCGTACTGAATGGCGCCGATCCGCTCGACGAAACCGGTGTCCATCCCGACCACGCGCCAGCCGCGCAGAAGCTCGTTGCGGCGGCCGGTGTTGCGTCCCTGAAAGAACTGACGCACGAATTGTTAAAAGGGATCAACGTCGCATCGTTCGTCGACGACACGGCGCCGCTTTCTGTAATTTCACTCGTGCGCGATTTGTTAATGGACGGTTCGCGCGATCCGCGCGGCACGTTCCGGCCGACTGTCGTGAACGTGGGCGTCCGCGGATTTAATGATCTAAAGCCGAATCTTGAACTCGACGGCGTCGTCCGCGGAATTGCACAATTCGGCGTATTTGTCGATATTGGAATCGGACAAGACGGGCTGATGCACGTTTCCGAACTCGCGGATCACTTCGTTAAGGATGCCCGTGATATCGTAAAACTCGGCGACAGAGTTCGCGTCCGCGTTATTGAAGTCAATCCGCAGAAGCGCAAGATTTCATTAACGATGCGCAGCGAAGAAGCGCGCCAGCGCGCCAACGAAGAGCGGCAAATGAAGCGTGAAGCGCGTCAAGCGGCGCGCGAACGCCAGCGCGAACGGCGCCGCCGGATCGCGGAAATGCGACAAAAACACGAAGAGAGCCTCAAAGCCGCCGAAGCCGGCGCGATTGTTACAGATCCCGCGGCGCCGCCCGTACCGACTCCGGACAATTCCAACAAGAGCTTTGAATTGTTGTCATCGACATCGAGTCGATCGTTTGCAAAACCGGCGACGACGCAGCGCGTCGCGGTTGCGCGTCGAGACGATCCGAGCGGCAAGCGACGCGGTGGCGGTGGACGACCCGGCGATGCGCGCGGAAAACCGCGCCGCGATTCGCGAAATCGCGACGACAGTTACATGGGCGGCGGCGACGAGGGTACCGACGAGGTTCGCAAGAATGCGCCGAAGCCCGAGCCGACCGCTCCGCCCGCGAACGCATTCAAGAAATTCTTCCAAAGCAAAGGCCTGATCGAAGGCCAGTAAGGTTAGCTAATAAGAAAGTTAGTTTACTAAAAAAGCGCCGCGGGCCGATTGGCAACGCGGCGTTTTTTTTGAAATATTACTTTAAGAACCCGCTGGTTCAGTAATAACTACTTTGCCGGATTTTGGGTCGGCTGCGATTCGGGCTTGGGTTTCTTGACCCGGCCGGTCACTTTCGGAAGCACGTCGGACATCGCCACTTCATAACCTAAATGAAAAGCAAGTTTCGCGCTCCGCGCGATCTTGTCGCCGTCGATTTTGTCCGGCGTGTCGGAGGGCTGGTGATAATCTTCATGTTCGCCGTTGCAAAGAAACATGGTTGGAATTCCATGCTTCGCAAAATTGTAATGATCGCTTCGGGTCCAGTAGATGTCGCCGTTTTCCATGTTCGGGAAACCATACTGTTCGCTCAATTCGGTCGCGCGGGCCGCAAGAGTATTGTAATCCTTGTTCCTCGTGCTCGGCGTCATCATCATATAAGCAGGCTTCTGTTCGCCGTTCAATAACGTTCGTCCGACCATGTCGGTATTGATATCGGCGATGAGTTTGTCGAGCGGAACCGGACATTTGGTCGTGAAGTATGCGGATCCCCAAAGTCCCTTTTCTTCGCCCGAGACGAGGAGGAATATGACGCTTCTTCTCGGAATCTTAGTATTTCGATACGCGCGCGCGATTTCGAGCACGGCCGTCGTTCCCGACGCGTTGTCGTCGGCTCCATAGTAAATCATTCCGCGCTTGATTCCTTCGTGATCGTAATGCGCCGAATGCACGACGTAGGTTTCCGCGACTGTTGGATCCGAACCTCTTAACAATCCGACGACGTTTGCGGAGTGGTACGGTTTGACTTCGGGAGTCATTATAAATTTTGCGGACTTTCCAATCCATTCCGAGGCCGTTTTGCCGTTTGGTAATAATAATACCGGCGGGTTGTTTCCGCGGCTGATGTACTGGCCGGCGTCGCCGTCGGGCGTGCGCATTTTCACGCGAAACGTGCTCCAATTCGCGCCGCGTTCGAATTTTAATTTATAATTTTCATCGGCATCGTCGGCGGGCGCAAACAGCGCGCCCGACGCCTTTGCATTGTTGATCGCGTTGATGACCGTGCGGTTGAGGTCGAGCGGAGCAATGGTTGCATCCTTGATCCGTATAACGATAAACTTGCCTTCCGCGTTGTCCGGGAGTTTTAGTTTATATTCTTTTCTCGAGGAGGGCTGCGATTCCGAGTCCGTGCCAGTCCGTTCAATATTCACAATACCGGCGTCGATGATCTCGTGTTCGGTTGTTACATCGCGGGGCACGGAACTGACGCTCAGCGATCTCCATTGCGCGCCGCACGGAACCACGGTTTCCTTGCCGTCGCTTTCCTTAATAATAAAACCGGAGGCCGCGTCGAATTGTGATAATCCAATCGGATATTCCTGCAGATAGGAACGCTTGCCGTCCTTTTCGTCGCCGAGCGGAACGAGGCCGAGGCTCTCGAATTGTTTCACTAAATATAATGAAGCTTTCTCGCAGCCGGGTTCGCCCGTTTCGCGGCCTTCGAATTCCTTGGACGCGAGCGTGTCGACGTGCTTCATCGCGTCTTCCGCGAGAATGCGCTCCTGTCCTTTTTTGATTTCCGGGCTCGGATCGTTGCCGCCAGGGAAAGCGAATATGGCGCCGATGGCGGTCAGCCCGGAAATAAATAATCGTGCTTTCATGATATTGTAGTCGTTACGGGGTGGTTGTTAAATCAACTGATTCGCCGGAGCGGCCAGATGAGTACGGATAGTTCGCGCGCAAAATGTAATAAATCGGGATCGCGCGCGAGAGAAACGCCGTGCGGAGCCGCCATCGTATTCGATTGAATCGAACACCGGGCATTTTGTAGCGGCCAGGGAGCGTGATGAATCTCGCCGCAATGCAGACGGCCGCGCGCGTCGGCGGAATATAAACAATAACGCTCGGTCAGCCAGTGCTCGATGGATCCCGCGGCGGAATGGTAAACATTGCCCTCCGGAGAATAACCGCCTCGAAATTCGGCCTCCGCGCCATGCGAATCGTGACGAATCGATTCATAAACGATCGCCGCGTCGTTTTTTTGCATATTCATTCTCGCGAAGAAATATGGCAATTGAAACCAGCGCCGCGCCGTCAAAACGGCGAGGCGATTTGCCGCGTCAAGACTAAAAAACCAGACGCCCGGTCTCGGAGGTGAATTCGCGCCGCGCATGCGCACATAGGTACGCACATTGAGTTCGAGGAACGCCGAAGTTCCCGGAATTTCCGGCAATCCTCGAATCCGGACGCCCCTCATGCCGAAGGGAACGACGCCGAACCACGCCGATCCATCGAATGTTTCCAATTCAAGCGCGGGCGGAAGCATCGGCGCGAGCGCGGCCGCGTCGACGCGCCAATGCGCGAACAGAAGGTCATGCCAAGTCTGGCGCATGACCCAGCGCCCGCGCGGAATCGGGAACGGACGATGCACGTTGTTTTGTAATATTTGCGCGGGCGATTGCGACAAATGCGAAATTACAAATATCGATTTATAAATTTACATTAACCACTGACCTACATTAACCACTGACCTGCACTAACCACTGACGGCAGGGCGCAGTTCCACGCGCGCTTTTTCGAATGCGCGAAACGCGCGCTGGAAAAGGACGTCGCGTGTTTCATTCGACGGAATCGCCAAACCGGCGACGCCGGAATTTAATTGTATAAGATCGCCGACGAGATCCCGCAGTTTTCGCTTCGCCACGCTCTTTGCGATTCGTTCGAGCATCGCGCATGCGCCGTCCGCGAGCGTGTTCGGAAGCACGAAAAAGAATGAATTAATACTAAAGCGGGCGAGCGTGTCCGTGTCGCGAATCTCGTTGAGAAAAATCCCGGCGATTTCAAGCAACACTTCGGTCGACGCCTCTCCGTCAAATCCTACAATTGCAATCGACAGCGGAAACGCGAACCGCTGCGCGC
Source organism: Planctomycetota bacterium (assembly GCA_016200225.1). GTDB lineage: Bacteria > Planctomycetota > UBA1135 > UBA1135 > JACQFD01 > JACQFD01. Next base: position 58,268 of record JACQFD010000039.1, read on the forward strand.
GCTTTACTTCGAGATCGTATGCAAACGCACCGTAAACGGACGAGTACAATCGCGTCTCCGGATCGCAAATGGCGTCGAGGAGCGCGGGATCGTGCGGATTGGATATATCATGAAGAATGCGTTTTTCGAACGACGCCCGCCTTTCGGTGGAAGCGCTGCGCGCGGCGTCCTGCCCGCTCGCGCCAAGTATCGGATCGATCAATCCGGACGCCGGCGGTTTCATAAATGATTTCAATTCCGCCGGCGAGGGCGGCGACGACAAAACGGTCTCCGCGCCGGCAAATCGCGCGAGCGCGTGAATGCTGGCGTCGAGTTTTTTTGCATTTGGATGGCACAGCGCGATTCGTAGCGATGTGCGCACGCGCAGGCGGCGCAGGAATTCATAACAATTCGCTCCTTCCGGAAGTTCGCTGTCGACAAATGCGACGCGCGCGCCCGTCGCGACCGCGGAATCGATTCCCCGCGGATCCTTAAGAACGGCGACGTCGTGAACGACGCGCTCGATCGCGCGCGCAAATGTAGAATTTGAAGTAACAACTACCACCGGCGCGCCTTGCTGCGCCGCGTCCGCGATTTTCGCGCGACCGGCCGCGGGTTTCGAACGGGAGCCTTTTCCTTTTGCTGTATTGTTCGATTTCCTAACTGGAGGCTTGGACTTCATCTTGTTTGGACGCAACTGTGTTTGGACGCAACTGTGGTCGTTCGAAACTATTGTTATAAATCAAGAATTCGCAACTTCTCGGAGGTCCTCCTCCGACATTTCAAAATTAGCATAAGCGCTCTGAACGTCGTCGTTGTCCTCCAAATCCTCGAGGAGATGGATGACTTTCCTGCCCGTTTCCGCATCCACCGGTACTGTTAGTGTTGCAATATATACGAATTCAGCGGCCGTGAGTTTTACGGATTTACTTTCGAGCGCCGTTTTCACTTGATGAAATTGCGCGGGGTCCGCGTAGATCGTGAATCCGCCGCCTTCGGATTTCAAATCCTCGGCGCCCGCATCGAGCGCGATTTCCATAAGCTTTTCTTCGCCCAGTTCGGGATTCGCGACTTGAAACGATGCCTTTCGTGAAAACATGCGCTGTACGCTTCCCGGCATTCCGAGCGCGCCGCCGCGGATTTCAAACGCGCGCTTCATTTCGGGACTCGTCCGATGCCGGTTGTCCGTCAGCGCTTCGATGAGCACCGCCACGCCGCCCGGCGCGTAGCCTTCATAAATAATCTCTTCGAACTGTTCGCCGCCGATTTCACCCGTGCCTTTCTTGATCGCGCGTTCGATCGTGTCTTTCGGCATGTTGGCCGATCTTGCCTTCTCGACAGCATAAGAAAGCTTCAGATTATCATTAATGTTGCCGCCCCCTTGGCGCGCGGCGGACGTGATGAGCTTGGAATATTTAGAAAAAACCTTACCGCGTTTGGCGTCGACCGCCGCCTTGCGGTGTTTCATATTATGCCAGGGAGAATGGCCGGCCATGTTGAGCGTTCGTTAAAATCTATGGATTTCGGGTTGTGCCGGAAGAGGGTAATTTTTTCGCGACGAATTTTACATAAAACAGAGCCGCTACAAGCAAACGGGCGGAATCCTTCGTTATGAAGGTCCGCCCGCGCTGGCTGCACGAACCTCGGAATCGATTAGCGCTTGCTAAACTGAACCGCGCGGCGTGCTCCTCGCTTGCCGTATTTCTTACGTTCCTTCATGCGGCTGTCGCGCGTCATCAAGCTGTTCTCGCGAAGGGCCTGCTCGATCGCCGGATTATGAAGTTTGAGCGCGCGCGCGATTCCGAGAGCGATCGCGCCGGCCTGGCCGGTCGGACCTCCGCCCTCGACCATCGCGTGAATATCATATTTGTCGGCGACGCCGGTCAAAATAAGCGGCGATTTGACTTTGACGCGATCCTGTTCATTACAGAAAAAGCGATCGTACGCGCGCGAATTTACGAGAATCGTTCCGGTGCCGGCGAGAAGGCGGACGCGCGCCACCGCGGTCTTGCGGCGGCCGGTTCCTCGCGAAAGCGTTGCTTCAGGCATGAATAATGTTCCTTGAATCTTTAGATATTAAGATAATGGATCAGTAAATTATTTCTTAACGATCAATTCCTCGGGTCGTTGAGCGGTATGCGGATGATCCGTTCCGCGCACGATCTTCAGTTTCTTGATCATCGCTTTGCCGAGTTTGCTTTTTGGTAACATTCGGCGGACGGCGAGAAGAACGACGTGTTCGGGCTTTTCCTGCATCCAGCGCTCGACCGCGATCGTTCTCTGGCCGCCCGGATACATCGAATACGTTTGATATTTTTTCTTATCCGGTTTGGATCCGGTGAGTTTTGCCTTTTCCGCATTGATAACGATGACGAAATCGCCCGTATCGCAGTGAGGCGTATAAGTGGGTCGGTGTTTTCCCATCAGGATTTCCGCGACGCGGGACGCGAGGCGGCCGAGGGGATAGCGCGACGCGTCGACGACATACCAATGTCGTTTAATATCGACTGCGCGCATCATTGTAGTTTTCGTGAGCACCATGGGGCGCCGGATGAAATAGGGCTATCGGGAGAAAAAGGGCCGAAGAAGCTACGGCGGATCGAGGCGGACGTCAACGATCCGAGCGTTCGACGGTCACGACCAGAGCGGCTCCATTCTGCAGGATTCGTACCGAGCGCAGGTCTTTGGCGAGCGACCGAATCGCGGGGCGTAGAGCGACCGCGAGGTCATCGATTTGAACGTCCGAGCCGTAGGCGTCGCGGGGCAAATCGGGCGACGCAAAAAGGATCGCACCGTCGCTGCGTTCGGTCGACGACCCGACGGAGAGGTCGCGGTGGATCGCGGACTTGCCGCACGGATACACGGCCAGAATGCCGGGGTTTCCTCCCGCGGATTCGCGGGGATCGCGAATGGAAATTGTTAAATCGTCGCGGCCCATCGAGCGGACAAGCAAACCGGGGCGCGTCGCGCGCGAAAATTGTATAATTAACAATGAAGCCGCCGCGAGAAGCGCAAGCGTCGCGGAGAAAAGCAATCGCGGCCGTTGAATCAGTAATAATGCAACCGCGGCTCCGGCCGCGGCCGCGGCAAGCGCGATGCGCGCCGGTAGAAATTGTAAATTTACAAAATCCCGCGGCCGCACGCCCTCGCGAGGCAGCGCGGCCGCCGCGCGCGCGACCGCATTGCCGTCGGATACACTGCCGTCGGATGGACGTCCGGCGCCCGTCGGCGCGCCGGATGCGAGGGCGCCTCCGCGAAGTTCATAAAATTGCAGCGCGGGCGTGGACGGGCCCGTATTGTATATTCCATCGAAACCGTCCAACGCGAGCGAATCCGCGACGATTGGTTTTGTATCGTTCTGGACGACGGAAGGGAGACCTATATTAAAATAATCGCTCGCGCGCTCCGCATCGGGAAGGCCGCCGAATGATAATATCTTTCCCGCGGGCGACGGACATTCGAATCGCCCGATTTCATGTGTCGGCTTTCCATCGGCGAACTCGCCCTCGTCGACTCGAATCGAGCCCGGTTCTGAACAATAGACGGAAAATATCAATTCTTTCGACTGGCCGGGCTCGACTCCGAACGTAAGCGATGTTGTATGGCCGCCGGGACCGTGTGCGCGAAATGTTACAATTTTCCGCTCGCCGCCTCCGCGGGCGGTCAGTCGAATTCCGGCGTAACCCGGAATTCTTGCGATGCCCGGAAAGGGTTCGACGGTCGTGGTCGCGGCGCCCGCTTGAAGCAGGAACGCGATGAATCCGAATTCAACGGACATTGTCATGTTCAGGATCGTTTAACTTAGAATTCCTTTGTCGAGAGCCGGGCATGGAGAGCGTGGCGGCCGCGAATGCAAGAACCGACACGCCGATCGATGCTAATAATATCGGCGCCGATGCGTCGATGGCGCCTCCGAGCGGAGACAGACCGAGAATGTTGGTTGCGACGGCCGGAACGGGCTCTCTCGTATGTGTTAAATTTAATATTATCCATGCGAGCAGCGGAAGAAAGTGGATCGACGCCCATAACAATCCCGCGGTCGCGCCGCTCGCGAGCCGCGCGCACGCCCACGCCGCGAGCGTCGAGACCGCGACGGCGCCGATATCGTGAACCGTCATCCAGTAATCTTCGCCGTCGAGCCACGCTCCGCACAGAAACGACGGCACCGGCGCCAGAATAAATATAAGAAAAAACACGGCCGAATCCGAACGCTCGACGATTAATAAAAAACAGGTCGCGACACAGGCCGAAAATAACAAAATCGGCCGCACGGGCGCGTCGGCAAGCGCGCCGAGCGGCCACAGCCGCGCCGCGAGCGCGAGCGGAGGTAACAAAAACGCGACCATGGTCGCGAACGCGGCGCGGTTCGCGCGGCGGATCAACGGCCCGCTTGGGAAACGAGCGCCGGACGCGGAATCCATTGTCCCTGCGCGTCGAAAATGTCCGGTTCGTCGTATCTTAAATTAATGACGGCGACGCCGTTCAGGCCCGCGTATTCCTTTAATATTATGGCTAGATTATTAAATTTAACATCCACGGGCACTTCGCCGTATTTCTCGTTTCTCGGCGCGCGGCCCCATTTGATTCGCACGCCGGTGGAAGTTGTTAGAAATACCTCCGGCTCGCGCTTGTCGATCTCGCCGCCCGCATTCGCGACGTCGATTTTTGCGACGCGGAATTCCGGCGCGACCCGGGCAAGTTTTGTAAAATATAATTGTGGAAGCAGCACGGCGACCGAGACGCCGTCCTGAACGCCCTCGTCATCCCAGCGCCCGCCGGTGTCGGCCTGCGCGAAGGACCCCTTCCATTTAACGATTCGCGGAAGCGCCGCGATGCTATCGGCGGCAAAGGTCGCGGGCGGCAGCACCACGCCGTCCGCGTCGACGAGCAGGATCGCATCGCGCGTTTCGACGACGGCGACAGGCGCGCGCGGAGTAATCGATAATCTTAATGTTCGCGGCAGACCGCGCTCCAGTTCCCTGACATCCTTCACCCACGGCAGTTTCTTTAAATCGGCGCAAAGTTCCTTTATTGTAATATCATCGAATATGGAAAAACACTCGCGCGCGGCCGCGCGAGCGCGCGCCTCCTCGACCCATTCGGCGGGCACCCACGGAGGCGTCTGAATGGGAATCGACTGCGCCGCGTCGACTTTGAAAAAATTCAATTCGCGGCCGGATTGCATCGCAAGGCGGAACAAAATCGCACAACAAAAAGCAAGACACGCCGTGAGCCCGGCGGCGATCCACGGAAAACCGTTCTTTAACTTTCCCGGCGCGTTGCCGGCGGACGGATCAGTTTGATCGGGAGTCACGCGGTTCCTGTAACTATAACAAACTACAGGCGGCGTTGTTTATTAGTTTTGGTTCATGCGGGCCGCGGGTTTTTCAGTAACGAGGCCCGGACGGGCGAGACCGCCGTTCGCATTTCCGGTTACTACGGATGTTTTCGTAACACCGGCGTCGCTTTCGAGATCGTCAACAAACACCTCAAGCGATCCGATGAGATCCTCGACGAGCGTTCGATCGAGGACGACGCGCCCGTCGCCGCTCAAGTCGAGCTCATCTTGAAGCACGCGAATGGCTACTTTTACAGGCGAAAGTCGACGGCGAACGATGCGGGCGAGGGGAGTTTCTGGGTTCTTGTCCATTTCAGTTTCGGCAGACGGCAAATGTACGATCTATTGGGGGCAATTCGAGCGCGCATACAGTATGTTGTTTTTCAACGTGGCAAAAAGCCAATTTCCGCGAAAAAGAAACGACCGGCGAAAGCCTTCTCCAAAAGCCGGGGGGCGTCCCGATGCCGCCGGCAGAAATCGGCGGCCGAAATCAGCCGCGCGTGAGCCGCGCAATGTTACAGAAATTTCGGAATTGCGCGGACCGTACGATGAAAGACAACAATCGCCCGGCGCGGATGCTCTCGAGCCCGCGGTCGATGTGTCGTCGGCACCGCTTGAATTCCGAGGTTATCGGTTAAATCCGTTTCAACGGGCGGCGTTCGTGGCGATACGCGCCGGAAAATCGGTCGTCGTCGCCGCGCCGACGGGCGCTGGAAAAACACTCGTCGCCGAAATTGCGATCGCCGACGCCGTCGCGCGCGGCAAGCGGGTGATTTACACATCTCCGCTGAAAGCGCTTTCGAATCAGAAGTATCGGGATTTCAAAGCTGTCGCCGGTTCCGAAGTTGGAATTCTAACCGGAGACGTCTCGATCAATCCCAACGCTCCGTTGCTCATCATGACGACGGAAATACTAAGAAACGAAATATTCGATTCTCCGCGGCGTCTTGAAGGAGTTGAAACTGTAATTTTCGACGAAGTTCATTATTTGGACGATCCGAGCCGCGGCACGGTCTGGGAGGAGACCATTCTATTCGCGCCGTCCTGCATGCGTTTTGTAGCATTGTCCGCGACGATTCCGAATTTAAAACAATTCACGGGCTGGCTCCGGACGGTGCACAGCCATCCGGTCGAACAAATCGAATCGGAGTATCGGCCCGTGCCGCTGCATCATTATGGTTATCATCCGGGGAGCGGCGAATTCGAGTTGAAAGGCATCCGCCACGTGCGGCGCAACGTGGCGCATGCTTCGGAGCGCCGCGTCGACCCCGATCTCGCCAAAAATCTGCTGACGAGTTTACAACAAAAAAAAGAGCTTCCGGTTTTGTGGTTTTGTTTCAGTAGAAAAGAATGCGAACGCCGCGCGCGCCGCAACGCATGGCGGAATTTTCTGACCGCCGCCGAACGCGATCGCGTCGGAGGTTTATTCGATGAAATTTGCGCAATGTTCCAACAGGGCATCGCGGGCGATTTGGTGGAAATGCGAAATTTCGTGTCGAGGGGCATCGGTTATCATCACGCCGGCATGCTTCCGGTGCACAAGGAGATCATCGAGCGATTATTTACATCGGGACTGCTGCGATTGTTATTTACAACGGAAACATTTGCGATGGGCATCAATATGCCTGCCCGCACCGTCGTCTTCGATTCGCTTCGAAAATTCAACGGCGTCGATTTCGACTGGCTGCGCACTCGCGATTATATGCAAATGGCCGGGCGCGCCGGACGGCAGGGCATGGACGACGAAGGCAAGGTCGTAAGCGTTCTCGACACGGAGGATCTGTATGAATCGCCGATCGAAAAGATAGTATTCGGAGAACTCGAGCCGGTGCAATCGAAGTTTAATTTAAACTATGGAACGCTGCTCCGCCTGAGCCAGCATCTCGGCGACCGCATCGAAAACGCATGGGAGCGCTCCTTCAACGCCTATCAGTTTTCCAGCCAGTCGCCCGATCGCCGCGAACGCAATCGAGCGCGGCAGCTCGAATTGTTGAAGAAAAAGTTAATATTACTTAAAAAAATAGGTTATCTCGACGAGCGCGGGCTGACCGACCGCGGAAAAATAGCATCGAAGCTCGCGGCGTTCGAATTGCAGCTTTCAGACTGCTTCTTCCGCGGCATTTTCGAGAATCTGCACGCGCGCGAACTCGCCGCCGCGTTCGTCGGCATCGTTTACGAGGGGCGCAAGGGCGAGGTCCTCGAACACTCCGTTCCACCGAAATTCGCGCCGGTGAAACGCGCGATTCTCGACGCCGTGCGCATGTTGAAGCGCCACGAACTCGGCCTCAAGATTCCCGAGAGCATTCAGGCCCCGGATTTCTCTCTCACCGAAGCAACCTATGCATGGTGCGAAGGAGATTCCTTTGACGCTCTCGAACGCCATACGCTCGCGGCGCCCGGCGACATCATCCGTTCGTTTCGAACGGCGATTCAATGTCTACGAAACATGCGTTCCGCCCTTCCGCCGACGTATTCTCTATGGCAACGACTGAGCGATGCCATTTCGCTGCTGAACCGCGACGAAGTCGACGCGCGACGGCAACTCGAATTGAGCGGAGTCGAGGTCCACAACGAAGATACTGAAAATGAACAAGGCTATTCTTAGTTTACTGATCGGCGGAGTGCTGGCGCCGCCGGCGCTGGCATTTCAAAAACCCACCGATTTTTCCGTAAAGACCGACGATAACTATGAAATTCACGGCGAAATTCTGATTCCAAAGAAAGCCAAGGACGCGAAATCGCCGCTCGCGATCTTCGTACACGACGCCAAGGGGAGGCGCAGCCAGTTTTCCGACGCCCAGATGAAATTCTTTAAATCGGGCTACGCGGCGGTGATCTTCGATTTGCGCGGGCACAATCAAAGCTCCAAATTCGAAGGACGCGAAATCGACCTCTCGAAGGACGATCCTTGGAAATTGATGCGTCGCGATCTCTCGGCCGTGATCGGTTATTGTAAAGAACAAAAGGACGTCGATACGGATAGAATTGTACTGATCGGCGCCGGATTCGGAGCCACGCTCGCGCTCAAGTTCGCGACGATCGACGAAACCGTGAAGGGCGTCGTTTGTCTTTCGTGCCCGCTCTCCGCGCCCTATTCCAAGGATGACAGTTCGAAATTCGTCGAAAAGCTATCTGTAAAAAGTATTCCGATGCTGCTTTACACGGGCAAGACCGACGATGACAAAAAAGCCGCGAAGGATATTAAGTTTTATGCCGACAAAGCGAACGCGAGCGGCAAATTTGAAGTAAAGAATCTTCCGATCGACGCGAAAAGCGGCGAGTTGCTCGCGCAAAAGCCGTCGCTTGCCGATGAATTTGTGGCATGGTTCAAGAAAAATGCGTTCGATCCCACAAAAGATCCCGCGAAGGAACCCGCGAAAGAGCCGCCGAAGAAGTAACCTCGCATTGTTATATAAAAAAACCGGCTCCCATCGGAGCCGGTTTTTTTATTAAGATCGCGTCCCGCGAATTACGGAACGTACAGTTCCGACGTGGCCGGGTCGATCACACCCGCGTCGTTCGAACCGGCGACGAGGAGGACGCGCTTGCCGTCCTTCGTGAGCGCCGCGCCGTGTGCCGCGCGGTACTCCAACATCGAAGGCCGCGCGGCCCACGTGTTCGACGTCGTGAATCCCTCGCACGTAATTGTTGTAACCGCCGCGGTCGTGGAGCTCGCCGTTCCGGTGACGCCGCCCGTGACCAACACTTCGCCGCTCGGAAGCAGCGTCGCCGTGTGCGCGTAACGTCCGGTCGCCATATTCGAATTCGCCCACGTGTTGGTTGAATTGTTATATACAGAAACCGAAGTCACCGCGGTCACCGTCTGCGCCGTGAGGTCCGCCGTCAATCCTCCTGTTAACAAAACGCGGCCGTCCGCGAGTTTGGTCGGAACGGAAAGAATGCGCCCGCCGTTCGATAACGAAGCCGTCAATGTGTAACTATTGGACGATGCGGCGTAGCGAGTGGCCGATGTTAAAAATATCGGAATGCCAAAAAGCGACTGAACGCCGCCGGCAATCAATACTCTGCCGTCCGGAAGTATCGATGCCGCGTGTGCCGTGCGCGCGCCGCCCGACATGCTTGCTTTCGACGTCCAAGTGTTCGCCGTCGGATCGTAAATTTCGGTCGTCGCCGTCGCGCTCGAAACGATCGATAACAATTGCGAAACCGGATCGGCTCCCGAAATGGACGTCGAGCCGCCGCATACAAATACGCGTCCGTCGTTTAACAAAACGCCCTGATGTGCCGCGCGCGTGACGTTCATATTCGCGACGGCGGAGAATGAATTGGTCGTCGGATTGTAAATTTCGGCGGTATTGACGACGACGCCGGTCGAATCGATGCCGCCGCAAATGAGAATGCGGCCGTCGGCGAGTTTGACCGTCGCGGAACTGGCGCGCGCGGCCGGCTGATTCGCCGTCAGGAAATAAGTCGACGTTTTGTAATCATACACTTCGGAGACGCCCGAAGCCGCGCCGCCGAGCGAGCCTGCGCCGCCCGAACAGAAGACATTGCCGTCATTCAGCGGCACGCACGAAAAGTAAGCATGCGGCGATTGCGGTCCGAGCAGCGTGTACGCGCTCATTCCGTGGACGCCGAGAATAATTGTTACAACATTACTCTTTAAATGCAGAAACGGCGACCCGAGATCCGTGGTCCATGCCTGAGCGAATGCATGGATTCCGTTCAAGGACGTGCTCAAATATTGCAGATCGACGTCGCCGAGCGGATTTGTATACGTCGACACGTCCACGAACGCCGGGTACGAGAACATTGTAATGTCCTGATCCCAGTAACCCGGCTCGCCCGGAAGAAGGTCGCCGACGTTGAGCGGACCCGTCGTGTCGGAAAATGTTAATACTACAAAATCATTCGCCGGGACGGTGCCGCCCAAAGTGCAAATTAAGTGTTCGGGGATGATGCCGCCGGACGCATCGAGCGTGATTTGCGCCGAAGCCGAGGTCGCTAATAATGCGAGTACGGCCGGTGCGAGGAGAGTTGCTGGGTTCTTCATGGTGTCAACCGTGGTTTACGGTGGGAACGGAGGCTTTGAAGGTTACTACGAAGAGGCGGGAACGCGCCAAGAGGTTCAGCCGGCTCCATCGAAATTTGTTTCGCGCTGGAAGCGCGCGGTTTTTTGTTAGCGACCGATCCGACTGCCAATGAGCGGCCGGCGTCCATCGACGAGCGAACGTAAACTCGCCTCAATCATGCGTTCGCGCGTGTTTCGTCCGTCCTGACCGCGATACGGAAACATTGCGTTGGCGCCGAGCGGGCCACGCTCATCGATAATCTTGTAGAAGAAGTTCCGTCGACGCGGAGCGAAGCCGGCATCGCCGATCTGGCGTTCGATCTCCTCGAGATTCGTAAGTTTCCGGCATCCCGCGGCTGAAACGACGTTTTCTTCCATCATGCCTCCGCCGAAGTCGTTGACGCCGAATCTTAACGACAATTGCGCGCCTTCGATTCCCTGCGTGACGTAGCTGGCTTGAATATTGTCAATATTATCCAGAAAAATCCGCGACACGGCGACCGTTCTTAAATAATCGTCGAGCGTCGTTTTTGTATTATTAAGTTTGTCGCCGAGCGGCGTTCCGTGGGGCTGAAAGTTCCAGCAGGCGAACGCCGTGAATCCGCCGTGTTCGTCCTGAAGGTCGCGCAGTCTTTGTAAATGTTCGACGCGTTCTTCGATTGTCTCGACGTGGCCGAACATCATGGTCGCCGTCGTGCGTAGGCCGCGCGCGTGGGCCTGACGCATGACTTCGAGCCAATCGTTTGTATTACATTTCTTCGGAGCGATGACTTTTCGCACGCGATCGACGAGGATTTCGGCGCCGCCGCCGGGAATCGAGTCGAGTCCCGCTTCCATCAATTGTTCAATGACGCGGCCGACTGTTATTTTCTCGAGTTTCGCCAAATGATCGATTTCGGGCGGCGACATCGCGTGCAAATGTAACTTTGGATAGCGCGACCGCAGGTCTCTTAACAAATCCGCATACCACGAAGTCTTCAAATACGGATGGTGGCCTCCCTGCATGAGCACGAGAACGCCGCCAATATCCAACAACTCGTCGATTTTTTTATAAATTTCGGATCGTTCAAGAACGTAATTGCCCGACTCGCCCGGCCGCCGGTAAAAGGCGCAAAACCCGCAGTCCGTGATACAGACGTTCGTCGGGTTTATGTTTCGATCGACGATATAGGTAACGACGGGCGCCGGATGCTTCCGAAATCGGACTGCGTCCGCGAGCGAACCGAGCGTTGGGAGATCGGCTCCTTGCAGGAGATAAACCGCGTCCTCACGGGAAATTCGCGCGCCTGAGGTAGCGCGCTCCACGGCCAATTCGAGCTTTGGCGACTCGGCAGGGGCGACATGTTCGGACATAAATTTTATGGGTGTGGAACGTGCTGAGCGCGGCGCAGGAAACGAAATGGCGATTTTTGTTTGTATGCGATGGAACCCGTTGCATGCAAATATGAACCCGCCAATTGGTATCCACCCGGAACGCCGAGTCGAACCCCCGCGACCGGCGTTCTGCCATTAAGCGCGGGGACGCACCCACCAGGACTTGACGTATGCTCCCATTCTTACTTGCGATGACGCTCGCGTTTCCCTCGGTTGCCATATCCGCGCCGGGCGGCGGCGACGATGAGAATACGCCCACCATCGAAGCGGAAATATTAAAGACACTTTTGGATAACGGCGTGATTACTGAAAGTCAGTATCACGATTTAATTAAGAAAGCCGCGAAGATGCGCAAGGATCGCGTCGATTCGCACGAGGAGCTTTCGCGCGCTTCGAAGTTACTTTTGGAATCGATACAAGAGCGCGCCGCCGCGGAAGCAAAATCCAAGGACGCGACGTCGGCCACCGTTAGCTTCAAGAACGGATTTTACTTAAAATCGTCCGACGGAAATTATTCATTTCATCCGTGGCTCGTTTTCCGCGAGCGGTTTACTTATGACGACATCGGTAACGTAACCGGACTCGCCAACGAGGACACCGGAAGCTTCGAATCCAGAAATATACGAATCTGGCTCGACGGCAACGCGGGCGGACAGGATCTTACATATTTAATCATGTTCGATCTCGCGTCCGCGACCAGTACATTGCGCGACGGCTGGCTTGACTACAAATTCGACAATGAGTTTCACATTCGCGCCGGCCAGCAAAAAGTGCCGTTCGATTATGAAGGATTAACGTACGGACCGAAAGTTAGCTTGGTCGACAAGTCGCCCGCGGTCGCGTTCTTCCAGCCCAACGCGTCGGGCGAAGGCTGCGACACCGGCGCGAAAGCGTGGGGCCGATTTTTTAATAATGAGCTCGAGTGGCACGCGGGAGCATTCAACGGCGATGGTCCGCAAAACGGCGCCGGGCCCGTCGCGCTGGGGCCGGGCGGCGGCGTTCTTTCGCCAGGGGCCGCGAATAATAATGATTCGTCGGGACTCCAAGCCGCGGCGCGCGTGATGTGGATGCCGATGGGGCCGATGGATAATTTGGAAAGATCCTATTTTACGAACGGTTACACCGAGGGCGATTATGAGCGTTCGAAAGACGCTAAATTCGAAGTCGGCGCGTTCTATATTTATAATCCAGAACGCAACAGCGGCAGCGTGCCTGCCAAAGTGATCCAGAATATGCAAACGTGGGGCGCCGACGCGGCGTTCAAGTATGATGGCTGGTTCGCGCTGGCGGAAGCATTTGTAAGATCCACGCGTCGCGACACGCCCGTCGGTCCGAACACCACGGACAACGGTTACTTCGGCCAGATTGGATACTTATTCGGCTCCACGCCCAACGAGGGCCTCGAAGCGATTCTGCGATGGTCCGCCATCGACGTGGACGCCGCGACACTCGGAATTGTGCCAAAGGGCAGCGCGACGGAAGTTCACGACGCTACAGTTGGCCTGAACTACCTATTCAATGGACACCGGTTAAAGCTGCAAACCGCGTACACGGTCCGGCATCGGCTCGTGCGCGAAATGCACAATTTGGACGACAATATTCTTCAATTGCAATTGCAGTTGATCTTCTAATCTTTGCGAATGACCGCCGGCTTGCGCGAAATGCGCCGGCCGATTGGTTGTAACCAAACAGCGGGGCTGGCCATTGCGCCGGCCCCGCTGTTTTTCATTCGAAAGCGAATTTTTCGCGGCGAGATCGCAAGCCCTCGAACAAAATGACGTTGATTCAAGTCATTGCGGCCGGATAGGCTGCGGCATTCAACCTGAGCCGCCAGGCTCCACCTTCAGCGCCAGAACACAAACGATGCAATTCGTAGTTTCGTCTAAGTTGTTTTCAAAATTCAGAATCACGACCTACACGGCGACGGCCGGCCTCGGATTCGCGATTTGTATGCTCATTGGCAATGCTACGTCGCAGGATTCCACGGGCGGCAATTTGCCCTACATCGATCTCAATCCCGATGTGCGTAATTATCTTTCGCTGCTTAATGATACAATTGGGACGCAGGAATGGTATGCATACGGCACCGGAATCGATCCGCAACAAACCGGTGGACAGCCGGATTTTGGCTGGCGGCAGGATTATAAAATTCCCGATGTCGCGGACCCGAATTATCTAAAAGTCGCGGGTTTGATCCTGTCGAATGCGGGATTTCGGCCCACGTATTATGTTGTATTGCCGGGAAGTCTCCGCAAAGGCTATGGACGTCCGTTGGAATGGACGGCGGAACCGGGCGTGGACGATCCCGTGACTACAGGTTGGTACGCCTCGAACGGCGACCTTTTGGTCGGCCATGGACTTCAGCACGTTTCGTTCAAACACCTGGCCGCGCTCGCCAGCTCCGAGCCGGCGACCGAGCAGACGCTCGCGGCGCAATTCATGATGTGGAGCATGGGAGTGATGGTGGGCGGAACATTAAGAACGGATTATTATCAAACAGCGCTGCACTCCAGCCGGGAAGTCGGCCGCGTTTTCGATTTTGCCGTCGATTGTGCGAAATGTGCATGGTTCGACGACGACAATGCCATTACAATTCTCGACTGGGCGAAGAATACAGTTCTTCCATCCGTAACATCCGACGGAATTGGACATATTTATTATCCCGGCGACCAGGGTTATCATTTAGATCCCAATCTTGGCGAGGTTCCCTATTGGTATCCTTGGCAGGATGGGCTCATGATCGCCGGCATGAATCGCCTTGGGAGCTTTCTCGTTGCCCTGTTTCCGGACGGGCAGGGCGATATTGCATATTTGGGTGCCGCGCTCGGGGCGAAAGCCCGATTCATGGCGTCGAAACTCGCATCTGTAATCACGGACGACGGCAAGTGTCCGAAGGCCATCGGTCTGAACGGTAATATTTCCTGGTCGCCTGACGACGAGGCCGTCGGATTTGGAGCGTGGTGCTACCGCGCGCTGCGCATCGCCAACGCGAATTCGAAGGCGGACGCTGTTTTTGCTAAATTAAAAGATAACAGCGATTATTGGCCTTGGTTCGTCGAGCCCGACGGTTCGTGGAATCCAAATCTTAATATGGGCGGAAAATAGTAACCATTGGCGATGGACGCGCGGCCATTGGTCGCTGACGGAAATTTAATTTTCGGGCGCGTGTCGCAATCTGCGAGTCGCGCCCGCTCCTTTTCGCGCCGCGGCCGCCATTCTTGGGAGTCGTGATCTCGCAAATCGAGGGACCGCATGTGCCGTGGCAGGGGTTTTGGTTGGTTTGTCGTTGCGTGCGTTGAACCCGGGGCGTCTTGCTCCTACGCTTCAACGCAAATCTCGCGAATAATTGCGATTCAAATTTGATCTTCGTTCTCAAAGCACACGTCTCCGCCGCCGATCGCGCGAAACTCATTACCGCGATTGAGTCGGCCTCCATGCGCGCAGTGGATATATCCGACGGCGCGGTGCACGCCATTGCGGCCGTGGGTCCGAATCAACACGCAATTTCCGGACTCCAATCGCTGACGTTCGTCGAACGCACCATTAGTATTTCGAAGCCCTGGCGCCACATCGGCCGCGAAACAAAGTCGACCGACACGGTCGTCCACGTGGGAAATGTCCCCGTTGGTGCTGAGAATTTTGTAGTGATCGCCGGTCCATGTGCCGTCGAGAGCGAGGCGCAATTGCGCGCGGCGGCGGCCGCCGTCCGAGATGCCGGGGCCGCCATTCTTCGCGGCGGCGCGTTCAAACCGCGGACGTCGCCCTATTCATTTCAAGGTCTCGGCATCGACGGGTTGAAGTTACTAAAAAACGTCGCCGCCGAGTTCGAAATGCCGGTCATTACAGAAGCGCTCGACCCGCGGCACGTGGAAACGATCATTCGCCACGCCGACGCAATACAAATCGGATCGCGCAATTCGCAAAATTATCCGCTGCTCGTCGAGGCGGGCCGCAGCGGCCGCCCGGTATTGTTAAAACGCGGAATGTCACAAACGCTGAAGGAATTATTGTTATCCGCGGAATATATTATAAATGCGGGCGGCACGGGCGTGATCCTCTGCGAACGCGGCGTCCGCGGTTTCGATCCCGAGACGCGGCACATTCTTGATATCGCCGCCGTTCCCGCGCTGCGCGCGCTCACGCACCTGCCGGTGATCGTCGATCCGTCGCACGCGACGGGGCGCAGCGAATTTGTAACATCCATGGCGAAGGCCGCGGTCGCCGCCGGCGCGAGCGGACTTATTATTGAAGTTCATCCCGATCCCTGCTCGGCAATGAGCGACGGCCGGCAGGCGCTTCCGCCCGCCGAATTTACAATTCTCATGTCCGCCGTCGAGCGCCTTCTCGAAGTCGAAGAAAAAGTCCTGTCCGCGCCCGCGAAGCGAAGATAAGTAGTTTTCGCGCGCGCGTTCGCGGCGGAATTTTCGATTTTTGCCGTTCTGTTTCAATCCGACGAGCCTTCGTTTTTTATCGCAACACTTTGCGCCGGCGTGGCGCCGGCGAAAGTAGCGTTTCAGGTGCTGATATGAAACTTCTACACTCGCTCGGACTTCTCGGACTTTCCATCGTTTCCGCGGGAACACTTGCAATGGCCGCAGGCCACGATACGGGAAGTGCGAAAATCACTTCAGTAATATTCGAAGGCACGGTCGGAATGTTTTACGACCAACCGATGGCCGGTTATCTCGTCGGAGGCGAGATCAGCCCGAATTCCAAGGCCTTGCTGATGCCGATTGTTAATGATGGCCGGCTCGTCTTCGCGTTCACCGACTCCGCGCTCGCCGTGCGTTCCGATTCGTCGGGAGCTTTCTACGGAGAATTAACAATCCCGGCGTCACTACAATTAGTACAGGTCCAACTCATTGGCGCGGATGGCATGCTCCTCGACAGTATTTCCGTAAGCCCCGCGAACGCTTCGGGCGCTTCGCGATAATCGATCGACGCGATCGGACGCCGGCGAGGGGCCGGCGCCCGGTTTGCGTTCCGAGTGCGGCGGCTGGCGGCGGGGGTGCCGCTCCGGTTAAACTCTTCGCCCGATTTCTCCAATGACAGCCCGCCGCCGATTCATCGCCGGAAACTGGAAAATGAACCTCGATCGCGCTGGCGCGCTCGGTTTGATTTCCTCGCTCCGATCGAAGCTCCCGCACGATCCGGGTTTCGACGTGGCCGTTTTTCCGCCCTTTCCATACGTTGAAATTGTAGTGAACGCTTGCGCCGGAACGCCGATCCGCGTGGGCGCGCAGAATTGTTATTTCGAAGCGAAGGGCGCATTCACGGGCGAAGTCAGCGTGAGCATGATCGCCGATCTCGGAGCGACGAGCGTCATTCTCGGCCACAGCGAACGCCGCCACGTTTTTAATGAAACCGATACGGCGATTGCTAAGAAAATGACGGCCGCGCTTGGCGCGCGACTCGCGCCGATTCTTTGCGTCGGCGAAACGCTCGCCGAGCGACAGGCCGGTCGCACCTCCGAGATCGTCCTTCGGCAACTCGTCGAAGGTCTTGCCGGTGTCGCGGCCGCGCAATTTGGCAGTGTTACCATTGCTTATGAACCGGTTTGGGCGATCGGAACTGGCGTCAACGCAACTCCCGATCAAGCCGGCGAAGTCCATTCACTGCTGCGAAACGAACTCGCCGCCCGCCACGGGCGCGCCGTCGCGGACGCGATGCGAATCCTCTATGGTGGTAGTGTCACTCCCGAAAATGCGGCGGCTTTGCTGCGGGTTCCGGGTGTCGACGGCGCTCTCGTCGGCGGCGCAAGCCTCGACGCAGGCAAGTTTCAGGCGATTCTCTCGGCAGCGAATCCCGCCGCGCACGCGTGATCCGCAACCGAAGAACCACGAAACCCGCGAACCACGAAGCCATCGTTAACCAATCCAAACGTTTATGATCACCGGTTTACTGTATATTGTATTCATCGCGTCCTGCATATTACTGATTGGAATTATTCTTATTCAGGAAGGCAAAGGCGGCGGGTTGAGCGATGCGTTCGGCGGCCTCGGCGGCGAAACGTTCGGCCACCGCGCGGGTCCGGTTACAAAAATCACCGGCTTTCTCGCGGCGGTCATGATTGTTAGTTTGATCGCATTGCATAAATACAAAATGCCCGAGACCAGCGTCGGATTGTTCCAAGACAAAAATGCGCCGACGGTGAATCAGGGTCTTCCGCCCGGAGGAAATTCGGGCAATCAGAACGCGCCGCCCGAGTCGAAGCCGCCGGGCAAGTAGTATTTACTAAAATTCCACGCGTGGCCGGCCGAACGAGGGTGCGCGCGACGCAGAAAACTCCCGTCGCGAATGTTATAAAAGAAGCGTCGTGCGCGTCGCCGCGCTCCATGACGGGAATCGGCTTGGCGCGCGGAGAGAACGCCAGTTTTGCAATTGAAATCGAGATTCGTTCCGTCAATCACCGTTTCTTAGCATTTCAATTTCGGACGCCGGGGGATTTTTCGGCGTTCGATTCCGAACTCGAGGGCATCGCGCGCAAGTCGCTGCAGCGCGGAAGTCTTTCCATTAATATTACAATTCGACGCGCCGGCCCCGCCACCGCGCATTCGGTCGTCGATTTCGAACAGGCGCGCGCCGTCGCGTCCGCGTTGAAGCGGCTCGCCAAGGAATTGAAGCTTTCCGGTAAAATTAGCATCGAAACGATCGCCGCCGCGCCGGGAATATTTCTTTCTTCGCGATCGGCCGTCGCGCCCGACGACGACGCGAAAGAATTGTTATTCAAAACATACAAAAAAGCGCTCGACAGTCTTCTGGAATCGCGCGCGCGCGAGGGTTCGGCGCTCGCGGCCGATTTGTTAAAACGAATCAATTTATTAAGATCCAGCACGCGGGACATCGAAGCGCGCGCTCCGAAGTCCGTCGTTGAATATCATGCAAGACTGAAGCAGCGCGCGCAGGAGTTGATCGGCGAAGGGCGGACGTCGCTCAAGGATTCCGACCTCGCGCGCGAACTCGCGATTCTCGCCGAAAAGTATGATGTCGCCGAGGAAGTCGCGCGACTGCGCGCGCACGTCGAGGAACTCGATGCTTTATTACAAAAAACCGATCCCGTCGGGCGGCGGATCGATTTTCTGTTACAAGAGATGGGCCGCGAAGTCAACACGATCGGATCCAAATCGGTCGATCTCGAGATCACTCGCATCGTGATGGACCTCAAAGCGGAGCTCGAACGCATTCGCGAGCAGTCGGCGAATCTCGAATAATTGAAATATCGGATTTTCATGCAATGTCCAATTCAACCGGCAGACTTATTGTAGTGTCAGGCGCTTCCGGAAGCGGCAAGACGACCCTTTGCGACCGGTTGGAGCGCGATTACAATTGCGAATACGTCGTGACGGCCACGACGCGCGCGCCCCGCAAGGGCGAAGTGAACGGCGTCGATTATAACTTTTACGAACCCGACGAATTCGAACGACGCGAGCGCGCCGGCGAATTTCTCGAACACGCGATCGTACACGGAAATTATTATGGAACACCGCGCAAGTCCGTCGAATCTGCGCTCGCGCGCGGCGCGACTTTGATTCTCGAAATCGACACGCAGGGCGCGGCGCAGATTCGAAATAGTAAAATTAAACATACGAATCTGTTTATTGATATTCCCGACATGGCGACCCTCGAGCAGCGCCTCCGCGGGCGCAAAACCGATGCGGAGGAAACCATCGCGCAGCGGATCGCGCGCGCGCATTCGGAGATCGCCGAGGGCGCGAACTACGATTTTCGCGTCGTGAACGACGATCTCGAACGCGCCGTGTTCGAGATCGCGATTAAATTATCTTTAACGAAGAAAAAATAGTATTCAAATGACATATCAACAAAAACCATGCGTCGTGCTCGGCGTCTCGGGAAGCGTCGCCGCGTACAAAGCGTGCGAAGTGGCGTCGAAACTCACGCAATCGGGAGTCGCCGTGAGAGTTATATTAACAAAATCCGCCGCGCGCCTCGTTTCGCCAATCTTATTTCGCGCGATTACATCGAATGCCGCCTCGACGAGCGAGTGGGACGCGGACGCCGAGGCTCCGATGTTACATATCGATCTCGCCAAGTCGGCGGATCTGTTTCTCGTGGCGCCCGCCTCGGCAAACACGATCGGTTCGCTCGCGAACGGCCTCGCCGCCGATTTGTTATCGACGGCCGCGCTCGCGCTCGATCCGGCAACGCCCCGCGCGATCGCGCCCGCGATGAATCCGAACATGTGGGCGAATCCGGCGGTCGCGGCTAATATAAAAAAACTCAAAAGCTACGGATACGAATTGATAAATCCCGACGCCGGTTGGACGGCCTGCGGCGTGACGGGCGAAGGTCGCCTCGCCGATCCCGTCGGAATTGTCCAATTCGCTCTCACAAAATTGAAAATCCGTGGCTGATCGCGCGCGAACGGCGACGCGCCTCGGCGCGCCGCGAATGCTGATCACCGCGGGTCCCACGCGCGAGGCGATCGACGACGTTCGTTATATTTCCAATCGGTCGAGCGGAAAGATGGGATATGCGATCGCGTCGGCCGCGCTCGACGCAGGCTGCGCTGTAATCCTTGTAACCGGACCTGTATCGATTGCCCGGCCCGCGAACATTGGCGGACGCCTTCGTGTGATCGATGTCGAGAGCGCGAGCGAGATGGCGGCGGCGGCAATTCCTGCGTTTCGCAATTGCGATATTGCGATTCACGTGGCCGCTGTTTCGGATTTTCGGCCGAAGCATCGGATTCGCGGAAAATTAAAAAAGCGACAGGCGCTCGCCGCGGGCCGCGGCCGTTTGCAACTCGAACTCGTCGCGAATCCCGATATTTTGCGGTCGTGCGGCAGAATTAAACACAAGGGGCAAGTTTTGATTGGTTTCGCGCTCGAATCCTCCGATGGCGTACAAAACGCGCGCGCGAAACTTCATGAGAAGAATCTCGATTTTGTGGTTTGGAATGATCCTTCAGCATTGAATGCCGCGCGTTCAAATGTCACAGTTATCGGGCGAAACGGCGAACGGCTGCCGATACGCGATCATAAATCAAAGATCGCGCGGCGGTTGATCGCCCTTGCACTCGAACGATGGCGACAGCAGTCACAAAAACAATAACCCCGAGCCCGGGCCCGAATGCAACAACTGTAGCATCAATTGCGGCCGGCGCGCTTGCGTCGAAAACTACAAAACCACGGACGCGAAAAGCGAGAGACGACGGCCAGCCGCGTTCCCATTTCGCGGAGGCGGTCGCGATCCTCTGCGTCGGGTTTTCTGTATTTTTGATCACGGCCATGGCGACGTACAGGGTTGCTTATCAACCGGGCGTCGGCGGCGAGAACATCTGCGGCTGGATCGGTAATCTTCTCGCGCGGGCCTGTTTTGTATTATTAGGAAAAGCAGCCTATCTGCCGGCGATGTTTTGTGTGATTTGGAGCGTGATTCTGTTCTTGCGCGGCCGGATCGACGCGGCATGGGTGAAAATGTTCGGCGTCGCGGTATTAACGATTGCGATCGCCGTCATTCTGGAACACCGGCTGCCGTTCGACCGCTCGAAAGGCGATCCGCGCGGCGGGCTCCTCGGCGCCGCGATTCAACCTTACATTTCGCACGGATTTGGAGTATTCGGAACCTATATAATCCTCGCCGTTGTCGGCGCGATCGCATTCACGATGGCGACCGATTACGCGTTCGTGCCGATCGTGCGCGAATCGCTCGCGGGCTTGAAACGCGCGGGGAGCGAAGTCGCGAGCCGCGCGGCGGAGGCGCGCGAAGCGCGAACGTGGGGCGGCCGCCTGCGCGCGTTCATGCCGTTCGTTAAGGATTCGCGCAAGAACGAAGTTCCATTACAACAGATCGGAAGATTCGATATTAAAGAAACGCCCGTGAAACCGGCGGCCGAGCTCGTCATCAACGCGCCGACGCCGCCGGCGGTCGCGCTGCGCGAAGATCCCATCCCGCCGATCAAACTCGATCCGAAAGCGGACGACGAAAAAGTTAAAGATACAGAAAAAGCGTCCGCGGCGAAAAAGAAAGATCCGAAAACGGACGCGTCGAAAGATAAGGATATCGTCCAGGCAAAACTTCCGTTTCCGGCGATTCCTTACAAATTGCCGGAGCCGAAACTGCTCGACGAAAGCAAGAAAACGAACAACGCCGCGCACGCGGACGACGTTCGCGGACTCGCGCAGCGCATCGAAGAAGTGTTAAAATCGTTCGGCGTCCAAGTCGGCGTCGTGGGCGCGTCGCGCGGCCCGGCGGTGACTTTGTTCGAATTGGAAATGGGCGAAGGCGTAACTGTAAATTTACTGACGGCGCGCCGCCACGATCTCGCGATTCGTCTAAAATCGGGCGGCGTCCGGTTTGTGTATCCGATTCCAGGCAAATCGACGGTCGGCGTCGAAATTCCGAACGGCAAGCGCGAATTTGTAAGATTGCGCGATCTCGTCGACGAAGTCGCGCCTACAAAAGTAAAAGCGGCCGTGCCGCTGTACCTCGGGCGCGACGTCATGAATCGCGCCGTCGTCGAAGACTTGTCCGAAATGCCGCATTTGTTAATTGCGGGCCAGACCGGCTCCGGCAAGAGCGCGTGTTTGAACGCGATTTTGTGTTCCGTGCTGCTCGCGCGCGAGCCCGAGGAAGTAAAATTAATATTAATCGACCCCAAGCAGGTCGAATTTACAAAATACGACGGCATTCCGCATTTGATGTGTCCGATCGTGACGGTCGCGCGCAAGGTGCCGATCGTTCTCGACTGGGTCATCGCCGAAATGGAAGAGCGTTATCTGTTACTTTCGCAGGCGGGCGTCCGGAAAATCGGCGATTTCAACGCGATGTCGAAGCGCGATTTGAAGGATCGCCTCGGCGAGAATTATGATCCGGAGGAGACTCGTCTTCGCCTGCCCTATCTCGTCGTCGTCGTCGACGAAATGAACGATTTGATGATTCAGGCGAAGAAAGACATGGAAGACCGCATCACGCGCATTGCACAAAAATCGCGCGCGGTCGGCATTCATTTAATATTAGCGACGCAGCGTCCGTCGGTGAATGTGATCACCGGCACGATCAAGGCGAATCTTCCGACGCGCATCGCGTTCCAGACCGCGCAAAGCAATGATTCGCGCGTTATTTTGGATCAGAACGGCGCCGAGGATTTGTTAGGAAAGGGCGATTTTCTATATAAACCGCCCGGCACCGACAAGTTCGTGCGCGCGCAGGGCACGTGGGTGGGCGACGACGAAATCGACCGCCTCGTCAAGCACGCAAAACTCCACGGCGAACCGAAATATGATATTCGTTTGATTCAAATTAAAGAATCCAACGACGACGAAAACGAAGACGGCCACGACGACGCGCCTTTACAACAAAACGAACCGGCGTTCGCGGGCGGCTGGAAGGACGAATTGTTCGATCGCGCCGTCGAAGAGACGATCGAATCGAATCGCGCGGCCGCGTCGCATCTCCAGCGCGCGTTCGCGATCGGTTATAACCGGGCGACGCGCATCCTCGACGCGATGGCGCAGCTCGGCATCGTTTCGCAATATGAAGGTTCGAAAGTCCGCCGCATTTTATTTACAAAAGAAGAATGGTCGGCGCGCAAGTCCGAATTGTTACTTGGCCCGAAGCGCGTTCAGAACGCGGCCCAGGGCGACGCCGCCGCCGGCGCGTAATATTCATTAAAGTATATTGAACGCAAGCCGCGCCGCCCGATGACAAAAAAAGGCACCCCCGGACTCGGCGTATTGTTTCTGACAGTATTCTTGGATCTATTGGGATTCGGCCTCGTCATCCCGCTTGTTCAGATCTATGCACAGGGTTATTGGGGCGCCGATGAGCCCAATGTGCTCGTGGTCGCGACCGGCCTGTCCGGTTGTTACTCGCTTGCGCAATTTATCTTTTCGCCGATTTGGGGGAGCCTTTCCGATCGGATAGGCCGCCGTCCGGTATTCTTAATTACTATTCCACTGACCGCGCTCGCCTACTTGTTGTTTGGCCTCGCGGCCGACCATCGCGTCGGTTTGAAACTGTTGGGAAGCGGCCACGCGGTCGTCATTGCGATGCTCGTGGCGCGGACGTTTGGCGGAATCGTTAGCGCGAATATTTCGACGGCGTTTGCTTATGTCGCGGATATTACAACTCCCGAAAATCGCTCGAAAGGCATGGGCGTCATCGGCGCCGCGTTCGGACTTGGATTTGTATTCGGTCCGGCGCTTGGCGGAATGTTAGTAGGCGAAGTCAAAATTCTCTCGTTTGATAAAAATACGCTCACGCCGCTCGTCGACGGAAAAATTGCAAACGATATACAACTCGGTCTCCCCGCGTACCTTGCGGCCGCGCTTGGATTTATTAATATTTTCTGGGCGATTTCGCGGCTGCCGGAGTCGCTCCCTCCCGAAAAACGCGGCGCGCCGCGCGTCAGTCGTTTTCGTGCGATTGCCGATATGTTCCGCGACCGGCGCCTCGCGGTTTTATTAATTATCGTTTTCCTGGCGACGTTTTCGTTTTCGCATATGGAACAAAGTCTGGCATTGTTCCTCGGCGCGAAAACGGATCTCGGAGGGCGCGCGTGGACCGTGCGACAAATCGGCGAGGCTTTCGGCGTCGTTGGAGTCATGAGCGCGCTCGTTCAGGGCGGCCTCATCCGGCGCATTTCGAAACTCTATAGCGAACGCTTATTATTACTCATTGGATTTATAGTTATGGCCGCCGGATTCCTAATGGCAGGATACTACGGATGGGATGGTCGCTCCGTCGCGATGTTAGCATTCTCAGGTGCGCTCATCGCGCTCGGCCAGGGTCTCGCGAACCCGTCGCTGCAGGCGCTCGTATCGCGTTGCGCGCCGCAGGACGCGCAGGGAAAAGCCTTCGGCGCGAATCAATCCATGGCCGCGCTCGCCCGCGTCGTCGGTCCCGTTTCGACGGGACAAGTGATGGCGTTTGGTCTCTCCATGCCGCTCAGCGTCGCCGCGGCGGGCGTCGCGCTTTCATTCTTAATATTACTAATCAGCGGGGTGCGCGCGCCGGAAGCTGCGAAAACATAGATTAAGATTCGTTGCCGGCCTTTATTATAGTATTCGCGGAAACGATCGTAAAACTGATTGGGTCAATCAAAATAAATCGTCCGCCCTCGAGACCGCGAAGGCGACCATTACACTGCCC
Source organism: Planctomycetota bacterium (assembly GCA_016200225.1). Taxonomy (GTDB): domain Bacteria; phylum Planctomycetota; class UBA1135; order UBA1135; family JACQFD01; genus JACQFD01. The sequence continues at coordinate 83,104 of JACQFD010000039.1, forward strand.
CAAATCCGAAATGCCGCCGTTCCTATTTGATATATCCCACGAAAAGAGTTCATTTTCTTCGTCGTAGGGACTGTAGAAAGACGCCGTCGGGCCGGATGTCGAAATTGCCGAGGATCCATGCAGGCGAATTGGAGTCGGGAATACAATTTGTTCAAATGTAGATATGTTGAGTCTCACCAACGAGAATTCGTTGTACGCCGAAAATGCAATTTGATCTTTTCCATCCCAGCACGCCGCGTAGCAGTCGTGAATTGGCACCGCCCTGTCTTTGAGTTTCGAACGATATCCCCCGACATATTTACCATTTGCGTCGAAAACAGTTATTGCGTCTTGTCCAAGCGCGTTTCGCCCAAGTATCCCCTCGTCGAAATAAGTAAATACAATTCGTCCGTCCCGGGCGAGCACATCACTGATCGCATCTCCCGCGTGGAATGAGACTAATTCTTTTCCGGTGTCATCCAGAATCCATGCATTCATCGCGTCTCGTGCGGCACGCGCATCCGCCAACAAAATTCGTCGATTGTCGAGTCGTCGAATGATTGGAAACCGAACGGGGTGCGGGATTGTAAAAAATTGATCGCGAGATCGGATCGTTAGTGTTCCGTTGACACGAAATATGCCAAGCCATTCGCCATCCGGCGAAAGATCCATGTCAATTGGTTGGCCAAAGGCCGGATCGAACGCGGTGATGGTCTTTATTAACATTCTCCTCCGATATCCGTCCTGAACTTAATAATTTATCGGGATTAACGATGAAGCGGCCCCTCGCCGCGCTCGATTGTCTCGGGAATATTGTTAACATTAACCCCCGGCTTGGGGACGAGCGGGGAGCAGTTGATAATAAACGATCCGGTCGCCGGGGGGTGGATCAGATGAGCGAGCGACATTCGTAAATATTGATTAATGATGACGTCCATGGAAACGCACGTCCGCACCGACTCGGCGCGCAGCGCCGAAGCGATATCGTAGTCGAGAGTAATATTAGTTTTCACGGAACGCGTCATCGCTAGTTCAGCATCATACCGTGAACGGATCCTTTGGGTTTGCAAGCGCCCGCCGCCTCAAATTCGGTTGTCTTCGTTCGTGCCCCCGTCTACAAAGCACTCGTACCCATAACTTCCGAATATGCCATCGCATCCAAACGCGCCCGCCGTTCGCACGGCGCGACTCCAAGTCGCGCTTGATTTTCTTGAGCTTTCACGCGCCATGAAGTGCGCACGCGAGGTGGTGGCGGGGGGCGCCGAGATTGTCGAGATCGGGACGCCGCTGCTCAAATCGGAGGGGCTCGACGCGGTTCGGAAAATTCGCTCGGAGTTTCCGGCGGCGAAACACCCGCAACTGCGGATCGTTTGCGATACAAAAACGATGGACGCGGGGCGCACGGAATTCGAGGCCGCCGCGAAGGCGGGGGCCCACATCGCGACGGTGCTCGCGACGGCGAGCGATTCGACGATTCGCGATTGTGTGGAAGCGGGACGTAATTATGGAATTCAAGTCCAGGTCGATTTAATTAATGTTAACGATCCGGTCGCGCGGGCGCGCGAGTGCGCGGCGATGGGCGCGGATATCATTGGCGTCCACTGCGGCATCGATCAACAAATGACCGGCGGCGATCCGTTCGAACAATTGCGCGGCGTGCGCGCCGCGGTGAATTGTGAAGTCGCGGTCGCGGGCGGGCTCACGTCGGAGACGGCCGCGCGCGCGGCGGCGTCGGGCGCCGATATTGTTATCATCGGCGGCGCGATCACAAAAGCGGAGAACGCGGCGGAAGCTACAAAAATCATCGCCAACGCGCTTCGCACGGGCATCGCCGTCGAAAATAAACTTTTCCGCCGCGTCGACGACGCGCGCGTCGAAGAAGTGTTATCTCTCGTTTCGACGCCGAATCTTAGCGATGCGATGCATCGTTCCGGCGAGATGTCCGGTCTCGAACCTTTACAAAGCGGAATTAAAGTCTTCGGCCGCGCCGTAACTGTTAGAACCTATCCCGGCGACTGGGCGAAACCCGTCGAGGCTATCGATGTTGCGAAACCCGGCGAAATTATTGTTATCGACGCGGGCGGCCGCGGTCCGGCCGTCTGGGGTGAACTCGCGAGCGAGAGCGCGAAAGTGCGCGGCATCCGTGCGGTCATCATCGACGGCGCGATCCGCGACGTCGACGCGATTCGTAGTATTAATTTTCCGGCGTGGGCGCGCATCAAAATGCCGACCGCGTGGGAACCGAAGGGTTTTGGCGAAATCGGCGCGCCGATCGTCTGCGGCGGACAGCGCGTGATGCCCGGCGACTGGATCGTCGGCGACGATTCCGGAATTGTTAGAATTCCGAAGGAGCGCCTTTCCGAAGTCGTCAACCGCGCGAGCGATGTGTATGAACACGAAAACCGGCTGCGCGCGGAGATCCGCGCCGGCGGCACGCTTTCGTCGCTGAAGGAATTGGGCCGCTGGGAGAAAAGTAAATGATGTCCGCCGCGACCGCCGCGCTTTTCGCGGCGGTGTTTATTAGTTTACAAAACTCGCCGGCGGCCGGAACGCCGAAGGAAATAGTTACATCCCTCGGTTCGCCCGAACCTTCAACGCGAGCGAAAGCGTTCCAACTATTAAAGGACGGCGGACCCGCCGGAATCGCGGCGGCGTTCGCGTATTTTAACGATGCGAATCCGATCGCGCGTGAACTGCTCGCAAAATGCCTCCGCGAATCCGGCGATATTGGCGCGCTCGACGCGCTCGTGCCGTATCTAAATGATCCAAATCCGCTCGTGCGCCTCGAATTTGTAAATTATCTTTCGCGGCCGGACTTCGCTCTCGGGAAAGGCGACGAGCGCGCGGCGCAATTGTTGAAATTCGCCGCCGACGCGGAATTCAGCGTCCGCGCCGCCGCGATCAAAGGACTCCTGCGTCTCGCGCGTCCGTCCGCGACGGCGGAAATGATCAAATCGATCCGCGGCGGCGATTCGCTGCAGCGCGACGGGCTTTTGCGCGCGCTCGGGATGACCGCCGGCGCCGCCGACGAATTGTTAACATTTCAAAACTGGGTCGACGGCGCGGGAATCAACGAGCGCGGTCTCTGGCTCGTCGAACTCGGCTTCACGGGCGATACGCGCGTGCTGCCGACATTAAAGAAATACGCGCGGCACCCGACGGAGGGCGCGGCCGCGCTCTCCGGATTCGATTTGTTAATTCAAAGACTCGTCCTGAAGCGACGCGACGCAGAATTGTTAGAAGTACTCGACGCGTGGAGCGAGATCGACCCCGTCGACGTCGCGTGGAGGCGGTTGCGTTATCATTTAATTATACAATGCGATCTCGGGGCGGCGCGCACCGCGGCGGCAAAGCTCGACGCGGCCGCGGCGCTCGAGGGTCCGCGCAGAAGAGAGTGGCGCGCCATCGCGTCCTCGGCTTCGGCTATTTGTGATATTGCCGACGGCATGGGCGCCGCCGCCGAAGAAAAACTCGAACGAGCATTTCAATTTGCGGCGGGACAACGCGCTTCCGGAGTGGACGACGCCGAAGACGAGGGCGCCTTATTATTATTAGCGCGCATCCGAGTGCTCTCCGCGTTCAACGCGGTATTCAACAAATTCGACGGCTCGCCGGACCCGCGCGCGCGCCTCGAAAGCGCGTATGAATACTTTAAATTGCGCGTATTCGAATCCATCGCGCGCTCGCTGCAGGGTCTCTGGCAGCGGCAGGACGCAAAATTAAGAAATAATGTTATTATGTTAATTATGCAGGGCCGCTCGTGGAGTCTCTCCGCAAATTGGAACTTCGATCCCGCGCTCGAATCCGACGTCGGAATGTTAACGGCGATTTCAACAGTTATCCCGAAGCGCGGGCGCGGGACCGAGGCGCTCGCCGCCGGCGTGCGCATTTTGGATATATTATCGGACGTCAATCCGCGCGAATTCGTTACTTCTAAACATTCGCAAGACTGGCAGAATTTTACTTCTCCATTTGTAGATATGAATATTGGAAGAGTACAATCGGTTCCGATTTCGCCCGTCCGCGTGACGGTGGACATGCCGGTCTGCGGATTGACGAGAAGCCTCGGACAAGTGGCGCGATCGATTCTCGGCGACATGCGCACGGCCGCCGATTTGTTGGAACCCGTCATCGAGCGCGCGTCGCAGGGCGCGCTCACGAGTACGAGCGAATTTGCCACCTATGTGGATGCGAGTCTCGAACGCTCGGGTGTCGCGATGGACGCCGGCGAACCCGACGTGGCGGATCAATACATTTTTCGAGTTCTCGAACGTCTTGATCAAGTCAAGAAAACCTACGAAGAGTTGTTTGATTCAGAATCCGTGAAAGTTCTTGGCGCGGCCACCGCGGAAACACGAACAACGCAGGCAAAACTCTGGCTCGATCTTGAGAGGCGATTGCGCGCACAAACGCTCATCAGCCGCGCAGTGAATGAGAATGTAGTAAAGGGACAACCCGAGACCGCCGCGCGCTATGCGAAAGAGGGGGTTGCGCTGGATCCGACAGAGTTTAATAAAGTTGTCCTTGCGTGCTATTTGGCGCGCGAGGGCAATGTAACAGAGGCGCGAGCAGTCCTGCGCGACGCGTCCGATTCACTGGGAACATATTACAATTTATCTTGTACCTATGCGCTCCTTGGCGAAGCGGACACGGCTATTGTTTACTTGGAACGAGATTTTCAAGAACACGCGGACAAGGGCGGTCTCGAACGGCAGAGGGCCTGGGCTCGAAAGGATCCGGATCTCAAGTCGCTTCGCTCCGACCCGCGCTTCCAAGCATTGACCAATCGATAATCACAGCAGTAAAGTCGCTGCTGGCAGCGTCACTGCTGGCAATGTCACTGCTGGTAACGTTACTGCTGGTAACTTCAAGATCTGAGCGCGCTTCTGTTTGAAAGACGGGCGTGCACAGAAACAATTCGAAACGTCGCTAATTAATAACTAACGGTTCGATTCCCAGAACCGTGGAATGAGATTTTTTGGACGTCTTGTCAAGTTTTCAATAGATCATGTCGATTGGATAAAAATCGAAGTTTCAGTTGAGGATTGTCCTTTGTTGACTATTAGTTGTGCATCCCGGGAAGGCTCTTGCCTTCGTGTGCCGTCGGGTTTTTTCAAATAGTAATATGGAACATTACGAACACGATCCGATTGTTGAAAGCCGGTTTGGCGAGTCCTTTCCGCATACGATCTCCGGACCCCATGTAATCTTAACAGCTGCCGGTTGGCGGCGATGGCTGTCGGGGCATCCGTGGGTTTTTCGCGACGATCTCTATTCCATCGAGGCGGCGAGCGGAGACTGCGCCGCGGTTTTCGATCCACGCGGCCGCGAAGTCGGACGCGCGATTATTTCAGGTAAATCGAAAATTGCATTGCGCGCGGTCACGCGACATCCGGGTCCGTGGGACGATCGTGCATATTTTGAAGAAAAGCTCTCGCGCGCGATCGCGCGGCGCGTCCGTCGCGCGCCCGACGAAGCCGAGCGCGTCGTTTGTGCCGAAGCCGACGAATTGCCGGGCCTCATCATCGACCGCTACGCGGACGTTTTTTGTGTACAACATGCGATTCCCTATTGGGAGCGGCGGCGCCAACTTATTATTGATGTTCTTCGCGCGCGCTACTCGCCGAGAGCGATCGTCGCGCGCGACGATTTCAGCGCGCGCGGCCTCGAGGATCTTACGCGAGTCTCGGAATTTGAATACGGCGAAACTGTATCATCCGTTTCGATTCGCGAAGGCGACGTTTTGTTTAATGTCGATCCGTTGCACGGACAAAAGACGGGTTTCTTTCTCGATCAACGCGACAACCGCGAGAGAATAAGAAACTTCGCGCGCGGCCGCGTACTCGATGTTTTCTGCGGCGACGGCAGTTTTGGTTTACATCTCGCGAAAGCCGGCGCGGAGAAAGTGATTGGTATAGAAAGCTCCGAAGCCGCCATCGTGCGCGCGAAGGCCAACGCCGAACGCAACGGCGTCGCCGATCGTTGCGAATTCGGACGCGGCATGGCGTTCGACGAATTGCGCGAACGCGCGCGGCGCGCAGAATTGTATGATTTAATCATTCTGGATCCGCCGGCGTTTGCTAAGAATCGCCAGGAAGTGCCATCGGCGTTCCGCGGTTATGCAGAGATCAATTCGCGCGCGATGCGAATTGTAGCTCCCGGCGGATATTTAGCGACGTTCTCCTGTTCGTATCATATGACCGACGAATTGTTCATGCGCATGCTTTATGAAGCTTCGTCGGATTGCCATCGACGCGTCGAATTGGTCGAACGGATGCGCCAGTCGGCCGACCATCCGATCTTAATGACACATCCCGAATCGTCATATTTGAAGGGCGCATTACTAAGAATCGATTCGTGACGGATATTGAGAAAAACTCCGGAGCGGCGCGGATCGAAATCAACGGCGAGCCGCGGCATGTGGCCCCCGGCGCGACGCTCGCGGACGTGCTCAAATTGATCGGCGCGCCGAAGTCGGGATTCGCGGTCGAAAAAAACGGCGACATCGTTCCAAAATCGCGACACGCGTCGGAGGAAATCCGCGAGGGGGACCGTTTGGAAATTGTTACGTTCGTCGGCGGGGGATAGAATTGGCGTTTCAGTCATGGCAAACGTCAATCCGTCCGCAGTCGATCCCGCCGCGAAAAATCCGTCCGCGCAGACGGACGCTCTGCGCGTGGGAGATCTTGTATTTACATCGCGATTATTTGTAGGAACAGGAAAATATAAATCATTCGAACAGATGGTTTCGGCGCTCGACGCGTCGGGAACCGTCTGCGTGACTGTCGCCGTCCGCCGCGCGAAACTGGGCGCTCCGAAGGGCGAGAGCCTGCTCGATCATATCGATCGGAATCGTTATAGTTTGCTTCCGAACACGGCCGGTTGTTACACGGCCGACGACGCCGTTCGCACGGCGCAGCTCGCGCGCGAGGCCGGGCTTTCCGAAATAATTAAACTCGAAGTTCTCGGCGACGAAAAGACGCTGTTGCCGGATCCGCTCGCGACGCTCGAAGCGGCGAAAATATTAGTGAAAGACGGATTCAAAGTTTTTGTATATACCAGCGACGATCCGATTCTCGCGAGGCGCCTCGAAGACGCGGGCGTCGCGGCCGTGATGCCCGCCGGATCGCCGATCGGCAGCGGCCAGGGCATTCTCAATCCGCAGAATATTCGTATCATCGTCGAGAATGCTAAAATTCCGGTGATCGTCGACGCGGGCGTGGGCACCGCCTCCGACGTCGCGATCGCCATGGAACTCGGCATCGGCGGCGTTTTGTTAAATACAGCGATCGCCGACGCGAGCGATCCGATTTTGATGGCGCGCGCGATGAGGCTTGCGTGCGACTCGGGACGGCTTGCGTGGCTCGCCGGACGCATGCCGAAGAAAGCCTACGGCGCGGCGTCCAGTCCGAAAGAAGGACTGTCGAAGATCAGTAAAAATTAATGATCCCAGCGTTGCCCCCGCAGCCGGTCGTGGTGGTCGCGGGCGCGGCGGCGCTATTTTTAACATTGTTGCCGTTGCGCGGACTGCCGCGCGATGGCGAGGTCGCGAGGCGCCGCGATTCCACGGCCCGCTCGCTGTTTCACCTCGGACTCGGCATTCTTTCGATCGGTCTGCTCGGCCTCGCGCTCGCCGCGCGCGAGAAATTACAATTAATCGAACCCTTCAAATCGAATGTTATATTATTCGAATTGTCGTGCGCGCTCGCGAGCGTCATGGCCGTCTCGCCGCTGATGGCGATTCTCGCGACGGGGACGGGCGCGGCGGCGTGGGATGGTCCGACGCAGGCTCCGGCGGGCGGCGGCGTCATAACCGCAAAAGCGTCGCTTGTAACAAAACAAGCGTTGTTCCGGTTCGCGCTCGCGCTCCCGCCGTTGCAACTGTTAGAATGGGCCGTGCTTTCGTCATTACAAATATTCGGCGCGCCCGCCGAGGCGCAGAGTCAATTGCTTCAATTCCGGGACGCGGACTTCGGCGCGCGGCTCGCGATGATCGCGAGTATCGCGATCGCCGCGCCGATCGCGGAGGAAGTCGTGTTTCGCGGCACGCTGCAGCCCGCCATTTCGCGTTTTATCGGCGCCGATCTCGCGAGGCTTTCAGTCGCCGTATTGTTTGGATCGCTGCACGGCCCGGTCGCAGGGTTGCCGATCGGCGTTTTCGGTTATTTTCTCGGACGCGTGCGCGACGCCTGGGGCCGGCTCGCTCCCTGCATCGCGATCCACGCGTTGAACAATCTCGTCGCGTTATTACTCTTCGCGGAAGTTCCATATATTCGATCGCTCTATAAATAATAATCGCATCATGAAATCGTTTATTTATGTTCCCGCCGCCGATCCTGGCGACTGGCGCGCGCGCGCCGGACTCATGACGCTCCGCGGCGGCGCTTTTGTAGCGAATAATGCAATTGTAACCGGGGCCGTCGAACTCTCGGAGGAGACGTCGATCTGGTTCGGATGCGTACTGCGTGGCGACGACGCGCCGATTCGCATCGGCGCGCGGACGAATATACAAGATTTGACAATGGTGCACGCAGACCCCGGCATTCCCAATGAAATCGGCGACGACTGCGTCGTCGGTCATCGTTGCATTCTGCATGGAACGAAAGTCGAGGATCAATGTTTGATCGGGATGGGGTCGATTCTTCTCGGCGGATCTGTTATCGGCAGGGGATCCATCATCGGCGCGGGCGCGCTCGTGAAAGAAGGAATGATCGTGCCGCCGCGTTCGCTCGTCGTCGGCGTTCCCGGCCGAATCGTTAAACAAGTGCCGGACGAAGCGATCGAAGAGTTGCTAACGAACGTGAAAGGTTATATCGCAAAAGCCAGACTTTATTTATAATAAAAGTCCGCGCGGGCGCGGGGACGTCCGCCGGTCTGTAAAAACTTGAGTATCTGAACATTTTTCCTAGTCGGATAGTTGCCATCGGTTACGGGGTGAAATAGGTTTCATTGCCAATTCCCCAGTCGGCCCCGTGGCGGCGAATCCACACCCAATACCCATTTGGATGCCGCGGAAAACGGACCGGCGAACCCTCATGCACCTAAAATGGCAACCCGAATTTCGTGTTGGGCGCTCGTCCCAACTCTCGCCGGCACTTTCCTTTGCAGCTGCAACGGAGGCGGCGGCGGCGGAACCGTAAACATCGTCGCGCCCGGGCTTTCGAAGATACAATTCGACGCCCGCCGCGATCTCAAGGCCGGCAACGGCGCGACGAATGTCGCTCTCGGCGATCTCGACGGCGACGGACGCGCGGATTTATTGGTCGCGCGCTACTACGATTCGAAAGTATCGATGTTCCACAGCGCGGGAGCTGGAATCTACAGTTCTGCCTTCGATCTTCCATTTGGACCCGTGTCGCCGATCGGCGTCGCGGTCGCCGACGTGGATGCGGACGGAAACGCGGACGCGATTGTAACAGATTACAATACCGGGGAATTTTATATTTATCGAAATTCCGGCGCGGGTCTCATGAATTCTCCGGCGTCGTTTCCAACGGTTCTCGGCGCCATCGGAATCGCCGTGGCGGATTATGATATTGACGGATTGCCGGACATCGCGATCAGCGGCGTCACCTCGAGCGAAATCCGCATCCATCGCGGACTTGGATCGTTTACATTCGGCGCCGGCACTTCGTTTCCGATTCACGGCATTCCGGTTCAGTTATATTCGACCGACCTCGACGAGGACGGGCGCCCCGACGTCGTGTGCAGCGACGTCATGACCGATCAATTGCGCATGTTGCGTAATATTCCGTCGAGCTCGAACAGCGGCGACACTGTCGATCTCGTCGATTATGTAACTACAGATATCGGACCCTCGATTCTCGGTTTCGCGGCCGGAGATCTCGACGGCGATCACCGTCCGGAGTTCGTCACGGGTTCGACGACGAGCACTTCGATTATTGTATGGAAGCTCGACGGGTCGGGCATGCACGCAATTGCTACAGTTGCGAATCCTACGATTACGTCCAGTCTCGTGCTCGCCGATTTCGACGGCGACGGCAAACTCGATCTCGCGGCCGCCTGTCCGATCGCGAACGGCGTCGAATTGTGGAAAGGCGCGGGCGGCGGAATCTTTCAAAATCCGATTTTCCGCTCGACCGGCATCGGGCCGGTTTTTCTCGCGGCGGGCGACTCCACGGGCGACGGCGTGGCCGATCTTCACGCGGCCGCCGCGACGAGCGGCGAAGTATCCATATTCGCCGGTCGCACGGGCGGCGGCGACATCGTCGACGGACCGAACGCGATCTTTATCATGGGCCAGCCGATTCTCGGATCGGCGGCGGATCTCGACGGAGACGGCGCGAACGATCTGGCGGTCGGCGATAATGATTATCCGTTCGTTTATATCTTAAGAAACAAGGGCGGTTTTCGATTCGAAATGAAGGCCACGCTCGCGGTCGACGCGCCGCGCGCGGCGCACAAACCGCTGCTGTTCGATTTTGATAATAATGGAACGCTCGACATTGCCGCGCTCTCCGACGGCGGCGCGACGTTTTATATCAATGACGGAACTGCGGTATTTACAAAAACGGCTTCGACGGCCGTCGACGGCGGGCTCCTGCTCGGCGTCGCCCGGGATTTCGATCACGACGGCTTCACCGACTTCGCGGCGACGGCTCCGGCCGCGAACGCCGTCGCGATTTTCATCAATCATCACAGTTCGTTTGTAATATCACAATTGATCCCGACCGGACTCGCTCCGGCCGGCATCGACGCGGCGGATTTCAATCGGGACGGCAAACTCGACATCGTCGCCGCGAACGACGGAGATGATACCGTTCGAATCGTGAAACACTCGGGATCCGGCTTCAGCGCCTCCGCGACCGCGCTCGCGACGCTCGCCGGTCCGGAATATGTATATGCCGCGGATTTCGGCGGCGACGGACGCGCGGATCTGGCGGTCAGCCATTCCAGCGCGGACGATTTATTAATATTTAAGAACAAGGGACATTATCAATTCGACGAACCGACCGCGGTCGCCACGAACGGCCGGCCCGTCGGACTGCTCGTCGAAGATATTAATAAAGACGGACGCAAGGATTTATTATATACGGAGGACACGACCGGCCGCTGCGTCATCCGGCTCTCCGACGGCCACGGCGGATTCGCGGCGCCCGCGACAGCGTTCGCGGCTCAATATGATATAACATGTCCGATGCTGAGCGATCTCGACGGCGACGGGCTGCCCGAGTTGATCACGATCTCATCCGCCGCGGGCCTCGTCGACATTCACAAAAATCTGTCGGTCAAATAATAATTACTTTCCCGCGCTCCAGAATTTGATGACGTCGTCGAAATCCGGTTTCGGCCGCGAGGGCTCGTAACCGAGAACGCGCCGGGCTTTTGTAATATCCGCGATGGAATTGCGAAGTTCGCCGGGCTGCGCGGGTCCGTGCGCGGCCTGAATTCCGGGCGCCATTCTTAAAATTAACTGTTCCGCGACTTCGTTCACCGTCGTCGAACGGCCGGTCCCGACGTTGAAGACCTCGCCCGCGGCGTCGCTCTCGAGCGCGAGCTGGGTCGCGCGGGCGATGTCGCCGACATAAACGAAATCGCGGCATTGCAGACCGTCGCCGAAGATGACCGGCGTTTCTTTTTTTAGTAATTTATTGATAAATATCGTCACGACGCCGACATAGGGAGTGAACGATTGCCGCGGCCCGTATGTGTTAAAATAACGAAGCGCCACCGCCGGGATTCCCGCGTCGCGTCCCACGAGTAAAGTATACAATTCACCCGCGAGTTTCGAAGTGCCGTACGGCGAGTCGGGCCGCGTCGGCCACGTTTCGGGAATGGGCTCGGGGCGGTCGCGGTCTGCGTAGACCGCCATCGACGACGCATACGCGATTTTCTTAACTTTCGCGCGCTTCGCCGACCGCAACACCGACAGCGTTCCCATAATGTTACATTCCGCGTCCGCGTGGAATTGTTCGATCGACGCGCGCACCGAAACGGCGGCCGCGAGGTGCGTCACGGCATCGCAGCCGCGAATCGCTTTTTCGCATGCGGCCTCGTCGCGCGTGTCGCCGACGATCAGTTGCGCGCCCGCCGGAACGCGCTCGCGCGTCCCCGTCGAAAGATTATCTAAAATAACCACTTCGCAGCCGGATGCTAACAATCGCTCCGTGAGAAACGATCCGATGAATCCCGCGCCGCCCGTCACGAGCACACGTTTGAAACGGGATTGCGGTGTTGTCATTGGATCGCGTCGATCGATTCGAATGAATGAATAATTATTAAATATCCTGCAGATGGCCGGCGCGGTAAAGCTTGATTCGCTTTCGTAAATAAAACAAAAATATGAGCATCCGGATCACGGTGCGGAGGAATTTCAGCTTGCTCCGCCCCGCCGGCCGCTCGCGATGCGAAACCGGCTCTTCGGCTATTTTGTGCCCGCGGGCGCTGATGCGCACGCAAATCTCCGTCGGAAACGGGTAGCCGGTCGCCTCGAGCTTCATCGAACGTATCAAATCGCCGCGGACGACTTTCAATGCACAATTCGAATCGCGAAATCTCGCCCCGCAAAGAATATTAACGAGCGTGTTTTGTCCCGCGTTCGCGAGCACGCGCAGGAAACTATCTTTTTTCGCGACGCGGTAGCCGGTCACGAGGTCGCACTGGTCGCGCTCGGCGCGATCGAGCAGTTTTTTGGCGTCCGCGACGTCGAACTGGCCGTCGGAATCGATGGTTGCGACGAATTTTCCGCGCGACGCCGCGATCGCAGCCGTGAGCGCACGCCCGTATCCGCCGTTTTTTGTTAAATGTACGATTCGAAGTTGTGGAATCTCGCGTTCGAGTTTTTGTAATATCTCGCCCGTGCCGTCCGTAGAGCCGTCGTTTGCCACTACAATTTCAAAGCTCAGGCCGATGCGTCCGAGTACCGCCAGCCAGTCGCGGATCACCGCTTCGATGCCATCGCACTCGTTGTAGGCGGGGGCGCAGACGGAAAGCGCCGGGGGCTCGGGTGGGGTCACGCTGATCGTTACTTTGAGGAGTGAATGATCAATTTACCAAACGGCCCGACAATCGGATCGATCGAGCGCGGCGCGCACCGCCGTTCAGCGCGGGCGTCGTTGGAGGAGGCTCTTCTCGATGATGGCGCGGCTGACCGCGGCGGCAACGGCGTGCGACCCGAATGCATTGTGGTGGACGTAATCGTCGAATCCCTGCAGCGGAATGGGATCTTTTTCAAAATCAATCAATGGAGCATTGGTTTGTCGCGCGACTTCGCGGACAACCGCGGAGTTCTGTGGGAGTCCTTCGCGAAAGAACTGCGCGCGAAGTTCACCAAATCCTTCGACGATGCGCGACGCCGCGTAACTTTGCGTCGCAAGCAAAACGGACGATCCCGCGCCACGGCAGGCGTCGACCATCGTCCGCATGTTTCGTTGAAATGTCAGCGTGTTCGACCTGGCCCACGCCGCGCGTTCGACTTCGGGGACCTCGCGATAGGGTTTCGACGTCATCGCGCGCAACGCCTTGACCGGCGCTCTCGGCTCCGTGCGCGTTTTCATTAAATTTACAATTGCGAGCGGTCCGGGTTCGGGCGGCGCCGGCATCTCCGGCTTTTTCCATGTTCTTCTGTAATGTGAATAATCCGAGCGGAAATCCGGCGCGAACCGCGGCATGATGTCGTTCGCGCCCATATATAATATTACAAGATCGGGATCGAGCGGCAGCGCCTTTTCGCGGAGCAATTGTAAACATTCGGCCGACGTGTAGGCCGGCACGCCCGCATTGATGACTTCGACCGCGATGCCGCGCGCGGAAAGCATGGATTCGAGAATTCGCGGCCAACACTCCGATTCGTTCACGTTTCGTGTGCCGTAAGTCGTCGACCCGCCAATGCAAATGATCCGAAATACGTCCGATTTGCGCGCTTCCAATTCGGGGCCGCGGAATCCGAGACTGTTATGCGGGCCGCGCATGAGCATCGACGGCGCGTTTGGCGCGATTTCATAAGATAAATGATGATGCGGTTGATACAGAACCGTTTCTTCCTGGTTTTTTAATATTTTCGGCGGCGCGATCCGGATCCAAACGCGCGCGCCCCCTTCGACGAGCGCGAACCCGGCGATCGTTCCGAATGCGACCGCGAAAAGTTTCTTAAGGATTCCCATTGTGAAGGCTTTTTCCGTAAATATTACCAATTCATCCGCGTCAATTGGTCCGCGACCATCCCGGAGAGGAATTCGTTTCGGGACGCCGAACTTGAAAGGTTGCGTTCGGGAACATTTTCGGAATCTACAAGACGGATATTTTTACTTATGAATATGCGGGCCGCGGCCTCGCGAATCCGTTTGACGGCCCGTATTTCGATGCCATCCGATCGATGGCGAGAATCCGGCAGAATAAATAATGTTCGAATTTTGCGCCCCGCGGCGACGTCCGCGAGAAACTTAATATTCGTTTCAAACGATTGCGTGTTCGATTGTTCGAGCGCGCGCTTGCGCGATGCCTCGTCCCCCGGAACGGCCGCCAGGACGAATTCCGCGAGCGCGAGCGGATGCGCCTGCTTCGCCGCGTTGACCGCGGACCGCTTCGATTTCATTTCGTCGCCCTCGTCGATCCACATTTTCCACAAATGGCCGTAATCGTTTCTGTAGCCTTCGGTCAAATATGCAAATGCGTCGGCGTCGAGATCGCCGACGACGATCGCATCGGGCTCGTAATCGATCCATTTTAAACTAAACGCGGAAGCGACTTCGTGGCTCGTGTACCCCGGAACCGCGAAACTGCCAATTTCCCACGCCGGTCTGCTTTCTGTAGGTTTCGATTCGGCGGCGGCGAAGCGCGCCTCGACTTGGGAAGCTAATGTTTCTCCGTCCGCGACCATCAATCCGAATACATTGGAGCCGCCGATAAATAATATTCGACGCGTGCGCGGAGCGTGTTTTGGAGTGAGAGCCCGGCCGCGTCCGCCAAGGGCGTTGATCGTCGCCGTCGATCCGCCGGGAAGCGGGAGGTTGTATCCGCTCCTTATTGTATAAACAAAATACGGATGGGGTTCGAACGCATCCGCATTGAGCAGCGCAAAAGCGTCGAGCGCGCTTCGCTTGGGTTGCGCTTGGAGCGAATGATCATTATGAAACGGAACAATCGCGGCGGCGATCATCATCGCCGCGACTCGGACGGTGGTGCGGAACATGGGAATTCGCGCGACGGGGGTGTCGCGAATTCGTTGCCGGGGGTGCCAGAGCCCAACGTTCCTCGACGGTTGGATGGGCCGGTGACAATGTCTAGGCTCTACGGCTACGCAACGCAATACAGTACTTGTCGTTCGTAATAAAACAGTTCGAGCAGTGAACCCGACTCCAAATACTCATCGTGCGTAAGAAAGACTGGATCCCCGATGTCGCGTGGGTGGCGGTCTGCTGCGTTGCGACGTTCTTACTGAAATTGTGGGCGCACCAGTACCGCACGACGTCGGGTCACGGCGACACTTGTTACTATTTTCACGTCGCCGAAAATCTATTCAACGGGCGCGGTTTTGTTTGTGATTACGTCTGGAGCTTTCTTGAGAATCCGTCCGGACGCATTCCGAACGCCCCGAGCAACGCGTGGTGGATGCCCGGTCCGTCGATCGTGAGCGCGATCGGGATGTGGTTCGCGGGCGCGGCGAGTTACGCGGCCGCGAAGACCGCGATGGCATTGTTAACATCGCTCTATCCTGCGGTCGTGTGGTTGACGGCGCGCGCGATTTCGAAGGATCGTTCGCTCGCGCTGCGCGCGGCGCTGCTTTCGGTCGCGTTTCATCCGCTCGTCGATCAACCGGCGGCGCCGCTGTCGCACGGCCCATACGGATTATTTGTAGGCGCCGCGCTCGTGTTGCTCGCCGCGGGACCGCTCACCATCCGCCGTGGATTCGCGCTCGGCGCGCTCGCGGCGCTTGGACATTACTTTCGCGGCGACGCCCTTACGATTTTTGGAACCGCGGGATTGCTCGCCCTCGTGCGCGTCCGTCGCGACGGCTTTGTAAATATACTAAAACCGCTCGGCGCGGCCGTGATCGGTTACGTATTGGTTATGTCGCCGTGGTTCGCGCGCAATTTAATTGTATTCGGCTCGCCGATGGCGCCCGGGCCGGGAAAAGCGCTCTACCTGCGCGATTATTATGATTGGTTCGCGCTGCCCGACAGGTTGACGGCGTCGGCGTACATGCGCGACGGCATCTGGCCGCTCATTACAGAAAAATTCCACCGCGTCGGCGAATCGCTTTATAGTTATTGGGCGTCGTACTACGATCCGACAATCGAATCCCGGAAGGGCGGGTTTTTCGATTCATTACAATCTATGCTAATATTCGCGGGCGACCGCAGAATTCACAATCCGGCCGGACTTCCGCCGCCGTGGTACTTTCTGCGGCCGTTGAGCATCATCATGTCGTTCATGACATTCGGCGGTCTCGCGCTCTTGATCGTCGGGAGCTGGCGCAAGGCGACGGGCATGCGTTGGATCGCCGTGTTCGGTCTGCACTCGGCGGCCGAAATTGTATTCTATGCCGTGTTGTTCACGGGCGTCGCGAGCCAGTCGTATGTTTCGAGCATGTATTCTTTATATCCATTGTTTGTCGTCGGCATCGCGGCCGCATGCAATCCGATCGTTGCCTTTGGCGCGAATCTCGGAAAACGCGCGTGGATGGCGACCGAAGGCCCGGCGTGGTTGTTAATATTAATACTCGCGGCGGCCAACGCCGTCGGTGTCGGAGCATACGAAAGAACATATAAAGGTCCGAAATATCTCTCGGTAAAACAACAATTCGCCGAGCTCGGCGCGAAGTTGCGCTCAAACGGATTCAACCCCGCCAAAGACCGCGTCATGATCGTCAATACGTGGGACTTTTTCGACGGCACGGGAATGCCATGTGTTCGAATCCCGGATGAACCGCTCGTGCGCATTCTCGAATCCGCGAAGCGAGCGGGTGTGGGTTGGATGCTGGTCGACGATCCGGTCGATGCGAATTCGCTGATGCCGCGCAGGCGTTATCGCACGGAGATCTACTCCGTTTTTGATAAAGAGAATTCGGACTATTTCTGGAAGGCGTTCGATTTTCCCGAATTAGGATTGCACGCGGTGCGGATCCGTCAGATTGCGCTCGACTATCCAAGGCGCGTCAACGTGCGTTTCTGGTCGCCCAAACCGAAATAATATAATACAAATGAAAGCTAACGAAACGATGGGCGTGATCCTTGCCGCGGGCAAGGGAACGCGCATACAACCTTTTTCCGACCGTTATCCGAAACCGATATTACCGATCGCGGGAAAGCCGCTGATCGTTTATCAATTGGAGGCGCTGCGCGAGGCCGGCGTCCGCGAAATCGTCATCGTGATCGGACATTTGGGATTCGAAGTCGTGCGCGCGCTCGGCGACGGCGCGCAATTCGGCGTTAAGATTAAATATGTCGAGCAGGGCGCGACGCTCGGCATCGCGCACGCCGTTTCGAGATTGGAACAAAAAATCGACCGGCCGTTTTTTTTATTTTTGGGAGATATCTATTTCGAAATGGCGAAACTCGACTCGATGGCGTCGGCGCTCGAGCCCGGGACGTGCGACGCGGTGCTCGCGGTGAAGCGCGAACCCGATTTGGACGCCATCAAGCGGAATTTCGTCGTGCACGTGGGCGCCGGCGGATTTGTAGAAAGGGTGATCGAAAAACCGAAGCATCCGCGGACGAATATGAAGGGCTGCGGCCTGTATTTATTTGATATATCATTTTTCGACGCGATCCGGCGGACGCCGCGGACGGCGATGCGCGACGAATATGAAATCACGGACGCGATTCAGATTTTCATCGACGATAAATATCACGTTCGCGCGCTCGAGATCGTGAAGGACGATCTAAATTTAACCTATGCGTACGACCTGCTCGGACTCAACCTCCACGTGATGCGCGCGCGCGGCGAAAAAAATATCGTCGGAAAGAATGTTAAGATCGCGACGGGCGCGAAAGTCGAGAATTCGATTCTCATGGATAACTGTGAAATCGCTGCGTCCGTGACGCTGCGCGACTGTCTCGTGTTCCCCGGCGAAATCGTCAAACGCGCGGGAAACTACGATCGGATCATTTGCGTCGACGGACAGGAGTTGGATTGCCGGCACGCGGTCGAGGCCACGCCCGACGAGGAGCCCGCGTAATTTTATGAAACCCGCCTTTGGCGCCGCGATTTGTAGCGTCGGATTATTTATAAGTTCGTGCGCCGTGTATTTTGGAGGCAATGAAGTGACGTCGATTCCCGCGCCCGCGACTTTTGTCGTCCGTAATGCAAATATTTACGATCCGGTCGACGGCCGCGTCGGCACGGCGCTCGCGGTCCGCGACGGAAAAATAGTGATAATCGGTTCGGATGCGGACGTCCAAAGTTTAATTCAACCGAGAACGCATGTATTGAACGCCGACGGCGGCGTCGTCCTCCCGGGATTGCACGACGCGCACGGACATTTGTTAAATTTAGGATTCGAACTCGAGCGCGCGGATTTGCGCGGCGCGAAATCAGAAGCGGAAATGGTCGCGCGCGCGGCGGAGTTTGCAAAAAAACACGCGGACGGCTGGCTGCTCGGGCGTGCGTGGGACCAGAATTTATGGATCCATAAACAATTCCCGACGCATTCGGCGCTCGACGCGGCGACGGGCGCGCGGCCGGCGTTCCTCGTGCGCGTCGACGGCCATGCGGGACTCGCGAACGCGGCGGCGATGAAACTCGCGGGAGTCGGGCGCTCGACGCAGGATCCGCCGGGCGGCAGGATTATTAAAGACGAGTCGGGCGAACCGACGGGCGTTTTTATTGATGATGCGATGGGACTCGTTGCGCGCGCGATTCCGGCGCCGGGCCGCGCCGATCGGACGCGCGGTTATCTTAATGCACAAAAAGAATCGCTGGCGGCCGGGCTCGTTTGCGTCCACGACGCCGGCCTCGGCATCGCGGATCAGGAAGTTCTCGAAGAACTCGACCGCGAACATAAATTAAAACTTCGAATCTATGGAATGGCTTTGGCCGACGCGGCGCCGGCCGCCGCCCGCGCGGGTGATCGTTATGAATTGCGGGCCGTAAAAGCGTACGCCGACGGCGCGCTCGGTTCTCGCGGCGCGGCGATGCTGGAGCCCTACTCCGACGATCCGGCGAACCGCGGTTTGTTACTGATCGAAAGCGGAGATTTTATTAAACTCGCGACGGCGTGCGCGGATCGCGGATTACAATTGTGCACGCATGCGATCGGCGACCGCGGCAACCGGCTCGTTTTGGACGCTTACGAAACTGTATTTAAACAAAAGTTCGGAACGGTCTCGCGTCCGGATTTGCGCTGGCGCGTGGAGCATTGCCAGGTGGTCGCGCCGGCGGATTTCGCGCGTTTCAAACAATTGGGATTGATTGCATCGATGCAGCCGACGCACGCGACATCCGACGGACCGTGGGCGCCCGCGCGTATCGGGAATCAAAGAATGGAGGGCGCGTACGCGTGGGGAAAATTCATTGAATTGAATATTCCGCTCGCGTTCGGGAGCGATTTCCCGGTGGAGTCGCACGATCCGCGGCTCGGGATTTACGCGGCGCTGACGCTGCGGGATCCCGGTTCGAATGATAACAAACGCTTCGGCCCGGGACGAACGTTAACAATGAAAGAAACGATCGCCGCGTTCACGACGGGCGCGGCGTTCGCGGCGTTCCACGAAAACGATTGGGGAAGACTAAAGAAAGACTTCGTCGCGGACTTGACTATATTTGATAAAAACTTCGTCGACGATTCCGATCCGCGAGCGGTGCTGAATGCAAAAGTGATTCGGACGATCGTCGGCGGCGAAGTCGCGTACCCGGCGCCGTAGAAATAGTCTTAAACTAATGTTTCGATGCGATGGAGGCCGCGTGCCGCGCCGCGCAGATTCCGGCGAGCGCGCCGGTCGAAAACGACGCTTGTAAATTATAGCCGCCGCACTCGCCCTGTATATTTAATGTTTCTCCGGCGAAAAACAGTCCGGCGATTTTGCGCGACGCCATCGTCTTGGGATCGACTTCATTCAGCGCGACGCCGCCGCCCGAGACCATCGCGCCGGCCCACGTGACCTCGAATTGTTGAAATCGCCAGTCTTTAACGATTTTCGCGAGGGCGTCGCGCTCGGGCGCGCGCAACTCCGACGCGCGGCGGTCCGGATTGATTTGTAATAACGAAAGCAAATGTTCGAACACGCGGCGCGGAATGCCGGGGAGATTTACGTTCTTGATCGATTTGGCGCCGTCGCTTTTGCAACATTCGTCGATGTGAGCGCGCGCGTCGTCGACGTCCGGCAGGAGGTCGAGCGAAAGCTCGCACGGTTCGCCCTGCGCCGTCAATCGCGCGATCGGATGCGACAAATCGAGAATGACGGGGCCCGAAAGGCCAAAATGTGTAAATAATAAATCGCCGATTTTTGTAACCCTCGGTTTTTTGATAGAAAACCCGGCGGGTCCTGCGGAGACGCGCGCGTTGACGGCAACGCCCGAGAGCGGCTCGACCGGACGATTGGTTAATTTAATCGGCGCGAGCGCCGGCGCCGGAGGAACTGTAGTATGTCCCAGCGCCGTGGCCATGCCGACGCCCGACGTCGGCGTCGGTTTGGGGCCGCTGCCGCCGCCGGCGATAATAAGCGTTCGGCATTCGATCGTTTTACCGTTCGCGACGATGGATTGTATTGTATTATTTTCCGCATTGATTTGTTCGATGCGCGTGCGCAGCGCGATCGATACGCCGAGACCGGTTGCTTCGTTAATAATAGCATTCTGGACATCGGCGCCGTCGTCGGACGTCGGATAAATTTTCCCGTGCTCCTCCTCCTTCATCGGCACGCCGCGCGATTCGAACCAACGGACAATCTTAATATTATCGAAATGGCGAAACGCGGGCTCGAGCCAGCGGCCGTCGCGGCCGAAACCGGACATGAGGTCGGCGAGCGTCCCCGCATTTGTAACATTGCAGCGCCCGCCGCCCGCGACGGGGACCTGGCCGCCCGCGAACGGCCGCCGGTCGAGGACGAGCACAACGAGTTCCGGATGTTCCGTCTTCGCGGCGGCCGCGGCGAACAGCCCCGCCGGCCCGGCGCCCATGACGACAACGTCCGCGCGCGCCGGCAGTTCCAATGCTTGAATTCCAGGCGTTTCGCCCATTGGCTGAATCGTAACCGATGGACGCGCGTCCGGCGACGCCGCGAACGAGGTCGGCCCGTGGGGACGCCGGCGGAGTGTGCTACGATTCAGTCGTGAATTTGTTGGAATTCGAGGCGAAACGCGACGCGCTTACTATAAATATCCAGCGCGCGGGCTCGCTATTGGTAGCATTCTCGGGCGGCGTCGATTCCTCCGCGCTGCTCGTGGCGGCCGTCCGCGCGCTCGGTGCGTCGCACGTGCTCGCCGCGACCGCCGATTCGCCGTCGTATCCCGAGAGCGACCGTCGCGACGCGAGCGCGTGCGCGGCCCGGCTCGGCGTGGAACATTTATTTATCAAAACCGACGAATTGAATAATGCTTCGTATTTGGAAAACTCGCCGAATCGTTGTTATTTTTGCAAAACGGAGTTGTTTACAGTTCTCGAACCGATACAAAAAAAACGCGGACTCGCGGCGACCGCGTACGGCGAAATCACCGACGATGCGGGCGATTTTCGGCCCGGGCAGCGCGCCGCGCGCGAACACGAAATTCTCGCTCCGTTGCGCGAAGCTAATTTTAATAAAGACGACTGCCGCGCGCTGCTCGCCGTCGAGGGTTTCGATGAACTCTCGCGAAAACCGGCGAGCGCATGTCTCTCGTCGCGCGTTCCGTACGGTACGGCCGTCGTTCCGGAATTATTATATAGAATCGGCAAATGCGAGGAATTCCTTCGGTCGCGCGGGTATCGAATCGTCCGCGTGCGCCATCATCACGACGTCGCGCGCATCGAACTCGACGCCGAAGGAATCTTAAAATCCATCGCGCCGCAGGAGCGCGCGGCGATCGTGGATTTCTTCAAATCCGCCGGATACAAATATATCGCCGTCGATCTCGCGGGATACCGGACGGGTTCGCTTAACGAAGCGATCGCGAAGGAAAGTTAATAATTAACGAAACTCAGACGCCGAGCCGGCGCGTCGCGATGTCGATCGGCAACAATATCGCGGCGGCCACGAGCCACCACCACCACGTATCCTGCGGCGTGCGCCCGGCTTCGCCTTCGAACGCCCAATACTGTTCCGGCTTCGGATCGAAGATTCCCGACGTGGCTTTTGACAATTCCTTTAATAATAGTTCGTTCGGAAGCGGATTCTTAAACTCCGGAGAGTAGGATTCCGTCACCGCGAGCGCCCGCACGTCGACGGGTTCGCCGTTCTGGCGATGCACGACCATGAAACGGTAAAATTCTCCATATTTAGCAATCGGAAACTCCGCCGTGAAAAGTCCCGGAGCGATATGTTTCACTTCCAAACCCTTCGGCTCGGCGCCCGTTTCGACGAGCGAAACGTCCGGTTGCACGTCGTCGCGGAATTCGCCGACGCGCCCGCGGACGTCGAGCGTAATTGTAGCGACTCCGTCCTGCACCGAAACGCGGCTTCGCGATCTCAAATCTTTATGAGCGCCCGTACTCATAACAGATCGGATCATTTGGCCCCAGAATTTCGAAAAATACTCCCAACCGATCCAGTCGCCGGCCCAGCGCGCTTTCGCGTCCGACGTGAACGCGGCCGAATGGCCGAGCCCGTAGCGCCAGAATGCAAATATCGGATCGCCATAATCCGAGCGGAGCGCCACCGTCGCGGTTTCTTTCGCCTGCGTCGCGACATATCCTAACAAAAACGGCGCTTTTTCGAGGTCCACGCCCTTGACCGCGTCGCATTTCGCCACGAGTTTCGGGACGAACGGCTCCTCGACGAGCATCGATTTCGACGCGCGCAGCGTTTCTTTCGTTAATATCTGCGGAATTGTATTGAAATCATTTGTAAAATAAAACTCGCCGTTGGCCGCGGAAGCGAGATCCTGCAAAAACTTCTGATCCGCGTCTTCGCCGATGCCGATCGTCGAAAGTGTAATTTCGTCGGCCGCGATGTGCGACGCGAGTTCCTCGTAACCGCTTCCCTCGGTCACGCCGTCGGTCATTAGAATTATATGTTTTAATTTCGCGTCGGAATTTTGCAGCGCCTGATAGGCATCGTAAAGACCGGGATAAATATTCGTTCCGCCGCCCGCCACGAGACGCGCCACGCGCTGCGAAATCGCGTCGAATTCCGAAGCGCTCGTCAATTCGCAAAGCCACTGCGCGAGGCTGTCGAATGCTACAACTCCGAACTGATCGTTCGGTTTTAACACTTCCGCCGACGCCAGCGCCGCCTCCTTCGCGACTTCGATTTTCTGACCTTCCATGCTCCCGGATTTGTCGATGACGAGCACGAGCGCCAGATTCGGTTTTTCGATATTCTTACGAATCGGCATTTTGACCGGCAGCGTTTCTTCGATGGGAGTTCTGTAATATCCCCCGAGACCAAAACTGTGCTCGCCGCCAATCATAATAAAACCGCCGCCCATTTCGCGGACGTAGCGTTTCACCATGTCCATCTGCGGAAGCGTCATCTGATCGGCCGAAATATCGCTAAATATCAATACGTCATAATTCAACAAATCGTTCATTTCCGCCGGAATGCCTCCCGGCGGACGCACCTCGACTTGAATTTCGGCCGCCGTGAGCGCGTCCTCGAGGTAGCGCGCCTGCGCGGACTCCCGCTCGACTAACAATACTTTCGGACGTCCGGCGACGCGGACGGCCGTTCGCGCAATGTTATTTTCGAGAATGGTGTCCTGCTTCGCCGAAACGACGGCCTCGAATTCGTGGAACCCTTCCTCCAATGTTAATTTTGGAATCTCGAGTACATTTTTACCTTCCTTGAGCGCGAGATCGCGCGTCGCGATCAGAAATTTGTTTCTAAAGATTCTCACTTCGGCGTCGGTCGCGCGATTCGATTGAATTGTAAATTCAAGATCGAACGGAGCCTTCACCTGCGCCTCGGCGGGGGCGTTGAGGCCCTCCGCGAGGACCTCCGGCACGTCCTTTTTCTTCAGCGCCACCGAATGTACGGAAACGGCGGCCTGCGAAAGTTCGCGCATTTCCTTCGTCATGTCTCCGCGCGTGCCATTGCCGTCGGAGAACATTACAATTCTGCGCCGCGCCTCCGCCGGCAGCGTCGCGCGCGCGAGGCGGCACGCAGATTCGAGATTTGTATCATCGACTCCGGCGTCCTTGCGCCACGACTCGATTTCGGCTTTCTCGATTTGTAATTTATCCAATTCGGATCTTTCGTTCGGTTTCAAATCCCCGCGCTCGAGTTCGCGAATCCGCGCGGCGATCCGATCGCGTTCCCGGCGATGGAAAATCTTGCGCTTCCATGATTCGTTCAATTCGATTTTCCGACGCTCGAGCGGAAATGCAAGATTCGGTTTTCCGGCGAACAATATCACGCCCGCCGACTGTCCGTATCCGAGCGACGCTGTCTGTTTTTGTATTGTATCGACGGCGTCGTCGAGCGCCTCGGGCGCAACGCTGTCGGACACGTCGACTACAAATAACACGGCTTCGTCGGTGTTGCGAAGCGTCAGCACCGGTTTCGAGAGCGCGAATACGATGCACGCCAGCGCGATCGCGCGCAGAATTAATGATATTAGTTTTCGGCGGGGTTTCAAGTCGGCATAACTCTTCCACGACGCATATAATAAAAACGGCGCCAGCGCTGCGAGCGCCAGTAGAAATATGGGATGCTCGAACTGAATCACAACGATTCCGAGAACTGTATGAACCCGTTCATTTGTTATTCCGTCACGCGGCGGTGGTAGAGGGCCCATTCGGCGGCCCAGAGGATGAGCGCCGCCATCGCAAAATAAGTCCACAATTCGCCGCTGCCGAGCCGGAACGCGCCGCCGGTCGCCGGTGGATCGTTAATGTCGGCGGTCTGCGGCGCAATGGACGATTCCGCGGGTTCGAACAGATTGATCGCGGTTGCGTATTCGCGGTCGCCGATGCGAAAATAAACCGGACCCGTTTCCTCGGTATCCTCGAATTGGAATTGACCCTGGGCCACCGGTATTGTTAAATTATTCTCTTTGACGCCTTTGATATATCTCGCCGTCACGCTGCCGACGCTCAATTTGCGAAGCGGCCGGATCAGGGAACCGGGTTTATAAGTATCTTCGAACATGACGTCTTCCTCGGTCTCGAACCAGGCGATGGAATTCCGCAACACCATCGGAAACGCGAGTCGGAAAGGAAACATTTCGGACATCATGTCGAATGCAATATAAACCG
Organism: Planctomycetota bacterium; assembly: GCA_016200225.1. Taxonomy (GTDB): domain Bacteria; phylum Planctomycetota; class UBA1135; order UBA1135; family JACQFD01; genus JACQFD01. The sequence continues at coordinate 108,374 of JACQFD010000039.1, forward strand.
CTCGCCGGTCCGGAAGATCGAAGGCCGCGACGAGGGGCGAATCGCCGCCGTCGACGATGTTGGCTCCCGCGCTCCCCGAAAGTTGAAGCAGGTTCGCGCGCGGAAGCTTCATTTCCCGATAATTTAGATACCGATTTAACACATGTTCCCGATCCCAGTCGAGCACGGTGGGCGCCGCCTCCTCGCCCGTGATTTTCGCGGGCAAAAACGACGGCATCGGAGTGTGAATTAATATAATATTTCCGCGCGGAGGCAGGTCCGCCGGCAGGACGTTGTGACAAATGGTAATATCCGCCTGCTTTTCCTCCGGCTTCAGCGCCGCGTATTCCTCGGCCGTCACGGCGATGCTCGTTTCGTCGACGACCTCGGCCATCGATTCGAACGCGATGCGAAACGGCGTCTCCATTCCCTGTTGTTCCGTCACCAGCACGACGCGGCGCAATCGTTCTGGATACGCGATCGCGTATGCAACATTATCGATTTCGAGCGCGTCGGCGGGTTCTGCATTTGTATCGAACTTCAGAACGAGCCGCAGCGTCCCGCCCTGCGGAAGAGATAATTGTAATTTCTCGGTCTCCTCGGCGCCGGGCGCGAGTTTCTTTGGAATGACTTTTTGTGTTACATTGTTCAGCGCGATTTCCATCTGAAACGCGCGTTCCTTATCGCCGTAATTTCTGACGGTCGCGATAATATAATCGGTTCCGAGCGACGAATTCTTGCGGGCGCTGAATCTTACAATTCCGACATTTTCGCGCGCTTCGCCGATCGGTATCAACCGGGCGTTTGGGTCTTTGTCGATCGCGGCGCGAAGTTGTCCGGCGTTGCCGTCGGATAAAAATAACAATACCGGCGCTTTTTTGTCGCGCGTCGCTTCGCGGGCGAAGGCGACGGTCTGGCCGACGTTCAATTCGTGGATCGAAGGTTTCGCCGCGTCGAGCGCTCCGCGAAGCCGGATCGTGCTTTTTGTAAAACTACTTAAAACGTCGATGCGATCCGACGCGGAAACGACCATCCAGTCGTCGTCGGGGTTGCGCGATTCGACGAGCCGGCGCGCTTCGTTCATTAATAGCTGAAATCGCGTGCGGCCGCCCGATTCTTTCGCGCCCATGCTGGCGGACGCGTCGAGCACCATGACGAAATGTTTGCGAAGCGCCGCGTCGCCGCCGAGCGACGGACGCGCGACGGCGAAAATCAGCGACGCGAGAATTGCCAGTTGTAATAATAATGAAAGCAGGCGCTTCAGTTTCTTGAATAGCGTCACCGAGCGCGTCTCGGCCGCGAGCGTTTGCCAAAGATGCAAATACGGAACGACGACCGCGCGCCGGCGGACTTTTAATATATATAATACGATTACCGCCGCCGCGAGACCGGACAACGCGAACGCGAACGGCGCCACGAAGTTCAACGGATCAATCCTCCGCGTCGCAGGATGCCCAGCACGAGTTCGTCGAATGGAATCGTCGTTCGCGCGCGGACGTAGCCCATTTCGTTTTTGATACAATACGTCTCGACGCGCTCCGACAGTTCGGCAAACGCCTTTTTGTAACGTGCGAGCAGCGCGTCGGTGACGTTGATTTCGCGAAAACCGCCCGTTTCGGAGTCGACGAGGCGCAAGTCGCCGCGGACGTCGGGTTTTTCCTCCGTCTCGTCGACGACGTGGATGACAAATATATCGTTCTTCGGATACTTCAAAAATTTCAGCGCCGGCTGAATGCCCTCAAAATCATAAAAATCGCTGACGACGATCACGACGCCGCGCCGCCGTTCGCGTTGAATGAACTCGCGAAACGATTTCTGTAAATCGGTCGTCGTCGCGGGTTCGAGCGATTTGAGATAATTGAATAACGTAAAGACTTTTCCGCGGCCCTTGATTTTCCAGATGCCGTCGCGGAGGCGGTCGCCGAACGGAAGCACGTTGACGCTGTCGAGGTTCGCCATGCCGATGTACGCGAGCGCCGCCGTCACCTGCATTCCGTAGTTGAACTTATTGATTTGACCGGATTCCATCGAAAGGCTCGAATCTAACAATACGGTTAAATGTAAATTCTCCTCCTCGCGGAATCGTTTAATAAATAATTCCTCGAGCCTGCCGAAAAGATGCCAGTCGACGTGGCGAAAATCATCGCCCGCCGAATAGGAGCGATGGTCCGCGAATTCGGCGCTCGTGCCGCGGCGGGGGCTCTGGCGGTCGGCGCGCAGGGAGCCCGCGAAGATTTTTCGCGCGACTACATTTAAATATTCGAGTTTGCGAAGAAATTCGCCGTCGAATTCGAGCCCTTTGCGTTCGGTGGTCGCGGGCATTCCCGGGCTGCGGCTCTATAATTAAACTAATTTAAGCTTTCGCGGTCTGGCGGACGAGCTCGGGGACTTCGTTCAAGATCGCGTCGAGGATCGAGTCTGTCGTCTTTTCCTCGGCCTCGCCTTCGAAATTTAGTATCATGCGATGCCGCAGCGCCGGGACGGCGACGGCCTTGATGTCCTCGCACGCGAGGTTGAACCGGCCGTCGAGCAGCGCGCGCACTTTGCCCCCGAGAATTAATGTTTGGATTCCGCGCGGGCTCGCGCCGAATTTAATATAATGTTTCACGATTTCCGGCGCTTCCGCGTTTTCGGGCTGCGTCGATCGCACGATGCGGACGGCGTAGCGCTTTACGTGCTCGGCGATCGCGACTTCCCGCACCGTTTGTTGCATTTCATGTATCTTTTCACTGTCGAGCGTGGGCTTGATGTCGGCAATGCTCGTCGCCGTCGTGCGGTCGATCATTGTTAATAAATCTTCCTCGCCGAGATATCCAACCTTTAATTTAAAGAAAAACCGGTCGAGCTGCGCTTCCGGGAGCGGATACGTTCCCTCCATTTCGATGGGATTCTGCGTTCCCAGCACGAGAAACGGATCGGGCAACGCGTGCGTCGTGCCGCCCGCCGTCACGTGGCGTTCCTGCATCGCTTCGAGCAACGCGGACTGCGTTTTCGGCGTCGCGCGGTTGATTTCGTCGGCCAATAGTACATTTGCGAATACCGGGCCGCGCTGGAATCTAAATACTTTTTCGCCCGTATCCGCGATCGACACGACGTTCGTGCCGACGATGTCGGCGGGCATGAGGTCGGGAGTGAATTGTATTCTTGAGAATTCGAGATTCACCGCGCGAGCGAGCGTTCTTACCAATAGTGTCTTGCCGAGGCCGGGCACGCCCTCGAGCAGCACGTGGCCGCGCGCGAATAAACACATCAGAACCTGATCGACAATTTCTCCGTATCCGACGATTTCCTTGCCGATCTCTTTCTTTAGTCTATTAAAACTTTCCTGAAAGTCCGCGACGCGCGCGCGCGTTTCCGCGGACTCCGATTCCGATTGCTTCATATCGCTTGAATTTTGGGCCATGGGGGAATACTAAGTTCAATCGACGACCGGGGACTGCTAAATCTAAATTAAAAACAAGCCTCCGCGGAAACGAATTTCCGCCGAAAACTATATGTAAGCAACGCGAACTGTTACTTCGCCGCTTTTGTTTTCTTAGCATCCTCCGATTGTTTCTTTTCGTCACGCTCCGTGACTTCTGGCTGGATGCCATCAAAGTATTTGCGCAAGTACTCGCGGTAACCGGCCGGCACGTCCTGCCGTTCGATCGTGTCCTCGGCAGCGTGTTTTTCGGCCGCGAGAATTTCTTTCGCGGCGAGTTTCGATTTGCTTCCGTCGTTTGCAACCTGCGTTTGCGAGAAGGCGCTCTTACCTTTCTGTTCGCGAATTGTAATTTTATGATCTTCGCGCTGATTCGCGGTTCGCTTCGCCTCGTCGCCAAGGAAATTCTCCATGGTCGCGTGGCCGGCTTTGGTTTGTTTAGAAAGGAGCCTTTGGTTCAACCGGACGATTGGGCCACCCGACGGGCGGCTGCATGTGCCAAAACCGCTTCAGGGTTTTCCGTCGACGAATTCCTCATCGGGAAGTTCGCCGAGGGCTCCTTCGAGATCGCCGAGGAAATCCATGACTTCCTTGGCATTCTTAATATTCATATTCACTTTTAGCATCTTCATCAACTGCGCTTTGACGTCCTGCAGTTTTTTCATCTTCTCGTCGATTTTCGCGAGGTCGTCCTGCGGAGCCTTTTGCTCCATTTTCTTTTTCTTCTGCTCTTTCAACTCGTCGAGCAGTTTGTCGATGCGATTCGCGGCGTCGTCGTACTTGCCTTGATTCATCTCCTCGCTCAATTCGCGATTCTTATCGTTATTCTGGAAATTCTTCAGTAGTTTTTCCAGATCGAGTTTTTTCTGTTCCTGCTCTTCTTTGTCTTTCTTGAGATCGTCCATTAATTTTGACAATTCGGCGAGCGCTTCCTTTTTGCGCGCTTTGTCATTGGATAGATCCATCGCGAGGCGCTCGAGGCGTTCGAGCATTTCCTTGCGGTGCGGCGTGAGTTCCTTCGTTTTTTCTTTAGAAACAAAATTCTTAATATTCGCGGCTTCGTTATGAAGCGCTTCTGTTACAATCGGATTTGGCGTCGGTCCCGCGTTCAGCCAGCCCGGCAAAAGCGTAAGCGCGACGGTCATCGCGATCGGCGCGGGCAGCCACCAGCCTTCGCGCGGAACGCGGACGGGGAAAACGCGCGCCGGTTCGACGCGTTTCGATAATTGAACGGCTTCGTCGATGAGGGCGCGCGACATCGGCGTCGTCCCTTCGCCGATTTGCACGGCGCTCGCGAGGCGATCTTTGCCTCCCGAATTGTCATCCCACGCTTTTGCTACAGTTACAGGCGCCGGACGCTCGAACCACGATTGTAGTATCGCGCCGGCCGTCGCGAGCGCGACCGCCGCGGCGGATGCTATAAATATCGGAAACGGCGCGCGTCCCGCCGTCAATCCTAATATTGGCAGCGCGAACCATGCGGCTCCGACCGCGGCCAATGCTAAAAATGCATAAAAGAGCCATCGAAGCTCGGCGCGAATAAATGTAACAAGCATCGAACGCCGTTTCAGGCGGGCGATACTCGCAACAATTGCAGGGTGGGCGTTGCGGTTCATTTAGATCCTCTATCGGCAACGCGGCGCGGTTGGACGCTGTGTTACCGACGAAATAGTCGATACGTCTCGCTAGTTTAACAGTTTACGCGCTTCCTCCGCAGCAGGATGGACTGCGGATTTCGCGAGCGCGCGACGGAGCATTGGACGGGCCTCATCCAGTTTTGATTCCGCGGCGAGCGCAAGTCCGCGCCCATAGAGCAAATCTGCGCTCGGAGGCACACCCTCGGCGTTCGAAAGCTCTTCGGATTGCTTGAAAAACGCGAGCGCGCCGGAGTTGTCACCCTTCCGAAAGGCCACCCAGCCGAGGACGAGGCGCGCTTGGGCGGAGTCTGGGAGTTCCTTTAGACAGAACTCGGCGTCCTTTTGCGCAAGGGCCAAATCGCCACGGCGGGCGACGATCGTCTCCGCGCGGCGAAGGCGCAGATTCGAATCGTATCGCTCGGCGTCGATTTCTTTCGTTAGCAATTTAATATAACGATCCGCGGCGGCGGCATATTTCTCGCGGTTCTTGGCGCGAAGCTGCATTGTTATTAACGATTCGAAGATGCTAAGTCTTACATTATCTAAATATTCATCGCTCAACCCCGCGGGCTCGCTGAATTTTGCGATCGCGAGTTCATAACATCGTTCCGCGTCATCGTATAGATTGGCTTGCTCGTATTTTTGAGCCAGAATTGTAAATACATCGCTTCGATAGCCGTACGTGCCGGGAAGACGCTGGACGAGCGCTTCGCTTTCATACTTATCGGCCTCGGCGGCGTTCCCGAGCTTCCTGTATACGGCCGCCAGTTGCGCGCTGGCTCCGATGGACGAGTCGTCCCCCGAGCCCGAGGAATAACTGGAACCTCCGCCGGAATTGCCGCCGGTTCCCGCAAAGCGGAATCGGTTGGCGGAGTTGCGTCCCGAGCGAGATGTTACAACTTCCGATTGTTGCAAATTCGCACGCGAAAGGGAAGCGAACGACCGCGCGACCGGAAGGGCTTCGCTCGCGCGATTTAATTTTAAATAACAACCGGCGAGTTCGGACAGCGCCTCCAGATCCTCGGGTTTTTGTTCGAGTTCTTTTAGATAGGTCGCCGCAAGCGAGGCGAAATCCTCCTTTTCCACGAGAATTCTCTTATGTAAAGTCTTGAGAGTTACAATTTCTGGGTGCGCCGCGCGTTCCTTCAATACGCGGGCTTCCAGCGAGGGCAGCGTGCCGTTCTCGAGAGCCATTTCTAATAAAAACCCCCAGCGGTTCTGCCATGGATAATCATATTCACGATTCTGAGATCCGAATTCGTCGGCGAATTCGTCGAGCGGCTTCAGGATCTCCCACCACAATTCGGCCGCGGCCCGATCGCGATCCCCGGTTCCGTAAATCGCGCGCGCGTGCTCTTCGATCGTCTGCCAGTCCCGCCGCGTCTTGCGAAGCATGAAATCCTCGAGTTCCGCGGCGGATTCTTTATAATAACCGTGATTATAAAGATTCATCGCCTCCTCGGCGCGCGAATACGAAGTCGAATAGTAATTAAAGGATCCGGATTCGACGCGCTCCGGCGAGCGAAGGAACGGATCGCGCCACGCCTCCAGCGCCGCCTGCGGCCCCTTGAGGCGGAGAGCGAGATTGCCGGCCTGTCGATACAATTCCATCGTGTCCCAACGGCGCATCGCCGCGTCGGGGGAGCGCGCGAGCAAACGATAGAGTATTTGATATTCTTCGAACGCGCGCTGGAACTGGCCCGCTAAATGTAAAGAAACGGCAAGTCCGCATTGCGGCGACACGTCGCCCGGCAGTTTGGATTTCAATTCGCTAAATTTAAGAATCGCATCGTCGAATCGTTTTCCGAACAGCGCGAGAAACGCGGATTCGTGCAATAACGCCGGGTCTCCCGGCGACGCGGCGAGGGTGGCCGCGACGCGCGCCTCCTCGCCCGCGGATTCGGCAAACCCCGCGAAGCGTTCGTAAAATTTAAAATAAGCATTCGGCGCCATGGGATCCTTCAACACGCGAAATGCCGCGTCCAGCGCTTCGCGCGTCTTTCCCGTTTGTTTATAACAATCGAAAAGCGACCGGTCCATGATCGGATAATTCGGATCGATCGAGCGCGTTTTTAAGAATAATTCGATTGCGTTTTCGTAATATCCTTTGCGCGCCAGTTCGCTGGCCACGCGAAAATTGCCGTCGGCGGATTCGGCGGATTCCTGGCCGCGCTTCAGGAACTCGAGTCCTTTTTCAAGATTCTTCGATTCGAGATACCACGAGGCGATCTGCGACGAGAGACTGCGACGCTCCCATTCGTTTGTGCATTGATCGATCGATTTCTCGAGCGACCCGATCGCTTTGTCAAGCGATCCGGCGCGCGCATAATGATTCGCGATGGATCGATATATATCCATTCCCGCGCCCGGCCGTTCGGCGATTTTCTCGAGCGCGGCGATCGCGGCGTCGCGTTCGCTCAAGAACGACGCGACTCGCGCGAGTTCCTTTAAAGTTTCCGAATTATCAGGATCGGCCGCCAGCTTTTCCCGGAGGTCTTTTAAATATTCGGGCATCCGATTCGCGCGCAGGTAAATCTCGAATAATCCGAGATTCACCGTCCCCATGTCCCAGTTGATCCGATTATCGGATTCTTTGTTGAGAATCTGTCCGCGCCGGACGGCCTCGATCGCTAGATCGTACTTATTTTTTTTCAAATAAAGTCTCGCGAGCAATTGCAAATGGGCAAAATTCCGCTCGCCGACGCGATCGAGATAACTTTTTAACATTTCGACCGCCTCATCATACAATTCATTCGTTGAATATATATTTGCGAGGATCAGCCTGTTCTCCGGCCGGTTGACGTCGGCGATCTCCATATAAACTTTCAAGGCTTCGTCGCGCTTGCCGAGCTTTAGGAGCAGCTGCGCTTTCTCCGAGCGGAGCGTGTCGCGCTCCGTCATATTCCCGGCAACTGTATAAATCGAGGCGCCTTCAGATCCGGCGTTCTGTTTTTCCAATTCTCCGACGAGTTCGAGCGCTCTTGTCCAGTCGTTCGCGGCGCGCGCGAGCGAGATCCGGATTGGAAATACATATAAAAATTTCGGATCCTGCGCGAATGCGGCCGCGAGTTCGGCGTCGGCCTCGTTCCAGTCGCCCGACGCGATCATCGCGGCCGCGCGATAAAGATTTCCCCGGGGCCCGACGTAATTTCTCGCGATCTCGAGGACCTGATTTTTCTTTATATCAAAATTCGGAATATTTCGTAATAGATTGGCGAAACTCTCGAATGTCGTTTGCTTTTCGCCGAGGCTCGCCGATCGCTCAATGCGCTTCCAAGCCGAATCGAGAGCGCCAGGCAGGTCGCCGCTTACTAATTTAAATTGTATTTGTTGCGCCGTCATCCGTGCGAATTGATATTGCCCCTTGCCAATATCATTAACTTCGCGATCGATCGTCTCGACGGCGCGCGCGTCCATCCGTTTGGAAGCGTACCAAGCCGCGATGGACGAGCGTTGCCGCGTCGCCGGAACGCGCCGCGAGACCTCCGTGAGCACGTCGTCCGCTTTCTTCGTATCTCCCTCGGAAAAATAAATATTTGCGAGTTCGAACGCATTCGAAAGCGTTTCGTCGGTATCGGATCCCTGTGCGATCTCTTTTTGTAATTGTACTTTAAGCCCGTCGAATTCCCCGGCGGAGCGCAGACAATTCCGCAGAAGGGATTTCACCTCTTCCAAATGCGGCGCGAGCGCTTCGGCGGCGCGGGCAACGGCGAGCGCTTCCGTAAACTTCTTTTCGGCCGAAAACTTTTTCGCGAGCCTTGTCTTTAATTTAATATTCTTCGGATCCTTCTCGACCGCCAACTTTAGCGATTCGACGGTTTCCTTCTTCGAATTGCCGATTTTCGCGTCGGCGGCGGTCATCAGATCCTGAATCTCCCTCTCGGCCCAGGCGTTTCCGGCGCGCGAATGTTGCAAATTCAAGATTTTCACGGCTTCGTCCGCTTGATCCGCGGCGATCAGCGATTTTGCATAACTTCGCCAGATTGAATATTCGTTCGGCTCATAACTATACAGGAGCTTCAAAACAGGAAGCCCGACGGGTCCAAAATTATAACGATCGACGATTTCGCCGAGTTCCCACGCGAGCCAGCGAAACGTGCCCATGTCTTCGCGCGCGAGATCGCGCAACGCGTCGGCGGCTTTCGACAATTGTTTGCGATCCAAAAGATTTCTAATAATCGCAGCGTAATCCGAGCTGACCGGAAATCTCGGACCCCCGGCGGATCCGCGGGCATATTGTAAATTACTCCAGATCCACTCGTCGCTGCTCTTCGACGCGCGCGGCGGCGACAGCGGCGCGATTTCATGACGTTTTGGGGGATCGTCCCGCACGGGACTCCGATTCAATTCGCGCTTCCGTTTGACGGAAGCATAATATTCCGCGAGCGAATCGTCGTATTTTCCGCTGCGTTCGAGGAGTTCCGCGATCACTTTGTGGATGCTGAAATCGTCCGGAAGTTGTTGTAATATTAATCTATAAATCTTCAGCGCGTCTTCGTATTTCTTTTGAAACTGAAGACACTCCGCGAATTTGACGCCGGCATCGCGGAAGTCGAAGCACTGTTCCGGCCGCGGAGACGCCGGAAGCGCCGCGGCGGCCGCCTCGAATTTTTTCGTATATTCGGCCGCGAGAACCGGAAATATGTTATTCGACGTCGCAAGCAATTCCGCGGCATTCGGATCGCCCCACGTTCGCAGAGAATCGTAAGCTTCATAAAACTTCTTCCGCTTCTCGTAAATTCGCGCCAATTTCGACATTCCGTCGTTAATTAGATAAAACGCGGGTTTTACATATCCGAGTATCGGATCGGAATCGAGCGCGATCGCCCGTTCCGACATTTGTAAATAATACTTCTCCGCATCTTCATACATTTCGTTGTCGAAAAACACCGCCGCGACGGAGATCATGCATCGAAGATCGCCGCCGATTTGAATTTTGGCCAACGCCCCGCGGGCATCGTCGCGGCGCCCTCCGCGGGCGAGACAGCGCGCGATGGCGATGCCAATGCCCACGGGTGTCACGCGTCCGCCGGGATTCGTATCGACCTCGTCGATTCTAACATATTCAGTTTCATAAATTTTCCGAAGATGTTCCTCGTTCACCCGGCGCCGGACAGTCTGCGGGAAACGGTCGAGAAGATATCTCTTTTGTTTACGAAAAGCATTGTCGATCTTTTCAGCGGCGAGTTTTTCGCTGCCGGGCTCGGGAAGCAGCGCGAGCGACTTTTCATAATTCTGAACCGCTTCATCATAATGTTTGTCGCGCTCGAACCGCGCCGCGAGCGCGGCCGGAAGGCGCGCCGAATTCGGAAATCGAATAATTCCATTCTTTATAATTTCCTTGGCGTCCGCTTCCTTTCGTTGCAAATCTAACAGATCGGCGAGTTCCATGCAATCGAACTCGGTGGCGTCCGCGCCCGGTTTCTCCAATAACTCCTGCAACGTGAACGCGCGTTTCTCCGAAGTCTTTAGATCCATTCGGTTGGCGTCGCGCCAGTTGCGCGCGATCAGCGCCTCCCATTCGTTTCGCGAATATCCTTTCGGAATCTTGTTCTTTCCGATCGTTTCCGCGCGCACGAAAGTTGTTGTATCCAACGAAAGCTGCGCGTTTTTCTGCGAGCGAAAGAAACTGACGGCTTGTTGATATAAAACGGCGCTGCGGGGCTGGAGTTTGACTTCATCGGCGATGACGTCGCCGAATTCCGCCGCGTAGCCGTGCTCCTCGAAGAAAGCGCGAATCGAATCGATCGCCTGCGCGGTCATGGCCGCATTGTAATCTGTATAATCCCATTCGTCGCGATAGGAAGTATAGCGAGTCGATTGCGCGGGAGTCTGCGAATCGCGATCGTTAGTATCTGAGCGCGTGGCCGCGAGCAGGCGTTTGCCGTATTCGACGGCCTCGTCTTTCTTTCCGAGTTCGCTATAAATCGTCGCAAGCGCGACCAGGATGTCCCAGTCGTCTCCAGCCAGTCCCAGCGCGCGCTCGAGCGTCTGCGCGGCCTTTTCGCGCTGCCCGGATTGATTATAAAGTCTCGAAAGCCGGATTTGATATTTAATATTATTCGGCGACTGGGAAACGGCCTTCTCCATGGCCGCGACGGCCGGTTCGACCAGGTCGTGTTTTTTATATAGTTCGGCGACCTTGTCGAGCGCGCGGATGCCGGACGTGACTTCCGACGCTCGCGTCGTGTCGCCCGTGTCCATCGCCGCGCCCGCGATTTTCATCACGATCTGATCGCGATCGACTTTCGGCAGTTTTAATAATTTTTCGTAGTCGCGAATCGCGTCGTCGTGCCGGTCGAGCAACGACAGGATGCGCGCGCGGGTTTCGAGAAGGCGCGGCTCCTCCGGTTGATAGTTAAGAAGTTTGTCGAGCATATCGACGGCGAGTTGGTACTCGAGTTCTTTAATATATATATCCGCGAGCAGCACGGGCGAGTCGATGTCGTATGGATTTTCGTCGGTCTTTTTTCGTAATGTTTGGATTTTTTCCTCGAGCTGTCCCGTCTCGCTCCACTGTTGATATAACTTTTTTCGCGCGTCGGCGATGACTTCCTCGTCTTTCGATTGCGTCGCGAGCGCGATTTCGCCTTCGGATTTATTCACTTCATTCTGGCGGCGGAAAATGGCCGCGAGCGCGAGATGATAACGTCCGTCGTCCGGTTTGAGACGGATGGCCTGTTGTAAACACTCGGCCGCTTTATCTAAATAGTTCAACCGCAGGTACGCGTCGGAAACCTCCTTGAACGCGGCCGCGTTGTCGGGCGACGATTTTAAGATTTCATCATATAAAGAAAACGCCTTGTCCTGATCGTAAAGGGCGATGTAAATCCTGGCCATTTCTTTCAAATATTTCCGTCGCGCGGCGGGCTGTTTATCGACGAGCGACTGATATTGTTGTATCGCGATTTCGAATTCTCCCTGATCCTCGTACAGGCGCGCGAGCTGTCTCCGGGCGTCGTCGCTCGCCGGATCGAATTCAAGCATTTTTTGAAATATGGCCTGGGCTTCGGCGAATTTGCGTTCTTGCGTAAAGAACTTTCCAAGTATCAAATACGGCGCGCGCTCTTTGGCGCCGCTTTCGACGGCGGCATTTTCTTTAGCTAATAATTTTTCGAGCTGTTTGGATTTCCGCGCCGTGCGAATGCAACGATCGACAGCCGCGCCCCGCGCGTTGGAGTCGTCCGAGAGATCGATGACTCGGTGTAGCGTCGCGGAACTGCCTTCCTCGTCGCCGTTCTCGAATTGTAAATCCGCGAGAGTCGATAACAATCGCGCGTCGGACGGCAAGAGCGCGACCGCCGATTGTAATACTTCAAGCGCACGCTTTTTATTGTTAGTTTCTCGCCAGGCCTGCGCGACCTGCTCCAGCATCGACGCGTTTCCCTTCGAGATCTCCGTCGCTTTTTCCAATAGCGCGTCGAGCTCCTTCGTTTTGTTATGTTGCAACAGATAGGTCGCGTAGTCCGCATAATGACGCATTTCGCGCGGTTGCAGCTCGATGGCTTTTTCGTGCATGGCCATCGCCTCCCGTTCCATGCCGTAAAATGCATAAAGCGCCGCGAGCCGGACGCACGTGTCGGTGTCTTTGAGTTTTTGTTGAAATAACTTTTCCCACTGCACGCGGGCCTGTTCGAGCCGTTTGTCGTCGGCGAAGATTCTCCCGAGCTCGATATAAAAATCGATTTCCTCAGGATGCCGCGAGAGGACTCGCTGATATTCGGCGATCAAGTCATCCTTTGATTTTAATTTTCCGAGCACGCCGAGCATCCGGCGGCTGAGGCGCAGGTCGTCGGGAAAATCGGCGACGGCCTTCGCGAGCGCGACGCGCGCGTCGTCGAGTTTGTTTGCATCCTCGAACGCTCGCGCGAGAAACTCCCGCGCATCGGCGTCCTGCGGTTTCTGTAATATATCATTCTTCGCATCTTCGATGAGCTTGTCGAAACTGTTGGCGCGTTTGTGTATTAATAAAATACGCCCCTGAATGTCGCTCTTGAGCCAGTTGCCTCTTCCCATCAGCGCGAGCGCCTGCCTGTACGTGGCCAGCGCATCGTTCATTTTTAATTGTTGTTCCTGCACCCGTCCGAGTTCCGCCAGAACGCGGCAGCGCTTGGAATTATCAGTTCCAGCGAGGCGATCGGCCTCTTGAAACTCCGCGGTCGCCTCCTCGTTCAAACCGCTTTGCGCGAGCGTGGACGCCACGTCGAGACGTGTATTAAAACTCGCGGGGTCGGTCTGCGCGATGGCGCGAATCGCCGCGGCCGCGCCCGTGCGGTCGCCCGTCGCGAGATATGCTTTACCGCGCTGTCGATGCACTTCCTGAAGAAACTTAATATCATCCGTTTTTACGAGCGCTTTTTCGAGTTCCGCGACCGCCGATTTGGGATCGTTATTCTTTAAATATAATTCTCCGATCAATTTCGAAAGCGGCGCTTCGGAGGGCGCGATCTCTTTTAGTAATTTTAACGCATCGGCCACTCGATCGCCCTTCGCATACATGCGCGCGAGCACGACGCGCGCCGCGCGATTCTCGGGTTCGTCCTTGACGGTCTTTTCATAAGACGCGACGAGTTCCTTCAGTTGGTTTTGCGCGACGGCGGCCTCGACGAGTTTGTCGAACGACCAGTCGTGGTAGGGTTTCTTTAATAAATAGTCGCGATATCGCTCGATCGAGTGTCCCGCGTCCCGCGACGCCGTGTCCGGGCCGCTCGCATCCTGCGCGCGCGCCCAGGGCACGAGCGCGAAAAGCGCCGGAAGTGTATAATAAGGATTGACTGGCATTGCGTTCGGTTGCCGGTATGGTTAATGGAGGATAATTTATAAAGGAATTAATTATTATTTAATCAATACGCGCGCTGCGTCCGCGAACGCGGATTGGTCGTCGATGGCAATTGCCCGGCGGAGCAGCGGGAGCGCTTCGTCGCGGCGGCCAAGCGCCGCGAGAGCGAATCCGCGACCGTATAACAATACGTCGTCTTCGTCGCGTCCGAATTTCCGCGCGAGTTCATCCGCCTTTTGAAATAATTCGAGGGCATCGCCGCTCTTGCCCTCGCGGAGGCGCGCAAATCCTCGATACAAATCGGGGACGGGGGAAAACGGATAGTATTTGTGATGATAATCGGCATCTTCCATTAGCAACGAATTGGGGCCGCCGTATTGCGATATCATCCAAGCGCGGGCCGTTCTTAAGGATATCGAATGTGGCCATTTTTTGAGTTGGATGTCGGCCGCCGATAGATAGTCTCGCATCGCGGAAGCGAGCATTTCCTTGTTTTTCAATAAGGAATAGAGCCTGCAGCGAATCATGCCCGTGTCCATGGCGCGATCGGGGTTCTTTTCGTTGGCGAGTTTGCAAACGCGATCCACTTCGTCGGGAAGGCGCACTTCGGCATAGGATCGCACGAGTGATTCATAAACATCGCCGACCGGATTTGTCATCATTTCGCGATTGACCAATTCGTTTTCCGCGCGCATCGCGTCGTCGCGCCGCCCGACTTTGAAAGCGAGCGCGGCGAAATCGTAATAGATTCGAAAATCGTTCGATGAAGTTCGGACGCCCGAATAGGAATCATAACCATAACCATAATATCTCGAACCGTTATTATTCGACCATGCGAACTGCGCCGGCGCATACCGCGAGGCGCTCTCCGCGAATTGATAAGGACGGCCCATCGACGCCTTGAATCTCCTCGCGTTCTCCTCGACGATTTTCAGCGCCTCGGGATAACGTTCGAGTTTTTTCAAATAATAAACTTCGATCGGATCCTCGCCGCCTCCGGAAAATCGCTGCGTCTTTTTTCGCGTCCATTCGAGAAGTTCTTCATACTGATGTCGAATTGTCAGCGTCGATCTTAATATTCGATCGAGCGTCGGATCGTCCGGAGAGACTTGCAAACGTTTGCGTATCCCTGCCTCCGCCCAATCGAGAACGCCGTCCTCAAAGCACCATTTCGTGAATGCGCCCGACCGGTTTTGCTGAGAATAAGAATAATCGCCCTCGGTGTTGCGGCCGGCGCCGAGCGGGTCGGCGATCCGGCGCCAATAGAGTTCGATCGCATGTTTAGCATCGCCGGAATCGTGGAGCGCTTCGATATAAGTTATATTACACCAAGCTTGACCGCCCATCATCGGTGCCTCGGCGTCCAACTGAGCGAGCGCGCGCTTGTATTCGCACCGTCGAAGGAGGTTGGCGCTCGCTTGCGCTTCGTTGGAGGGAGCGGAACCGATCGAAAGCCATCGCGAATTCTCGATTGCAAATATATTGCGCGGCGCCGCCGACCACATCGACACGGCGGCGTCGGCACTTCCGACGTAATATAAATTGGAGGCCTGCTGATCGCGGGCCTCGACGGCGCCCGATTGTAAATTATCAAACGCGACGGAGTATTGATAATATAATAATTGAAGGCGCGGCAGCAGCGCATCGGCCTCCTCGAGACGGCCGGCGCCCGTATAGGCGCCGACGAGGCCCGCCGCGACGCCGCAATCGCTCGGAATATCCCCCGCGAGTTCGGAAAATCGTAATATCGCATCCTCCCAATTCGCGCGGAAAAGCGAGAGCATCGCCGCACGAATCTTCAATTCGCGCAACGCGAGCGCGGCGTTCCCGGTCCCCGCGCCGGCGGCGGTTCGATCCGCGATCTCTTTTCTTAATGTTTCGTCTTCGCCGCACTTGTCCGCTGCCGTGCGTACGAATTCTGCATAACTATAAAGTCTGGGCGCCTGCTGCGGATGCCGGAGATAACGAAAAATGGAGTCGACCGCTTCTTTATATTTTCCGAGTTCAAAATAAGATCTCGCGAGCGAGTCGTCGTCGGTTTCCACGTTCGGCTCAATGTCGCGGGCTTGTTCCAGCAAGACGCGCGCGTCCTCGTGGAGTCTTAAATTTGTATAAAAACGCGCCATCTCGACCAGCGCGGAGAGGTTTCGCGGATCGTCATACGCTTTCGGCAGCGTTTCGCGCGCTTTGTCTGTCTGCCCTTTATTAATATAAATACCGGCGAGTTGTTGGTAAAGTTCGTTGCGATTCCAGCGACTTTGGTTTGTCGCCGCCATTTTTTCGAGGATGTCGATGACTTTCGCCGAGTCGCCCGCTCGTTGATAATATTCGAGAAGCTGCGGAAGCGCCGTCGCTTCGGACCCGGGCCTTGCCGCGATTTTTTGCATCGCGTCGATGGCGGCGGATTCCTCGCCGAGCAGCATGGCGACTTGCGAGAACGTAAATAAACTATCCGCATCTTTCGAATCCTTGGCGCAGTTCTCTTTAAGTTCGGAATAATATTCTTTAAGTCTTCCGGCCCGAATATAGGCATCCGTCAGCGGCGCGCGTTCGCCGTTTCCGTCGGAGCCGGCCTCGCGCCGCGCGAGCACGTCGGCCTTGCGAAAGTAAGAGATCGCCGCGTCATGGTCCTTTTTTTTCATATAAAGAAGGGCCATGCGCTGCAATATTTGCGCATTTCGTTCGCCGTTCTTTTCGAGATAACCGCGAATCATCTCGATGGCGTCGTCCACGAGATCGTGCGATTCATAAATTGTAGCGAGCGTCAGGCGGTCTTCGCTTTTCGAAGGATCGAGAATTTGCAACCATAACTTTCTTGCCGCGTCCTTCTCGCCGAGGGTGAACAGTACATTTCCTTTGTCGACGCGAAGCAGATTGCGTTCTGTTAACATTCCGACGGATGTGGAAACGGTTCCCGTTTCGGATCCGGGGTTGATCTTCTCGAGCTTTTCAAGCAACTGCAACGTCGCCCGATGATCGCCGCGGCCGCGCGCAAGCGACATTCGCAATGGATATAAATAAACATTCGACGGCTTTTTCGTCAACTCGGCGAGTTCGCGCTCCGCGCCCGAGGCGTCCGCATTGGCGACGCAATAAGCGGCGCGGATAAGATTCGACGTTTCGCCGGACGCGGCGGCCGCGACGGACTCGACTTTGTCTTTTAATATATCAAGATCGTTGAAGCCCCGAAACAATTCGACGAATTGCGTAAACATTCCCTCCTTAGCCTGAAATCCCGTGGCGTCCTTGATCGCGTCCACGGCAATTCCGATCGCTCCGGGAAGATCGTTTAATATTATTTTTAGTTTCTGCCGCCGCAGCATCGTTTGATTCAAGATATCTTTGGTCCGGCCTTTCTCCGCGATTTCCCGCTCGAGCGCGTCGGAGGCCTTTTTGTACAGTTGATGCTGCTGATACCATGTCGATAACTTAAACTCCCCGCCGGTGGCGGCGGCTTTGACGCGCGGTTCGTTCAAGAGCGCCTCGGCGGCGGCCATGTTGCCTTCATAAACAAGAATTTCCGCGAGCGAAATCGCCGACTGCGCGGGTTCGCTCAGATCGTGTTCGATTTTCTTCCGCAAATGCGCCTTCAGTTCGTCAATATTACCATTGACCCGGATATAACGATCCAAGAGCGAGAGCACCTCGTCCTGGTGCGGAGCCAGTTTCTCGGCCTCGCGAAGTTGTTGTAATGCCTCCGGAAACAGTCGATCGTGAAACAGGCGCCCGGCGAATTTGAGTCTTTGTTTAATATTCTTCGGATCTTTCTCGACCGCGGCGCGCAATTCGTCGATCGACTGCGATTTGTTCTTGCCCATGCGCGCCTCGAGCGCGGCGAGTTCCTGATGGACTTCGTCCTGCGCGTAAGCGGCGGTTCCCCGTTTGTTAACAACTAGAATCAACACGCGATGGGCTTCCTCCAATTGATTCGCTGCGACGAGCGCCCGGGCGTAGCCGCGGGCAAGATCTGTATTATCGGGCTCGTGGCCGTATAACAGACGGTAGATCGGAAGCGCGACGGCGCCGAAATTATAATTATCGATCAGCGAGACGACATTCCACGACATCCAACGGAACGTCGCCACGTCGTCGCGCGCGAGATCGCGCAAAACGTCGGCCGCTTTCGCCGTCAGCTTACGATCGAGATATAATTTAATGATCGCGACGTAATTCTCGCGCACTGAATATTTAGCATTGCGCGAAGCGCTTCCCCAGCCGTAGCGACTCCCGAGGCTCTGCCAGACCCATTCGTTGCCTCCGCCGCCGGATGCCGGAGGGGGAGTCGGTTGGATTCTGCGCGGCTCGGGTTCCGCATCCTTGTTCGCGATTCGATTGAGTTCGCGTTTTCTTTGTATCATTTTGTAATGCGTCGCGATCGCATCTTCATAATGTTCGGCGCGGTCCTGCAGCAGCGCGACGACATTCTGAATATCAAATTCGTCCGGAAGTTTCGCCGTGACGGAAACATAAAAAGCCAGCGCATCGTCGAATTTTTTCTGAAATTGTAAAATCTCGGCGTAACGGATCGCGGCGTCTCGCACCGCTTCGCGCGCGGCGGGTTTGTCCGCCGCGGCGAACGCCGCGAGCGCGGTGTCGTAGCGTTTCTTATATTCGGCCTCCGCGAGGGAAAAGGCTTTGTTATTGGTTAATAATAATTCGCACGGCCCCGTCTGTCCGTGGGTTCGCAATAGATCGTAGGCATCGATTGTCCGGCCCCCGAGTTCGAGAATGCGCGCGCGGCAAACCATGGCCGTCGCCACCGCGTTTTCCGATGGTTTGATATAACCGAGGATGCCGTCGCGTTCGTGATTCTTCTCGATTGCGCTCAATCTATCAAATAGCGGCTCGGTGCCTTCGTAGAGTCCATAATCAAACATCAACCGCGCCGCCGTCGAAAGAGTATTAAAATCCTCATGCCCGCGCATCTCGATTTGTAAAAATACCGATTTTGCCTCGTCCTTGCGATCGAGCTTGGCGAACGCCGTCGCGATCGCGAAGCGCACCATGTTTTCGGTAATATAACTGTTCGCGCCCGATGCCAATTCCGTGGGCGCCGGCATCTCTATTTCAAACAATCGCCGGAGATCCTGCGCCTTCACTCGGCGTCGCACGTGCGCCGGAAATCGTTCCAGCATGTCGCGGCGCCGTTGTCGGAAATTCATATCGGCGGATTCGCGCGCCGCGGCCTCGGCGCCCTCTTCGGGTACGATCGAAAGTAAATATTGAGATAACGCGAGCGCCTCGGTAAATTGTTTATCGCGCATGCAGCGTTGGATCAGGGCGGCGTGCAGGCGCGCCGATTTCGGAAATTCGGCGAGCGCGATTTTTAGTATTGTTTTAGCTTCTTCCTCGTGCCTTCCGATGTCGAGGAGGTTCGCGAGTTCGATAAGACCGTGCAGCCGCGCCGTCTTGAGCGGCGGAGGAGCGGCCGCGCCGACCGGCAGCGGCAAGCCGAGAGCGGTCTTTAATTGTAATATGCGATTCTCCGCCGCGGGCTGGTCGTCGCGGAATACGTGCTGCGTCCGGTCGTCGAGGTACGCCTCCCACGATCGCGCCGTGTAGTTCGGCGGAAATATGCCTTTATCGAGCGTGAGCGCGCGCACTTCGTCCGTGAGCGCCGCGGCCTCCTCCGGATTCTTATGATCATAACTTAAAAAATTCACCGCGCATTGATACACGAGCATGTTGCGAGGTTGGAGACGCGTCTCGGCTTTTATTAATTCCGCGAATTCCTCGAGCATCCCCTTCGATTCGAAATACGATTGAATCGAGCCGAGGGTCTGCGCGAGATTATTCACGTCCGCCTGCGCGCGATCGTCGTAATCGTAATAATACCAACTGTCATTATAATCATAACGGTTGGAGCGCTGCTCGTCCGTTTCCTTCTCGTCGCGTTTGTCGACGCGAACGGCCGCAAGCAGACGCTTTCCACAGGCGAGCGCGTCGTCTTTGCGCCCCAGTTCGAAATAGAGAGTTCCAAGCTGCACGAGCGTTTCGAAATCGTCGCCAACCTGGCCGAGCACGCGTTCGAGCGTCGCCATGGCTTTTTCGCGGTCGCCGCGCTGACGATACAATTCGAATAATTTATATTGCAATTTCGCGTCCGACCCGTTCTTTGCGGCGGCGCGTTCGAGCGAGCCCGCGGCCTGGTCGAACAGTTGATATTTACTAAAAAGTTTCGCGGCGCGATCCGCGTTGCGCACCGATTCGGCCACTTCCGACGCGCGCGCGACCTGTCCCGCGAGAATCCACTCCTCGGCGATTTTGAGCGCCATTTGATCGCGGTCGCTTTTCGGTAATTTTAATAATTTCTCGTAATTCTGGACGGCCTCGTCGTGCCGTTCGACGAGCGAGAGAATCCGGGCGCGCTGCGCGAGCAGCGCGGCATCGTCCGGTTGATAATTTAATAAATTGTCGAGGAGATCGAGTGCGAGTTGATATTCGAATTCTCGAATATATATATCCGAAAGCAGGAGCGGCGCTTCGGAATCATACGGATTGTCCTCGACGCGCTTCCGCAGGGCCCGTGTCTCGTCTTCGATCTGTCCGAGTTCGGAGAGCAATTCATAATATCGTTTGCGGGCATTTTCACGCACGTCGTCGTCGGTCGAACGCATGGCCGCGATCACGGCTTCCTTCGCTTTCTCGGGTTCCGATAATTTTTTATAAATATTAGCGAGATCGAGTTTGTAACGGCCCTCCTCGGGGCGGAGCCGCACGGCCTGCTGCAGGCATTCGGCGGATTTATCGTATAATCCGATTTGAAAATATAATTCGGCGACCTCTTTGAACGCGGCCGGGTTGTCCGGCGACGACTTGAGGATTTCTTCATATAAAGAAAGCGCTTTCTCCTGATCGAACAGCGACAAATGGATGCGCGCGATTTCCTTCAGATACTGCCGGCGGCTTTGCGGCGATTTATCAATAATTGCCTGAAAATGCTTCAGCGCGAGTTCGGGCTCGCCCGCGTCCTCATGCAGGCGCGCGAGGTTTTTGTGAGCTTCCTCGAGGCCGGGCTCGCGGCGCAGCGCGCCTTCGAACAATTGCACTGCAAATGTAAAATCGCGCTCCTGCATCGCGAGTTTTCCGGATATCAAATACGAAGCGCGGTCGGGGTCTTTCTTTACTTTTTCTCGGGCGGCCGCCCGCAGCGCCGCGAGTTGATTGTTGCTTCGCGCCGCGCGCAGGAGCCGGTCGACCGACGCCACTCGGAGATTCATTTCCTCCGCGAGATCGATCGATTGTTGTAATGTCGCCGAACCCGCCGCGAAATCGCCGGACTCGAGTTGTAAATCGCCGAGCGTCGATAATAATCGCGGATCGTTCGGGCGGAGCGCGATCGCTTTTTCGAGGGTCGAACGCGCGCGTTTCAGGTCTTTGAGTTCAACCCACGATTGTGAACATTGCTCGAGCATCGACGCGTTGCCCTCGGCGATTTTTTCGGCGCGCTCGAGCGCGGCCGCCGCTTCGGGCGCCCGTTCGCGCCTGCCGAAGAACGCCGCGAGATCGTTATAATGCCTCATTTCGCGAGGCTGGAGTTCGATCGCTTTTTCGTACATCGCGATCGCTTCCTTCTCCATGCCGTAAAAGTTATATAAATCCGCGAGCCGAATGCATAGATCCGTATCTTTGATTTTCTGTTGAAATAATTTTTCCCATTGTATTTTCGCCTGCTCGAGGCGTTTGTCTTCGGCAAAGATCTTTCCGAGTTCAATATACAAATCGATTTCATCGGGATGGCGCGCGAGCACGCGCTGATATTCCTCGATCAGGCGATCCTTCGCGTTCGCGGCCGCGAGAACGGTCAATAAGTGGCGGCTGAGTTTTATATCGTCCGGAAAATCCTTCACCGCGTCGTCGAGGACTCCGCGGGCCTCGTCGCGCTTTCCGGATTCTTCATAAACCTGCGCGAGAAATTCGCGGCAATCGGCGTCCTTCGGATTTTGTTGTATTTCGCCCCGCGTGGCGGCGGCGAGCTTGTCGAGCATTCCCGATCGTTTATGAATTCCGAGAATCTTATTATATACGTCTTTTTTTAACCAATTGCCGCGCCCCATCAGCGCGAGCGCCGTGCGATACGTCGCGAGCGCGTCGTCGATTTTTATTTGTTGTTCCTGCAAACGGCCCATTTCGACGAGCACGCGGCACCTTTTTGACGGGTCATCGCCGGCGAGCTTTTCCGTTTCTTTAAATTCAACGATCGCTTCGTCCTGCAATCCGTTTTGCGCGAGCGCCAGCGCGACTTCGAGTCGAAGATTAAAACTACTCGGTTCGGTGCGCGCGATCGCGCGAAAGGCGTCGCTCGCTTTTGTACGATCGCCCGATGCTAAGAATGCGCGTCCCCGCAGGCGCTGGACTTCCTGCGCGAATCGCGGATCGTCGGTTTTCGCGGCCGCGTTTTCGAACGATGCGAGCGCCTGCTTGGGATCGTTGCGTTTTAAATAAAACTCTCCGAGCAGTCTGGCGGTCTGCGGTTCCTTCACGTCGGATTTCGTTAATAATTGTATCGCATTCTCGATCCGTTCGGTTTTTGCATACAACCGCGCGAGCACGATCGGCGCGGAGCGGTCGGTTGGATCGTCTTTCAGCGCCTTTTCATAACTATCGACGAGTTCTTTCAGTTGATTCTTCGCGACGGCGGCTTCGACGAGTTTATCGAATGAAAACTCATGAAACGGTTTTCGCGATAGATAATCTCTGTAGCGATCGATCGCGCGTTGCGCGTCGCGGGTCTCGGCGCCGTCCTGAATATTTACAACAATTGGCGCCGACGCAATGCAAAGAATCGCGGACAGTCGAAGTCGATCTCTCATAGGGTCGCTGGGGGACAATCGGGCATGCGCGGTCGATCTGACGGCGCGCAACGCACGACATATCCTACTTTCCCGCGGCGGTTGCCGCCCGATCGGACCTTACCGCTGAAGAATCGGGAGGTACGAGTCTTCGGTGCGCAGAACGATGACGCACACGGAGGTGCCGAACACGCGGCCGTAGGGGTCGTTCCAGAATCCGATTTCCTCGCGCGTTTCCGAGTGCTCCAGAATTTTCTGCGAGCTTATTAATTGAACGACCGCGCCGCGATACCAGCCGGCGAACACGTCGGGGTCGCGAAACTGGCGAAACGCCTGCGCCAGATATAACAATTCGTAATAGGGCCACTTTTCCGTGTTGGTATTGTAGCCTTGACGCCGCCGCGTTTTCAGTTCCGACTGCACGTAACGCATCGCCCGGTCGATGATTTCCGAATCGTAATCTCCCGTCGCGTTCAGCGTGGAAATGGCCGCCACCGTCAGCGCCACGGAGGTTTCGCGATCGGCGATGCGATACCGAAACGCGCCGTTGTCGCGCTCGGCCGGATTGATTTTTTGTGATTTTCGAACATATTCGACGGCGCGCTTTATAACATTTGAATTGACGGTGATTCCGGCGTCCTTCGCGGCGCGCAGCGCCTGCACCATCGTTATTGTTACAGATCCCTCGTGGTCGTCGTTGCGCGTAGGTGTATAATACCATCCGCCGGTCGTTCCCTGCGAACTCTCGATCTTATGAACGGCCGCCGAAAGTATCTTTAATATTTCATCGCGGCGCGCCGACCCGTCGGCGATGCCGCCCATGCCGAGAATTTGCGAAAGCGCGAGTGTGGCGTAACCGTGGCCGTGCATGCGCGAGAGATTGTCGCCGTCGGCGCCGAGATAGGCTTCATATCGATCGGCGCTGAAATCCGCTTTTTTTAATATATAACTGATCGCGAGTTTGACATTTCTCGCATAGGGTCCGCGCGTCTCCGTGTTTCCGTCGGCCATGAACGCGAGCGCGGCGAGCGCCGTGATGGCGAATGGCGCGCGTCGTTCCGGCGATTCGTCGGTGGAAAAAGCAAAGGATCCGTCGTCCTGGTTTTGTCGCTTTGCAAGAAAACGAAGCCCTAGATCGACCGCGCGGCGCATCTGCGCGCGCAACGCCGGATCCGCCAGCGTGCCTTCGCCCGCGACCGGCGGCGGCGTATCATTAGCTTTAGAATTTGTTTTTGAAGCGTCCTGCTGGCGTGCGACGACCTGTTGCAGCGCTTTCGGATCCGCGACGGAAGCGGCGCGATTGCGTTCGTCGTCGGCGGCGCAAAACGGCGCGAACACACTAATAATAACTATTGATACAATTACGGCTCGGGAACGCATCGCCGCGCCGTGAATATAACGGTTGAATCCGCCCACGCGTTCGTTCCGGCTCCGAACTGTTATTTCCCGGAGGCGCTCTTCGAAGTGCGAGTATAAAAATCCTGAATCCACCTTCTGTAGCGCATGGGCAGGTCGTCGGTCTTTTCATTCGAAAACGTCCCGCGGAGATGCTCGGGAAGATCGCCCCAGCGGTCGGTCGCTTCGTGATCGCGCTTCACATGCTCTGTATCATATTCGCGCGGTTTTTGTTGTCCATTCCCCGGCGGGTCGTTCGATTTTCTGTTATCTTCGGGATTGCCGCCGTTTTTTGGCTCCTTGGGCTGTTTTCCGTCCTGCGGAAGCGTGGGCGCCTGCCCGGCTCCATTGGCGGTTTTTTCCTCGTTTTGTTGTTGTTGCTTTGGCTGTTCGCCGGAGGGTTTGTCGGCGGTATTATTGTTATTGTTCGCTTGACCCTGACCCTGTCCGTCACGCGGAGGTTTCTTTAGTCCGTGATTGTTCGGCTTGTTATTAATTCAAGTGCCGCCCGGACACTCGGGAATCAGGTCCATGATTTTCTGAATATTATCAGAAACAAGTTTCTGTCTTCCCAGCGCGTCCCTGGCGACTTCTTTACAGTTCGACGCGCTCACTTGAATGGCGGGCGCGTCCTTGCCGGCATCGAGCAGGAGTTTGTCGATTTCCTGAAGATCCTTTTCAACTTTCTTGAAAAGCTCCTTGATCTCCTGCTCGGGATTTCCGCCGCCGGCGATTTGTGCATTTACGTTCCGCGCCGCGCCGAATGCCACGCCGAGGAAAATTGTGAATTTAAGGAGCGAAGAAGTTTTCATATTCTGCTTACCTTGGAGTTGAATCGTTTATTTTCCGGAGCCGCTTTTCGAAGTGCGAGTATAGAAATCCTGGATCCACTTTCTGTAACGCATCGGCAGATCGCCGGTGTTTTCGTTGGAAAACGTCCGCCGGAGATGTTCGGGCAGATCGCCCCAACGATCGGCCGCTTCACGATCGCGTTTCACGCGTTCTGTATCATAATCGCGGGGCTTTTGTTGTCCGTTCTTCGGCGGTTCGTTCGATTTTTTGTTATCATCTGGATTGCCGCCGCCTTTCGGATCCTTGGGTTGCTGGCCGTCCTGCGGAAGCGTTTGAGCTTGTCCCGCTCCGTTGGCCGTTTTCTCGTCGTTTTGTTGTTGTTGCTGAGGCTGCTCGCCGGAAGGTTTGTTGTCGGGATTGTTATTATCGCCCTGCGAACCCTTGCCGCCGCCTTTCGGCGGCTTGCTCAATCCGTGGTTTTGTTGCGAATTCTTTCCGCTGCCGCCTTTGCCGTCGGGAATCAAATCGAGGATTTTTTGTATATTTTCGGAAACCTTCTTTTGGCGATTTAGCGCGTCCTTGGCCACGTCTTTACTATTCGCCGACGTTACTTGTATAGCCGGCGCGTCCTTGCCGGCTTCAAGCAGGAGTTTGTCGATTTCCTGAAGGTCTTTTTCGACTTTTTTGAAGAGATCTTTGATTTCCTGCTCGGGATTTCCGCCACCGCCCGATATTTGTGCATTTGCGGCGCTCGATGTCCCGAGAACGGCGCCGAAGGCGGCGCCGGCGATGAGAACCGTTTTTAGTAATGAATTCATAATTATTTCTTGTCTTCCTTTTTATCGGTTGGGTTCGACGGATCCTGGTCCGGATTCTCGTTTTCGTCTTTGTCGATGCCGAGATGGACTTTGAAGTTCTTAAACATTTCGGTGACGCGCGAATGCCGGCTCGCGAGCCTGTTCAATTCCGCGCGCAGGAAGGAGTCGAAACCCTCCTCTTTTTTCGCGGCCTCGATGAGGCGCGTGGTGCGCGACGAAAGATCGTCCTCGAGATATTTTAACATTTTCAATTCGGCCATATCGGGGACGAGATGGTCTTTCTGCGGCCCATTATTCTGTTGGTCTTTATTGTTTTGTTGATTCTTTTGTTGTTGTTGCTGCTGCTGTTGATTTTCGTCGCGGCGGCGCTTGGCTTCATTGCGGAGCGCCTCTTTCAGCCGTCCAATGCGCTTTTGTACATCTTCTTGAATGATTTGTATGAATTCGTCGGTCCGGTGATCGTCCGTCATCAATTCGCCGACGCGCAGCAGGTCCTCATTTGTAGATTTCATCGAATCGGCGAAAACTTCGGAATCCTCTTTTTCGAGCGCATCGCCGATGAGCGCGGCGCGCTCACCGAGGGCGCGTTCGTTCTTGCCGACGCGAATCACGCGCGCAAGTTCGGGACGCGACAATTCGCGCGCATGGCGGTTTCCCTCGACCTCGTGGGTTTCTTTGATCGCCTGATCGTGTTCCTTCTCCATCGAATTCAGTTCTTCGGCGATCCGAAATAACAATTCTTCCTGCTTCAATCGCAAGTAACGGCGTTGTTCCTTTTCAATTTCCTCCTTCGCTTGATCGAGGAATTTTTCGGTTTTTTCCTCTTGCGGTTGCGCGGACTCGGGATCGCCTTGTTCGAGATTCTGCTGGGCGTCCTGCGCGCTCTTTTGTGCATCGTTCAAACTCTGCGGACGCGGCGTGTTGGGGCGGTCCTTCAGTCGTTGAGCAAGTTCTAGAATTTGTTTACGGATGTCCTCCTGTCGCTTTGCTAATTCTTTTGCGAGCTTCTCGGTCTCCTCATTCATCTTCCGATTCTTTTGAAGCGCGTCCTTCGCTTCATTTAAAGATTCTTCCGCCTGCTGCCGATTCTTGGCGGATTCGCGGGACTGCGCGTTTTGTTGTGATTCCGACGCGCGATCCATGGATTTCGACGCCTGATCCATCGCATCTTTGGATTTCTGCGCCTGTTCCGGCGTGAGGCCTCCATTCTGCGCGCTTTGCTTCATTTCCTGCGCGACGTCCGAAGTCTTTTTTGATAATTCCTTTTGTTCTTTCGCAAGTTGTTCGCGGCGCGGGCCCTGTGAATTTGCTTTCGCTTTTGCGTCCTGCGCCGCCAAATCGCGCGCTTTCTTTATCTCTTCGAGCGCTTTTGTAGCTTCCGATTTGGCTTTTTCGGATGCTTGGTTTTGTGCTTCCTGCGAAGCTGAGTTCGCGGGATTCGATGCATTTTGTTCGGCGGATTTTTGCTCGGACGCTTTTTGATCTGAAGCTTTTTGATCGAGATTCTTCGCGGCTTCTTCCATTGCGGTTCGAGCGCGGTCGAGAGCGGCTGCCGCCTCCTTGGCTTCCTCGGATTTTTGTGCATTCGCCTTCATGGTTCGGCTTATCCGATCCGTGTCGCCCGTGAGTCCGCGTTGGCGTTTGGCAATCGACGCCGGAGTATTTGCAGACTTGGCATCGCGTTCGGCCTTTCGCTCCAATTCGCGCGCGGCATTTGCATATTTCTGCGCGGCCGACATATCGTTGCGTTTCAGAGCCTGTTCGGCGGCTTTCGCGTTTTCGGCGGCTTGTTGTAAATCTTCCGCGTTTTGTGAATTGTTCTGTTGCGCCTCTTCTGCAGCTTTCGCCGCGGACTTCTCAAGTTTGTCGGCGGATGCTTGCGCCTGTTTTTCCGCTTCTTCGGCGGCTTTTTGTAATGCTTCCGCGGCTTCCTTGGCTGCGTCGCCAGCCTGTTTCGCGTCGTTATTTGCAATAGCTTTCGCCAAATCTTCCATCGCCTTTGCTTGCGCTTCATTCGCTTTCGCTTCGGCGGAATCGGCGGGTTTTCCCTGGTTGCGCGCGCGTTGCTCATCGGCGGAGGCGCGCGCCTGCGATGCTAATTCTTCAAGCGCTTCTTTAGCTTGTTCGGCGGACGCGCCGCCTTTCTGCGCTTCCTGTCGCGCTTTGTCCGCTTCCTTTGCGAGTTTCGACGCGCGATTGGCGTTCATCCGCGCTTGGAGCGCTTTTTCAGCATTCTTTGCGGCGTTTTCCGCGTCGTTCGCGGCCGCCTCCACGCTCTTTTCCGCCGGGTCGGAATCTTTAGGTTCGCGATTGAGCGTGTCCACGATCGCCTTTTGCTTTGACATCAAATCTTCGAGATCGCGAACGCGCTGCTCGGAATCCGCCGCGCCCGAATCGCGTTCCTGCGACCGCGACCGCGCGTCGAGGTCGCGCTGCTTCGCAAGAAGATTATTAATTTTATCTGTAAACGCCTGTTCGTCTTTACTTTTCGAGGCGTCGGTCGCTTTTTTTGTCTGCTCGCGAAGGCGCTGTTCTTCTTCGCGCAATCGGTTCAAATCCGCGGCTGCCTTTTTTGTAAATTCCAATTGTTCGTTCAAGCGCTCGAGACTTTTGCGATCGAGCAGAATGGAGAGAACCTCTTCGATGTCTTGAATTAAATGATCCTGCTCTTCGACGGCGTTCGTCCCGAGACCCTTCTTGAGCGCGTCTTCGATTTGCCGCATGCGCTCTTCGAGCGTCCCCTGCGCATTTTTATCATCCCGTTCGCGGACTTTCTTCAACGCCGATTTTAACAATTCGACGGCCTGCACGCGCCCTTCCGCTTCGAGGCGGATTTGTAGCGTTTCCATCGTCTTTTCGAGACGGGTCAACGTCCGCTGGATGCGCAGCTGCTCTTGCGAAAGATCGTTGAGCTGTTTTTCGTCTTGCGGAACAGGATCGAGCGCAGCCCGGATCGGAAATGACGTGCCGACGAACGCGGCCGCGCAAAGCACTGCGAATTGTGTCCAGCGATAGATTTTCATGGGTGTGTCTTTGTTAACGAACCGGACCTGGCGTTATTTGTTACGAAATTTCCGCGATGAGTGTTTCGTTACTTCTTGTTGATTGGGGTTGGAGCCACTTGGGCGCGTTCCTTGGTTTTTGAGCGAAGCGACTTTTGTTGATCGAGGAGTTCCTTCCATCCTGTGACGACATCTTGGAAGTTTGCCCACTTCGAAAGCATACCGAGGAGCCGCTCAAGCGACTGTATCGACGCATCTTGGTACGAACGTGCTTTTTCGAGTGCAAGGCGGCTTGCACCGCCGTCGACGGCGAGAAGTGCGGCATCCAGCGATTTTGCCGCATTGGGAGACTGATCCGACGCAATCGAGACGGCTTCGCCGAGCATGTCCGCGAGTTCCGAAAGCTGTTGCGGCGAGCCAAGCGAACCCGATCGAATCGAACTGATAAACGTCTGCGCGATTTCCGGAGCATACGGATCTTCGAGCGAGGCGGGGATTTCGCCGCGCAGGCGTTCGAGTTCGGCGAACGCGGCATCGGCGATGGGATCGAGTTTGTTGCCGCACGCCGATTCAACGCCTTCGAAAAACTCTCGCGCAAGCGCGCGACTATCGATCGAAATCCGGTTCTGGCCGACGAGAACGCTACTGATCGACGGGCGATCGAACGCATCTAATAGTTCGTTCACGCGGCGCCGACGCTCGTTTTGCAGGTCGAGAAGCGATTGAACAGTCTCCTTCGCGCGCGAAAAACGCTCGGTGATTCTTTTTAATATATCAGATTGCGGCAATACGACGGCGCGCACATGGAACGATTCGCCCGTGCCCGGTTTCGGACTCCTGCCATCGGCCGCTTCGACATAAAACTCGAGACTGTCGCGTTCGTTCAAGCTTCGCGTGTTGTCCGCGGGAAGCGATTCCGTCGGCGGATTTTTATCATCGCGCTCGCGGGGGACGCGAATCGAAGCAAGTTGTATTCGAATTCTCGAAACGACGGCGCGCGAACCGCTCTTATCGTCCAATGTTACAGAAACTGGGGAGCTTTCCGTCCTCGGAGCACTGCCCGTGGTTGCAATTGGAATTCTCGGAAGTGTTATTTCCGAAAATACTCCTTTCCCGTTTGCGCGATATTTTAGCGTCATCGCGAGTACGCCAAAATCATCGACGCCTTTGGCCTGCAGAGCCATGACTCCATCGGGCGTTACATCAATTTCGGTTCGCGACGGAACCTGAAGTTTCACTTCGGGCGGTCGGTCGGCAAGTGCAACAATCGAGAAACTGCCCGGATCCGGATTTCGGAGCCCTTCCGCGTCCTCGAGTTCCACGGAATATCGGCAACTCTTATCGACGAGCACTTCCGTCACGAAACGGGACGACGCGGCGGCCGGGCCGTCGCCGATCGTATCTGTTGGAACGAATTTTAACTCTTCGTCGCTCCCGCGATATCGCAAAAGAGCTTTCTTTACAGGTGTCGCGGCTTCGATGCGAATTGTAGCAAGCGAACCCGAGAGTGCTTCAAACGAGCCGCCCTCGCGCTCGAATGGAGGTTGCGTCGAGTACTCGGGCGGCTTCACAGATACGTGAATCTTTGCAAGCGTGGGCGCGATGACGGTTTCAACAATTACGCGCGGCCGTTCACTCCGATCGTCGCCGCCAATTGCATAAAACTCAAAGGGACCGCGAACGCTATGAAAACGTCCGAGATATTCGTTTGGCGGTATGCGCGACAAAGGAATGATCTGATTTTCGCTAGTATGCAGTTCAACCAGATCGGGCGCTTCTCCGCGCGCGGTGACGCGCACCGCCAGATCCGAACCCTTCGAAATGCGCGCACGAATGATGTCGCCATCGCGAGTAACTTTTACATTTGTACCGCGCGACGGAACTTCGATGTCGAATTTCGTTCGCTGCGGAAATTCGACGGGAAGTCCGACGAGACGCTTCAAAAACACCTGGATGTCATCGGGTTGTGTTAAGACTAGCCCGGACGCGCAAATGGATGCTACACATGCGAGCGCGAGACGACCGCGCGAGGCTCCCGGTTGGAGTGCGCGGGTGAAGTCGAGACTTCGAACGGCCTCTTCTCCGCCGCGAATCGACTGTTCGACCAAAATCGGAAGCGCATTTCCCGGATTTCGCGAGAGCTGGACCGCCGAAATCAGTCTTTCATTAAGATTCGGATACGTCCGTTCGACTAACAACGCCGCGTCGTCGATCGTTAGTTTCACGCGCGCCCGCCGGACAACCCACCAATAAAAACCGAACGCGATCGAAGCCCAAACGGCGGGCGCCACGAGCAGCCGCATCGCGTGGGGAGGCGAAAGAAATCGATCTAAATAAAACGATCCGATCAGCAGCCCGATCGTGGACGCGAGCCAGCTTGAAAATCCGTGGGTCCACGCTAGACGCTGGACGCGCGCACGCAGCGCGTCGAGTCGCGCGACGAGGCGCGGATCAACGGGTTCGAAGGATCCTGTCACAATAAATAATCAGCGCTGAAAGATTGGTAAATATCGAAATGGAATTTCAAGAATCAGCGTCGCCGTCGCGGTGCTGAAGGCTTCGCCGGGCCCGACGTTGTTCGGCCACGAGCCGTCTTTCATTTGCATTTTAATCAAAACGTCTTTTATATATTTCCAATAATGATCCCAGTGCGTGCCGCTCGCCGTGTACATCGCCTGCACGGCATAATAATGGCCATAATAAAAGAAGTAATGCCCGCGCTGGCTGTCCATGTAGGAATCGCCGTAACTCTGGGTGAACGACACGAGCTGTCTTTCTAAATAATCGATGCCGAGTTCGATGTCGCGATCGGAATAAATGCCCGCGCCGTTCAACGCAACAATTCCCGCGGCGGTGAGCGGAAACGTCGCGCGCGAATAATTTATTTTCTGATATCGAAACGCGCCGCGCTCGTCGTCCATTCCGAATCCTTGAATATCACGATTCGAACTGTCTTTAACATATTGCACGGCGCGATCGATGGTCGCGCGCGGGACGGGAATGCCGACGTTGCGCGCGGCGCGCAACGCCATCACCTGGCACACCGTGATCGACATGTCGCTCTCGGGGGCAAACGGCACATATCGCCAGCCGCCCTCCCGATTTTGTGAGTCTACAATTAAACGGACGGCGTCTTCGAGCTTTTCGCGGACGTCGTCGCGTTTCACCATTCCCATCAATTCCGCGAGAAACAGCGTCGAGAACGCATGGCTGTACATGCGCGAGCCGTTTACTG
The DNA here is from genome assembly GCA_016200225.1 of Planctomycetota bacterium. Classification (GTDB taxonomy): domain Bacteria; phylum Planctomycetota; class UBA1135; order UBA1135; family JACQFD01; genus JACQFD01. The sequence continues at coordinate 140,224 of JACQFD010000039.1, forward strand.
TAAAATAACCATTGCTCTGCTGGCAGCTCAAAACGTATTCGAGGGCGCGATCGACGACTTTTCCATACTTGCCGCGCCCCGGCGCCTGGCCATTCGCCAGAAATGCGATCGCGCAAAGAGCGGTCACGCCGACATCGCCGCGATCGCGCACTTCGTCGTCGTATTGAAATGAATTGTTTAATTTAAAACCGACCGTCGCTTTCCACGAACCGTTCGTTTGTTGAGTGTCCGAAAGCCATTTCAGGCCGCGGTCGACGGCCCGCAACACGTCCAGATCGATCTCTTGGAATCGCTCGGCGCCTTCGACGCGGCCGGCTTGCTTCGGGCTTTGTGGTTTTTCGCGCGCCGCGCGATTTTCAGCGAGCGCGAGCTGTTCGCGCGCGTTTTGCGCGGCGGCAAAATTGGCGGATTGAAATAATACTATTTCCGCCGCGCAGGCCGCGATTGTAACCACTGCTGCTTTTATTGTAGTCATAACTATTTCGAAGAGCGGGATTCTGCGCCGGGGCGCGAGTTGGGTCGTGGATCGGTCGTCGTTGATTTCGGATCCGTCGACTGGGCCGTCTGAAGGCGAAGCAACTGCACGTCGTCCGGTTGTTGAGCTTTCGGGGCGAGGACCGCGAAACTGGAATCGGTTGTTACGATTCCAAAGGGACGTCCGGGCAGGGCAAAGGCGCGGTCAATCGCGTAGTTGCCGGTGTCGCGCTTGAAGATGCGCATCTCGTTGAGCGGATCGGTCATGTCGGACTCATAACTGTACGCGATTGCGACGGTCTCGGCACCGATGCCGGGCAAGGTCTGCGGTTCGATGGCGCGAACGCGGACGGGCATCGTACTGGTCCACGTTCGACCGGTCGCGAGATCGAGCGCATCGATGCGCGTCGAGGCAACTCTAACATTACCGCGAACCGAACTGCTCGTGAGCGCGACTACCATGGGCTCGCGCCAACGGGCGCACGCGTCGTATGCCGGAATGCCCGCAATGTTTGCATTCGACGGGAGTTTCATAAGTATGCGCGGGTCGCCCGTCTGGGCATCGAGCGAGACGAGTTCCTCGCCGGCGGACGCGTTGTTGTATTCTTTAAGAACGAGGACTTCGTTATTTGCAAATAATATCGATTTCATGCGCGTGTTCTCGACGGGTTTCGAAGTCCATGCGATCGAACCCGTCGCCAGATCGAGCGCGGATACAAATCCATCCGATCCCGGCCGCGCGAATAGCAATTTGTTATCGTAGATTTGATATAATTGCGCGAGCTCGCGGATTCTGTCTTGAATCGGGCCGCTGCGCCTCGTCCGCTGCGTTTTCTCGGTTTTCTCCGACTCCGTCACGCTTTTTAGATGTTTTCCAAGCAGCGTTTCGAGGGCCTCGGGCATTCTAAATGTATCGAGTCGCGCTCCGGTGGCGAGATCGAAACGAACCATTTTTCGCGGAGCGTCGCCGCCGCAAGGTAACAAAACAACCTGCGACGCGTTCGCGACCGGAATATACGGTTCGAATGCGTGTTCGAGTTGCCGCGTCCATAAAACGGCGCCGGAGACCGCGTCGATGCAGACCGCTTTCGCGTCATGATCGCTGTCGCCGCGAATTGTAACGACGATGGCGCCCGCGGCCGCGGCGGCGTGCGCGATTTCACCGTCGAATTGTAAAGAAAACACTTCTCCCTGCGGCCGGATTTTGTAACCCTGGACCTGGCCGCCGTGCGCGATTGTTATAATTCCGTTCAAAACCGTCGCGAACGGGAATTGTATATAATCATAGTCGGGTTCCGCCGTCGACTTCCTGATCGACCGCGGAAGCGGCGCGTTGAACGGGCTCTCGCCGTTATCATAACTATTCGCGTCCGCTCCGACGCTGGCCGTCGACCGCAAGCCGTATAAATTATCTTGGGAAAACGCAAAAAGGATGTCACCCGCGCTGCCGTCGTTGAGCGCGGGGCGCAACACTCCCATGAATGAGAGTCGGCCCGGCGGCGGCGTCGAAGTTTTGAATGGCGCGGCCGGGCCGCGGACCTCTTTGTAAATATTCGTCCGCGGCGCCGCGGCGCCTTTCGCGCGCGCTTCGTAGACCGCCGCAAGCCACGGATTCTCGAGTTTCTCGAGCGCGCGGGCGCACGCGAGGCAAACACGCCGAATCTCGGGCTCGGATTCGGATAACGATAATATGGATACGCCCTCGACCAACGCCTCCTTGGGGTTGCCCGTCTTGATTAATTGTGTAATTACAGAAAACGCCGCGTCTTTCGAAATAATACTATTCGGATAGAACCGCGCGATTTCTCCGAATTCCTCAGGCGACGAGCGGTCGGTCAACGATTCGAACCGGCGGCGCGCCTCGGCCTCGACCGATTTATAAGAATCGCGGCCGTGAACGCGAATGATATCATTAATCTTTTCCTCCGCGAGCTTCCCGGCCGACGTGTGGAGTTTGGCGATCTCTTCCGTTGCAAACGACCGGATGACTTCCTGCAGCGCGGAGATCGCCGCTTCGGTGTGGGCGCCGGGAATCTTAATGATTTCTCCCGATACGTCGCGGGGAACCGCGATGTCGGCGCGCCTGAATATAAAATAAAGACCGTAGGGAATTTCGCCGTACGGCGCGACGTCGCCGCGCCGCGCGCCCGCGAGCGATTCGAGCGCTTTGATCAATTGTAGTTTTTCGTTTTCGCTCTCGCGCGGCAGCGATTTTTCGAACACGCAGCCCGCCTCGATCCTCAAATCGACATCGCGGGCGGATTCGAAGGCCCGCTTGAATGCTTTGATCGATTCGGCGGTTTCGCCGCGCCCTTCGTGCGCCCGGCCTTTTGTTAATAATAACGATGCGATGACGTCGGAGTTTTCGGACGATTTGAATAAATACGTTTCCGCTTCATCGAGATCGGAAATCGCCGCGCCGAAATCGTGATTTCTAAACGCCGTTTCTCCGCGCATCCGAAGACAGCGCCCGAGGCGTTCCTGAATTTGAGGATCGTTCGGATTCGCCATTTGCGCGCGCCGCGCGTTCCCCACGAGAATTTCCAGATTCGAATGGCCCGTGACATCCGGATTATTAATTACAATGATCACTCCGTCGCCGACGACCACGTGGCCCGGGCTCTCGGTCTGCGATCCTTCGGCGGCCCATGGAATCCCATGCATTCGCCGCAGATTCTTATTATCTATCACAACCATTTCGTCCATTTGCGGAACGATAATGGTCGATTCCGTCAGCGTCGGACGCAACTGGCGGCGATTCTCATATTTCGCGCCCGATTCCGGCCACACGGCGCGCGTTTGAAATCGCGGCGAATCGATCGACGGCGCGTCGAGCGCGACCACGATATCGCCGGCGAGATAAATTGTATGATCGATGATTCCTAACAAATGACGCACGGAGCCGAACGACCGGCCCGAGCGCTCGGGAATCGGATCGTTTGCGGCGAGGTGCGCGACGCGGCGCCCGGTTTCGCGATCCAGAGCGAGCAAACTATCGCTGTTCCATGGCGCGAAAATAACAGTTTCGGCCGAAAGAGCCGGAGGATTGACGGACCAGGCCATGTACTGGCGCGGTTCGCCGTAGGATTGATATCCGGCGTTTCTTTGGTAGGGAGTCGTTTTGTAGCGTTGCACCCAGACGATGCCGCCCGTGCCCGTGTCGACGCAGGCCAGCGCGCCCAGATCCGTGGAAATGTAAACTCGATCGCCGTCGACCGCCGCGGGTCCGGACGCGAATTCGTGTCCCGTGCGGCCGAACATGTTGATGGGCGTGGTCCCCGTCACGATGGGCGTGTCCCAAACGAGTTCGCCCGTTCTTAACTTAAATGCGGCGAGATGATACTCAACTGTAGCATCGTCGGGCATTTCATATAATGGAGCGATGACAAGATTTCCGGCGATGATGGGAGGCCCGGAACAACGGTATTTATCAATAAAATCCGTGGAGTGGAGCGCCGTTTCGGATCGCCAATGATCCCAGATCGGCGCGCCCGACTTCGCGTCGAACGCGTGGAGTTTTCGGTAGGGGATGATCTCCTTTACGGGGATGTTGCTTTGAAAAATAACTTGCGAGCCGGTTTTCAGCGGCACCATCAGCGGCACTACTACAATTCCATTCGCGACCGCGGGCGCGAGCGCCATTTTGTCGTCCTCGCCTTCTGTAAACTTCTGGCGATCGCTAAAATTGACACGGTCCCACTTGGACGCGAACGCGGGATCGTTCCAACGCGGTTTTCCGAGAACGAGGTCGAACGCGGCGAGGCTCCAGCCGTTCGAAATATATATAGTTTCATCGGAAATAATAGGATAAATCGCGCGCGCCGACTTGACGCTGCCGGGCGGTTCCTCGAGGAGCCTCTTGCGCCACGGATTCTTATCCTTGATTTCGCCGGGATCGAGCGGCAGTTCGCCGGTGGCCGTCGAAAAGTAGCCCGGCCGCGCCGTTTTTGATAATTTTACATTAATATTCGCGAGAGATTTCAACGCAACGCGCTGGCCGCCGACGTCGGCGAACTCTCCCGCGACTTCGCGCGGGATTTTGGCTTTTCCTCCGAGCGCCGTCTCGAGCATCGCCACGCGCGCGACGACGTCGGGATTGGTTTTATACGATTGTAATGTTAATAATCTTCGATAATAAGCGAGAGCCAGGTCGACGTCCCCGCGTTCGAGAAGTATGGATGCGACGGCCGCGATCGCGTCGACTCCCGCGGCCGTCCATGGGAGTTCCTGATGGAGTCTTAGTAATCCTTCGAGACTCCGCGCGGCGAGCGCCGTTTCGTAGCGCGCCCGCGCCGAGGGTCCGTCGATTTTCTCGATCTGCTCCAACGTTTCGGGCGGCAGGTTCTCCAAATATTTTTGTAAAAAGTACGCGACGCCGAGCCACGTGTCGGATTCCTTCACGGCCTGCACGGAACCGTTTGCAAGATACTGAACGGGAACGAGACGATTTGCGTAATGGGAGACGAACGGCTGCAGCGTCGCAAGCGCGTCGGCGACGTGACCCTCTTGCAATAAGTTCAGCGAGAAATCGAATTCTTTCTGAACATTATTAGGAATCAACGAAAGTGTAATTTTCGGCCTGAACTCGTCCGATTGGCGGCCGAATGTACTGTTCGGATCCTGGCCGAAATTGTCCGGATTATTAAAACTTTGCGCGCGGGCCGCGGTCTCGCCGCTCAAGGCGATTGCCGCAACGATAAAAATAAACAATCCCGCGCCGGCGGGCCGCCGGAAATTCGGTGCGCGGGGAGTCGTGTTGGGTGGCGGCATTTTCATCGATCATTTATAATAATTGCGAACGCTTGCGGAGCGCCCATTCGGCGGCCAGCACGACGACAAGCGTTAGAATCACGAGCCAGTGATCCCACAGATCGTGAAATTCAGAAGGCTCGGGAAATTCCTGCGCGCCGCCGCCCGGAAATCGCTTCGCGACTTGATCGATCCCGGAAAGCGGAAAATAATGATCGGTATTCGCTTTGTTCGCCGCCGACCCGCTCGACGAAATACTAGCAATCGCGCGAAGCGTGCCCGCGTCGAGCATGGGATCGCGATTTTCGCGATCCGGGAGTCGCGCCTCGAATTCGACGGACGCGACGCGTTTGCCGCCCTGCTGATCGTCGCCCGTGATCCACGCCTCGTATCGGCCCTCTTCGTTTACTACAAATGCCGAATGAAACGTTCCGGGTTCGCCGGGCGCCGAATCTAACAATACGGATGTTACTTTTCCGGACTTGAGCGCGCGCACGAACGCCTGTTGATTGGGTTTGCGCGTCGGCTGAAACGAATCGTCGAGGACGCGCGCCTCGAGCGCCGCGCGATCGTTTAATTCAAATACCGAACGCTCGACGGCGAGCGTGTAGCGCCGGTCGCCGCTCTTCAGCCGGTTCAGCGCGAGATAACGAATCACTTTGCGCCAGAATCGTTCGAAATACTGTTCGCCGAATACATATCGCCAGCGCCAGGTCGAGTCGATTCCCATGAACATGGTTCGGCCCTCGGGGACGAACGTCGTCGCCGCGAGCACTAAGAATCCATAGCGGTTTCGCAGGTCGGGGTGACGCAACAAAACCTCCGCGCCGGGCTTCACTTTCTTGACCGGACAAAACCAATATTGGCCGCGAAGTCCGTTCGGTTCCTCGAAAAGCCTGCGGTTTTCGTCAATTAACTGTTCCGGCGTTTTTGTACCCTTCGTTTCGAACGGTTCTTCATACAAACGAACCAGTTCGTGCGGCGTCGTCGGGTTTTCGAGCCGCGGAAGGAACTCCTCCTTTTGTTCGCGGGGAAGCAGCGCTTCGTCGTCCTGACTCGCGAGTTCGATCGGTAATAAATCCTGAATCGGCGTTCCCGCGTAGGATCGCGGCGAATCGTATTCTCCGGCAATCATTACAAATCCACCGCCGCGCCGCACGAACTCGCGCGTCGATTCCATAAATCGCTCGCGGTCCTCGCGCGTCGCGCCGAGCTTGTCGGGCGGCACGTCGCCGAACAGGATGACATCATAATTTTCGAGCAGCGTCTGTCGATCGGTAGGAATCTCGGCGAGCGGTTTTTCGCCGCGCGTGCATTCCTGCAGAAAATCGCGGCCCGCGGACGTCAGGAAACAATGAACAATAAGATTCTTGTCCGCGCGGAGCAGCGCATTCTTTAAATAACGATATTCCCAGCGCGCGACGCCTTCGATATATAAAACCCGGATTTTTTCCGGTTTTACTTGTATCGTGCGCCGCACGATGTTGTCGTCGGTGAGCGCTTCGTCGGGACGCGGCGGAACTTTAACTACAATTCGAAGTTCGCCGACTTGTTTCGGCGTGAATCGCAACGTCACGCGTTTTTGATTATCGACCGGCGTGAGCGTCGCTTCCTGCGTCGCGAGCGTTTCGCCCTCCGATCCTTCGGCGTCTTCGACGGCGAGAATCACCGGAACCGTGGCGCGTTCGAAACCGGTGCCGCTCACGCGCGCCGTCACGACGACTTCATCGTTTTCGAGCGCGATGTCGGGGGCCTCGACGATTTCAACACTAAGATTACTCGGAGCCGACGGGTCTCCGACGCCGACGGTGTAAATTTGCATTCCCTCGGAAGCCGCGAATCGCGCGGCTTCGCGCGGATCGCGCCCGTCGTTATTCTTGCCGTCGGATATCAGTATAATCGGCGTCGAACGGCCGCGGTTTTCCTCGAGCACGTGGAATAGCGCGTCGCCGATGCGCGTGCGATCGCCGCGCCCTTCGATTTCATTCGCATTCGAAACCGGACTGACTTCATCGGAAAATCGATATAAACGAACGTCGTAGCCGAGATCCGTCAGCGATTTTTGTAATTTACCGTTCACGGCGCGCGCCGTGAGGTCGGCGCGCGTGTGGTTCGCGGGCGAGTCGGCGAGATCGAGGGCTTTTTGCAGCGCGTTTCGCTCCCCGTCGTCATTGTAAGCATCGGCGCGGCGCATGGACGCCGAGTCGTCGATCAAGACGGGGACGATCGTGCGCTGCGTTCTGTAATGAAACGTCTCCCGCACGGGCCGGAAAAGAATCGCCAACAAAAGCCCGAGCGCGAGAAGTCTTAGCAATGCAAGTTTGAACGTGTCGCGCCGCGGCGCGCCGCGCTCGAGGCCGTACGCGAGGCCGATGATAATTAAAAGCCCCGGCACGACGATGAGCGCGATCGCCCAAAGCGGCGGCGCATTTTGAAATACGAAGCGCGTTTTGGTCGCCAGATCCTCCGAACCCGCGGCGTTCGTTAATATATTAGATAGTGCGTTCGCGTTGATCACGATCGCCTCCGGCCGAACCACGTCGCGAGAAGGGCTTCGAGTATGAGTATGCCGAGCGCCGATCCGATCAAGACCGGCCAGAGCTCGTTGTTTTTGTTATTTTGAGGATTCACGGGCGCTTCGGGGTCGATGGATCCGCCGACGCGGACGTCGAGTCCGGGAAGCGTCACTCCGACCGATTCCGCGCTCGCGCGCGACAAATCGCCCTCGGACGCGTCGAGGCCGACCGCGAATTTTAACGATGTCGAAGTCACGGCGCCGACGCCGCCCGCGGTTTCGATGTCGAATTGATATAAACCGGGTTTTTCGGTTTTGATATATTCAAGGGGATATCGATCGCCGGAGGTTTTTTTCTTTTCATCGACGGCGATTTTCTCGTTGTGCGCGCCGGGATCCGTGACGGAGACGTTGCGCGGAAATCCCCGCGCCTCGGCGCGAAGCGGATGGTTTATTTGTACATTACGATTTTCGCGCGCGCCGGCCGACAACGCGTGGAGGCCGTCGAACAACAATGGCAATAATGTGCGCGGCTGGTCGGCGATGCGGCTCCATCGCTGATCGGGCGACAAATCCACCGAAGTTGTTATGACGCCGACGTGCCCGCGTCCGAAATCTTTAACGATGAAAAATGGCGACAATTGTGCGTCGTTGTATCTCGCAAGCACGCGCGCGCCGCCTCGCACGTCCTCGGGCGAGACGTCGATCGAAAGAAATGTATAAACCGGAATTTCTGTAAGAAACACGCGGCGTTCGGGGGTTTCGAAAAACCGAAGATGCGGCGGAAACGGATCCTCGATGTTGGCCACGCGATAGGGCGGCATGTCGCGCGATTCCCTCGTTTGAGTTCCGGTGATGAGACCGGGGAAAATCCACTGATGCGGATCGTCGCCGGCATGCATGCGCAAACTGTATGAATTCGGATCGACTTTGTTTCCTAATATAAACAATACCGCGCCGCCGGCGTCCGCGTAGTCGCGCACGCGGCGCGCCTGGTCGTCGGTCAGTCCCTCGACGTTCGCGAACACGACGGCATCCGCTTGATCTAACAATTCCGGCTGCGAACCGAAGCGCGCGCGGTCGACCGGTTGATCGCCCACGATCTGGAACGGCGTGGCCGCGATCGGCTCCGACGGAGGCGCGAGCGCCATCGCGAGCATTCCCGCGGGCGATGTTTCAATTTCTCCGGTCGGCGCGCCGTCGACGAGCAGCACTTTCATCGGCGGCCGCACGTTTAATACAAAAGATCTCCGGTCGTCGGGCGATAATTTATCTTCTTCCGTGTAGATTTCAATCGTGTGGTCGCCGGGCTCGCGGAACATTAAATTAAACAATACTTCGCGTTCGGTGCCCGCGGCGAGAGATTCGACCGGCTGGGGCGATTCGCGATTGCCGTCGACGGTCGCGTTTACGACAATATTCGCACGCGGAGAAGATCCAAAATTATGAATGGCCGCTTTCAATTCGACGGGCAATCCTGTCGCGGGAAATTCCTCCGGGCTGTAGATGCGCGTCACACCGATGTTGTCGGGCGAATTATCGTTCGATCCGACGTCGACGATGCGCATGACTACTTTTCGCATTGCTAATGATTGAGCCGCCGCTTGCATCGGCGTCAGCGCGGGCGCGGCCGGCGGATTGGACGCGGACGGACTGGAGGCGGGCGGATTGGATGTCGTCGCCGCGGCGCCGCTCGCGTCAGGCGCGCGGTCGGTCTTTGGAAAGAAATTCGAGCGCTGCATATCTGTAATAAAGAACAATGTCACGCCCGAGCCGCTCTCGGCCGCGTTGCGTTTGCCATTCTTATCTTCGGGGGCGAGCGCGTCGGCCTCCGACGCGGCCATTTCGAGCGTCGTCGCGAGATCGAGCGACTCGAAACTCGGGTCGGTCGTGCGCGAAAGCACCTCCTTCGCGTTTTGTATATTACTCGCCGAGAGCCGGACGGGCCGTTGTTTTGCTAATATTACAGTTGCGCGGTCCTGGCGTTCGGATTTTAACGAATCGAGAATGCGTTTTGCCTCGGCGATCGCGCGATCGAACGAGCGCGCGGAACCGTCGCGATACGCCATCGACCACGAGGCGTCGATCGCGATGATGACGTCGCGCCGCGCGTCGCCGATGCGCACGAGAGGCGAATCGTCGGAGACCCTCGGCCGCGCGATGCCGAGGCCGATCAACAAAACGGCGAGCGCGCGCAACAACAGTAATATTAAGTTTTCCATCTCGAGGCGGCGCCGCGTCTTTTTGTATGCACTTAACAAAAAAGACATCGCGCCCCAGCGGATGATTTGGAATCGCCGGCGGTTCAGTAAATGTATGATCACCGGCACCGAAACGGCGCCGATGCCAAGAATGGCCAGAAGCGGGTGCAGGAACATATATATTTATTATTCCCGCTACGCCCGCGCGCGCATGCGCGAGAGCCGCGCGCCGAGGTACGCCGTGAGACCGACATCGAGCGGCGTATCTGTAGTTAAACGAACGATGTCGGTGCGGTCGCTCACGCAGCCGCGCATGAGCCGTTCGTCGTGCGCCTTGAATTCCTTCAGATACGCCTCGCGAATCGCCCGCGGATCAATTAACAATTGCATCGGGCCCTCCATGTCGTCGAATCGCGTCATGCGGTCGAATTCGAAATGTACTTCGGCGGGGTCGAGTATGCGCAGCACGATCACGTCGTGGCCGCGCGCGCGCATGAGGCGCAGCGCGCGAAGCGTCTCGTCGGCGTCGCATAACAAATCGGAAATTACAATTACAAGTCCGCGCCGGTGGATCGAATTGGCGCTTTCGAGAAGCGCTTTTCCGGGATTCGTGCTCGCCGACGGTTTCGCGCCTTCGATGGCATGGATCAGCGCATCATAATGATTTTTTCCGCCCGCCGGCGGAACGACCGTGCGCACGTGCTCGTCGAATAATACCAGTCCGACGGCGTCGCGCTGTCCGAGAGCGAGATGCGCGAGGGCCGCCGCCGTCCACGTCGCATAATTAAATTTAGTAATCTGCTCGTCGCCGCCGCTCGCGGATGTGAATTCCATCGATCCCGACGCATCGAGAAAAATGTGAGCCGCGAGGTTGGTCTCTTCCTCGAATTGTTTAATTGTGTAGCGATCGGAGCGCGCGAAAACTTTCCAATCGAGAAAACGAAGATCGTCGCCCGGCACGTATTGCCGGTGCTGGGCGAACTCCACGCTGACCCCACGAAATGGGGACCGGTGAAGTCCGGCGACAGTTCCCTCGACGATCAGGCGCGCTTTGAGCTCGAGCCTATCGATTCGGTTGAGAACCCGCGGATCCAAAAACCTTCGGGAGTCGGGCATCGTCCAGTCCCGCGCTCGCATGGCGCGCCGTGTTGTCTATGAGTCGATCGATGAGGTGGTCGGAGGTGATGCCTTCCGCGGAGGCGGCGAAATTCGTCACCAAGCGGTGCCTGAGGACGGGATGGGAGACGAGTTTCACGTCTTCAATGGATGCTTCCTTGCGTCCTTCCAGGATCGCGTTGGCCTTCGCGCCCAGAACAAGGAATTGCGACGCGCGCGGGCCGCCGCCCCACGTGACGGAAGTCTTAATAAAATCGGGCGATTCGTTCTGCGACGGCCGGGTTCTGCGCGCGAGTTCCACGGCATAATTAAGAACGTGATCGGCAATCGGGACGCGCCGGACGACATGTTGCAAATCGAGGATTTCCTGTTTTGTTAAAACCGGCCGGATCGGCGGCATTTCGCCTTCCGTCGTTAATCTTAATATTCGAACTTCCTCGTCCCTCGTGGGATAGTCGACCGATATCAAAAACATGAAGCGGTCGAGTTGCGCTTCGGGGAGCGGATAGGTTCCCTCCTGCTCGATTGGATTTTGTGTTGCTAATACAAAAAACGGCAGATCGAGATTGTGTCGTTTGCCGCCGCACGTGACTTGATACTCCTGCATCGCTTCGAGCAGCGCGGCCTGCGTCTTCGGCGGCGTTCTGTTAATTTCGTCGCCGAGGACGATGTTCGAAAAAAGCGGTCCGCGGATGAATCGAAATTCGCGCGTGCCGCTCGTGCGGTCTTCTTGAAGGACCTCGGTGCCAGTGACGTCCGCGGGCATCAAATCCGGCGTGAATTGTATGCGCGAAAATGTAAGGTCGAGCGCCTGCGCAAGCGACCGCACGAGAAGCGTTTTCGCGAGTCCGGGGACGCCGACGAGAAGCGCATGTCCGCGCGAAAATAAACAAATAAGTAATTGATCGATGACGGCTTCCTGACCAACGATCACACGCGAGAGTTCCTCTCGCAATTTGCGTCGCGCTTCAGGCACCTTCGCGAGCGTTTCGGCGTCGATGTCGTTTGTATTGTCGGGCATGCTTGATATCCAAAAATCGGCTTGAGCCAATTACGTCGTCTGGTTGGGGATGGCGGGCTTGAAATCTTTCGACCGCTCGAACCCGCGTTCAATTTCGAGCGGCCGGACATTTTCGCAGAATCGGACGGAAAACGCTCCGATCTGATGTCCAACAAATTGGATTCCCCGCAGAGGAGGCTAGGTTGGCCGCGCGATGCGCACATTCTACAGGCGGATGGTGCTGGTTTTTGCGGGCCTCCTGGCCGTGCCGCTCGCGGTCGAATGCGGACTGCAGATCGCCGGCGCGGTTGCGCATTATAATATTAATAAAAGACTGCGCGGCGCCGGCGACGACGGCCGGAAAATTGTTGCATTCGTCGGCGATTCTAATATTTACGGAGCGTATGTTAAAGAAAACGAGACGTTGCCGTGCCAGATCGAGGTCTGCTCCGGGCCCGAGGGCCGCCGCGGTTTGAAGTGTTTGAACTTCGGCGTTCCGGGAAGCCCGAGTTGGATCGTCCTCGATCAGTTGAAGCGCGCGCTCGAACTCAAACCCGCGGCGATCGTCGTGCGGACCGGTATTAACAATACGTGGCTGCTGCCGCCCGAATCGCGATTCGCGTGGCTCGATAATATTAAATTATACAGACTCGCGCGGATTTATTTATTTTCACCGCCGGCCGCGGGCGGCGGCGCCGCCAACGCGGCGGGAATTCCGGAACCGAAACCGGGCGAAAATTCGAAATTTCAGTTGGAAAGAGTTTCGCGCCTCGGTGAAAAAGTAACATTGGACGTAGAGCGTCCGTCCGCCGGATATATGCCATTCGACGACGCGCGCCCGCGGCTCCGTGAAGATTACAATAAAATGGCCGAACTCGCGGAATCGGCCGGCGCGAAAATCATATTTGCAACCTATCTCGCGGGATTCGAAGGCGCGTTTCAGGACGTCGCCGTCGAAATGCATCAAATGGCCGGCGTCCACGGCGCGCTCGTCGCCGACTGCGCCGCCGAGGCAAATCGTATACTTCATCTTGGCGGAAGGCTCGAGGGCGGTTTGATGGAACCGGACGCGTACACGGCGCGCCGGGCCGCGCTGTTGACGCGCGATCGCCATCCGACGGCGAAAGGTTATGAACTCGAGTCCCACGTCGTCGGCGCCGTTCTCGCCGAACTTGGTTTACTACAAAACGACGCCGTTTATTATGATCCGACGACGTTTATTTTGTCCCTGCCGCCGGCGCCGCGGCTGAGCGCTGCCGTCGGCAAACCGGGAACGCTGCATCTGTCGGGAATCGCCGGAGACCGTCCGGTCGTGGTTTTCGGGACGCGCGGAAATTCGTTAATGAAAGACGTCATTCTTCCTCTCGACTGGCGCGATTTGAAAGACCACCATGCGCTCGAAACGGTGCAACAACCCTCTTCAAAAAACGGCGGCGAATTCGACTTCCAGCTGTCTCCCGCATTTGTGACGCGTCTGCCTGCGCCCGCGTTCGCCGTGGCCGTCGTCGAGCGCGGCGGCGAATTCAGCGCCGCATCGATTTTTATTAGTAATACAATTGAAATAAATGAATGAGCGCGGTCCAATGATCCAATGCCAAATATGAAAATCGTCCTCGCGGGAGACGTCGGCGGAACCAAGACGAATCTTGCACTTTACGATTGGAGTCTCGAGCCCGGTCCGGGCATTCCGGCGGGCGCGCGCATTTCACCGCCGCCGCCGATTGCGACGGCGCGTTTTTCGAGCCAGCAGGCGCCCGGCCTCGCGGAGATCGCGCGGAGTTTTTGCGAACAATATAAGATTCGTCCGGAGGTCGCCTGTTTCGGGATCGCGGGGCCGGTCGTCAACGGACGCGTCAAGGCGCCGAATCTTCCGTGGGAAGTCGATGCGGTCGAATTGCGCGAAAAATTAATATTAAGAAACGTCGCGCTCTTGAACGATCTCGAATCGGCCGCGTACGGCGTCGCATGCCTCGCGCCCGGACAATTAAGAACGCTCCAAGCCGGCGAACACGTCGAGTCGGGCGGCATCGCGGTCATCGCCGCGGGAACGGGTCTCGGCGAAGGAATGTTAGTAAACGTCGCGGGGCGCCGCCACGCGATTCCTTCCGAAGGCGGACACGCCGATTTCGCGGCTCAGGACGATGAACAAATCGGATTGTTAAAATATATTCTGGAGAAAAACCCGCACGCTTCGTACGAACGCGTGCTCGCGGGTCCTGGCATCGTGCGATGTTATGAATATGTTCGGCGGACCGCCGGCGAACCGAAACCGGAAGTCGCGGCGCGCTTTGCAAATGCTCAAGATCCGGCCGCGGTCGTGACCGCGCTCGCGCTCGAAGGCGAGCTCACTTCAGCGTCGGCGCTGCGTCTCTTTTGCCGGATTTACGGATCGGAGGCGGGGAACATGTCGCTGCGAAATTTGTGTTTCGGCGGCCTTTTTGTAACCGGCGGCATCGCGCCGAAGATTTTACCATTTCTCGAAAACGGCGACTTCATGAAGGCGTTTCTCGCGAAGGGGCGCATGGCGCGATTAATGCCAAAATTCCCCGTGCACATCGTACTCGAGGAACAGGCGCCGCTCCTCGGCGCCGCCGCCGTCGGCGCGACTCTTTAACCATTCCTTGTTCCCGGGTCGGGCGGTTCTTTATGCTGGCCGCGCCGCGCGCATCGCGCGCCGAACGAATTGAAATAAATAAAATGCCAAATCCAGCCGCGCCGCCGTCATCGCGAATCGAGGATCTCTGCGTTAATACAATTAAATTTCTCGCCGTGGACGCGGTGGAAAAAGCCAAGTCAGGCCACCCCGGAACTCCCATGGGCGCGGCCGACGTGGCGTTCGTGCTCTGGTCGGAATATTTACATTTCGATTCGCGCGATCCGCAGTGGGCGGGGCGCGATCGATTTGTATTGTCTCCTGGGCACGCGTGTATGTTACAATATTCATTGTTGCATTTGTTCGGATTCGATCTTCCGATCGAACAATTGAAACAATTCCGCCAGTGGGAGAGCCGGACGCCGGGCCACCCCGAGCGCGGCGAAACGGCGGGCATCGAAGTCACGACGGGGCCGCTCGGACAGGGCGTCGGGAACGCGATCGGCATGGCGGTGGCGACAAGAATGTTGTCCGCGCGGCTCGATACGCCCGAGCATGCGATCTTTAGTCATCGCGTTTTCGCGATCGTTAGCGACGGGGATTTGATGGAAGGCGTGGCGTCGGAAGCGTCGTCGTTTGCGGGAAATCTCGGATTGAATAATTTAACGTTCCTTTACGACGATAACCGCATCACCATCGAGGGCTCGACGGATCTGGCATGGCGCGAGGACGTCGCGAAGCGATTTGAAGCATACGGCTGGCACGTGCAGTCGATCGACGGCCACGACCGCCCCGCGATCCGCCGCGCGCTCGATGCGGCGCTCAAAATTAAAGATCGACCGCAATTTATCGTTTGCCGCACGCACATCGCGAACGGAGCTCCCAACAAACACGATTCCGCGAAGGCGCACGGCGAACCGCTCGGCGCGGACGAAGTCGCCGCTACAAAAAAAGCGCTCGGATGGCCCGCGGAACCCACGTTTCACGTGCCGGACGAAGCGAGGGATTTTTATCAATCGTGTGCCGCCGCGAAAACCAAGGATCGCGCGGCGTGGGATATTAAATATTCCGCGTGGCGCGCGGCGAATCCGGAGAAGGCTAAATTGTGGGATTCACTCAATGCGTGTTCGGCGCCCGCGGATCTGGAAAGCCAACTGCTCGCCGCCGTGCCCGAAAAAACGGATGCGACGCGCAATCTGTCGAATGTAATATTACAAAAAGCGGCGGAACTCATGCCGTCGCTCGCGGGCGGCTCCGCGGATCTCGAACCGTCGACGAAAACTAAAATTAACAATTCACCGGCGATTCTGCGCGGGGAATTCGCCGGACGGAATTTCCATTTCGGCATCCGCGAGCACGGCATGGGTGCTGTGATGAACGGCATCGCGTGCCACGGCGGATTCATACCTTACGGAGCAACGTTTTTACAATTCTCAGACTACATGCGCGGCTCGATCCGGCTCGCGGCGCTCATGCATCTGCGCGAAATATTTATTTTTACACATGACTCGATTTTCCTCGGCGAAGACGGGCCGACGCACCAGCCGATCGAACACGTGAGCGCGCTCCGTCTTATCCCGAATCTCGTCACGTGGCGCCCGGCCGACGGCGCGGAAACGGCGCTCGCGTGGGCGGCCGCGCTCCGCAGGAATAACGGACCGTCGGCGCTCGTCTTAACCCGGCAAAAAGTTGCGATATTACAACGATCGGCGCCGCTCACTCCGGCCGCGTTCGCGCGCGGCGGATATGTAGCTATCGAAGCGTCGGGCGGCAAACCGAGAATTGTAATATTAGCTTCCGGCTCCGAAGTTGGTGTGGGAATGGAGGCGCGGACGCGGCTCGAGTCGCGGGGTATCCCGACGCGAGTCGTGTCCGTGCCCTCTTTGGAAACGTTCGAATTGCAACCGCGCGATTATTACGATTCGGTCGTCGCGCCCGGCGCGAAAGCGATCGCGATCGAGGCCGGAATTCCCGATTTGTGGCATCGGCACGTGGGGCGCGACGGTGCGATCATTGGCATTCGTCGATTTGGAGCGTCGGCGCCCGCGGAAATGCTCGCGGAGAAATTCGGATTCAACGCCGACAACGTCGTGGCATGCGCCGCAAAATTATTAAATTAATATTCAACGACGACGCCGACGCGCGGTCAACGCGCCGCGACTGAAATGAACATTTTGTTCAATTTTTTCCGCGCCGGTTTCGTCGTTATCGCGCTGGTTGCGGAATACGTCGGCGGCACGCCCGCGTGGCGCGACGGCGTGCAGGGCGCGTGTCTCGTCGCCGGATTTTTAATATCCATTCCGATGCGCGGCCGCGTCGCCGATCTTCCGTTTCCGCGGGGAAACGTCCGCGCGTATTGTATCATTGGCGCGATCGCCGTCGCGGTCGCGCTGACGACCGCCGGCATTCCTTACGTTTCCGACGATTTTGTAACATTGGAACGCGCGCGGCGCGCGGCGACGCCGCTGCAGTGGGTCGACCCCGGATATCCGACGATCGGCGGTTTCTTCCGTCCGTTTGCATGGTGGCATTGGTGGGTCGTCGAACACGCATTTGGCGGATCGTTGCTCGCGGCGCGATTAATCTCGACCTGTTGGTTCGCGATCAATGCAATATTAATCATGCCCGCGCTGCGGCGCGCGGGCGTTCCGCGGGGCATCGCGTTCGCGTCGGCGATCCTATTTATAACAAATCCCATCGGCGTCACGACAATCGCGTGGCTTTCGAATTTTTACAGCCAGGTTTCGCTCGGCTGCATGCTCGCCGCCATCGCGACGCTGCCGTATCGTAAATTAACAAAAACCAATTGGATCCCGTGTTTTATATTTTCATTCCTGGCGGGCGTTTCGAAGGAGGACGCGCTTTTGCTGCCGTGTCTGATCTTCGGCATCGCGACGCGATTCAAGATTCTGGAATGGCGCCAGTGGCGCCGCGCGTTCCTGTCGACGCTTCCGGCCGCGGCCGCCATCGGATCGATGCTTATATTGCGCTATGCCCTGATCGGCGGCATCGGAGGCTACAATACGGGACAATTCGATATCTATCGAATCGAGAACTGGCTGCGCGGCTGGCGCGAGGCGTTTTATTATGATTTTCCGTCGCGGTATTGGATGACGGCGCGCATGTCGAGCGTCGTCGAGCTGACGTCCGAACGCGGATATCAATTCTGGTGCGCGGGCGTGGCGGTCGCGGCGACATTACTTTTCGCATCCGGCATCGGACGCGCCGGCGCCCGCCGCGTGTTTCCGCTGGTATTTCTCATCGGCGGCATTGCCTTCGTCCCGGTCGCGGGAATGTTATCATTGAAGGACGATCTCGAAACGATCCGTTTGCTATATCTTCCGGAATTCGGTTTCGCCGCGATGTTCGCGGCGTTGATCGCGGCGCTTCCGTTGCGCGCCAGGTTCCGCTGGGCTGGAATAGTTATTTTATCGATTGTCGGCATCGCCGTCGGACAAATGAATATTCATGCAAACGTCGAATCCGGCGACGGCCATCGAAAAGCGGTCGCGCAATTCGCGGAAGTCTCCCGGACGCTTCCGCCCAAGAGCCGCGTGTATTTCGATCGTTTGCATCGCGCCTATCGCGGGTGTCTGTTCTTCGGCGGAGGATTTCCGTGGTCGTTCGCCTACTCCGCGAATCGTTATGATTTGGATTTGCAGGCGCTTCCGTTCGGCAAGACCTATCAATTCGAAAAAGCCTATAGTTTTGATTTCGACCGCAAGGAGCTGGTGGATGCGCTACAATTTGGGCCCTCGATCGAACTCGGGCCCGGCGCGAATCTCGAAATGGATTTTGTAAATAAACCCGAGGACCGGGGGAACTTCAGCGTTTATGAATGTTCCAGTTTCGACTGGAAGGAGCGCGAATGGGCGCTGTGGGCGAATCAGGCGGAGGGGAGCATTTTTATGAAAACGCTCGTTCTTTCGGCGCCGTGTAAAGTCAAGTGGACGATCGACGCCGTGTTTAGCGAGTTTCCGAAAGACCCCGACGTGACGTTATTGTATAAAAACGGCGAACTCTATCAATTTCAAATGGCGGGGACGAAGGGGGAGGTCGTTTTGCCCGCGGGAGCCAACCGCCTGCGCATCTCGCTTCACCCCGGGCTTTATGCGGGTCATTTACTAATTATTAAATCGATGAAAATCCAAGTCGAGAAGTCTCCCGGGTGAAACGTGTCATGAATACGCGCGGGCGATCGTTTGTTATTATCATATTGTTAATATTATCGTCGCTGTCTGCGATCGTTTATCTATTACTTTTCGACGGCGGGAGTTCGCCCGTCGATAATACGGGGATCTCCTCGCCGTCCGTCGAATCGCGAAATTCCGGCGCCGCCGACGCGGAGGCGGGAGTCGCTGCGTCCGCGCCGCGCGCGATGGTGCATGTCGCAAACGATACAATTTCGAAGTCGAACGAGGCGAGGACCGGCGTCGAAGAATATGATATTTATCTTAGGCGCGACGAATCCGCGGCCGAAAATTTGAATATTGCATTAAAAACGTCCGCCGTTTCCGAAGTGGGGAAGGGCAGGTCCGCGTCCCTCGTCGGCATCGTCACCGTGACGCGCCCCGCTCGCAACGAATCGGCGGTGGCGATCGAAATTGTCGCCGGCTTGAACACCGGCGTGAAGAGCGCCGCGGACGCCACCGGTTATTTTAATATTGGCGGTCTCTACCCCGGTCTCTCAATCGTGCGATTTACTACGTATAAAGGACGCGCAATCGACCATGAGACTATCTTAAATAACGTCGGCGACACGAGAATCAACCCCATTCTCGGACCCGTCGCATCGGAGATTAATATTCCCGTTCAGAACACGTCGGAAGTGCCGCTCGATACGGCGCAATCCGAAATTAGCAACGCGGCGCCGTCGACAAACGTGCAGGGTGTTATTCATTTAAAGAATATTACCCTTTTCGAACAACTCGTGTATTTTTCGGCGAAAGGTTATGAACACCGCCGCGACTTCATGAGGATTCCGGACCCCGCCGAGGGCCGCCCGCTGCCGCCGATGATCTTGAGTCGCGCGAGTAATATACATGTCGAATTCAGTCTGCTCTATCCCGACGACGCGCGTCCGGTTGCAATATTATTGCCCGCGAGTATTATTAAACATCAGGCGTTTCCATTCGAGAAATCCGGAATGAAACGAGGCGTCGCCGGACTGGATTCGATCGAATTCGAGGGCGTGCCGCACGACCAGGCCTTCGATATTTGTATGTTTTGCGACACTGCGAATCCGGTTCCGCCTTTAATACATCTCAATGCCCTCGATTCGGGCGAGCCCGTCGATCGAACTGTACGATTTGCTTTCGAACATCGCTGGCCGATCACGGGTACGGTGATGCACGGAAAGGAGATCGTCACCGGCGCGAAAATCCGGGCCGAGGTGCCCGACATCGGTTATACAACGAATAAAATGTTCTTCGGCAACGCCGGAATCAACCGCGTGCCGTATCCGATATTACCATTCGCCCGCAAGGAGGTCTCCGTCGACGCTCTCGGCCGATTTCGATTCGAATCCTTCGACATGCCGCGCCCGGCGTATATTATTATTGAATCGCTTCATTACAAAACCAAGGTCCTCGAAATGCCTCCATCCGCGTCGGAACTCGGGGAGATTCAGCTTGGTGACGCGACAACTCGTACAAGTTCGTTGGAAATTACTTTTCCGGATTCCCGGCCGAGGACAATACGGCTGCATTGGTACTCAGGGAAGTCGGATGAAACGCTCACCAAGCCGAAACAAGCATTGCCCAAAGGCGCGGCTCAGGATAGCAAAAAAAACGCCGAACCGAGCACTTTACAAATCAAGGACGCGACGACGGGCCTTCTTTCCGTGAGCGGCGGAAATTATGATGTCATCGTCCGCAAGAAGGGATCGAAGGACAAGGATTATAAAGTGAAGGTCGACGGCGAGACTCAGCTCGAAATCAAATAAAAACGGCCGCACTCGGCGGCCGTTTTATAGTAAATATTCCCGCGCTTCTTACTTTTTCGAAATCTTAACGAACTTCTTTCCGGCCTTGCCCTTGACTTCCTCGGTCTTGAATTCGGCAAGATCGTCCTTCGCGGGGCCTTTTGTAACTTTGCCGGTCGTCGAGAATTTCGATCCGTGGCACGGGCAGACGATTTCGTCGTTCTTAAACGAAACGGCGCACGCTTTGTGCGAACAAATCGCCGACACGGCGTACCAGTGTTTCTTGTCGGTCGACTGCGCGACAAAAACCGTGTCGTTTCCGAGTTTTACATAATTTCCGCCCGGAGTGCCCTTAGTCTTAATATCAACTTTCGGGGGATTGTCCGGATCGAGAACGTAGGATCCGTCGGTCTGGTCGCCGGGCGCGATTTCCTTGTCTTTAGATTTACTATTATCGGCGGGTTTGCTCGCCGGTTTGCTTTCGGTTCCCTTCTTCGGATCCTTGGGGTCGCCCGGTTTCTTACCTTTATCCTGTTCGGCGAGCGCGCCAAGCGCCGCGCGCGCGGGCGACGAGCCAACTGTTAGAAACGCAAAGGCGCTGCCCGCGGCCCAAATCAGGAAATTCCGGCGTTCAAATTCGGACATGTGTTTCGAAAAGCGTGTTGAAGAATATAAGTCGGATCGTAATACGAGGCGGGATTTGGAACGATCAACCGAGAACGGCGGGCCCGGTGGCGCAATGGAATCGCGGGTGCCAATTCCCTCAATCGCGGGCTTCGCCGCTTTCGGTCGCGCGCACGCCGGCCGCCTCGGCGAGCGGCGCGTCGAGAATCCAAGTCATATTTCCGTCCGCGGGCGCGACGCGCGCGACCGGCAGATCGTCGGCCGATCCCGAAAACACCCGCCGAAGCGCGGCCGATTTGGCCTCCCCGGTCGCGGTAATGACTACATTTCGCGCCGTGTTGATGAGCGGGAATGTAAATGAAAGACGCGCCATCGGTTTTGGGCCGCCGAACGCGGGCGCGACGAGGCGCGAGGACTCCGCGAGCGCGGGCGAACCGGGAAAAAGCGATGCCGTGTGCCCGTCGGGGCCCATTCCTAATAATATCAAATCGAACGCCGGCGACGCGCCGACAATACTACGAATGTTCGATTCATATCGATTCGCGGCTCCCTCGATATCCGGCGCATCGGCCTCCATGCGGTGGATTTGTTGCATCGGAACGCGCAGTTTGATTAACATCGCGTCGAGCGCCATTTTATAATTACTATCGGCATCCGCCGGCGGAACCGCGCGCTCGTCGCCGAAAAAAAAGTGTATATTACTGAACGCGATGGCGTCCATGAATCCGCCGCCGGCTAACGATTCATACGCGGCGCGCGGCGTCGATCCTCCCGCGAGGGCGACGCAGGCGCGCCCGCGCGCTGCGATTGCCTCCCCGGCGATGCGCGCGAATTCGGCCGCCGTCATCCGCGCCGCTTCGTCCGCGTCGCGCGCAATTTTAATAATCCGATCGCCCGGCATTTATAATATATCCGGCGGCCGGCCGTTCACTTCGGCGCGAATGCCATCGAGATCGGCATCGCGCGTTCATAATAAATGTCGCGCGGCGCGCGGGTCAGCGCGCGGCTCAGCGCTTCCGCGTCGTCCAGCGTTTGAAATCGATAAGATATATTCGCGGGACCGGACAATCGAGAGACTTCGACGGAGAGATCGCCGGTCTCCGCGCCCGGCGCGCGGGCGATGCGCGCGCGGCCGACCGACGAAGAGAATTCAATATTTAGAATCGCTCCGGCGCGATCATTAGCAATCCGTGGAACGAGCGTGACGCGCCGCCCGCCCGCCCCTTCGAATTGCAATTCCGCAAGACCCGGGCTCGTCATCGCGCGCTCGCCGCCGAGCGTCCATCCCAGCCGGGAAGCGAACCAGCCCGCGTAGAGCGCGGGAGTGATCCAGTCGCGCGACGTCGTTCGCGCTGCATTCTTTGCATCAGCCGTATTATTTATTGCGGCGGTAACTTCGCGCGCGGCGAATTCGATTCTTAAAGTTCGAAGATCATGAATCATCGCGCGCGCGCCCTGTTGTTCGAACAACGTCGCGGTCGCGTCGAAGTATGTTTGTAATCGCACCCATTCGAGATCGAGCACTCCGAATCCGCCGCTCGAACCCGCGGCATTATTTAAGTTCTCGAGCGCGCGGTTGGCCGGGTGCGCGCTCGCGATGGCGTTCGCGCGCTCGAGCGCGCGGAACGGCTCCGAATATCGGTGCGAATCCAGAAGAATCGCGTCGGCCGAAAGCGAAAGTTCGGGAAGAATCGGCGTTGCTAATAATTTTTCGCACGGTGCCCACACATACGCGGGCACGTCGGGCACGAGTAGCGCGAGCACGGACGGCGCGATGCTCTTAACAGATCCCGCGGCCGCGAATATTTGTATTTGTTCGTGGCAGACGCGCTTTTGATCGGGCCCGCCGAGCGCGCAAACAGTCGAAACGGTGGCGTCGATTTCCTCTTTTTTATTATCAAGGTCGATTTTTACTAAAATCGCCCGGCACGGCTGGCGAAGTGCCGTCTGCTCGACGACCGTCGCGACGTGTTCGAATTGTAAGTCGTTCGAACAGGGCGCGACCAGCGACATCGAACAGGCGCGCACGACCGGTCCGCCGCCGGATTTTGTAGAATTTTCCGCGGCATCTTTCCAAAGTCGCTGCAATTCGCGCTCGATTTGTGTAATTTCCAGCGTGGCACCGGAACCGAATCGCGCGTTGGCCGGGATTTCTGTATCGACGGACATTATACTAAACGCGTCTCCACGCGCGGCCGCTTCTTGCGATCAAATCGTCGGCCGAGCGCGGGCCCCAGGTCCCCGAACCATATGTATCGAGGTCGGCGATGCCGAGCGATTTCCATGTATCGAGAATGGGAGTAATGAACGACCAGGCCGCCTCCACTTCGTCGGCGCGCGTGAACAGCGTGGAATCGCCCGCGGCCGCATCTAACAATAATCGTTCGTAAGCTTCGGGCGGCTCGACGCCGAAGGAAGTTCCATACAAAAAGTCCATGCGCACGGGCTGCAATACCGGCGCAGGTCCGGGCACTTTGGATGTAAATTTAATGGATATTCCTTCGTCCGGCTGGATTCTTAATGTTAACACATTGGGTTCCATGCGCGCCTGCGCCGGTCCACGAAATAACAAATGCGGCGGTGCCTTGAATTGTATGGCAATTTCCGTGGCGCGGCGCGCGAGGCGCTTGCCCGATCGCAAGAAAAACGGAACGCCCGACCAGCGCCAGTTGTCGACGGCGCAGTGAATCGCCGCGTACGTTTCCGTCGTGCTCTCGGGAGGAATTCCCGGTTCCTGCAGATAACCGGGAACGGTTTTGCCGCCGCTCGCGCCGCCCGCGTACTGCGCGCGGGAAGTTAATATTTGAACCTCGCTCTCGCGGATGGGGCGGAGCGAGCGGAGAACCTTTACTTTTTCGTCGCGCACGGCGTCGGCGTCGAACGCGACCGGCGGCTCCATCGCCACGAGCGACAATAATTGTAATACGTGGTTTTGTATAATGTCGCGCGTGACGCCCGCTTTATCGAAATAACCGGCGCGCCCTTCGACTCCCACCGTTTCGGCGACGGTGATCTGCACGTGATCGACGTATTTTTGATTCCAAATCGGCTCGAAAATCCCGTTCGCGAACCGAAAAACGAGCAGGTTCTGAACGGTTTCTTTTCCAAGATAATGATCGATTCTATATATCTGTTTTTCGGTGGCGTATTGTTGTAACTGGCGGTTCAATTGACGCGCGCTTTCGAGATCGATACCGAACGGTTTTTCGACGATGACCCGCGACCAGTTTCCGTTCGAGCGGGCGAGCAGTCCGCTTTTTGTTAAATTTGAGATTGCGACGGCGATGAATTCGGGCGGAATCGCGAGATAAAACAGACGATTCGGAGGCGTGCCGTTGCGCTTCTCGACCGACTCCAGATCGGCGCGCAGTTTTTCGTATGATCCGGCGTCGGAAAAATCGGCGGAAATGTAATGAAGGCGCGACGCCAATTCGTTCCACGCGGCTTCGTTGGCGGGCCTGCGCCGCGAAAATTGTTGAATTCCCTCCTTCATCTGCGCGCGGAAATCGTCGTCGGGAAGCGGCTTGCGCGCGACGCCCACGATGGACGTCGGCGACGGAAGAAATCCGTCGAGCGATAAGTTATAAAGAGCCGGAAGCAACTTTCTTTTTGTCAAGTCTCCCGAGGCTCCGAAAATTACGATCGAACAGGCGTCGACTTTATGTGAATTGCCGTCCTGCGAACCGCGAAACGGATTCGCTTCGGCGGCGGGTGCGTCGCGGAGTGCGAGTGTCATTTTATAGTCAGATTATTTAATAAAATGGTTGGTCAATTAGTTAATTCTTCTTCTGAACGGCGTGTCCGCCGAATTGGTTGCGAAGGCCCGCGAGCACTTTCGCCGAGAACGATTCGGGCTGCCGCGACGAAAGCCGCGCGAGCAATGAAAGTGTAATAATCGGCGCGGGAACGTCCTGATCGATCGCCGCCTGAATGGTCCACCGGCCCTCGCCGGAGTCGGGAACGAAACCTTTTAACGATTCGAGCTTCGGATCGTCCTCGAACATCCGTTCGGCGAGTTCGAGCAGCCACGACCGGACGACGCTGCCCTGATTCCACAAATGCGTGAGTTTTTGTAAATCATACTGATACGGCGAAGTCTTTAATATTTCGAATCCTTCCGCGTACGCCTGCATCAGTCCGTATTCGATTCCGTTATGAACCATTTTCGCGAAATGGCCCGCGCCGGGAGGACCCGCGTGCAGACATCCGTCCTTCGGAGCGAGCGTTGCGAGCGCGGGCTCGATTAATTTATAATCGCCCGGCTCGCCGCCGACCATCAAACAATAACCGTTCTTCAAACCCCAGATGCCGCCGCTCGTTCCGGCGTCGCAGAATCCGATGCCGCGTTCTTTAAGTAAGACCGCGCGGCGCTGCGAATCGTGAAAATTACTATTACCGCCGTCGACGACGAGATCGCCTTTCGTTAGTAATTGCGAAAGCTCCTGAATCGATTTCTCGACCGGATCGCCGGAAGGGATCATGAGCCACACGACGCGGGGCGCGGATAATTTAGATACGAGATCCTTTAGCGAGCGCGACGCGACGGCGCCCCTGCGCGCCGCTTCGTCGATGGCCTCGGCTTCCCGATTATAAACGACGATTCGGTGGCCGCCCTGCATCAGGCGCGTGACCATGTTCATGCCCATCTTGCCCAAACCGACAAATCCAAGTTCCATCGATTGCTCCGTAATGATAATTATATTGTGTGACGGACGATTTATTAAATTAAGCTTTTACGAGCGCCGCGCGCTTCTGCTCGACCGCCGCGAGAAGATCCGTGAACGACTTCGCGAAGGATTTGACGCCCTCGTCGACCAGTGTTTTGCAAACCGTATTCATGTTGATTCCGGCCGATTCGAGCTGCGCGAGGAATGCCCGCGAATTGTTGACATCGCCCGGAAGCGTCGCGGCGACCACGCCGTGGTTGTCGAACGCCTCGACCGTCGCGGGCGGCATCGTATTAACGGTGTCCTGACCGATCAGTTGTTCACAATAAATGACATCGCGATATTTGGGATTCTTCGTGCTCGTGCTGGCCCAGAGCGGGCGCTGGACGCGCGCGCCCTTCGCTTTTAACAATTGCCATCGCGGACTCGCCGTTCGATCGAGGAAAAGTTTATAAGCAAGGCGCGCATTTTCGATTGCGGCGCGCCCGGAGAGCGCGCGGATGCGCTCGGCGTCGGCGCCGCCGGCTTTCGCGGCTTTTTCCTCGAGTTGTTTATCAATCAACGAATCGACGCGGCTTACAAAAAAACTTGCGACCGATGAAATATTATTAATCGGCTGACCGGCGCGCGCGCGCTGTTCGAGGCCGGTCATGTACGCGTCGAGGACGGCCGCGTGGGCGTCGACGGCGAACAGCAGCGTAACATTAATATTAATTCCGGCGGCGATCGCGTCGCGAATCGCCGGCAATCCCTCGGGCGTTCCGGGGATTTTTATCATTAAATTCGGCTTCGACACCGCCTGCCATAGACGGTTCGCGTCGGCGAGCGTTCCCGAACTATTGTAAGCAAGTTCGGGCGACACTTCGAGACTGACATACCCGTCGTTTCCATTTGTAGCGTCATACACGGGTTTCAGGACATCGCAAGCCGCGCGAATGTCTTCAATCGCAAGTTGATCGAAAATTGCGCGCGCGTCGAGTCCGCGGCGTCCGAGTTTTTCGATCGCCGAATCGTAAAAATTCGTTTCGGCGATGGCTTTTTGAAAAATTGTCGGATTTGACGTCACGCCGCGGATTCCGCGGATTCGTAACTTTTCAAGACCGCCGCTTTTGATTAATTCGCGGGAAATGTTATCAAACCAGACGCTTTGGCCGGCGTCGGCCAGTTTTAATAATGGGGAGTTGTTCATGGGATCCGGATTTGTTTTGATGCGCGGCGACGACTCGCGGTTGCACTCGGGCGGTATTTCGACTAAATCCGCCCCGGAACGCAACTTCGGGAGTTCTGAGAATTGCAAAAATACGTTACGCGCCATGCCACGGTCGCGGCGGAAGCGCGGACGCCGCCACTGCGCGGACGACGGCTCGCAATTTCCAAGTTGGTTGTACTACGCTATCGTAAATTGGATTGTGTTCAGTAAATGACCGGCGGGATGCGACGGCAGCGGTGGATTCGAAATTCGCAGGGGTGACCGGTCGCACCAGCGGGTTTTCAGGGGTCCGGCTGCTGTAAACGCGCCCCGCGCCGACCCGCAAATTCACGATTCGCGCGAATTAACTAAGACTCCCCGCGCAACGCCCAGTGTTTCGCGGACCATCGCGTCCATTGAATATTGCGATACGACGCGGTCGCGCGCGGCCGACGTGATCGCGGCGCGCTTGCGATCGTTAGTTAACAATTCAACCGCGGCGGCCGCCATCGCGACGGCGTCTCCGCGCGAAACCACAATTCCCGTCGCGCCGACGACTTCGACGGAACCCGGCGCGTCGACACTAACAATCGGAACGCGCAAAGCCATGGCCTCGCGAAGAACGCCGGGCGAACCCTCGAGTTCGCTCGCGAAAAGAAACAAATCCCAATTCGCGAGAAGCGCGGCGCCGTCATTGCGCGCGCCCTCGAATGTAATATTAGAATTCAAACCGAGCGAGTCCGCGAGCGCGCGCAGCGCGGGAGCGTCGGGGCCGTCGCCTACAATTTGCAATCGCGCGCCTGGGATAATCTTAATGATTTCCGAAAATGCACGAATAATATGATCGACGCCCTTCTTTTCGGCAAGTTTACCGATCGTGCCCATGCGAATGCCCGGCCCGGCGCGCGACCGCGGGAGCGCATCCATCGCGGCGATGTCGATGCCGCTGTGTACGACCGCGATTTTCGCGCCCGGAATGCCGGACGCGACGAGCGCGTTCTTTACAACTGAAGAAACAGCGATAAAACGCGCGATTCGGGAAGGATCGTACTTGAGTTTTGTAAAGAAAGAATTTCGAAGCGGACTTGCGATTCGGCGATGCACGATCACGGGAACGCCGGCGATGCGCGCGGCGGCGACGCCGACGGATGCCGCCGCGCCGTCGTGTACGTGTAATATATCAAATACAGAGGATTTTAGATATTTTATGATTTCGCGCACCGCGAACGGATCATAAGCAATGCGCAAGCGCAGCGGACGCGCGACAACTCTCCGCGCGTCCGCCGCCGCCATCAACGCGCCGTCTTCGCGGCAAAGAATCTCCGCGTGCGCGCCGTGCGCGGCGCTTCCCGCGACAAGCGCGAGCACCTGGCGTTCGCCGCCCCCCATGTCGCGGTTTGTATTGATATGAAGCGCGCGCATCTAAATTAAATTCGGCCCGTCCACGAATCGGCGGAATATTTATCGCGTGCGAGCCGGATCGTTTGTTCATTTTCCTCCGGCGTTGGATCGCATCGTTCGAACTGTATATTAAATATTTCCGCGAACGCGTCCGTCATCGCGTCTTCAACCGTCTCGGGGCGCGGATCGCCTCCCAGGGACTCGATACTCGCGGTTTCCGGGGTGTGCATGTTTGTTTTTAGTATAATTGAACCGTGGTGCAGTACGCGGCCGCCCGTGCGGCGCTGCGCGGATCCCACGAGTTTTCGGCCCGCTGCGGCGAGATCGAATGTCGTGGATTCGTAAAAACACCACGGCGACGATTCAATATCGGAACTTAATGAACCATCGCCGCGCGCGGCGATGCGCGTGCCGGCCGGGCAGCAACGCGAAACGGCGCGGGCGATGGCGGCGTGGATTCGATCATAACTCTGGCGGACGTCGCCCGCGAACAATGGATGCGCCGCGGGCGCCGTGATCGAAAATGTAACTTCGTCGCCGTGAAATATGGCGCCGCCGCCCGTCAATCGGCGGACGATTGGAATATTTACTTTCGCGATTCGTCCAAATTCCGCGGCCGACAATTTTTGAAAATAGCCGAGGGAAACGGCGTGGGGATTCCAACGGTAAAGTCGTAGCGCCGGCGCGGCGCCTGTTAACAAAAGCGCTTCATCGAGCGCCATCGCGCGCGCCGGGGCCACGGGGCCGGAATTGATATATCTCCAGATCTCGGACATCAGTTATTCAAAGCCAATTCCGCGCGCAACGCGGCCAGACCGGCGTATCGATTATATAATTGTTCCGGATTTGTCATGCGGGAATCGGCGGGGACCGCGACGGCGATCGCGCCCGCGAACGGCGCGCGTATTTGAAATGTTAATGATGATCGGTCGACGCGCAATTGCGAATCGTCAAGTTGCGAATTCTGTTGCATGGCATCGCTCGCGTCGTCGGCGCGAATGCCGACGACCGAGGCATAGAGAGCCGCGCCGATAAACACAACAATTCGCGGACCGAGCGCGCGGAGTTCCTTTTCGAGGCGATCCGCGGCCGTCGCCTGCATTTCCCGCGCGCGCGCGGCGGCCGCGTCGCGGTCGATTTCGTCCCTCGGCGCGCGGGGGACTTCAAACGTGACCAGTTGGATTCCGAACGGGGCCAGCGCGCCGACAGTCGCGGGGAGTTTGATGTTTGCAAGTCCTGATTTTGAAAGGGCTTGCCAGAAGAGATCCGTCGCGGGCGGCGCTTTGCGCGCGACGAATACGAGGTCGAACATGTCGTCACTCTCTCCGCAAAGCACGCCCACGTCCATCGATTCTTATTGAGATCCGTTCGCATTTAACTTGCGGGGGCGCGGCGTCCGAAATATCTTCTTGTTGAACATGATTCTCAAAATCAACAACGCCGGGCCGCGGCCGCACGAATTCCGCGGGAAAAATTCCACTACGATTGCGATCGCGTGCGCCATTGCGTGGACATTTACAATTGTCACGGACGTGTTCGGACAGGAAAATCCTTCCGGAGATTTCGATAAATTAAAAATAACCATCGAACAACAAAAAAAGCTGATCGAGGAACAACAGAAAGCGTTAATACAATTGCAGGCGAGAGTCTCCGGGCTGGAGAGCCGGTCGGAGTCGCAGCCGTCGGGCGATCTGCGCGCGGAAATCCTGGAATTACAAAAAAAACTCGACGAACGTCTCGCGAATCGAGGGGCGTCCGGCGAAGCGGCCGCGAAACCGTCGATGAGGTGGGGCGGATATTTTTCGCTCAATTTTGAAGATCGCGGAGGAAGCGCCTCGACGTTCAACGCGTTCCGCTTCGTGCCGCAGCTGGAAGCCGACCTCGACGAACAATTAACATTTGGCGCGGAGTTCGAATTCGAGCACGGCGGCGCGAACGTGGACTTTATGAACGACGACGAGATCGAACTCGAATACGCGGAAATTCGCGCGTCCATCTCGAGGGAATTTAATATAAGAGCAGGAGTCTTATTATTACCGTTTCTCGCATACAATCAGCGGCACGACGATCCGCTGCACGATCTCGCCGATCGTCCGTACACGGCGGTGAATCTCGTTCCGACCGCGCTGTCGCAGCCGGGAATCGGAGTCTTTGGAAGCGTCGAGCCGGTGCGCGACTGCGTGTTTCATTATGACGTCACAGTGTCGAACGGTTTCGATCAGGGATTCGATTCGTTCGAAGGGGCGCGCGGCGCGCGATCGCCGTTCAACGAAGATAATAATAATAACAAAATGTTCGCGTCGCGAGTCGGCGCGACTCCACGCGTGGGATTTCTGGATGCCGTCGACGGCGGATTCTCGTTTCTTTATTGTAAGTATGACGACGAGAACGAACGCCGCATGAACGGATACGGTTTCGATCTTTCGCTCAAGAAAGGACCCGTCGAACTCCGCGGCGAGTGGGGCGCGTTCGACATCAAACGTACAAATACGGCGCGGACGCCGGACGATACCATTGCATTCGATCCCGCGACGGGAGCGGATCATTCGCCCGGAATCCGCGGTTGGTACGTCGAGGGCGAATATCACTTCTTTCCGTTCGATTCCAGTATTCGAAAGAAGTTTCCGTTCACTTCCGAATCGGATCTCGCGGCGATCGTGAGATTTCAGGAAATGGATTTGAATACTTGGACGATCGGCGCCACGCCGGAGGACGACCGGCATTCATTAACAGTCGGGCTCGCGTTGCGCACGAGCGCGAAAACCGTCCTGCGCGTTTCCTATGAATTCGTAAGAAGTCCGTTTCGAGGGCCCGGCTCGAATCAGGATGCGTTCGTGTTCGGGATTTCCACGTATTTTTAATATTAATTATGAAAGCATCCACGCAACGATCGGTCGCGGCGCTGGCCGCTTTCGTTTTAGTAATGATCGGCGGCTGCGTGTCGGAAACGGCGCAGCGAACGGTCTCCGCGGAAATCGTTCCGGACGGCGGGCAAATATATAAAATGCGCTGCGCGATGTGCCACACGCTCCGTGATCCCAAACGATACGATTTTGCGACGCTCGACCGCGCACTTGACAAATACGCCTGGCGCGCAGGATGTAACAACT
Organism: Planctomycetota bacterium; assembly: GCA_016200225.1. GTDB lineage: Bacteria > Planctomycetota > UBA1135 > UBA1135 > JACQFD01 > JACQFD01. The sequence goes on from JACQFD010000039.1 coordinate 171,786, forward strand.
CCGAAAAGGCCGGCATTCGCGATTATTTGCGCGCGAACGCCGCCGACGGAAATTAACTATTTTGTATTAATGTCGCGGACGGCGCCGCGCGGAGACGATCATTAACGATGAAACTGTTCCGCTTCCGTGGATTCCGTCAACGCCAGCGTCGAAGCCGTGCCGCCGGATATTATTTTTGATACTTCATCGAAATATCCGGTGCCGACTTCGCGCTGATGGCGGACCGCCGTGTATCCGAGACGTTCCGCGGCGAATTCCGCCTCCTGCAATTGTGAATATGCCGCCATGCCGCGCTCGCGATAGCCGTTCGCGAGTTCGAACATCGAATAATTAAGAGCGTGGAATCCCGCCAACGTAACGAACTGAAATTTGTAACCCATGGCTCCGAGCTCGCGTTGGAATTTCGCAATCGTTACATTGTCGAGATTTTTCTTCCAATTGAACGAAGGACTACAATTATACGCCAGTAGTTTTCCGGGGAATTCGCTATGAACGCCGTCGGCGAATTCGCGCGCTTCGTCGAGATCGGGATGCGACGTTTCGCACCATATCAAATCCGAATAGGGCGCGTAGGCGCGCGCACGCGCAATCGCCATTTTCAGCCCGCCCGTAATTTTATAAAAGCCCTCGGTGGTGCGGCCGCCGTCGAGAAACGGTTGGTCGAGCGGATCGATGTCGGATGTTAATAATCTCGCGCTGTCCGCGTCCGTGCGCGCGATCAAAATTGTAGGAACTCCCATCACATCCGCCGCGAGCCTCGCCGCGACGAGTGTTCTAATAAAATGGCTCGTCGGTACGAGTACTTTTCCGCCGAGGTGGCCGCATTTCTTTTCGGAAGCGAGTTGGTCCTCGAAATGGACGCCGGCCGCGCCGGACTCGATCATCGCTTTCATCAATTCGAACGCGTTCAGCGGCCCGCCGAATCCGGCCTCGGCGTCCGCGATGATCGGCGCCATCCAGTGAATTGTATCTTTACTTTCCGCATGATCGATTTGATCGGCGCGAAGGAGTGCCTGATTAATTCTACGGACGGCGCTCGGCACGCTGTTCGCCGGATATAAACTTTGATCGGGGTAGGTTTGCCCGGCAAGGTTCGCGTCGGCCGCCACCTGCCAACCGCTCAAATAAATTGCTTTCAAACCCGCGCGGACCATTTGGACGGCCTGATTGCCCGTGAGGGCCCCAAGCGCATTTATATAATTATCAGATCCAAGCAGATTCCAAAGGCGGTCGGCGCCCAATTTCGCGAGTGTATATTCTATTTGTACAGTTCCGCGAAGGCGGCCGATGTCATCCGCGCTGTAGGGCCGTTTGACGCCTTTCCATCGACCGGCGGCGCCGCCATGCAATTTACTAATATGGCCGTTCGCGCGGCCATTGGAATGTCCATTTTGTCCATTTCGCGGGGTGTGGTGGGGCATGGGTGCTTCGGCGGGTGGTGTTGGAGTCCAATTGGGGTGATGATTGAATTCGTTATATTATTAAATAGACCGTGACGCGGCTGAGGCGCGCATCAACGCGTCATACGTTTTGATCGTCAGAAAACGCGGGCAGTCGCCGTTCATACACAAATCGCGGAATATGACTTTTGCGCGCTCCAATTCGTTCGCGGCGAGCCGGCGCGAATCGTAGCCGGCGCGAATCGCCGCCGTTTCCGAGTCGATCAATTGATCTATTAATTCTCTTGTAACGATTCGTCCGTCGGCGAGGTTCGCGCCGTGATGCAGCCATTGCCAGACTTGCGTGCGTGAAATCTCGGCGGTCGCTGCGTCTTCCATAAGATTGTAAATGGGGACGCAGCCGAGGCCCCGCAACCAGGATTCGAGATATTGAATTCCAACACTTATATTGTGCCGAAGCCCCGCCTCCGTTCGACTGCCTTTCGGAAGTTGTAATAAATCGCCCTCGCTAATGCTGAGATCCTCGCGCTTTCTATCGATTTGATTCTTCGCGGGCATTAACCTGTCGAATACCTCCATTGCGAGGGGCACGAGTCCGGGGTGGGCTACCCATGTCCCGTCATGGCCATCGGTGGCTTCGCGCAATTTATCCAATCGGACTTTCTCGAGCGCGGCTTCGTTGGCGGCCGGGTCGTTTTTGATGGGAATTTGCGCGGCCATTCCGCCGATCGCGTGCGCATTTCGGCGGTGGCAGGTTTTAATTAATAATTGAGTATACGAGCGAAGGAATCGCTGATCCATCGTCACTTGCGCGCGGTCCGGAATGAGCATATTCGCGTGCGCGGCGAATGTTTTGATAAAACTAAATATATAATCCCAACGGCCGCAATTGAGTCCGGACGAGTGGGCGCGAAGTTCATAAAGAATTTCGTCCATTTCGAAGGCGGCCGGCAATGTCTCGATGAGCGCGGTCGCGCGAATGCTACCGATCGGAATCTTGAGCGATTGTTGCGCGAATATAAATATATCGTTCCAAAGGCGGGCCTCGAAGCGGCTCTCCATTTTTGGAAGATAGAAATACGGTCCGGAGCCGCGTCCGAGCAATTCGCTCGCGTTATGATAAAAGTACAATCCAAAATCGAAAAGCGGCGCCGGTATTGGGCCGCCTCCGACGAGCACGTGCCCTTCGACGAGATGAAAGCCGCGCGGCCGCACGATTAATGTTGCAATGTTCGGATTGAGTTTATAATGTTTTTGCGACGCAGGATCGTCGTATGTTATCGTGCGCCGGACGGCTTCATAAAGATTGATCTGGCCCGTAATGCAATTATCGAATGTCGGGCTGTTCGAATCTTCAAAATCGGCCATGAATGTCTTTGCCCCCGAATTCAGGGCATTGATAATCATTTTTCGTTCGACGGGCCCGGTGATTTCGACGCGCCGATCCTCGAGGTCGGCGGGAATGGATGCAACCGTCCAATTCGCATTTCGAATATCCTCAGTATTCTTTAGAAATGCCGGGCGCGCGCCATTATCGAATTCCGCCTGCCGCCGCTTGCGCGCTATTAATAATTCTTCGATTCGCGGACGAAAGCGCAAAGTTAAATTAACCAAAAAGTTGACCGCGTCGGACGTTAATAAAAACCGATGTTCGGGACGCAGGGGATAACGAAATTCCACTTGAATTTGACGATCGGCGGACATGGGCGGGGTGGGGCTATTTTAGTTAAATACGAGAAAGTGAATCCCGATCCGCGAGGCGGGTCAAATTCCCGCCGGTACGTGAACGAATTTCCAATTCCGGGGTCGATCCCGGCCGGCGACGCCGCCGGGACAGCCTTCACAACTCCATAAATATCAACGCAATTCCTATTTTATGTCGAGCGTCGCGATTTCCGATGCCGCGACTCCGTGGCGATGACGCGAGGGCCGCGCGCGGCTCGAGAGGCTTATGAAACGACTGCTAGTTTGGGATGGACGCCGCGAGCGCCACCGCGGCGATCGCGAACGCGGACGAAAGACCGACGGAAAAATGTCTGATCAATCGATTATATAATATATCCGGAAACGGGGATTAAGGGGACGGTTCCCAGACACAACAATTAAATCTCAGCTCGGGTTCCTTCGCGGCCTTGACCTCGTCGAGGCGCCTTACCGGGGTGGTGACCGGCGCTTCTAATAATAACGAAGGATTCGTCTCGGCCTCGCGCGCGATTTGTACCATCGATTTGATAAATCGATCGATCGTGTCCTTCGATTCGGTCTCCGTCGGCTCGATCATGATCGCTTCGCTCACGACGAGCGGAAAATAAACCGTGGGCGGATGATAACCCAAATCGATCAATCGCTTGGCGATATCGATCGTATGTATGCCGAATTCGCGCTGTTTTTTCGATGTCGCCACGAATTCGTGCATGCAAATCCGATCGAATGGAATTGTAAAGTGCGCGCCGACTTTGACGCGAATATAATTTGCATTGAGAACGGCATATTCCGCGACGCGGCGCGTTCCTTCCGCGCCAAGCCGCCGCATATATGCATAACTGCGCACCATCACGCCAAAGTTCATTGCAAAACCGCGCATTCTGCCGATCGATTTCGGATTCGATTCGTCGAATCTGTAGCCATCTTTCTCCTCGACGATTCGCGGCGAAGGCAGATAGGGTTCGAGCTTCGCGCAAACGCAAATCGGACCGGCGCCCGGTCCGCCGCCGCCGTGGGGCTGCGTGAAAGTCTTGTGTAAATTAATATGCATCATATCCACGCCGAAATCCCCGGGGCGCGTGACGCCGACGATGGCATTGAAATTCGCGCCGTCCATATATAAAAACGATCCGTTCGCGTGCAACGCTTCCGCGATTTCATGAATGCGCGATTCGAATAATCCGAGCGTATTCGGATTTGTTATCATTGCGCATGCGACTTCCGGCGTGAGTTTTTTCTTAAAATCCTCGACGTCGATCAATCCGTCCGGGCCCGTTTTCACGGCGACCGCGCGTAAACCCGCGATCGCGCACGAAGCCGGATTCGTACCGTGCGCCGAATCGGGAATTAATACAATTCCGCGATCTTCGCCGTGATCCTCGAAATAAGCCTTACAAACCAGCAGCGCCGTCAATTCTCCCTGCGCGCCCGAACACGGATGCAAGGTCGTTCCCGGAAGGCCGGTTACTTCCGATAAATAATCCTGAACCCGTTTCGCGAGCGCGAGCGCGCCCTGAATACCATTATCGTCCTGCATGGGATGCAATTCCCTAAAACCCGGCATCATGACCGCGACTTCGTTCATGACCGGATTGTATTTCATCGTGCACGAACCCAGCGGATAGAACGTCGTCGTAATTGCATAATTCAAGCGCGAAATATTCGTATAATGTCTTATAACTTCCAGCTCGCCCACCTCCGGCAACGCCGGCGGCCGCTTTCGAAGGGCGACGCCTTTTAAATACTCCGCGGCCTTGGCCGAGGGCACGTCATTCTTAGGAATATGCCATGCGCGCGCGCCGGGCCGCGATTTTTCGAATATTAACCGATCGTCGAAATACGGAAGCTGGCGGTCGGCCTGCTTTTCAATTGTAGTTGTCGACATTATATATATCCTCCGACCGCGTCCACGAGTTTGTCGCATTCGACTTTCGAATTTGCCTCGGTCACGGCGAACATCAGCGAATTGGAATATTCAGAATACCAGCGGCGCAATTCGATCCCTCCGAGGATGTCCTGTCGCGAAATCCGCTCGCGGACGCGCTCGACGGGCTGATCGAATTTGACGCAGAATTCATTAAAAAACGGCGCGGTCGTCAGCCGCGAGCAACCTTTGGATTTAAACAATCGCTCCGCCGTCGCGTGAGCCTTTTCGACGCACTGTTCGGCGACTTCGCGAAGTCCGTTCGGTCCGAGCATGGCCAGATAGATCACGCCGCGCAACGCCATCAGCGTGTTGCTGGTGCAAATATTCGACGTGGCTTTCTCGCGCCGTATATGTTGTTCCCGCGTCGTCATCGTTAATACAAATCCGCGTTTGCCGTCGCGATCGACCGTCTGGCCGACGATGCGCGCGGGCATCTGCCGCAGAAATTCTTTTTTTGTTGCAAAGAACGCGAAACTCGGGCCGCCGTACGATAAGTAATTTCCGAGCGGCTGGCCTTCCCCGCAGGCGATGTCGAATCCCTGCTCTCCGGGAGATGCTAATAATCCGAGCGATATTGCATAAAACGAACCGACGGCGAGCGCGCCCGCCTTGTGCGCGATTTCACAAATGGCCCCGCCGTCCTCGATGCACCCGAGGAAATTCGGCGATTGGACTCCGACGGCCGCGCTTTGATCGTTCAGCGAAGCGCGCAGCGCCGCGAGATCGGTGCGGCCGTCGGCGCCCAGCGGGATTTCAATAATTTCGACGCCCTGCCATTTCATATATGTTTTCAACGCTTCGCGCGCGTGCGGATGGACGCCGCGCGAGACGAGCAACCGCTTTTTATTTGTAATACTCGACGCCATTTTCATTCCCTCGACGAATGCCGTCGGGCCCTCCCACATGCACGCATTGCTGACTTCGAGTCCGGTCAGTTCCGCGACGATTGTTTGATATTCATAAAGCCAGCGCAGCGTTCCCTGGCTGACTTCGGGCTGATACGGCGTGTAGGGCGTTACAAAATCGGATCGGGATTGTAAATGATCGACGGCGGCCGGAACCAAATGTTTATACATGCCGCCGCCGAGAAAGCACGGGCGTCCGTCGGTGGAGCGATTCCACGAGGCGAGATCGGCTAGGTCGCGCATGACCTCCGTCTCCGTGGCCGTCGGCGGGATATTTAATAATCCGCGCCGTCGAAACTGCTCGGGAATCGAATCGAACAATTGATCGATCGACTTGACGCCGATCGCGCCGAGCATTTCGCGCGTGTCCTCGGCTGTGTGTGGAATGAAAGGCATGGCCTGATGGGAAAAGTTGCTGTGAATTATTTAATTTAATAAAACCGTTCGATCGCAGTGCTTAGTGTTCCTCGGCGGCGTGCTTTTCGTACGCGGCGGCATCCATCAATTCTTCATATCCCGATTTCGCGTCGGGTTTCACGCGCAGCATCCAGCCCGAATTGTAAGGATCCTGCTGGACCAGGTGCAACGCGTCGGGAACGCTATTATTTACTTCGACGACGACGCCGTTGACCGGGGCGTTCAGGTCCGAAACGGCCTTGACGCTCTCGATCTCGCCGAACGGCTGGCGCGCCGACACGCGGTCGCCGGCTTTTTTACTAAATTTACAAAACACGAGTTCGCCAAGTTGCGAAACGGCGTGTTCCGTGATTCCGACCACGATCGTGTCGCCGTCTTTCCGGGCCCATTCGTGAGTTTCCAGGAAACGGCAGTTATTGGGGGCAGCCATGCGTCTATTGGTAGGGTTGGAATTGAGATTGGTTGAGAAATGTATTATTAATAAACAAGGAGATCATTTCGCGCGTTTATAAAAGGGAATCGGCACGACGACCGCGGGCTCGCGCGTGCCGCGCATGTCGATTTCGAGTTTCGTTCCGACGGCCGAAAATTCGGTCGCGACGTAGGCCGTCCCAATGTTGGCATTGAGCGTTGGCGACGGCGTTCCCGAACATACAAATCCGATCGAACCGCCGCCGGGCGAATATACATTATATCCCTGGCGCGGCACGCGCTTGCTTTCCGCCCGCAGTCCGACGAGTCTCCGGCATGCGTGCTCCTTCGCCCGCAACAACGCTTCCCGGCCGAGGAAATTCTTGCCTTCCGCGAATTTAATAGCAAAGTCCAGCCCGGCCTCCATCGGATTGATATCATCGGCGAGTTCGTGGCCGTAGAGCGGCATGCCCGCTTCCAATCTTAACGTATCGCGCGCGCCGAGGCCGATGGGGGCGATGCCGAATTCGCGGCCCGCTTCCAGCACCGCGTTCCATAACGATGCATATTCGGATCTCGGAACATATACTTCAAATCCGTCCTCGCCCGTGTACCCGGTGCGCGAAACCCACGCGTTCGCGACGCCGTTCACGCCGTGTCCGCGATGTTTATAATATTTAATTTCATGCAGCGGAATCTTTGTAAGTTTCTGCAGGATCCTTTCCGACGACGGCCCCTGAAGCGCGAGCATCTGCCACGTGTCGGTCTGATCCTCGAGATGGATTTGATAATTCTTCACGTGCGCCCGCATGTGCGCGAGATCCTTCGGCGTGTTGCCCGCGTTGATGACGAGATACACGGCATCGTCATATTTATAAATAAGCAGATCGTCGATCGTTCCGCCGTTCGCGTGGCAAAAGAACGAATACCGCACGTCGCCCTGTTTCATCGCCGCGACATGATTTGTTGCAATGCTGTCGACGTATTTTTCGCGGTCGGGGCCGGTGATGCGCACGCGTCCCATATGCGATAAATCGAACAAACCGCACCGCGTCCGGACGATTTTCGCCTCCTCGAGAATCGGCGCGTATTGCACCGGCATGTACCATCCGCCGAAATCGACCATTTTCGCGCCGAGACGTTCATGAATCTCGGCGAGCGCTGTTTTCTTTAAATCCGGGGAAGCGGTCATTTGTAGATTTTGCGATGTTAAAATAAAACGGGGGACGCAATATCGCCTTGCGGCTGGGATTGCGTCCCCCGTCCGAATTGTAAAATCAGTTGGGGTCTGCGACGGCGGCGGTCCTCGGACCTGAGAGTTTCACGGGCGCGAGCCCGCTTGCCCCTTCGGTGTCAATGTGACAGGGTTGTCGTCGCCATTGTTGTCGCGGTCATCCGAACAACGACGGTGACAATCCTGTCGCATCGATCTCTCCCGCCGCCATCTGTGGAGCGAAGAGAGGCCGACAGAGTAAGCACTTTTCCCGCTGCGGCAAGCGTCGACGCGAGTTTCCGTGTGTGTCGAAGCGCCGGGCGCCAGAATCGAAGCCGCCAACATGAGTTCAGTCGACCTAACGCGCGCAAAAGCAGTCCTTCTCCTCGCGTTCATGGTCGTCGGTGGATTTTTATTGTGTGTTTGGAATTTCGACTACGGATTTCCAAGGGTCTTGCATTCCGATGCCGCGCAAGTCTCGGAAGCCGTCGAATTCTTAAACACCGGCGCCTTTGTCAAACGATCGCCTTATCCTCCAGCATTAGTATTTGGATACGCGGGCGCGCTCGTCGCGGGCCACTGGATACGCAGCGCCGCGGGAATCGCCCCCGGGGAAAGCTGGCCCGTATTTTTAATACAATTAACGCAAGACGGCGCGCTTGCCCACGGAATCATACGAATCTTCACCGCGCTGGCGGGCGCGTTGCTTCCCATCGCGGTGTACAGACTGGCAAGACTACAATTATCGAGAAACGCGGCGTTGCTCGCGGCGGCGATGGCCGCGCTCGCGCCGGCTCACGTCATTTACGCGCACCAGGCGCGCATCCACGTCCCGGCGATTACGATACTTGTATTTCTTGCGAGGCCCGTGTTGCGCCTCGACCGTGGCGATATTAGTAAATTTTCGGCGGCGGTCGCGGGAGTCGCCTGCGGAACCGCGATCGCAATCATACAACTGGGATATCTGCTCGCGGCTGCTGGAATTATTATTTTATTTGTCCGCGCGCGGCGCGAGCGCCGATCGCCGGCGGTTTTCGCGAGGCAAATCGCATGGGCGGCGTTCTCCGGAACGGTCGGTTGGTTCGCATTTTACGGCTGCTGGAAATTGTTACATGCCAACGACGTTTCGCTCAGCGAATCCGCGCCCGCGATCGTGGCCGGAATCCCCGCGACGGTTTTTCGTCTGCGATTTTGGGAGACGCTGCCTTCGATGTTCGCCCGATTCGCGCTCTCCGAACCCGCGACGGCGGGCGTCATATTATATTATATGTTTTTATCGATAAATCGCCGCGCGCCGAGGGGGATTCCGCCCGCCTTTGCCGTGTATCCGGCGCTCGTGCTGGCGATCCTCGGTTTGAATTATAGCGAAGTCCGATACTCCCTTTCGGCGCAGCCGTTCGTCGCCTGCATCGCGGCCGCCGCGGTTTGTAATATTACAAATCGAATCGCCCGCTTCGCGCTGGCGGCGCTGCTTCTCCTATCACCCGCCGCCGCGTCGATTGTTTATGTTCGCGCGATTGCCCGCGAGGACACGCGCGACGTTCAAGTTTCGCTTCTGCCAAAAATAGCGAATCCGGATTTTACAGCTTCCGTTTACGCCAGCGCGGTGCTGCCCGGCGCGAATCCGGGTCCTTGTACACAATTATTTCCGAACAGGGGAGATTACTGGCCGTGGGTACAAAAGAAAGAAACGCCCATGCAGTCGTTCCGAAGGATGGTCGACCCGATATTTATGATTCCCCGCGACGGTTCGGGCCTCGCCGACTTCAGCGAAACCGAACTGAAGGCGCGATCATTTATTAAATTCGGAGTTATAACAAATGGCTATGGTTCCGGCGGCGCGCTTCCCGACGCGCCGGATTATTTATATCCAAGCCTCTTCACGGCGACGCGGACGGGTCCGAATATTGAAATCTGGTGTCGGCCGCGCGCCACGTTCGACCATTTGAAATCGACCGTCGATCCGCGCGCGGTCACTCCCATGCCGGAAAAATGATCCGAGCAGGCGAGGGGAGCGAAATACGCCGCGCACTCAAGTAAATACGACGGCCGGTCGAAACGATTAAAAATCTTTCCCGGGGGAATCGTTAGCGAAATGGGGCTGGTTGGCGAACTCGCAAGCGTGGATCTGGCACAGGTGTTCCAGGTTTTGACGCAAAATCAAAAAGACGGAGTACTGCAAATATTTCGCGGCGGACAGTCGCGCGCGTTGCGGTTCCGCCGGGGCGCCGTAACCTTACAATTCGATCGCGACGACTACGAAGAGCGCGCCATCGAAATATTTAGAAAACTCGGCCAGATCAGCGAAGAAAAATTGCATTTGGCGGCGGCCAACCGCGAAGCCTCGGACTCGGCGCTGCTCGACGTTCTCGTCGAAATGGCAATATTGAGTCCCGGAGACGTATTAACGATATTCCGCGAGCGGATGGCGGAGGAATTGTATGATTTCTTCACGTGGAACGAGGGAACCTTCGAATTCCACGAAGGCGCGGAAGCTCTTGCATCGCTCGGCGGCGAAGTCGATCAACGTTTATATTTTCCCGCCGACGGAATTGTCATGGAGGCCGCCTGCCGGGTCGACGAACTCTCGCGCATCCGCGATTTGATAAAAGACGATTTGGAAATATTCGCGCCGGCCGTGGCGGAACTCGCGCCCGAGGACGAATTGCAGTCGGCCGTATTCAGTGAGATCGACGGTTCGCGCCCGATTCGCTCGATTGCACAAAAACTCGGCAAAGGAACATTTGAAATTCAGAAAACTTTCTGGCGATTATATCAATTGGGCGCGATCGCGCCCGTGCCGCCGGAGGAATTTCCCGAACGCGGGCGGTGCACGCGCGAAGCCGGCCGGCCGCGCGAGGCGGCCTTTTTGTTCGATCTTGCGGCGGAGGCGCAAGTGGGCGTTCCGGCGGTGCTTCGCGAGGCCGCGGAATGCTGGGAGGAAGTCGGGGAGCCGGCCCACGCCGCCGAGCGATTTGTAAAATACGGCGATTCGTTAATAAACGCCGACGACCGCGAAAACGCCGCCGCGGCCTACTGCCGCGCGCACGACTTGATTCCAACGAATATCGAGGCCTGGAAAAAGGCCGTGTTGATAACATTACAATTAGAATCGGAGGGCGTCGAATCCCGGAGCGCGCCCGCGCCGCAGGCGCTCGCCGAAATCTGCCGCGAGATCGGCCAATCGGAAATAACAATAGAAGTTCTCGATCGCCTCGTGCAGGTTCGCCCGCACGACGTCGCCGCGAAGCGCGCGCTCGTGCCGGCTCTCGACTTCACGGGCGACCGCGCGCGCCAGTGCGCGCTTCTCGAATCGATTGCTAACGATTTAATCAAACTGAACGACGTGAGCGCGGCCGCGTCGACATTACAAATGGCCCTTCGGTTCCAGCCCGATCGAAGGGATCTTTCGAACAAGATCCGCGAATTGTATCGACGCGACGAGCAGAAGCGCACGCGGGCGCGTTATGTTTCGCTCGTTATCATGATATTAGCGATCGGCGCGGCGCTTCTCTTTTATTTATATACGCGAAACGAGGCCGCGCGCACGAAACTCGCGTCGCTCGACATCGACGGCATCTTGCGCGTCGGCGATTTCGCGCGGGCGCGCAAGACGATCGACGATTTTAGAAATGAATTCAAATTTACACTTGTCGAGAACGACGCGCTCCAGCTCGTCGACAGGGTCGACGCGGCCGAGCACGATTTTAAAGAACAGGAACGAGCCAAGTACGATCGCGAGCGCGAAGCCCGCGGCCTGCGGCTGAATCAGGCGCGCGAACTCGCGAAAGCCGCGAACGATAAAGTTAACAAATCCGATTTGCAGGGCGCGCTGACCGATTTGCGGCGCGCGCTCTCCGTGGCGCCGCACGATTGGGACATGGCGCCCACGGCGCGAACGAACGCCGCAGATCTCGATCGTTATCTTAGCGAAGGCGCCGAACTCGGCAAGCGCCTCGACGGCGCGATCCAATCGAACGATCTTCCGTCGGCGCGCGAAATTGTTAAGAAACTGATTGCTTCTTATCCGCAATCGCCCGCCGGGCAGGGCGCGCGTTTTCCCGTCGTGGTCGAGACCGATCCTCCCGGGGCGCAGCTCGAATTGGACGGCGAAATGTACAAAAATTCGGGCGGCGAGACGATGCGGACGCCGCTCGTGATTTTTGTAGCGCAATCGAAGCGCGCGAGCAAATTGAACGCGACGCTCGCCGGATTCAGTCCCGCGTCGGCGGAATTCGACGCCGCGAGCGATGCGAATTTACATTTACATCTCGGCCGCGCCGCGGAATTGGCCGTCGCGCTTCCCGCGGCGCCGACCGCGCCGCCCGCGGTCGTCGGGAATATTGTTTATATTCCGCTCGCCGGATCGCGGATTGCGGCGTTCGAAAATAATGAAACGCCCGCGTGGATTGTAAGTATTGCGAGTTCCGGAGAAGTGATCAGCGCGCCGCGTCCCGAAAAAGACGGACTCATCGTCGCGACTTCGGACGGTGTGATCGCTAAATTATCTTATGACGACGGCCACGCTCTCTGGCACCGGCGCCTGAATAGTGGTATTCGCGTTTCGCCGATCACGAGCGGCGCGGGCGTGCTCGCCGCCACCGACGACGGCCGCGTGCGACTGCTCGATCGTTCGACGGGAGAGATTCGCCGCGAATGGCGCTCGCACGCGCGTCCGACGGGCGCCATCGCGATTTCCGAGCCCGCGCTCGCGGTCGGCCTTCCGGACGGAAAGATACAAATCATCGACACGTCCGCCGCGCGTCCGGATGAGAAAATTATCAATTTCAGCGCGCAGGTCTCGGCAATTGTAATGATGGACGACGTGCTCGTCGCGTCGGGCGACGACGGCCGCGTGACCGGATTCGAATGGTCGACGGGCCGCCTTCTATGGGAATCGCCCGGCGGCCGGATCGCCGCGCCGCGCCCCGTAATTCGCGGCGAACATGTATTTGTAGATCGCGGCGGCCGCCTGAGCGTCCTCGATTTGCACACGGGCTCCGCGACCGCGCAGGCGCCGGATCCGTATGAATTGGATGGCGCGATCGCGCTGCAGGGTCCGTGCGTCGTCGCCCCGTTGCGCGACGGATCTGTAGTATCGTTCAATGCAAACGATTTAACTGTTGTATGGCATTGGCCCGGCGCGGTCGGCGGCGCGCTCGGACAATCCGCGACGGCGTCGCGTCCGGCGGCGAAACGGCTCGAAGTCGCCGCAATCTCAGCTTCCGAATCGCTCGCGGCAGCCGTCGCGAACGGAAAACTTTTCCGATTCTCCGTATTACAACAAAATGGCGCTTCAAGCCGCGATGCGGGAAGTGCCGATCCGATGATCCGGTAGGTGCCACCCGTGGGGTTACTTCAACGCTGGTTCTCGACTCGATCACGCACGCGCATTCGCGAGCGCGCGAACGACTCGCCGTCGATACATTTATATGCGGAACATACACGTTCCGCGGTTGCTTCGAATAATCTCGCCGAAGCGGAGCGGATCGTTAATGAAGGTCTCGACATCTTTCCGTCGTCGACCGAACTCGATCGTCTGCGCCGTCTCGTTCGGCAACAAAAACTCGCCGATCGCGTGCGCGAGATCCGCAAGCGTCTCGACCGCCATCCGACGCCGGCGTTGTATCATGAATTATTAGATATTCAATTATTATGTAACGATACGGCCGCCGCCGAAGTCACATGTTCGGAATGGCGCCGCATGTTCCCGATCGACGCGGGCGCGGAACTCGGAAATATACGAATCGCGCTTGCGCGGTTTTATAAAGATCGCGCGGCCGCGGACGGACGCGCCGCGATCTCCGGTCTCGAGAAACTCCTCGCGCGCGACCCCGGACACGCGCGCGCGCTGAGGCTCATGGCCGAATTGTGTTCGCGCATCGGTTCACTAACAAAAGCGCGCGACGTCCTTTCGCGGCTTTCGCAAATCGTGCCCGACGATCCCGAAGTCGGCGGCTGGCGGGAAAAAGTCGATCAGGCGATTCGAGGAGGTCCCGCGAACTTCGATTTAAATCGCATACTTCGCGAAGTCGAGGAAACGGGACAGTTCCCCGATCCGGTGCCGACGCTCGACGACGAGAAAGCTAATAAAAAAGAAAAAGAAGAGAAGAAACCGCGCATTCTCGATTCGGCGCGTCCCGCGCTCGCTAAATTATCAAAACTGCAGGGCGTTCGATTGGTAACATTGGTTCGCGGAAGCGCCGCGCTCGTCCGCGGCGCGCCCACGGGCGGAGCCGAACCGGTGGCGCGTTCGACGCGGGCCGTGGCGATTCATGCAAAACGCACGACGCGGCGCATGGGACTCGGCACATTCAAGGAAGCCGTCATCGAATCCGACAACGGATCATTAGTTATATGTTGCGGCGATCCGTCGAGCGCTTCGGCCATCGTCGAAATTGCATCATCCATCGGTGCCGTGCGCGCCGCCCTCGAGGATCTCGCGTCGGCGCCCGCTCCCGATCATTCAAATGTGCCGGAAGGCGCCGAGGGGGAACTGGTTCATGCGTGACATACTCGAAGAACTGAATACAATTCCGGGCGTTCGCGGCTCGGCGATCATTCTAACGGATGGCGTCGTCGTCGCGTCGGCGCTTTCGGAAACCTGCGACGGCGAATCGTATGCGGCGCTCGCGTCATCGTTATTATCACAAGTAGGCAATTGCCTCCCGCGCGTCGAATTGAAGGGAATGCGGCGCGTGACGATCACGGCGACGCGCGGCCGATTCTCGATGAGCGACGTCGGCGGCGCGTGGTTGATCGTCGAACTCGATCGCGACATCGACGTCGGCCAATTGCAACTCGAGATCGAAAGCGCGGCGAGCCGGTTGCGCCGCCGCATGCGCATGGGACGCGCGGAGAACCCGGTCGCGGCATTGCCGACCGGCCGGAATTATACGAATCAAGAATTAAATACAATCTTGGACAACGGGCCCGCTTCGGGAACAAGGCGCGGCACGAAGGAGCCTGCAAAAGGATAATCACCATGGTGCAAATCAACTTTGCGTTAAAAGAAGTTAACTGTAAAGTAGTCTACTACGGTCCGGGCATGTCCGGAAAGACTACCAATCTCGAGATTGTATATAAAAAAGCGCCGGAGCAGCACCGGGGGGAGCTGACGTCGATCTCCACGGACGGCGATCGAACGTTATTCTTCGATTATATGCCGCTCGACCTCGGCACGATCGCCGGAATGCGTACGAAGTTTCAGTTATATACGGTTCCCGGACAAGTATATTACAATTCAACGCGCAAGCTCGTGCTCCAAGGCGTCGACGGCGTCGTATTTGTCGCCGAATCCGACCCCACCAAAATGCAGGAGAACCTCGAATCATTAGCAAACCTCGAGGAGAACCTTCGCGAATACGGCAAGGAACTGCGGACGCTGCCGCATGTGATTCAATGGAACAAGCGGGACTTGCCGGGCGCCGTGCCGGTGCCGACGTTGAATGCACAATTAAATCGTTATGGAGCGCCGAACTACGAAGCCATCGCGCGAACCGGCGAAGGCGTGTTTCCGACATTGAAAGCGCTCGCCGCGCTCGTTCTCGAAAGTTTAAATCGGCGCGACACTCGCGGAGGACAGCAACCGCCGGCCGCGCCGCTTCCGCAATCGACGTCGGCGCCCGTTTTTGCGAATAGTAATATTAATGAATTCGGCGGCGCGCAGCCGGCCGCGGCGCGACCGCAGGCCCCGACGCCCGCCCGCCCGCCATCTGTAACATTAACGGCGGCGGCCGGCGCGGTCGCGGCCGCGCGAACGGGCGGCGTGCGACAGGCGCCCGCGAGCCAAAACCCGAAACCGGCCCACGCCGCGCGGCCCGCCGTGCGGGCGGCCACGACTCCGTCGGCGCAGCCGGCGACGCGCCGCGTCGTGATGGTTACAGAAGACGATGCGTCTTCGCAGCAACGCTCCAACCGGGGTATCTGGATCGGAGTTCTCGTCGGCGCGCTAGGAGCGCTCGCCGTTCTCGGAATTGTATTTTTATTCTTATTTAAATAAACCATAGGATACGTGAGGTTCACAGTGGGACTATCGACCGGCGAAAACCAACAAAAAACCGACGAGCGCCTTCGCCAGGACCGCCTCGTATTCTATGCCGAGGACGTGGAGGCATTCGACCGCGTGCTCGAGGAGTTTCTCGCGCTCTCGAGCGCCAAATGTGTATTACTAATCGACCGCGACGGACATCTCGTCGCAAAGAAAGGCGAAGCCGCGAATATCAATTGCGATTCGATTTCCGCGCTCGTCGCGGGCTCGTTCGCGGCAACGAAGGAAATGGCAAGAATCCTCGGCGAGTCCGAATTCAGAATTATGTATCATCAGGGCTCGCGCGACCAACATATACAAATATCGCTCGTCGGCGACCGGACATTATTTACAATACTGTTCGACGAACGCACGACGCTCGGCATGATTCGCTTCTATGCAAACGAAACGGGCGCGCGGCTCGCGGAGATTTTTCAGAAAGCGAAGGACCGCCGCAATCCTCCCGAACAGGAGGTATCGCTCGGCGACGCGTTCTCCGATTCGGCCAAGAGCATGCTCGGCGAGATTCTCGGCGGAAACTAATATTTAGATCGATTTTCGCGCACGCCGCGGCCGCGACCAGTTCGCAGTCGCGGCGCGCCGTTTCGGCGGTTATCATCGCCGCCCATGTTTACCAAACCGCCGACGGTCAACGGCGTGCACGTTCCCTACGGCGCCGCGGTCGCGGAACTTTCTGATATTATCAAAACGCCCGGTCCCGGAGCGTGGGCCGCTTTTGTAGCATTAGGATTTCACGAGTCGCGCGAGGCGCTGAATGTTTTAATCGATTCCCTATCGTCCGGCGACGCGACCATCCGGCGCGCGGCGGTGGCGGCGATCCGTTTTCACAGGGACGGTCGGTCGGCCGAGGGCCATATCGCCGTGTGCATGCGCGACTCGGATCGCGCGGTGTCGGTGGCCGCGGTCGAGACCGCCGGATTCTTAAAATTAATAAAACTGCACGGACAGATTCTCGAATTTATCCATTCGAGCGATGCCGGGATTCGCGCGCGGGCGGTGCGCGCGTTCGAAAAAGTCTGGGCCTCCGGCGATTTCGACCGCGTGCTCGAATTGATGTTAAAGGATCCCGACGAGGGCGTCCGCCGCGAATCGGCAATGATACTGTTCTCGCGAGCGGAAGCGGAAAATTGGCGCGCGCTTTTCGAACTTTGGAAAAACGATCCGCTTCCGCGCCACCGCGTGTTCGCGTGCGAATTATTACAAAAATTCGAGGCGCCGCTCGCGAGGGAACTCGCGCCCCAGTTTCTTAACGATCCAAACGGCCACGTTCGCGGCGCGGCGCGGCGCGCAATGGGAATATAATAAAAAAGGGTTCGGAGGGGCGGCCTCCGAACCCAAGTTGGTGGGCGGTGCGGGATTCGAACCTGCGACCTCTACAATGTGAGCGTAGCGCTCTAACCAACTGAGCTAACCGCCCATTGTGCGCTGCGCAGGCTACCCGGCCACGGCTCCGTTTGCCAGTGGGCGGGCATCCTCGAACCAACGAATCGCCGCGCGATGCGCTATGTTGGCGCGGACACCATGTCCATGACGTTGAACTCTAAGATTCGAACGCGCCGGCCGGGAGAGTGGCCTCTTTTCGACTCCGATCTGCCCGTCAATCCGCGGATGCATTTTGGTAGTTTTGCAAACGGCATTCGATATGCATGGATGGACAATGCAAATCCGAGGAATCGTTGTCATTTGAGACTTTATGTACAAATCGGAAGCGTGGCCGAGGAGGAGCGCGAACGCGGAATGGCGCACATGCTCGAACATTTATGTTTCAACGGCACGGCGCAATTTCCTCCGGGACAATTGATGCATTGGTTCCAGAAACACGGAATGGTGTTCGGCGCCGATACGAACGCGTACACGGGATTTTATCAAACGGTTTATATGTTAGATTTGCCGAGGACGTCGGCGGCGCTGATGGCGGAAGGCGCCGCGGTGCTGCGCGATTTCGCGACGGGGCTCCGAGTCACGGACGAAACATTAGCATCCGAGAAACGCGTGATCGACGCGGAGGAAGTCGAGAACCGATCGGCCGAATTGCGTATATTAAAAACCGCGCTCGACTCGGAGTTCCGCGGGTCGCGCATCGCGCGGCGGCTTCCGATCGGCATTCGCGCCGTGCGCGCGAAGTGGACGCCGGCGGACGTCGCGAACTTTTATAATAAATGGTACCGTCCGGAGAATTTTATTATTATTGCAGCGGGCGATTTTCGCGGGGGGAGTCCGTTGCCGCTGCTGCGCCGGACTTTCGGTAATATTTATAAACCGGCAGCGGCGCGCGCCGCACCGCCGGTGCCGGGAGGCGACCGCCGTTCGAAATTCTTTGCGTGGATTCACGACGCCGAACTCGCGACGGCGAATGTATCCATTGCGTCGGTGAGGCCATGGGAGACGCGCGTTTCGAAGAAAGCGAATTTGCACGAAGCGTTGGCGTTGCAATTCGCCCGCCAGATGTTTAATATACGGCTCGACGAACTCGTTAAACATAAGAATTGTAAATTATTACAATCGTCGGTTTCCGACGTGCGCGAATCCTCGATCATGATGGGCACGTGCCTCGAGGAGGGCGAAGCCATCGCGGCGAGTTGCGATCCGAGGGATTGGAAGGAGGCGCTCGCGGCGTGCGAGCGCGAACTGCGGCGCGTCCGTTTATATGGATTCGGCGATCACGAATTTCGATTGGTTAAAATGCAGGCCGTGCTCGACCTCGACGAAATGGTCGTTCGCGAAAGCAACAAAACCACGCAGGAATATATATCGGAAATCGTCGCGGC
The DNA here is from genome assembly GCA_016200225.1 of Planctomycetota bacterium. Classification (GTDB taxonomy): domain Bacteria; phylum Planctomycetota; class UBA1135; order UBA1135; family JACQFD01; genus JACQFD01. Next base: position 190,581 of record JACQFD010000039.1, read on the forward strand.
GACGGAAGCGGGCCGGATTCCGCGGAGCGCGAGCGTGAATCATACATTATTCGCGCCGCTGATGGCGTCGATAACGAAAGAAGACTGCCACCGCGCGTACGAGGCCGCGTGGGCGCGGGGGAGGCTCGCGGTCGGCGGCGGCGGAAATATACATTTGGGCGGAAGCGCGGAACGCGCGATTCGAAATATTTATGAAAAAAGCGCGCGCACGCCGGTCGACGCGCCGCAGGCGCGCAACGCGTCGGTTTTCGCGTATGCGAGCGACGGGAGCCGCCCCGGAAAAATATTGAAAACAATCCGACACGATGAATTCGGCGTGCGTGAAGTCGCCTTCGCGAACGGCGTTCGCGCGTTTATTAAGAAAACGAATTTTCAAAAGAATCAAATTTACATATCGACGCAGATCGGACTCGGCCGTTCGAGCATCGCGCCGCGCGAAACGGGAATTGTTTATGTCGCGGGCGAAACGTTCCTGCCATGCGGCCTGCGTAAACACGGATTCGACGAAATTCGCTCGCTGCTCGCCGGCCGGAACGCGCAGCTCGACTGGGAAATCGAGGAGCAATCCTTTCATTTCTCGGCGGCGACGACGCGGCGCGATCTAAAGTTTCAATTCGAATTGATGCATGCGTATCTTACGGATCCTGGATTTCGCGAAGAGGGATTCCGCGAATTCAGGGATCAGATGTCTTTCGATTATAAACAACATCTCATGACGCCCGACGGCGTGCTGCAGGCTCAATTTCTAAAAGATCTGTATCGTGGCGACGCGCGCTGGTCGACGCCGGCGCACGACGACGCGCGCCGCGTGACGCTCGCCGGAATTAAGAAATGGCTTTCGCGCGCGCTCGCGCAGGGTCCGTTCGACGTCGCCGTCGTCGGCGATTTGGATATAAACGATACGATCGACGCGCTCCGAAGGACATTCGGCCGGGTCGCGCGGCGTGAAAAATCCGCGCGCGCGGCGGGCGGAACGACGCGGTTCGCAAAACCGGGTTTTTATAAATATCGTTCGGACTCGGAAATCCGGAAAGCTCATATTAAGATTATTTTTCCCGCCACCGACGGCATCGACGTCGACGCGGCGCGCCGTATCGATTTTCTCGCGGGCGTTTTGAACGAACGGCTCCGTGTCGCGCTTCGCGACGTGCTCGGCGCAGCCTACGCGCCGGAGGCCGGCGCGGAAATGAGTTTAATATATCCGGGCGACGGTTATATTTTTATTGAAGTCGTCTGCGATCCGCGTAAGAAAGATAATATTATCAAAAAGTGCCTCGAAGCCGTCGGCGACTTCACAATGAATCCGCCGTCGGCGTCCGAAGTGAATAAATTAAAGAAAGCGGCGCTCACGCATCTGCGCGACGCGCGGCGCACCAACGAATATTGGATCTCGACGCTCGCGCACGCGCTGCGGCGGGAGCGCGGTTTCGCGGATCTCCGCAGCGAACTCGTCGATCTGCGAAAATTGCAGGCATCCGAAATCGCCGCGTACGCGTCCCAATATCTGCGCCCCGCGCGGGCCGTGATCGGCTGCGCGGAGTCGAACGGACAAGGAACTAATAATAAAGAAAAGTAATTTATTCGAACATCCGAGGATTATTATGATTCTGCCGATTGCCGTATTCGCGCTGTGCCTTGCCGTTCAGGAGACCATGGAGGCGGGGGAGAGCCCGATCGCGTTCGCGCGCCGCGAGATCGCCACCGCAAGGAAATATTCACATGCGAGCGTGTCTCAAAATGTTAGATTCAGATTGGCTCCAAATCATGGCGATCGGGGAAATGAATTATACCAAATCGAGCGGGGCGATGAAGAAAATGAAATTTTAGTTACCGGCGGAAACGATCGCGGAATGATGTACGGGGGCATCGACATTGCCGAGGCAATTGCCGCGGGTCGCGATCCGTTTGAACTAGTCGGGCCCGTTCATCGACCGTTTTTGCAACATCGTCAATTTAAGCTAAATCTTCCGCTCGCCGGTTCCGCGTACGTGAGCGCGGAAGCGATTCAACATAACAGTTGGTTCTGGGATGAAAATTATTGGGATTCGTTTCTCGACTTGCTGGCGCGATCGAGGTTCAATACGTTGTCGCTCTGGAGTGCGCATCCCTATCCGCAGATGCTAACTTTATCGAAATATCCAGAAGTAAAGGATATTTCGGACGAACAACTCGCGAAGAATATTAAATTATTTCATTCAATATTCCAAAAGGCGAAAGCTCGCGGAATCGATATATATCTGATCACTTGGAACGTCCATCTTTCGCCGACGTTCGCGAAAGCGCATCAACTCGCGGATTCGGGAGTCGATACGCCGCTCGTTCGTGAATATCAAAAAGAATGCGTCCGCGGGCTTCTTAAAGAATATCCCGAAATCAAGGGCGTGGGCACGTGCCCCGGCGAAGCGATGCCGCAGGACGCGCGCGGACGCGAAGAGTTCATTCGCGACACGTATCTTGCGGGAATCGAAGCGTCCGGCCGCTCCGACGTCGAATTCTTGCAACGCTACTGGTTCGCGAGCCCGGGTCCGACGGAGGAGATCGTCGCAAAGAATTGTAAGGTGCCGATGTATGTTAGTATCAAATACAACGGCGAACATATGTACAGTTCTCCAAAGCCGCACTTCTTCGATAAACAATGGATCGAACAGAAACCGCGCGATTATTCCATCATCTGGCATCTCCGAAACGACGATTTATTTACATTGCGATGGGGCGATCCTGAATTTGTAAGATCCACGGTCCGCAACATGGCGGTCGACGGCGCCGGGTTTCTGACGGGCTCCGAGATCTGGATCGACGGCGCGGATTATATACATACGGACGAAGCGGCGAAGCACGTTTCGTGGAAATACGATTTCGAGCGCCACTGGCTTCGATACATGCTTTGGGGCCGCATTGGTTATGATCCTGAACTGTCCGCGCGTACGATCGAAGATTGGTTTTCCGCCCGATTCGGGCGCGGACTCGGGCCGGATCTCTCGAAAGCGATGGAAGCGGCGAGCCGGTTGTATCCAAAGTTAACATCCTTTCATTGGCAATACATGAACGGCGACTGGTATCCGGAGGGATGCGTCGGTTCATGGGTAACCGACGATACTTTCATGAACGGGAAGCCGCTCAGGTTGAATAATACAATATTCCACGACGTGCTGGAATTTATATTTTGCCACACGATTGATCCGGAGCTGATGAGCATTCCCGAATACGTCGGATATCGACTTAATAACAAAAAGATCGAGCCTGGACGCAAGTCGCCGTTCGACGTCGCCGACGAAATCTACGCGGATGCGGCGGCGGCGGAGCGCGAACTCGCAGCGCACCACTCCGACGGCGTATTTGGAGAAATCGCATGTACAGTTCTTGATCTCAGAACACAGGTTGCGCTGGCTCGTTATTATTCATTTAAGATTCGCGGCGCCACGCACCTTGCGCTGCACATGGCGGGATTCGATGGCGAACAACAGAAAGCGAAGGAAGGGCTCACGTTTGCCTCAAAATTTTGGGTGGAAGTCGCGTCGATCGGCGATGCTCATTATCGCGAACATGAAGTCTGGCTCATGGGCAAATTCTCTTGGGGTCGCTACCAAAATGACGTCGATCATGATATTGAGATTGCCTCCGCGTGCAAACCGGATCCGCAAGGCGTGCGCGATTCGGAGATATTTAAGATTCCGGAAAATAAACATCTTGATTACAATCTCGCGACGGGCGATTTGAGTCTTGGCATCGCGCCGTTTCTGTCGCCGCCGCCGCTCGCGATCGACGGCGGATTGCAAATGATCGAAGCTGAGGACTTCGCCGGACCCTGGCGCGAACAGACAAATTATCCGGGCTTCACCGGGCGCGGTTTTCGGACCGCGGCTGTCCTCGGTTCGGTCGCGACGAATAGTATTAGGCGCCGAATTGATATTAAGACCGAGGCAACTTATACATTCTGGGTCCGCGGCCTCATCGGGCACGCGCAGGACGGCGGCATGGACCGCTCCGTCCAACTCGCCGTCGACGGAAAACTATTGCAAGCGACGCAAACCGAGTTGACTACAAGACCGCGTTTTACATGGGAGAACGCCGGCGCGCTCGCATTGGCCCCGGGAATTCATGAAATTAAAATTCAAGACCACGGCGCTGGTTTCGAACACGTCGACTGCGTGGCGATAAGTAATGATCCAAACGCGAGTCCGGCCGGCATCGCCGACCTCGGACACGTGCTCGACGGCGGTCCGGCGCGGTTTGAGAATGCGATCGTTACATTATTAAACGACGCGCCGACGCCGGAGATTCCGAAAGACAAAATCTCGTTGGAGAAAGCGCAGTCGCGGATGCGCGCCGAACTCGCGCGCGCGATCGGCCTCGATCCGGCGCGGCCGCGTACGCCGTTGAATGCAAGAACAACCGGAACGATCGACCGCGGCGACTTCGTCGTCGAAAAACTAATATTCGAATCGCGGCCGAATTATTATGTTACCGCGCATCTTTATAAACCGAAGGGCGCCGGCCCGTTTCCGGGCGTTCTCGTACCGGTCGGCCATTGGATACAAGACGCGAAAATGACAAAGCCGATGCAGGAGCTCGGTCAGGCGTTCGCGCGTCGCGGATTCGCCGCGTTGATATATGATCCCGTCGGGCAGGGCGAGCGCGCCGTGAATGGAAATTCGCATCGATTTACATTACAATTATTCCTCGCGGGCGAGACCGATCTTACTTATATGCTTTTCGACTCGATGCGCGCGATGGATCTGCTCGCGTCGCGGCCGGACATCGACTCGAAACGCCTCGCGGTGACCGGTTGTTCGGGCGGCGGATTGAATACAATTTATTTCACCGCGCTCGATCCGCGGCAGTCGGCGGCCGCCGCGTCCTGTTATGTTACAACCTTTCGCGCGCTTCTCGAGGCGGGAAACCACTGCGAAGATAATTATATTCCGGGAGTCCGCAACATCGGCGATCTCGGCGATATTTATGCTTTGGGATGGCCGCGAAAAATTGTAGCGCTCGCCGCCGATCGCGACAGCATCAACCCGGTTTTCGCGACGCAGACCTCGTTCGCGCGCGCGAAGAAATGGTATGAAGGGCTCGGCGCGGCGGAGGACGCGGATTTGTTTATTGACCATTCGGAACATGATTATTCGAAAGGAATGCGCGAGCGCGCGGCCGCGCTTTTTGACAGCGCGCTCAATCATCACAAAAATGCAAAGATTACGCCGGAGAGTTGGACTCCGGAACTCGCGCCGTGGGATTCGAATGAATATAAATGTTTCGAAAACGGAATGCCGGCGGATGGACTTACGCTCAAGCAACTCGCTGCGGCGGCGATCGCCCGAAAGATCGACGAACGCGAGAAGTCGCCGCTTCCAGTCGAGGAAATCCGAAAACAACTGAAGGATATATTAAAATTCGAGACCGCCGACCCGCGCGTGCGAACCGTCAAGGAAGGCGACGAGGGGGGAATTCATTATGAAAAATTCGTCCTCGAATCCCCAGGCGGTTTCGAGGCTCCGTGCGTTTTATTAAAATCGGATAAATTAAAGTCCGGCACGCGCGCGGCGGCGGCAATCATTGTCGACGACGCCGGCAAGGCCGGAATTTTGGATAACTCACTTTCGCAATGGCGGCGAAGAATCGATAAGGGCGAAATATTATTATTTATCGACGTTCGCGGAAAAGGCGAATGCGCCTCCGACGAAGAACACGCATGGCGCGTGGCGACGATGATCGGCCGTCCGCTCCTTGGCATGCGCGCATCGGACATCGCCGCGGCCGCGCGGATTCTTAAGAAACACGGCGACGTGGATCCTGGGAAGATTTCGATCGAGACGCGCGGCATCGAAAGCGGTTTGGCCGGACTCTTTGCCGGAGTTTGCGAAGGAATTGTTGTATCAAAAATGGAGGGTGGTCTCAAAAGTTATCGCGGATCCACCGAATTCGGCTGGGACACGCCCTCGATTTTCGTCCCTCATTTGCTAGATGTTGGCGATATTTCACAAATAGAGCTTGCCGCAAAGCATTAATAATTGGAAGAGTAGATTGCACGTTCGTCGTTAATTATCAATTAGGCCAATGCGGGCGGCGGGTCCGCGGCGCGCTCGCCGCAGACGTCGGGACATCATCGTTATCGATTAGTAATGATAATGAAAAACGTTCATGCGGGCGGCGGGCTCCGCGGCGCGGCGCAGCGGCGATGCTCCGGCCACGCCCTGTCGCGACCCACACGAAAGCGAGAACCACACGCTCGACGCGACGGGGCGTCGCCTTCGCCGCCGCTGCCTTGCGCCACGGACCCGCCGCACGCCAGTGCTAACGATGGCACCGAACACTAATATACGCGGCTGCTCGGCCGTCGCGGCGCGCGCGTGCCCGAGGCCGCTGCGCGGCCCTCGGCCACACCGCGCGTCACGCGACCGCCTCGCCGTCGAAGATTGTGGCCACATGACACGAGCACCGTTTTGATAATATTAATTATTCTTAATCGGCTAATAGTTTGCGCGTCGCCTCAGTTTTTGGATTATTAAGAACCTCTTGCGGTGCGCCCGACTCCGCCACGCGCCCTTCCGAAACGATAAATACAATATCCGCCGCGCGGGCGAGTGAAAGATCGTGAGTCACGGCGATTTGAGTAACATTGGTTTTGCTTACGCGCCGAAGCGTTTCGACGACTTCGTGGCGCAGCGATGGATCGAGTGCGCTCGTCGGTTCGTCGTATAATAATACTTGAGGTTCCATGGTCAGCGCGCGGGCGATGGCGACGCGCTGGCGCTGGCCGCCGGATAAATGTTCGGGCCACGCGGTCGTTTTGTCTTCGAGGCCGAGGTCGGCGAGGTTTTTCTTAGCAAGCGCCTCGGCTTGCTCGCGGGTCCGATTCTTAACTTTGATCGGTGCAAGTGTACAATTGTCGAGCGCGGTCAGGTGTGGAAATAATTCGAGCGATTGAAAAACGACGCCCACGCGCGAACGCAGCGCGAACATGGCGGCGTCGCGGGCGCGTGCGTCGCCGTCGAGCGTGCCCGTAACGACGGTTTCGTTGATTTGTATATTTCCGCGTTCGAAGAATTCGAGGCCGACGATGCAGCGAAGCAGCGTGCTCTTGCCGCATCCGCTGCCGCCGAGGATGGCCGCGAACGCGCCGGCCGGCACTTCGAGGGATAATTTACGAAGCACCAGTTCCGCCGCCGGATTATAACGTTTCTCGATGTTGACTACTTTAATCATGTCGCGCTCCTTCGCAGATGGCGCGCGAGCCGCTGCTCCACGACGCGCGAGAGGCGCGCGAACGGCAGGCTGATTAGTAAATACCAAATGGCGACGACGATGCCAAGGCCGAGGTGGTCGCGCATCGAGTTCGCGAGGCTCGTGTAGGTTTTTGTCAGTTCCGTCAATGTTACCAATGAGACGAGCGAACTATCCTTTAATAATGCGATAAAATCGTTCGTCATCGGCGGCACGGAGACGCGCAACGCCTGTGGCGCGACGACGAATCTTAATGTTTGCCAGCCCGAGAGGCCGAGCACCCGGCCGGCTTCGCGCTGGCCGACCGGCACGCTTTCGAGGCCGGCGCGGTAGTTTTCAGCTTCGGCCGCCGCGTAATTGAGGCCGAGCGCGAGCCAGCCGGCGATCGCGGGATCGAGTTTGATGCCGAGCTCGGGCAGGCCGAAATATATCATTACCAATTGTATCAAAAGCGGCGTGCCGCGCATGAATTCGATATAAACGATCGCCGCGCATCGCAGCGGAAGCGGGCCGTACACGCGCGAAATCGCGAGCGCCATGCCGACGCAGATCGCGAGCGCCATGGATGCTAACGAAACGCCGAGCGTGACGGCGGCGCCGCGCGCGAATAGTGATATTGTCGCCGGATATCGTTCGCGGACGCGCTCCCAGAACGGCGGGAGTTTGCCGACGGCGGCGCGCCACGCATCGTAAGCTTCGGCGACATTGCCGGCCGCCGGTTTCGGATCGTTAAATAACGCCGCGGTCTCGGCGTTCCAGAGTCCCCATTTTTCATAAATCGCGCGCAGCGTTCCGTCATGGTTTAAATCGGCCAGCGCGCCATTCAAAGTATCTAATAATAAACGATCGTCGAGGCGCACGGCCGCCGCATAGCGCACGTCGCCGAGCGAGCCGGGCAATACTTCCAATTCGGGTTCGATCGCCCCGTAATATCGCGTGATCGGCGTATCTAACAATACGGCGTCGCTGCGGCCGAGGCGCAGATCGTCGAATATTTCATTCTGGCCGCCTTCGTAAGTTTTGGGCACGGCGCCCTCGCGTTTCAAAATGCGCTCGGCGAGCGAATTCGGCAGCGTGCCGACGGCGTGCGAACGGAGCGAGGCCATGTCGCGTGGCGCGCCCGCGTCGTTCCGGCGAACGGTTAATTGTTCGGTCGCCGCATAGTACGGATTTGTTAATAAACAAACCCGCCGTTTCTCATCGGCCATTTCGATTCCGTTAATTGCAATATCAAAATCGCCGCGCGCGAGCAGCGATAATAACGTTTCCCACTGCGCCTGCACGGGACGCGCGCGCACGCCGAGTCTTTTCGCGATCGCGTCGGCGAGATCGACTTCGAAACCGATCAGATGATTCGGATCCATCGGATCCTGAAACACATACGGCGCGCCCCCCTGCGAATCGGCGCCCCAAAGGAATTCGCCGCGCGCGCGAATTTTAGCAAGCGTGTCCTGCGGTTTGGGCGCGCTCTCGGCCTGCGCGGCCGCGGCGTTTGGATAACTACAAAAAATCGCGACGATCGCGATCGCTATTGTTATTATATGATTTCGAATCCCGCCGCGTGCCGCGCGCATGGGGTCAGTTCCCCGATCGGAGCTTCTTGACTTCTTCCGTTAGAATCGGTAATACTTCGAATACGTCGCCAACGATGCCGTAATCGGCAACTTTAAAGATCGGGGCATCGGGGTCTTTATTGATAGCTACAATTACGCGCGACGACGACATGCCGGCCAGATGTTGTATCGCGCCGGAGATGCCGCAGGCGAAGTAAAGTGTAGGAGCCACCGTTTTTCCCGTTTGTCCGACCTGCTCGTCGTGCGGGCGCCAGCCCGCGTCGACGACGGCGCGGGTCGCGCCGACGGCCGCGTTGCCGAACGCCGCCGCGAGCGCTTCGAGCAAATGCCAATTTTCGGGGCCCTTCAATCCGCGGCCGCCGCTGACGACGACGGGCGCTTCTGTAACATCGAGTTTCGTTCCCGCCGCCGCGAGCACTTCCTTGACGACGGCGCGCAGATCGACGCCGTCGGCCGCGGCGTTCGACGAAGATGCGGGCGCGCCGTCGGTTTTTTGTGAAAATACATTCGGACGCAGCGTCGCCACGAGCGGCGGCGCCGCCGACTCAACTGTAATATATGCTTTTCCGGCGTACACGGGGCGTCGAGCGCGAATCTTACCATTGTCAACCGCGAAACCGACGCAGTCGCTCGCCACGCCCGCGTTCGCGAGCACGGCGACGCGCGGCGCGAGATCCCGTCCCTGCGGCGTCGCCGCGAAAAACACGGCCGCCGGCTGTTTTTGTTCGATCACGCCCTTGATTACAGATGCGTAGCCGTCGCCCGAATAGGCGGCGAGCCTTGGATCGTTAATAATAATAATTTCGTTCGCGCCGGCTCTTCCGAGCGTCGCGCCCGCGTCCGCGGGAGCCGCGCCGACGGCGACCGCCGTTACGTTTCCGCCGATTTGGCCAACGAGCCGCGCGGCCTCGGATACGGACTCGAGGGACGCCTTGCGAATCGCGCCCGACTTCAATTCCGCGAATACAACAATACCGGCCATTACAGCACCTTCGCTTCGTTACGGAGTCGGTTGACGAGTTCGCCCACGGCTTCGGGGCCCTTTCCAACAAATCGCCCGGCCTGCCTCGCGGGCGGCAGCGACATTTCTGTAATATTAAGTTTCGACGCGACGGCCGCCGCGGCGACCTCCTCGAGCGGTTTTTTCTTTGCCGCCATGATGCCCTGCAATTTTACATATCGAGGCTCGTTCAATCCCTTTTGCGCCGTGAGGACCACCGGGAGTTTCGCCTCGACCACTTCGCGCGCGCCGCCTTCGATCTCGCGCTCGCAGCGCGCGACGTCGCCGACGATTTCAACTTTGATCACTTCTGTAACACACGAATAACCGAGCAACGTCGCGACCATCGTGCCGACATGGCCGTTGTCGCGATCCACCGACTGCTTTCCCATCGTTACAATTCGCGGGTTGAGTTTTCGGATGTGCTCCGCGAGCACGGTCGCGATCGAAAACGCGTCGCGCGCTTCGAGCTGGTCGTCTTTTATTAAGATCGCCTTGTCGGCGCCGCGCGCGAGTTCGTTTCGAAGTTCCTTTTGAGCCTCGACGGGCCCGAGCGTCATCACGGTCACCGTGCCGCCGCCCGATTTTTCTTTAATGCGCAGCGCCTCCTCGATTGCAAACTCGTCGAAGGGATTCAATTCATAATTAACGCCAGCCGGATCGATCGACTTTCCGTTCGATCCAACTTTGACGCGCGCTTCCGTTGACGGAACGCGCTTGATGCAGACAACAATGTCCATGAGTTGGTTTTATGGAGAAACTGAGATTCGAAGGCTCCGCAATGCGCGTGCCTTGAGATTGCGAAGTTTCAATCGCGCGAATGGATCGCCGACGATCGAAACGCCGAAAGTCGGCGCGTGAAATTCAGCCGTCAAAGCGAAATCCCTCGCCGAGATAGCCCTTTCGGACCTCCGGATCGTTCACGAGTTCCGAGGCGGCGCCGTGTTTCAGAATCCGCCCTTCGATCAATATATACGAGCGATCGGTTATTTGTAGTGTTTCGCGAACATTGTGATCGGTGAGGAGAACGCCGATCCCTTGATTGCGCAGTTCACGCAGAATTCCTTGAATATCCTGAACCGCGATCGGATCGACGCCCGCGAACGGCTCGTCGAGTAATAGTAACTTCGGGTCGCGCGCAAGCGCGCGCGCGACTTCGAGACGCCGCCGTTCGCCGCCCGAGAGCGTTTCGGCGATGCGAGTCCGGAGTTTGTCGATATGTAACTGTTCGAGAACGCGATCGAGACGCACGCGCCGTTCCGCGCGCGAAAGCCCCATGGTTTCCAGAATTGCCAAGACGTTATCGCGCACGTTCATGCGCCGGAAAATCGACGGCTCCTGCGCGAGATAACCCATTCCGAGGCGCGCGCGGCGAAACATGGGCAAATTCGTGACGTCCGCATTATTAAAATGTACAGATCCGGCCGTCGGCGGAATCAGCCCGACCGTCATGCGAAAGGACGTTGTTTTTCCGGCTCCGTTTGGCCCAAGAAGGCCGACAATTTCCCCGGAATTAATGGAAAACGAGATGTCTTGAACGACGGCGCGCCCGCGATAAACCTTCCTTAATCCCTCGGTTTCAAGCAGCGACGGCATCTGTGGAGAAAATGTGGAATTGCCTTTGCGCCACCTTCGTCCGGGAAGGGTGTCGCAATGGTAAAAAGTCGAATACTAAAGATTTGGGGAGTGCGACACCGTGCAGGCATCCAGTATTTAGCCACAACACATTTTGAATTAAGCGTTTAGGCAATGTGGAAAACACCTGAATTATTGTGAGCGCGTCGTGGATAACGCGATCATTAATATCCGCCAAACGCTTTTTTCGGCGGGGAGTTGAGATCGTCGAGCGAGGGGTGTTGTGGAAAATCACGGGTTTACCGGACAAATCCAACGCGGAAAACCGGTGCGAGCGGCGGCCAAGGCCAGAAAACAAAGAAAGCCCGACCGAGGAAGTGATCGCGTGGGACAAAGGACCTCGCGGCGTCGGCGATGTGTAACGAATCGCTGATGCGGTACTCCTCGCCCCACTCGTCGCGAAAGATCTCGGACCTGGGAAGTCCGGGCGCGCTGAACGTGTGCGGGTTTCTGTCGGAATTCGCGCCCGACGTTCGCGTGCCGCCGGTCAATTTTAATAATCCTTCCACCGGATTCTTTAGTTCGATGGTGCGCTCCTGCCACGCGCGGCCGTCCGACGAAAATGTCGAATTGTCGCCCATCATAAAATAATGTCCCGGAGGCACGGTCGTCGTGCGGAAACCGTTCATGTTTGTGTAATAAACGTCGCGGTCGAGCGCGAGCGACGGAATTGTTAACGATCCGCCGTCGCTTTGGATCACGACGCGATTTTCGCCCGGCGAATTGACGCTTTCGAATTCGGCGCGCGCGAGAATCTCGCCGTCGATCGATATCCAAGCAGCCTCGTCGGCGCGCGAGAATTCCACGCGGCTTGTATGATTAAATTTAAGTCTGCCGTCTTTCGCGCCGATTTCGCGCTCGTTGAATATTAGTTTAACTTTGCCGTCGCCGGCGGGCCCCGAAATCTCCGCGCGCAGCGCGTCGCCGCCCCATCCGAGTTTCATCGAAAGTATGCGATGTTCGGCGCTCGGCGACACGTCGAGTTTGATTCGCATGTCGCGGACTTTGTCGTTGCAAGGCTCGTGCGAAGTCGCGGCGAGCAACGGTTTCACTTTTGTAGGATATCCGTCATCGTAAGCATCATAAATCTGGCGTTTCGCGGAGATCTCCGCTTTGCCGTTGGCTACGAGCGTATTTTTGTTTATATCAAATCCGGTCAGATCCCAGAATTGATCGGCCGGTCCCGCTTCTTCGTTTTCCCAAACCCGCAGCCACATGCTCTCCTGAACATTGAGCGGTTTTCGCTCGGTGCGCCACTCCTCCTTGGACGATTTGCGCGTTTTGATATCTCCGTATTCTACTTTTAACTCCTCGCCCGGCAATCCGACGACGCGTTTGATATAACGATTTGATTTGTCGAGAGGATACAAAAAGACCCAGATTTCCCATCGATTCGGGTCGCGAAAAAACGGGACGAGCTTGTCGACGAGGATGCGGTCGAAAATCTTCGTGGAAGTAACTGTAGCTTCTCCATTGGATAGATTCGTGACGCGCGCGTCGAGCCCCATGAGCGTCGGTTGCATCGAACCCGTCGGAATTTGAAACGCCTCGAGCGTGAAATACTTCAAAATCAACGCCATCACGATCGCGATGGACGCGGTTTCGATATTTTCTCGCCAGGGATGCGAGGTTTCGCTGCCGGGGTTCGCACTCACTCGTGTCTCCACGTTGTTTAATAAAAATAAATTAATAAATTAGTCATTCGTTGAATAAATATTCCGATGCGATTATTCGTCGTCCGTCTGCAGAACGGCGAGGAAAGCCTGCTGCGGAATTTCGACGTTGCCGACCGACTTCATCCGCTTCTTGCCTTCTTTCTGTTTTTCGAGCAGTTTGCGTTTTCGGGAGATGTCGCCGCCATAACATTTCGCGATGACGTTTTTCATGAGCGGGCGGATCGATTCGCGCGCGATGATTTTTCCGCCAATCGCGGCCTGCAGCACGACTTCGAACAAATGCCGCGGAATCTCTTTTCTTAATTTTAATAATACGGCGCGCCCGCGGCGCTCGGCCTGCGTGCGTTCGACGATGGTCGAAAGCGCGTCGACTTCCTGGCCGCCGACCAGAATCTTACATTTCACGAGATCGGCGGCGCGGTAGCCGTGCAATTCATAATCCATCGTGCCATAGCCGCGCGTCGCGCTCTTCAATTTATCGTAAAAATCGAATAAAATTTCCGCGAGCGGCATGTCGAATACTAATAATGCGCGCGTCGGAGATAAATAATCCGTTTTTACATATTCTCCGCGCCGCTCGACGCAAAGCGTCATCAGCGGTCCGATCGCCTCCGACGGAATGAGCAGCGACAATCGCACGATCGGCTCGCGGAATTCGCTGAACGTCGACGGATCCGGCACTTCCGCGGCGCTGCGCACGCGGACGCTCTTGCCGCTGTTCAGCAGGACTTCGTATCCCACCGACGGCGCGGTTGTAATAATATCAATTCCGCTTTCGCGCTCGATGCGCTCCTGCACGACGTCCATGTGTAATAAACCGAGGAACCCGCAGCGGAAACCGAATCCGAGCGCTTCCGAAGTTTCAGGTTCATAAGTAAACGACGCGTCGTTCAGCGCGAGTTTGTCGAGCGCTTCGCGAAGAGACTCATAATCCGAGTGATTGGTGGGATACAAACCGCAGAACACCATCGGTTTCGGCTCGACGTAACCCGGAAGCGACGCCGCGCGCTCGCCCTTGTCGGATGTTACAGTATCGCCAATCTTAACGTCCTGCAGGCGGCGGATTCCCGAAATGATATATCCCACTTCGCCGGCTTCCAACATTTCGCCGGGAGTGCGCTTCGGTTTGAACACGCCGATCTCGATCACTTCGTGCGTTCGATTGGTGCCGAGCATGATAATTTTATCGCGTTTTTTGATACGTCCGTCGATGACGCGAACATAAACGATAACGCCGACGTAATCGTCATAAACCGAATCGAATATCAGCGCGCGCAGCGGTTTGTCGGGGTCGCCGGTCGGCGGCGGAATCTTAGCAATAATCGTTCTTAACAATTCCTCGACGTTCTGGCCCGTCTTTGCCGAAATGCGCACGCAGTCTTCCTTCGGCAGCGCGAGCGAATTTTCAATTTCGAGATCGACCTCGTCGGGGTGCGAGTGCGGCAGATCAATTTTGTTTTGAACGGGAATGATCGTGAGGCCCGCGTTCACGGCGAGGTGCGCGTTGGCGACGGTCTGCGCCTCGACTCCCTGCGAACTGTCGACGAGCAGCAATGCGCCCTCGCACGCCTGCAGACTTTTCATGACTTCGTACGCGAAGTCGACGTGCCCCGGCGTATCGATCATGTTCAGTTTGTAATCAACGCCGCTTTGCTTGTATTGCATCATCACCGCCTTGGCCTTGATCGTGATGCCGCGCTCGCGCTCAAGATCCATTCCGTCAAGGGTTTGCTCGCGCATGTCGCGCTTTTCAATCGTTCCCGTGAGTTCAAGAAAGCGGTCCGCGAGCGTCGACTTGCCGTGGTCGATGTGCGCGATGATACAAAAATTGCGGATAGAAGAGTCTGCCAAGGGCGTCTGCGGGAATTGGGGCAACCAGTTTACGGATAACCGGGCGCGGGGGAAGCACTGCGTTCGAAGTGCCGTCGCATGCGAGAATTGCGAGCGCGGCGTGCGCAATTTCGCGACGCGCCAGGCGACAACATGGCTCAAATTATACAGATCGCCGCCGCGGCCTGCATCCTCCTTGCCCGCATGGCGGCGGCGCAGGCCGGCGCGGAATCGCGAAACGGCGACGCCGCGAAGACGTGGCCCAACTCGCAAAGCCGCGCGAACTCCGACCCGTGGCTCGCGCAGCATCACGATCAAATCAAGAAACTCGAGCCGCGCGTGCTCGCGCTCAATTTTTGTAATGAATTGCCGCCGGATCGCGCGCGGGCGACCGTGGAACAATTAATATCGGCACTCGCCGAGAGTTCACGATATCACGGATTTGAAATTTCAAAGGCGACGCCATTTTTACAATATCAAATTGCCAAGATCGTCGATCTGCGCGACCCCGCGCCCGCGCCGAAAACGCCCGACGGAAATAGTACGAAGTATCCGCGCTCGACGGCGCGCAATGGGCCGAATTTTGTTTATAAGGATTTATATAATGAAACATTCGCGAAATATTATGAATTTGAAAATCCGGAGAAACCGGGGACTTTTCTTAAATTAAACGAACTCGTCGAGCGCGGGATCGTCAACGAATTGTGGTTTCTTGCCTATCAGCGCGACGCGGGCGCGCCGTTCGAGTCCACGGAACAAAAACCGGTTTATAATGAACAATTCCAGCGCGTCGGCGACGAACACCGTCACTCCGGCAACGGCGGCGATCCTGCGGAGCCGTGGTTCGGGCGAAGTCTGAGGATTTTGTTTATCAACGCCGAGCGCGGCATCGGCTGCGCGATGGAATCGCTCGGGCATTCGATCGAAGCGACCGCGAATTCGGGCGTGATTCCTTATTTTACGAAGTATTTTAACGAATATGCCGGCTTCGATTGGAATGTTAAATATAAATTTCCGTTCAATTCGCTCTACGCCGCGCAGGGCGACGGCAAACACAAGGCCGATTATCCAAACGCGACGACGATGATCGTCCATCACGGCGGCAAGGATTTTACGATTAAAGACTTCGTTGCCGCCGGCGGATCCGTACATTTTCCGCCGAATGGGCGCAGCGATTATGATATGGATAATCCGCAGGATGTAATGTCGACCATCGAACACTTCCGCCGCTTCGACGGTCCCGGCGGAAAAGATATCGCGGAGAAATTTAGTATCGCAAAATTCAAGGGTTTCTCACAACTGGCCGGCGACTGCATGGGCCCGTGGCTGGTTTACTGGCGCCAGTGCATGCCGGGCTTGAATAATAAGAGTCTCGACGACGCGCACAAACCGATGAAGAATTGGTTCGTGTTTTTGTTTTACTAAGTTATTGGATCAATGCAATCGATTTTTTAATACAATGATCGATGCGTGCAGAACGCCTCCGATGTACTCTCCCCATTTGGACGCGACCGCCGCATCCGAAAAACCGTCGCCGTCGAGATCTCCGATGGCGACGGACGTCGGATACGGACTCGTTGCATAATCCGACGAATTCGCGGCGCCGCCAAATCCATCGTTTAGGATTGCCGTTACGCTATTTAAAGTATAATTCACGGTCATGATATCGGGCGCGCCGTCTTTATTTAAATCGCCGGCGGCCTGCCAGCCGACACCCGCTCCAAGGGAAAAGGGGCCCGAAAGAACGCCGGATCCATTATTGAATAGAACGGCGATTCCGGTCGTGAGCGGAGTTAATAAATCCACCGAACCGCTTCCGTCGAAATCGACGGCGAGGAGATTGGCGCCGTTGCAGCTTGCGGGATAATTATATTGAAAAGTCAGTGTGCCGCCTCCGCCGTTGAAAAACATGGCGATGTCCGCGGATGTTACATTTCCAACGGCCAGATCGAGTTTGCCATCGCCGTTGAAATCGGCGGGCGCGACGGAAATTGGATAATTGTCGGCGCTATATTTTACATAAATCGTGAACGCGCCGGTTCCATTGTTCAATAGTACAGAAACATCGTCGGTTGACGAATTGGCGGTAAATATATCCAATCTTCCGTCGCCGTTGACGTCGCCGAGCGCGACATGTCGCGGAACCGCGCCGGCCTGATAAAATTTGGCGGCCGCAAAATTTCCATGCGCCGAATTTAATAATACTGCGACACTCGTCGAGCTGGAACTTGACGCGACGACGTCCGGCGCGCCGTCGCCATTCATATCGCCCATCGCGATCCAATTTTGTGTAGATCCGGCTTTTGTAGCGACTTCGTTATAAAACGCGCCGTTTCCTTTATTAATCAATTTTGAAATCACGGCGCCTCCGGAGACGATATCCGGAATCGCATCGCCGTTGACGTCGGCGATTGCGACGGATTGTGGTGAGGCGGCCACGGGGTTCTCCGCGCCGACCGTAAATTCACCGGTTCCAGAATTTATGAGTACTGAGAAATTATTAGATTCTTCGTTCGACGCGACGACATCGGGACGGCCGTCGTGATCGAAATCGCCGAACGCGATGCACAATGTGTTGGGTCCCGTTCCATAGTCTTTCGCGTATGCATACGAGCCCGAACCGGAATTCATAAATATAGAAATATACCCGGAACTGCTTGCAACACCGACGTCGGGGGTGCCGTCGCCATCGAGATCCGCGGAAACCAGATTGCGCGGTAGCGGTCCCGTATATCCATAATTCGCCGGTGGCGAGAAAGATCCCGCGGCGGTATTTAATAATATCGAAATATCCTGAGTAACATTACACGAAATCAAATCTACTTTTCCATCTCCGTTGACGTCCGCACCGATCGCACCGCGCGGCGAAACATTTGTTGTATACATTTGATATGCCGAAAATAGTCCATTTCCGGGATTGAATAATACCGCGACTGAACTCGCGCTAGCCTGCGCCGCGACTAAATCCAATTTGCCGTCGCCGTTCAGATCCACGCTTGCGAGGGAATTTGGACCAAAACTGATTGCGGCCGTCTGCGCATATTGAAATAGTCCGCTCGGAATTTGATGTAATATTGTGATGTTGCCCGCACCGCAACTTGCCACGGCCAGGTCCGGCAATCCGTCGCCGTCATAATCACCGACCGCGACCGCAATCGGGCTCATGCCCGCTTGAATGGAGTATATTTTTGAAAAACTTCCGAACCCATCATTAAACAATACAGTGACGTCGTTCGATCCCGAATTCGTTGTCACGATTTCGGGAAATCCGTCGCCGTTCAAGTCGCCGATGGCGATTCCATAGGGGCCGAGGCCCGCCGGAAATGCAACTGCCGTCTTAAATATTCCGGGTCCGACGCCGAACGCGACGGAAATATTATTAGATTTTAAGTTTGCCGTCGCCACGTCTAGCCATCCGTCGCCGTTCAGGTCTCCGAGCGCGATGGCGATGGGGAAATCGCCGACGTTGTATTGTTGCGATGGAAAAATCGGCGTATTTGCCTGCGAAAGCGGTTGAATGGTTATCGCGAGCCCATTTGAACTGCTCAAATCGAGCGGCGGCAATGAACAAATATTCGTCCAACTCCAGATTGCCTGTGCATAAAAAGTCTTGCCGAGCAATTGAGGATTGTTAGGAATCGCGACCGGCGCGACGCCCATGCCGTTCGCGCCGCTTTGCATGTTTAATATAAATAATTCCGTCGATATAAAATAATCGACGTCGATGAAGATTCCCGCGTTGAAGATGTCGCTCCCCGGATCGATTGCAGCATTGCCGACGATCGCGATTCCCGCGCTGTTCGGCGGCGCGTTATTACAAGTAATCGCGAACGCCTCGTTCGCGATCGAAGGCGTCGAATTCGCGGCGCACACCTGCGCCCCCGAACAACCCGGCATCCCCGCGCCATAATTTATGAGCGGCGGATTCTGAAAGATTCCGAGAACGAATATAAATAATCCGATGGGTGACATCATAAATAACGCGCAAGCGCGATCCGCCAGTCTCGTCAAATACCGCGCCGATCCCGGAGAATCGAAAAACCGCGTTCGTACACCGCCGCGCGCTTCGGGAGGCGCGCGCCCGCACGGCTGCGCGCGCAACCGCTCATTTCAACGTCGCCATGGCCTTGAACGCGCTATTTTCTGGAGTAAGGAGCCTTCAAATGTCTGAACATTGGAAAATGTCGAACATTGAAGGTCGCAAGTTCTAACTGATAGATTCTCGCCGTGGCTGCGATCAGCGCGTCGGCAATTCCGATTCCGTGAGAGTCTTTATATTCACGTCGAAAGAGCCCGGCTTGACGTGCGATCCTCCGGTCGACGGGAATTTCGACAAATAAAGACAAGAGTCCTTCGAGCGACTCAATGTCGCGGTCCGAATTTGTTCCTACAAAAAGCTCGGCCACCGTCACCGCGGAAACCGACAAGTGACCCGCCGTATTTTCCAAATACGCCGCCGCGCCTTCATGTCCCCGAAGGTAGTCTACTATAATGTCGGTATCCACCAATAATTGAATGGGCATGCCGCTTCACACTTGTGATGTTAACGATCCCATTCTTTTCGTAACTTCTGAAAATCGGGCAAGTCCGCGCGATCTCTCCAAATGCCTTTCGCGCGGCGCAGGAGTGCCGCGCGATTTGACGTTCGAAATTCCTTAATATAACGATCAACGGCTTCTCGAATCAGATCGCTTTGGGAGCGACCGGTGTCGCTGGCGATCTTACCGAGAGATCTTCGTTCATCCTCAGTGAGGTAAATTTGCGTGCGTTCCATGTGAAGTATGGTGTATGTCGATAATGTATGTCGGCGCTGCCGGGAAGTCAATGAGATACGCGACAAAAAGTAGCCATTGACCGCGGCGCGAAGCCGAGAGTCCGCGCCGCTACGTCGAATCGTGGTTCCGGCGGCCCGCGCGCGCCTCCGCGCGCAACCGCTCATTTCAACGTCGCCAAAAATTCTATCAAATCGCGGACGTCGATTTTTGTTAAGAAGCGCGACATGCCTTCGGGCATCGCGGAGATGTCGTTGCGGCGTTCGCGCACGTCGGCGGGGGGGATTTCGACGAGCGAGTTGTCGGCTTTGCGGACTTTAATGATCTTCGCGTCCTCGGATTCGACGCGGCCGGAGAGCACCGTATTGTTATTCAATTCGAAAACCGTCGATTGATAACCGTTGCTGATTTTACGATTCGGTTCGACGATCGATTCCAAAATTTGCAATCGGGTCGAGCGCGCCGCGAGGCCGCGCAAATCGGGGCCGACGACGCCGGGATCGTCGTTGTTCGATTTGTGGCATCGGAGGCACGAAACCGAATTGTTATTTCTAAAAATCCAGTTTCCGCGCGAGGCGTCGCCGCCGTAGAGCGCGTCGAACCAGGGTGCCAGCTCGGGATCGGCTTTCGCGAGCGCGGCGCGCGAAGGGAAGCGTTCCGCGGTTTTTTCTTTATATTTTTTATCGGCCGCGGCCGCGAATTCGAGGCGCACTTCGGCCGGAAGAAGTCCGCTTTCGTAACGAGCCGCGAGATCGTTAAATATTGCATTCGCCTCCGGCGTCGCGTCCTGCGCCAATATATCCATTGCGATTCGCAACTCGGGCGCGCTCGCCTGCGCGAGCGACGATTTCGCGGCGGCGAGCGCCTCGGCGGGCGAATGTTTACGAATCGCCTCGATCGCCGCGACGCGCACTTCGAGCGCGGAGTCGGCGAGCGCGCCGCCGAGCCGCGCCGCGAGGTCGGCGGGTTGTAATGCAATGATCGCGCGCATCGCCTCGCCGCGGACTTTCGCGCCGCGCTTGAGATCCAACAGAAAGTTGCCCGCGGTTTCCAATTGATTGGTAGTTTTATATTGCGCGACCAGTTGCAGCCACGAAATCAAGACGGCGTCCGGAAACGACTCCATGCCTTTCGACGCGATCTCCTTCGCGAGCGTGGGAAGATACAATTCCGCAGTTTTCTTGGCATCCTCGTCGCGCGCGATCGGCCGCCATTCTCCCGTGACCGCGTCGCGTGGGGGCGGCGCGTTCCAATGCTTCAAATGTTCGAGCGCTTCGAGCCGAGCGGCCTCCGGCGCGTCCGCCCGCGCCGCGAGCGCCGCCACCGCGCGCGCCCGGCTCAGGCCGCCCTCCCGCAACGCCGCGCCGAGCGCGCGACGGAGCGTCGGCGGATCTATTAATTTTGGATCGTTTAATTTGTCCGCGAGTTTCGGGTACGCAGCCGCAACCGGAGGATCGTAGATCGCCCGCGCGGCCTCGAGCGCGACGCGCGGATCGCTATCATTAAGAAATGCGGCCGCGCCCGCGTCGCGATCGTGCCGCAAAGCTACAATTGCGGCAATGCGCGCGTGCGGCGACGGGTCCGACGCCATTCTTATCAATCGCTCCGGCGGAGCGCACGCGGCGAGAGCCATCGAAGCGCCGTGCCGGAGCGCGGGATCGTCTTCTCCCGCTTCGTTCGCGAGCGCGAACAGCGCGTCGGCGGCGTCTTGGAATTTTAGTTTACTCAAGGCGATGCACGCGGCGAGGCGCACCGGAGCCGCGCCGTCTTTTAATAATTCGACGAGCCGCGGCGCGGCGGCTTGAATCTTTAGATCCCCCGCGACGCGCGCGGCCTGCAAACGCGCGTCGCCGTCGGCGTTCGAAAGTAAATTTAATAATACAATTTCGTTCTTCCACGTTCCGGCGCGCGCCGCCATGCCGAGCCCCCAGATTCCGTGGCGGCGGGCGGCCGGGTCCGCGTTCTGCGCGGCGGCCGCCTCCAGCGCGGCGGCGCCGTCGGCGCCGCGCGCGGCGAGTTCGAACTGCGCCTCCTGCCGGACGCGCTGGTCCGCATTGGATAATAATTTCGCAAGTTCGCCGACGGAACGGCGCTCGAAACCGTCTTTTAACAATTGTTGGGTTTCGGCCGCCGCGACGTCGGCTTTCATCGCCGGATGTGTAATTTTATAAATACGCCCCTTACCCGTCGGATCCCAGCCGCCCACCCAGTCGATAAAATAAAACGCGCCGTCGGGTCCGAAATCGCAGTCGGTCGGGAGCGCGTTCCAAACGAATTTGTCGACGGGTCCGAGTTCGTACGAGGCGCCCTTCGGTTTTATTGTAAATGTAAATATTCCGCTCCACGCGGGATCGCCCTCGAATTCCACGAGGAAAAAATGATTCTTATAATCCTGCGAGAGGCCCGTGCCCGGATAATACGTAAGTCCCGCGGGTCCGTTTCCGAGCCACGAAACCGGCGGCACGATGTACGCGGCTTGTCCCGCGAAATGCGGATACCACAATTTCTCCTCGTTCCACGGTCCGCGCAAATGCGGATCGCCGATCCATTGATAACCATAACGCCATCCGCTGTCGGCGCCTTCGATCACATGCACCCAACGGGCGCGATCGCCGCCATCGGAATTGTTATCACCGGTGAACAAGTTTCCGAATTCATCAAATGCGAGTTCCTGCGGATTTCGGAGACCGCGCGCGAATATCTCCAATTCGCTCCCATCGAGATTACAACGAAGCACCGCGCCCGCCTCCGGCCACTCGACGCGGCCCGAGGGCGTCTCGACGTTTAACGCGCGGTCGCCGCACGAAAAATACAATTTTCCGTCGGGTCCCATGCGCAGACCATGCAGATCGTGTCCGAGCATTGCAATGTGCACGCCGTAACCGTGCTGCAGAACTTTGCGTTCCTCGGCGACGCCGTCGCCGTCGCGGTCGGTCAAAAGCCACAATTTCGGAATGCAAGTATAATAAACGTTTTTGTTACGAACGAGCACGCCCGCGCCAATGCCCGCCGAAGGCTCGTTGAATCCGTCGGCGAAAATCTTATCTTCGTCGGCGACGCCGTCGCCGTCGGTGTCGCGGATGATGCGGATGCGATCCGTAGCTTTTGAATAATCCGCGAAATGTTCCTTTTCGTGTTTTCTTAATAATTCGACGCGGTCCTCCACGGTGCGCGACGCGAGATCGTCGTCGCACCAATCCATATGTTCGCGGATGTCGGCGACTCCCTTGTGATGCCGAAACGTCTCCGCTACATAAAAATCTCCGCGATTACTAATCGCGAAGGAAACGGGATTCGCGAGGCGCGGTTCCGCCGCGAACAGCGAAGCCGCGCATTCTTTCATTAGTTGCATTCGGCCGAGCGCCGCCTTGCCCTCCTCGGATGCCGGAGCGACGTGCGGTTCAAAATCCCTGTCGTCGCCCGGGCGGGTGGACGCGACGTCCAGATTCGCCGACGGGACGCCGGCGAGCAATGTAAACAATAGAAGAAATCCGCGGATGCGCATGCATGCGAGGCTATCCGAAAACACGAGTTTCTTCATCACAGGTTCCGGCCGCCTCCCGTGCCACGTTCTTTGCCGCGAATGATTTACAAAATTATTCGGTCGCGGACTGCGATTCGTTCAGAACTTCCTGTGAGGCGACCGGTTGAGCGCGTTTCCCGTGGTCGTCCGGCCTCACGGAAAGATTGCATGCAACATCTTCCCCTTCGAGTATCGTCGTACGCCTGTTTGATCAAAAACCGTCCGAATCGTCAGAGGACCCCCCGTCGATGTGCACAACTATTCGTAAAGAGAGTTTATCTATATTCGTCATGGCCGCGTTTTGCGGGATTGTTAATTATAAAGTAAACGCGCAGGACCCCCCCGCGTCGAACTGGAGTTCCGAAGTCGTTTATCAGGGCATCAGCCGTCCCACGAGCCTTGGTTTCACGCCGGACTCCAAATGGATGTTTATTGTATCTAAAGATTCCGGCGAGATCGTCGCGCAGAATCTGAAGGACGGTTACACGCAGGGCTCGCCCGTGACCGTGCTCCAGATGTATAATGACGATTATTCCGAAACGGGCATGTACAGCGTCGCCGTCGATCCGTTGTTCGACAACAATCATTTCATATATGTCTGCTATACCGGCGGATATTATACTTTTGAAGTCGACCGCCTGCATTTGATAGAAGTCGAAGGCGAGATTCACGCGGATTCGAGAAGAGTGATTTTCGGCCCGATTCCCGCGCATCAGGCCCACAACGGGGGAATCTTAAAATTCGGTCCCGATGGATTATTATATTTAACCGTCGGCGAGCACGATCAGCTCGAGTCGCAGGATATTACGAATAGCGGCGGCAAGGTTCTCCGCATGGATCGCGACGGCATTCCGGCGCCGGGGAATCCGTTCTTCGGGCAGGGGGGCGATTCGTCCCTCGTGTACGCCTACGGTTTTCGGAACTCGTTTGGTATGGCGTTCGACCCGGCGGGCGGCGATTTGTGGCTTTCGGACGTCGGTCCGGAGCCGCCGGAATATGATGAAGTTAATATTGTAAAAGCCGGACTTAATTATGGATGGCAGTACGGCGCGAGCGGCGGACTCACGGGACCGCAATATTTGCCCGAACTCGCGGATCCGGCCTGGTGGGCAAACGACTTCGGCAAAATCGAGCCGAACGGCTCGACCGAGATGCCGACGCCGGCCGGGCTCGAATTTGTACACAGTTGGCGTTATCCATCGGACGTGCTCGGCGACGTGTTCGTCTGGTGGCTCGGCGACGATGAGTTACATCAAATGCGCCGCGGCGGCAGCGCTCTGCAGAATGTCGATTATGTCGCGGACGTCGGCGGGCCGGGCGTCCTGACCCCGGGACTCGGCATCGAACTCGCGCCCGACGGTTATTTGTATTATACCAGTTTCTTCTCGCCGATCGGATTTGTAAACCGCATTAAATATAACGATCCAACGATTCCGCCCGTTCAAGCGGCTCCGCGCGGAAATTTCGGTCCGGGCGGTAATATTCGATTTTACTGTTCGGCGGAGCCTCAATTCGCGCCCGAGGGATCGACATTACCATTCCGCGATCGCATGTTTCTATTCATCGGCGGCCTGCTCCAACCGCCCCTCGACACGCCCTATGGCCAGTTATTGGTGGATCCGAGCGTCGGCGCGTGGGGATCCGTCGATACCTATGGAGTCGTAACGATGGACGTCGCGATCCCCGACGATCCGGCCTTGCATGGACTAACATTTTACGCGCAGCCATTTCACTTTTACGGGCCGCAGGGCGGCGAAACGTCCGTTCCGGGTCCGGCGGTGCCGTTTACGATACAATAGCGGCGCAGGGCGCGGTGCGACCGCGCACCGTTTTCGCGGGAGATCGGGCGCGGTACACTGATTGATTCACCCACCGCCCAACCAGCATGACAGCAACCGCGACCGTCGACCGCGATTTTATTCTTGGCATTCCCGGATTTCGATTTTCGGATCTGTTTAATCCGACGCGGCTCCGCGATTTAAATGATGTATTCGAGCGCCGCATGGCCGCCGAGGATGCGCAGCTTTCCGCGGACTGGTCGGAATATGCGCGCACTCTTGGCGCGGGTATGGATGCTAAGAAAATTTCGAATTTACTGATTCGAAAAGCGCGCCGGCTTTCGCCGTTTCTCGCGCAATTGTTTCATTGCGAGGCCGAATGGCGCGCGCTCGTAAAACGCTGCGACGACGACACGCCGATCTTTCGATTCAAGCGCGACTTCGTGAAACGTCGTGTGCTCTCGCGCTTCAAAGCCGGTGACTCCGTGGGAGACATTGGCACTCTTCGGGGGGACGTCGCGGCCATTTTCTCGGCCGTCGGCGAGGGGGGAAACCCGGACGACGAGGGAGTGGCTGCGCGCGCCACGCTCGAAGTCCTCGATGTGCGCGCGCAATTGGCCGGAGCGAAATCGGCGGCGGCGCTGAAAGCCGAGGGGGAGGCCGCGCGCGCCGCGGCGGAAGCGCAAACCGAACTGATTCGCGGGCGGCTCGCCGCGTCGAAACCGAATTTAATAAAAAACGAGCCCGTGCCGTTTCTCGATTTATTATTAGATATAATCGAACGGTGGGTTTTCGCGCGGCGGCCGGGCGGCCGCGCGGCGCACGCGGAGGGCTGGCTTTCTTATCAACAGCCGCGAAATCTCGATTATCAAAATCTCGTCGAAATCGACCGCCCGCGCGCCGATCTTCCGGAATTGTTCGAAGGGCCGCCCGGACACGGGCGCGATCGCGACGGATTTCATTTAACAGATCCGCGATTCGGCGACCGGCGCGTCCTCGGCGAAACGCATTATTGTTTACTTTGCCACGATCGCGATAAAGATTCGTGCTCGAAGGGATTCAAAGCGCCGCAGGGCGGTTACGCGCCGAATCCGCTCGGCGTGCCGCTCGCCGGCTGCCCGCTCGACGAAAAAATATCCGAAATGCATATGTTGCGCCGCGAGGGCGATTCGATCGGCGCGCTCGCGCTTGTTACCATTGACAATCCGATGGTTCCGGGAACGGGGCATCGTATTTGTAATGATTGCATGAAGGGATGCATATTCCAAAAGCAGGAGCCTGTTAACATTCCGCAGATCGAGACGGGCGTCCTGACGGATGTGTTGAATTTACCGTACGGTTTCGAAATGTATGGTTTGCTGACGCGTTGGAATCCGCTCGACGCGCGCCGTCCGTATTTGTTGCCTTACAACGGTAAAAACGCGCTCGTCGTCGGTCTCGGGCCGGCCGGTTACACGCTTGCTCATTATCTCGTACGCGACGGTTTCGGCGTCGTGGGCATCGACGGTCTCAAAATTGAAGCATTGCCGGACGATTTGACGGGCGCCGACGGCCGCACGCCGCGCGCGGTGAAACATTATAAAGATCTCGAGGTCGATCTCGCTTCGCGGACGCTGATGGGATTCGGCGGCGTGAGCGAATATGGAATCACCGTCCGCTGGGACAAGAATTTTCTAACGGTTATTTACTTAACATTGGCGCGGCACAAGCATTTTAAGATTTACGGCGGCGTGCGATTCGGCGGCACGGTCACAGTCGAGGACGCGTGGAAACTCGGATTCGACCACGTGGCGATCGCGTCGGGCGCGGGCAAACCCACCATTGTCGAATTTGAGAATAATTTAATTCGCGGCGTGCGCAAGGCCTCGGATTTTTTGATGGCATTACAATTGACGGGCGCATACCGCCGCGACTCGCTCGCGAATTTACAAGTGCGCCTCCCCGCGATCGTCATCGGCGGCGGACTGACCGCGATCGACACGGCGACGGAATTATTAGCTTATTATGTCGTGCAGGTGGAAAAAGTGCTCGAGCGCTACGACGCGCTCGTCGCCGTCGACGGCGAGGCTTCGATTTTACAAATGTACGATGCCGAGGAAAAAGTAATATTGATGGAAGCGCTCGCCCACGGGCGCGCGATCCGCGAGGAGCGCGCGAGGGCGTCGGCGGAGTGCCGCGAACCGTCGTTTCAACATTTATTAAATCAATGGGGCGGCGCCACGATCGCGTACCGGCGGACGGTGCAGGAGTCGCCGGCGTATCGTTTAAATCACGAGGAAGTGGAGAAGTGTCTTGAAGAGGGCGTGCGTTTTCTCGAGAAAGTTTCGCCGAAACGCGCGGTCGCCGATGAGTTCGGCGCGGTGCGCGCGATGGAGTTTACAAAAACCGAAGGCGGCGAATCGATAACATTGCCGGCGCGCACCGTCTGCGTCGCGGCGGGCACGAGCCCCAACACGACGTACGAGCGCGAACTTCCCGGCGCGTTCGCCGTGGATCCGAAGAAGGGATTCTTCAAACCGCACCGCGCGTCGCCCGGCGAAAACGGTAAATATACAGTTGTCCCCGCGGCGCCCGGAGACACGGGCGCGTTTTTCACGTCGCACGAAAGCGGCGGCCGTATCGTTAGTTATTACGGCGACAACCATCCGAAATACGCGGGTTCGGTCGTGAAAGCGATGGCCTCCGCCCGCGACGGCGCGCCGTTCGTTTATGAATTGTTCAAGGATGAGATATTAAAGATAAGCGCGGAAGGGCAGCCCGCGCGCGAGAACAGTTGGAAAGCGTTCGCCGCCAAACTCGACGACGCGCTGCTCGCGAAAGTGGTCGAGGTCAAGCGGCTCACGCCGACGATCATCGAAGTCATCGTTCGCGCGCCGTTCGCAGCGCGCGGATTCCGGCCCGGGCAATTTTACCGGCTTCAGAATTATGAAACGCGGGCGGAACGCGCGTCCGTCGGCTCCTCGAATGCAATATTAACGATGGAGGGCGTCGCGCTCACCGGCGCGTGGAACGATCCCCAGCGCGGATTGTTATCATTAATCATTCTCGAAATGGGCGTGAGCTCGCGCCTTTGTGGAATGTTAAAGCCCGGCGAGCCGGTCGTCGTCATGGGCCCGACGGGCGCGCCCACGGAGATTCCGAAGAACGAAACTGTTATTTTATGCGGCGGCGGCCTCGGCAACGCCGTGTTGTTTTCCATCGCGAAAGCGCTGAAAAACAATCATTGTAAAGTTATCTATTTCGCAGGTTACAAAAAACCCGAGGACGTTTTCAAACGCGACGAAATCGAAGCGGCGACCGATCAGGTCGTGTGGTCGACCGACATGGCTCCCGCGATCCTTGCCCGCCGTCCGCGCGACCGCGCATTTGTTGGAAACATCGTCCAAGCAATGTTAGCATTCGCGAAGGGCGACCTCGGCGAAATCGTCGCGCCGCTCTCCGACGCGACCCGCATGATCGTCATCGGCAGCGACCGCATGATGGCGGCCGTCGCGCGCGCGCGCCACGAGGTTCTGCGGCCGTATCTTAACGAAACACACGCCGGCATCGGTAGTATCAATTCGCCGATGCAATGCATGATGAAGGAAGTGTGCGCGCAATGTTTACAAAAGCACGTGGATCCCGCGACCGGAAAAGAATCGTTCGTTTTCTCGTGTTTCAATCAGGATCAGCACCTCGATCGCGTCGATTGGAAACATCTCGCGACGCGCCTCCGGCAAAATACAGTTCAGGAGAAACTAACCAATCGCTGGCTTACGGCCGCGCTCGCGCGCGTGCACATGATTCAATCATGATTCGAGACGTCCCGATCGGCGGCGGCATCGCCATCCCCGGCGGCGAAATTAATATTACCTATGCGCGATCCGGAGGTCCCGGAGGGCAGAATGTAAATAAAGTCGCGTCGAAAGCCGTCTTGAGATTCGCCCTGCGCGATTCGCGCGCGCTGCCGGAGGACTTGAAGAATAGACTATTATTTAAATTGAGCGGAAAACTGACGAACGAAGGCGAAATTGTCATTTCCGCGTCCGAATACCGCGACGCGCCGAAAAATTTGGAAGCCGCGCTCTCGCGCCTTGAATTCATCATAAAACAAGCGCTGCACGTCCCCAAACGGCGCCGCGCTACGCGCCCTTCGCGCGGTTCGGTGGAACAGCGGATTAAGAGTAAGAAAGCACGTAGCAACGTGAAGCGGACGCGGGGGATGGGGTTTGAGGAGTAAAATCAATATTCCAAAGTCCATGCGCCGCGGCAAAGTCTGCCGATAATTTGCGTCGTTTATATTAGCTTCCTGAACACACCCTTAACTTTATCCACCGTCTCCCTCGCAGCGTGCTTCCACGGAGCGGATTTCATCGCGCTCGAATCTTCGAGCGGGACTTCGACAATCGTTAATTTGCCTCCGCCGATCGCCGCGCGCAAGTTGGGCTCCGGGTCGCCATCGATTTTAATATAATCGACGCCGATCGACTGCGCGAATTTTGCAAAATCGGGATTGATGATTTCCGTGCCGTGCGAATGGCCGTATTCTTGTATTTGTTTGATGCGGATGAGGCCGGCCTGGCGATCGTTAAAGACGATGGCGGTGAAGGCGATGTTTTCGCGGCGCGCAACTAACAATTCGAGGCCCATCATGGCGAAACCGGCGTCGCCGAGGAGCGCGACGACGGGGCGGTTTGGAAATGCAATTTTCGCGGCGGTCGCGGCGGGAATCGAAAAGCCCATCGATTGAAAATCCGTCGGGACGATGAAAGATCGCGGCGAAAGAACTGTAAAATGTCGGCGGGCGACCAATTGATGCATTCCGGAATCGGTTGTTACAATTCCGTCGCGTGGCAGCGCGCGGCGGAGCGCGTCGTAAAACGTCGCCGCGACCGGCGGGTCGAGTCCGACGAATTTCGGATCGCACGGATCGGCGTCGGTCGCGAGCAGGCGCGATTGCAATGCTATCAATTCCGATCCGTTCCAACGCGGTTCGCGGGCACGCGATTCGCGCGATCGGGCGGCGAGCCATTGTAATAATTCCGGCGCGTCCGTTTCGACGGCCAGCCGTGCGGGATAGTTGGCGTTCAAGACGTGCGGCGCGCTGTCGGCGTGAATGAGCGATTCTTTCTTTAATTTTAAACGATAACCGCCCGAGCCGTTATGTGTAAATTTAACTCCGATCGCCAGCACGCAATCGCAGCCGGCGAGCGTTTCGTTTAATAAATCCCAGCGCGCGCCGGCCCGGTCGATCGGAAATGCGCAGGGATGATCCTCGGGGACCGCGCCGCGCGCGGAGGTTGTTAAAAATACGGGAACGCCGAGCCACTCCGCGAATTCGACGAGCTCGCCGGCCGCGCCGAGCGCGCCCTGTCCCGCGTAAATCGCGGGACGTTTCGCCGTTAATAAAGATTCGAGGATTTGTTGGAATGCAGCGGCGCCGCTCTCCCGCGCGGGCGATTCGGCGACGCGCGCGACCTCGCATTCCCCGCGAAGCGCGCCGCGCGAGATTTCTACAAAAACCGGCCCCGGTTCTCCCGCGAGCGCCAGCGCGCGCGCTTCCGCGAGCACGGAGGGAATTCCAACTGTTTCGTCGATCGCGAATACGTGTTTAACGATCGGCGCCGCCATCGCGCGCTGATCGATGTCCTGCAATTGAAACATCGGACGCGGCGATTCGACCGGTTTTATTGATATAATTAATATCGCGCACGAGTCGAGCCGCGCCTCGGCGATCGCCGGAAGCGCGTACGTGAATCCCGGCCCGGGAATGGTAATGACCACGCCCGGCTCGCCGGTCGCGCGATACCAGCCCACCGCCATGAACGCCGCCGCTTTTTCGTCGGTCGCGGCGACGACGCGGATGTTCGAATTTCTTAATGATTCAAATACGTCGACGTTCTGCGTGCCCGCGACGCCGAACACGACGCCGGCGCCGAGTTCTTCGAGAGTCGCGCAGAGGACATCGCAGCCTTTCATGATATTAACAATACTCCGTCACTTCGACCGCAGCGATTGCATCCACGCGCCGAAGCGGAACATGCGCGTTTGCGGCCGCGAAAGCACCCAACACATATTCAAATCTCCGCCGAGCTGGCTTTTGAAATGCGTCACCGGATTTAATGTAGCATCCGTGAGATCGTTCGCTTCAAATCCGAGCGCCGCGAGCGCTTCGAACGCGCGCCAGCGCAGAAACGCGCTCGCGCCCAATTTTAAGAATTCGGCGTCCGCCGCCGCGCTCACGGTGTGCGCGACCGGATGCGTACCTAACAAAACGATCTGCGCGGCGATCGATCGGCCGTCGGGCATGCGCGCCTGATATAATTTACATAAATTCAACGATTTCAAACGTTCGAAATACTTCTTAAACGCGTCTTTCGGCAGATAAATCGGCGCGCCCTTACGATCGTGCGTCTGCGCGTGCATTCTAAAGAAACTCTCGAAGTCGTCGTCGTCGGATAATTTTATTCCCTGTTCCGTGCAACGGTCGACGAGGCGCCGCAGGTTCTGTTCGATACGATCCCACGCGGCTTTTGTATCTTTAATTTTCACCACGTACGAAAACGCCGGCGTCGCCGACCATCCGCGATCGATAAAGAGGCGCGGATCCGCGAACGGCGCGCGCGATTTGATACGAAACGATCCGAGCGGCATCGCGGCCATCGCCGTTTCGAGCGCGTCGAGAATCTCCAGATGCCGCGACATTTTTACTGAAGGATATTTTGTATCATAATCGCGCAGGACGATTCCGTTATAATATAACAATCGTCGATCGGATACGAACGATCCGAAGCGCGAGCTTTCTTCATATACGGCGGCGCCGCCCAGAATTTCGCTCCCTTTTTCGACCGCGACGATCTTGAATCGTCCGCCCGTCGCGCCGCAGAGAACATCTAAATATTCCGGCGTCGAATAAATGCTTCCGGACGGCGCCGTCGAATTGAATTTATTCCAATTGCCGTAGTCCGCCTCCGCCAGCGCGCGCGCCGCCGGTTTCGCGGGCCCGGGTTTTTGTTTATTTTCGCCGGCCGCCGCCACGGGCGGTTTTTTCAGGTTCTCTTCAGCCAAAGTTTATTTTTCAACCAGCGTTGGATTAGAAATATAAGTGTAGCGACCGCCGGGCGGGGATCGTCCCCCGCGAAAATCGGGTGGCGGGACGCGAACCACGATCCGACGTGCGACAGAAACGAATCGCGCGGCGCCGACGGGTGGTGCTTCTTCTGCCAGAAATATCCCTGCATGTCAAAATAAGTATAAACGCACGTTTTGCCGGCGGGATACTCGCGCGTCTCCGGCAGCGGAAGTCCGAGCGCGTCGGCGTATGCCATTTCGCAGACGGGGACTCCGCACGACTCCGCGAAATCGACGTACCACCACGGCCGCACGTTGACTTCTAATAAATAAAACTTTCCGTCGCGCGGATCGCGCTTGTATTCGGCGCTGTAAATTCCGCGATAATTTAAATGTTTCAGTAATATTTGTAATGCGTCGAACGCGGGCGCGACGCGCGCGATGGCGACGCTGCGCATGAACGTGCTGTTGCCGAAATCGGCCGGATACATTCTTAAACGCTGGCGCGCGAATCGCGCGCGCACATCTCCGCGGACGTCGACGAATCCATCGATGAAGAAGTGCTCCGTCGGCGGGCCGGGAACGTATTCTTGTAATATAACTTCACAATTGGCATTTTTCGCGTCGCGGAAACGCGCCCGCGCCTCTTCACGGGATCGGACGTGCAGCGCCTTTACCTTAAATTTATCAATAAACGCCGCCGACGACTTGGGCTTTAGAAACGCGCTCGCGAATACGCGGTCGGGGACCGCATCGAAGTCCTCGGGCCGGTCCGCGGCGAAGGATCGCGGGTGCGGGAGCTCGAGCGCGGCCATGACGTCCGCCAGTTTGCCTTTGTCGAGCAGTATTTGTATCGTTTCGCGCGGCGCGAGACTCGCCGGGAATCTTAATTTTAGATCCTCCGGCAGCGCCGCGGCCGCCTCCGTCCACAGATCCGTGCAAGGTAACAAAAACGCCCGCTCGACGGCCGCCGAGCGCAGAATGGACTCGAGACGCGCCGCGTGGGAGCCCGCCGCGGCGAAATCCGCCGGCAGCGGCGCCGGTCTGTAGTATCGCGATAATGTTACCAAATCTCCCGGAATTGTATGAACCCACGCCGGCGTCCCGCGCCGCGCGAAGACGCGGAGGGCCCCGAGCGCGGTGACGCTCGTTCCAAAGATTAGAACCGGGAGGTCGTGCGTGGCGTTCCGGTTCACGTCAGCGGAGTTTCGAAAACTTAAGTTTTTCGCGTGGCGAGCAGCACATACCCCATGGAGAATCCGCTGTCTTTGGAGAATATATTAATAAAACGCGCGGTCAATTGTACAAATGCGCAGCCGAGGAATACGAACGGCGCGGTCCACCAATGCAGCGAAACCGATCCGTCGTTGCGAATCTCCCGCGCGCCGAGGCGATAAATCGCGTGGGCGCATACGGTGCCGGCCACAATTGCAAACGTTCCGCGGGAATGGATTCGCGCGACTTCGAAACCGGAGTTATTAAATAATTCGGCGAGTCCGTAAGGCGTGAAACGCCAATAATCGTACGGCACTTGGTGCAATTCGCCCACGAACGGAACTGTTATCAGTACTTTTCCTCCGGGTTTCAGGACGCGCCGGATTTCATTTAATACAATTCTCGGATCCGGGACATGTTCGAGCACTTCGGTGCAAAGACAACAATCGAATGTGCCGTCGACGAATGGAATTTCCTTAGCATCGGCGAACGCGTCGACGACGCCCCGCAGCCGCGCGAACGAAACGCGCAGGGCGGATTCGACGTTCATCACCGCTCCCGGATGTTCGATGCCGTAATAACGATCGATGTTTTTAAACAAATACGCGTAGGGGCGATCGCCGCAACCGACGTCGAGGAGTTTTCCGCGCATTTCGCCCGCCTCCGCGGCAAGCCCCTCGATCAACAACGTCCTGTCGAGGTGATAGGGATTGAAAATCGAATGCTTCCACAGCGCACGAAGGCGCTTGCGGAAAGATTTTCCGTTTTGGGGTGCGGCGGGCGGACCCATGGTCGCAAGCATATCCGGTCTCCGAATGATTCCCCGCGAATCGTTCATTCATTCCAACCCTCGTTTGAAGTTCACGCGGCGATGTGGCCGAAAACTGAAAAGTTGCGCGTCCATCCGACCGACTGAAGCAATTCTTAGCGATTGAACGGCGAGACGACTCTCGAAGCATTGACCGCGGAATGCAGGTGATACCGGAGCGTGCAACCAACCAATGGTTTCAACAAAATCAGAATCCGATCACAATTCGGCGACGTCGCCACCCTGCCCGAATCCGGACGACGTTGCGGCGCTGCGATTGTCAATTCATAAGATTGTGTCGTCGGCGAAAGTTATGGAAATCGCGACCGATTGGGTGATGAATCTGCTCACGCGGGTTTCCGGCGAAGGCGCGAAAGGCGTTCGTTGCAATGCTTCTTTTCGCGTGAAGCGGCCTTCGGGCGTACTCACGAGTATTAAAGTATATTCCGGTTCGTCGGTTTCGAACACTACAATTCAGATCGAACGCACGGCGCTGTCGGCGGGAGACCCGTCGGTCCCGGTCGTCATGCCGCATGAGGACGAAGGGAGCCCGTTCATAACGGCATTCGAGAAAGCCATCGGCACAAAACTAACGATTGCAACCGTTCCGGTCTCGAACGCGCAGGGACTCTGGGGCGCGATCTGCATCGGTTACGAGGGGACGGATTTACAATTCGACATACCGTCGCGAATATTAAGAATCGCCGCGCGCGTCGTGAACGATCAACTCCTCAAGCAGGATCGGCCGGGCATCGTGACAGTGATCGAAACCAATCCGCGGGCGCTCCTGCCGCTGACGGATTTCTTGAATAACGTCGATCTATTATTAGCCTGTTCGCCGAAAGGCAGTCCCGGCGTTGTATTATTAGTATATGCTCTCCGCGCGCGGATCGAAACTGAGAATTCCACGGTGCATGCGCTCGCGCGCAACGCCGCGCTGCGTATTCTTGACAATACGCGAATCGCGGATCTTACTTCTATTTACGAATCCGACACTATTCTGATCGCGCTGCCGTGCGCCAACGAAGCGACGTGCGCGAAAGTAAGCGAACGGATCCGCGATAAACTAAACAAAAATCTGCCGAAGGCGGCGAAAGGCGGATTCGCGTACGAAGTGTTGGACGCGACGATGAGTTGTTCCGACGACATGTTAAAGAAACTCGTCGTGCGCGCGAGGGCGGCGGCTGCTCCGATCGAGTAACTCGAGGTTTTCAGTTCATTAATAATTCGAACCGAAGCGCGTCTTCGAGCCGCGCGTGTTCGAACCGGAACCCAGAATCTAACAAAACGCGCGGCACGACGCGCTGGCCGCCCAGCAGCAGCGCGTCGCCAATTTCGCCGAAGACGATTTGAACGGCGGCCGCCGGCAGCGGCGCGATCGCAGGCCTGCGCAGCACGCGTCCGAGGGTTTTTGTAAATTCACTGTTCGTCGCGGCGTGGGGCGCGACGGTGTTCGCCGGGCCGCGAACTGTATTATTATAAATAGCGTGGTGAATCGCCGCGACCGCGTCGTAATGCGAAATCCAACTCATCCACTGATCCCCTGATCCGATGCGTCCGCCCGCGCCCAGCCTGAACGGCGGCAGCATTTTCGCGAGCGCTCCGCCTTTGGAGGAGAGAATGACGCCGAATCTTAAATTTACAACACGGACGCCGCGTTCGGCGGCGGGCGCGGACGCGCGCTCCCAATCGGCGCAGAGTTTTGCGAGATAATCGAATCCGGTGTGGCTCGACTCGTCGAGCTCGTTGGATCCGCGATTTCCGTAATATCCGACGGCCGACGCGCAGACGAGCACGCGCGGAGGTTTTTGTAGTTTAGCAATCGCCCCGCATAACATTTGCGTCCCCTCGACGCGCGACCGGCGGATGATTTCCTTTTGTTTCGCGCTCCAGCGTTTCGAAGCGATGTTCTCGCCCGCGAGATGCACGATCGCGTCGAATCCCTCCAATTGTTGCAATTGAACGAAATCGGCGTCCGGATTCCATGAAATAGTCGAATTTAAGAATCCAGGCGACGGACGCCCGGGCCGCGCGAACGGAATCACCGTGTGGCCGCCGGTCGATAAGAATGCGCAGAGCGCCTCGCCAACGAGACCCGTGGCGCCGGTCACGCCGATCCGCATCGGCGGGGAGGCGGCCGCGAGGTGCCGCCGGACGTCGGATGCTACAATTGTATGTCGATAACGAAAAACGCGGCGCAATTTCGGTTCGATCACGAGCATTTTGGCCGCCGCATCCACCGCGGAACCGAAGCCCAGATTGTATTCGATGCGATCCTCGAGAACGCACGCGTCCGAATTGGCGGGAATCACGCAATGCGTGTGTTCCCATCGCTTAAATGGACCGCTCGTTTGCTTATCTTTAAAAGAGCGCGCATATTTATTATATTCCGCGTGCTGCGCGACCCATGTTTTCCAGAACGGCCCGATCTTGACGCGAAGGGTCGTCACGCCGTTGTCGGCGACGCCGCCGAGGCGCGCGACGGGAACGATGCGCTCCGAGCCCGGCGACAGGCGCTCGAGCGCGCCGGGGCGGCAGTGCCAGTCGAATACCGCGTCGGCCGGCGCGTCGATGACCGATCGATAAGTAAATATCATTTACGCGGGGAGAACTTTTCGGAGATTTGTTTCTTCAATGTTTCCAATTCGGCGCGGAGTTGTTTGATTTCATGAAATTGCGCCGCCGCTTTCATCATATTCGCCTGGCCCCTAAGCGCGGCAACGTGATTCCGCGCGGGAAATCCAGAAACTGTAGTATGCGGTTCGACGAAACTTTTCATCACGCCGGCGTGCGCTCCGATGATCATATCGTCGGCGACGACGACGTGTCCGGCGACGCCTGATTGTCCGCCGAATTGGCAACGTTTTCCGATCTGTGTCGAGCCGGAAACGCCGACCTGCGCCGCGAATACCGTATTTTCGCCGATATTACAATGATGCGCGATATGAACATGACAATCGAGTTTGCAACCTTTTTCGATGCGTGTGGCGCCGAGCGCCGAGCGAGCAATTGTAGAATTCGAGCCGATCTCGACATCGTCCTCGATGACTACAGTTCCGCCATGCGGGAGTTTGTTATAACTTCCGTCGGCGTTGCGCGAAAAACCGAATCCGTCGGTGCCGATCACGCAGCCGGATTGTAATATAACGCGGTCTCCGATCGTGCAATCATTAAGAATAACGACATTCGGATAAACGACGCACCGTGCGCCGAGTTTCGTCCCCGTGGCGATCTTGACGCCCGGCATGACAACGGTCGCGTCGCCTATTCGTACATTTGCGCTGATGACACAATAAGCGCCGATCGAAACGCCGATGCCGAGCGTCGCCGTCGGATCCACGACCGCCATCGGATGCACCGCCGTCGATTGTTTAAAAAACTCCGGCAGCGGATTTAAATGTTGCATCATCCATCCGAACGCGACGCGCGCGTCGGCGACGATGACGAAGGCGATTTCGGGCCGCATCATGCCTTCGAGCGTCTGGTCGCGCGACACGATCAGGCAGGAGGCCTGCGTCGTCGCGAGATATTTAATATATTTCGGATTTGCAAGAAACGCGACGCATCCCGGTCCCGCGTCCTCGATTTTAGCAATTTTGTTAACGTCAAGTTCCGCGTTGCCAACCAGCTCGCCATTTAACAGTTTGGCGATTTCTCGAACTTTCATATTCTTATGAGTTTGTTGGAATGAATGAGCGAACCGTCCCGCGTCCGCGGCGCCGGCCCGTTCCGTGCGCGTATTGAAACGATTTTCCCGATTGGAGGAATAAGGATTCCTTGCGCGGTTTCAATCCGCGCTTCGCGCGGCGGCGCCTCCCGCCATGCGCGCGAACTCCGGGTCGACCGGCGCGACGACCCGTGCGCGCGCCTCCGCGAGCGACCGCGAATCGAGCGGCGCGCGCTCCGACGCCTCGAGCGCGGCCGCAAGGTGCGCGCGCGCCGCCTCGCGCCGGCCGAGCGAAGCCAACAAATGTGAATATACAAAACGCAGGCGGGCGCCGCCGCGGCCTTTTTGTATTATTTCGCCGAATGTTTCGATCGAATAGCCGGCGCGCGGTTCGCCGAGAAGCGCGGCGGCATAGTCGGCGAGCAGCCGCCCCGCCGAATCGAGTCCCGATGCGACCTGCAATTCCACTTGCGCATCCTCGGTACGATCGAGCCTTGCTAATAAATCGGCGCAGTCGAGGTGCGCCGCTGCGTCGTCGGGGCGTATTTGTATTGTTACTTTTCGAATCGCCAGCGCGTCGGCGAATCGTCCGCGCGCCGCGAGCGCGCCCGATTGCACGCCCATCGCGTCGACGCAACGCGGATCGACCGCGAGCGCGCGTTCGGCGAGCGCGGCGGCATCATTTATTTTCCCGAGACGCAACCGCGACGCCGCGACGCGCGCCAGAACGCGCGGATCCGAGGCCGCCGCCGCCAGCGCGCGTTGATACCATTTTTCCGCGTCCGCCGGTTCGTTAAATTCTAACAATACGTCCGCGTAAGCGATCGCGACCGTCGGATTGCCGGGTTCCCGCTCCGCGGCGAGCGCGAGCGCGGACCGGGCGTCGCCGTTTTCATGATATTCCACGAAGCGCGACGCGCAAAGGCACAATACGGCGGCTGAAACATTCTTATGTTTCACCGCGGCGCGAAGATACAAAAGAGCCTCCTTGACGCGGCCGTCGCGGTCGCAACATTTTAACATTCCCTCCAGCGACGGCTCGTGCGCGGGATCGATCGAGAGCGCGTAACGGTAAAATACCTCGCCTTCATTACTATTTCCGCGCGTGAGCATCGAACCGAGCGTCGCGAGCGCGAGCGTATCGCCCGGATCGATCGCGAGCGATTTTCGTAATAATTCCTCCGCTTCCTTCGCGCCGCCCTGCTCCGCGAGAAAACGAGCGTAATCGCCCAGAATTCGCGTCGAGCGCGGATGCGCCGCGAGTCCTTTTCTTAATGTTTCGACCGCGGCGGTTTTGTTATTTTGATCGGCGAGAAATCGCGCGTGCCACGCGTACACGCGGTCGCCGGCGCGCCCCGAACCGATCGCGCTTTCGAATGCGCGCGCCGCTTCGGCCGCGTTTCCATTCTTGTAATGAAGAAACGCTACATATCCGCGCAACTCGGCGTCGTCGCCTCGCGATTCTAATACTTTTTGCGCGAGCGGCAGCGCTTGCGCGAATCGACCCGCCGCGCCGAGCGCCGCGGCGAATTCGTGCGTTGCGAGAGCCGGGCGCGCATCCGCGGCGACGGCGTTTTGTAATATTTGCAATCCCTCGTCGATGCGCGCGCCATTTATTAATAATCGACCGAGCGCGACCATGAGTTCGGGATTCTTAGTATCCTTCGCGAGCGCGGCCCGGAGCCGCGCCTCCGCGTCGGCCGCGCGCCCTGCCGCCGCGTCGCGCCGCGCGTACTCGATCGCAACCGCCGCGTCGCCGGGCGCGAGGCGCGCCGCCACGCTCAATGCGCGCGCGCCCGCGCCGATACTCGGACGCGCCGCGTGCGCGGCTTCCGCGTAACGAACAAGAATGCGGGCGATGGTACGAATCACGAAATCTTTTCGCACAGCAATGGCCGACTTGCCAGATTCGCGCGCGCGATCACTTAAGGCTTAACCGCGATGCCCTGCCGTCCGATCATCGCATACGCGGCCTGCCATGGTTTTCAGTGCTCCCGGCCGCGCAATCGGAGAGATCATGGATTTAGCAACAATTGTCGGAATCATCGCGGCGCTTGGATGCATATTGCTCGGACAAGTTCTCGAAGGAGGAAATCCGGGTTCATTAATGCAATTGACGGCGTTTATTATTGTTATTGGCGGAACCATCGGCGCATGTCTCGTGCACTGCACGATGTCCGACTTCCTGCGCGGGTTGAAACTCGCGAAAACCGCATTCTTCGATAAAAAACTCAACGTCGTCCATACGCTCGACGAATTGGTAACATTAGCCGGACTCGCGCGCCGCGAGGGATTGATCGCGCTCGAAGCCAAAATCGGGGAAATAAAGGATCCGTTTCTCGCAAAAACGCTCGAACACGCGGTCGACGGCGTCTCGGCGAACGATCTGCGCGATTTGATGGAACACGATCTCGAAATGGAAGATAAACAATTGTTGCAAGCAGCCGGAGTCTTCGAATCGGCGGGCGGTTATTGTCCATGCGTCGGAATTCTGGGCGCCGTGCTCGGATTGATTCACGTCATGGAGAATCTTGACGATCCAAGCAAGCTCGGACCGGGCATCGCGGTCGCGTTCGTCGCGACCGTGTACGGAGTGGGCAGCGCGAATTTGTTATTTTTACCGATGGCGAGCAAACTGAAACGTAAGATACAAATCGAAGCACTCGAAAAAGCGATGATCATCGACGGCGTTTGCGCGATTATCGAAGGCGTCAACGCAAGCGTTATGAAAAAGCGACTGCACGGTTACGTCGCGCAGCTCGATCCCAAGGCCGCCGCCCACGCGAAGGAAGAGTAAGTTCGCCACATGGTTCGCAAGAAGAAGCATGCGCACGAGGAGCACGTCAACCACGAACGTTGGCTCGTCTCGTACGCGGATTTTATTACATTACTATTCGCGTTCTTCGTCGTCATGTACGCGATCTCGGATTTGAATTCGCGCAAAGCGAAACAAGTTTCGCAAGCTGTTAAATTCGCCATGCACTTCGCGGGCACGGGCGGCACGAACGAAGTCGGCGTGTTCGGCGGAAAGTCATTTGATAAATCCGAAAAACGCGGAGGCGGAACCGTCGGGACCATGGACCAGTGGATCCGCGAATCCGCCACGGTTTACGAATTCATGGCGAAGGAGTTCAAAGACGATCTCGCGAGCGGCGAAGACGCGTCCCGCAAGATGGACGAGCGCGGAATTGTTATGTCACTTCCCGCCCGCTGGCTCTTCGAGCCGGGCTCGGCGCAGACGACTGAAAAAGCCTCCAAATATCTGGAAAAGATTTTGGAAGCCTCGAAGAAATATCATAAAGACGTCATGGTGAACGGATTGACGGAGAGAATTCAATTCTCCGAAAAGTCGAAATTCAAGGATAGCACAAAATTACAGATTGCCAGACTCGAAGTATTGGAGCATATGGCCGTGGATCAAATGCAATTCCCCCCGGATCGCTTCAAAATATCGTCCGAAAGCAAACGCAGCGCCGCCGGCGGCTACTCTTCGCCAACGCAAGTCGAGCGGTCGGCGCTGATCGAATTGATAATTATGCGGTAACGCGAGATTTGTTAGTAAGCTGGCTGACGGTAGATAATATCAAATAGGCCAAAGCGGACGGCGGGCTCCGCGGCGCGGCGCAGCGGCGATGCTCCGGCCACGCCCTGTCGCGACCCACACGCCAGCACGTGGCATACGCTCGACGCGACGGGGCGTCGCCTTCGCCGCCGCTGTCTAGCGCCACGGACCCGCCGCCCGCCAGTACCTACGACCACACCCAACACTAATATACGCGGCTGCTCGGCCGTCGCGGCGCGCGCGTGCCCGCGCAAGCGCGGCCACACGCGTGTCGCGCGACCGCCTCGCGGTCAGTGATCCTGGCCGCATGACACGAGAAGTCGTTATTGAATAAGAAGGAAAAGGGAAGGAGAAGGGGACGCGGCCCGTTTCTCACTTCTCAATTCAGTTGAAGTCTTGTTCGAAATAGGGAACGATATTCCATACTAATGCTCACCGTTTCAAAATTTGGAATCCCATTATTATCAATGTGGATATTCGGAGTTGTGGCACCCGGATCACTTCAAACTAAGCCCGCGAGTCGAGCAGAGTTAGACAAAGAAACGGATGCGGTGATTTCGTCCGTTGGCTCGTGGTTGGACCGCGGAATTGAAGTATATGGACAGGCGCGTGCGGAGCTTTGGCCATCCGATGCCAGTATCGAACGCGAGGTTAATATTTATAGGCTTCGCAAAGAGGCCGGACTCATATCATCAATTTCCGATCGAGATCGTAGCCTGTCGTTTAATCTCTTGCTACATCGACCAAGTGTCGGACGAGAGTATTTTGACTTGAGATTTTCTTCGAGCGAACTTGAGGCTCGACGCATGTTTAGTTTACTCATTCCAGAATTACCAGCATCCGACGAATGGGGAGAACTGAGAGCGCTCGCCGGACTGAATGAAAAGAATGTGGAACGTCGGCGGGTATGGGCCCAATACTTGGATTTGTTTGTGATATATCCATCGAGCCGCGTGCCCATTGAGACGAAAATCAAGGATGAGAACGACGATCAGACAACTCGCTTTTTGTTGAGATCTTTGTCGTTGCTGGGGATGCGCGAGTCTCTCGGATTCATACGAAAAATCTTCGAAACTACCAAAAGTGATGAACGGCGCGCGGCCGCTTTGTTTGCGATGGTGGAAATCATGGGGAACGAGTTGCTTCCCGAATTAGAGCAAATGCACGCCGAAGGACCAAAGACAGTCGCAGAACGCGACTTGGGACTCAAGTATCTTCGGGAGCGAACCAGTAAAGACAATCCTCACGGAATAATAGCAATTGAAAATGATAATTTATTCCTTGGACGATTTGGAGACTTATATTCCAATCCCACAATGCGATGGCTAAAGACCAGACGTCACCTTCTTGATGAGAAGGCAAAATTGAGCGACTCCGAGAAGAGCGCGTTATTTGATACGTTGGAGGAGGGATTTGGTTATGGATTTCCGGCCGTGAGAGGGACTCTCAGCAGGAGCGTCAATATGAGTGATTTGCCGCGCCTTCGAAAATTGCGGGCATTGATGTTCTATCGATCGACGACTTTTACAGTGGAGGACGCGAAAACATTATTAAAGATAATTCGTTCGCTCACGTTGAAATGAAATGGAGATAATGGGGACATGTTCAAA
The DNA here is from genome assembly GCA_016200225.1 of Planctomycetota bacterium. GTDB lineage: Bacteria > Planctomycetota > UBA1135 > UBA1135 > JACQFD01 > JACQFD01. The sequence goes on from JACQFD010000039.1 coordinate 233,505, forward strand.
TTCCCGATCCAAGCAACAAATTGTTTTCGTTAATTATCCGTTCGCTGCGCGCTGGATGCGTTCGGTCCGCCCACTTTTTCTCCAGTACACTCGCCACAAGCAACAAATCCGAAACCACCAATTCCCCAACGATCGCCGGCAGTGGTTCCGCGCGAGTTCCGCAGCCGGCTGGAATGCAAACGCGCAGCGTTTGCATTTGCCGGCGAGGACTTGTTTGAGCGCCGGAACCACGCCGGCGATCGGAGAAAATATTAAATATTATATAAAAAAATAAATAATAATTATTATCAACGAACAGTTGATGCGCCCCGCGGCGTAGGAGCGTAAGCGCCCCGCGGCGCCAGAGCGACTACTACCCCTCATCATCAGTAGTCATCGCCCGTCCTGCCGCTGCAATGACTGGATCCGCGAAGGCGCCAAAACGACGCTCCATGCGGGCCTGAGAATCGACGTCGGCGATAGCTAATAATCCGCCGAGGCGGCCGGCGCGTGTGAGTTCGCGGAGGAGTACGATTATTTGTGTAAGGATAAATGTAAATATAAGACTAAATGTCGTCGGGCCGATTCCGGAAACGTAGTCGAGGCCCCAGGCGAGTCCGTACAGAAGCGAAATTTCGAGGACGATGGGAAGTCCGGCCGCGGCGATGGAGGCGAGGGGACGCCGAAAGAATAAGGATAGTCCGTAGGCGATGCCGATGACGGCGGATCGGCCGCCGCGAACGACGAGGGCGGCGCGGGCGAGGTCGGAGACGAGGACGATGCCGGCGAGCGAGGTCGAGAACAGGATTGATTGTAAATAAACAAAACGGTTTTTCGATACTTCGCTCGAAAAGTCTTCGAAATCGGCGGAGCCGTTCAGCCATTCGCGGAGCGCGACGGCCGGGGTTCCGTAAAACAACCAGCGCGCGCCGGCGATCGCCAGGAGCGAGAGCAGCGCGATTCTTAAGAATCTGAAAAACCGTCCGCCGCCGCCCGCGCAGAATACTTTTAATCCGGGCTTGCCTTCGCGTTTATATAAAACTTCGAACCAGCCGCCGGCTGTGAACAATCCTAACAAAAATGCGGCGAGCACGGACGCGAGGAGGGCGGCGCTCGCGGGTCCGGTGGCGCCGCGCAAGTCGGTCCAAACTGTAAAATCCAGTTCCTGTCCGAATCGCGCGCGTTCGACGTTGTGATTGGTGCGGCCGTGGAGCGTTTCGGCGAATGGTAAGATTGCCGGGAGCGCGAGCGCGAAATAGGCGCAGACGAGTCCGAGCAGAATGCGTCCGCGCATCGAGGCGAAGAATAAACTTCGCAATACTTCGAGCAGCGCGCGGCTCATCGGATGCTGCCGAAAAATTGTAGTTGCGTCTCGAGCGCGAGCAGGGCGCGCAGCGACCATCGCGCCGCGGGCGCGCCGTCTCCCTCGGTTTTGTAATAATTATTATTAAGATCCGTGTCGATCAATAGTTTGCGGTCGGGATCGACGCGAATCCATTAGAGTTTGGGTCCGGGCGGAAGCCGTTTGCGCCACCAGCGTTCGATGCCGTCGAACCGTTCGCGCTGCGCGTTTTCGCCCTCGCGCTTCCATTCGACGTCGACGGGCCACTCGATTTCGCCGTTTCGAACAATTGTAAATTCGACTTCGTAAATTTTAGCCTCCTCGTGTCCGGCGGCGGCGGCCGTGTTGTCCTTGTCGGTTACTAATTTTCGATCCGCGCCGCGGCCGAAGAATCCGAGCGGTTTTTTCAATTCCGAATTATTAACGAATCCGACCGCGTAATCGAGCGTGTCGGATCCGCCGAATGTTTGTATAATAAAACGGTCGAGCGGAGCGCCGTCGATTTCCGCGCCGGCGAATTCTACCAATGTTTGGAAAAAATCGTCGGGTTTCGGATGCCGGAATCGATTGCGCGCGCAATAGGCCCGCATGACCCTTGCCCATTTTTCCGGACCGACGAGCCGTTCCAATGTATGCAAAAGCATCGCCGGTTTGTAATATGAATTATGTCCGTAGGCCGCGCCGTCGACATAAGCATACGACGGCCGGTTCATGCGGTCGGTCTTGATGCCGCGTTGAATATAAACGGATCGTTGTTGATCGACCGGCGGTACGCGCTGCGCGATATAATTAAGGAACGGAAGTTCGCGCCACCAGCGGATCGCGGGGTCGTCCGGTAGAATGGGAATTCCCTCCGATTCGCGAAGCGTCGGATAGGCGAACGCCTGCAATGTTAGTAATTTGCCCGCGCCGGTCGCCGGAATATTAAAATTAATGAGCGGGCGGCCCGCGACGCGGCTCGATCCGATGTCGGTCTCGGCGATTTCGTCGCCGTAGGCCTTCGCGAGCGTCCGCGCGGTGCTATAAGTATTAAAACCCTCGTCCATCCACGCGTGTTCGAATTCGTTCGAACCGATCAAACCATAAAAATGCTGATGGCCGAATTCGTGAATCGTGACGCCCTCGGGAGTGAATGCGCCCGGCGAGGGATTGATATGCGTTCCAGCCGTAAAAAGCGTCGGATATTCCATTCCGCCCGCGCCGCTGCCGAAATGCGGATCGACGACCGTGACCGTTTCATAAGGATATCGGCCGTACCACAAACCATACCATTTCAACCCTTCCGATACCGCGCGGAAATGACGATCGGCTTGATCGGCATGTTCGGGTTGTAACAAAATCGTGACGTCGACATCCGTTAATTTTAATTCTTCGGACGGAAGTCCCGTCGCCTTCGCGACGCGTTCACGTTCGGAAGGATACTTAGGATCGCGCTCGGCGTCGGCAGCGATGAATTTTCTTTTTTCGACGACGTAACCCGGGTCGGCCGTCCACGCAAAGTTATGAACGTCGTTTTGTAAGAATCGAAAACGCACGGTGTTCTCGACACGGACCGGCCCCTCGACCATTTTTCCGGTCGCGCCGACGCGCGATTCGTAACGAGACGGCAAAACGAGCGTCACGTCATAATTTGCATATTCGCCGAAGAATTCCGTGTTCGCGTGGAATTGATGCGTATTCCATCCCCACGATCCGTCGGCGCGTTTTTCGTAAACTCCGAGCTGAGGATACCAATGCGCAAAGAATACAAAATCGTCCTTGCGGCCGGTGCGCGCGACGACGCGCGGGACGACGTCTTCGAATTCGATTTCGAGCGCGACCGATTCGCCCGCGACGATCGGCGCGGGCAGCGCGACGCGCATCACCGTTTCGTCTTCCGAATTCTGATCGTCGGCCGCGACAAATTGTATCTTTTGCGAAAGATCGACCGGACTTGTTAATTTAGGTATCTCGCCGTCGCGCGCCGCGCCCGCCGCGACGAGTTTTATGGATAATACATCGATCGCCGCGTAGTCCATTCCGTGCACGTGCCGGTCCGCGCGCCGTCCCTCGCCCCGCGTCTGTTCGCGAAGATAGGTAGCTTGCGTGTTTTTCCATCCGTTCCAATATAAATGAAATTCCAGATCTGTAACAACGCCCGGCGACGGATTATCGAATTCGACGCGGCCCGTGGCGGCGAGTTGTTTTGCATCGTCGCGCAACTTTGCCGTCCATTGATAACGTTGCGTTCGCGCGCTCTTCGTCGGGAGCGGCGGAATTTCAATTTTCTTGGGCGCGACTTCACCCTGAGACGCCAATGCGCCGAAAAATGCGATGAAGAGTGCGGCCCGCATACGGCGATTCTGCGGTTGTAATCGTCACTCGCAAGCTTTCATGCCATTTGACCCGGAAAATTCTTCCGGCCCTCAAGCGGCGGGCAATTCATTCCGACCATTCTTTCGCGGTTCACTCAAGACCGAGATCGTCGCCACATATGACAACGAATCGACGAATCGCGCGGAGCAACAAACATGGGTTTCGATAGTTTAAATCGTGTCAACGGACAATCCGGAGACGCCGTCGGGCGCTCCAACGGACCCGCTCGCCCGGCGAACGACAAGTCGGTGATCACACCGCGTCCGAGCGCCGACCCGCGCATCAACGATGCCGCCGATTTTGAAGCGTACAGCCGGGCGATGCGCGCCGCTTCAGGCCAGAAAGATCGCATTGCCAAGTCGCTCGAAGAACGCCGCAAAATTGTTGAGTCCGCCCGCGAAGCACTCCATTCGGGTGCGCTCGACACTCCGGTCGAAGTCCTTCGCGCCGCGCAGGGTCTACTGCGCCGGGGCGCCATCGGCTGAGTTGTAGACGATGTTTTCTGTGAAGAGACGGGCGTTTGGCGCCCGTCTTTTGTTTTCACAAGATCATCGGCGCGATGGTCCCTTGAATTCGGCCGGAATTTCGTTAATAAAACTGTCCGTCGCCGGAGCCCGGCGCGGACAATAGTAATACCAACCCGAACACGGATTCTTCGAGGAAAACCATGGGACTATACGATCGCGATTATATGCAAAACGGCGGAGTCGTCGCGCGCGCGGCGACGAGCGAACGCGCCGATTTTATTGTAAGAACATACTTCCATTTGCTCGGCGCCGTGCTGGCGTTCATCGGGCTCGAGGCGCTGCTCGTCTCGTCCGGTTTCGGCGAATCATTTGTAAATACGCTCGGATCCACGCGATTCGGCTGGCTTCTCGTCATGGGCGCATTTGTCGGAATAAGTTATCTCGCGGATCGCTGGGCGCGCAGCGCGACGTCGATGGGAATGCAATACGCGGGACTCGGACTCTACGTCGCCGCGGAGTCGATCATATTTCTTCCGTTAATTACAATTGCGGCGCATTACGGCCCGCCGAACGTCCTGCCGGCCGCGGGCGGAATCACGGGAATCGTGTTCGCGGTGCTCACGGCGATTGTATTTGTTACGCGCAAGGATTTCAGTTTCATGCGCGGCGTACTGATGCTGTGCGGATTCATCGCGCTCCTCGCGATCGTCGCTGGAGTTATATTTAACTTTCAGCTGGGAATATTCTTTGCGATCGCGATGATCGGTCTCGCGGCGGGATATATCTTATACGACACGTCGAACGTCATGCTGCACTACCGCACCGACCAGCACGTGAGCGCGTCGCTCGCTTTGTTCGCATCCGTCGCGCTGCTGTTTTATTATATTTTAGTATTCTTGATGCGTTTGCGGCGGTAGGCGAATAAATTTCGACGCGGTCATCGGTCCTTGGATGGTGCGGAAATGCCCCGTAGACACGCAGCCATCGTTACAGTTGTCGTTCGCGATGCGCGGGCAATGTAAAAATCGTACTGGACGCGTCGATGGCCCTCGCGTGGGCATTTCCTGACGAGACGACGGATCATACAAATGCGGTTTTGCGCGCAGCTCGCGACACACGCGCGATTGTTCCGTCGCTCTGGTTTCATGAAATATCAAAGGGCCTGGTGACGGCGACGGAAAAAGAATTGGATTGAAACAGGCGGCGCAACGAAGAGGGGTCGCGCTTCATAAACCGAACCCCATGAACTTCTAACTGTTGAAAGCCGTGCAATTAGTAATTTATTTTTTTAACAACTCAACAGCCACCGCCGCAATCTTTGCATTCGCGTCGCTGATTTCGAAGTCGCCGGAAGCGGAATAGCCGGCGGATTCGGTCGCTTCGAAATGATAGTTTCCGGGCGCGAACGCGGCACGCGCGAGGTAATAACCAAAATTCATTTCGAACCGTTGAATGTTATCATAACAAGTCGCGCCCGAACGATTTGTTATGACCATTCGAAGATACTCCGCGGAATCCTCGGGCGGCGTGGCATCCTTCGGATATGTTAACTTAAATTCGCGCGCCGCTCCGCGCGCGACTTCGAATTCGGCGGACGTTTCCTCGCCCGAATGGATCTCGACGTCGAGGACGCGCGCGGCCGTCGCGCCGACGGAGCGCCAATCTTCATATAAAATTTGATATTTTCCTGGCTCGAGACTCGCGCGGAAATCGCCCGAATTGTCCATTTGAATCCCGATTCCGGAAAGGCGTTCGCGGTTCATCGTCGACATGCCGAGGTTGTTCACGCGCGCGTCGCCCTTCACGCGCGGATGAACCACAAGCGTCCCGGGCTGCTCAATCTTAATCACGCCGAAATCGCAGGTTTCATGAGTGTTCACATGGCGGACTCCAGATTTATATATTCCGACGTTCGGCGCCTTGATGTCCAAATAGTAATCTCCCGGAACAATATCTACAATTTCAAATGTTCCGTCCGCCGCGATCTCGTGCGCGTTCTGAATTCCGCTGGAGCCTCGCCGATACGCGAGCACGCTGGCGTTCGCAATTGGGTTCGATTGAGAATCGACCAGTCGTCCGCGGATTTTCCCAGAAACATCAATTTTCGGAATCGTAATAATCAATTCCCCCGCGTCCGCGCATACACCCTCAATGGTTTTGACCGTGATGGCGCCGTACGGCGGCGAACCGACGCGTACTTTCATCGGCTCCGCGGGGCAACCCGATAGTTTAAATTCTCCCGCGTCGTTCGTGCGCGCCTGGCCGCCGTGGAGATTCGCTTTACTGTTATAATCGGACGGCTGCGCGAAGATGGTACAATTAGCCTGCGGAGCGCCCTTTTCGTCGACAACTCTTCCGACGAGCGCAATCCCCGCGTCGATGATCGGATTCCAGTGAACCTCCTCTCCGGGAGCGCCCTGAAGTTTTGCACTGATCCGTCCGAGCTTTGGAGCGAATGCGACGGCATCGAGCATCGTCGACGGCAAACCAACGATTCTGAAAGTGCCGTCTTTTTTAGTAAAATCGAGAAAACCGTCGGGTCCGCGCGCACCGTTGATTTCAATTTGACAATCCGCGACGGGCGATCCGCCGCCGTCGCGGACCGTGCCCGCGAGGATCACTTCTTTTTGTAATGTTATGTCGAGCGAAGCGTTGCTTTCCGACGCGACGGAAATTGTATCTTTAAATAAACCGAACCCCGACCGGGCGACGAAAATTTCCCTTTGCCCGGCGGGCACCGATTGAAGTGTAAATTTACCATTGGCATCGCTGGTCGCGTCGGGGACGACGGCGTAAAACCCAACAGTTCCATTGCTCATGACCGGAGGATTTCTGTAGTCGGCGCGGCCGCTCTTGATGACGGCTCCGGCGATTGGATCGCCCTTGTCGTCGTGCACGCGCCCCGCAAGCGACGCGCCTGGATCGGTAATTTGTAATGTTAATGAAAGCGTCGTTCCTTTTTGCGCGTCCAACCGCACGGCGACGGATGGCGCGAATCCGAGCGCCGCCGCGAATGCATGATAATCGAACGCGATGTCGATCTGGCGCAAGTGAAACGTTCCGTCCGCGCCGCTCGTCGCCACGGGCCAGTCGGCGTCAAGGCTATTGATACTCCAGAAGTAAATGGTTGCATTCGGAAACGGCGCTCCCGATTTATCGATAACTTTGCCGTCGAGATCGTACCCCTGCGGAAGTTTGATCGTCATTTCCTTCGTTTTTCCCGCGTCGATCGTCGCACGCCGCGAACGCGCGCAATCGAACCACAGACTGACGTCGCCCGGGGGTAATTGTTGGAATTGAACGTCGCCGTTCGCATCGGTAAATTCATGTTTATTATATACTTTTCCCTTGTCCCGGTCCGCAAACCGGGACCACCCGACGCCGATGCGCGCCGCAGGCGAATCGTCAAAATAACGAACGTGCATCATTAGCGATCCGAAATTTGCCGTTCGCGATTCCGGCGCCGATTCCGGTTGCGCGGGCGCCTCCACTCTCCGCGATTCGGTTGTGGCGGGGACGCTCGCGGCCGCGATCGCCGGTTTGGATGTACTCAACGCCGCGATCGGCGCGGCGGCGGTATTATTTACATTTGCATCCGCCGCGGAGCCGCCGCCGTAGTTATAATAAAATAAACACAAACCGGCGAAGAATAGTATTATTGCCGATGCGATAAGTAATTTTGATTTTGTCGTCATGATCATCAATCCCGGAAACATCGTTAAATTCGATTTTGCCACGCCGAGGGCCGCGATCGGCAGCAGCGCGTCCGCGGCGTTGCGCGCGCCGCCTCGGCGGGCGGCGAGTTCGGCACGTATCAATTCGAGTGCGCGCTTTTGTCGCGTCCGCACGGTTTCGACCGGTAAGTCGAGTTTTCGCGCGATGGCGCGCGGGGGGAGTCCTTCGAAGTATTTCAGTAATATTACATCTCGATAGGGCGGTTCGAGGCGCGCCACCGCGTCAACCATGTCGCGCCGCGCTTCTTCGCGTTCGAGAATTTCGGCCATCGACGGCACGGACTCGGGCCGCGCGGCGTCGTGTTCGCGGCGGTTGCGCGCGCTGTCGCGGCGGAGCGAATCGCGCGCGACGTTTCTAACTAATGTCGCGAGCCACGCGCGAAGCGTCCGCGGCCGCGAATCTCGCGATTGCATCGCGGCGAGCCACGTCTGCTGCACGGCGTCGTCCACGCGGTTCTCGTCGCCGAGGATCGCGCGGGCGAGCGCGCGGACGAAGCCCTCGTGTAGTAATAATGATTCGGGATCGGGATGGACGGCCACGGCGATTAGTTACAGGAACGCAGCATGTGTCGAAAACGGTTCAAAATTACAGTGCAATCTTGCGGTCGGTTCCCATGCCCGCCAGTCGTCGTGTGACAACTTTGGTCGCCGATTTGAAATTTCCATTTGCGGCGCCCGCGGGACGTTTACAGATTGCGATGCCTGGACTGCCCACAAGGCAGTCCCGTCGGCCCGGCCGCGCCGGAAAACCATTTCCGATCGCTGCCGGACGTTGTGGTGGAACTTCGAGGAACATGAGATCGCACCGCTCAGATTTCCCGGACAAGCCGCCGGTTAATACAAAACAACAGTTGTTTTTGTTCATTTACCGATTTGGCAATCGAGTTTGGAGATCCCATGACCACGCGACCTCTGCTTCCGGCCGGTTTCCTGGCGTTCTTTACTTATGCAATTCTAAGTGTAACATCCGGTTGGCGAGCGACCGGCGACCGGTGTTCGTTAAAAGCGAGAATCAACGCCGCCGGCAATTTCGATTTGGAATGCAACGGAAGCTGCAACGGCGTCAACGCCGGATGCGGCGCGACGATTACTTATTTTCCCGGCGGACTTTTTATCGTTTGCAAATGCTCGACGTCCGGAGGCTGGGCCACGCCCGCGACGCCGTGCATCGGCTACGCGCTCTCCGGCGACGGCGGCCAGACGTATTATTTGGATTGCGGTCCGAATACGTGCCAGTACGATTGTTTTGTAAATTCAATGATCGACGAAGTTTCATTCAAATCCGTCTGCGTGTGCCCGAGTTAACATGAAGAAACTATTCATCGCCTCGGTCGTCGCGTCGTTCGTAAGCGCGATCGTAATCATTATATTCTTAAATAACGACGCGTCCGGCGGGGCGCGCGCAGGCGGCGGGGGCAATTCAAATCCGCCCAAGACCAATGGCCGCGCGGGTGCGCGCGCGGAGACTTCCGCCGCGTTCGCGGAGGCGAAGCGCGCGGCCGTCGAATCGCCGCCCGCCGAGCCGATATGTACAATTAGAGTCGTATCGACGGAGGCGGACGCGCCGATCTCCGGCGCCTCGGTCTACCGCGCGGACAAGCTCGCGCGCTTGCTACAAATCGACTCGGATCGATGCAGTTATCTCGGCGTGACCGACGCGCGCGGCGCGCTTGCCGTGCCCGCCGATATGTGTAATATTACAGATCGCGAAGCCATCGTCGCGTGCGCGGGGGGATATTGTTTAAATTCGCTGGCGCATCCGCCGAAAACGGCCGATCTTAATTATATTCGCCTCCAACCGGCCCGAACGCTTCGGATCGAATGCAAAGATACGGCGGGGTTTCCGCTGCCGGGCGCGATCGTTTCGCTCTCGCCGATCGCCGTTCCGCGCACGATCGGCGATCGGAACGCCTCGACCGACGCGTGCCTCGCGGGGGCGGATCCGCGGACGGCAATCTACAGTTCCGCGACGGATTCGAAAGGCGGCGCGTCGTTCGACACGCTGCCGGCGGGCACGTTCGGAATCTGGGTCGACAAGCGCGGTTATTGTAAAATCAGCGGTCCGAATATTTGCAATCCAGAATCGCCGACGCCGCCCGAGGAATTCCGTCTCGGGCGCGCGCTCGCGGCCGTCGTGAGCGCGAGCGGTGGAAAATTTATAAGTTATTCGGGCGAAGGCGACGGCGCGAGTCTCGCCGCCGATCCCGCCGCGGCGAGGATTCGGGCGGAATTGGAAAAGATGTATCCGTCGAGCCTCGTTTTCACCGGGCGCGAAACGATCGACGGAAGCCGTTCGATCCGGCTCAAATTCCTCGCGGCGGATCTTACCGTTATTGCGTATACGGCTGAATTATATGAATTGGACGACCCGCGGGTATTACAAAAAATCGAACTGCCCTCCGGAAGCGGCGCGCATGTCCCGGCCGCGGATGTTCATATTCGCATCGTCGACGCGTCCGGCGCGGAGTGCGCGGTCGATGATTGTTATTTAATGTTCAATGTAGACGGAAATTCGTTTCGGGCGGGGCCCGTGAAGAACGATAATATTTACAGATTGCCCGCGGCGACGTTGCTGACGCCGACGATGTCGAACGGCGCGGTCGCGCGCAAAATGAAAGAGGGCGGATTGTATATTCCGGACTCGAACGCTACCGAATTGACAATTCATATCCATTGCCGCCTGCGGCGCTGCCGGTTCGCGCTGGAGACCGAGACGGGGGCGCTCGACGTCAACGCGGCGTTGTTTATATCAATTGGCGAATCGAAGTTCGCGTTCGCGCTCGACGCGGCGGCGAACAACGGACTCTGGCTTCCGGTGGGAAGCACCAAAGTAATTGTAAAATCGCTCGGTATCGAGTCCGCGGAAACCTCCATCGAAGTCTTGGAATCGAGCCGCGGCGGCGATCAGAATATTCCCGTTCGCGTTCATTTTACGAACCGCGCGCCTTCCAAATGAAGAAGTTCCTTCGCGCGCTGTTGACTGCGGAATTATTATTTACGGCGGCCGTCAAGCTCCTCGGCGGGCACCGCCGGGAGTACGCGCTCGCGCCGCCGATTTTTTATATATTTATTATTTTGGAACTGGCGCTCGCGGCGGCTCTCCTTTCCGCACATTACAAAACCGCCGCGTACGCCGCCTGCTGTTTTTTCGCCGCGAGCCTCGTGTGGACGTGGATGCATCCGGCGCAGGAGTGCGGATGTTTCGGCGCGCTCGGAGTGTTTCTGGCGCACCGCGCGCGATTGTTTATATCGGCTGTCTCGGGCGCGTGCGCGGCGCTTCTCGCGTTGTCCGCGGAATTGCGGATCGACGGCGCGCGAGCGCGGGGCGCGCCGCCGGCGGGGCGACTAATCTTTAATCGTGACCGATTTTAACATATTCTCGAAATCGGCGCGCGCCGCGGCGACGGATTTCGCGGGACCCGCGAATCTAAAGAAAAACGCCCCGGCGGCGTTTTCGGCGGTTGCATTAATAAGTATTCCATTATTAATCTTGCCGGTGACCTGCATTTGCGGATTTGTTTCTGTAATATTACCTTCCGCTTCGAATGTCTTGAAAGTGCGGGTCGCTCCCTTGATTTCCCCTATTTTCGCCTGCTCGATCGCGAGCGGTTTTCCGTCGGCAGTCGCCACCTGGCTGAGCCAGCGCGTAACATTTGCATCAAAATTGCCGGCATTTCCGCCGAAGAAGAAAACGGTGATCGTCGGATCCGATGCGTCGCCCGTTGAGCGCGGGACCGTCAATTCCGCGATGCGCATCGTCGATTTCGGTTGTAATCGTTTCCAACCATTCGGAATGTCGAATTGTATACCCGCCGGCGAGTCGACGCGCTTGGGATCGAGCGCGGCCGCGGGCGCGTCCTTCTGGCCCGCGTTAACATTAGCATGCGCGCTGTCCATCGGAGCTTTGCGCGCGGGCGTTTCGTCCGGCGTCGCGCGCGGCGTCGCGTGATCTTCTTTGCATGCGACAAAAGATATGATGGCAAATCCGGCAAAAATTGTAGTGAGTGTTTTCATGGTTATGTGGCGGCAATCGTAGGAAAAAACAGGCCGATTCTCAACCGTTGTTCAGCGCGGCGGTCGGCCGTCCGAGCGTACTTCCGAATTCAGCAATGTATCGGCCATCGTCGCCGACGCGATCGCGCTCTCGCCGACGAAGTGAATCCTGCGCGTCCGTTTGGCGTCCGCCCCGTACGTGCCCTCGACGCGCGCGCACGTAAGCGTCTCGACGCCGCGTTCGGTCGACGCCTTGAACGCCGTCGCGGCATGGGCCGCGGTATTTGTATAATCGACGCCGTCGCCCGAATCTTCATATAAACGAAACGCGCCGTTTCCCGGAAATACAAATATCTCGGGCGTCGAGGCCGGATCGAGTTCATTAACATTCTGCACGGCGGGTCCGATCGGAATGATCGCGCCGCCGCGCGCGAAAATCGGTAATTTACCGATCGGAGCCTCCACTTCGACGCGGGCGGGGCCTTCGATCGCTTTCGCGGGCGCCGGATGGTTGGGGTCGAACGGATACCATTCGCCCGCCGGAAAATAAACAATCCGGGAGGTTTTTCCCTGCTCCGTGACCGGCGCGATTAATAAATTATCTCCCAACAAAAACTCGTCGTCGGCGCGAATCGCGTCGGCGTCGTCGGGAGCGATCCAAAGCAGTGGCCGCGCGATCGGCGCGCCCGTCCGCGCGGCTTCGTCGGCTAGAGAATACAAATATGGAAGTAAACGATAGCGGCGTTCGATCGATTCTTTATTATAACTTGTCCACGGTTCGCCGTAGGCATACGGTTCGCGATCCATCGAGCCGCGGATCGTATGCGAACGCGCGATCGGTAATAATGCGCCGAATTCGAGCCATCGCGCGTGCAACTCGGGCGTGCAATCGGCGAATCGCGGATCGCCGGTTTCCATATTTGTATTGAATCCGCCGATGTCGGGACCCGCGAACGGCTGGCCGCACATTCCTAAATTTAACGTCATCGAAATCGATCGGCGCAATTCGGGCCACAGCGCGCGGTTGTCGCCGGTCCATGTCGCGGCAAACCGCTGGCCGCCCGCGTAATTCGCGCGCGTCAACACGAACGGACGCTTGTCGGGACGCAATCTTACAATTCCGTCGCGCGTGGCCTGCGCCATGAGCATTCCGTAGATGTTATGAACGCGGGCGTGATTCCCGATCGAATGGATCATTTCCTCGGGAACCGTTTTGTCGGGTCCGTTGAACACCGACGGTTCGTTCATATCGTTCCAAAATCCCGCGATGCCCGCGTCGAGGAGCGGTTTATACAAATTTCCCCACCATTCGCGAACGTCGGCGCGCGTGAAATCCGGAAACACGCTCTTGCCCGCCCACACGCGGCCGACGTACGGATCGCCTTCCGGCGTTTTTATGTAAAATCCGTTCGCGAGACCGTCGTCATAAACATTCCAGCCCGAGTCGCGCTTGAGTCCGGGATCGACGATCGAAACGACGCGGAAGCCCATCGCGCCGAGATCGGCCGTCATTTGTTTAAAATCGGGAAAGCGTTTTTCGTCGATCGTAAAACATCGATATTCATCCATGTAGTCGATGTCGGTGTAGATCACGTCGCACGGAATCTTATTTTCGCGAAATCCGCGCGCGACGTTCATCACCCATTCCTTCGAATCGTAGCTCCAGCGGCATTGTTGATATCCGAGCGCCCAGAGCGGCGGCAGCGCCGGACGTCCCGTCAATTGTGTATATCGCTCGACGACGTCGCGCGGCGACGGGCCCTCGATAATATATAAATTAAAATCGCCGGCCTCGGCGGCCGCTTCGAATACTTCACTTCGCTTCGCGCCCGCGTCGAAGCCCATTCGATAGGTATTATCGATGAAAAATCCGCGCGCCCGGCCGTGTTTTAACGTTATCCAAAACGGAATCGATTGATATAAACGTTCGGCGTCGGGCGGGTAGGAGAAATTGTCCGAATTCCACATGACGGCGCGCCGCCCGCGCTGAAGATACGAATCGGGGCGCTCGCCGAGGCCGATGACGAATTCATCGTTATCGAGCGCTCGAAACCAACGCCATTCCGCGCCGTCGGAGAACATTAAGTTTCGAATCACCTCGCGTGCGGCGCCCTCGAGTTCGACTTCGGGCGCGAGCGCGCCGCCGTGCCGCGCGACTACAGCGAACGACGGGATTTTATCAAATTCTCCCTTCGCCACGCGCACGCGCGTGATTCCCGCGAGCGGCGACGAGGCTTCGATTCGTATGCCCTGCTCGTAGGCCACGAGCGATGCCCGATCGCGCAGGAATGCCGGCGGCTTCGGCACAGGATGCCAAACGAGCGGCATCCGCGGCCACGGATCTGTAACAAGTTGCCCGCCTGTCGACGCGCACGCGCCGAGCGAGATGATTAATAAAATCGCGGCTTTATGGGCGCTTTTCATGGTTGTGAACCTACGCCCAGTGTAGCCGCGCCGGCCGTCAAAACCGAATTGTTACATCAATCGCGAGCATCCACATGTTCCGGTCCGTCGCCAGATCGAAGGCGGGGCGGGCCCAGTTGCGGTAGAACTCGAGTTCGGGGCGAACCTGAAGCAGCGAATTGAAGTTATGCGTCCAGCCGATCGCATGGCTCGAATAGGTGCCGGCGACGCCGTAGCGTTCGCCGTCCTCGTCCCGGACGACTTCGTTTCGAACTGTAAGAAAGTCCTTTTCGGAAACTTTAAACAATACGTAATTGACCGATCCGTACGTGTGCGTCTCGCCGGGAATTTGCTTCCCAATGCCGCCGCCGCCGCCGAAATCGTGCACGGGTCCGATGCTCGGAGTGCCGCCGACGACCGCGTCGCGCTGCCACATATAGTAACCCTCGGTTTTTACATGAATTTCGTCGTTGATCTTGTGCTGCCACGTGCCGACGAGATAATTAAAGTTATCGTGTCCCGCGGGCTGGCCATCGACGGTGAAATGTTGAAATTTCGCGTTGTTGATCGCGTTCAAAACTAAATAGACGGAGTCTTTATTATCTTCGGAAACCCAACGAACGCCCGCCATGCCCGTCGGCACAGCGCCCTCGTACCACGGCGCCATGTCGGTGCCCGCGTGGATGCCCGCCTGCACGGTCCATTGTTTATCGAGCATCAGCGTCGCCATCATTCCGGTCTGCGTATAAGTATCGACCGTGAAAAGTAATGAGTGGCTCCCCATATAATTATCCGGCGCGAACTGCGTTTCGATGTCGGGACACGCGATCCAGCGGCCGAATCGCAGCACGAGTCCGTCTTCGACTTTCGGAATATAAATATCAAGATACTGTTCCGTCGCGTCTAAACCATACAATTGATTTCGTTCGAGCAATTGATCGCTCGTCCAGCCGCCCGCGGTCATGTAACGATAATCGGTTCCATACAAAAAGCTCGAACGGAAGCCCCAGTCGACGCTTTGCGTTTGCGCCGTGTCGACTTCGCGTTCGACGCGAAAGACGAATTGGTCGCCCTGGATATTGTCAGGAACGATCCAATACGACGTCGGCATGTTCGAATGTTTCGACGTGCTCCAATTGGCCGATCCGTTGATCCATCCGTAAATTTTAATTCTTTCGTCCTTTAGCGCGCTGCCGACGGACGTGCTCCAAATCAAATCGGTGAGCGGATAGGTCGTCGTCGACGGCGGGACGCCGATCAACGGATAACCTTGATATTCCGCGGACGGAAACGGCGGCGACGGAAACGCCTCGGGAAGCGCGCGCCGGGAGGACGCAGGTTGGCTCGTCGGTGGGTCCTGCGCGCCGAAAGTCTTAATATTGGCGTTCTTCGATTCCCCGGCGCGCGATCCTCCAGGATAGAAAGCAAAATCGGAGCCTCCGAGAACCAGGAGAATAAGTGATGCCGCCTGCGGCGCGCGCGTGTTGATCGGATTCATGTTGTAAGACTGACAATGCGATCGCCGTTGTCGCCATAGGTAAAGAGTAAAGACCGCGCCGGCTGCATAAAGATTTCATCAAGGGACGCACGCCGCGCCGGCGGCTTCGCGCTGCGGCGCTCGACAGGTGCAACGCTTTGGGAGGGGCGCTGATTCGAAGATACGTAGGTAACCCCAAATGATCCAACACGCACTATTTACAATTCCCTTCCTGTTGTCCGGCGGCGGCGACTCCGTCCTCGCGGGCGACTCTTACATCTCCCCGACATCCTTAACAAAAAACAACGGCGCCGCCGCCACGCTCAAACTCAGAGGCGACGGCAGCCTTGTTTTATTAAAATTCGACCTCGTCGGCGTTCCGCTGGGCACGACCGGGGCGCAGATCGAATCGGCGCGCATCGGTATATTTATAAATAAAGTCTCGGCGTCCGGCGCGTTCGACGTCCGGCGCGTGACCTCCGGTTGGAACGAATTAACCGTTACGGGACTCACGGCGCCCACGCTCGGCGCGACCGACGCGGCCGCTGTCCAAGTCGGCGCCTCCGACAAGCTCGAATTTATTACAATAGATGTCACGCAACTCGTGCGCGACTGGGTCGACGGCGTGCAACAAAACCACGGCGTCGCTCTCGCAACGGTCGCGGGTTCGCCGATTAATATTGAAATCGATAGTAAAGAAAACGCGAAAACCGCGCACGAGCCTTCGCTACAATTGCAAATCAAGCCGGTCTTGACGGGCGCGGCCGGACCGCAGGGACCTGTTGGGCCGGTCGGTCCGATCGGGCCCGTCGGTCAAACCGGTCCGACTGGCGCGACGGGCGTCACCGGAGCGCAGGGAACTCAAGGTCCTCAGGGATTGAAAGGTGACACCGGGACAACAGGGTCGCAGGGACCGGTAGGTGCAACTGGTTCGATCGGACCCGTCGGGCCGCAGGGTTCCCAAGGAATTCAGGGCGACAAGGGGGACATCGGTGCGACGGGATCCACAGGTCCTCAGGGTCCCTCTGGCGTGACAGGTCCAGCAGGCCCGGGCGGATCCATCGGTCCCGCGGGACCAACGGGTCCGCAGGGTACACAGGGAATCCAAGGGGATCCGGGGCTCGTTGGACCGCAGGGTTCGCAGGGCATCAAAGGTGACAAAGGCGATCCGGGTACAACTGGAGCGGCCGGTCCCCAGGGACAACAGGGCATCCAGGGATTGAAGGGCGACACGGGTTTAATGGGACAGATGGGTCCCCAGGGTTTGCAAGGAATCCAAGGTGATAAGGGCGATTCCGGAGCGCCGGGCGCTCCGGGTCAGCAAGGGTCTCCGGGTCAGCAGGGCGCGCCTGGAATTCAAGGTCCAAAGGGAGACATGGGCGCCCAAGGCGTTCAAGGTCAGCAGGGCCCGCCATGGAACGGAGGAACTGTTACAAATCCGGCGACGTTTGCGAATTCCGCGGCATTTTCGAACACCGCGACGTTTGCGAATACATCGACTTTCAATTCAATTGTAAATTTAAATTCCACGGTGAATATTAGTCAACCGTTGACCCTCAATCTTAACTCATTCACCGACGTTCTATCTGTAATTAACACAAAGAGCGGCACCGCGCACGGAATCCGAAGCGAGGCGACTTCGACGAGCGGAATCGGATTGTATGGAATCGCGTCGTCGGCGAATTCGGAAGTCGCCGGTGTCTATGGAACTACTAATTCGGCGCAGGGTTACGGCGTGTGGGCTGAAGTATCCGTTCCCGGATCGACCGCGCTGCGAGCCAATCATACAAATACGAGCGGCGCCGGCGCCGCCATTGACGCGAGAACCTCGGCGGACAACGGAACGGGAATCTTAGCATGGGCGACCGCGGTGTCGGGTTCGACCGTTGGCTTGAATGGTCGCGTCGACTCGCCAAATGGCATTGGCGTCGAAGGGCGTTCGTGGGGTTCCGGCGCGGGCACTGGAACCGGCGTCTACGGCGAAGCTGAATTCGATTCCGGAATCGGAGTCAAGGGATACGCGATTGCGCAAACAAACGGCGTTGGCATCGGCGTTCAGGGCGTTTCTTATGGAAAGCTCGGCGGGCGCGGCGTCCATGGAAAATATCAGGCGATTAATAATACTTTGGACGGCTACGGCGTCATGGGCGAAATCGTCGCCGGCAGCGACGGCGCCGCGGTGTTCGGCCATGCATTAGATACATCCGGGAATACACAAAAAGGCGTGTACGGACTCGCCGACTCGACCACGGGAACCGGAGTGTACGGATTTGTAAACACTGCGACCGGCACGAACTACGGCGTCATGGGCGGCACGGCCTCCGCGAGCGGTTACGGATTATATGCATCCGGTAAATTCGCGGCCACGGGCACGAAGAATTTTATACAACCGCACCCCGCGGATCCGTCGAAGGAAGTTCATTTCATTTGTCTCGAAGGCAATGAAGCGGGCACGTACTTTCGCGGTTCCGCCAGCATCGAACACGGCACCGCCGTGATCGCCGTGCCCGAGGAGTTTCGGCTTGTTACAGAAACGGAGGGCCTCACGATTGTGGCGACGCCCGTCGGCGCGAATACTACAGTTTGGATCGAATCGCAGGATCTAAATAAAATCGTCGTCCACGCCGGCGTTGACGTTAAATTTAATTATATGGTCAACGGCGTGCGGCGCGGATTCGCCAAGTACGAGCCGATTCACGACAATGTTAGTTTTGTTCCGAAAGTTCGCGGACGCGCGTTCGGCACTCAATATCCGGAGGATTTGCGCCGCGTTTTGGTGCAAAACGGGATTCTGAATCCCGATTTTACACCCAATGAGGACGTCGCCCGAAGCATGGGTTGGAAACTGATCGACGCCGCGTCCGATCCGGAATCTTTGGACGGAAAGTCGCGCTGATCGGTTCGCGGTCATCGAGAATTTTGCGGCGCCTCCCCTGATCTGGAAATAGATCGGGGGAGGCGCCGCGCCGCGTTTGGAATCGGATAGTTAATAAGCGGCGGCGCTCGGCCAACTCCATCGACTTGTAGAACTTATGCACTAGAATCCACTCGCATGATCTTCGTTGCGCGAGCCGCGCGCGGCGGGTCTTGGCCGTTTATAAATCATGACCGCACCGAATGCCTCCGCGCGACCATTACATTTCTTCACGAGCTTTTTGCGCTCGCCGCGGCACGTCGCATCGGTTTGCCCGAGTTCCCGATATCTCGCATTGGAAATGTTGCGCGGCCTCGAATTCGCTCCCGGCGACTCGGTGATCGAATACGGTCCGGGCACGGGATCCTTCACAAAAGCGATCGTCGAACGCATGCGGGCGGTGCCGAATGTGCATTATCTCGGCATCGAACGCGATCCCGGTTTTTGTAATGTTCTGCGCGAGCGCTTTCCGGATTTGATATTTGAAAACGGCCAGGTCGAAGACGTCGAAAAACTAATAAAAATGCACGGTCTGCGAAAACCGATCGCCGTGATCTCCGGACTTCCGCTCGTCGTGATGCCGAGCGCGGGTAGTATTATTAAAACCGTTTCGAAAATTCTCGCCGACGGCGGAAGTTTTCGTACATTTAGTTATGTCCACGCCTATCCCACGCCCGGCGCCGGCCGCCTGCGCGCGCTCATGCGCGAGGCTTTTCCGAAATTTGAAATCAGCCCGTTCGTGATCCGTAACATGCCGCCCGCGATGGTACTGAAGGGGTTCAAAGCGGGGGGATAGGTTACTACCGCGACAGCGGGAGAGTAAAATTGAGAATTGCAACAACGCGGATCTAATGATCGTAAACCGCGGATGGTCCGCGTATGTTGTCGGTGTCGAATACTATAAAATGAGCGAAGTTATAATATATCAAAACGAGAAGCGCGAAGTTCAGGTGCGCGTCCGCCTCGACGGAGAAACTGTTTGGTTGGAAGTGGTTTCATAAGTCTCACGACGCCGGTCACGACGACGCTCACGACGCCGCTTTCAGGGACCTCGATCTCCTGCGTGTTTGCACCCAAGGGGAATCCCGGGCGACGGATGAACAGTCTTGACACTACGGTCGCAGCTCGCCGACAATCGCCGAGGTCGATACATCCTGCGGCACTGTAGCTTTCTGTACAGTGCCATTTCTTCACGCGTCTGATCCGGAACGATCGCCAATGAACACCTCCAATGGATTCTGCTACTCTTCCTTCGGGGAAAGATTAACAATAGAAGTGCGTAAAGCCGACGGTACGACGAAGAAGGACACTATCACTAGAGAGTGGTACGAAGACTTACGCATACTAGGAATGATCAGCGACTCAGTCTTAACCACAGTGATAGTCAACATGGTGCGTAGCATGTTCAACGAACAAGAGGTCTGCGCGTGACGAACGCTGAAACACAACTTGCGAGCTACTTCGCGAAGTACGACCCGGCGATGGTTAAGTTTGGAAAAGCGTTGCGCGCGAAGCTGCGTGCTCGGCTGCCTGGTCTGTTCGAGATCGTGTATGTGTACGAATCCCAGAACGCGCTCGTGATCTCGTATTCGCCGACCGAAAATGGCTACGAGGGGCTGTGCTCTTTCGCGCTGAACCCGAGTTCAGTGAAGCTGTACTTCGCACAGGGCGCTCTGTTGTCGAAGTCGGATCCGAACAAGCTGCTACAAGGTCGCGCCAATGTGCGTTATGTGGTGTTGAATACAGTTGCGGACTTTGATCGCGCGGAGATCGAAGTGTTGATGGCGGCTGCGTTGAAGCTCGCGAAGGTGCGTCTCGATGCGAGCGCGAAGGGCTCGGTGATCATCCGAGCCGAGGCACAAAAACAGCGCGCCACGCGACGAAAGTAGCGAGACCGTCTCTACACGTCGGCTCGGCCGGCCAGACTTGTTGCTCGCGAATCCGCGAATCTCTCCAATCTTACTCTCGAACGACCTGCTTCACCGGCTTCCTTGCCATGATTCGCGCGTATTTAACAATTTTTTCGAGTTCGCCGTGGTCGAGCCAGACGCCATGGCCTTTGCAAATATCATAAATAACGCCGGAGCCGCCGCCGAAGTTGTGGCGTTCCATCAAATCGTGGCATTCGAGACAAGGTAAATATACAACCGCGCCGCTCGGATGATCCATGAGCGGCGCCGGGCGCGTCGCGAGCCAGTCGGTCATCGTGGACGTCGTCTCCGCTTCGTCGCAAATGCGTTCGAGGAGTCCCGCGGCGAGCCAGATTCCCGCGCACGCGACGCATTCTGTAAAACTATAATTACCGACGGCGCGTCCGAATAGTTTACATTTGCACCGCGGACAGGACGAATCCTCGTCGATCGCGACCGGCCGCACCGAATCGATGGTTGTTCCGCATTCCATACAATAATTCGCATTGCTCGAAATCCATGCGAAGCACTTCGGACACAACGCGTCGAGGTGGCGCTCCTCCAATGTGATACTGGAGCCGCAATAGGCGCAATTCTGCGCGGATTTTTCGAACGGCCCGCCGCAACACCAACAATTAAACGTTCCGGGCGAATTCGGCGATTGTTTATAAACCATCGCGCGCGCGCCGCACTCGCAGCGGATATGTCGCCTCGACGCGACGTGCGTCACGTCGTACTGCCGGCCGCATTTCGGGCACGCAAGAATGTCCAACATTCTTACGATGTCGAGCGCCGCCGCTCGGAAACTTTAACTTTTTACAATCCGATCGCGCGGAAAATATAAAAACAGACCGCGCCGACGAACGCGCACATCGGGATGGTCAGCACCCACGCCCACGCGATTCTTTTTGTAACACCCCACGAGACGGCCGAGAGCCGCGTCGTCGCGCCGGCGCCCATGATCGCGGACGTGATGCAATGCGTCGTCGAAACCGGCGTTCCGTTGTGCGTCGCGACCGTGATCACGAGCGCCGCCGCCGTCTCCGCGCAACATCCGTGAATCGGCCGAAGTTTAAATATCTTCGAACCCATCGTATGAATAATTTTCCACCCGCCCGCCGCCGTGCCGAGGCCCATCGCGAGCGCGCACGAGAGGACGACCCACTGCGGAACGGACAATTTGCCGTCGGGCGTGAGCGACACCCAATTTTTATTATATGCGATCAGGGCCATCGTGATGATGCCCATCGTTTTCTGCGCGTCGTTGCCGCCGTGCGAAAACGCCATGAGGCCCGACGATAGCAACTGTAGTTTACGAAAAATAAAATTTACTTTTGTCGCCGACGCGCGCCGCACGACCCACGTTAATAATACCATCAGCACGAACGCGCCGAAAAATCCGTAAAGCGGACTCATCACGAGCGCGCGCACCATTTTTTCGACGCCTTCGCTTTTGATAGAATCCCTGCCCGCGGCGGCCCACGCGACCCCGATCAGCGCGCCGATGATCGCGTGCGACGACGACGACGGAATTCCGAAATACCAAGTAAACAAATTCCAAAGAATCGCGGAGATGATCGCCGACAGCACCATCGTTTGTGTAATCACCGCCGAGTCGACCGTGTCCTTGCCGAGCGTCGACGCGACGGCCGTGCCGAAGAATGCGCCGATACAATTCAGCATCGCCGCCATGATGATCGCCGTCCGCGGGCGCATCACGCCCGTGGAAACTACAGTTGCGATCGCGTTCGCCGTGTCGTGAAAGCCGTTGATAAAATCGAATGCCAATCCGGCCACGACGACCAGGATCAGCAGCGTCAGGCTCGTGTCCATCCTGTGTTTTATTTAATTTAATGATGCGCCGGCGGCGCGATCAACCGTTCTTGATCAACATGGCTTCCATCGCCGTTCCGACGTGCGCGCAGTGGTCGACGGCGTCTTCGAGGCCTTCCAGAAATTCTTTATGTTTAATCAATTGTATCGCGTCCTTTTCGCGCGCGAACAAATCGGCGATGCGCATTCTAAAGATTACGTCCGCCTCGTGTTCTAAATAATGCAGCGCGCGCGACGTCTGCCGGATTTTGTCCGCGTTCTTGTGATCGCGGAGCATGTGCGCGGCCTCGCGGAACTGCGTCGTGCATTTTACCAATATCGCGGCGAGTTCGCGGCTGCCCTCGGGCAGCGTATCCATCTGATGCACGCTCACGTGATTCGCCGTCGCCGATATCAAATCGGAAACGCTCTCGAGTTTATTGGTTATATGATACAAATCCTCGCGGTCGAGCGGCGTCACGAACGTCGCGTCGAGCGCGTCGGCCATGTCCTTCATCGCTTTGTCGCCCGCGTGTTCGGCGTCGCGGATGCGCTCGATGATCTGCGGACGGCTGTCGCGCGGATTCGTCGACAGCAACTCCTCCATCAAGTGCGCCGCGCGATCGGACGAATCGGCCGCCTGCTCGATGAAATCAAAGAACTTATGCTCCTCGGGGAGGAACCACCGGATCAATTGCTGCAGCCACATGGGGATCGTCGGATGTGAAGGCCGTGTTAACGCGGCTGAGCGTAGCGACCGGCAGGGCGATTGGAAGGGCGGCGCGGGGCGACGAACTTCGCACCGCGTCCGGCGTCCCATGGACGATCGAACAAAATACTAAGAATGCGATTTCGATGGTCCGGCGTTTTTTATTTGAAACAGCCGCCGCCCTCGCGATTTTCCTATCGATTCAATTCGGAACGCATCCGTCCATGGCGCGCGAAAATGTACAAATAAGAATACGATTTATCATCAAGAAGTCGGTAACGTCGGCGGCCGACGCGCGAAGCGAGACCCGCCTCCGAAAGATCAAGAATACAATAATCGCGGTTGCGACGACATCGCCCCCGCCGGCGCGAATTTCCGACGTCGTCCATTATACTGATGATCATCGTTATGGATTGGGGCGTTATTTCGAACGGCATTCGAGCGAAGCGGTGCATTACCTAATTCAGAAGCAAATACAAAAAATCGGAGATGCGACGAGCGCGGACGAATTCGACTGCAATGGCGTTCTCGATGTTCCGCCGAATTACCCGATGACGGTCAGCGCGGTTCTGAACGGCGGCACCGTCGACTCGCGGGAGATCTCCGGCCCTCTCGATATTATTACATTTAATATTAATGAAAACGAATGCGGCCGGTTCTTCGGCGCGATCCGGCTGCGCGCGCTGGATGCGAAGACGGGCGGAGCGCTTACAGTAGTTTCGGCCAGGGGTTCGCGATCCGGACTCCTATCATTCATGGAAGATGTCTCGGCAATCGACGGGGTTTTCGAATTCGACGATCTCGCGCCCGGTCCGTGGTCGCTCGAATTGATAGATCGCCGCCGAACGCGGTCATGCACTCATGGCGCTTATGTAAGCCCGGGCGAGACTTATAATTGCGGCGATGTAATGCTCAACGACCCTTAATATTTACTTTCCACGAAACGTCGCGACGGCTTCCGACGACACGAGCGATGCGAAGCGCGAAGGGGATGCCTGGGCGCTTTCCCAAGTTAAAGAATCTTTCGACGCGGCCGCGGTGGAAATAAAGCGCGACGCGAGGCGGTCGCGCGATTCGGAGTCGGAGGCGTCGAATTGCGCATTACAACTCCAGAGCGCGAGTCCCGTATTTGCAGATATCAAATCGAAGCGCAGGCCGAGGTCCTGCGGCGGATAGGGGCGATAGGAAGTAATCGCGCCGAACAAAATCGCCTCCGCGCCGTGGCGGATCGCGAGATCGAGAATCGTTTCGATTCTATATTTTCCCGTGCGGCGCGGATTTTCGTTTTTTGATAGATCGGCGTCGCGCGAGTCGACGAGAACAATTTCGATCGCAGTCTGTTTTTCGAATTCCTGCATGAACGCGCGCTGGATGCCATCGCGCTCGGGGCCCGCGCCGGCGTCGTCGGTGAACGGAACGAGCACGACGCGATGTAATTGTAATGAATCCAATTCGTCCGCGCGAAACGCGGGAATCGGCCGCGCGGGCGGACGGATCAGTCGGCAGGCCGGCGCGAACGTCAGCGCGGCGGCGATGGCGAATATCGATAATATAATAAAAATGGGGCGCATATTATTATTTGTGATCGTTCGAGGGAGCGCTTGCTGGCATTTCTTTCGTCGACTCGGACGGCCGCGACTGCGCGCCGGCGCTGTCGCCGGACTTTTCCGCGGGCCGCGAAGTCGCGGAAATCCCATCGGGGCTTTCTTCGAAAATTACGCCGTGCGTCGCCGCGATTTTTATCAATTGCTCGAGTTGTATTCTCGTTTGAATTGTATCTTTTTCGGATTCGGCGACGCGGAGCGCCGCCGAAATGAGGCGTTCCTGCAGATCGTGAACTTTACTGAACGCGCGGTCGCGCTCGATTTTCACGGCTTCGAGTTCGTTCGTCGTCGCGCGGATCGATCGTTGAAATTCGTCGATCTGTTTTTGTGCATTCGAATACGATTCTTCCAATTTGCGCGCGTGCTCCGCTTCTGTTTTTAATTCATTTTGCGTCCGCCGCAAAATATCCGGAATGCTCTCGGCGCCGAGCCCGTCCGCCGGCCGCCGCGAGGGCGCCATCGCGCCGTTCTGGTTTTTGATAGCATCCTGAGGACCGCCTTTTTCCTGCGCCGACGCGTTTGCGACGCCCGTTTCGGAATCGCCCGACGACGCCGAATTGTTACTTGCACTTTGGAGAATGCGGCATCCCGCGAATCCGGAAAATACAATGATTAATGCGATCGAGGCGATCGGCCGTGCGGGTTTTTGATAATATTTCATAAGAATCATTCCTTGGAGGCGCGGGCGGGTTCGGATGCGGGCGCGTCGTCGAATAAACATTCGATTTCGAGGGAACGGCCGCAAATGCAATCGACGCGAATCGCTTTGACAACGTCGCCGGAGCGGACGACGCGGACGACCGGCGACGCGCAGGGCGCGGGAGCGGCGCCCTCGAGCGGCGCGGCGGAGTCCAGCATTTTCAACTGGTCGCGTTTCAGGATTCGCGGGTTGGAGTTTATTATATTCATAATCTTGGGAGGGGTTCGGCGGCGGGGCGTTCAGGCTACAATATTTAGATTCTGTCCCGCTTCGTCCTCGTCGGGGGGCGCGACGGCGTTTTCTTTTTCCGCGCGAGCGGCCTCGACGGGGTCGGTTTCTGTAGTTTCCGTGTCGTCGGCGTTTTCGTCTTTTTCGGATTCTTCATCTTCGAGCGAGAACTTTCCGTCGCCGCGCTGGCGCTGGCGGTCGCCCAATTGTGGTATCGCCGGCGCGGGTCGCGGGCCGACCATCGGAGGGACGCGCTGTATCGGGAGGTCCACTTCATGCCTCCGCAGCCTGGGCCGTTTCCGCCGGCAACATAAACGATCGCAAACGCTCGAGCGCGCGCGCGTGGATCTGCGACGCGCGCGACTCGGAGAATCCCATGATCTCTCCGATTTCTTTTAATAATAAATTCTTATTGTAATATAAAATTACTATTTCCTTTTCGATCTTCGGCAACCGGCCGATCGCGACGGCGAGTTGTTCGCGCAGTTCGTTCGTTTCGGCGACCGACGAAGGATCCACTTCGCGATTCGATCGCAAGATCGCGCCGATGCCGGCGTCGTCGCTGCCCGAATCGTCGAGCGAAACGACCTGCGCCGTGTGTTCAGATAATAAAACTTCGTCGAGATCGGATCCTTTAAGTCCCGTCGCCGATTCGAGCTCTTCGATCGACGGTTTCCGCCCGAGTTTTTGTACAAGTCCGTCGCGCGTCGCGACGACCGCTTTTAACTTATCGCGCCGGCTGCGCGGCAGAAAATCGAGGCGGCGCAGTTCGTCGAGGATCGCGCCGCGAATTAATATATATGCGTGCGTCGAAAACGCGACGCCGCGGGACGCGTCGTACGTTTGAATCGCGCGCCAGAGTCCGATCGCGCCCCAAGAATATAAATCATCGCGGTCGAGCGACGCGGGCAGTTCCACCGCGAGCCGTCCGACGACGTACTTTACTAACAAAAGCGAATCTTCGAAACGCTTTTGTTTCTGTTCGGGCGTCGAAAGCGCCATGTATGCGTCGGCGCGTGTCATGACGCCCTGGCCGCGCCGGTGCGCGCGCCCTGTCCTGTTGTGTTGTTGTTAATCATCGCCGGTTTTGAATTTTCATTCGTTTTCAAAACCTCGGTTGGTGTTAGTAATCGTTCGAGGGAGTTATATAAAAACGGGGCGATCACAACTGTTATGATCGCGGCCGCGAGACCGCGGTACGCGGCGGTCCATTCCGTCGTGCCGTTCAGTAGTGAAAGCGAAGCGACGAGGGCAAAGGCGCCCGCGGAGCATCGGGCCACCACGAGGGGACGCGGCGGAAGCATCGATTGCTGTTTCGTCGGCTTACATCCACGCGCTTGAGTCGGCGTCGCGCTCGCGGCGCAATGTTTCCAATACTCCGCTGACGCGCCCGGCGAAAACGCGGATCGCGGCGGCCGCGGGGGAGCCCGGTTCGCTCAAGACGACGGGGTTCCGCGCGAGCGTGGCGCGCGAGACGGCGGGGTCGCGCGGCACCCAGCCGAGCGGCTCAATTTCCTTCTCGAGAAAACGCTTCGCGATCGCGGCGAACCGGTCGGTCAACTGGCGCGCGGCGACGGGGCCCGGCGCCTGATTTACTAATAATCCGATGCGCGTGCCCGCGGCGCGCTCCTTGGCAATCTTTATGACGGCGTACGCGTCCGCGAGCGAAGCCGGATCGGGCGTCACGACTACAATTAAATAATCGGCCGAATGCGCGAGCGCGAGGCCGTCGGCGTGAATGCCGGCGGGCAGATCGAGAATCGTGACGTCGCGCGCGCGCGAACATTCGTTCAACTGTAATATTAAAGATGCGCGTTCGGCGGTGTCGAGGCTCGCGAAGCGTTCGATGCCGCGCGGCGCGAGCAGTACGTTGACGCCGCCCTGCGCGCGGAGAATGCACTGTCGCATCGGCAGGCGCCGGTCCATCGCATCGCTAATATTGCGGCGGCGCGGAAAATTAAGAATCGCGTCGAGCGAGGAGAGCCCGAGATCGCAGTCGACGAGCAGCACGTCGGGCGCGACGCCGCGGCGGACTCCGCGCGCGAGCGCGATCGCAAGATTCGCGGCAATTGTCGATTTGCCGATTCCGCCCTTGCCGCCGGTGACGCCGATCAAGGGCGCGCCCGCGCGCCGCGCCGGAGCCGCCGCGAGTAATTGTAAAGAATCCGCCTGGGTGGTCATGTTGCGTGTATTGCTTTTGTTTATTTACTTTTCGAGAATGTTAAATTGCGGCGGCGGCTGCGTGCGCGGCGGCCGCGCCCGCGCTCAGAATCCATTTCGCGGCGCGTTCGCCGCTCGCGCGTTCGAGATCGCCGGGGACTTCCTGGCCGTTGCATAGAAACGCGAGCGGCAGATTCCGTTCGTGCGCGGCGCAAAACGCGGGGCCGACGTGGCGCGTCTCGTCGAGTTTTGTAATAATCATTCCCGTCGGATTCATCGGCGAGAATTGTTCGATCGCCACGCGCGCGGCGTCGTGCGAAATCGCGGCGGGAATTGTTAATAACACTTCGAGACGGTCGACGTGGCGCACGGTTGCCGCGAGTTCGGCGACGCGCGGTTCGTCGAGCGGGCTGCGGCCTGTCGTGTCGAGCAGAACGACGTCGCAATCTTTAAATTTATCGACGGCACGGACGGCGTCGGCGGGCGTAAACGCGACTTCGAATTGTGAATTTAATAAATCGGCATAGGCGCGAAGTTGTTCGACGGCGCCGACGCGATACGTATCGAGCGTCACGAGAGCGACGCGGCGGCGCGAATCGTGCACGAGGCGTCCGGCGAGTTTAGCAATCGTCGTCGTTTTGCCGACGCCGGTCGGACCGACGATCGCGAGCACGCGCGGACCGCCCGGGTGGCGCGGTTTCGCGGGAAGGATTTGTATCGATCGCGCGAGCGCGTTGGCCGCCGCGTCGAATGCTAATATTCCGCGATGCGGAAGCGCGGCGCGCATCGCGCTCTCGCGCAATCCGCCTGCGATTCCGCACGCGTCGAGGCGATCGGATAATTCCTCGAGCCCGGCGGGAACTGTATATTTAGTTTCCGCGAGCCGCCCGCGCAGAGCGCGGACTTCGCCGCGCAAATTCGATACTTCGGCCTCGCGGCGCGCGGCGCCTTCCTCGACAATAATCAATTCGACGCCGTTCGGCGTCCCGCGAGTTGTTAAGATTCTCGCGTCGTCGCCGAAGGCTTCGCGGGCGCGCAAAATCGCCTCGCGCGCCGATGGAGCGAATATGCTACGCAGCCGCATCGTTCAACCTCACTACAGATAGAGACTCGATGGAACGCGCGGATTGCGCTTCCTGATAAGATAATACAAATGTTCGCGGCAGCGTCGGCGCGATCAGATCGCGGATGAATTTACGAATCTGCCCGCGGACGAGCAGCACCGGCTCGCGTCCGCCGAGCGACGCCTGATTCAACGCGGCCACGGTCTGCTCCACGATTCTCTTCAATTCGCCGGCCGACGGGCCGCCCGCGTCGGCTGGATTTGTTAAAACCCCCGCGATGCGTGCCTCCACCGGCGGTTCGAGAGTCACGGCATATAACTTTTCGTCGGCGCCGGCCGCGCGCTCGCAGATCGCGCGTCCGAGACCGGTGCGCGCGAGTTCCGTGAGTTTATCCGTATCTTTCGTCTGGCCGGCGTTGTCGGCGAGCGTCTCCAGTATTTGCGACAAGTGTTTTATACTAATCCGCTCGCGCAGCAAGTTTCTTAACACTTTTTGAATGTCGCCGATCGTTAATAATCCGGGGACGAGTTCGTCGACGACGGCGGGCGCCTTTTTCTTGACGGTTTCGAGCAGATGTTTCACGTCGTCGCGCGTGATGATCTCGTGCGCGTGATTGCGCAGAATTTCAGTAACATGCGTGACGAGCACGGAAACGGGCTCGATGATCGTATAACCTAACAATTCGGCATCCTGGCGCGCGGCCGCCGCGATCCACTTTGCCGGAAGTCCGAACACCGGTTCGGTCGTGGCGATGCCGGGGATCGACTGCGCGCGCCCCGACGCGTCCATTGCTAATAAATGTCCCGCTTGCAATTGTCCGTTTGCGACGGCCTCGCCATTTACTAATATTCGATATGCGTTCGGATCGAGGCGCATGTTGTCGCGAATGCGGACCGGCGGCACGACGAATCCCTCCGTCGTCGCGAACTGCCGTCTCAATTGTGCAATATGATCGAGAATGCCGGCGCCGCCGCCGGGATCGACGAGGGGAATTAAACGATAACCGATTTCGACGCTGAGGCGGTCGACAGCGAGAAGATCGTCGACTTTCTTATGATCGGCGGCCGGTTCGCCGTCGGCGGCGCCCGCGCCGTGCGCTTTGCCCGCGCCGGTTTTATCATGTTTCCCGGCGCCCGCGCCTTGTTTCTTATCCTGCTCAAAATACTTATCGACGTCGCGCGTTTGCAGATACATTATATAACAAAAACCGCTGAGTATCACGAACGGCAGCATCGGCAGACCGGGAATCAATCCGATGCCGCCGAGCACCGCGGACGTCGTCACGAGCGCGCGCGGGCTCGTAAGGAACGGCATGGCCATCGCTTTCGAAAGGCGCGATTCCATCGCGGTTTTTGTAACAATAACGCCCGAAGCCGTCGATATCAAAAGCGCGGGGATCTGGCTCACGAGGCCGTCGCCGACGGAGAGCACGGCGTAGCGATGGAGCGCCTCGCTGATGCCGCGTTTGTCCATGACGACGCCGATGATCACGCCGCCGACGAGATTGATTATTGTAATTAACAATCCGGCGACCGCGTCGCCGCGCACGAACTTGCCGGCGCCGTCCATCGCTCCGTAAAATTCCGCTTCGCGCGCGATCGTTTCGCGGCGTATTTTAGCTTCCTCATTGGTTATAACGCCCGCGCCTAGATCGGCGTCGATCGCCATTTGCTTGCCGGGCATCGCGTCCAACGTGAATCGCGCGGCCACTTCGCTGATGCGGCTGCTGCCCTTTGTAATAACGACGAATTGTATAACTAACAATATCGAGAATACGACGAGTCCGATGACGATATTGCCGCCGACGACGATTTTGCCGAACGCGTCGATGAGCGCGCCCGCCTGTCCGGATTGTAAAATACTGCGCGTCGACGCGACGTTGATCGCGAGCCGCGCGAGCGTTGTAAATAATAGCAGCGTCGGAAACGTCGCGAACTCGAGCAAGTTCCGCGTATTGAGCGAAACTAACAATATCGCGACGCCGAGCGCGATGTTGGTCGCGATGGCGATGTCGAGAAGGAACGGCGGCATCGACGCGACAAGCACGACGATAATTGATATAACAAATCCGCCGAGTATCCAGTCTCCGTGGCGCAGGATCGCCTGCGCGCCGGACTTCATGTGGGTTTCCACGGTCGCGGAATTTGGCATGGTTTATGACCTCCGGGTTCCGCCGGAAAGTTTAAATACGAATGCGAGCACTTCGGCGACGGCTTTATATAAATCGCCTGGAATGAACGTGCCGACGTCGGTTGTTTTGTAAAGAGCGCGCGCGAGCGGCGGATTTTCAACAATCGGCACGCCGGCTTCCGTGGCAATTTCGCGAATGCGCTTCGCGAGAAAATCGGCGCCTTTGGCGACGACGATGGGCGCCTCGTCGGGCCTTTCGAGTCCGCCCGGGCGGCGATAGCGCAGCGCGATCGCGAAGTGCGTCGGATTTGTAATAACCACCGTCGCTTTCGGAACGTTCTTTAACATTCTTTGGCGCGCGGCGATGCGCTGCGCGCGCTTGATGCGCGCTTTGATCGCCGGATCGCCCTGATACTGTTTATTTTCGTCGCGCACTTCCTCCTTGGTCATGCGCAGGTCGCGGAAATACTGCCAGCGTTGATATAAATAATCCGCGCCGCCGACGAGCAGGGACGCGATTCCGATTCGTAATAATAATGAAAGCGCAAGCGAGATGCCGCGGCCGAAACTCGCGCGCACCGACGAACGGCCTAGTTTAATGATCTCATCGAGGAGATCGCCGCTGCTGCCATAAACGATTCCGAGAATGATCGCGAGTTTGACGAGCGAAGTCGTGATTTGTATGAGGGCGCGCGGCGAGAAGAGCCGCGACATGCCCGCGGCCGGATTGAGCCGGTCGAAGTGGGCCTCGAGCGCCTGCGAGCGGAGGCGGACGCCGACTTGAAAATAACTAATAATCGCCGCCGCGGCGACGATGCCGCCGAGAATCGGGAGCACGGCCGGGGCGATCCGGCCGACTTGTTGTATCAAATATGCGTGGACGCCGTGGACGTCGAAATCCCCGCGCGGGCCGTGCGCGAGACCGTCGCGAAGCGCCTCCTGTAATGTTAAGAAAAGCGGCGCGCCGGCGATCGTGACGAGCGCGAGGCCGGATAATAACAATACAGACTGCGTCAGTTCGTTACTATAAATGACCTGGCCGCGCTCGGAGGCTTCGTGGAGCCTCTTTTCGGTCGGCTGTTCAGTGCGTTGATCCTGATCTTCGGCCATGATCGATTATTTATTAATTATTTGCCCTGCATCGCGGGCACGGCCTCGAAGAGCGCGGACTGCGTCAAAGTAAACAAAGATTCGAGACCGAAGCGGAATGCCGGCAACAGGATCGCGGCGATCCCGAGCGCCGTGCCGACGCGGAGCGCGTAGCCGGTTTCGAGAATATTCAATTGCGGCACGGCGCGCGAAATCACGCCGAGGAGAACTGTAATGACAAACATCGCGACCATCACAGGGGCGGCGAGGACGATTCCCGCTTCGAGGAAGCGCGCCATGATCATAAGCATTCCGTCGACCGAATTCGCCGATACATGAAATGTTCCGACCGGAATGGTTTCGAACGATCGCGCGAGCGCCACGATCGTCCAGCGGTGCGCGCCCACGATTACAAATATCAGCCCGGCGAGCGTTTGATAAAAAGATGTAACCACCGGCGACGACGTGCCGGTGACCGGATCGAGCAGCGAAGATAAGTTAAGTCCCATTTCGCTCGTCACGAGTTCGCCCGCGAGCCGGACCGACGAAAACGCGGCCGTGAGAATCCACCCCATCAAAGCGCCGACTAATAATTCCATGATAATAAGCGGCACGAGCGCAAAGCCGAAATCGGGCCCTTTCCACTCCGGTTCGCCGATCGCGGGAAGAAGCACGGCCGTGATCGTGACGCCGAGCATTATTTTATATGAACTCCACGGACTCATCGTGCCGAAAATCGGCGCCGTCGATATTAACGCCAGAATGCGCGTTAAGAATAATATCGCATATTCGATGCGAACCGGGAGTAGTTTAAGAAAAAGATCGTTCACGGGGCTGCTAGCGCGCGGATGCGTAACGCGGGAGTTCGCGAAGCAGGTGTTGTGTATAATTAACGAGTTTTCCCATCGACCACGGCATCACTAATAATGCAACGGCGAGCACGGCGATCATTTTCGGGACGCTCGCGAGCGTCTGTTCGTGCACGGCCGTGACGGTTTGAATGATGGCGATGAGCAGGCCGACGGCGATCGCCGTCGCGAGCATCGGAAGGGAAACCAGAAGCGCTAATAATAATAATTCGCGGCCGAGATCGACGACGAGCGTGGGGTTCATATTATTGTAACTTTCAAGCCTGTACGGATTCGACGAGCGAGCGAATGACGAGATTCCAGCCGTCGACGAGGACGAATAACAATACTTTGAGCGGCGTCGAAATCATCGTCGGCGGAAGCATGAACATGCCCATCGACAGCAGGATCGCGGAGACGACGAGATCGATTAATATAAACGGAAGGAAAATTAAGAATCCCATCGTGAACGCGGTCTTGATTTCGCTGATGAGGAAGGCGGGCACGACGATGCGGAGATCGAGGTCCTCCCGCTTCTCCGGCCGCGCCGATTTCGAGATTTCGACGAAAAGCGCGAGATCGGCGTCGCGGGTGTGATGTAATAGAAAATTCTTTAGAATCGCGCCGCCTTCCTTTCCCGCGTCGGGAAGCGACATTTTTCCCTCGGAGTACGGCGTGAACGCTTTGTCATAAATCTGATTCGCCGTCGGAGCCATGACGAACAACGTTAAAAATAACGAAAGCCCGATCATCACGGGATTCGGCGGGAGTTCCTGGATCGCGATCGCGCGGCGGACGAACGAAAGCACGATGACGATGCGCGTGAAGCATGTTACAGAAACGAAGATTGCCGGAGCGAGCGCAAGCAGCGTCAGTACGAGCGCGATTTCGAGACTCGCCGGGAGGCGTCCCGGATTCGAGAGCGCGTCCGTCAGCGGAATCGGCGCAGGCGATTGTTGTATGATATTCGCGAGAAACGACATATTATTAAACAATTAATTTATAAGAGTTCGTCGACGTCTTCGTTCGCGAAAGAATCGACGGCCGCGGCGACGGGTTTCGCGAGTGGGGCGCGGCGCGGCGCGGGTTTGATTTCGCGGTCGTTTCGGCCGGAGATTCCGTTTTTCGTTAATGATTGTAAAAAGCCGCGAAACGTCGCCTGCGGCTGTTTATCGAACAGATCCGCCGCGGGCGCGCCGCCGGTCAATTTGTTTTCGGCGGCGGCATCCTGATCGTTCATTTCGCACAATAAGGAAACATTGCCTTCGGCGATGCCGAGAATCAGAACGCGATCGTAAACGCGGGCGGCGGCGATCGATTTTTTGTTACCAAGATTCAATACGTCGATCACTTCCATCGACTTTCCGCGCGCGCGGAGGCGAAAATTAAGATTCTTGGTCTTCTTAATAACAAAAATCGCGGTGCCGCCCGTCGCGAGGATTCCAACAATTGCAATTCCGAGTTGCGCGAGCGCGCGTTCGTCGGCGGCGCCATTGCCGGTCTCCGTCTTCGCGGCGCGCGTCGTCGCGCGCGCGACGGTCGGTTCGCCGGCGGGAAACAAAAGCGGCGTCGCCAGAAACGCGGCGAGTATTCCGAGGCCGGCGGTGGCAAGCGAAATCCAGTGGTGACGTTCGAGTTTCACGCCCAGCTGCGACGCACGGCGATTGCCAATTGAAATTGCCCGGTGCGACGTTCGCGTCGCGTGTCGGACCTGTCGCACTCTGCGACACGGGGACGCAATTCGCGACGCCGGACACGGCCTTGCCGAGGGCCGTGGCGAAGGTCATCGTGGCGCGCAGCATGATCATCATTACAGGCGCCGCGGGTTTTATTGGTAGTGTTCTCGTCGCGTCGTTGAACGCCCTGGGACGCAGCGATCTGATTCTTTCGGATCGGCTGTCCGCGAGCGATAAATGGAAGAATCTGCCGGGCAAGAGTTTTATCGAATATATCGATCACGAAGAATTATTATTAAGGCTCGAATCGGGCGATCTCGGCCGCGAAAAAATCGAGGCCGTCGTGCACATCGGCGCCCGCACCGACACGACCGAGACCGATTCCGCATTATTAATGAAGTTGAATTATGAATATTCGAGGCGCATCTGCGGATGGGCCCACCACCGTGGCGTCCGTTTTATTTATGCTTCCTCCGCGGCGGTTTATGGCGACGGCGAACTCGGATTTTCCGACGCCGACGACCTCACGCCGCGACTGCGGCCGCTGAACGGGTACGCGTTCACGAAATGGTTATTCGATCAATGGGCGATCCGCAGCGGCCTCGTCAAGCACATCGCCGGACTCCGGTTTTTTAATGTTTATGGCCCGAACGAATATCACAAAAAACGCATGGCGAGCGTCGTGTACCACGCGTTCCCGAAGGCGATCAACGAAGGCGTCGTGCAATTGTTCGAATCCGACCGATCCGGGATCGCGAACGGCGAACAGAAGCGCGATTTCGTTTATGTTAAGGATATCGCGCGCGTCGTGAATTTTTTCTTAAAGAACCATCAGGCAAACGGCATTTTCAACCTCGGCAGCGGCCGCGCGCGCGCGTTCAACGATCTCGCCGCTTCGCTGCTCAAGGCGTGCGACAAGCCCGCGTCGGGAATTAAATATTTTCCGATGCCGGCCGATCTGAAAGGTAAATATCAATATTTCACGGAAGCGGACCTGTCCCGCTTACGCGCGGCCGGCTTCGCCGAGCCGATGACCACGCTCGAATCCGGCGTCGACGACTACGTTCGCAATTATCTGCGGAAGCCAGAACCGCGGATGTGAATACTGAGACGGATCGGTGAAGTATTCCTTTGCCGCGCGAATGTGGCGCGCCACTCCTGCGCCGTGAATTCGTGAAACCGTAAATGCAGCGTTCCCGCGCACAACGGCGTCCTCTTCGCAGGCGATCCGAAGTCCAGACCGCCGACAGGGACTTGCGGACGGTTGGGTTGAAAATTCGGAGTTGCACTCCGAAATTTCCGATTATGCTTCAACCATGATTCTCCGCACGAAGTATTCCGAACGTATCGAAGAACTCTTCGAGAATTTTCCAATTGTAGCCATCATCGGCGCGCGCCAGATCGGGAAGACTACACTTGCGCGCGAATTTGCGCGCGAACATGGACGTAAGAACGAGCCGGCCGTTTTCTATGACCTGGAAGACCCGGAGGATAGGGCGCGCCTGCGCGAACCAAAATTAGCGTTGAGCGTGCACAAGGGGCTCGTCGTGATTGATGAAATTCAAAATCATGCGGATCTTTTTACAATTCTGAGAGTGCTCGTCGATCGGCGGCCCAACCCCGCCAGGTTCCTCATCCTTGGAAGTGCTTCGCCCGCTCTCCTTCGGCAGAGCGCCGAATCGTTGGCGGGGCGAATTGCATACATGGAGCTTGACGGATTTGACCTCGAGGAGACCGCGTCGGATCGCAGCGAGCGGCTCTGGGTTCGAGGCGGATTTCCGCCCTCATTCATGGCGACCAGTGATTCCAACAGTTTTGAATGGCGCAAACAGTATCTTCGCACGTTTACGGAGCGCGACCTTCCAAATCTTGGAATCGCGCTCGCGCCAGACACGATGTCGCGGTTTTTACATATGTTGGCGCACTATCACGGCCAAATCTGGAATTCACTCGAATTTGCACGATCCTTCGGCGTATCGGACAAAACCATCGTTCGTTATCTTGACATTCTCTGCGCTACTTTCATGGCGAACCGCCTTCGACCTTGGTTTGAGAATATGAAGAAAAGACAGGTGAAGGCGCCTAAAATTTATTTCCGCGATAGCGGAATTTTTCACTCGCTGCTCGGGGTCGAATCGAAGCACGATTTGTTATCACAGCCGAAATTGGGCGCTTCCTTCGAGGGATTCGCGATGCAACAAATCATGCGCCGCCTCGGCGTCACGTGGAATGACTGTTATTTCTGGGCGCTCTACACCGGCGGCGAACTCGACTTGCTCGTCGTGCGCGGCAGACGGCGATTGGGATTTGAATTTAAACATACCGACGCGCCCGGCATCACTCCGTCCATGCGCACGGCGATGGAAGATCTCCGTCTCGCTCGGATCGACGTCATCCACGCCGGAGAACATACATTTCCATTGAGCGGCTCGATTCGCGCCGTGGCGCTATCGCGAGTATTTAAAGATATCGAGCCGTTGGGAGGGTGAATTCGTACACGCGGCGGAGCATTGTTAACTTGACTTGCCTCGCCGATCTAAGGATAGCGATTTTGTACAACATTCCGCCCCCTCACCCGCACGCCTGTATAAATAATAATAATTCCGCGGCGACCGCGCCGCCGTCGTCGACAACTTCCATCAACTCCCGCCCGTGTTCGTCCGAAACCACGATTTCATACTTTAAAAAATCCGCGCCGATCGATGGTTTGCCGGACGACGCTTGGATGCGGGCGCGGAGCGATTGCCATGTTTGGGCGATTTTCGCGGCGGCGGCGGGTTTTAAAGTTAATGTATCCAATTCGAGAAGGGGTTCGCGAATGCCGGCGAAGCCGCCCGATCGTGCGATGGACAATTTCATGTTGGGATTATACATTTCCGCGAATGGAGATAAATAAAAAAATCGGCCGCGAGTGGGAAACCCGCGGCCGATCCATGATGCATGCGAAAGCGAAGTGTATTAAACTTTGAACAATTGCGCGAGTTCGTCCGTCTCCGCTTTCATCGATTCACCGAGGCCGTTGTACTCGGGATGGCGCATCGTTCCGCAACAATTGGAGCGGTTTTGCCAGCCCTTCGCCGAATCGAGGTGCGCGTGTTTGCACGCCTCGAGTTTCGCGCCCGCGGCGAGGTCGGCCGTGAGCGGGGTCGGCGAGACGACGACTTCGCGGAACGTGAAACGGTTGCGAATGAAATTGCGATATTGCACCGGTTTGCCGTCCGCGTTCGCTACAATTAGCATCTGATTGACGACGTCGGCGAACGAAGCGTTCGAGGCGGGCGCCGCCTTGATCGCGCGCAACAGTAAACTACACAAATACTGCGCCGTATCATAAAGAGTCTTCGCCAGATCGGCTTTCGATGCGTTGCGTTCGAATGCATAGATATCCGCGAGTACATCGTAAATTCCGCCCGTGAAAACCTGCGAAAGGTCGTGGACTTCTGTAGTAACCTGGCTCAGTTTCAAATCGTTGTCCGCGTTGCGAAGACCGTTCGGCCTTCCGAGCGCGAGACCGAATTCCTCGGCGAGGTCCGACAGAAAATTCTTATCATGTAAATTACCTTTCGTCTGTGCGATGATGCCCTCGACCTGATCCATCTGCGAGAGTGCTACAAAAATCGCGGTCAGGTCGCCGAAGGATTCGTGGAGCGCGCCCGTCTGCGGAGTGGACGAACCCTCGATCCAGTGCGGCTTCAGCCCGTCGAGGACCGCGTGGCCCGTTTCGTGCGCGACGATATCCAACGAACGACAAGTATAAATAATCGGCGCGGGCGCCGGCGCTCCCGGTTTGTTAAAATAAAAGAATCGTAACGACTTCGTTGAACGTTGATAAAACGCGTTCATCGTGACGCCCGCGTGGGGAAACACATTGATCGGATCCACGTTGCCGCCGGTGTTCCACTGCCATTGCACGTTCGCGCCGAGCGCGCGCTGAACCATTAATCGCGTCATTGTAACAATTGAAAAACCATGCACTGAATCGAACTCCGCCGTGCCGGGAGTTTGTATAAAATCGCCGTTGGCGTTCGCGTTTACCGTCGTCATTCCTTGAATTTGCGTTCGCGAATCCTTGGGGCCGCTTTGTACAAAAAACGGTAAATATGCTTTTCGAATGCCGATTTCTGTAACAGAGGGATCCTGCTTCCAAATCAACACGCGCGGTCCCGGGAGGAAGAAAGGCGGGAGCGGATGTGGAATCGGAATTGGAATCGGAGACGGTCCCGGCAACGGCCCCGCCGCCTGTGAGGCGGCTTTCTTAGCATTGCGCTGGCTGACGGATTCCCGGCTGGGCGTCGGAATAAATGACACTGGAAGCGTTACTTCGCCAATACCGCTGCCGTGCCCTTGAATGGTATCATTACTCATTTGTGTACTCCTTACAAGTACTCGTTAATAAAGGCTGGGGAAACGCAACCCGCGGAGCCCGTCGCCGTGCGCGCTTCGGAACGCTCTCCGCGGTGCTTTCGAATTGAATCGCGTCCGCGCGAAGACCGAACACCGAACCTTGTGAATCCGTTGCGAAGGACTCTCCGGCGGGGGCTATTTCTTATGATGAACGGCGGTCGCGGCCCGCAGGCGCTTCCATTTTTCATTAGTGTCCGCGGGTTTGGAAGCCGATTCGTCCGCGATGCCGCACCGCGCGAGGGCCGCATCGAGCGCGCGTTCAAGAACCGCGGGATCGGCGTGCGCCGCGAACGGTTCCATTTGTAATAACGAGTCCGCGACGGCGAACGCGTCGGTTTCGGGAATCATTATTAACGCTTGAATACACAATAACGCCGCGTCCGGCGAGGGTGCGGCGCCGTCCGGGAGACTCCTTGTTAAAAATTCGCGCAGTCTTGGCGCCATCGAAACCTCCGGCCTGGCCGCGAGTCCGCGCGCGGCGGCGACGCGGACTTCGATGCGCGGGTCATCCGCGAATTGATATAACACAGGGCGCGCCTCGGGCGCGCCGATGCGTCCCAATGCAACCAATACTTCGGCGGGATGTTCGGGGTCGCCGGTCATCGTTAATAAAACGGGCGTCGCCGCCCGCGCGACCGGGCCGAGAATTCCGAGCACTTCCATCGCGCGGACGCGCATGTAAACCGACGCGTCGTGCAACGCTACAATAAGCGCGGGGACGCCCGCCGCGCCCGACATCGATAATATAAATCGCGCGTCGTCGACCGCGCGGAGATCGGCGCCGCCGATGCGCGCGACAACGCGCGCCATCGCAATTTCGAGGCTCGGATCGTTAACTAATGGTTCCGATGAAACGCGGCCGGTTTCGAACCAGCGCCGCTGCGCGACGGCGAGGGCCGCGTCGAATTGTTCCATTTCCGCGTCTTCGGCAATCGCGATGCCCTCGTTCGCTAAAATAAATTTGATACTAACGATGCAGGGCTCCAATTCGCCGCGATGGATCAATTCGCGAAGTCCGCCGACTCCCGCGAGCGCGCCGAGGCGGCAGAGCGCGACCGCGAGGGCGGCGCAGACTTCGGTCGACGTTTCATAACGAAGTCGTAATGTTAATTCCGGTATCGCGGAGCGCTCGCCGAGTTCGCCGACGGCGGCGGCCGCGGCCGCGCGGACCGCAGGCTCCTTCGCGCGCGTCGCGAGATCGGCCGCCGCTTTAACCGCCGCGGGAAGTGTGAATCCGAATGAATGTTTATAAAGTGCGAGCAACCCCGCTGCGCCGGCGCGGGCCGACGTGCCGATCTCCTCGGTATCGATATATTGAATGATATCCTCAATACCGACGCGTCCCATGCCGACGAGCGACTGTCGCGCCGCGGTTCTTACAGTTCCAGACTTGACCAGCAAAGCCGATTCGATCCAATCGCGCGATTGTGTATATTGTGTGCCACGCACTGACGTTTCGCCTAAAATTTCGCCGCGGCGCCGCTCCAGCGATTGAATATATTCCGCCACCGCATTTCCATAAACGATCGCGGGCGCGGCGCGGCTGCCACAGCCGCCCACGAAAACGGGCACTGCGGCGGTCGGCATCATCGCGAACAGGACGGCAAAGCGCGGGCGCATGTCAGAATCTTATTGTTTGTTCGAAAATAATAAATGCTTTCTTGTCTTTGAACGACGCGTCGTCGGCCAGTATTTTCTCCGCATCCGTCGGGTACGGAATCGTTTTATAAATAATAATAAAGTCCGCCGCGGCGGCGCGGTCGGGCCGCGTCAAATTGTAAGTTCGCTCGACGCCGTACGGCAGGAGCGTACTCGCGGGGCGCCGCTCCAGCAGCGGACTCTCCTCGCGATAGGGGAGTCCGTCGCTCGCGCCGGTTTCGTCGCGATAGGGATTTCGATAACGATCGACTTTTTCGATCTTAATGATCGCGCCGTTCGCGTCCTTCCAGCGAAGTATCAAATCCGCGGCCCGCGAGCGTTCGTCCGTCGGAAAATGATGGCCAGCGCCGACGTTTTTAATAATTATCTTTACGCCGGTCGCAAACGGCTCCAATTTTACTTGTAATACTTTTCTCAATTCCCGTTCGTCGTGCGACGCGGGCATCGAATGATTTTTACCTTTCGCGCCGCCCTCGCGGTCGCGCGCCGGTATGTGGCACGCGATGCAACCGATACCATCTTTAGCAAACGGCGTTTGTTTCCATTCCTGAACTGTAAAATGCTGATCATGGCATGTCCCGCACGCGCGCTCGTCGCCGAGGCGCGCGTCGAAGCGGGGGCCGCAGGCGCCCGCGGCGGTTTTTGATAATGTTGCAATCGACCCGCCGTCGCCGTGGCACGCGAGACAATCGACGCCTTCCGCGCGGCGCGCCGAGCGCGGAAGCGGCGGTTTGTCGATGCCCGTTTCGAGCACGGGGCGCGGCGCGTGGCAATCGATACATTGCTCATTTGTATAGTCATTCGATAATTTACGAACTTCCGGATCGGCGTAGGCGCCGGCGTGAAACGAATCCTTCCACTCTTCATAAATATCGGCGTGGCACCGCATGCACTGCGCGCTCGAAACGCCCGCCATGCCGTTCGGCGCCGCGCGGCCGTCCGACTGGAACGCGCCCGTGAGGCCGATAATAATAAAAATCAGTCCGGCGGAAATGAATATTATTATTAATA
The DNA here is from genome assembly GCA_016200225.1 of Planctomycetota bacterium. Classification (GTDB taxonomy): domain Bacteria; phylum Planctomycetota; class UBA1135; order UBA1135; family JACQFD01; genus JACQFD01. Next base: position 275,173 of record JACQFD010000039.1, read on the forward strand.
ACTTACGCACGCACGCCTCCCGGATGCCATGGATCGGAGAGGATTTCGATCATAACTTTCGCGCCGATGCTCCGCGCATCGCGCGCGTGTACAAAAACCGTCGCGCCGCCCGCCTCGACTTCGTGCAGCCAACCGCCCGGCCGATAAACCCGTGATTTTACGATTCCATCGGCCCCGGTTTCGCCAAATGTTAATTGATCCGGACGGAAACCGATCTCCACGGCGCCGTGGAGACCGTGCGGATTATTAAATATACCAAGCGGCGACTCGATCGCGCCGTCGCGCGCGTCGCCGCGCAATATTACATATTTTCCGACGAATTCGGCGACGAATCGCGTCGCGGGATTTGCAATAATTTCCGCCGCGCCGCCGGTTTGTTGCAATTCGCCCGCGCACATCACCGTAATCCGGTCGGCGACGGCGGTGCCCTCGGCCTGATCGTGCGTGACGTGGACGACGGCGATTTGTAATTTTCGCTGGAGTTCCCGCAACTCGCGCGCGAGGGACGCGCGGAGCGATTCGTCGACGGAACCGAGCGGTTCGTCCAAAAGTAACAATCGCGGATCTCCCGCGAGCGCGCGCGCGATCGCGAGCCGCTGCGCCTCGCCGCCCGATAATTCATAGATTGCGCGTTTTTCCATTCCGTCGAGTTTCACTAATGATAATAATTCGGAGACGCGGCGCGCGCGCGCCGGTTTCGGCATTTTTTGTATGATAAGTATTTCCTCGAGCTGCCGCGCGACGCGCCACTGCGGCCAGAGCGCGAGATCCTGAAACACCATGCCGATGCGCCGCGCTTCGGGAGCGGCGTGCGCGTTTGCCGAGGATACAACATTTCCGCCGAGGAGGATTTCGCCGCCGGTCGCGCGCTCGAGGCCGGCGATCGCCCGGAGAAATGTAGTCTTTCCGGACCCCGAGGGCCCGATCAGAACGTGATATTCGCCCTCCGGAATATTTAGATTCGCTCCGCGCACGATTTCGCGGCCGCCGAGGGCGACGCTCAATTGTTTGCATTCGACGGCGTACTTCAAAGCGATACTTCGATTCCCCGGCGCGCGAACAGCGAACAGATCGCGACCGGCACAAATGTTAGAAATACGTGCACGGCGCACAGCGCGGCCACGAATTCCTTTCTGTTAAAATGAATGGCGTTGTAAACGCGGAACATCGTGCTCGAGTTGCCGGAAGGAATCAGCACGATCGCGTCGAGTTCGCGCATGCTGAGAACGAATACGAGCAAAAACGCGCCGAGCAGCGAAGGCGCCGCTATTCGCGGAAGTAACAAAAACATCCGCCGCGCCGGGCCCATTCCGGCGAGCGCCGCCGCCGACTCGAGATCCGGATCCACGGCGCCGAGGCCGGCCGAAACGACCGCGTGCGAAAATATATAGAATCGCGCCAGCATGATGAATATTACGATTCCGACGCTCGCATAAACATAATCGGCGGCGCCGCCGCGGTTCCACATCCGGATCATAACGATCGCGAGCGCGATCGCGGGAAGCGCGAACGGAAGCGCGGCCGCCGCCTCGATCGCCGCGCGCGTTTTCCTTCCCGCGCGCGCCGCCGCGTGGCCGATTACGAGCGCAATCGCGAGCGCCGCGACCGCCGCGCCCGCGGAGTAAATCATTGTATTCAATATGTCGCGCCGCGCCTCGCGGAGCGCGTCGAGCGCGACGCCCGGCGATCCGATCGTATAAATAAAGAATCCGACCGGAATCATAAAACTGACCGCGAGCACGAACCATACAAAGAATACGGCCGGAATTTTCCACGGGCCGAGCGCGCGCGGCGGCGCGGGATGAAAGCGCCCGCGAATAATACAATTCGAACGTCCGCGCAAACGCGACGCGGCGGCGAACGCCGCGAGTCCGAGAGCGAGCGGCGGCAGCGAGGTCGCGACGGCCCCCGACGCGTCGCCGGCGCGCTGCCAGCGCGAAAACACTTCGTCGGAATATACATTATACTTCGGTCCGATGCTCGAAATATAGTCGGGCACGGAAAAGTCGGCGATCGTAAATATAAATATTCCGCACGCAGCCGCGAGCATCGACGGCAGCGCCTGTCTGAATAGTAATTTTCTCGCGAGCCGCCGCCCGCCCGCAATTTCGGCCGCTTCGAGCGCGTGGCGGTCGGCGCGCGCGAGCGACGACGCCGTAAACACCGCCGCGATCGGATAATAATTAAAAATAAATATTCCCGCGATCGCCGCGAATCCATGTATTTGAACCATTCCGGTCCACGCGATTCCGAGCATCAGCGCGGGCAGAAAAAGGGGGCCTAGCCATGCGATGCTTACGAATCCGCGCATCGGAAGATCCGTGCGCGTCGCGCACCACGCCATCGCGGCTCCGACGGCCGTCGCGCCGGCGGCGACCGATGCGCCGAGACAAAGCGTATTTATCAATAAAGTCCACTGGCGGAGGCCCGCGAGCACGCCCGCCGCGGGCTGCGACGCGGACGCGGAGTCGCCAAAGATACAGATATTCAATACTTCGATTCCGGGCCATACGACGAGCGCCGCGAATAGTATAAATGCGATAATATAGATCGCGCGCCGGGTCATTTTAAGAAAAACGACTTCAAATCGTCGAGCCGCGCGTCGAGATTCTCCGCGACTTTCGGCATCGGCGCGGACATGATTGTTATATTACCGATTCGCTTCACGTGCGGCGGCGACTCCACGGCGTCGCGCACGGGAATGTTCGCCGAATCGGAAAACGCGAGTCTGCGTTCGACGTCGCGGCCGAGCAGAAAATCGATCAGTTTCTTACCATTCTCCGGATGGGGGCAGTCCTTGATGAGCGCGACGCTGTTCGGCAGCACGACCGTTCCGTCGCCGCCCGCGCCGGGATACACGACGTCGACGTGTTTTCCGGCGGCGCGCTGCGTTTCATAATCATCCGTATCGGTCAGGCCGAACGCCAACTGCCCTCCCGCGACGAGTTCGGCGACATACGCGTTTCCCGACGGCAGATTCGCGTCGTTGGCGATCAGTTGTTTAATGAAATCGCGCGTCCGATCGACGCCGAGGACTTCATAAAGAATCGCGAAGTGACTGAGCGTCGTGCCCGAGAGCGGCCGCGCGACGCCGATTTTGCCGCGCCATTTCGCGATCAACAAATCGCCGAGGTTTTTCGGATAATCCTCCGGCTTGACAAGATCCTTATTAATAATAAAAACCCGCGCGCGCGCCGCGAACGCCGTCCATTCCGACTTGGGATCCTTGAACGCAGCGGGGATGTCGGCCGCCGCGGGACTCGCGTACGGCGCGAGCAGCCCCGCGCTTGCGAGCCGCATCGTATGGATCAATTCATTATTCCAAAAAACGTCGCAGCGCGGATGACTCCGTTCCTCGAGCAGCGTGCGCACGAGGCCGACGGTTTTCGCGGCTTCGATGTCGTAAACGGCTTGAACGACAACTCCGGTTTTTTGTTCAAATTCCGCAAGCAACGGTTCCGCGAATGTCTGATCGGCCGATGTGTAAATCACGACGCCCGGCTTCGAACAACCGGCGGCGGCGAGCGCGCACGCGATGAAAAAGTAAATTACGATTTGGCATCGGAGGAACATGTTGGTCGAGGAATCCTCCAATTGCGTGCCACGGCGAACGCGCGTGCGCCGGGGCATCGATCACACCAAAAAGGCGCGCTCGTTGCGGACGCGTAACGATCCGCAAACGGTCTTGATATTTGACGACGAGTGTCGCGCCGCGCGACACAACGCGGTCCGAGCCGATGCCGACGCGACAATTCGCACGAATGGTGCCGTCGCCGCCCGAATTGCCACAAACTCTCGAACAGTTAGCTATCAATCCGCGGCCGCGTCGATCTTTTTCTTGAATTCGATCACGAACATTACCAATATCGGCTCCATCATTCGCCAGCGCGCAATTATTACTGACGAAATGAAAAGCGAATCGATCCAACGTGAACCGATCAAAGGTGATCTGTGAAATTACTTGAAATGTTGCCCGCGGCATCACGTTTCGACATGTTGCGCACGCGTTGGCTTGCATTCCTGATTGCTCTCGTCGCGGTTTTTACAGGTACATCGCTCGTCTGTTATGCGACGGGCATGCGCGGCGTTCCGTCGTTCAGCGACACCGTACTCATTCGCGGAATTGAACAATTGCAAAATGTCGCCGGTTGGATTCCGGGTTTCGTCGCGATGTTTCTCGTCCTCGTCGGCGCGGCCGCGGCAATTGTCATGAATTGCGGCATGTTTGCATTTCTCACGCGAACGTTTGTTTCGTTGCTCGCGGGATTGCTTCTTTCGATCATGTTCGGAACCTTTGGCCGGAACGAGGGCGGTGCGCTGGGCGTCGCCCTCGGCGGGCGCCTTTCCGATGTGATGTCTTCGCCGATCGCGTCGTTGCTTTGCGGAGTTTCTTCGCTGCTCGCGCTCTGGATCGTGTTCACCGGCAACTTCCGCGATTTTAGTAGCATTCGCAACCTGAGTGATACTGGGCCGACGACGGGCGGCGATACTGGCCCGAAGACGGGCGGCGGTATTTTTGAAATGTTCGCGGCGGCGAAGAAAAAATTACAAAACATCGATCCTCCCGCCGAGCCCGAATCCGAAACTGATAACATCGAAATTGCCGCGCCGGTCGCGGTGATGACAATTCCGCCTTCGCGGATCGCGCCCGATTCCGTGCGTACGTCCGCCGTGAAATTTACAGCCACGGAATTTACAAATATACCCGACCCGGAAGTTCGATTATTGCCAAAACGGGAACCGAAGACGCCGCCCGCGGATCGCGAGGGGCGCGGTGTTCGATCACGCACGGTATCAACAAATCCGAGCCCGATGATCGAGGCGAGTCAAGAAACGGCGCGCGGAATTGAAGATTCGAACATCGAAAAAACAAATACTGAAACAACGAAACATAATGAAGCGGACGCCGCGTCCAATATGGAAGCGGAGCGTCCAAGCGCGTTGTCGTTGGAATCGAGTGAATTGTCAATTTCAGCCGCCGCTCCCGACGGTTCCATCGCCGGCGCGGCCATTGTGCCGGATCCAATTTCTGTAGCAATCGAACCCCGCGTCGAAAACCCAAATGCGCAATCCGAAATCCAAGCATGGCCAGCAACTCCAGAATCCGGCGTCGCGGAAGCCCTGCGCGGAGAAGTCAACGCTACAGATGATCCGTCCCATGGAAATGACGAAACTCCAAGCTTTGCAAACGCTATCGAAATCGGTGTCTCTGGAGAATCTGTCGGATTATTCGACGAACCGCGTGTTGAATTTATTAATGACCTCGAACACGGAGTCAGTAATGATCGAGAAATCCGCGCGAACAGCGACACTCTCTCCGCGACCGAAGAGGCGCCCGCGAGCGAACGCGAAAGTTACAAAAACAAAGTTCACGTCGATGCCGGCCGAACGATCGAAGAAGAAAGCGTCCGGGTCGATCTGAAATTGGCGTCGCCGGCGGCCGCGGACGTTGAAACCGAAGATATCTCCTGGGATTTGCCGCGGACAATACAAGCAACGGAAATCGCGCCCGACCCGAAACTTGACCTCGTTGCCGACGACATTTTTAGTGAAATTCGCATTGCTATCGAATCGGCGGGCACACTTCAGGCGGCGGCATCGGCCGCTCCGCCCGCGAAGACTCGAATCGAAGAAAATGCGATTCCCGCGGAAAAGGCCAAACCCGCCGAAAAGACAAAAACTAAGAAAAGCAGATCGTTAGTTAACAAATCGCCGGCGCCCGCGGCGGAGGAAGTCAGATCCGCGCCCGTCGAAGTTCCCGTCGATGCTCCGATTGCCGCATCCGTCGACGCAACCGCGCCCGCGGAAGCGATGGTTCCCACCGCGACCGATTTGTCGCCTGTTCCCGCCGCGCCGATCTCTCCTCCGTTGGCGTCGGCCAATGACCTCCTCGATCGTGCTGCCCGGCTCGTCATTACTGAACGACGCGCGTCGATCTCTTTTCTGCAGCGAAAACTCGCCGTTTCACTCGGCGAAGCGCAACACCAAATGGCGGCGCTCGAAGCGGCGGGGGTCGTCGGACCCTACCGAGGCAATCCATCGAGGGATATTCTGCTAGGTCTCGCGGAATGGGATGAACGCCGGTCGTAGCGGACGCTCCATCCGCGGCCGGGGTTCATCGCGATCCCCGGCCGTTTTTGTTTTATAATTATAATAAAAAAACCTTGAAGTCACCGCCCCGCGTAAGTCTCGTCCACCTTGGATGCGCGAAAAATCAGGTGGATTCGGAAGTGTTGCTCGGGCGACTCGCGAGCGGCGGAACGCTTATATGCGGCAGTCTCGACGATGCTAATATTGCGCTGCTGAATACATGCGCTTTCATCGGCCCCGCGCGCGAAGAGTCGATGCACGCGATTCGCGGCCTTCTCGAACGTAAACGATCGGGGCGGTTGCGCGGCGTGATCGTCGCCGGATGTTTGACACAGATGTTCCGGCCCGATCTCGAGGCCGATCCTGAATTATCGGAAGTCGACGCATTCATTGGATTGACGGATTACACCGCGATCGAGGAGGTCGTGCGCGCGATCGACGACGGACGCAACGCGCGCGCGCTGACGGGCGGCGCGATGCGCGAGGTGCCGATCGACACCGTGAGATTGTTAACAGGTCCGCGCTCGTTTGCATATTTAAGAATATCCGAGGGCTGCGACCACGATTGCGCGTTTTGTATTATTCCAAAAATCCGCGGCAAACACCGCAGCAAACCGCTCGAACAGTTAAAAGCGGAGACCGAAGCGCTCGTCGCGCAGGGAGTGCGCGAACTCGTGATGGTCGCCGAGGACTCGACGTGGTATGGCCGCGATCGTTATGGAAGCGACCGCCTGCCCGACGCGATTCGAACGGTCGCCGACGTGCCCGGCGTGCGCTGGGTGCGCGTGATGTACGCCTATCCGAACGGCCTGCCGAAGGGGTTGACGGAAGTGTTGCGCGAGCATCGCAACGTCGTCGAATATTTAGATATCCCGATACAACATATCGCTTCGGGAGTATTAAAATCCATGCGGCGCGCGTCGTCGGGCGAGCGCGTGCGTCAAACATTACAAATGTTGCGCGACGAAGTGCCCGGCATCGCGCTGCGGACGACGGTGATTGTAGGTTTTCCCGGCGAGACGGAATCGGATTTTGTAGAATTGCTCGAATTTGTGAAATCTTATAAATTCGAGCGCCTTGGCGCTTTTAAGTATTCTCCGGAGAAGAATTCCGCGGCGTTCGCGTTCGAAAACCCGGTGCCCGAAATCGAAATCGCGCGGCGGCACGACGCGATCATGCGCGCGCAGCGCGACGTCGTCGCGGAACGTAACAAAAGACTCGTCGGCACCGAACTCGAAGTGCTCGTCGACGCCGTCGACGAGCGCGGCGGCGCGACCGGACGCACGCGCGCCGATGCGCCGGAAATCGACTGCGGCGTTCGAATTGTTGGTAAAGCCGCGGTCGGACAGATATTCGACGCGAAGATTCTTAGTGTCGAAAACGACGGCTACGATCTAGTAGCAAAACCCGTAAAAACGCGCGCGGGCGCCGCCGGAAACGCGCGGGGACGCGCTTGAAGAATAGCAACAATTTCATGATTCGGACGCCGGCCGACTGGATCACGGCGGCGCGATTCGTGCTTTCGATAATATTATATATAATTCTCGGATATATCTTATTTGACGAACCCGAGGGCGGCAACGCGAACGGCATTTTGAAGTGGGCGGCGTATATCATATTCGTGATCGCGGCCCTCACCGATCTTGTCGACGGCGCGGTCGCGCGTCGCACGGGCATGAGCGATTTCGGCCGCGTCGCCGATCCTTTCGTCGACAAAGTACTCATTGTCGGAACGCTTGTATTTTTAGTAACCGTTCCCGAAATTCGAAAAACGATTCCGACGTGGTCGGTGGTGCTGATCGTCGCGCGCGAATTTCTGGTGACGGGCGTGCGGGGTTACGTCGAGTCGAAAGGCATGAAACTGCCCGCCGACGCGTGGGGAAAATCGAAAATGATATTACAATGCCTCGGCGCGGGCGGCGGATTGTTGTTATTAACGCATGCGAACAAGACGAGCCCCTGTTCGACTCCGTGGCTGCACGATTTTTTTGTAAATTGGGTCCCGCTGTTGACGGCGATCGTGTGGTGGTCCGCCGTCGTGATCACTTTTTATTCCGGAGTCGGGTATTTCCTGCGCGCTTCGAAATATTTGTCGACGCCGCACGGCGGCGGATCGTGAACCATGCGCATCGGCAAATTCTTAAGATTGGCCGCGGTGACGGCGGGAGGCGCGGGCTTGATTCCCTTCGGACCCGGCACGTTCGGCTCGCTCGTCGGATTGATTGTATTAATGATGCTTCCGGCGGGCGAATCGTATATTTACTGGTGCGCGGCGGCGGCGGCGGTCGCGACGTTTTTGTGCATCGCGCTCGGACCGGCCGCCGAACGCGATTTTAAAGAAAAAGATCCGCAGCGATTCGTGCTCGACGAAGTGGCGGGCATGCTCGTCGCGGGTCTCGCGTTCACGCGGCCGCCGATTTACTGGCTCGTCGCGGCGTTCGCGCTTTTTCGCTTTTTTGATATTAAGAAACCGCTCGGCATCGCGAAAATGCAGCGTTTCAAAGCGGGCGTCGGCATCGTCGCCGACGATCTCGCCGCGGGCGTCTGCGCGCTCGCTCTCGTACACGCGGCGCGCGCCGCCGCGCAGTGGATCGACGGGGCCTCGGGCGCGATGCATTCTTAAATTTAATGAAATATGACTACCATTAAGAAACATAAATCGGTCGAGAGCGGAAGATACGAATCGCCCGCGCGCCGCGGCGGATCCGGCGTCACCTTCGACGCTCCCGTCGCGGGCGGCGCTTCGCTGACGGTTGCATTTGTAACAAGCATGGGCGTCGCGGTCCTGGTCGCCGCGCTCATCGCGGGAGGGGTCAGTTATATGCTGGCGACGGGCGCCGCGCGGGAGGCGATCGATTTTGCGGGCACGTCGGCTGCTAACAATAAAGCCGCCGAACAATCGGTGGTGTGGACGGCGAAGGGCCAGGCCTATTCGCTTCGCGATGTTACAGTTCAGCCGGCCGAAATCAAGCGTCGCGGCGAGGTTCTGAGCGGCAGCGTGTACCGCGCGTATATTCGTAATTCGGGCGTCGCCGACACGCCCGTCGACATCATTGTCGACGCCGGACTCGCCGAATTTCAACGATCTCTGGTATTAACATTAACGATGTCGTCGGTGATCGTCGTCGGCGTCGGCATCGGAGTCGCTTATTTGTTATCGCGCCGCGTCGTCGGCCCCGTGACGGGGCTGATGGAGGACGTCCGCAAGATCAGCCATGGAGAACTCGATCATCCCATTCGCGTCAACGTGGGCGGCGAGGTCGGAATGTTAGCAAAGTCCGTCGACCGCATGATTCGTAGTCTTCGCGACGCGCAGGACGCGAAGGAGGCCGCAAAAGTCCATGAACACGAACTCGCCATCGCGGCCGAAGTTCGCGATTCGTTGATTCCGAGGCGCACGCCCGAATTGCCAGGTTACGAAATCGCGGCCGATCTCGCCGAGGCCGACTCGGTCGGGGGCGACGTTTATGATTATATCGAGGGCGTCGGCGGATCATTACAATTATCCGTATTTGTAGCGGGAATTTCGGCGCGCGGAGTGCCCGGCGCGATGCTCATGACGATGGCGCGCGCGTATTTGCATCAATCGTTCGCGGCCGAACCGTCGCCGTCGGCCGCGTTGAAAGCCGCGAATCGCCCGATCACGCGCGACATGCGTCCGGGTTTATTTGTAACCACGCTCGCGGCGACGCTCGACCCGGCGACGGGAATCGTCAAAGTCGCGTGCGCGGGCCACAAAGCGCCCTTGTTTCATTATGTAGCATCGACGCAATCTATCAATTGGGTGCATCCCGAGGGCATCGCGCTCGGTTTCGATCCCGGCCCCGTGTTCGACCGCGCGGCGCGCGAACAGGAAATACAATTAAATCCGGGCGACCGCGTCGTGCTGACGACGGCGGGTTCGTTCGCCGCGACCAACGCGGAGGGCGTCGAATTCGGCGAAGAGCGATTCGCGGAATTGATAAAAAAGCACGCGGCGAAAACGTCGGGCGCTCTTTGCCAGTTGATAGGAAAGGAAATTCAACAATTCCGAGGCGACGAACCGCTCGTCGAGGACGTCGTGATCGTTACCATTCGTCGCAAGAACAAACCGGGAGGCGCGGCGTGAAAATTCATGAATTTCAACAATTGATCGAGCGCACCTACGGCGCGCGCGACCGCGAACGCGGCCTCGCCGGCACGCACATGTGGTTCAGCGAGGAAGTCGGCGAACTCGCGCGCGCGCTTCGTCGCGATCGCGGAGATATTAAGGATCGGCAGGCGCTCGAGGCTGAGTTCGCCGACGTCCTCGCGTGGCTTTCGACGCTCGCGTCGATTGCGGGCGTCGATCTCGAAAAAGCCGCGCTCGATAAGTATCAAAAAGGCTGCCCGCGCTGCGGCGCGATTCCCTGTAATTGTTAAAAGTCGCCGGCGCGACGGCATTTGAGCAGTAACGGCGAATTGTAATGATAAAATCCGGCGCGGGAATGTTCGATTTCATGGCCGCGCCCGAGCCGCGAAAGCAGGAGTTGCCGGCGGATGCGCTGTTCGCGTCGGTCGCGCTCGATCGCCCGCTCGAAGGCGATCTAACATATCGCGTACCGCCGGGCGCCGAGATCAGGCCGGGCGTCCGCGTGCAGGTGCCGCTCGGCGCCCGGAACGAATTCGGCGTTGTTACAAAAATCGGCCGCGATCCGGGTTGCGACGCGTCGCGCGTGCGGCCGATTATAAGAATACTCGACGCGGAACCGCTCGTCACCGGCGATTTAATTATATTATCGGCCCGCATCGCGCGCGAATGGGCCTGCGCGCGCGGACAGGCGATCGCGGCCATGCTCCCGGCCGCGTTGCGCCGCGACCGTCTGCGGCGCACCGAGTCGATCGTTAAATTATTAAAACGCGACTTCGAAATTATAGAAAAAATGGAGGAAAAGGAGCCCGACCGGTACCGCGTTTTGCGTACATTGAAGGAGGCGGGCGGAGAATTAACGATGCAGGAACTCTGCCGCGCGACGAAACTCTCGACGTCGCCCGTAAAAACGCTCGCGAAGCGCGGATTTATTAAATTGGAACGCCGCATCGCGGAGATTGATCCGCTCTCGCGCGTTCGGCCGGTCGCGCGGACGACCGCGCCCGAATTGTCAATTCAACAGAAAGCCGCCGTCGGCGCGATTCGCGCGGCGCTCGACGCGCGGAAACACGAAACATTCTTATTATTTGGAATCACCGGAAGCGGTAAAACGGAAGTGTATCTTCACGCGCTCGACGACGCGCTGCGCGCGGGCCGCGGCGGCATCGTCCTCGTGCCCGAAATATCATTAACGCCGCAGACGGTGCTGCGGTTTCGCGAGCGTTTCGACGACGTCGCGGTGCTGCATAGTAAATTAACAGATGCAGAACGGATGGATCAGTGGAAACGCATCCGCGAGGGGCGCGTTCGCGTCGTCGTCGGTGCGCGCTCGGCCGTGTTCGCGCCCGTTCGCGATCTTGGGATCATTATTGTCGACGAGGAGCACGAGCCGTCCTTTAAACAATCGAACGCGCCGCGATACCACGCGCGCGACGTCGCGGCGATGCGCGGCGAACTCGCGGGGGCCGCGGTGGTGCTTGGCAGCGCGACGCCCGCGCTTGAAACGTGGAAACGCGCGCTCGACGGAAAGATTACATTATTAAAATTAATGGATCGCATGGCGGGCGGCGCTCTGCCGCCCGTGCGCATCGCGGACCTGCGCCACGAGCGCGCGCGCGAACTGAATCTCGGTTCGAATATATTATTGACGCGGTCGCTGCGGCTCGCGATCGAACGCGCGCTCGAAAAGAAACAACGCACGATTTTATTCTTAAATCGCCGCGGGTTCGCGCCGGTTTTGTGGTGTTCGGGCTGCGGCGCGACCGTGCAGTGCGCGCGCTGCGCCGTTTCATTAACATTTCACCGCCGCGTCGAAAAGTTAGTTTGCCACATGTGCGGCCGCGAGGCTCCGATCGCTACAGATTGTCCGATGTGCGGATTGCCGCGCCCGCGGCTGATCGGCGCGGGGACGGAGCGCGTCGAGCAGTGGGTCGCGCGCGCGTTCCGCAACGCGCACGTCGCGCGCATGGATTCCGATTCGACGACGGCGCGCGGAAGCCACGAGGACATTCTCGACCGATTCCGCCGCGGCGATATTGATATATTAGTTGGAACACAAATGATCGCCAAGGGCCTCGACGTGCCCGAGGTCACGGTTGTCGGCGTCGTCGACGCGGATTCGACATTACATATCCCGGAATATACATCTTCGGAACGCGCGTTTCAGTTGGTCGCGCAGGTCGCGGGCCGCGCCGGCCGCTCGGCGCACGGCGGCGAAGTATTTGTACAAACGTCGATGCCCGCCCATCCGGCGATCGCGTGCGCGGCGCGCCACGATTTTGTAACATTCGCCGCTCAGGAATTGCGCGAACGCGAAAAACATCGCTATCCTCCTTTTGTAAGATTCATCCGCGTCCTCGCCGAGCATGCCCGCGACGAGCGCGCGCAGGAAGCCGTCGAATCCGCCGCCTCCGCGATCCGCGCCGCGAACGCGCCCGGCGTCGAATTGTTAGGTCCGCAACCCGCGCCGATTCGTAAAATTAAAGGAAAATCGCGCTGGCATTTTTTGATTCGTTGCGATCCCCCCGAATCGATCGAACACATTCGCGATGCCGTCGCGCAAATCGCGTTGAAGTCGTTTCATGGAATTCGTCTGACCGTCGACGTGGATCCCGCGGGGACGATGTAATATTAGCATCTTGACAAGAGGCCGGTTTCCAAAAGTGCCGCGCCGCGTTAGCATTGGCGGATCGGTGCACGCAGGGACCATCACGCGACTGCATTACACGCCGAACTCCACACGAGGCGCTTGCCATGCTCCGAACGGCGATATTAGCACTTCCAATGTTAGTATCATTGGGAATGGTTCAGGACTCGCGCCCCGATTCTCGCCCGGAGACCTGGCCCGCGCTCGATCCGAAGATTATTGAAGAAGCAAAAATTCACGAGTCGGCGGCCGATGAGGCGATGAAGGGGCGCAATTTAAAATTAGTCGCGAAGGAACTGCTCGCGGCCGCGGAAATATATAAAAAGGGAGGGGACACTCCCGACGTCGCGCAGGCCATTTTTGACGTCGCGAGCGGGCTCACGCAAATTGGAGATTGGGGGGATTCGCTAAAATTAAATGAACTCAGTCTGCGGATGCTCCGCGCGCATTTTCCGGGCGACCATATCGGCGTGGCGGGCTGTTTGAATAACATTGGATTTAGTTTAGTTTCGATGGGTAAGAACGCCGAGGCACTGCCGAAGTTTAAAGAAGCGCTGGCGATCGACAGACGATTGCTGCACGGCAACGATCAGGAGCTCGCGTACGCGATGGTTAGTGTTGCGGCATGTTTATTTTCGCTGGGAAAGGGCGACGAGGCGCTGCCGACGTTTGAGGAAGCGCTGGCGATGCGAAAGCGCCTGTTCGAGGGAGACCATCCCGATGTGGCCGATAGTCTCGATACGATCGCGGCATGTTTACAATCGCTCGGGAAGAGCGCGTCGGCGCTGCCGAATTATGAAGAAGCGCTCGCGATGCAAAGAAGACTCTCCAAGGGCGATCATCCGCTCGTCGCCAAGTACATTAATGATGTCGGGCATTGTTTACAATCGCTCGGAAAGGGCACCGAAGCGCTTCAAAAGCATGAAGAGTCGCTCGCGATGCAACGTCGCATTTTCAAGGGCGACAATTCCGATTTGGCGCAGAGTCTTAACAATGTGGCCACATGTTTACAATCGCTCGGGAGAGATGCGGACGCGCTGCCGAAACTTGAAGAAGTCCTCGCGATGCGGCGGCGCATTTTTCCGGCGGACCATCCCGAGATCGCCAGAAGTCTTAGTAATCTCGGTTCCTGCTCGAGATCGCTCGGAAATTGCGACGACGCGTTGCGGAACTTCGAAGCGGCGCTCGCGATGAGCATGCGCCTTTCGAGCGCCGATAGTCCCGATAAAGCCAAATATATCAATAATGTCGCGTTTTGTTTACAATTCATCGGGAAGAGCGCCGAGGCGCTCGCAAAGTACGAGGATGCGTACGCCATGTGCCGCCGGGTCTACAAGGGCGACCATCCCGATATAGCCAACTATCTCGACAACGTCGGTTATTGTTTACAATCGTTGGGAAACAGTGTAGACGCGCTTCCGAAGTTTGAAGAGGCGTTCGACATGTATCGGCGACTCTACAAAGGCGACCATCCTGATGTGGCCAGTAGTCTTACCAGTGTCGCCGGATGTTTGGAATTGCTCGGCAAAGGCGAGGATGCGCTGGCATTATTTGTAGAGTCTCTGGCGATGCGAAAACGCATCTACAAGGGCGACCATCCCGCGGTGGCGAACGGTCTCAATAACGTTGCTGGTTGTAGTGAATCGCTGGAAAGAAGTGTCGAGGCGCTCCCGTTGTTCGAAGAGGCGCTGGCGATGTTTCGACGGCTCTACCAAGTCGACCACAGAGACTTGGCCAACAGTATTCACAACGTCGCATTTTGTTTAAATTCACTCGGGAAACGCGCCGAGGCGATTCCCAGGTTCGAAGAAGCGATCGCAATGCAAAACCGCCTGTTCAAGGGCGACCATCCAAGTCTCGCCAATAGTCTTAACAATTTCGCGCGATGCTTGGAATCGCTTGGAAGGAGAGCGGATGCACTTATAAATTATCGCGCCGCGATCGCGATGGCGCATCGACTTCACAATAAGGATGAGTACTTATGGTCTACAAACTATGCCAAGTGTCTTCTCAATTCCGAGGGCGGGGTTGACGAGGCGCTCGCGATGTTGATCCCGTCGTTTGAAATCATGGAATCGCTCGTCGGCGGCGCCTCGAATCTGGACGCGCGGGATCGAATGCAATACTCGCGAAGAGTGGAGCGTTATGGAACGGCGGAGGCTCTCTCAAGAGCGCAATTTATCAAAAAGAATTATTTGGATCAATATATGTATTTGGAGCGGTCCCGGGCGCGGACGAGTCTCGATTCGATTTCGACGCAGGGCAAGGACGCATTCGCTCTCGCGCGAACAGTGGCGGCGGCGCGCGGGGATGCGGCGCTGGCGCTCGAGATCGATCAGATATCTACAAATCTTTCCGGTTTGAATGCCAATATTATCGAAAAGGAAAGACAGATCGAAAAACTCAGGCAGAATAAGGATAACTCCGACGACGGCCGCGAAAAACAGGCGCGCGCGCTCGACGACGAGGCGGGCGCGCTGCATCGTGAATATCACGATGCTCTCGCGCGTCGTGCGCAGATCATTCGCGCAAATGTAATATTAGCGGCCGCGGCGAAACCCGACGCGATTCAGGAGGTGTTGCGGGAAAATGAAGCAATACTCGCGTACAGTGTGAATCGAACGGAAGCTTACTGTATACTCGTTCCGCCGAAGGGCGGACAAATCCGCGGCGCCGAATTGCGCTGGAAGGATGGATCCAAAGTTATCGATTCGGATTTGATGTCTTGGACGCTCGACTATCTCGACGGATTGAAGATGGTGGTGGAACGCGATGTGCGCGGCGGGAATCTGAAGAATGTTTCCGTCGCGTCCCCGGCAAGACGCGCCAAAGCGCCGATTCCCGCGAAGATTACCGATCGCGGCGCGGCCCTGTTCGACGCGCTCGTGCCGGCCGAGTTTTGGAGCGAAGTGAAGAAATGCACGACGGTTTATATCGTTCCCGACGGCGCCATTTATTGGCTTCCGTTCGAATCATTAATTACAAAAGCGGGAAATAAATTATCGGAATCCGAGTTTTGGCTCGACTCCGGGCCGTCGGTGGCGTACGTTCCGTCCGGATCGGTGTTGAAAGTATTAAAAAATCGGGTCGACGCGCGCGGGCCGGCCGGCCGCGAATTCGACGTCGTCGCGCTCGGCGATCCGATTCTTCCGGCTCGTTCGACGGAATCGAAGCCCGCGTCCGCGGAGCATCGGTCGACGCGCGATTTAATATATCATCTGGACCCGCTGCCGGGTTCGCGGCGCGAGGTCGACGCCATCGAGCGGGCGCTCGGCGGCGCGGGAAAAGTAAAAACGCTCCTCGGCGCGCACGCGACAAAGGCGGAGATTACACAACTCGCGCCGCGAGCCCGCGCGATTCATTTCGCCACGCACCACATTCCTTATCAAACCGATCGCGTCAACCTGAGCGCTCTCATACTCTCTCCCGCCGACGACGGCAGCGACGAGGGTTTATTAACGATGCGCGATTTATTAGATTCATGGCGCGGATCCCTCTCGAATTGCGATCTCGTCGTGCTCGCCGGGTGCGGCACGTCGCTCGGCGAATACATCAATAATGAAGGCATGTACGCGATGCCGATGGGTTTCTTCTTCGCGGGCGCGCCGACCGTCGTCGCGAGTCTTTGGCCTGTCGCCGATCAGAGTACGGCCGATCTCATGGCCGATTTTTATCAACATTGGCTTTCGCCGAAGAGCGGCGGCGCCGCGCCGACCAAACTCGAGGCGCTGACCGCCGCCCGAAAAGCGTTAAAGAAAATCCATCCCGAACCATACTACTGGGCGCCTTTTATTATGATGGGCGATCCGCGGTAGAAGACTTGAAGTAATGATAATATCAGATCAAGTTCAAGAAGAACGCCGCGATTCGCGATCATCGCAACTTCCGGATGGAATCGTTTACAATCGTCACCAGTTCATCCGGCGTGGTCTTGAGCTTCAAATGAACGGAGACGCGGTTGCTGACTTCCGAGGGCAGCGGAATATTCTTAATCTTTTCCTTGATTTCGGAAACGTTTCGGTTCGTTATAATAACGATCGCGATCTTGAATTGATTGACGCGGTCCGCGACAGAGGCGAGGAGTGCGAGACCCGTGTCGCCCTCCTGATTCGGAATGCGAATCACGGTGTCGTCGAGCGACGGCATCAGAATGTCGAGTACGAGCGCTTCCGTGCCGAGACTGTCGACATTGGTTAGAAAGTGAAGTCCATCGTTCGGATCTTCGTAATACGTTACTTCGAAAACCGGCTCGAGAGCGTCGAGATATATCTGAATCTTGTCGGGCTCGTCGTCGATCAGTACAATTCTAGGCTTGGTCATATTTGTAATGTCTTCGGGAAATAGAAGCTAAAGATCGTCGGGTTTTGCCGCGACGTGAGCCTCAAATCGCCGCCGTGGAGCCGCATGCAGCGGAGCGCGATCGTCAATCCGAGGCCGCTTCCGGGTCGCCGGCTCTTAATGGCGCGCTTGGATCGATAGTAAGGTTTGAAAATATAAGCTTCCTCGGCCGGATCGATGCCCGGTCCGTGGTTCACGACGTCGATGATGAAATACGCGCCGCTGCTGCCGAGCGGCCGCGGCTGAATATTAATAATTGTATTTCGATCTCCGTACTTGATCGCGTTGATAATAACGTTAAAGAACGCCCGTTCCACGACGTTGGGATCAAGTTTCAGTTGAGGTATCTCCTGAAAGCTCGCGAACTCGATCCGCATTTTACTTAATGTTTCGGCGTAGTGCGAAAGCATGGCGCGCAGCCGCGCGATGATGTCGCCCTCGAGATGCGTCGGGCGCGGGCTGATTTCGATCGAACGCTCCGGATCGGGATCGAGTTGTAGCGCAAGATTGACGGCGTTCAGCGCCGAAGCCTGAATATTATATAAATCATATTCCCGCTGAGGGAGTTTGCCCTCGAAATTCTTAACGATGCGATCGATGGTATTGCGGATCATTCCGAGCGGAGCATACAGATCGTGCGTCACGGTCGTGATCGTGGCTTCGCGCTCTATGCGCTGGGCGAATGTTTGCAAGACGGGACCGACTTGTTGGGCGATGAATTCCAATATCCGCACTTCGTTCGCGTCGAAATAACATAAAGAATTACGATAAAGCCGCGACGTGTGCTCGACGCAACGGATCACGCCGAGCGCGCGGCGCTGCGACAACGATTCGTCGACGGGCGGCGGAATCGGAACGAATAGATATGGATCGAAATCCGGTTTCGACGGAATCGTTTCCAATTCGCGGAATTTAGCTTTGTGCCCGCCGTTTTTTTCGTCGCGATCGAAACCGACGAGCGTCCGCAATTCGCCGAAACAAACGCCCGTCCAACCCTCCGCCGCTTTGTATTCGACAGATACGAGCGCTTCGGCGGCGAGTTGTTTTCCGGGATTCTTTGGGTCTTCGATGCCGGTGGACGCAATGCAATAAACGCCGGGTTCGAACGGCATTCGATAAAAGATCGACGCGCCGTTCACGTTGAGATGCGTTTTGATAAGTTCGATCAGTGCATTTAAATATTCGTCGCGCGCGGGCCGGGGGCGGATCGCGGAGCCGGTGAGATGGCGCTGCGCGAGCGCGTTCAACTCGAGGAGAATCGCGCGTTCGTGGATCATGCGCGACGTGCCGACGATGGCCGCCGTCTGCCGTCCCATCGAAAGCAAATGATCGTCGGAATGATGAATTCGCGGCGCGGTTTGTTTATATAATAAGGAAATAACGCTACAATTCGAAGACGCGGTCGCCTGCGCGCCGTGGCGCGACGGCTGCAGCAGAGGAATACAAACCAGCGACCGGATTCCGAGTTGCACGAGCAGGTCTTCGAGCGCGAGATGGTAATCGAGGCCTTCGTGCGTCCGCGTCCATCCGGGGATTTTGTCGACGAGCGCGGGTTTGCGCGTAATGCTAACATAATGGCCGAGGCCGGACTTTCCGGGCGACGGCGTTTTATTTGCAAAATGCGCGAGATGCGGTTGATCGAGCGCCACGCCGGCGATTCCCGCCAGTTCATAACAATCGGAAATCGAATTATACAACCAAAGCCAGACTCCGTCGGCTTTTGTGGCATCCTTCCATGATTTACAAATAAATTCGAAGTCTTCGGCCGAGTCGTGGAGTGAATAACTGTGTAATCCCGACGCGAACGCGTGCCGCAGGCCGTGCGCGGTATCGGGGTTGATCGCGAGCAGGGGCGTCGTTGCGATGCGAATGGCGGCACCGAGGATCTCTCCTAACAAATCGACGTCGGCGTTCGCGTCGATCGCGCGCGCGCCGTGGAGCGCGACCCAGCAGATCGTGCGCGGGAATCGAAATCGGAAGAGAACCACGCGCTCATCGGGCGGGTTTTCGTTGTTTTGGCCGGGCGCGGCGAACTCGTCGACGACGATTTCGCGCAAATCGCCGAGAACAGCGGGGCGCCCCTCGATGCGCAGATCCGCCGCGCGTTCCGTAATTGTTAAATTCGGCGGCGCCGGCGCATCGGCTCCAAAAACGGGCGCGTTTTCATTCGGAATTTCGCGCTCGCGATCGATCTCAACCATTCGAAATTGAACGCGCCGCGCGTCGAACGCTTCGCGAATTTCATCCGCGAGCCACTGCCGCAGACGATCGGGCGAGAGTGCCTCGATGTCGTCTTTTATTATGTTGCCGAGCAACCTTCCTGCGGGATGACGTGTCACTGGATGCGTTCCAATCGCGTTCGAGTATAAACGTTGCAGCGAATCCGGCGCGAGATTTCGATTTTCCCTGATCCATTCGCGCTCCGCGATTCCAATAATGCGTTTGTCCCGACGCCCTTCCAACCGTTTCACCATCCAAGCGCTTTGAACGATCCCATTAAAATTCTGATGTACGCGCTCGGCGTCGTCGGGGTTGTATTTTCCGGAGTGTGGCTGCGCCAACTCGCGCGCGATTGGAAATCCGCGCCGAAAGAAACGGGCGGCTTTCCGAATATTATTAATCTGGCCACGGGATTTGTAACAAATTTTCTCGACACGTGGAGCATCGGATCGTTTGCAACGACGACGGCGCTTTTTCGTTTTCTTAAACAATGCCCCGATCGGTTAATTCCCGGGACGTTGAACGTCGGACACTGCGTGCCGACGATTGTCGAAGCGCTGCTGTGGACGACGATCGTTAAGATCGATCCGACGACGCTGATCTCCATGATCGCCGCGGCGGTGGCCGGCGCCACGCTGGGCGCGCCGGTCGTCGCGGGCTGGCCGAAACGAAAGATACAGATGGGAATGGGTCTCGCGCTTTTGGCGGCATCCGCGCTATTATTACAAAAACAAATCGACTCGGGATTGCATTGGGAAAAGTCGATCGGTCTCGACGGCTCGAAATTCTGGATCGGAATTTCTATCAATTGTCTCCTGGGCGCGCTGATGACGCTCGGCATCGGTTTGTACGCTCCGTGCATGATTCTCGTGAGTTCGCTCGGCATGGAGGAAGCGTCCGCGTTTCCGATCATGATGGGCTCGTGCGCATTCTTAATGCCGGTCGCCGGTGTTCAATTTATAAGAAAAAGCGCCTACTCGGCCAAGGCGGCGCTCGGCCTTGCCATCGGCGGCGCTCCGGCCGTCGCGCTCGCGACGTGGCTTTTTTATAAACTTCAAGACGCGGGCGCGGGCGATCAACGGGCGCAATTCATGTACGTCATCCGATGGATCGTACTCGGCGTCGTCGTTTATACATCGATAACGATGTTGTACTCCGCATTTTTCGACAAACGCGATAACACCCAAAAATAGTTAAGAATAAGGATTGTAAGAATGGTCAATCAACTCTTTGCAACAAAATCCGCCGACAAGCTGATCGCCGAGTCCGAGCAAAGTCACGGATTGAAGCGCCAATTAACCGCGCTCAATCTCGTGATGCTGGGCATCGGCGCGATTATCGGCACCGGTATATTTACATTAACCGGAATCGCGGCGGCTAACAATGCGGGCCCCGCGGTTTGTTTATCGTTCGTCGTCGCCGGAGTCGCGTCCGTTTTTGCCGCGCTGTGCTACGCCGAAATGGCGTCGATGATCCCGATCGCGGGAAGCGCTTATACCTATTCATATGCAACGATGGGGGAGCTCGTCGCGTGGATCATCGGGTGGGATTTAATATTAGAATATCTCGTGGGAGCCGCGACCGTCAGCGTCGGTTGGTCCGGTTACGTGACGCAGTTTGTAGAACACATAAGCGGAGGACATATAAGAATACCGTCCGAGTGGAGTACGGCGCCAATCCTGTGGATCGAGGAGGGAAAGAAGATTCCGGGAACACAACAAATAGCGCAAGTCGCGAAGGACTTGTTGTTCAACGGCGCGCAGGTTCATGTCAACGTCGGACAGCCCATTCCGGGCACGGAACAGCTCGCCGATCACGGGTTCTTTTTCTTTACCGGCGCGATTGTAAATGTGCCGGCGATTTTCATTACATTGATGGTGACGGCATTGCTCGTGCGCGGCGTGAAGGAATCGGCGAGATTTAATAATATTGTCGTGTTCATCAAAGTCGCCGTTGTATTGGCTTTCATTGCATTTGCGTCGAAAGCAATCAATACGGCGAACTGGGATCCATTCATTCCGCCGAACACGGGCAAACGCGGCGAATTCGGCGCATCCGGCATTTTCATGGGCGCCACGACCGTGTTTTTTGCATATATCGGATTCGACGCGGTTTCGACCGCCGCGCAGGAAACTAAGAATCCAAAACGCGATTTGCCCATCGGCATTTTGGGCTCTCTCGCGGTTTGCACGGTTTTATATTTGGCAGTCGCGCTCGTATTGACGGGAGTTGTTAATTACACGGAACTCAAAGGAATCGCGCACCCCGTCGGATTTGGAGCGAAGAAGGCCGGAATGGATTGGCTCGAGTACGCGGTTGAAATCGGAGCGATCGCCGGACTTTCATCTGTAATGTTAGTCATGTTGATGGGCCAGCCGCGCATATTCTATTCGATGGCGAATGACGGACTCTTTCCCGCGGCGGCCGCGAAGATTCACCCGAAGTTCGGAACGCCCTATGTTACTACAATTATTACCGGCGTCGTCTGCGCCGCGGCGGGCGGAATATTACCAATCGACATCCTCGGCGAATTGTGCAGTATTGGTACTCTTTTCGCGTTTGTATTAGTGAGTTTGGGCGTGATGATTCTTCGAATCAAACGCCCGGATTTGAACCGCGGATTTATGGTGCCAGGCGGCCCGTACATCGTCCCGATTCTTGGCGCAGTGACGGCGGGGGGCCTGATGTTCACCGGAACGACGGCGACGATTATCCGGCTTTTCGCGTGGATGGCCGTCGGATTGATTATTTATTTTGCCTATGGAAAACGGCATTCGAAGCTTGCCGCCGCAAACGCGGCCGCACGATGACAACGCTGCTGGCATATTAACGCAAACGGGGTAGCCTTGTTCGCATGGCTACCCCGCTCCATTTTGGCATTTCGAGATTTCTCGCCACCGCCGCCGCCTTCGCGCTCATCGCGGCAAACGCGCTCGCGACGTGGTCGATTATTATTGTAGATACGAGCACCGGCGAGGTCGCGATCGGACAGGCGACCTGCATTCCCAACTTTGACCTCGAGGCGGCGAGCGCTGTCGTCGTCATCGGAAAGGGCGCCGGATGCGCGCAGTCGTTTATTGATACAACCGGACAAAACCGGCTGACGATGTTCACCGATTTCCAGCAGGAAGTGCCGCTGTCGCAGATTCTTAATCAACTGATCGCGCAGGATTTCTCCGCGCAGTTGCGACAATACGGAATGGTATCCATTTACAATAATGGCGACGCGATAACATTTACCGGGACCGGATGCGGCGCGTACGCGAACGGCGTCGTCGGCCAGATCGGAACATTAAAATATGCGATTCAAGGCAACGTGCTGACGGGCCAGCCTGTGATCACGCTCGCCGAACAGGCGGTTATCAATACTCCGGGCGACGTCGGCCAGAAACTTCTCGCGGCGATGCAGGCGGCGGCTTCGATGGGCGGCGACGGACGCTGTTCGTGCAGTCCGAGCAATCCGACCGGCTGCGGCTCGCCGCCGCCGACGTTTACGAAGTCGGCGGACACCGGTTATATGCTCATCGGACGCATGGGCGACGTCGACGGCACTTGTAATACTACAGTTGGCTGCGCGAGCGGAACGTATTATATGAATTTGAAGGCGATCGGCGGCACGACGTCGCCGGATCCCGTGTTGACGCTCACGAGCATGTATACGATCTGGCGCAACGGATGGCGAAACCACGCGGATCACGTCAAGTCGACAGTAACTTTTGGCGCGGCCGGTCTGCCGGCGGACGGCATGTCGCAGACGACGATGACGATTTCGTTAATCGATATCAACGGCAGTCCCGTGAACCACGGCGGGGCGAATATTACAGTTCAGCACGACACAGGGAGCGCCGGCAGTTGCACGATCGGGCCGGTGACGCCGGTTTCGAACGGAATTTATAATGTACAATTGACCGCGGGCGCGACGAAAGGAATGGATAAATTCAAAATCGTCGTCAACGACGGAAAAGGGAATGTTTTGTTATATCCGTCGCCGAAGATTCCGATCAGCGCGCTTTGTAATAATTACGGATCGGGAACTCCGGGCGCCGGAAACGTCGTGCCGGGAATGATGTGCAGCGGCGCGTCGGTCGTCGGCAATCCAAACTTTGGATTTGTCGTCCAGTACACGGCGCCCGGCTCGCCCGTGATCGCATACGCCGCGCAGAATCCGGCGTCGATTCCGTTTGGAACTCTCGGAACGCTTCTAATCGATCCGACGACGATCGCGTGGGGAAGTTTGATCGTGAATAGCGACATTAACGGACTCGCCGCGATCTCGGCGTCGATTCCATCCGATCCGGCGCTTTCCGGGATGCACGCTTACGTTCAAGCGCTCATCCTCGATCCCGGCGCCGAAATCGGCGTGAGCGCGACGCAGGGTTTGGACATCGAATTATTGTAATATTATAAATTCGCCGGCGCCTTGACGCGCTTTTTCTTGAATATTACGACCAGAAGATACAAAACTCCGATGAGCGCGACGGCGGCGACGAACCACTTGAGCTGATCCTTGATGACGTGGATCATGTCTTCGGGTGAATTTAACAATTCGGGCCGTTTTCCTATGATTTCCTGGCCGAACCACGCGAGTACGGCGCACCAGATTCCGGCGCCGGCTATGGTTACAACGCTGAATTTCCAAAACGACATCTTAAAGATTCCCGCCGGAATGGATATCAAATGGCGGACGACCGGCAGAAGTCTTGCGACAAATACACCGGGCAATCCGAAGTCGGTCACCCACGCTTCCGCGAGTTGAAAGTTCTTTTCCGAGATCAATACATATTTCCCGAATTTACGAATGAGCGGAACGCCGAGCCATTGCGCCGCCCAGTAACTGACGGCGGAGCCGAAGTAACTTCCAAACGTTCCCGCCGCGACCACGCCCCAGAAACTCATGCGACCCTGCGCCGCCCAGAACGCGGCGGGCGGCATCACGATTTCCGAAGGGACTGGAATGATCGAACTTTCCATTGCCATCAACAAGAACACGCCGAAGTAGCCCCACTGATCCACCAAATGGAACCACCAGCTCAGGAATTCATGCATCATCGGGATTTTTCGTTCGGTTTTGGGCGGCGCGGCATTCGTGGTTTTCGAGGCGAAACCCTACCACATCCAGTATTCGGCGTTCGACCTTCGACAGAAGTTGACGAAATAGAATTTCGGAACGCAAATTGAGCTAGGATGCGCCTTCCCAACTTCTTCCACCCTGAAGCTGGTTGTTTTCGCACCATCGACGTGTTGGTTCGCAACGCGTTGACGCAATCGGAAACACAGTTTCGCATATAACAAATCAAGGACCAACCGATGCTCCTAGCCGCGGCGCTTTTCATTTGCCAGAGCACAACAGTAGAGTCGTTTTCCTTAAATTTACAAAATTCCGCGCCGGCGGCGGGTGATGAAGACAGCCGCGCATCCATGGCGCTGACAGAAATTCTAAAGGAAAACGATTCGTTAAAATTTGACTACTCCGCCGTCGTGGCGCACAGAGATGCGCGCGCCGATGTGCCGGCAGGCGAGAGTACCGTTTCTCCCAAAGCTACATTTCTCTCGACGCGCGAGCGTTTTCACGCGGACCTGAAATCCGAGACGAAAATCGGCGACACGAACGTCACCGGCCTTTTGGATGGATTGCGGGGATTTGAACATTTCTATAATCCCGTTGGCCAACCGGTTTATTTTGAAACGCCGTTTAACGAGTCCGGACTTCGTCCGTTATTCATGCATCATTTGGTTCCGACGACGTCGCAGATCGGCGGCGGCCATATCGACGTCCTCGCGGTGCAGGCGCGCTTCGCGATCACGGAGCGACTTGGGTTCATCGCAACAAAAGATGGGCGCAGTTGGGTTCGCGTCGGCGCGATGCCGGATGCGGACGGTTGGAACGATATTGCGATCGGCCTCAAATATGTAGCGATCGCGGATCGCGAAAATGATTTTGTATTGACGCCAGGCATTCGCTGGATGTGGTCGAACGGAACGCGCAAGATTCTGCAGGGCCAGCGCCAGGAATTCAGTCCGTTCGTCAGCGCCGCGAAGGGATTCGATAAATTACATTTGATCGGTAATATTACACTTCGCACGCCTGACACGGGTTCCGGAAACGAAGTTATCCAATGGGACGCGCACGCCGATTATGAGATCGCGCCGCAGTCGCTCCCGGGCGTCGCGCCGATCGTGGAACTCCACGGCATTCATTATCTGACCGACGGCGACACCATTCCACTCAACGCGAGCGGCATCGATTATACAAATCTGGGCTCAAGCCGCGTCGCCGGAAGCAGCGTGGTCTGGATTGAATTTGGAGCGCGCGCAAAATTCTCGCCGAATTTCTCGATCGGCGCCGTCTACGGATGGGCGCTCACGAATCGCGAAGGCGACATCTTCGACGAGCGATTCACAGTCGATTTCGAAATCAAGTGGTAAACGATCGGAATGAGTATCATCGATTGAATGGCTAAATTCAATCGAAGATAATAATAAAAAAGACCGCGGCGAAAAACGTCGCGGTTTTTTTTATTTTGTAAAAATAACTATTTCGAAACCGGCCGCCGCGGCGCGCGCGCGAATTCGTCGCCGGGGTTGTACGCGGGAACGAACGTCGAATTGGCGAGGCGCAGGCCGATACAATAACAAAACTGCGCGAGGCGGGCCGGAGCGACGCAGTCCCACGATGGATCATAATTATCGGAGGGGCGATGATAATGTTCCTTGCGGTAAGTTTCTTCGCGTTCGCGGCCCCACGATTCGGGATGGCCTTTATACTTGTATCCGGCGCCGACGCTGATCGCGGGTACGCCGATTTTTGCAAAACTAAAGTGGTCCGAACGGAAGAAATATCCCTGCGCAGGATTTCGATCGTTAATGATCGTAAGCCCGAGTTCGGCGGCGGTATTTTGTATGATTTGCCGCATGGACGAGCGGTCGTAACCGAGCGGCGCGACTTCGAGGGGATCGCCCGACATCGGCAGTCCGTCCATGTTTAGATTTGCAATAATTTTGGACGGATCGACGGTCGGATGAAATGCGAAATATTCGGATCCGCGGAGTCCGCCCTCCTCGGCGGTCACCCATGTAAATAATATCGAGCGCGACGGCCGCGGGCCCTCCGCGAAAACGCGCGCGACTTCGAGAAGCGCCGCGCAGCCGCTCGCATTGTCGACGGCGCCATTACAAATCGAGTCGCCATTCTCGGGCGTCGCGAATCCCAAATGATCGTAATGCGCGGAGAAAATAATATATTCTCCCGCGCGCGCCGGATCCGATCCGGGGAGAACCGCGACGACGTTTTGCGTCGGAATCGGCCGCGTTTTCGCATTCATTTCGAACGACGCGGAAATATTTGTAGGAATCGCCGCGAATCCCGGCGCCTCGGCCTGCGATCTTAATTTTAAAATGTCGAGTCCCGCGCGCGCGAGCGCATCCTGCGCCGCGCGTTCCGTGATCCACGCCGCGCACGAAAGCGCGTGCCGGCCCTCGGGTCCCGGATAGGGGCGTTCGCGGCCCCACGAATTGCGGACGACAGGCCACCCGTAGCCCGCCGCCTCATCTGTATGAATGAGCAGCGCGCCCCCGGCGCCGCGCCGCGTCGCTTCCTCGAATTTATACGTCCATCGGCCATAATAAGTAAGCGCGGGTCCCGCGAATAATTTACTATTCGGATCGTCGCGCCCGGGCTCGTTTGCGAGAATCAACACTACTTTTCCGCGGACGTCGACGCCCGCGTAATCGTTCCATTGATATTCTGGAGCTACAATTCCGTAACCTACGAATACGACCTGGCCTTCGAATCGCGTGCTCTCGCGCAAAGTCTCGTCGGCGCCGACGAAGTCCTCGAGGTATTTTAACTTTTCGCCGGGTTTGCCCGGACAGTCGAGACTGACCGTGCTCGTCGAAGTTGTATCAATTCCGATCAGCGGAACGTTTTGATAATAACTATGATTTTCGCCGCCGGGCGCGAGCCGCAGCAGCGCCGCCTGCGTCGCGATGTATTTTGCGGCGAGGTCGCCGCCGCGGGCGCCCGGAAGCCGGCCCTCGAGCGCGTCGTCCGCGAGGAACGCGACGTGGGCGCGGATGTTTTCGGGGTTGAGTCCGGCGAATTCGCCCGCGTCGCGCGGCGCCGCCGCGCAGGCCGCGAGAATACAACAAAAAACACCCGGCAGTTTCGTTCGCATGGGCCCGGCGGATGCTAATTTAAGAAACCGGATTCGCTTCGACGAGTTCGAGAAAACGTCCGAATAGATATTGCGAATCCTGCGGGCCCGGCGACGCCTCCGGATGATACTGAACGGAGAAAACCGGCAATTCGCGGTGTCGCATTCCCTCGATGGAATTATCATTAAGATTACGGTGGGTCACCTGAAGTTCGGCGCAGCGGTCTGCCACGACTTCATACGAATGATTTTGAGAAGTGATTTCGATTTTCTTAGTTTCCAAATCCTGAACGGGATGATTCGCGCCGTGGTGTCCGAACGGCATTTTTCGCGTCGAGGCGCCGAAGACATGGCCGAGAATCTGGTGTCCGAGGCAGATGCCGAATATCGGAATCCGGCGTTTCGCGATCGCGCGAATGGTTGGAAAAACGGACGTCACCGCCGCGGGATCGCCCGGGCCGTTCGATAAGAATACGCCGTCGGGACGGCACGCGAGAACATCGGTTTCGCTCGTGCGCGCGGGCACGACGGTGACGTCGAAGCCGGTCTCGACGAGCCCGCGGAGAATATTACGTTTGATGCCGAAATCGAATGCAACAATTTTGTGGCGCCTGGCCGGACGCCGGCGTTCCTCGCCGGGCGATAAGTTAATATAACCCTCCGTCCAATCGTAGCGTTTTTCGCAGCTCACGGTCGAAGCGAGATCGACGCCGTCGAGACCCTGCCAGCGCCGCACTTTTTCGAGCAGCGATTTTTCGTTTAAATCTGTTGTTGATAGTATGCCTTTAACGAGTCCGTCGCGGATTCTTCGTGTTAATAATCGCGTGTCGATCCCTTCGATGGCGACGACGCCGTTGCGGGCGAGATACTCGGGCAGCGATTCGCGGCTCCGGTAGCTGCTCGGCTGCCGGCACATGTCGCGGACGACGAAAGCTTCCAAGAACGTGCCGCGGCTTTCTTCATCTTCCGGGTTCGTGCCGTAATTGCCGATGTGCGGATACGTCATTAATACAATTTGTCCGCGGTAGGATGGATCTGTAGCGATCTCCTGATAACCGGACATTGCAGTATTAAATACAAGTTCGCCGATGCGCTCGCCCGCGGCGCCGCATGCGCGCCCGCGAAACACGAGACCATCGTCGAGGACGAGGAGGGCCGGACCGGATTCCACCATTTTGCGGCAAAAGGATAACCCATCGCCGCCTCGAAGGAGAAGGACGGCGAGTCGTCGCTCGAAAGCGCCGACGAACGGGGTTTACGCGCGCGCGATCATGCCGGCGAGGTAACCGGCGCCGAAGCCGTTGTCGATGTTGACGACGGAGACTCCGGCGGCGCAGGAATTCATCATGGTTAACAATGGCGCGATGCCGCCGAAACTCGCGCCGTAACCGACGCTCGTCGGCACGGCGATGACGGGGCGCCGCACGAGGCCGCCGACGACGGACGCGAGCGCGCCCTCCATTCCGGCGATAACAATTATCGCGCGCGCCTTTCGAATTGTAGGAATCAACGGAATCAAACGATGCAAGCCCGCGACGCCGCAGTCGAACGCCGTTTCGACGCGCACGCCGAACATCAGGGCGGTGACGCGCGCTTCCTCGGCCACCGGAATGTCGCTCGTTCCGGCAGTTACTATAAATACCATCGATCTGCGGGCGCGTTCGGCGCGCCCGCGGCGGACGGCGACGATCCGCGCTACATCATAATATTTCGCCTCCGGCGCGATTTCGCGAACCGCCAGAAACGCCTCCTCGGACGCGCGCGTCACGAGGAGCCGGTCGGTTCGCCGCAGAATGGCCGCGGCGATTTGTGCAATTTGTTTCGGCGACTTGCGCGCTCCAAAGATAACTTCCGGGAATCCGCAGCGCGATTCGCGGCCCGTGTCGACTCTCGCGAAATGTAAATTTACAGAATCCGTCGTTCGGAGGCGTTCCGCGGCCTCGTCGGGCGCGATTTTTCCGGCCGCGACGCGCCGCATCAGTAATTTTAATTCTTTTGGATTCACGGCGGATCGATAAACTTTACAATACCGCTCCCGTCGACCGCGCGGCCATGTCGAGACCGTCGCGTCTGCCGTCCATGTATAACTTCCAACCCATCCCCGCGATCATCGCGGCGTTGTCCGCGCAGAGTTCGGTCCGCGGAATAAACAATTCGACGCCGATGGCGGCGCAGGATTCGCGCAATTTCGATCGTAACAATTGATTGCACGCGACGCCGCCGCCCGCGATCAGCGCTTTCGCGCCGCACGCGCGCGCGGCCTTCATCGCCGTTTCGACGAGATGATCGACGGCGGCGCACTGAAACGCGGTCGCGATTTCCGCGACGTCCGCATTGGATAATTCCCGCTTCGTTCCGGCCGGCGGATGGATTCGATAACGAACCGCGGTCTTCAATCCGCTGAATGAAAAATCGAACTCTCCGCTCGAAACGCGCGGTTTGTTAAAATTCGCGCCGCGCCGGTTGATATCTTTTATATCAAATCCTTTCGCCGCGTTTTCGATGCTCGGCCCGCCCGGATAGGCCAGTCCAAGCATCGCGGCGACTTTATCGAACGCCTCTCCGGCCGCATCGTCGCACGTCGAACCTAATATTTCGAAATTCGACATCGACTGAAATTGATATAACGCCGTGTGGCCGCCCGACGCGACGAGCGCCACGGAGGGCGACGGAATTTCGCCGTTTTCCATCGCCGCGGCATACAAATGCGCGGCGAGATGCTCGACGCCGACGATTGGAATATTAAGATACCACGCGAGCGATTTCGCCGCTGTGACGCCGACCAGCAGCGCGCCGATCAAACCCGGTTCGCGAGTTACGGCGATCAGTTCGATATCGTTTAAAGTTACATTTGCTTTCTCGAGCGCCGATTGGATCACCGGGAGAATCATTACCAAATGCCCGCGGCTCGCGATCTCGGGAACCACGCCGCGAAACGGCGCGTGGAGTTTCGCCTGCGATGCGACGATCGACGAAAGCACCTCCCGACCGTCCCGCACCACGGCCGCGGCCGTTTCGTCGCAGGAGCTTTCGATCCCGAGCGTCAACATCGGAATATTAAATAATCAAAAAACAAAATAAATATTACAGCCGCCGGTCCGGCGCGCGGTCGCCGCGTACGAGCGCGAGCGCCGCCTCCATCTGAGGATCGACAAAGAACGACTTTGGAGCCTGCCGCATGCCGCGCCGCCGCGCGACGTCGGTCTCGTATTTCGCCGGAACGTCGAACCGCGCCAGTCCGTTGATAACAACTCTCCGCTCCTCGCGCGACAGCCGAACTTCCACGTCGGGGGCGATGCCGCCGGCGCGCGTATCGTTTACATCTTCTTTTCGCGGCCGCTCCAGATTTCGTCCCGACGGCGTAAAGTAATATGCAGTCGTTATTTTTACATATGCGTGATTGTCTTCGAATCGTTTCAGCGCCTGCACGACGCCCTTGCCGTACGTCCGTTCGCCGACGACCGCCGCGAGCCCGTGATCGGAAAGCGCGGCCGTCAACACTTCGCTCGCGGACGCCGTTTCGCCGTTTACTAAAATAACCACCGGCATGCCCGCCAGCGT
Source organism: Planctomycetota bacterium (assembly GCA_016200225.1). Taxonomy (GTDB): domain Bacteria; phylum Planctomycetota; class UBA1135; order UBA1135; family JACQFD01; genus JACQFD01. The sequence goes on from JACQFD010000039.1 coordinate 306,290, forward strand.
CGCGCGCTCGGCGACCGCCGCGTATTTCTTAATATTTTTCCGTCCGCGCGTTTCGTAAATATCGCCGGATTTGATAAATCGGTTGGCGATTTCGGCCGCCGAATCGAGCACGCCGCCGCCGTCGAAGCGCAAATCCATGATCAACACTTTCAATCCCTGCGATTTTAACTGTTCAATGGCCGTGTCGAACTGTTGGGGCGTTTCCTCGGAAAAACTACCGATCCAAAGCCCGCCGATTCCGCGCTTTGGATCTAACATATGCACTTGACGGACCGACGGTTCGCGCATGACGGTTCGCTTAATTTCGACTTCCCGCGCTTTCGAATCGTCGGGCGCGTGCATCGTAATTCTTACTTTTGTTCCTTCCGGACCGCGGATTCGATCTGTTAATTCAGTATCGAGGATTCGCTCGACCGGAACTCCGTCAATTGCAATAATCTGCGCGCCCGGAAGGAGTCCCGCTTGTTCGGCCGGCGAGCCCGGCTGCGGAAATAACACTTCGACGGCGTCCGAAATTTCCGGATCGAGCACGACTCCGATGCCGCCGAAGCGTCCGGTTGTCTCGACCTCCACTTGTTTGGATTCGCGTTCCTCGGGGTAATAACGCGAATAGTTATCAAGTCCTTCGACCATTCCGCGAATCGCGTCGCGCGCCAGATCGTCGCCGTTCACCGGTTCCACGTATTCGTCGAAGATGAGATCGCGGACCGCGAGAAGCCGCGCAAGCTCTCCGTCGGCGGATGCGCGTCTCGTCGCGAGGACACCGAGCGAAATAACCGCGACCAGCGCCAGCGCAAGGCTCGCGATCGAAAGCAATACTACGGGGTGAATTCGCCACATATCCGGTGATGATGATTATGCGTCAATCGGAGAGAATAATCGCGCGCAACTCATTCCGGGTGTGCAATCAACACGTGCGCCGTTTCCAGACGCGATTTCTTCATACCAGCGCGGTGCGATGCCGACAAAATGATTCATACCGATGTGCAATCGACACGGGATCATTGAAAATCGGTGAAATGGCCCGCGGTTTGAGGCGCATTGCCAGCATGGTTTCTTGGATATTCGAGACAGCGAATCGACTCGCAAAAAACGCGCTCACGCTTTGCGCGTGCTGCGGTGTTGCGTCGTTCGCGTCGGTCCAGGATCCGAAATCGCCGGAGTCGCGCGCGACGCCGCGCGAAACGCCTGCGCCGCTGCCGCGCGATCGCTACAGTTCCACGAAAGCGATGACGCTCGAACGGTTTCGAAGCGTGTTCCAAGGCCTCGACTTGGACAAGAACGGATTATTAACATTAAAAGAAGCGCGCGCCGGCGGCATGTCCGAATCCGATTATAAACAATACGATCTCGATCATAATCAATTGGTCGGCGCCGATCAGTTCGAATGGTTGTACGCCGCCGAATTGCGCGGCCGCGGCCAATTGTTCGATTCGGATCTCGCGAAACACCTCGACTCGCTCGACGCCCGCGCGAAAGATCGCAAATGGACGCTGGCGTCGGCGAAACCGGCGACAAAACCGACTGCGGGCGCGGGATCCAAAGCGGCGCCGAACGAGCCTCCGTCGTCGCTGCCGCGCAATCGTTATGTTCCCGCCGAATCGAAGCCGGCTCCGGCCGACGGCAGGAATGCTAAAGATCCAAGGAATCCAAAAGATACAAAGGATCCGAGAGAACCTAAAGAATCCAAGGAACCGAAACACGCGCCGCCAAAACCACTGCCGCCAAATTCACTGCCGCCGCCCCCGTCGCCGAGTCCCGCCCACGGCGGCGGCGCGACGGGCTCGCATCCGTCGCCGAAAAAGTAAAATTAACTATTTGACGCGGTCTTGCAGGTTACGAATATAACGATAAATTCCGTAACTGATAAAAAACGGCGCGGACATGAACAGCCCGTAAATGACCGGTCCGAGGAATCCAAGTTTGCCGCCGATGCCGCACGTCGGGCACGCGGCCGCGGCGGGCGCGAGCGCGAACATAAACAAAATGAGCGCGGGAAGGATGCGTTTCATGAGTTATCTCGCCGCGACGAATTTATCGAGAAGTTCCTGCGACACCGGGTCGAGCATGTTCCAATTGGCGTAGAAAAAGCGATAGAATGCCTCGCCGCACATCATCACGGCGTAAAAACCGGCGATCGCCGGGAGCATCGCGATGAATTTTAGCCATTTCGTTTCATACTTCAAATGCATGAAGTAAAGACCGACGAGGCCCGCTTTCACGATCGACAGCATGAACAGCATCGAGCTCGACCATCGCGGCGTGAATGTCAGGAATAATCCCGCCTCGCGCGCGCCGAACTTGCCGCCGTATTTTCTATCGATAAATGGAATCGCGACTTCGATCGCCGTCAGGATCGTAAGCGTAAGAAAAATCTTAATATATGTTTTTCGGTCGTGTCCGGCCATTGGAATCGATTCGAGGTTTGTTCGTTAAATTAAGTAAATAAATGTAAAAACGAGGATCCAGACAAGATCGACGAAGTGCCAGAACAGGCCGGCGATCTCGAGCAAATTATAGTATTGGGGCGTGATTTTCTTCTGCCCGAGTCCCTTGAAGAACATGACCAAAAGATAAATGACGCCCGTCGTGACGTGCATGCCGTGGAATCCGGTGACGAGATAAAAAGTCGACGCGAAGTTGTCGGGAACTCCGGCGAATTTCCATTTCTCGCCCGCCTCCAAATGTTCCGGTTTGACCATGCCCCAGAGTTTAATTCCCTCGTGGATATTATGGTTGTATTCGTACGCTTGAATTCCGAGGAACGCCATGCCGCCGAGCGCGGTCAGAAACAGCCATCTTAACATTCCGGATCTGTTGTTTTCGGACGCCGCCGCGAGCGACATCACCATGGCGACCGAACTGCAAATGAGCAGAAACGTCGCGATACCTGTGAGCGCGATGCCGAGGACGTCCTGCGGATTCGGCCAGTCGGTATTCTTAATTCTCAAATAACCGTATCCGAGAAGGAGTCCCGCGAACGTGAGACCGTCGGTGACGAGGAACATCCACATGGCAATCTTACCATTCGTCGCGGTGCCGAATCCGGCGTCGGGCAACGCGGGCATGCCGTGCCCGTGATCGTCATGGCCGTGATCGTTGTGGCCGTGCGCATCATGGCCGGCGGCGGCGTGTGTCTGGCTCATTCGTTAATGAATTAGATAGTTAGTATATGGGAATTCGTTAATATTGGATATTCGGATCTTCAACCGTCGATCTTCGGGAGGTCGCCGGCGCGGAACAGCACGTACCAACAGAGGATGCAAGCCATGGTCAATCCGAGAACCAAAATCGGAATCACGCCGATCCCGCCGTGGCGATTGAAACCAAAAAACACGACGTAGGGAGTGCAACTCCAAAACAAAAGCCAGAAAGTAGTTTTCCACATGTTGGTAATGCTTATATATCGGTGTTCGTCGATAAATTGTTAACGTTCGTATTATTTATGTTTATTGATCGGTTTATTTGGGACTGTCGGATCGAGGCCCTGCAGGTCGACGCCCTCGAGATTCGCGATCAATCCCATCTCGAACATGAGGCGGTCGATGCCTTCCTTGTCGGGATTGTAAAAACCTCGGACCCACATGTCCTTGTCGACCAAAACGAGCTGCGCGCCGTGGGCCGCGGAGAGCAGTTCGGCGGCGGCGTTCGATTTTTGCGATTCGAGCGCGCTTTCTTTTTGTTCATTGACGGGCGCCGCACCGTTGTGGGGACCCATTCCGATTCGGAATCCGTCGATGACTACATTTCGCACGCTTTCGACGGGACCGGTCAGGAAATTCCAATCGCCGCGAGCGTGGTGTTTTTGTGCATATTGATCCAAAACGGCGATCGTGTCCGTCGCGGGGTCCACCGTAAAACTAATAAACTGAACGGCGCCTTTCATATTCTTGGCGCGGATGCGGACGCGATCCATCGCGCTCGTCAGTTTCGGACAAACCGTCTGACAACTTGTAAATATAAAATTCGCGACCCAGAGTTTGCCGCTCAGTTGTTCGACGCCGAACGGTTTTCCGTCCTGATCCATTAATGTAAAATTCGGGATCTGTCGTATTTTCGCGGGCGTCGGCGGCAGTTTGATGCTGTACGCCTTGGCGAGCGGAAGTCCCGCGGCGACGGCCATCAGTACGATCCAAACGGAGCGCCGTCCGACGAGATCGGCGATCACTCGCTCGATTCTGCCTTTGGCGCGGTCGTTTGGATCGTGTTGCATGGCTTCGATATTCGATGGTATTCGATAATTTAATTTATCAATTGCCCGAACGGAGGCGTTTCATGAAGTCGGCGCGCTTCTGAGGATTCGGATCCCATTTGATATCGATGAGAGAATCGACAAAATAAACGAGACCCCACAATTCCTCCTCCTTCAGCGAATCTTTCCATTTCGGCATGGCCGCGCCGCCGATGCCGGTGCCGATCGCGCGATACAAATCCGTGAGACGGTCCGCATGTTGTTTCGTCTGTTCGTCCGCCGATGCGCTTGGATCGACTTTCGTAATCGATCGAAGTTCATGAAATGTAAAATCCGGCGGCGTGATCATGACGCCATAGGAACTTTCCGTCGGAATGGGCCACGAGGCGCTTTCGCGCAACGTGTCGGAGTCTTTACCGTTGTCCTTCAGTAATTGTGTATATTCGCTTTGTGTAATATACGACGGGTGGCAGCCCGCGCAGTTGCCGCGCGCCTTGGAATGGAATTGCCAGCGGCCGATTTTAATAGCGTCCTCCCGGGTCAGTTTCTTCGCCGCGACGGGATCGGGCGACATCTCGATCGGCTTGCCGGGGCCCTCGGTGCCCCAACGGCTGTTGAGCGTTTTAATATATTGAATAATTTCCCGGAGCCGCGTTTCGGAGACGTCCCATTTTAACATTGCGGTTCCGTGGAGGCCGGCGCGAACCGTGCGCACTAAATCGTCGTCGGTCGGAAGGTCGCCCGACGGCACGCTCTTGAACTTGAATTGTAATGACTGGCCGGGCGCTGCGAAATTTCGGGGCGGAGGCACGAGACCGGCCGCCGACGGGCCGAGTCCGTCGCCGTTTTTCCCATGGCACGACGAACAAAGCGTGCGAAATGCAAGTTTTCCACGATTTAATACATCGGCGGAAACTGTAAACTCCTTGCTGTCCGCGTCGAGGAATTTGACCTGTTTCACCTCCTCCGCGCCCGTGACGTTGCCTTCGTCGTCGAATTTCGACATCGTAAACGTATCGGGCGTCGTGAGCGGCGGAAGCGGTTCGCATGCAACAATTCCAATACAGGCCGCCGAGAGAGCCGCCAGCGAGTTTCCGAGGAATTTGTAGTTCACGGTTTGAAGCTTTGCGTTTTGGTATTGATTAAATTTGATTATGTAAAATAGACCACCGCGAACGTCGCGAGCCACGCGACGTCGACGAAATGCCAGAACATCGAGACCGAATACGCGCGCACTTCATAATGAATCGCGCGATCGGCGGTCGGACGCGGGCCGATTCCCGCGAGCGCGCGGAGACCCGGAAGCGTCCAGATGAATAGTAATAATCCCGCGGCCACGTGCAGCGCGTGGAATCCGGTTAATAAGTAAAACAGACTCTGATACGTCCCGTCGGACATATACATTCCAGGACGCCAGAGTTCGAGCCACGTCTCGATTTGTAAGAATAGGAAAACGAGGCCGCAAAGCATCGTCGCGCCGACGAACACGATCGATCGCGGCGAATTCAATCGGCGCCCGAACGCATTTTTTAGAAAAACACTGCTCACGATCATCAATATCGTGTTCGTCCACGCGAAAATCTTTACATTCGTCGGCAACGGCGGCACGTCGGCGGGTGGCCACACGGGCGCTTGAAAACGGAGAACGGCGTAGGAAAAAAATAATGTTAAGAAAACCATTCCCCACGACGCCAGAAACAGCATCATGCCGATGCGCGCGTCGATCGCGCGGGGCGCGAGCGCCACGCGTTTCGAATCGACGGTTCCGGCGATCATGATATGATTGCTGCAAACGTGGGGTTGGCGAAAACTTGGCGAATCCGTTCAGTGGGCGTTCGGTCCGCCGGAACCCGGGTTCTTCGGATCTTCCCACTGGCCGACCCAGTCGCGATCCTTGACGGACGGGTTTCCGTATTCGTGCGGTCCGTAATAAATGTTCGGAATCTTTTCGAAATTATAATATTTCGGCGGCGACGGAAGCATCCATTCGAGCGTTCCGACGCCCCATGGATTGTTCGGTGCCTTCGGGCCCGCGAACAGACTCATGAAGAAATTGATAATAAACAAAACCTGCGCCGCTCCGAGCGACAGCGCCGCGACCGTGATCCAGACGTTCATCTGTTGCAAAGGCTTCAGATATTCATAGGCCTGCAGGCTCGGCGTCCTGCGGTGGTGCCCCGCGTAACCCACGATGAGCATGCCCACAAAAACCGCGGTAAGCGGCACGACCGAAAGCCAGAAATGTATCTTTCCGAGCGTATCGTTCATCATCCGTCCGAACATTTTCGGAAACCAGAAATAGATCGCCGCGAACGATCCAAACAATACGGCGGCGGCCATCGTCAGGTGGAAGTGGCCGACGACAAAATAAGTATCATGTAGATACAAATCCGTCGCGATCGATCCCAAATAAAGGCCGGACAAACCGCCGAGGCCGAATACGAATACGAGCCCGAGCGAAAAGAGCATCGGCGTCGCGAGGCGTATCTGGCCGTGCCAAATCGTATGCAGCCAGTTCTCGAAAAAGATCGCCGCCGGAATGCTAATGATCATCGTCAGGATCTGGAAGCTTTCCGAAAGCATCGGCGACATGCCCGTCGTAAACATGTGGTGGCCGTACACAAGCGCGGAAAGAATCGTGATCGCGATCATCGCGCAGGCGGTGACGCGGTATCCGAACGCGGGCTTTCGCGAAAAGAACGAAAGCAAATCGCTAACGATGCCCCACGCCGGAAGAATTAAGATATAAACTTCCGGGTGGCCGAAAATCCAAAATAAGTGTTGCCAAAGAATCGGGTCGCCGCCCTTTTGTCCGAGCGACGCGGCGGTATAAAAATGCGTTCCCGCGACGCGGTCGAGAATCATAAGAATCGCGCCGCCCGTCAACACCGGAAGGAAGAGCGCATTCAGCACGGCCGTCAACCAAAGGCCCCAGATCGTGAGCGGCATATCGAACCAGCCCATGCCCGGCGCGCGCAGCCGGATGACCGTTGTAATATAATTAATCGCGCCCATCGTGGACGACGCGCCCACGAAGTAAATTGCAAATAACCAAAACGTGTGGCCCCAGCCCGCTTGGAATTGTGTCGATGCGAGGGGCGGGTAAGCGACCCATCCGCCGGCCGACGCGCCGCCCGGTACGAAGAACGAGCCCGCCAGAAATAATACCGATACGAAATACGCCCAGAACGACAACATGTTCAGCGTTGGAAACGCCATGTCGCGCGCGCCGATCATCAGCGGTATTGTAAAATTACCGAAACCGCCGATCAGGATGGGCGTGATCGCGAAAAATATCATGATCGTGCCGTGCATCGTGAAGAACATGGCGTAACGATCGTTCGACAGGAGGCCGTTCGTGTCGGAGAACAGTAGTTTTCCGAGCACAGGGAACGGCTCGCCCGGATACGCGATCGTCCAGCGGATGATCATCGCCATCACGCCGCCGAAAAGCAGTCCGAACAGTCCAAGGAATATGAACTGTTTCGCGATGACCTTGTGGTCGTGCGAAAAAATATACTTCGAAATGAAGGATGTCGGTTCCGGGTGAATGTGATCGTCCACGGATAGGGGCTCCAATTAAATTAATAAATGCAGTCTTAAAGATTTACCGCGGGTCTTGGAAAATAATCAAAATGATTATAACAATTATTCAGGACTACTGCGGCGGTTGGGATTTCCATTCCCAACCCCACGAATAGTTATTCCGGGCCTTCAACTCGGCGTGTTTGCCCTCGAATTCGTTCTGCGCCGTCGCCCAGTTTTCGGAAATGCGCGCCGATTCGCCGTACCAATCGGTCCATTGCTGTTCCGAGAGAACCTTGAAGCTGCCTTGCATCAAGTAGTGCGCATATCCGCACATTTGCGCGCAGGCGATTTGATAATCGCCGACGGCGTCATTTTTTGTTTGAAACCACATGCGCGTGATTTCGCCGGGATTGGCGTCGCGCTTGATGCGGCAATTCGGCAGGAACATGCTGTGGATGACGTCTTTCGACGTCAATTGTAATAAAACTTTTCTGCCGACGGGGACGCGAAAATCGTTTAATGTTACAATATCGTCGGCGGTGTTGAATTTGCCGTCCTTTCCCGCGTATCTAAAATTCCACGCCCACTGTTGCGCCAGAACTTCGACGCGGAGTACGTCTTTATCGTTATCGATTTCCTTGGTGTTCGGAAAATTCCAGAAATTATCAATAACGTCGCGGTGCGAAAAACCGAGCAGCGGGCCGTCGACGCCGAGGAAGATCGCAATCGCGAACGCGACCGACTTCACCGCGTCTTTCTTGGAGTCGCCTTTTTCATAAACCGCGCGTTTCCCCGGCTTTTGGCGAAACGCGATCATCGAATAGATAAGAATGGCGGTCATCGCCACGAACAGGCCGAGAATCATCCACGTGACGAGAATGAACAGGCTGTCGAAGAGGTGGCCATCGACGGAAATATCCGTCGGCGGCGTGTACCGCGCGGGAACCTGCTCCGCCGAAACGATTCCGTGGCCGAAAGCTAAGTAAATTCCGGTTAGCCACGCCGCGTATTTTGTTAAATATGCGGGCGGCGCGAATTTAAGTAATCGCATGCGTTTCCCGGGGTGCCGGGGTGGGGGTGAAATGGGCGGGCAGCAAGGATCTGCAGGGCCGCAGACGAAGAGGCGGCGAACCTTACATGCCGGCCGTAGCCTATGTCAACAAATGCGCCCGATCCGGAATCGGGCGCTCGCGACGCCCGTTTTCCGTGTGCCAACTGACGGTTGTCAAACGCCGTCGCGGCTCAGTTGTAACAATCTTCGAATCTAAGCTTCTTCCTTGAGTTTGATGACTTCCACGGGGCACGACTCCGCGGCTTCTTTAATTTTGGCGTCGAGAGGTCCGTATTGCGGTTCGGCGCCCGGACGGATGACGCTCGTTTCTCCCGCCGGCACTTCAAAGACCTCCGGGCAAAGGTCCTCGCAGAGGTTGCAGGAAATGCAACCCTCCTCGATCCAGACCTTCTTAATGGGCATGGTGTGAGTACCTCGGTGTTTTTATTAGCGAATTTGGAAGCTGCCGTTGAAGCTGAATATAAGAATAAAACTGCGCGGCGCGGATTTGCGGTAGAGCTTTAGGACCAGGAAAGTTGACTGTCGAGTGCCGTTTGGTTTGGTGGGACGGGATTTCCGATGCCGCAGTTTCGTGGGCGTTCACGGAAGTCTAAACCAAACGCAATACAGCATCAACTTGGTGCGGTTTTTTTGTCCGCGGACACGGAAAGGATTGCGCGACGGAGTTCGTCCGCGCTTTGACAGGGAGGGAGGCAACGCGATTCGACACAGACGATCGCGACGGCGGGCGACTCACTGCGAGGCGACGCCTGACGCGCGTCGTTCTCAACAATGACGACGCCGGGAAAGGAAAGCGCGGCGCGCCGCAGTTCCGATCGCGCCGGCGACGTTTTACCCGAAAGCGCGACGCGTACGGGCGGATTCATAACAAAAGCGAGCGAACCGGCCGCCGCAGCGTACGAAGCGGGCTCTCCGTTTCCGAGGATCGTCGCCGTCGCGTCGGCAAGCGCCGCGGCCGCCCGCTCAATCTTAGTATTCGGGCGATGATACAAAAATCTTGCGCACGCGCGCAGCGCGATCGCGTTGCCGGACGCGTGCGCGCCGTCGTCGAACGGTATCATTACAAATCCGGCGCCGTCGATCCCGGCGTCGCCGCGATCGCGATCGGCGAAAGCGCGCGCCGGTTCGTGCCAGAACGCGTCGATCGTTTGTAGTATTTCGATTTCGGCAAGGGCGAGCCATTTCTCGCCGCCGCCGCGCTCGAATAGTAATATAAACGATTCGGCGAGCGCGGCGTGATCCGCGAGAAAGGACGGTGCTCCCGGCGCGCGCTCGATGCGGCTGCCGGCGCCGGTTTTTTGTTGTATCAATACCTCGATCGCGCGCCGCGCCGATTCGCGCATTTTTTTGTATATATCCGATTCGAAATGTTCAAATACGTCCGACGCCTCGAGCAGCGCGCGCGCCTCGAGCGCGTTCCACGCCGGAACGAGCGTCCGATCGATCGCCGGCTTCGGTTTTTGGATTCTTGCATTCCGCAGACGCGATTCGAGTTCGCGAAACGCCGCCGCCGCCGCGTCCGGTTGCATTTGAAATTTGCGCGCCGCCGAAGCCGTCGAAACGCGGAGCGAGAGCACGTGGTGGCCGCGCCGATCCACGAAATTGCCCGCATCGTCCAATTGATACATATAATCGGCGAACGGCGCGAGTTCGGGACCGGCGATTTGTAAGATTTCGGCCCGCGTCCATGTATACGATTCGCCCGCGACGCCTCCGATGCCCGCGTCCTGGCTCGCCGCGAAACCGCCGTCCGCATTTTGTAGCGTTTCGATCATGAATGACGCGGTTCCGCGCGCGGCGTCGAGAATTTCCGAATCGTTAAAATATAACGATGCCCGCGAAAGCACCGTTAACATTTCCGCGTTGTGCGCGAGGAGTTTTTCAAAATGCGGTATTTCGAACCGTTCGTCTGTCGAATATCGATGAAATCCGCCGCCGATGCGGTCGTGCACGCCGCCGCGGATCATTTGCAACAGCGTGTGTTTCGCAAAATCGCGCGCGAACGCGTTTTGGTAGCGATGGCCAAAAGTTAATAAAAAATCGGCGGCGTTCGGCAGAAGGAATTTCGGCGCGTCGCCGAATCCGCCGTTGCGCCGGTCGGCCGTGTCGAGAAGCCGCGACGCGAATTTCTGTAATATCTCATTTCGCGGCGCGGGATCGGTTTCGCGCGCGGACGATCGCGCCGCGAGCGTGATCCGCAGCCGCCGCCCCTCGGCCGCGCGCTTTTCCGGCCCGCTTTTGTATAATTCCGCGGCCCACGTCAAGATTTGTATAAAACCCGGATGCGATCCCTCCGGCCGCAGCGGGAAAAACGATCCGCCGTAGAAGAGCCCGCCGTCGTCCGCGAGAAACGCCGTGAGCGGCCAGCCCGACGCGCCGGTCATTTGCGCGACGGCGGCTTGATAGCGCGCGTCGACGTCGGGCCGCTCGTCGCAATCGACGCGAATTGTTATGTATTTTTCATTAAGAATTTTCGCGACGTCCGCGTTTTGATAACATTGCGCGTCCATCACATGACAGTAATGACACCAGCTCGCGCCGATGTCGAGCAGCACCGGACGGCCGATTTCGCGCGCGCGGGCGAACGGCTCCGCGCCCCACGGATGCCAGTCGACGTCATGGCCGGCGGCCGCGCGAAGAAACGCGCTTGCGGAGTTCGCGAGCTTGTTGGCCATGATTCGGTGCTCTGGATAATGCCATGCGCGCGCCTTCGCCAACGGCGATCCGCTGGACGCCGCGCGCATTTGGACCGATTCTCCATCCATTCCCATGATCACCATTACACGGCGCATCGAGTTTTGCGCGGCTCACCGCCTCCACAATCCGGACCTATCCGACGCCGAGAACAAACGGATCTACGGCGTTTGTAACAATAAAAACGGCCACGGGCACAATTACGCGATCGAAGTGACCGTCCGCGGCGCGCTGCCGCGCAAGACCGGCATGGTGATGGATTTGAAGGATTTGAATGATATATTACAAAAAGTAATTCACAATCCGTGCGATCATAAACATTTAAATCACGACGTCGCGATGTTCGAATCCGTGATTCCGACGGCCGAGAATATGGCGATCAAGTTTTGGGAGGCGGTCGACGACGAATTACAACAATACCACGGCGTCCATTTGCATCTCGTTCGCGTGATCGAATCGCGGAATAATTTTGTAGATTATACAGGTCCCGATCCCGGGGATATCGTTTAATTTAACGATGGAAACGGAATCCGGCGTTCCGACACCGGCTCCGCGCGAAAAATTCGCGCCGGAGGAGGCCGCGCCCGTGCGCGAACCGCAATTCTGGGAGATTCGTTATAAAAATAAAGACACAGGATGGGATCTGGGCGCGGCGGCGCCGCCGCTTGCCGAATTCTTTACAAAAAACAATTCGTCGCGGCCGCCCGCGCGCGTCCTCGTGCCCGGATGCGGGCGCGGACACGACGCGCTGTTTCTTGCAAAACTCGGATTTGATGTCGTCGCCGTCGATTTTACAAATCAAGCGCTCGCGGCGCTGCGCCATTTGAGGCGGAATCTTTGGATTCCTCCCGAAAAATGCAAAACAGCGCGCGCCGATGTGTTGCATTTGCCCGCGCGCTTTCACGCGTCGTTCGATTTGATCGTGGAGGAAACGTGTTTCTGCGCGATCGACCCGACGTTGCGCGATTTATATGTAGCGATGGCGCGCGACGTGCTCGTCCCCGGCGGCCGGATCGTTGCATTATTGTATCCGTTTCGCGAAGGAACGGAGGGTCCGCCGTTTCCGATGACCGAGCGTGAAGTTGAATCGCGATTTGGACGCGATTTTGAAATTGAACACTGCGAAATCCCCGGAAATTCAGTCGAAAAGCGGCGCGGCGAGGAGCGATTGTTTGTGATGCGGCGGCGCGGCGAACCGGTCGTGAAAGCGTAACCATCGCAATCATTTCGGATTTGTGCGGGGCGGCGGCACCGGCGGTTTCGTAGGATCGGCCCGGTTTCGAGAATTCACCCCACTCTCTTTTCTTCGAGGCTTGATATGAGAATTGTTATCGCAACCATCGTCGGTGGATTATTAATGTTTTTTTGGGGCTTCGCCTGGCACGTGGCGATTAGTTATAGCAATGATCAGCTGAAAGTCTTCAAGAACGACGAACCGATCGTCAAAGCGATGAAAGAGAATATTACCGAATCGGGATTTTACTTTTTTCCCGGACGGGACATGTCGGGAATGCTGTCGAAAGTAAAGGAAGCGGCCGAGGAAGAGAGATTCACGGCCAAAATGAAGGAAGGCCCGCACGGTATTTTAGTTTATACAAATCACGGCGACGAACCGATGTCTCCGCAGCAACTCATCAACGAGTTTATCAGTAATATTGCCTGCGCGCTCGTTTGCGCCGTGATTATTAGTAAAATGAACGCGGGATTCCTGTGCAGGACGATTGCGGGCGCGGCGATTGGCATCGCGAGCGTGGCGGCGATCGATTTTTCCTATTGGAATTGGTACGGATTTCCGACGGGCTTTCTAATCGCGGCTCTCATCGAACAGGCGGTCGGATTTTTACTGATCGGCCTCGCGTGCGCGGCGATTTTGAAACGTCCCGCGGCGGTTTGTCCGTAATTTAGATAATTTAACTATCGCGACTTCGCTCGCGCGGCGTTCGCGCGCCGCGCGAGGTCGTCGAGCGTCATGATCGGCGCCGCGGTTTCGTTCATATTCATCGTGCGATTGCAAGTGGCGCCCGGCAGCGCATACCAGAATACGACGGCCGAATAACCGAGCATGTCGGTCGGCGCACGCTGGTCGACGCCCGCCGACGCTTCCATGTCGAAATGTAAACTACTGTTAAACGGAATCGCGTCGAGGACGCGTTCGCGCGTGCAAATGTTATATCCGCGCGTGCCATTGCCGTCGACGCCGCCGACGCGGACGTTGGCGACATACGACGTGCTGAATTCGTCGGCGCGCGTTGGCACGACGCCGCCCGCCCAACCATAATAATCTTCCGTGCCGGTTCCGAACTGCGTCGGAAAGCCCGCATCCCACGCGCCGTCGACATAAATTTTTTCGTCACCTTCGCCCCACCAGCCCTGCGTCGGATTCAGCACCGTCAGCGCGTCGCCGACGATCACGCCCTTGCCTTGAATGGTTATTAAATTCCAGTCGACGATCGGCGTGCCCGGAAGAATTTCGTCGGGGTGCCAGGATGCGTGGAAGTGCATGGTTTTTTCGCTCCAGTCCGAATGTCTATAATTAACATGAATATTACCGGTAATGACATCCGTCCCACGATTGATCAATTCAACGGTCGCCCTTGACTTCCACGGCATGACCCAGCGGCATGTCATCCGGCCCTCAGCGTCAACCGTGCGATATGCCATTTTCAATGGATGTAAAGAATCTGGACAGCAGAAAAAGTCGCCGACAGGACACTCGACCGTGACTTCCTCGTCGAACGTCATTCGAATGACAAGCGAACGCAAGGCGGCATCATAATTACGAATCTGTTTATTAAACTGAATCGTAAAATCCCAAACGCACGCGGGCCCCTCTGGAAGCACATATTTTACAATTCCGGTCGGTCCTGGTATGATTCGAAAGAACTGATCCAGCGGCTGAATGGTGGATTCCCAAGTATGCCGCCAATTTGGGTCAAAATTTACCACTTGAAGCATGTGGCTACGGAGATCCCTGCGGAGAAGCGTCGTCACCTCCGTTCCGGCCCTGTATGCCCGATAATTAATAATATAATAAAAAGGCCGTCCCGTCATTGTGATTTTACAGGAACGACCAAACGGGACGGGCAGATCGCAGACGCCGGCGCGGGCGGTTTGTTGTGCCGCATTGAAACTTCCGCGACAAAGCGTTAATTGTATGAAAGATTCATCGATAAGAGGTTCCTTCGCGCCATCGAGATAAATTCGGATATTTGGCCCGATATGATCATTTAGGTTCCCATTGTAAAAGAACGGCGTCCACATGTGCGTGATACAGCCGGGACCGTCGTGCTCCATGATCACCCATTCTTTGTGTCCATTGTTTTCCTCGACACGAATGAATCCGGTACCGTCGCTGTCGGCAAACCAGCCGGGTTCGCCTCTTTTTATAGACGCCCGATTGTAACTCGACGCCTGCAAACTCTTATATTCCGGTTCCGGAAGTAAAGTTTGCAATTCATTATCAAAAAACGGCATGCGGAGCGACATTAACGTTACTTTTTGTGACGCCGGTCGTGTGTCCTCGCGCGCGGCCGTCGCTATGCAAGCATGGAATAGAAATAATAAGAATGCGGCGATGAATTGTACTCGCATCGGTCGCATAACGTTAACTTGGTCGCGAATACTCCGCTCCGTCGCGGTTCCAAATGGTATACCCAATATTCATGCGCTCCGCGATCTCCGTGACGGCTTCCAGATGATTGCCATAAACAAAAGCCAGATGATTGCTCGGCCAGCGGCGGCCGAGAACTTGGTCGTTGACGGGCACGGTGCCCTCGAGAATCGGCCACGCTTTATTGTAATGATCGTGGCGCGACGTCGGCACGTCGATCGTGCGCATCACGGTCGCGGTCAAGTATAATCTGCCGTTCTCCGAACCGAGCCGCGCAACGGTAACATCCTGTCCTCCGGCCGTGCGCATGCGGACCGCGGCGCCGCCGGCGGCGTAGAAATGTTCCTGTCCGGGGTAGTCCACCTGCTCATTTTTTCGAACGAGCGAATCCGATTCGCGTCCGGCGAAATATAAAGGATGTTGGCCGCAGTTGACGATCGCGAGCAGCGTCTCGCCGCTCTTCGGATCAGTTTTAACATATCGAAAATCGCCGAAACCGGCGGGAGTGCCGGCGATCTCTTTCAGTAAATATTGAGAATACATCGTCGGCAGATCGGTCTCGCACGAGGTCGGAATCATGCGTTTCTTGTCGCCGAGCGGATCTGTATCATTTCCGAGGAAACTCGTGGCCATGCAACAAGTCGCGAATTTGCCCGAGCACTCGTCCTGGCATTTGATGGTTACAGCTCCGGCGCCGCGTTCGTCGGCGATGTCGGACGTGGCGAAATACATTGCGACCTGCAATGCATACTTATCGCGCGACACGCTCCGGCCTTTGATAACGCCGAATTTCTCCGGATTCGAATCATAATTCTTTTTCACGGCCTGTTCAACGCGGTTTTCCTTAATTTTAAGAATCGGCGACCGCCCCGGTTCGCCTTTCCAGTCGAACATGACAAATGCGCGGTCGAGGAAAACCTGCTGGTCGAGCGATTCGCTCGTGATTCCGTAGCGTTGCGTGAGTTCCTCCTGATTGATGCGCGTCGTCGGCATTTGTAATGAAAAACTTCCGAATTCGATCGCATGCAATTTATGTAGATTCTGAACGATCGTGCGCGCCGCGTTCGCCTGCCGCGCGCGTCCAACGAGAAATTGTAGTCCCCGCGCGATTTCGAGTATTGTATCTTTCGAATCGAAATCTCCATAAACGTGCACAAACGACTGGCCGTTTTGTGTAAACGATCCGCCCGTCGCCATGCCCGAAACCATCCCGGGCACGGTCGTGTCCTGAATGGATGCTAACAATAGCCGCGCGCGAAACGTCGCGTCGTTCGCGCGCACTTTTTGCTCGTACGCCGACACGACTTTCTGGCTCGTTTGGGGAAACGTCCACGTCGGATGAATATTTAATAATGCGTCAACGCTTGCATTTGCGAACTCCGATGCGTAACTTTCGCAGAGTCGCGGCGTGTGGCATACGCGGTCGTGTCCCCTGCGCTCGCGTCCGGGCCAGTAAAGTTCGAACTGTTTTGTCTTTTCCAATCGATCGATCAACGATTCGATAACCTTAATATCATGATCCGCGCATTCGGCCATCACCCACGGTCGGGGATCGTAACCGGAGAAAACGCCGATTTTCGGACGTGGAGATTTTTGAATCATAATGATTGGCGGACGTCCGCACGGCGCGGACTCCGCGACGCGCAATGATCGCCCCCGGCGACGCGTTCGCCGAGTGGCTGGAAACGAACGGGGCCGGTTCGTACGCGGCGTCGACGGTTTGTGGCCGCAACGACCGGCGCTACCACGGATTGCTCGTCGCGGCGCTGCGTCCGCCCGCGGCTCGCCACGCGATGCTTTCGAAAGTCGAGGAGGAGATTGAATCGGACGACGGGCGTTTCGCAATTTCTACAAATAACTATACGGGTGTGGTGCATCCGCGCGGCTACGAATCGATTGAATCCTGCGCCCGCGATCCGTTTCACCGCACGGTCTGGAAAATAAATAATTTAAGAATCGAGAAAACGATTGCGATGCCGCGCGGCGAACGCAGCGTCGCGATTCGTTATCGATTGATCGAGGGCGGCGGCGCGAAATTAATCTTGCGCCCGCTCGTCGCGTTCCGGCAGGACCACTGGATGATGCGAAAAAACGACGACGTGCGCCGCGGATTTATTAATAATGGAAACGCGGTTGCGATCCGTCCTTACGATAATCTTCCGGAAATGTATTTTAGTAGTTCGGCGCCAATGGACGTGCGGGAGGGGCCCGGTTGGTATTTTAATTTTGAGTATGTGTGGGAATCGAAGCGCGGTTTCGACGCGATCGAAGATTTATATAATCCGTTCGTGATGACGGCGGATCTGCCGGCCGGAGGCGAATTCTGGCTCTGCGCGAGCCTCGACCGGCGCGAATTCGGCGATTTGATATTACAGATCGACGCGGAGAGGCGGCGGCGCGAATCGTTAAGAAACTTCGGCGACGCGGCGGCCGACGGGCTCGCCGTTGCGGGCGATTCTTTTATTGTCAAACGCGCGGGCGGCACGACGCTGTTCGCCGGCTACCCGTGGTTCGTCGATTGGGGCCGCGACGCGATGATATCCATTCCCGGAATTTGCATTGCGACGGGGCGCCGCGCGGAGGCCCGGAATTGTATTCAAACGTTTCTTGAGCATTCGCGAAACGGCATGCTGCCGAACTGCCTGCCCGACGCGGACGGAGCCGTCGAATACAACAGCATGGATGCATCGCTCTGGCTTTTCGACTGCTGCG
Source organism: Planctomycetota bacterium (assembly GCA_016200225.1). Lineage (GTDB taxonomy): Bacteria > Planctomycetota > UBA1135 > UBA1135 > JACQFD01 > JACQFD01. The sequence continues at coordinate 324,098 of JACQFD010000039.1, forward strand.
GAGAATTGTATCGTTGCGGCGGCGAGAATGCGGCGTTCGTCCTCGACGCGATCTATCCAAAACTCAAGATCATTATGGATAATTATCAAAAAGGAACGGACTTTGGCATTCGCGCGGACGCGGACGGATTCCTGCGCGGCGGCGAGCCGGGCGTCGCGCTCACGTGGATGGACGCGCGCGTCGCGGGAGTTCCCGTGACTCCGCGACACGGACGGCCGATTGAAATTCAAGCTCTTTGGTATCATGCGAATCGTATATTTAAGACTCTTGCGCTCGCGCGCGGCGAATCGCGCGCCGCCGCGGACGCGGCGGAGCGCATGCGCAAATTGGAATCTAATTTTGACCGGACATTCTGGCTCGAACGCTTTAATTACTATTCCGACTGCGTCGACGACGCGGGAACACGCGACGAATCGCTGCGTCCGAATCAAATATTTATCATGTCGCTCGCGCCCGAACTCGCCGCGCGCGATCACGGAGCGCTCGCGCTCGCGGAGGTGCGCGACGCGCTGGTGACGCCGGCCGGAGTCCGGACGCTCGCGCCGGACGATAAATATTATAAAAAAAACTACTCCGGCGATCCCGCCGCGCGCGATGGCGCCTATCATCAGGGAACCGTATGGCCGTGGCTGCTCGGCCCGTTCGCGCGGGCGTGGGCCGCGCGTCACGGCAGAACGGAAGCACTCGCGTTTCTCGAGCCGATCTTACAGAACGTGATCGTTAAAAATATAATTCCGAAGCCGATTTATGAAGTCGCGTCGGGCGATTCTCCGCACGCGCCCGACGGCTGTTTCGCGCAGGCGTGGAACGTCGGAGAATTGTTACGTGCCGTGGTCGAGTTAAGAAATCTGAAAATTCGTTAATTTATCTTTATCCGCCCACGGCGCCGGGCGGCGTTTCGATGATAATTTCAGGCTCGGGAGCGTCCGATCGCCAGTTATTCATTATTAATTCCGCGATCGCTTCGGGACGTATCATTTTCGAGCGGTCGTGCGGAAACGGCGCACCGTCCCATGCGGCGGTGTCCGTCGCGCCCGGGTAAACGGCCGTGACGCGCGGTTGATTGTTAAATTCCGCCCGCAGCACTTCCGTCAATCCGCGCGCGCCCCACTTCGCCGCGGCGTATCCGGCGTTCCACGGAAATCCGCGCAGCGCCGCGACCGACAGAATATTAAATATATGCGATCGCGGAGTTTTTAATAGGAAAGGCATCAGCCGCAGCGTCGGCAGAAACGTGCCCGTCAGATTCGTATCGAGCACGTCGCGCCAGTCTTTTTCTATATTTGTATTCAAAAACGGCGCCGCGCGGAAAATACCCGCGTTGTTTACCAATACGTCGAGGACGCGGCCCGCGCGGTCGACGCAATCGGCGAGTTTGTCCGCGTCGGTCTCCTTCGTAATATCGCAAATCACGACCGTCGCCGAACCCCCGATGCTTACAATCTCACGCGCCGTTTCATATAATTGATCGCCCGAGCGCGCGGCTGCGAAAACGTGCGCGCCTTCGCGTGCGAACGCGAGCGCGATGGCGCGGCCGATGCCGCGCCCGGCACCGGTGACCGCAACGACTGGTTTGTTCATTGGATATATTACTTATCGCCCTTCGCGCGGAAACGGCGGACGGATCGGGCCGGCGCGGCCGTCGAGAAAATCCAATATTTCGTGGCGTTGCCGCTCGATCGGATTTCCGATGTTTCCGTCGGCGGGAGGTGGAATTTCATTAACGATCGCGCGCGCTTTCTCGGGCTCGGGTTTTTCTTGCAACGCATATATCCACGCGCGCAGGATCTTTCCGGAAACATTATTATTCGGATGTTCGAGTATTCGATTCGCCTCGTGATGGAACGCGTCCCAGTCTTTTTCGGCCGAGAACTGGCGGAGCCGGGGAATGACTGGAAAATTAATTCTTAATTCTTCCTGCAATTCCGCCGGGAGTCCGCCGATGCCCGGCGGATCCCACTCGCCCTGCGGACCGCCACGCTCGCCGTTCGGTCCGGGAGGCGGGCCGAATTCGCGCGCGTTCCGTTGACGCCGATTATTTATATTATTAAAATCGCCCGGCGGCCGCGCGTTCAACGGATCTGGAGGGGCGCCGCGAAATGCGCCCGTCAGCGCGGCGATGCCGAATCCCGCGGCGACCAGCGCCGCGGCCGCGCCGGCGATCAGTATATATTTTGTAAATAATCTATTCCGATTGGCCAGCTCGCGCAGCGCGCGCGCGAATTCGGCCGCGTCGGGAAATCGGTCGGCGGCGTTGCGCGCGGACGCGCGAACGGCAACTTCTAACAATTTCGCGTCGACGCCGGGCGGCGGCGCGGTCGGGCCCGGTCCCGCGAGAATCGCCGTGCGCAGTTCGGCGGGAGTTTTCTGTAAGAATGGCGGATGCAGAGTCAGCGCCTCGATCATGGACAATCCGAGCGCGTACACGTCGCCGCGCGCGTCCTCCTCGCCGAGCGCGTTCGAAACGCGTTCGGGCGATAAGTAACGAAGCGTCCCCGATCCGCCGCCGTCGGCCGCGGCGCGGCGATCGATCGAAATGCCAAAATCCGCGAGGCGCGCGCTGCCATCCGTGGATATTAATATATTCGCGGGCTTGACGTCGCGATGTAACAATCCCGCGCGGTGCACTGCCGCGAGCGCCTCCGCCGTTTCTATAAAAATGCGCGATACTACTTTCGAACGCGCCCGCGCCTCGACCGGCAGCACTCCGCCTTCGCCGCGGCGCGCTTTCGCGATCGCCCGGTCGAGCGACGTGCCCTCGACCATCTCCATAACAAAAAACGGACGCCCGTCGATTTCGCCCGCCGTATGCACGGCCACCAGATTCGGATGGCGAACTTTGGCGAGCGCCCGCGCCTCGCGGAGAAACCGTTCGCGCGATTTGTTATCTTCCGCGAACTCGGGCGAAAGAAATTTGATCGCGACCTCGCGCTCGAGCGCCGCGTCGTACGCTCTCATAACAATTCCCATTCCGCCGCGCCCGAGTTCGCCGCGAATATGAAAGCCGGGGACCTCCGGAATCTTAAAATTAGCGATCGGCGCGAGCGCTTCGCGAAGTTTCGCGAGCGCCTCGATCGGCGGCGCCAGTTCCGGCCGCGCGGCGCCGCTTTCCGCCGACGAAATTCGAGGTTCGAGTTCGCGCGCGAGGGTTTCTTCGAGTTCCGTCGGCGGATCGTCGTTTTGTAGGGTCATGATCCCTCCTCGATTTCGTAAGCTTCGCGCAGTTTGGACAGCGCGCGATATAATAATACCGAAGTCGCATTTCCGGTTTTATTCAATTCCTTCGCGGCCTCCGCCGTCGAACGCCCCTCGATGCAGCGAAGAATAATAATTTTCCGGTGTTCTTCCGACAAACGTAACATCGCACGATGTAACAATTCGAGCCGTTCGGTACGCAAAACGGCGCCGGTTGGCGACGTGACGGTCGCCGGCGGAAGCAACGAAAACGCGGTCGTCGAATCCGGCATCCGCGCTTCGCGCCGCGGATCGCGCTTTCCGCGTCCGAGTTCGCGGTCGGCTAATGCTAATAATCGATGACGCGCGATTTCGCGAAGCCAGCCAAAGAACGACCCCTCGCGATCCGGTTGAAATTGCGGCAACAATTTCAACGCTTCTGTAAAGATCTCCTGCACGGCGTCATCGGTTTCGATGCGCGAACGCAACCGTTCGCCGATTCCAAAGATTGCCATCGTTCGCACACGGGGAAGCACACGGTCGAACAGCGTCTCGAACGCGGCGCGATCGCCGGATTGCGCCGCGCGAACGAGTTCGCGTTCGGCGGAATCGGTGAGTGGGCTGGTCTCGGCGTGCAACATTGACAATTCTACATCCGCCCGGCGGATCGACAGCGCGGTTCCATGTGTGCGTGCGTTATCGTCTTGGGTCATTCAACATGTCGATGCTTCCAACGGCCGACGCCACGCCGATGAGCTGGATTCAGCTCGGCGGACTTTTTTGTATCGAATTCGGGTCGGGAACGCTCGGCGCGCTCGCATTCGTTCCTCCGGCGCCGGTCGGGCCGCCGTTTTATCGGCTGCTTTCCGCCATGGCCGCCATCCCGCTCGCGCTCGGTCTGTGGTTGTTGCGTTCGGAGAATATAACGGATGTTGCGTCCACATTGTTTATTTGCGGCGCGCTCTTCGCATTGCCGTTTTTTGCGGTGCCAAATAAAGGAAAACTGCGCTGGTTCGCGTTGGGTTCGGCGATTCTTTGCGGATCCGCGGCCGTTTTTTGGAATTTAATAAAAACGTCGGACGCGGGAGCGGGGTTGACGGGCGTCGCGGCGGTTTCCGCGCTCGCGTCCGGCCTTCTCGTCGGCTCGATCGGCGTCGCGATGACGCTCGGCCACGCCTACTTGACCTATCCGAATCTTAAAATTAACCATCTCGTGCGCGTCAACCGCCTCACCGCGGCGATCATACTTATAAAATCCGCGCTTGTCGCATTGGTCATATTCGGTTTCGCGCGAAACTACGAGCCGCTGTCGCGCGCCGTCGGCACGACGGGCGGCCAGTTTGGATTATTTACAAGATGCGCCGCCGGACTTGCGCTGCCGCTCTTGTTCGCATGGATGGTCGAAAGCTCGCTGCGATATCAGAATACTCGTTCGGCGACCGGAATACTGTACGCTTCCACCGTGCTCGTGCTGATCGGCGAGGCGCTCGCGATGTCGTTGCGGGGCCAGGCGGGCGGCGTCCCGATATAAATTATGTCCGGTTTCGCGAAAGTTCAATCGAGTTGTCCGGACTGCGGCGCATTTGTAAAGTGGAACACGCGCGCGCCGGGTTCGTTACATTGCTCTAATTGTAATAAAGACTTCGGCGACGCAAAGATGCGCGAGACTTTATTAAGCTCCGAAATTCTAACGAAGTGCGCGGCCTGCGGCTCGGACGAGATGTACCGCCGCAAATCGTTTCCAAAACCGGTCGGCATCGGCATCGTGATCGTCGCGGGCGCGGCCACGGTCGCGCTCGCGCAATCGCGGGCGGTGCCGCCGTGGGCCATATACGCTCCGTTGTTCGCGGCCGCGCTCGTCGACGCGATTCTTTATAAAACGACGCCCGACGCCGCCGGTTGTTACCGATGTTTATCTGTATTTTTCGGCGTCGCGCCGGACGAATCGCTCAATGCTTACGATCTCGAACGCGCCGAGGAGATCCGCCTCGGGCGGAAAGTCGGTTCCCAACCGTCGAATTCGCGGAAAGGCGGCTCCTCTTCGCGGACGCCGCCGCATTCTTAATTTTAGCGGATTTCCACGCGTCGGGCGCGAGCCCTTTCGAAGGGCACAGATCCGCGATCGGACAATGTTCACAATCCGGCGTTCGCGCCGAACAAACCCGGCGCCCGTGCCAGATCATCGCGTGGCCGAGGCCGATCCAGTCGGCGTCCGGCAGCAATTTACATAAATCCTGTTCGATTTTTTCCGGACTGTCCTGATTTGTAATATTAAATCTGCGCGCGAGCCGCGTAACGTGCGTATCGACGACGAAACCGCCGCGGATTCCGAAACCGCTTCCGAGGACGACGTTCGCCGTTTTTCGCGCCACGCCGGGCAACGTTAACAAATCCTCCATGTTGCGGGGTATTTCGCCGCCGAATTGTTGCATGATAACTTTCGCGGCGCCGCGGATATTCTTAGCTTTTGCGTTGAAGAATCCCGTCGATTTGATAATGTTTTCAATGTCGCCGGGGCGCGAATCGACGATCGACTTTGGCGTCGGAAACTTCTCGAAAAGCGCGGGAGTGACTTTATTGACGCGCTCGTCGGTGCATTGGGCGGACAAAATTGTCGCCACTAACAATTGAAAAACGTTTGCGTGCGTGAGTGCGCATTCCGCTTCGCCGTAGTGTTGGAGCAGTTTTTCCGCGATCTTTACGGCTCGCGCCGCCTTCGCCGCGTCGCGCTCGCGCGAACGCGGAACATCGGTCCGGTTTGGTTTCGCCATCGTCAATGGCGGCGTGGAAAGCGCCGCAAGTCTTTGATTTTAGCACAAGTCAGGGGAGTCTTTTTTGACTCGCGCTCCATGCGGCGAATTCAAATATGCGGGCGCCATTCCATGAGTTAACTTATCCTCACTCACGCCGATGGCCCGCCGAACCAATTCTGCCCAATCAAAAAACGCCAAAGCGGCGCCGTCGCGCGTCCGTGTCACGCGCGTTGGACGCACCCAAAAAGTTGGCGAGGACGAGAAACTGAAGGCGGCCACCGCGGCCGCACGGCAGGCGAAAACGCCGAAGGCCGCCCCGACCAAAAACGGCAAGGCCGCGCGGGACTCGGTCGTTCGCGGCGACAGTGAGACCAAGGCAAGCGAACACAAAGTAAACGGCCATAACCATTCGAAGAACGGCATTACTAAGAATGGCGCCGAAAAAAATGGTATTGATAAGAATAATACGCTGCGGGCGATGCAACCGTTGTTTCGAAAAGTATGGACCGGCCCCGACCTCGACGCCGCGCTCGCGGAGGTTCCCGATAATACAAAAGGCATCGATGCGCTGGTTGTTAAATTAAATAAAGAGGGCGTCGAACTCTCGCTCGGCGCCGACGAAGCTCCCGAGGATCCGCGTCCCGCGCGAACGCGCCATACCGATCGCGCCGAAGAAGCGTCCGATCCGCTTTCGATACTATTTCGCGAAGCGCAACGATCGCCGCGGCCGACGCGCGACGAGGAACGCAGACTTTTCCGGCGTGTATTGTTTACAAAGCGCCGCCTTGACCGGACGTTCGACGATTTAAATCTTTCGCGCGACGTCGCGGAAGCTTTCGTTCGCAATGCGCCGTGCATCGCGTTCCGGCCGTCCGAAGGCCACGGCAACGCGGCGATGTGTTCGGCCGACGATCAGGCGCCGTGCGTGCGATTTGTAGGATTGTGCAGCATGGAGATCATTCATGAGCGTTGTTGTTCATTTCACGCGGCGCGCAACGGGTTCATCGTCCGATATTTATATTTAGTATTAGGAATGGTGCGGCGTTATCGCGATCGCGGAATCGACGCCGCCGATCTCGTGCAAGAGGGCTCGGCCGCGCTCATGCGCGCGTGCGAGGATTTCGAGCCGGAGCGCGGATTCCGTTTTTCGACCTACGCGCGGTGGTGGGTCAATCAGGCGTTCCTGCGCACGATGTATAATAATCTGCGCACGGTGCGCCTTCCTGTATATTTACAAAAAGCCGCGGCGAAAGTGATGCGCCACGCGGGCGACCGCGATTTCCGCGAAGTCGACGTCGAACGATTATCCAAACTGAGCGGCGTCGCCGCGAGCACGATCCGCATTCTCGCCGAATTTTCACGTTCGACGGTTTCGCTCGATCTTACGAATGACGATCGCGAACGCGTGCTCTCGATCGCCGACACGCGCTCGACGTTCAAACCCGAACGGCTCGATCGACCGAATGTTAAGAATGAAGTCGCCAAGGCGCTCGAGTTGCTCGACACGCGCGAGCGGACGATCATTAAACTAAGATTCGGCCTCGACGCGAGTTTTCCGCGGACGCTCGAGGAGGTCGGCGAAGTGTTAAATCTGTCGCGCGAACGCGTCCGGCAGATTCAGGAATGCGCGCTCGAAAAGTTAAGAAGCCCGCTGCACCTTGAACGTTTGCGCGATCTGCTCGACGTGGATTGAGATTTACCGCGCAGCGGAATGATAGTGCGGGCCGCGGCTTGCCATTGATCGTAACGTTTGCCCGGCGCCGATCAACGATCGCCCCAGGATATTACAAAAGCGGCGAAATTAAGTAATGCTCTGATTCCGTATTTGACGTGTGATGTGGCGCGGGAATCGGGCAGATTTTTCGGCGCTCCAGTCTTCGACGCAAGACCACGTTACTCGGCCCAAACACGTCTCGCAATCTCAAGTGACCCTCGGCAAAGGTCGTCGAGGCGTAATTATTGCATTTGTAACCGATTGCTCTAATGCCACTTCTGAACGAAAATATTTTCGAGAAAATTTTCGGCCGTGCATTGTCGTGTAGATATGGCGAGGTGTGTTCTCGCCGTATTCAGTCATGCGCCTCCGAGGCCATTCAAACACGTTGGATTGATCGCCAACAGATGGACGGCGGAACACGTGACTTGAATTGTCTGATCTTCAACTTCAGCTGCCGTAAAATACAAATAGATTCAGGGAAACAGCACGCTCCATTCGGAGTTCAATCCATGATAAGCTCCATTGCATACAGTATACTCGCCTTTGGCCTTCCGATGCATCATTCGAGCAAAGGCTCATTTGAATTTGCTCCGTCAATTGTGATTTACAGAAAAGGTGTTGCATGATCCTTACATTTCACAGTCGGACTTCAATGGCCTTTTGTTGTATAATATTTCTGAGCTGCGTTGTGATGCACTTGCAGGATTCGAGGCCCCAAGATTCCGTCAAGAACATGCTTCGTGCTGCGACGGTCGCCGTTGATAGCTGCGTAACGGCGGCGTCAAGGCCGCGGACGAATGATCCGGCGATGGAATTTCGAAAGTTAATTAAATCATTGTCAGAATTAGCAGAAGAGTCCTTAGCCGCAAGTGTCGGCAGCGGCAAGGATCTCGACGGTGTATTAATACAAATTGCAATTGGAATGAAGCACACTCCAGAGAAGTTTCTTGAAATCGAACGTGAGTACTTGGATCCGAGGGCGACCAACAATCGTTCACAAACGGTACAACAGGTAAAGCAAGAACAAAGAAGTAAAGAGTATCGGACATGCTGGGAATTCGTCGCGCTCTGTCCAGAATCTAGCGGCGCGCTTGCAGGACACACAAGATTGGCCATAGGTCTCCTGTCTGAGATCAACGACAATCGTAGCCTGTTGCCGCTTTTATATCTTTTTCGATTAACTACACAGAATGATGTGAATCCGGATCGCGTCGATGGTTGGCAAGGGACGCTTTTTCTCTATATTAGTGGATTCAAATCAAAAGAGGGACTCGCTGGCATTTTCGATTGTTATAATCTTGTAATGCAGCAACGAAAAAAATTCCCAACCTACAAGCCACAAGTTGATTTTAGGAAAAGCATACTTGACCAACTTCGACCAGAAAATCTTCAGTACAAGACAAGGAGGGACGAATGGAAGCAGATTGTTTTGAAGCACGGAGATGAGTTGGAGAAGCCGTATGGACCGGAGATACGCGAGATCATTAACGACGTCTTACGATAGGGTGGTCGTAGTGTCCAAATAGCAAGCATTCACCGCGCGGTCCGCACGGGCCACAGCGTCGTCGCGTTGCCCGAATCGTCGACGGCGATTACCTGTTCCCGATTCTTTATAATCAATCGGCGCCCGTCGCGGAGTTTGCACAATTCGATTTCGCCGCCCGCGCCCGCTTTCGCGAAGTCGCCGTCGCGGCCGAAGCGTTTTGCGATCATTTCGCACGGCGCCGACGGCGAACTGGCGCACGCCTCCATCGTCCAGAGTTCCTGCGCGCGCGCGTCGTCGTTTTGTATGATATAATTCGTCGGCGACGACAGGAGCCGCTTGCTTTGAAGATCATATACTAACGATTCGATTTGATGAACATCATCCGATTCGGCGGCGTCGGGCCGGAGGCCGCGCACGCGCAGATGTCCGGGATTCATCCACGACGGAAATTCCCGGGCTCGATCGATTTCGAGACTCGACGGCGCGATTTCGCGCGGAGCTTCGCGAATACTACCGATCGACACGCGCGACGCGAAATGGTAATCTTTATCTTCGATCGGGCGTCCGACGGCGCCCGCGACCTGTATCATCCAAGGATCGGGACGCCAGTCGCAGCGCGCCTCCACGGCGACCGTTTCGCGGTCGGGCGAGACCGCGAGCGCGGCGATTTGATATTTCTTTTCGTGGTCGGGCGCGGCGGCCTGCTGCACCGAGAAGAATCTTAATATTAATATCACGAACGACGCCGCCAGCAGCGCGAATCGCGCGGGCGTGCGTTCGGGTTCGCGCCGGCGCACGCGCACGGCGAGCGCGGCGAGCGCGGCGCATGCCGGGATCAGCGCCAGCGTCCAAACGGCCTCCGCGACCGAGAGCCGTTCCATGGCCTCGGCTTTCCGAATTACCATCGCTTCGCTCGCGCCGATTGTAAATGTAAAAACCGTGCCCGCGACCAGTGCGGTGGCCGTGCGGCTCGAAATGGAAGATACAAAAAGAAACAGCGCGAATCCCGGAAGAATATAAATTAATAATACTTCGCGCGGATTCATTTGTAAATAATGCAATCTTATATTCATCCAATTCCGCGAGACGGTTCCGTCGAACAGAAAGAAAAGCCGCAGCGATTCGAATGTATAGAGCGCGGCCGGAATCAACGCGGTTCCGAGCAAAACAATCGCGGTGCGTGCCGCGAACAGCGCCGACGGCGACGCGCCCGAAGAATATAAGAATTCGAGGCGACCGAGGCCGGTGTCGCGCGCGAACGCGTCCGCCGCGAACAGCGCGCCGAACATCGCGGTCGCTAATAAAATGAAATCGGCCGATTGCGAACCGTCGCGAAGCTGCGGCATCGCGGAGATCGCCGCGCCCCAACCGGCGAGCGCGAAAAACGCCATGGCAATACAAATCGGCATTCGCCGCTTCGATTCGAGCCGCGCCAGCGTTCGGAATTGTTTAAAGAGCGACACGATGATTGATTACTCGATGACTCCGAATCTCGCGGGATTCGCGTGAACGGTCGCGTCCTCGGGCACCGCGGACGGAAGCGCCGCGGGAACGTCGATCGTCGACGGCAGTTCGATTTGTAACTTCGGCGTCGCGCGGGTTCGTATACATTCCACGATGGATCCGTCGCGTACGAGATGCAACTCGTCGACGAGCGGAAGTAACAATTCCATTTTCCGGCTCGCGAGCACGATCGTCACGCGGTTCGCTTTCAGCGCGGCCATGTGGTGCAATAGTATATTTAATTTTTCGCCGTCCGCGTCGTCCGGGCAGTCCGCGACGATGACGCGCGGCGACTTTTGAAGCGCGAGCGCGACCGAAGTTGTAAAATTTAGAATCGAGTCCGTTTTGTCCGCTCTCACGTTGGGATCGAGTCCGAGCGCCGTGCAGATTTGTGCAAATGCGAGCGGATCGCCTCCGCCGCCGAGGTCTTGACAGAGCCGGGCGACGTCGCGGATCGACGTCCGCGGCGGAAACGCCGCGTACGACGGCACCCAAGCGAGATCTTTCAACAATTCCCGCGCGTCGCGTATGGGATCGCGGCGGAGAATGGAAATTCTTCCGCGCGTCGGGACGCACCGCCCCGCGAGCATTCTCAATATTAGTGATTTTCCGGAGCCCGCGGGTCCGCAGATCCCCGCGATTCGCGCACTGGCGACTTTGCACGAAACGGATTGCAAAGCGTCGGATCGCATGGATTCGAATCGCTTCGACACGCCCACCATGTGAACGGCCGGGTCAACGGAAACACTCTCTCGATGGGTATCCAAGTTCAGGCTCGAAATTGCTCGATGATTCATCGTCGCGATCGCCCGGTTTCTTGAGTTTGCTTGCGCTCGCATCCTGTCGCGCTTCCTGCTACCTTTTTCGCCCTTCGCCGGCCGCCTGGGCTTTGACAAACTCAATTCCCAATCGCGTCGCTTGTGAAAATCGGGCGGATAGCTCAGTTGGTAGAGCACTTGACTGAAAATCAAGGGGTCGCCGGTTCAACTCCGGCTCCGCCCACCACTACAAACGCTTATATTTAATAATCCGCGGGCGGATCTTGGTGGATTCGATATTCATCATTTCCGCGGCGCCAATCCGCAAGTTTCAGCGAAGTAGATCCGTGTAACGTGTTCGAATTTATTTTCGAATTTATCTTCGACTTCGTTTTCGAAGGCATTTTTTATGGCTTTCCCAAGTTCATTGGGCGCGGAACACCGGAGTTGGACCGTTCGCGCCGCGCCCGCGCCCTGCGGCGAAAACTCGCGCGCTATGTAAAGAATGCGCCCGATTCGGCATTCACGGGATCCGAGGATCGTTACTTATCGCCGGGCGGCGCCGTTTTGCCCGATGCGCGCGGCCGGCTCCGATCAATTTGTAAGAAAGTCGGCGACGCGAACGCTCAGGATTGGGAATCGTTATGTTGCGGACTTTTGGAAATCATGGCGCGCGACATGCCGGGCCTGATCATTCAATTGCCTCCCGACGAGCCTCGAATGGTCTACGCCGGCGACAAACAGTTATAAATATCAGTTATAAATACAAGCTATTAATTAAGAATCAACGCCAGATTTCGCGCGAGATAAAGCGCGCGGGCGTTGTCGATGTCGCAGGCGATTTGTGATTTTAAAGATTCCGGCGACTTGAATTTTCTCTCGTCGCGAACTTTGCCGAGCAGGAAAACGTCGAGCGTTCGATCATACAAATCGGCGTGCCATCCGGGGACGTGCACCTCGACCGTCTCGGCCGCGCCGTCGAACGTCGGGCGCGTTCCAATATTAACAACCGTCATGTGTTCGCCGCCGTCGAGCGCCAGATATCCGGAGTAAACGCCCCTCGGCGGTTTTAAATCGTGATGTAACTGTAAATTAGCCGTTCCAAACCCGAGCGAGCGCCCGCGGCCGTCGCCGCGGACGACCGTTCCGCGTAAATTAAACTCGCGTCCGAGGTACGTCGACGCGTCCGCCATCCGCGCCTCCGAGACGGCCGAACGAACTTGACCGCTGCTGACGCGCGTTTCTTGAATGACGACGGCCGGCACTTCGGCGACTTCCCAGCCGCGTTCGCGCGCAAACGCCGCATCGCCTTTGCGATGTTTACCAAAACGCCCGTCGTGGCCGAGCACCAGCGCGACGGCGCCCATGCGCGAACCGAGGAGATCTGTTAGAAACGACAGGGCGCTCGTTTTTCGTATCGATTCGTCGAAAGGGATCGCCGCCGTGAATTGTATGCCGGCCTTTTCTAACAATTCGATGCGCTGATCGACGCTACAAATAAGCGGCGGCGTCTCCTCCGCGAGCAGCGTGCGCGGATGGGTCGTAAATGTAAGAACCGCCGGTTCGGCGCCGAGCGCTTTTGCCCTCGCCACGGTTTCCTTAAGAATCGCCCTGTGGCCGATGTGCACGCCGTCGAACACGCCGATCGTGACGACGCGTTTCGCGCGCGGCGCCGACGATATGAATTCTCGATCGCGAATGACGTGCACGTTATGATTTATATTTACTTGCCGGGAACCGATAGGAATCAATAGTTATTTCGCGACGGCGCGCGATCTTTCCTGCCACGCGGCCTCGAGGGCCTTCAGCGCGCCGCGCACGCGCACGCGATCGGCGGGCGTCATCCGGTCGATAAATAATATTCCGTCCAGATGATCGAATTCGTGTTGCACGATGCGCGCCGCGTAATCTTGCATTTCGATGCGGACTGGCGCGCCGTTTTCGTCCTGAGCTTCGACGACGAGGGACGGCGCCCGTTCGATTTCGCCCCAAATGCCGGGAAACGAGAGACACCCCTCTTCGCCGGCGACATCGCCCTTCGAAAGAGTGAGTCTCGGATTTACTAATGTTTGCGCGTCGGCGGCTTTTCCCGACGGATTGAATACTAATAATTGTATCGAAAGCCCCACCTGCGGCGCGGCGAGACCGACGCCCTTCGCCTTTAACATCAGGGCGTGCATCTCCGTCGCCGTGCGTCGCAGCCCCTCATCGAAGCGCGTGACGACGGCGGCTTTTTTGCGCAGCACTGGGTTGGGAAACTGGACGATTTCCATGGGGGGCCGGTTGAAGTTGGCCAAATGAATATAAGCTTATTTGCGTCGTCAGGGGAGCCGTCTGGGGAGCAACTGCGCCGCCGCGTCACTTCGGGTACATTGCCCGGCGACCATGGACCTTAGCAAACACCTCGAAAAGGCAGAGGATGCCATCCGTCGGAAGAACTTCGACTTTGGCATCGATCTCTATCGGCAGTTGCTTTCCGTTGCGCCGGGCGATCACGACGCGCGCGCGGGACTTCATCGGGCGTACCTTCGAAAGCAGGAGGCGAAACCCACTCCGGGCTGGATGGCCAAGGTCCAAGGGGGGCCCTCGATCGCCCTCGCGCGGACTCTCTCGGCGGCGCGCAACCACGCGAAGTCCGCCGAGGCGCTCGAGAACTACCTCGCGCTGGATCCCATGAACCTCGCCATCAATCTTCAACTCGGCTCGGCGTTGGAGTTGGCCAATCTTTCCGACGGCGCGCTTGCCGTTTACGAAATCGCGGCGGAATCGATCACGGGCGCGTTCGAAGCGTGGAAGCGCGCGGGAGGGATTCTAACAAAAAAACGCGAGTTCGGGCGAGCGATCGAATGTTACACAAAGGCCCTCGAAATCAACCCGCGCGACCAGGAATCGTTAAAAGCACGAAAGGACCTCGCGGCGGAGGGCGCATTGTTAACATCCGGTCTCGAGACGGGCGGACACGCGCGCGATCTCATTAAGGATAAATCGCAGGCCGCCGATCTCGAACGAAAACAGCGCGTCATGCAGACCGCCGGCGAAATCGGCGGAGAGATCGACCGGCTGACGGGCGAACTCGCGAACGATCCGGGAAACATACAAACATTGAAGGATATCTCTAAATTATACGAAAGAAAAAACGACCCCGACGCGGCCCTCGATTGCATCGAACGCGCATTACAATATTTGCCCGACGATTTTGATCTAAAAACGCGGCGCGGCGGACTCAAATTGCGCGTGCTCGAACGCGAGATCGAGCGGCTGCGCCCCGGCGCGGCGGGCGATCCGGTCGCGGGCCAGACGCTGGCGCGCCTCGAGCGCGAAAAATTAGCATTCGAAGTCGAGGATGCCCGCGCCCGCGTCTCGGAGCATCCGAACGACCTCATGGTTCGTTATAAATTGGGCCGCGTATTGTTAAAATTCGGCGACGTCGACGAAGCCGTCGGCGAACTACAAAAATCGGTCGCCGATCCGCGCGTCAAGACCGACGCGCTCGTCGCGCTCGGCCAGGCGTTTTTTAAGAAAGGCCTTTTCGATCTCGCGCGCCGCCAGCTCGAAAAAGCGCTCGAAACCGTTTCGGCGTCGAGCCCGCGCACGAAGGAAATATTATATAACCTCGGCGTCATCGGCGAAAAAACCAACAATGCGCACGACGCCCTCGGTTTCTATTTGAGAATTTACGAAATCGATATTTCCTATCGCGACGTGGCGGACAAAGTTAAGAAACTTCAGGGTGCTTGAGAAGACCGGAAGCGGTTTCATAAGTAACTCGAGAGACTTATGAAATCATTTCTACCGGAGACTCCGGACTTGCGCTTTGGCGATCGAGCCGCTCAATACATAATACGCTTTCGAGTAAACTTCGCGGCGCACGGGTCCCGAAGTGTCGACGAGCATCGCGAAAACGATATGGTTTTCGCGGAACATCGCTTTTGTTGCATTGTCGACGGCAATGATCGCCTTTCCCGCGGCGTCGGTCGTGAATTGGAAACCCGGCAGATTGCCGGAGGCGAGCGCTTCGTTCTTTTCGACCGGAATATGTAAATTCGGGAGATCCGCGCCCGTCGCGGACTCGGCGCCCGCGCAGATCCAGCCCATGAGACCAGGCGCGGCGGAGACTTCAAATGTTATATCTCCGGCGGGGGATTTTAATATATTGAACGCGACCGGCAGGGCATGAGTATCGGGAAGGCTTCCGCGTGCCCCGAGATACCAATTTAACGGATCGGCGGCGCGCGCGCCTCGGAGAATTCCCGAATCCAACATTCGATTGACTAACATTCTCGCTTCCATTGCGTAACCGATGCGCTTGGGATGCCCGTCGTCGCATAGGAACTCCGAGCGCATGCCTCGCGCGATGGCGTCGCGTCCGAGCGGCTCGAGATCGACGAGCAACGAACCCGTTTCTTCCGCCGCGCGCCGGATATCGTTGTTTACAATACGAAACGCGGGCGAGGGATCGAGATAGGTGAGAAAGATAAATCTACAATTTGCGCTTTTCGCGGCGTTCGCCAGAGTTATCAAATCGCGGCGGCGCAAATCCGCGACCCCTCTTTCGTCCTGTTTATAATCGTAACTGCCCGGCACGCGGTACGCGATCGTATCGACGGATGGGTTCATATCGCGGCGGAGTTTACCGATGCCGATGGACTTTTCCTTTTCGGGCGATCCGCGATCCTTATAATTCGCAAAGGCAATTCTCGCGAATTTGGTAATATGAAAATAATCGAGAATTCCCGCGCTTCCGGGGCGGATCGTGAAAGAATTATTAAATCCGCATCGGCAGATCAGGATGGAAGGCCGCAGCTTTTCGAGCGCGCGCAATCCCTCGTCGAGCGTGATCCACGTCGTCGCGCCGCAGCGGCCGAGATTCGCGGCCCGAAAGCCGGGACTACAATTCTCGCGCGCGAGTTTTTCGGCGGCCGCGGGGAGCGCGTCGGATTCGTCGACCCAAAGTCCAAATGTATGCGAATCGCCTACAAAAACCGCGAGCGGCGCGTCGGATTTGCTCGCGGGCCACTCGATGGCCGCCGATCGCATCGGGCTGACGACCAGCGAACCGATTCTTAACAATACTTCAATCAGAATCAGCGACGCCGCGAGGCCGCCGAAAATGCAAAGTGTTTTGTTAATGATTGGCCGCATGGAAGCGATTCTGAAAATTGTATTATAGATGCGGCCATTCGAATTTCACTTCGAATGGGCGGCCGTGCAATTCCGCGGTGAAGTCGGTGTCGCCAATTCGGTCGACGCTTTCCAGCGCAACAATCCCTTGCCCGATCGCCCTTTCCCCGGCAAACTCTTCGCCCTTAGATTCCGAAGATGGCCGGCTTGGCCTTCGAATTCCGCGCAAACGACCCCTTTCCTGACGTAATCATTCTCCAGAAAATATGGCAAATTCCGTATCCGCTCGTAAGCGAATCCGTCAAAACGAAGCCCGCAACGCGATGAACAAGTCGCGCAAGAGCGCATTCCGCACCGAGGTCAAGAAACTCCTGACATTGGCAAGCAAAGGGAATGTCTCCGGTGCAAGAGAACATTTGGCGACCGCGATGAGCACGATCGACAAGGCCGCAAAGAAGCGTTCGATTCATCCGAACGCGGCCGCTCGATACAAGTCGAGATTACAGAGGGCAATTCAACGCGCCGAGAAGGGCGCAACGTCGAAGGGTTAATTCGCTTCAGAAGCGCATCGATGTCGACCGCGCAGACAGATTTCAATTCGACGAATCCGACGCTGAGACCGCCGAAGTTTCAGCGCCGGAGACCGGCAATGTATGAGGCGATCTGTCTTCTAATTGAAGATCAAGATCATTACAAAATCACGTCGAAGGACGAAACGAACGCCCGCCTGAAATGTGAAATTCAGTGCGGCATGGGCGTCGTCCATGACGCGGAGATCTGGGTCGAAGGCGATATCAACGGCCCCGTTTCGGTACACATGCGTTCGTCGAAAAAGAGCGGTTTGCTCGATTTGGGAGCCGCCAATCGTAATATTAGCGAATTCACGAAATTGTTACATCATCGCGAGTCTTAAATAAAGTTCGAGAGTTGCCGATAACAAAAAAAGGCCGGTTTCCCGGCTTTTTTTATGTATTGATTTGTTCAATCGACGCCGGCGCGAATAGTTTACTTTCCAGTGAAAAGATCCGGCGGCCAGATGTAGGCTTCGGCTTGGAGCCGTTTCAACATCGCAAATTTTAGTTTATCGCTTTGCCCCATGTAGATTGCGCGCGCGACTTCTTCCTGCGTATCCTGATCGCGAAACGGCCGCAGTCCGGCGGGGCGTTTGGCTTCGATTTTAACAATCGCGACGCCATGATCGACTTCGATGACCCCGCTCGTTTCATGAACATCGCGTGTAAACATAAATTCTTCGATGCTGGGCTCGAGACTGCCCTTGTTGCGTTCGATCCACGTGATCTCTCCGCCGTATTGCGGCCGGAATTCCGACAATTCGCGCGCGACGTCCGCGAATTCCACGCCTTTCTTCAATCGTTCGAGCACATCCTTCGCGCTCACGAGCGCGTTCTCGTGCGTGCGCGATTTTGCGTCGGATATGGAAACAACGCGTCCGCGCACCATCGGCCCCGCCTGAAAATCATTCAAATGTTCTTTATAATAATTACGCAGAAGCGCCGGCGTTATAACAATTTCTTTTTCCGGCCTGTATTCGTGCCCTACTTCGGCGGCCCAGAGTCTTTCTGTTAATTCACGATTGCGCTGGTCGCGCTCGAACTCCGCGAAACTGATTCCCTGCGATTCTACTTTTCTTTGTAGCGCCGCGAGATTGCCCGCGCGTTTTCCGAGTTCGTCCATCCGCCGTTTCACGCCGTCTTCGATCAGTTTGTCGTCGAATGCGAGTTTTTTCGCCGCTTGAGTTAATAACAATTCCACGGCGAGTTTGCGTTTTTCGTCCTGCCACAATTCCGCGATTTTCGAGGGGTCTTTCGTTCCCTGTGTCGCGATCAGACTCGCGAGGCGCGAATCGATTTCGGATTTAGTAATGACTTCGTTATTAATAATCCCCACGACCTTGTCCGCGATGGCGGCGACGGCAACGGTGTCGACCGCGCCCGCGGGGCGTGTCTCGGGACCCGCGGGGCGCGACGCCGGCGTCTGAAGAAACAGGAGCGCGAGTGTGAGCAACATGCGTCCGCGATTCTGGTCCTCCCGGTCGCGATTCTCAAATGCGCTGTCACGCATCTTGACGCTACCGAGGCGCGACGCTACACCGCTCGCCCCTAAAATTGCGCTCGTAGCTCAACTGGATAGAGCACCAGCCTACGGAGCTGGGGGTTAGAGGTTCGACTCCTCTCGGGCGCACCAATATTCAATAATTCGATTTCCGCCGTTGCCGCAAAGGCTATCTAACAATTATGACACCTTCGGATGAAGATTTTCTGAAGGTTGCCATTGAGGAGGCCGATCTCGCCTTTGCAGAAGACGAAGTCCCCATCGGGGCTGTAATTGTAGTCAAGAGCGAAGACGCCGGGACGGAGTTGGTGGTCGCGCGCGCGCACAATCTTTGTGAATCGCGAAACGATCCGACCGCGCATGCGGAAATGTTGGCAATCCGGGCCGCGTGCGACGCCGTCGGCGCCGGACGACTCGACCGTGCAACGCTCTATTCAACGATCGAGCCCTGTGCAATGTGTGCCGGAGCCATCCTCCACGCACGCATCGAAAGGGTTGTTTTCGGCGCGAGCGATGCGAAATTCGGCGCCGCGGGATCGATCGTAGATCTCTTGACTCAGGCGGATCTCGCAGGACCCAAATTTAATCATGTCGTTTCTGTCACACGGGGAGTTTTGCTCGATGCGTGTCGCGATCGCATGCAACGATTCTTCCGGGTGAAGCGAATGGCGGAATCGGCTGCTAGACTCTCGACCCCAAAAACCGGCCGGTGAGATGCCAGAGTGGCCGAATGGGCCCGCCTCGAAAGCGGGTAGGTCCGCAAGGGCCTCGGGGGTTCGAATCCCTCTCTCACCGCCAACTTTTACAATTCGATTTCAAATGTCCGCGGAGTTCGCAAAGTTATCCAATTATTATTAGCTTTGCGGAGAGGTGCCCGAGAGGCTTAAGGGGCGCGCCTGGAGAGCGCGTTAGTCGGCAACGGCTACGTGGGTTCGAATCCCACCCTCTCCGCCATTTTGAAATTCGAATTCGGGCGTTGGCGCTCCCGCGCGTCATCGCGGGACGCTAGAATTCGCGGCCGATACGCGGTTCTGAAATCGGTCGTTCCGTTCCGGGGCCGCGCCCTGTTTTTTTAGATTGTTCGATTTGTAATTTCTCGACGACTGCAATGTTTACTATGCGCCGCGGCAACACGAGTCCAGTATTTGCTATTATTCTCGTTTTTCTCATGTCGATGGCGGGCGCGCGCGCTGCATTCGCGCCGTTCACCCCGTACTTCGGCGACCTTTTGACCGAACTTACCAATCGTGTGAACGCTCTCACGGGGACGTTGACGGCGCAGCAGAAGAAGGATAAGAATACTTATAATTCGCTCATCAAGACGATTAATAAGAAATCGACGTCGTTGACGACCGATCTCAAGACCGCCGCGACCGTCGTCAAATCGATCGACAAGTCGTTTCCTCTCGACGCCGTTTTGCAAACGCTCGAAGACGAATTGGTCGCGAACTTGGAATTCGAACTCCAGGGCGCCTCGAACACTTTAAATATCGCGCTTCTAAATCTTGGCGGCGGAAAGCTAAAATCGTCCGCGCTCCAGATGTTACTTGGCGCGAACGATCTCGTATCGCAATCGTTAATTGTCACGAAACACGCGGACAAAATAAAGAAACTCGACGGCGCCTACGCGCTGATTACGAAAGCGAACAAATCGATCAAAAATTCGGCGAAAATCGTCACGGAAGGGCTGACGTGCCACGTCAACGGATTTGTATTCAAAGGCGATTCGTCGAGTTTCACGATGAGCGCGACCACGCTCTCGATCACGGCCCATCAGAATTCGGGCCCGACTTCGACCATACAAATGGATTATCCAATTTCATCGCCGCTCGTCGCCGGACAGGCGTACACGCTCGCGCCCGGAACGGCGACGTATACAAATAATGAAACGAACGAAATTTTTACGGTGGAGGGCGGCACGATCTCGTTGTTGACTCTCGACGCGCCGACCAACGCGATTTCCGGGACATTCCTATTCTTCGCGAGCGGACCCGTGACGGGAAGTTTAAATGTTTCGGAGGGATATTTCGTGTCGAAAGCGCTCGTCGTTCAGTAGCGATCGATTCTTACATTTCCGCGCGCGGATCTTTTAATATATAAATCGCGTGATTCTCGCAATCGTCGCTGGTTTGCTGGCGGCGTTCGCGCCATCGATTCAAACAAACGATCGCGAAATCGTTATCGGTGAATGTCTGATCGCGTCGCGCGGCGACGCCGCGAGGCGCATCGCTTTTTGGATGGATCCCGTGAACGAGAGCATCGTTCGCGGAACGTGGAAACCGCCCGCGGAGGGCGAAAAATTCGTCGTTTCGGAGAAAGAATTTGCATGGCGGAAGTCGACGGCCGGAAAGGACGGCTGGTTCGACGATGGAATATTACAAAACGGATACGGGTTTTTTAATTATGATTCGCCGAATGACGAGATCCGGCTTTTTGAAGCGAGCGGGCAGACGCTCGCTTATGTAAACGGAGAGTTACGATCCGGCGATTGGTATCAAGGCGGCTACATCCGGCGCCCGGTGCATCTGAGAAAGGGTCCCAACGAATTCTTATTATTATCACAGCGCGGGCGTATCCGCGCGAAACTCGTCGCCGCGGACGGCGAAGCGTCGCTCGACGCGGCGGACGCCGTGTTGCCGGATTTGATCGCCTGCCGGAATTATGATTCGTGGTGCTCGGTCGTCGTTCATAACCAAACGGATCGCCGGCTCGACGGGTTGAAACTTATTATAAATTCCCAGGACGGCGCTTCCGACGTAACGCCCGTTCCGGCCCTGTTGCCACTCGCGAGCCGCAAAATCGCCTTTCGCGCGCGCGGCGCGGCGCCCGCCGCCGCGGGCGAATTGGAGTTATCGGCGCGACTCGCCGCCGGCCGCGATTCCGCGCCCCTCGGAGAGAAAATTAATTTTAGACTTCGCGTGCGCGATCCCAAGTCGACGCGAAAAATAACATTCAAGAGCGAAATCGACGGCAGCGTTCAATACTATTGTGTCAACCCGCCGTCGGTGCTCGAGCCCGGAAAAAAACCGGGACTCGTCCTCACGCTGCACGGCGCGTCGGTGGAGGCGTCCGGACAGATCGAGTGTTATGCGCCGCGGCCGAATATTTATATTGTCGCGCCCACGAACCGGCGGCCCTACGGATTCGACTGGGAGGATTGGGGCCGCCTCGACGCTTTGGAAGTATATCAATTGGCCGCGCGCGAATTCGATATCGACCCGCGCAGAGTATGGCTCACGGGACACTCGATGGGCGGCCACGGGACGTGGCAGCTCGGAGTGTTGTTTCCCGACCGGTTCGCCGCCATCGCACCGAGCGCCGGATGGATCAGTTTTTTTAGTTATGCGGGCCTGCGCATGCCGGCGTCGGAACAGAACGTCGAAGCGATGATGCGCCGCGCCGCCGCGCCGAGCGACACGCTCGCTTATATTAATAATTATAAAGGCGAGGGAGTCTATATATTGCACGGCGACGCCGATGATAATGTTCCCGTGACCGAGGCGCGCGCCATGCGCGAGGCGCTCGCGAAATTCCATCCGGATTTTGCGTATCATGAGCAGCCAGGCGCCGGGCATTGGTGGGGGAACGCGTGCGTCGACTGGGCTCCGATATTCGAATTATTTTCGCGCCGCGAGATTCCGGATGACAAGGATGTAAAAAATCTTGAGTTTGCGACGCCGAGTCCCGGCGTGTCGGCGAAGTATCGTTGGGTCACGCTGGAACAACAGTTAAAGCCGCTCGTCGCGAGCCGCATTTCGCTGAATGTAGATACACAAAAAAGAACGATTTCGGGAACGACGGAGAACGTAGGGCGATTCGAGGCGCGACTCGCTCCCCTCGCGGCGGGCGGCCCCGTGCAATTCGAATTGGATGGACAGAAAATTGATAATATCGCGTGGCCCGAAGGTGGAAAAATATCATTGATTCGATCGGGAGGAGCGTGGGGCGCGGCTCCGCCGTTCGATCCGTCGCGAAAAGGGCCGCACCGCATGGGTCCGTTCAAGGACGCGTTTCGCAATCGTGTTTTATTTGTATACGGAACGCGCGGCACGCCCGACGAAAACGCCTGGATGTTAAGGAAAGCGAGATTCGACGCGGAAATATTTCAATATTCCGGAAACGGGTCGATCGACATCGTCGCCGACTCCGAATTTGACACTCGGTCCGAGCCTGACCGGAATGTTATCATTTATGGAAACGCGGACACCAACGGCGCTTGGGCGGAATTAATACGAAATTCGCCGGTCGAGCTGAAAAACGGCCGGCTGGCGATCGGCGAACGCCAATTCGAAGGCGAGCAATATGGAATTGTTATGATTCGCCCGAGGCCGAATAGTAAGTTCGCTTCGGTCGGCGTCGTCGGAGGCACCGGCCCCCGCGGAGCGCGCACGATCGATCGATTATCTTATTTTACGTCGGGCGTCGCCTATCCGGATTGCGTTGTTTTCGGTCCGAATACGAAGAAAAAAGACAAAATCGGAATTCTCGGCGCCGGATTTTTCGGTAATGATTGGGATATTGCAGGCGGCGATTTCGCCTGGGAAGAATAACAAAACGACGGCGATTCATTATCGGCGCGCGAATTCCGGCGATCGCGCAATCCCGGCGCCGGCTTCGCCGAGCGTCGCGGGAACGGCCTTCAATTCTTCGATACAATAAGTAAGAATGCCGCGCAGGCGCTCGAGTGTCCGGCGCACGTCGCTCTCCGAATGGACCGAACCGGACGTGGCGGGCGTGAGTTCGCTCGAATGCATAAATACGTTGAGCACGGGGCTTCCCGCCGCCGCGAGATTCCGCGCGGCGCGCCGCATTTCCGGCAAATCGAAGCGCACCGGATAGAGCCACGCGAAATCGATGATATTTAAATAATCCTTCGATAACAAACCGCGAATGCGCGTCCGTTTCGGTATATAAACATAAATATCGGCCGCGAAACGCGGCACCGAACGCGTCAGGCCGATGGAAACCGGAATTTCAACGATCGGAAGATCGCCCGGAATACAAACATTCTTCGCATTCGGACGATAGGGAAACTGGGGCGCGGAGCGAAAATCGGGGCCGCCGTCGCGGAGGTGTTCCGCGAGAGGAGTCACGGAGGAATCGACCGTGTAACCGAGTTCGGCGACGACTTGCAGCGTTTCGCCGTCGATGCCGAAGCGGCCGGCCCGAAACGAGCGCGGGCGGACGCCCGTTCCGGCGACAATCGCGTTTGTTAACGTTTCGAGCTTGGCGCGAAACCGTTCGGCGCCCAGTTGATACATATAATAAGCGACGGTCTTTTCATCGACGTGCGATCCTGGTATTCCCGCGTACGGCGGCGTGTTCCAAGGATGGAGATGGGCGCCGATTTCACAATTAGGATTCTGCGCGAGCGCGCGCAGAATCGCCGCGGAGCGCGGTTCGGTAACCATGGGATAATCGCACAAATACGTCGTGCGGACGCCCAGCTCATTACATAAAACCTGCAGTCCCGGCAATGCCGAGGCGTTCGTCGTCGCGATCGGATCTATAATATTCCACCCCGGCATGTCTTCTTCGACGTCGATCGTCAACAAGAGGCGGGGGGGATGCATGAAAATTCGAACGGGTCGGTTCAGCGCGGCCGTTCGCGCGATTATTTTAAATATCCGATTCGCTTGAGTTCGGCCCGGATTTCCGGAGACAAAACGGCGGGCGGGATCGAGCGCAACCCCTTGTCCGCGAGAAACGACGCGTGTTTTTGCAGTTCCTCGAGAAACTTGATAATCACGTCTCGATGTTTGTCGTCGTGGAAAATATTCTTCTTTTCCGACGGATCCGATTCGAGATTGTAAAGTTCCTCTCGGCCGTATTTCGGGTCTTCGGGCGGCCGATACGCGTTGCGTTCGTTTAATATGAGTTTCCACGGTCCGACTCGAATGCCGTTCATTACAAAACTTCGGATGTCGTTTTCGTTCTCGCCGAATTCGTCCTCGAGAAAAAGCTTGTCCCTTGTTTTATAATCGGCCTGTTTTAGCAGCGGCGCGAGCGATTTGCCGTCTCCGAGTTCTGTAATCGACGTCCCGGCGACGTCGAGAACGGTCGCCGCGAGATCGACAAGACTTACCGGATTATTTAAAACGGCTCCCTTTGGAATTCCGGGCCCGCGCATCAAAAGGGGCACGTGGGCGACCTCTTGATATAACGAAAAACCGTGGCCCAGCGTTCCGTGCTCGAAGAACTCCTCGCCGTGGTCGGATGTAACAATAATAATCGTATTGTCAAGAATCCCGTGCGATCTCAATCGATCGGAAAGAATTTTTAAATTGTCGTCGGTATAACGGATTTCGCCGTCGTAAAGATCGACTCCGACGAGTCGCTTGCGCTCGTTATGCAGCACCATTCCGCGGTTCTGTGCGAACTGTTTTTCATACGCATCCGGCGGACTGTACGGTTCGTGCGGATCGATGTAATGTAAATATAGAAAGAATTTTTCGGCATGATTCGCATCGAGCCACGCCAGCGCGTTGCGGTTGATTTCGACGCAGTCGTTCTGATATTTCCAGTTGAATTGATATCGCGTCAGTTCTTTCAGCACGCCGCCGAATATCGAATCGCGAAACGCCGCCTGCGTGAGCGTGTCTTCGACGGGTGAATCGAAAAATTCATCGAAGCCGCGGTCGAATTTGAATATTTTCTTAACATTCGGATTGCTTACAAATCCCGCCGTGACGAATCCCTTTTCTTGAAATGTCTCCGCGAGCGTTTTCTTATTTTCGGGCGTGTTCAGCGAACTTCCATGATAGAGAGCGCCGTGTCGGGATGGGTACAGTCCGGTCAGAATGGTCGCGGTCGAGGGTTTCGTCCACGTGGCCGCAGCCGAAGCATCCGCAAAACGGGTTCCGTCGGCGGCGATCGAGTCGAGGAACGGCGTCGTCGTCCGTTTGTATCCGTAACATCCGAGATGGTCCGCGCGAAGCGTGTCGATCGTTATTAATATAACGTTGGGCCCGCCGTTTTTGCCGCGCCCCGGCAGCGTTTTGTAATGAGCGTCGCCTCGCGCCGCGGAAAAATCGAATTGAATAATCGAGACCACGGTGCAAATTGCGAGGCCGATTTCCAATATTAAATATACGATTCGCGGCAGCAGCCGGCCCCGTGAAATTCGATCGCCGATCGCGCCGACCGCCGGCTCGATGACCGAGCTCAACCAGCTTCCGACGGGAAACGACGCGAGGATCGCGACGCCCGTGGCTCCGAGTCGCAGCGGTTCGCGCCAGCCCCCGCCGCTTTTTAATAATAAAACTGTAAAAACCCAAACCGCCGCGCCCGCCGCCGCGCCCGCGGCGATTCCGCACGCAGCCGGAACGCGCCGCGCGGACATCGGCAGCATTTGAACGATCGCGCCGAATATTAACAATATTATAAAAAGCGCCGCGAACCCGCCGACGTTCAAAAGTAATGATCGCGGAACGTCGAGAAACGCGACAAATTCGTTTCCGAGCCATGTCCCGACGGTTACTAAAATTACAAATGCGGCGGCCCCGAGAAAAAAGACGTTCGAGGCGCACTCGACGGCGCCCACGGAATCGTCCGCGTGGCGCGATCGAAAGCGCCGTTTTGCAAACATTCCGACCGGCAGTGCGAGAGCGGCGAGAAAGAGCGCGAGCAGTCCGAAACCGACTCCTTCGACCGCGGCCCGCTGCGCCAGCGCGGACATGCGCTCCAAGAACGGCGAACTCGCGCCCGCCTGAAATTCGCGAACGTATTCGCGGCTCCAAATATCACTAACGGCGTAGATGCCGCCCACGACGAAACCCGCCAGCGCGACGTGGCGCGCGGTCTGAAAAAGGAAGCGCGAGGATTTGTTCAATTTCGGGACACGCGTGTTTGGGCATCAGCATAAAGGTGATCGGCCGGCAAGCCGCTCGATTTTAAGACTTCGGGAAGCTCGCGGCGGAGCCGCGACGACGTCGCCGTCACGCACCACCGGCCGATGCCGAAGGTCCGGAATGTACCGATCGTATCGAACTGAAGCGCCGCGAGCCCTTTGCGCGAAACGGCTTTCTTAATATGGGCATAACCGAGCAATTGTGATTTTCCCTGACGCGCGAGTTCGGCGAGCACGAAGCGCATGCCGGATTCATAAATTTTTCTCCCGCGGTGTTCGGGGCTCGTGAACGCTTTATAAATAAAAGCCTGATGGGGCTTCAGTTTTCTTTTGATATGTCCCGGTATATTAATATTACGCGGGTTGACCCACATGGTGAACACGGCGGGGGCGTTCCCGGGTTCGGTCGGATACGCGATCACGCAGGCGTGGCCCATCGCGACGCGCGCGGCGCCTTCCCGCCGTTCGCGATCGTTCAGTTCCGTATGCGACTCGACGCAGCGCGCGATTTCGTCGCCGCTCGCAAATGAAAAACGATAACCCGCAGGATTATTAAATTTACCATGTTCAGGAAGGACCGCCTTCGCGAACACGTCGAATGTATCGAATACGAAGGATCGGCGCAGCCGGCCCAGCATTCGCCGGAATTTGGCAAAAACCGAATCGCGGACTTCGTTGGCGGTTCCCGTCAATCTTAAAAAGCCGCGCGCTTCATCGACTAATTGCCGAGATAGATCTGCGCCGTTCCGCCGACGAACGCGATGCCGCTCATTGCCGAGGGTTCGAGCGCGATCCATGCAAAATCGAGGAATTGATGATTAATAAGGTTCGGGTCGTTCGGCATTAACAATTGCATCGTCGCCGGACTCTGGCCGTTGCCGTCGAGGAATCCGACGAAATCCGGCATATAGAGCGGATTATTTACATAATTCCATACGTCGTCAGGATTGTTCGGCAGAACGCGCGGATCGTTAGGATCCAGATAAAGCGAGAAGTCGAATCCCGGCACTTTGCCGGATAACGACGCCACGACAAGATACAATTGATTCGCGCTGGACGGATGATTGATTTGTAAATTATTAGATCCGCCGAGGCTGATCATGCCCTGAATCTTCAGATCGGCGCCGCCTTCGAGATTCGGATTGGACGCCGGCGGCGGGCCCGCGGGAAGTCCGTTGATTCCGGTTTCGAAAATCGCCGCCCGATCGAGCACGAACAGACTCATACCATTCGATCCGGCGACGCCGGTCGTGCCGGGCGCGATCGCCACGGCGACGGGTTTGTCATAATTGCCCGCGACGGTGGAAACCGTCCCCGCATTTCTATCAATATAATAAACGCGGCCGTCGACCGAGATCGGCAAATACATGGATCCCGTCGACGTGAACGCGAGGCCGCCGTCGAGCGTGCCGGTCTTGAATGTAAAGAATGACGCTCCGCGGTAATGGCCGGCGTACGGCGTGTTCGAGAATCCCTCGACACGCAGAATCTCGCCGCCGCCGTCGATCGCACTTCCCATTTCCGGAATAAAGAAATCGCCGGTCAGCGGGTCGACCGCGCCGCGGTAGCCTCGATTTGTAATATCTAATAGAGTCAGCGTCCCGCTGTCGTATCGGTAAACTTTGCCCGCGTTGGGCGACACGGCTCCGGCGGGGCGTTCGAATAATATTAATTTATCGTTCCCGTCGACGGTCAGAGCGCGAAGGTCGAAAATCTGGCCGCCGGAATTGGGGAATACAACAGTTGAAGAAAAGTTGGTCGTCGGATCGATGTCCCATACGGTCCCGTTGCGGTTTCCGACGAGAATATGGCCCAGCGAATTCGCCCCAAGGGAAGTAAGGTCGCCGCTCAATCCTTTTGTAGTATCCGCGGAAACCGTGCGCAATCCGCCAAGTGTATAATGTTCGAGCGTCGTCGCGGATGTGCATATATAAAATCCGTTTCCGGCGGGGTCCGCGATCATGGCGCGCGCAAGGCCCGAAGTTCCCGGAATCTGGCTCACGAGCCGGCCGACCGGCGGAGCGTTCACGTCGACGATCCGGCTCATGGGCGCGGGCATGCTCGGAATTTCGTAAATATAAGTATATTCCGAAACGTAAAGACTCCAGCCGGTCGTGCTTCCGGATGCCGGCGTCGATTTCGCGATCGCAAGGCCGGAGGGATGATACAAATATCCGGACGCGATCCGGACGAGCTGTCCGGTCGTGCGGTTGAATCTGTAAACGGAAAAATCGTCCTCGGAACAAGTATAAATATTTCCCTGACAGTCGACCACCGTGTCTCCGTCGGCCCAGACGCCGCTGGCATTGGTATAGTTCATTCCGGAGAAACCGGAGATCGGCGTGGCGGTATTGTTAAGAGCGTTGAACACGCCGACGCGTCCGACGAAGGCGACGTTGACCCATTCTGTATAGAAAATCGCCGCCGTGAACGGGTCGGCCGAGAGTCCGCGCGCTTCGAGGAGCGGCACGAGATTGGTGGCGACTCCATTTAGTATCGATGTGATATATCCGGAGCCGAAACTCTGTGTCGTGGCGACGTACATGGCGCCGCTGCGATCGAGAACGAAATCCTCGCCGAGATTGATAACGTTCGACGGATCGCTGAAAACGGTTGTTACAGATAATGGCGATTCGACAATTCGCTGAATCGAGCCCGTCGTGTTCAATGCATAAATCGAACGATCGGGGGCCATCGTCAGGCCCGTCACGCGCGAGCTGATTCCATTGGTCTGATTCGCGACGGTTGTTACAGATAGACTCGTCGTATTGATCCGTTTGACCGCTTGATTGACGCCGAAAACGTCGCCGCCGACGAGCAAATTGAAGTCGTCGTCGGCGACCATTTCAAATATATTAATTCCGGCGACGGCCGACAGTTGATTTCCTTTGCCGGGTACCGTTCCGA
Source organism: Planctomycetota bacterium (assembly GCA_016200225.1). Taxonomy (GTDB): domain Bacteria; phylum Planctomycetota; class UBA1135; order UBA1135; family JACQFD01; genus JACQFD01. The sequence goes on from JACQFD010000039.1 coordinate 353,439, forward strand.
GGGAATTCGGCATGATCGTCGCGGGTCCGGAAACATTTGGATATTCCAATACGCTGGTCGGGCCGCCCGAAACGCCGGTCGCGATGTACGCGCTGTATCCCGACGTGCTTGCCATGTTGCCGCTCGAAGCGGCGATCATGATTCCATGACTCGCGCCGAGGCCCGTGACGAGCGCGGAAGTCGTGCCGCCGCTCCGAATATAACGATACAATTTGCCGTTGGCGATGATCAGAATATTGCCATCGGCTTCGACGACCATGTCGCCGTCGTTCGTGCTCGAACTGAAACCAAAATTAGTAGTTGTATCGAGCGCGGAAGTCGGATGCGAAGGATCGGCGGTGTCGACCATGCGCAACGCGCCCGTGCCGGTCGCGTCCGCGATGAGTAAATTATTCGTAACCGGATCGAACGCGGTCGAAACGGGCAGGTGCTTTACAAGATAATAGGCCCATGTCGAACCGTTCGGGCTGATCCAATCGATCGCTTTGTAGCCCGTCGACGGGGTCTGGCTCGTAACGATATAATTCCCTGCGCTGTCGACGATGAAATCGGTTGGATCTGTAATTAAATAAAGATCGGAATAAACTTTGATCGCCGGCGTGGTACCGCCGGGAAGTTTATAAATATCGCCGTTCGAATCGATCGTGGCGAGGTCGCCCGAGGGCGTGATCGAAACGCCTCTCAACGCATTCGGAAAAGGACCGGTCGTGGCATTGGCGAGAATGTTCACCTGGCCCCCGGGGATCGTGATCCGGCCGAGGTCCTTCTGCTCCGTGCTAAATAACAGATTTCCCGAAGCGTCGAGCGAGAGATCTGTTACATATCCCGGAACTTGCACGAATGTTTGCGTTTGCGCGCTCGCGCGGGGCGCAGTTGTAAATATGACCGCAAACGAAAACGCAAGTGCGGCGGCGGGGGCAATGCGAAATGGCGACGAGGATGTCACTTTGTAACTATTCAGGGGTGTGCCAGGCAGTGGAGAAGAACGGGCAATGCCAGCATGCACGGAACCGATCCGCGCGGCCAGCAGACAGTCAATGCAGGGAACTGCTTTCCAAGTTTCCGATAAAAGGTGGATTCACGCCATCGGGTACTCACTCTTTGCCTGCGATTCTTTGGTTTCCAATGGGGGCCCCTCGTGGGCGGGTGTCGGCGACGGCTGCTTTGCACGCTCGCCCCGGCGAATTCGATAGTTATCGATCCACGTTCTCGCCCAGTACGCGACTCGCGCGCGCAGCCGCGGCAATGCGAATGCAACGGTTGTTGCGGGGCGGGAGACAGCGCCCCACTCGGCCTTGTGTTGCGACTCTCCCTCCATGAAGTCGTAACGACGGACGCCCTCGGCAATCAGTGCTTCGACGACGCGTGCGCGGAGCGCCGTGCCGACGCGGAGATCGCCAAAATCCGCGTGGAAACCCTCCTGTAATTGATAATAAACATTTCCCGCCAGCACGCCGATTTGATAGGCGACGGCTTTTCCTCCGATCTCGAGCCGCGCGAATCGCAACAACCCATCATTAAGAAAAGTCGATCCGAGTTTTCGATAAAATTCGCATCGCCGCGGATCGACGAAACTGCCCGAACGCCCCGCGGCGCGCCACCGCATTCCGTGCAATTCGAACAACCCGTCCAAATGTAAATTTAACGTCATCGGATCGTGGCACCATTCGAATTTCGCCGAGCGTCCGTCGACATTTTTCAAGGATTGCCGGACTTTGCTCCGCATGCGCGGCTTGAGCGATTTGATATATTCCTCGAACGTCGGCGCGAGCGGAGCGACGGCGCAGGAGACCGCCGATTCGCGGCGGGGCAGCCCGCGTTTTGTACAAATCTCCCTTAGATTCCGCAGCGTCGGCGAATCGTTGGGAATGCCGGCGAATACGACCGCCTGAATTTCCCGACGCGAACTTAACAAATCGACGGCGGCCTCGCATGCGACCATTTCGAATCCGGTTTTCGCGGGCAAATCTAAATAATCGGAATCGAACGTGCCGTCGACGGCGAAAATGGCGCGTCGAAGCGAAATTCTCGAACGCGGCGGCTCTTCTCGAAAGGCAAAGATCGCAACGGGCGCATCGTTTGTGTCGCGAAGCGTCCATCCAAACACCGTTTGCGACTTTACAAAACTCTTGACATAACTTATCGCCCAACGCGGAGAGTTACAAAGCGGATCGACGGCCGAGTTTTTTAATATTTCGTTCCAGTTTTCGAATTCGCCTGCGAGTCCGTCGATTCCGCTCCATTGAATCGCATGAAGCTCCGTCCCGGAATTCGGATCGCGCCACTGCGCATTTGGGCCGTGGATCGGCATTGTCGATCAACTATCGGGTGCGGACGGCGAAAAGTGAAATGAAACGCCGTCGCGCGGGACGACGGCGCTCTCGATCAAGAATTTCGTTGAATGCTATGGATAAATTCCGCGCAACTGCACGAATTTCGCAGTGCGGTCGACGCCCAGCATGTAGGCCGCGATGCGCGTCGATACATCATATTTTTCCTGATAATTAACAACATCGCCGAACGCGGACACCATCATTCGCTCGAGTGTGCGATTCACGCGGTCTTCGTCCCAGAAATAGCCTTCGCGATCCTGCACCCATTCAAAGTAAGAAACCGTGACGCCGCCCGCGTTCGCCAGTATGTCGGGAATTACAATAATTCCCTTCTTTTCGAGAATGGCATCCGCATTCGACGCAGTCGGGCCGTTGGCTCCTTCGACGATGAGTTTTGCTTGTATACGATCCGCGTTCGCCGACGTGATCTGGTCTTCTTTCGCGGCAGGCACGAGGACGTCGCACGGCAATTCTAACAATTGAGAATTGGATACATATTCGGCCTGCGGGTAGCCTTCGAGCGTGCGGTGTTCGCGGAGGAAGGACATCACTTTTGGAATATCGAGTCCTTTTTTATTATAAATTCCGCCGTGGATGTCGGAGAGCGCGACCACTTTGTATCCAAGATTATGAAAGCGCTCGGCCGCGACGCCGCCGACGTTGCCCGATCCTTGTACGGCAACTGTAGCTTTGGTCGGCGCCGGCAATTTCCACTTGTTAAGTGCGGCGCGCGTGACGAATTCGACGCCAAAGCCGGTGGCCGTTCGACGCCCTTCGGAGCCGCCGAGACCCACGGGCTTGCCAGTCACGACGCCCATCACGATGTGACCCTTTTGCATGGAATAGGTGTCCATCACCCACGCCATGGTCTGTTCATTTGTATTCATGTCGGGCGCGGGAACGTCGCGATCGGGTCCGATGATGTCGGCGATCGCCCACACGTATCTGCGCGTGAGCGCTTCGAGTTCGCCCATCGACATCGTGGACGGATCGCAAATGACACCGCCCTTTGCGCCGCCAAACGGCACGTTGACGACGGCGCACTTCCACGTCATCCAAGCGGCGAGCGCGCGAACTTCGTCGAGCGTGACGTCCGGCGCGTATCGAATTCCGCCTTTGTAGGGTCCGCGTGCGATGTTGTGTTGCACGCGATAGCCCGTGAATACTTGTATTCGGCCGGTGTCCATGCGGACGGGAACGGAAACTGTTAATTCGCGATCTGGTACGCGCAAAACTTGATAAATATCCGGATTTAACTGTAGCTTTTGCGCCGCGAGGTCAAATCGAGCAAGCATGGAATCAAATGGATTTTCCTTGCCGACGTTGGGCGCCTCGCTGTGATTTCCAAACGCATCACCGGCGTGCGACGACGACGTTGCGTGACCTTTTGTGGACTTGACGGTCGCAGGTTTCTTTGCGGTAGCCATACCCGATAGTTGAGATAAAGGCGGTGAAGCGACGTTCGGGCCGAACGTTCGCGGAGTGGGCCAGAAAATGGGGGGACAGAGTAACCGCCGCGGCAGGGCGCGTCCAAGACAGGAACAGCCATTCGGGTGGGGATGGCGGGGCGTATCATCCCCCGACCTTTTACTTTCCGGAGTTTGAATCCAATGTCTCTTCGAAATCTTCTTCTGGTTGCCGCCGGTCTTGTCGCGGTCGGCGCCGTCGCACTCGCGACGAATCTTAATGACGACAAACAGCAAAAACCCGATTCGCGTCCCGCGCAAGCCAAGGTGGATGTTCCATTCCACGGGAACGAAAAATGTCCATATACCGGCAAAGCTGTCGACAAGACGAAGTCGGTCATCACCGGCGGCCAATTAGTATATTTATGTTGCGACAAGTGCGCCGCCAAGGCGAAGGATGATAAGGAACTCGCCGCGAAGGCCTATCCCGCCGACAAAGTTGTAGATTTAAAGAATAGGGTGTGCCCGTGGATGGGCGAGGAAATCGAGAAAAGTAAAGAAAAAGTAACGGTGATGGGACGCACCATTCACCTTTGCTGCGACGATTGCGCCAAGGCTGCGCCGAAATATCCCGCGGCGTTCATCGCGCTCGCGATGAATCCGAAACTTAAGATTGTGAACGACGACGTCGATGCGACGGTGAAATGCCCCATTTCGGGCGATCCCGTTTCCGGCAAGGACATCGCGGTTTACAATGGAAAAGTAGTACAATTCTGCTGCGCGAAGTGTATTGATACATTCAACAAGGACCCCGAAAAGGGTCTTGCCGCGGCGGAAAAGTTGGTTCCGAAACGCACCAAGAAAGAAGGCGAGAAAGAAAAGAAGTAATTACAAAATCGCCGTCAGCAGCGCGCGCTGGAGTCTGTGCTTGAAGAGAGCCGGGCTCGGCGCGCCAGCTGGGCGGCGTAGATTACGATCCATCGACGCCGAACGCGCTTGCGCGGCCGTCGCGAGTACTACAAATCATCGCAGTACGCGGCGCGGCGAGCGTCGCTTGACACTCCCTCGCCGGCACCCCCGTCCTCGATGATTGTTGCAACTTTACCCTATTTATTATCTCAAGTGTAAAGTTATGGGCGGAACAAGAAGTTGGGGATTGACCGAATGTCTGGTGACACCTGCACGTCAGCTAACTGTTAATCAGCAGGTCATAGTTTCAAGTCCTACTCCGGGAGCCACTTGCACTTTTAGTCGCGAAACTAATTTTCGGAACGCTTAACAGCCGCGGAATGCTAACGATCGCGGCGTCGAACATAAGTCTATAATTAGTGGTTAGTTACGGCGGCGGTGTTTTTGGGCGATGATCTCTGTTTTGGTGGGTGTGCGGCTGGAGTCGGCGTTTTCGACGTTTTTTTGTTATCTTCGTTCTCGCTAACGATCTCGAACGCTCGGAGAGGCCCAAAATCGAGTCGCTTAACACTCCGCGCAAGTTCGGGTGCCGGAGTAGGACTTGAACCGCTGTTTCGCGACTAATATTCAATCGGGGGTCGGAGTAGGACGTGAAATTAGTGTTCGCGGCGGCGGCGGAATTGGGCCGAACAACGCGCGCTCGGCATTCGAAATCAGTCCGAGCCAATGCTTCAAATATTGCGCGAGCGGGGGACCTTCGTTCGATCCGGCGCAGTCAATCCGTGTTCGGGCGACACTCGCTCGACAACTCGATCCGCGAATATATTGAACATAAGCATTCCGAGTGGAATCATCAGGGACGCGGGAATCGCATCATTTGTCTCGACCGCAGCGTTGGCAAAAAGCGCGGTCAAGTTTTGCAGCGCGAGAGACTTGGCGGGCTTTTGAGATATTATTACAGGAACACGGGATAGTAACTTTCGCGGCACCCGCTGAGAAGTTTGATAATAATTGATGTCGAAACTCGAATTCGATTGCGCCCGCACCCTGCCTAAAGAACGAAATTGTGAGCTTTTGTTGTCTTTCGTCGCGGCGCCAAGCGCTGAAATCTTGTCGTCGATCCATATTGTATGTGCAAATCTTGCTCATTTTCGATCGCGGTTAGACGCTATTAGTATTGACTTAGTATTTGGACACTAAGCGCTGCGAGCACGTCTATCGTCGGCCCGTTCTTGCAGCGCTCGAAGTCAACTCTGAATCCCCGTTCCTTTCATTCGGCATTTCTCCATACAGATTATACATAGCCATCGATGAACCGTCCTTACTAATCACAATATATCCATATGCCGGCAAAACTGTCGTATCGATCACTCTTGAGACACCTGTACTGAATGCGAGCACCACTACGTCGCCATCGATGTGTCGCGGGAATGGTTCGATGTCGTAAGCATAACCGTTCCTAAAGAAATCGTGATTCGGTCGAAACAGCGGAAATAACTTAGTATTATCACCGTTGTGCCAAGTTTCAACAATTGCAGCGGCATATTCCGACCGAAATGCAAATGTCCAGCCATGTTCAGTGGCCCAGTCTTTAACTTTCTTCTCCAAGAACTTGCTGGGAAGATTTGACTTCCAGTGTATCCATTCATATCCGCCTCCAGCAGAATTAACACATTTTTGTCCAACGATTAGTTCAGGTTCAAAGTGGCTCCAAAAAAGACTTGGCACATGTCCAAAACAAGATATTGACACAAAGCAGGCGAAGGCGGCGAGGTGCCGAAGTGTGGAACTAAGCCCAAGCGCCCGCGATGATCTGCAATTCCAGCAATTAATTATAAGAGTCTTTCTGATCATTAGTTATTTAAATTGGCAATTATTGAGTGTGGGTTCTATTGCGATTGGAATCAAAACCGGCTTCAACTTCTTGCGCAACGGCCGACAAACTAAGGAATGCCTTGAAGGATCGGTATCCCTATTTGGAATTTCTAGGAAGGTCCAAGGAAGTTCAGCGACATCCGTCACCCGCCGATGAGGACGAAGTGCCGCAGTGAAGTTGACGCCGATAATAGTAAGCAACCAATACGCGCCGAGCATCGAATTTCCCTAAACAATGGCAAAATTGGCAGCCAGGGAGGAAAGCGATCAAGTATACTCGCCATGTGAATCTCGAATAGGTAACTAATCAGATCCGATACGAGAACATTAGTAAAGGCAAAATAGATTTGATATAGGGTCACCCAAAGGACGGAAATGCCAATCCAACGGTATTTATATCAATATAGTTAGCGTTCTTGCGTTTCATACTTTCAATATACCACGGCGACTCTGTAATTGGAGGAAGAGGGGGTTGAAAATTTCGAGGATATGTAGGACTGAATGGAAATCCAGGAGGACTGCCCGGATCTCCAGGAGGATCTGAAGGAGGTGTAACTGGTCCTGGGTGCGGTAAATCATACGGCGACGGGCAACAAGCGAGAATAGGCTTAAAATGAACTTTCTCATGCCAAAAGATTTTCTGTGAAGTCGTCTGCAGAGGCAGGTGAACACTTGGAGCATCTAAATAGGGAGGGTTGGCTAATTGGTCCATACCTGCGTGCCATGCTTCTTGAATGGCGCTCTTGCCAATGGGCCACGTTGCTGCCGACCCTAAGCTAGTCCTATTAAAAACCAATATTGCCACGTTAGCTTCACCATTGCAACAATCGATTTCACTAACCCACCCATAGAGTTCGTAACTTCCGAGAAAAAAGATGAGATAGCCTGCTGGGTACTTGCCAGGAAAAAGAAAATCGTTCCAAGTGGCAGTATAATAGTTCGAGAAAGAATACGAATCGGGTAGACATTCTATTTTGCATTTATCGCTAAGCTTATTTGCATGTTCTTTTTGCAGATTAACGATAAACTCGTGAGATCTCATCTGTAAGACCATCGAACTTCCGTCGAGGTAGGTGTGGTTTTTTGGACCGGAACCAGAAACAAACTCCCAACCCAGCCAAGGCGTGGTTGTATTGTCACCGCCGAACGTGTCGCCGCTTGCATCCGCTTGAGTTATTGGCATTGACCCCACGTATCCGTACAGATTTTGACTGTCGACATATCCTAATGAGTCGCGCGAATTCCACCTCCCCAACTCCGCATTGTAAACTCTGTTCCTTACATGCCACAAATTTCCAATATTAATGTCTCTTTCGTATCCGGCGTATCCTTTCCGATTCCCAACATTACTTAACACGCCCCATCCGAGCGTCGTCCCCTGAAAATTAGCAATCGCCGTGGATCGATCTGTAGCGTCCACGTCGCCGTCGAGGTCGAGGTCGCCGCGCACGTCGTAGTGGCCCGCGTTTTTCCAGGTCAGGATTTGCCCGACATCGGTTGAATCGCAGTCGCCGTCGGAATCGGTGTCACCGGCCGGCAGCGCAAACGGGATCCCGTAGGCCGAGTATTTGATC
>JACQFD010000007.1 GCA_016200225.1 Planctomycetota bacterium
ATTCATTAACCACAACGCGGGGCTGGACGGCTTTGGCGGATCGTCTATGCTTGACGGAGTGATCTGCAGGACGAAAGACACGACGAGCGGTTGGACCTCGGCCTCCGACGGAAGCTTCGAGGAGCGCCTTTACTATTGCCAAAACTGGCGCGGCGACGTTTCCGCGATCGTGACCTCCGACGGCAAGATGAAGGAATGGATCAAATACTCGGCCTACGGAATCCCGTTTGCGATGCCGGCGGGTGACACCGACTCCGACGGCGACTGCGACTCAACGGACGTCGGGCAAATCCTGACGTGGAAGAACGCCGGCCACTACGACGTGCGTGGCGACCTCGATCTCGACGGCGACGTGGACGCTACAGATCGATCCACCGCGATTGCTAATTTTCAGGGAACGACGCTCGGATGGGGCGTGTTAAGCAATGTTGGGAATCGGAAGGGATACGCTGGTTATGAAAGAGATATTAATATTGGAAATTTGTGGCATGTGAGGAACAGAGTTTACAACGCGGAGTTGGGCAGGTGGACGAGGAGGGATCCTTTGGGTTACGGACGAAAGTCAACCTTGTATGAGTACGTGGAATCACGTGTTTTGTACCTAATCGATCCGACTGGATTCGATGGAACAGTTGTCATCAATTGTCCAGGACACCAGGATGTCGAAATCGAGAGTGACGGAAAGGCATGGGGAAGTGTTAAACAAGTGGCCGGAAAGAACTGTCTCAACGACTGTGAACAAAGAGGACGAGCCAAACTTCTGGACAAGTATCAGTGTGCAACGCTCTCGAAACCGTACAAGTGTCGCCAGTCTATTGATAATGTTAAGAGCAGTTTTATTCCGGATCCTGTTTCGGGAGAGAATTTTGAATTTGCCTTCGATCCTGATTATCACGGGATAGGGATAAAAGTAATACACGTTCCAGTTTGGGATCCTTGGTCGGGGGAATGGGATGAAATTGAGGAGCATGTTCCATGGCCCGAAGTCGTAAAACCCTCGAGTGGTACTGCAACATGCAAGTGTCTCGTCAAAGCTACAATAACATGCACGAAAAAGTGGGCGCATCTTCACTACTGGCCAGATCCAGGTGCGTGTCCGGCATGCGGAGGCGATGATCCTCCTCAAGTGTCGCAGAACAAATTACATCAAAATGGGGTTGCGTGTCAGACCTGCAAAGCCTTGGGCGACCCCCTGTATTTGGTGTTATCGAAGACTAGCACGAAGTCTATAAAAGGCTCTACTAACCAAAACGGATCCATGGTACCTCCTCCAAGATGTAGCGTTGCGCGGCAGCATCGTTTGATTGTGGTGTTTAGAGTAGGCGTGGAAGTCCTGTCGGCTCTTCTCATCATATTATTGGCTGGATTTATAATAATGTCCTTGGCAATCGATTCCTCGTACAGAAATTCAAACTTGCGCATGGGACTTACTTGGATTCTTGGTCCAGTTTTGGGCATAGGCTACTTTCACGTTGTTCACTTGCGCTGGCGATGGAGTAGATACGCAGTTTTTGCGATTTCTTTTATTTGGAATTTGTATATTTCGATTATCGGCTTGCTGTTGGATCATTCAATTCCAGCGAAATTGGTTGCGATTGTTGCTTTTATTACTATAGTGTGCATCGCCTACACCGAATTCATTTTGCGACAAGTGCCCCGCAGGACTGCGTAAAATTGACAAGATTACGAATTTTGAATCGTATTTGACGTAAGCAGGGGAGCATAGTATCCAAAAACCAAGTCACTAACAAAGCGCCTTGTCCACGCTCGAAAATGTGCGAAATCTGCGTTCCAAACTTCCATCAACGATAAAATTTCGGCGTTTGACAGAGCGGCGAAAACTAACAAAAGAGTCTAATATCGCTCTCTGGGCAGGGAGCGGGCGCGGTCAAAACGAAGTCTCGCCAGCGGGGCCGACCGATTCCCGCGCTCCCAAAATATTTGAAACATTGCCTCGGACGGGAAATCGAATGCGCGCGCGTCGTTCGCCGGCAAAATCAAACTTCTCGGCGCGAACAGGATGTCTCCACCGCGCGCGTCTCCCGGATTCGCCCGCCGCACGCTCCTCCCCGTGACGCTACAGTTCCGCCGCCTATCGTTAATCGTCTCGAATTCCGATTCTCCGAGAGTTCGCGAGACGGAAACCGATTCGCTTTCGCATCGAAAATCGCCAACGGCGCCACGATCGCGAACGCGCGCTGCTGCCGCGACTCCGCCCAAAATCGCGCGCACGCCACCGCAACGCGCCACGGCGAAACACTGCGAAAACGGCGGCAATTCAAGCAAACACGCCCGCGTCCCGGCTGCTCAACGCTACTACAATTCGACTCGCCGCGTGACTACAAAAGCGTTACGAATTCGTTACTTTGGCTCCCGGAGTAGGACTTGAAACTATGACTTGCTGATTAACAGTTAGCTGTCCTGCCGGTGTCACCGAACATCTGATCAATCCCCAATTTTTGTTCCGCACATAACTCTACACCTGAGATAGTAATTAGGGTAAAATTGTAATAATTATCGAGGACGGGGGTGTCGGCGAGGGCGCGGCGAGCGGTGCCATTTCATCGAGACGCCAGAATCCTAATGTTATTGATCGCGCGGACCTTGCGCCCGCGCGGCCGTGACACGCGCTTGTCCGCCTCCAGAGTGTGGGGAACGCGGCGGGTCTTCCTCACTGCATACCCCACGCTTTGGACGGGTGAAGGGGCCTGGCGTTTCTTGTTCTCGTGAAGAGTTTCGATTCCTGTTCCGTGTCACACCTATGACGTCCCAACCCACACCGCTATGGACCCGCGAACATGCAATCTCAGAGGCGGCAACCTCGCAGGCGGGTCCGCCACGCAATCGCCGGGGGCGCGCGCGGCGGGCGCTCGTATTTGTTGAACGCGGTTATGAGACTTATGACTCGTGGCCTTCCATCAACCCCGTTCACCCGATCGTCATGCTACTAAAAAGCTTTTTAACATTTTCGCTCGTCGGCGCCGGCGTCTGCGCCGTTCCCGGTTATTTTATTTCCTCGATGTCCCCCGTCGCGGACGCGTCCGCGGCGATCACGCCCGCGGATGCCACTTTCAAAGTCGACAGCGTGCATTCCTCCGGCGCGTTCCGCGTGAAGCACATGGGCATCAGTTATTTTTACGGGCGATTCAACAAAATCACAGGATCGTTAGTATTCGACGAGGCCGCGCCGGAAAAGGGCTCGGTCTCGATCGAAATCGCCGCCGACAGCGTCGATACGAATAACAAGGGCCGCGATGAACATATAAAAAGCACGGACTTTTTTAATGTTAAACAATTTCCCGTGATCACGTTCAAGAGCACGGCCATCAAGAAAACGTCCGACAAACATTTCGACATTTCGGGCGATCTCACGCTACACGGCGTGACGAAGAATATTACAATTAAAGCCGAACACGTCGGTTCCGCGAAGGATCCGCGCGGAGGCGCCGCGGCGGGATTCGATATCCTGATGCAATTCAAGCGCAGCGACTTCGACATGAAGAACAAGCTCGACATGATCGGCGACGAAATCGATTTCCACGCGGGCATCGAGGCCGGATCGGGCGGCAAGAAAGAGTAAATATAATATTTCGCGGGCGGAATGACGTTCGACGATTTTTTTTGGTGTATCATTCTGCCCGCGCTGGCGTCCGGCGCGCTGTGGGTATTTGTTGCATTCCCGCTCGCGCCCGGAAGCCGCGTGCGAGCGGGAGCTTCGTTAGCATTCTCGATTGCCTATATTCTGGCGCACGCCGGGATCGCGCAATGGAGGGGCGCCGACGTCGTCGCCTGGCTGCCGTGGATCGCCGCGGGCGCCGGAATTCTCGGCGTCGTCGAGACCAGGATCGCCGGAGCCGCGGGCCACGCGATGCGGGCGGTCGTTTCCCTGGGCATTCCACTTTTGTTAGTCCGGCCCCTCCTTTCGAATGCCGCGCCGCCCGACGTTTTTGTAAAGATCGCGCCGCCCGCGATATTGATATTCATCGCATGGACGGCGACGTCGCGCTCCGCCCCGGTCGAGCCCGGAATGTACCACCCGATCCTGCAATTTATTATATATTGCACCGCCTCCGCCGTCATATTGTTTACTCATAATCTGACGCTCGCGGAACTTTCCGGCGTACTCGCCGCCGCGACAGGACCCGCCGTCGTACTCTCGACGTGGCTGCGCGCCGGTGTATACAAAACCAACGGCGCGACCGCGCCGCTGCTGATTTATTATTCAATTTTAATTCTAGCGCATGATTACGGATACACACCCGACTCGTGCGCGCTCCTCCTCGGCGCGGCTCCCGCGCTGGCCGCGGGGCCGCGTCTCGTGTTACAAAATCGCGTATCCGATCGCACCGCGCGGTTCGCGGGGTTCGCCTGTACGGCCGCCGCGCTCGGCAGCGCGCTCGCGATCGCGTGGTCGCGCTGGGCGCCCGACGAATTTTAGGTTAAAATAACAAAAGTGACCATGCCCGAACCCGCGTCCGCCGAGCCCGTCCTTCGGGTCGTCGATTTTTCGAAAAAATATGAAGGAAAGCCCGCCGTCGATCATTTGACATTCGATATCGCGGCCGGCGAGATCCTCGGACTTGTCGGACCGAATGGCGCCGGAAAAACGACGACGCTGAGAACCATCGCCGGAATATTACCGATCAAGGAAGGAAATATACGAATATTCGGATTTGATATCGACCGCGACGAAGTCGAGGCGAAAAAATATCTGGCATGGGTGCCCGACGATCCGCAGCCGTTCGATACATTGACGGTTTATGAACATTTGGAATTCTACGCGGCGCTTCATAAAGTACAAAACTGGCAACAGCGCGCGGAGGAGCTGCTCACGCGATTCGAATTGCAAGAAAAACGCGACGCGCTTGGCGGCGAATTGAGCCGCGGAATGAGACAAAAATTGTCGTTTTGCTGCGCGTGGCTCCCCAAACCGAAAATTGTACTTCTCGACGAGCCCCTGACCGGACTCGACCCGCGCGGAATCCGTTCCGCGAAACAGTCGATCGTCGAATTGGCATCCGAGGGGACGGCCGTCATTCTGTCGTCGCATTTGTTAGATCTCGTGGCCGAACTCGCGCACCGAATATTAATTTTAAATCGGGGCCGCCGGATTTTCGCCGGAACGATCGCGGAGGCGCGCGCGACCATCGCCGTCCGCGCGGATGCCACACTTGAAGAGATCTTCATGACCGCGACCGAAAATGCCGGAGACTCCGCCGCGGGAACGAGCGCCGCCGCTTCGCCGCCGCCGAAGATCGAATGATTACACATCCGGCGCTTGCATTGCTTACAAAGCGCAAACTACGCGGGGCGTTTCGTAAACAAATTCGCAGAACCAAAACCGCGAAAGGCGCGGCGTTCGCCATCATCGGTCTATTAGTAATATTACTTTGGTACGGGTCGGTCATTCTCGGCCAGTCGTTTTCGCGAAACTACGGATCCGCGCCGGCTCCCGTCGATCCGCAACGGGCCGTGCTGATGGCCCAGTTCGGATTCTTCTCCCTGTTGTTCATTAATTTGATTTCCTCGCTCGGGCATCGGGGACTTTATATTCCGAAGGACGAAATTGAAGTATTGTTTTCGGCCCCGGTCTCGCGTTCGGCGATTATCCGATACCGGCTGACTATTAATATACTCAAGTCGATGTTCGGCGCGCTGCTTCTCTCGTTTTTCGCGATGCGGCGCGTTCCGGTACCCATCTTCGGATTCTTCGGAACATTTGTAGCGATCCAAACGCTGCCGATCTACGGCCAGTTGTTATCATTGCTTTCGGGGAACGCGGAAAATAAGTTTTTCGACCGAATTCCCAAAGGGGCCGTTCGCGCGTTCACTACCATTGCTGTCGTGGCGGTCATCGCCGCGTTCGCGCTGCTCTTCATGCCGGGCCGCGACTTCTGGGACAAAATCGCCCAAAGGATTACGAACGAAGGCGGCACCGGAATACTACAAAATCAGATTGTAAGTTATATCATGGCGCCCGCGAGGCCCTGGGCCGGAATGGCGACGGCGGCGAGCGCGCCCGAATTTTTCAAATGGTTTTCGGTCTCGATCGGTATTTGGATGCTTTTATTTTTTGTAGCATCGAGAATTCCCGTCGATTACCGGGAGTTGAGCCTCGAGACTTCGGCGGACGTCGCGAAACGTTTACAACGCGTCCGCCGCGGCGGCGGCGGCAGCGGCGTATTTAAACTATCCCCGCGCGTCGTCGGGTGGCGCGCGCCGTGGATCTTCGGCCGCGGAGTGTTCGGCGCGCTGGCCTGGCGCAAGTCGATGTCGATGTTAAGAAAAGCGCGCGTCGCGCTCATGGTTTCGATCACGATCATCGCGCTCTGCTCGATCGGTGTATCGTTTATGATTCTCAATCGATCGCCCGAGCGGATGGAACCTTGGTTTTCCGGACTCGCTTCGCTGCTTGGTTGTATTTACTTGTCGAACTTCCTGAGATTCGATTTCCGCGAGGACCTCGATAAGATTGATATACTGAAGACCTATCCCGCGGCCTGCTGGAAGATTTTTGTAGCAACGCTGATTCCGCAGACGACGCTCGTGACAGCCCTACTTTACGGAATGCTCATTATCAAAGGCGTCATCACGCGCACGTTTCACCCCGCGATTCCGCTTTTCGCCGCGGCGATTCCGATATTTACATTCATTTGGATCGCCGTCGACAACGTTATTTATCTATTCGCGCCGACGAGGGCCGTCGCGGGCCAGGACACGATGTTACAGAATGCCGGCCGCGCGTTCGTGCTCCTGCTGTTGCGAATGTTTATATTATCGATAACGTTCGCCGGCGCGGCGATTCCCGTCGGAATCGCCGTGCTCATTATAAATATCTTCGCGGGCATCCCGGAAAGCGCCGGACAGTTATTGTATGGAGCCGGATTTCTGGTCGGCCTCGCGTTCGCTCTCCTCGAAGCCGCCGTCCTCGCGTGGGCCGGCGGACTGGCGCTACGCCGCTTCGACGTCGCATCGGATCGTCCCTGAACCTAAAATAAATAATACATCGCGACGTTCCTTAAACAGATGCGCGGCAGGAACATGTCCGATGAGTTATATCAATTCGTCTGCGACATGGCCCTGTCGGCGCCGCAAAAAACGATCATCGGCGATCTCGCGGCCGTCGGCGATCCGTCGGTCTGGACTCCCGACCCGATCGTGGTCCCGTTTCAATTATTATTAGCGAAACAGCCGTCGTGGACCGACGAATATAAGCGATTCGTCATGCAACTCGCGCCGCAGGCAGACTATCGGGTTTACGACGGACCAGGCCACTTCATCCACATGGAGGAACCCGCGGAAATTAACAAAGCGATCGCGGAATTCCTCGAATGAAACGGTCTTCTTCGTTAAATTTTATGTTTAGTTCCACGCGACGGCCCCCTCGGGCCACCAGTAAATAATTAACATCGCGCCGCCCTGAACGGTCGGCACGTGGCGCGATCCGGCGCGCATCACGATCCACGTGTCGCCGCGCCCTTCGAATTTTGGCGCGCCCGACTTCGGAATACATAAACAAACTTCGCCTTTCGTATGTGTATGAACCGGACCGGAAGAATTTTCCATGAACACCGCGTCGATCGAACAACCGCCCGCGTCGTCCTGCGGTTTGACGACGCGCGAAAATTTCATTCCGGTTTCGCCTCGATTACAGATCGTCCCCGCCGCGAGCGCGTCTTCGGCGAGTTTTTTTATTTGTCCGATTTCCTCCGACGCCGCCGGGAATTTTTTATTTAATTCCGCCTCGGCTTTCGCGGAGTCGGTCAGGTCCATTTCTTTTACAAAACGCGAAACGGGCATTAACAGCGATTTCAAGTCGGTCATGGCATGGATCGTCCGAGTTATTAACTAAAAATTAAATAGATATGAAACCTTCGAGATACATCGCGGCGCGTCCCGCGATCTTGACGCGATCCGCCGAGAGTTCGCATCGCAATTCGCCGCCGCGCCGCGATACCTGCCGCGCGCGGAGGGCGTTTTTGCCCAATTTATCCGCCCAAAAAGGCGTTAATAAACAATGCGAACTGCCGGTCGCCGGATCTTCATTAATTCCAAGGTGCGGCGCGAAATATCTCGATACAAAATCGCAATCCCGCCCCGGCGCAGTGACGATGACGCCGTCGAATTCGAGTCCGGCTATTTTATTAAAATCGGGACGCATCGATTCGACAATGGAGGCATCCTCGAAGACCGCGAGCAATTTTTTATATTCCCAAACGGAAATCGGCGGCCGCCCGAGCGCTTCCGCGAGGCCTTCGGGGCTCCGCGCCGGCCGCGGCGGCCGCGACGGAAAGTCTAATATATACCATTCGCCGTCGCGCGCGACCGCGAGATCGCCGGCTTTTCGCGTCTTGAATTTCACGCGCGTCGCGGCCGGTTCGATAAACTTAAAAATTACAAATCCGGAAGCGATCGTCGCGTGTCCGCACAGTTCGATTTCGGAAGCAGGCGTGAACCACCGGATTTCATAATCGTTTCCGGATTTAATAAAAAACGCGGTTTCCGAAAGGTTATTTTCGCCGGCGATCGATTGTAATACTCCGTCCGGCAACCACGAGTCCAACGGACACACGGCCGCCGGATTTCCGCCGAAGACTGCGCCGGCGAACGCGTCGATTTGATATATTGGAACTTGCATGATTGGCGATCCGCGGCGGGACAGTACTCGCCGCGGACCGCCAGAGAATACGTCGGCCGCGCGGCTTTTTCGCCACGCGCGCCAAATCTATGGCTGAATCGTCGTCACGAGGGCGTCGGAGGAACTGAAACCCGTCCCCGACGGAGGCGCGCAACCCGTCCAATACCAGATCGCCTGTTCATAAAACGTCTGGCCGACGAGCATGGGATCGATGATGAGCGGCACGGGCGATTCGCCAAACCCGACGGGATTGGAATCGATATCCGCCCATAATAATTGCGTCGAATTGATAAGATCGAGGTGTACGAGAAAATTAAGACTAAAATAATCCGTGCCCGCGACATCGGCGACATCTGTTATAAGTATCAATCCGAGCGAACTCGGCGGCGCGTTGGTGCAAATCAAGCGAAAATCGACCGCGTTCACTTTGGGCGATTGATTCGCGGTCAAGTGTTGATAACCAAGACATCCGGGAGTTCCCGATCCGTAATTAGCAAGTCCAACCGGCGCGAGGCGCACTTCGGCCATGCCGACCGCTTCGGCCGATCCTCCGGCCGATGATACCAATCCTTTGTCAAACGTGAAGCCTCCGCCGCCCGACCCCTGTGAAAAGTATCGCATTTCGTCTTGAAACGTGTCGACGAAGAGCATCCCGTTTAGATAACTACTATAAATTCCGGCAGTCAATACCCCCGGGCTCGTGGAATCCTGCCACATCGAATATACACTCCCGCTCATCGAGCCCGGATCGATCATGAATGCGTTCGCGTTCGGCTGCGGCACGGTCGATTGAAGCGCGACCAGAATATTACCATTCGGCCCGCGGCTCAACCGCGTTCCATTATAAAATCCGGAACCGCCAAGGCAGTATGTGTACACCAGCGGCGCGCCGACCACCTGCGTCCCCGCCCCGTTCAATTGAATTCTATAAATTCCGAACGTATTTCCGCACGGCGAAGCATTCGGAAATGTTAAAATCCAGATCGACGCGGTCTGCGGCTCGTAAATCATATCATTAATCTGCCCCGTCGGCGTCGCGCTGAATCCGCCCGTACCCGCTGCATTTAACACATCATGCGAAATATCGGAAGCATCCATATAACGGAGCGGATTCTGCGCAGTTCCATTGTTAAATAAATAAAAGATGCGGCCGTCGCCGATCGACGACATTTTCTTGATGCTCGCCGGCATATTTGTAAATTGAGTCCAGGTTCCATCGGCGTCGACTTTGATACAAGTACTGAACCCCGGGGCGCCCGTGGGATGTGCTGACATTATTAACTTTGCGCGATAGCCATCATATACAAACGACGTGTTCACCGACGGCCAGTCCGCCGTCAAGATTTGTTGTATCGCGCCGGTCGACGGATCGAGTCGCAGGAGCCCTGCGTTGGCAACGGGCGGCGTGGGGAGCGACGAACTTAATATAAATATATAGCCTTCGTGAAATTGCCCGCCCGGAGCGGCATAGAGAGCGCCGGCGGCGAAGAAATGAATGGACGCGATAACAGAAAAACCGGCGATGAGTTTTGTAAGCATTGGTGTTGCAAGGATTCGAGACAGTCCCTCAATCAGGGTCCGCCCATGCCTGTTGCACGGTTTCTCAAACTCGCAAGCAACGCTCGCGTTCGGCAGCGCCTTCTTCTGTGTCAATTTCATGTCAACTCAAGTCAATTTGACATCAGCGACGCAACTTGCGTATGGTTAACGGGATATGCTGACACCGGGTGACGAAAAACCCGGTGCGGCACGTCGTCTAGTGCGCGCTATCCCACCGAATCCACGCGCTTCCAATCTCGAATCTTAGCATCCAGCGCCGCGCGCAATTCGCCCGTCTTGACGCGATCCTGAATGAGCGTGTCGCGGTCGCGAAGCGTAACTGTATCATCCTGCATCGTCTGCCCGTCGACGGTGATGCAAAACGGCGTGCCGATTTCGTCCTGCCGCGCGTAGCGTTTGCCGATGCTCGCGTTGGCTTCGATAACTGTAGCAAAATTCGCGCGCAGTTCTTTTTCGATTTCGGAAGCCTTCTCGGGCATGCCTTCTTTCTTGACAAGCGGAAACACCGCGGCCGTCACGGGCGCGATTTTTGGATGTAAATGAAGCACGACGCGCGCTTCGTCTTTAACTGTAGTTTCCTCGTACGCGTCTACAATAAACGTCAGCGCCGCGCGGTCGATGCCGGCGGCGGGTTCGATGACGTGCGGCACGTAGCGCGTTTTTGATTCTTCGTCGAAAAATGACAAATCCTTGCCGCTGTGCTGCGCGTGTTGTTTTAAGTCAAAATCCGTACGGTTCGCGATGCCCTCGAGCTCGCCCCAGCCGAATGGATATTGATATTCGACGTCCGAGCAGCCGCTCGAATAATGCGCGAGTTCGTCTTTCGCGTGATCGCGCAATCTTAATTTTGACGGGCGCACGCCAAATTTGGAATACCACGCGAATCGTTCCTTTCGCCAGTAATCGAACCATTTTTCGCCGTCGGCGGGCGGCACGAAAAATTCCATTTCGCCCTGCTCGAACTCGCGCGTCCGGAATACAAAGTTTCCGGGGGTGATTTCATTACGAAACGATTTGCCGATTTGTGCAATACCGAACGGCGGCTTCTTGCGCGACGAATTTAATACATTGACGAAATTCGTAAAAATTCCCTGCGCCGTCTCCGGACGTAAATAAACGCGCGCCGCGTCCTCGACGACGGCGCCGAGAAACGTCTGAAACATTAAATTAAATCTTCGCGGCGGCGTGAGCGCGCCCTCGCACTCGGGACATTTTTTTGTAGCGAGCATCGCGCGCGCCTCCGACTCCTCCATCGGCGCGCCCGTCTCGGGATGCAACCACGCGCCGTTCGCACTTTGGTAAGGAACGCCGATGTGGTCGGCGCGAAAACGTTTCTTACATTTCGTGCAATCGACGAGCGGATCGGAAAAGTTAGCAACGTGCCCCGACGCCTCCCAAACGCGCGGATGCTGCAAAATCGCCGAATCGAGACCGACAACGTCGTCGCGCTCGCGCACCATCGCGCGCCACCACGCATCGCGCACGTTGCGCTTCAACTCGACGCCGAGCGGGCCGAAATCCCAACACGAGTTGAGCCCGCCGTAAATTTCACTCGCGGGATACACGAATCCGCGCCGCTTGCAGAGCGACACGACTTTTTCCATCAGGCCGATGGGTTGGGGAGGAGCTGCCACAGCGTTGTCCGTTTTAGATGAATTGTGGGCGGAGAGGTTGGCGAAATGTAACCGCCAACGCAAGCACGGCGCGCCGTTGAAACATTTGTCCGACCGTTATGAACGCGTCGTCCTTGCATCGGCCACTCTCTCGCGGCTCCTTCGAAATGTGATATCGATACTTCGGGCGACGAGTCTGCCACGGGCCGCGAACATTTGATAATTATTCCCAAAGACAGCCGACCGGAAGTGCGTGGAACTTTTCGCCAAAGGGAAGTGGTTCGTTTCCCGTGTAAATGATAATTCCTCGCACGAATCTATCTTTAGCGTGTTCGGCCAACGATTGGAGGCCGCTGAAATCTAAACTATTTCCGGAACTGCCCGACTTGATCTCAATACCTACGATGTCTCCATTTCTGCCCTCGAGCACGAGATCCACTTCGCTGCCCGCATCCGTTCGAAAATGAAAGAGCCCGGGTCGAGCGGAGTGCCAACTCGATTGTTTCATAATCTCCATGACTACAAAAGATTCGAAGAGTGAACCCATGGCCATGCGATCCTTCAACAGGCGTTCCTTGTCGAGTCTAAGAAGCGTGGCCGCAAGCCCGGTGTCCACCAAATGCACCTTCGCGGCTCGCGCCATGCGTTTGCCCCGATTCACGGCCCAGTGGGGAAGTCGTATAATTAAGAATGTCGCCTCGAGCAGCGAAAAGTAACGTTTGAGCGTTGTCTGCGGCAGGCTGACCGTCCGCGCCACATCGGCAAAATTTAATAATCCGCCAGCCCGGCTTGCCAAGCACTCCATGAGGCGCGGCATCGAGCCGATGTCGTCGACGCGCGCCAGATCGCGCACGTCGCGCTGAAGTATTGTTATTAAGTAGGATTCAAACCACATTTGTTGCCGTGAGAAATCGTTACGTTCCTGAACTTCCGGGAATCCTCCGCAAAGCAGGCGATCTATAATATTCGCCGTTGGAATCGCGCGGTTCCATGGAAGTGAATCCTTCGAAAACACAATATCCAGAAACGTCTCGCGTTTCCCGGCGATCTCGCCTTGCGACAGAGGCCATAAGTTAAGAATTTCCATCCGCCCTGCCAACGAATCCGAACGCGTCGGCACCATCAAGGCGTTGGCGGAACCCGTCAGTAGAAAGCGGCCGGGCGCGGGCTTGGAGTCGACTGATTGTTTAATTGCCCGGAAGAGTTCGGGAACTCGCTGTACCTCGTCCAGCGCTACGGGAGTTTCGAGTTGTGTAATGAATTGGCTGGGATCGCTCTGGGCGGCCGAGAATGCGGCCGCATGATCGAAAGTTATGTATCTCCAGGCACGTTTCTCAGCGATGGCGCGGACGATTGTGCTTTTTCCTGATTGCCGCGGACCGTGAAGCAGGACAACGCGACTGTCTGTAAGTGATTCCTCAACACGTTGTTGTGTCCATCGAGAGTACATGGTTATCCATTGTAACCACGAACTGGATGAATTTCAGCCAGAAACCGGTTGTGGTCCAGCCGGGTCAAAACACGGCTTACTTCGGCCACTCTCTCGCGGCTTCCTCGAAATGTAATATCGATTCTTCGAGCGATGCGATCGCTTCGGGGCGGTGGCCGTCGGTTGCCGCGGACCAGGCGCGGTAGATGAGGCGTTCGCCTAAAATTCAGTTTACTTAATGAAATGGTAGATTGACAAAATTAGACATTCGGACATGCTGGGGGCATCAGTCACCGCGTCGATCTTGTTTCGATCCGGGAACTTTTTGGAGATTCCAATGACCCAGCTTGACACTCGAAGGACCATCACGTTGGCCCAGAGCTTGCTCTCTCTCTCTCTGCCCGTAATCTTTCATTATTAAACACGAGCACAGTTGTGATTGCCGTGCTTGTTTCGCAGGGGCGTATGGGCTTCGCACAATCCTACTCCTACTCGCCTCCGAACGCGGCCGATTTTTCAGCGAACGATGTTCAACGCTCGGCAGATAAAGATACTTCGGGAAATATTAATTATAAGTCGCAACAAGACGGAGCCTTCGGGTGTAGGATCGCCGCAGGGAAGCTAAACGGCCAGGGTCCCACAGACCCGATGGACGCCATTGTTGCGGCGACCAATGAACTCTCGAACGCCACTGGAGGTCCCTACTCCAAGAATGGTTATGTTTACACATTCCACAGCACTTCATCGCAGAAGTTAACGGATAATCCAAAGCAACTTATCCCAGGAGGTTTCGAGACGTCGCAGAAGTGCGGAAATCTTGGCCTTGCATCGGGAATGATGGTGTCCGCGAACAGTAATGAAACGATTTTTGCGAGCGCATATCGTAGGGATTTGGCCACATCCGGCGACGATGTTGGAGCGGTTGATGTGTATAATTTTGCCTCGTCGACTCCCGCCAGCCCGGTTTTTGTTCTAACACCTCCCTTATTGAATGGCACAATTGACTCGACGCAGTACTTCGGCTACATGATCGAAGTCGCCGACATCAATCAGGACGGCTGCATGGACGTGATCATCGCGGCGCAGGGCGCAAACCGTGTTTACATATTCTGGGGTCAAGCTACAAATACCTACGGCATATCGGGCGACAATAATAACAACTTGATCACCGTCATTGAGGGTCCAACCCAGACCGGTGGAGCATTGAACGGGGTTTTCGGCTCGTCCATCGCGGTCGTGAACGTGGACGGCAACGACGCGCTCCCGGACCTTCTCGTTGGAGACCCTCATTACAGTGCCGGATCCGGCCGCGGACTCGAGGGAAAAGTCTATTTATATAAAGGAGCGACGCTTGCCTACAACCCAAACATGCCAAACCAGACGCAGAAAGTTAAGATTCTTCCGGTAGGGCCGGATCAAACGTTTGCCTGTCCTGCGCCCGCCGACGGGACGACAAACAACAGCACCTTTCAATTCGGTTTTTATTTATGGATGGCGGACGTCAACGGCGATGGCCTTGCAGACTTATTGATTCACGGCGAGGGCGCGACGTGGCCGGGGACGAACAATGGAGGCACCGCGCTGGGGACCAACGCATCCGCCACCGCCGAAACGGGGGTGGGAGTTCTCTATATTTATTATAATCAGGGCACCGCGATCACCGCGGCGTCGTTTGCATCGAGTCCCGATCGCCAGCTATATTCTCCAAAGCCGCAGATCGCCGTCCGTTTTTCAAAGAATCTGATTGTCACAAAGTGGAAGAATCTCGACAACCTCGATGCACAGAACAATCCAATCGAGGAGGACGCGATCATTCTGTCGGAACCGGAGACTGATTACATATACTCGCCGGCAGGCCACCCCGTGACGGTGCCGAAGGCGGGCACCATCATGCTATATTTCTGTTCGGCGATCTCGGCGCTATCGCCCGGTTCTGTAGTGTCGTTGAAACCCTCGTGGCAGAAGTATAACACTTATATGGATTTTTCGACGTTGCCGGCCTCCACCCACGGACCACAGGAAGACGAACTCTTCGGCCGCTGGATGGTGACGGGAAACTTCGGCGGAAACGCGGGATCGGCCCGCCAGTTTTTAGTTACATCAAGCGGAAGGCCGTGTCCGGATCCGCATGTAAGCACAAGCGCCCTCACGGGTGCCGGCGCATCGGCTCAATTTAAGCAGAATTAAGGGTGCGAACATGAAACTCAATGCCATGGCGACATTGGCCGCGGGGCTTCTGTATTTTTCGTGCTTTCCGTTCTCGGGAAACTGTAATGCGCAGGTGCAGGACCAAGTATTCGTGACCGCGCTCGGATCCGGATCGTTATATTATCATCCGCTGCTCCTGCGATTTGATCGAAAATTACATTTAATCGGACAGGTCGACTTTACAAGTACCGGAGCCACGGGCTGGGGAGATGGCCAGAATTTCGCCATCACCCCGTCGGGTCGCATTTGGATTCAAACGGGATGTCCGCTCGGATGTCTCGGTTTATTGTATAATTCCGGCACTCTCATCGGTACTATTCCACAGGCAGGTACCGTCTACGCCCTTGTCGCCGACAAATTCAACAATGCCTTCGTCGTTTCAACACAGTCGGGGGGTCAGACGGGGCCATTCCGAAAGGTAAATATTCACGGCCAGATCGTGTTTACCAATTCGACAAGCACCGCCGGATTTGCACAAGGATACCCTTACAATCGATTGGCAATTACGCCGGATGGAACTGTTTGGCTCGGCGGACATCACTTTGTTTCTTCTGCGGAACACCCTCGATTGGTAAAGCTGAATCCCCAGAACGGCAATATTCTCGCGACGCAGGAATTGAACTGGGGCCTGGGTTCAGGAGGGACGTCGTTTGTACATATAGCTGCATCTCCGCTTAATAACGTTCTCATTGAGTCGAATGGATTAGTGTCCGCCGCGCCAAACCAGTCCGCCTATGAATTTGACGAAATGGACGGAGCAAATATATCTAATAGCTTTCAGTGGACAAAAGGCCTCTCAAATTTGAGCTGCATCGTTGACGCTAATAATAAATATTACATGTCGATCGGAGATACTTTGGGATTGGTCGCACACCAGATTGTAAGAATCGACCCGGCAACGGGCGTTGTTGAACAATCATGGGAACTCAAACAGTCCTCCTCCACGCATATTCCATTTATTTGTCTGGGACCGACCGGCGAGGAAATCTATGCGATTCGACAGGACCTTATTAGTAACAATCCGCCAAGCTATAAGAGGCAGCTTGTGAAACTCAGCCTCGTAACAGGTCAAATGTCATGGATCGACTTGACGCCAACCTATCTTGATAGTAGTACTACAACGCTCGCCAACGGCGATCCCTCCGGGTACGTCCTCGCCAATTGCGTCGATCCGGATGGCGACAACGACGGAGACGGTTATACGAATAAGCAGGAAATCCTGGCGGGCTACAATCCATTCGATGCGTCCAGCCATCCCGGCGGCCCGAAAGTTTATATTTCATACGACAAGACTCAAGGTAACGCGCTCGTTCTCACGTACGTCGATCCCGATGGCATCCTGAATCCCGGCGGGCTCGATCTGAATACTTTTTCGTTATATGCTTATAGTCCCATCTACGGCGGCGGCGATATCTTCTGGGATGCCGCCGGATACCTCACCGCGATTAACTTTTCACCCGATGGTACAAAAGTCGACCTAGTTTATGGAAATTTACAATTACCCGCCGGGCTTGGGTATGAACTGACTGCCTCGATTTTCGATCTTTCGGGCGCGTACGCGTGGGACTGGCACTTCACGCCGCAGTAGTAATTTCTAGTACTTCGGCCACTCCCTCGCGGCTTCTTCGAAATGTAATATCGATTCTTCGAGCGATGCGATCGCTTCGGGGCGGTGGCCGTCGGTTGCCGCGGACCAGGCGCGGTAGACGAGGCGTTCGCCGGTGGCCCATGGGGACGTGTGGCGCGCGTACAGGGCGAAACCCTGTTTTTCGATAATAAGATTCTGCGCGTCGATCACGGGTTGAATATTATTTTTAATCATCGCGTCGAGGCGCGATGCTAATGATTCGATGCCATCGGTCCGCGCGTCTTTTTGTAAATTCCTGACGTCGTCGGCGGCGCGGAGGATCGCGGCATGCGCCGCGGCAAGACTTCCCGCGGCGGCGGATTCGCCGTCGCCGGCGCGCGTGTTTTTGCGGATGAAGTACGCCCCCAATAACAATAACGCGCCCACGATCGTCAGCGTCCAGTCGAACGGCAGCGGACCGAGTTTAATATTCGACGGCGCCGCGCCGCCGACGACGCCGAGGACGCATCCGAACACAAGCATTAATTTTTGCATGCTCGAACTCCGGATTTAGAAAAGCGCGAGCGTCGAGTCCACGACGCCCGCAAGACTGTCGCCAACTAATAATCCGGCCGCGATGGGAATCGCGATGGCCTCGAGTTTCGACGTTCCAAATCGCTTTTCGACCCACATCGACAATAAACAACCGATGCCGAAGGCCGCAATTGTAGAGAACGGCAGATACATCGAAAGTCCCACTTGCACGCCCATGCCGCCGCCCGCCGCGAGCGAAAGCAGTCCGCCGATCACCGCGCCGATTCCGTATCTTATAAACGTTTCAGCTCCGCCGTCGCCCGTCAAAACGCTAATGGTGCCCGAGAGCGCGTTCGCCTGCGGAGCCGCGTATTTGGCGCCGAAGGCGTTGCCCCCTTCGATCCCCGTGAGTTTGCCCGCGGCCGCCTGATATAACGCATAGAGAGTTACTACAGAAACAATCGGCCCGATCCACGCGACCCACAATTGCGCTTTTTGTTGTCGTTTCGGAATCGCGCCGACCAAATGGCCGGTTTTTAAGTCCTGCATCATGTCGGCCGCCTGCGACATCGCGACGGCGACGCCCACGGCCATGGTTACACTTGCGATGATCGCGACTTTTTCGTCGACGCCGAACAATCTACAAATCATCATCATTAACACAATGGATATAAGCGCCATGCCCGAGATCGGCGACCAGTCGGTCACGCCGGTCGTCTGCGCGACGATCACGCCCGCGAGCCACATCCAGACCGATGCAACAATTCCAGCGGCCATCGCGGTTTTAACATCCAGACCTGACGCGACACCGGCGGCCGTCACCATCAAAACCGCGATCGCCGAAGCGCTATACATCAATTTCGGCGAGAGTTCCTGCGAGGACGAACCCTTCGCGCCGCCCCTTGCAAGCGATTGAAACGCCGCCTTGATCATCGGCCACGCCATGACGATTCCCATGATCGCGCCGCCGACTAACATTCCGATTCCGAGCGGCCGGCTGATCCATCTAAACATAAAATCGGCGTGATCCGCGTTGGCGGCGGCGAGCTTCTTTCCAGTCAGTCCGGATCGCGCGATGTTCTCCGTGATCCAGCCCGAATTGACACAAATCGGCGCGACAACCCAGTTTGCTAACAAACCGCCCCAGACGACGACGAGCGCGGGCCGCCCCGCGATGAATCCCGCCGCGATCGAGGTCATCAGAAATTCGATGACCGGATTGATATATTCGGGAATTCCGCTCCAGACGTGTTTGTGAAAATCCAAATTTAGTAAAATGGGCCACGTCGCTTTCCACGCTTCCTTGCCGTCGGGTCCGGTCTTCGCCGGGAGCCCTTGAAGAATCCATTGCAACGAATCGAGGTGCGTGCCGACGTACCATGCCACGCCGCCGATCATTCCATAAAATAACAATTTCGCGCGTTCGCCGCCGCCGGCGGCCTTCAGAATCATCGCCGTCGCATAACCCGTCGGAAAACGCAGTCTTTCCAAATCGACCATCTGTTTGCGCAGCGGAATTATAAATACAGTTCCGAGAAACGAGCCCGCGACCGCTGCGAGCGTGATCGATATCAAATCCGGCGCGTCGCCGCGAAGATAAAGTATCGGAACAGTAAATATAATCCCGGAACACGTAATATTAATCGCCGCCGCGACCGTCTGATTGATATTGTTCTCGACGATCGAACCTTTCTTCATCATCGACCGCAGCACGCCGAGGCCGATCATGGCGGCCATCGCGGACGCGGGGACGGTGAAGCCGAGGCGGAGCCCGGCGTAGGTCATCGAAATCGTCAATACAATTCCGACGACGATTCCGAGCGCGTATCCGGCGAACGTTTCCTCGCGATACGGTTTCAGTTCGATGGCGGGACGTTCGATGGGAACGCCGCTTTTATGATCATTCGTCATGCCGCTCTTGATCAGGAGTTGTTTGCGGCATCGTCTGCGTCGGGCGGCCCCGGTGCAACTTCGTTTTGTTTATTTTGTTCCGGTGACGAGAAGTTCGCGCGCGACGGACGCGACGCGTTTTAACATTTCCTGCGGCGGCAACGAACCGTGGCGCCGCTCAAGCGCCAAACCCCTCGGATCGATTTCCGCAAATAATCCATCATCGGCAGGTCGGCCGAGAATCCATCCGGCGCACGTGGCAGAATCTGACCATGCCAGTTCGTCGCCGATTTTGTAGTAATCGTTGGCGAGGCCGTCGCCAACGGCCCGTCCAACCGCCGGCATCGCGACGCGCATGCGCCCGGCCCCAATGAGTCCGGTCTGCGTCATATTTAATAACAGTAAGAATCGGACTCCCGCTCGTTGGAAACCGCAGACTGTGAGCGGCTGTTCGGACGCCACGGCTATTTCCATCGCGAACTGCGTCATGCCGGAAACGTTCGGATTTGGGCGCGCGATCAGACATCCGCGAAGCAGGGGCATATTGTGAAAATTGAGCGGCACATGGCGCACGCCTTCGTCGCCAAGGCTTAATTCGATTCCAAGTTCACAAAAATCCGCGAGATCCGACGGCGATGCCTTGAATGCGCGCAGGGCGTCCGCTGCACTGCCGCCAAGATTCGCGACGGTGCCGTCCACACTGGATGCGTTGCTGACCACGCCAAGTTGTGCGCGGTTTTGTACATTCTGCTGTGCGATTTTTAACGCAAGTTCGATTTGCGAGAGCGCCGCGCCGCCGTCGTCGAGGCCGCGATCGAGCACAACCGCTCCGGTCTTTAAGAATGATTGCGTTCGGGGTCCGGGCACGCCGGAAATTGTTACATTCGCCGGGAGCCCGGACGCCGATGCGGGCCGCGCTTCGAAGATTCCGGCGAGTACGATTAGTAATATTGCGCCGACGACGCTCGCTACAATTCCAAGCTCCACGAGCCAGTCGCCCTGCGTGAATCGGCCCGCCATGCGCGACCAACCGCGTTGGAGTTCGTCCCGGCTTGAAGATGCCGCGAGCCCACCGGCGGTCAGGCCGGGTCCCGCGAATACTCCAGTTTGATCGGCATCCTCAATCATAATGAAGGACCTGCCGCGATCCGTCGCCGAGGGTTGCGTCGGATACGCTACTAAAACGCGATAATAAGAATCGAGGTTAATGTTTCAAAAACTGCAACCTTTGTCCGCGCAGGGGTTATAAATGAATGCGCGAAACGCAGATTGAATCTTTGGAGCCCAAAAGGGAGGGGGCCTTCGTGCGTTGGGATCGTGGTTTATGACGAGTGAATACGCATTGAAGGTTTCGTGAATTTCGGATCTTCAATATCCGAGCCAACGGCGCCGTTGCTTCATTTTGTCACATTTTTCGGACGCAAACGCTTTGCGGCAGTTCTAAATTCCCGGTTTAACCAAAAAAAACCGGGCGCAAAGCGCGCCCGGTTGATGATGAAACCAGAGAAAAAATCATGGCATCGTGAGCGTCATCGTCATGCCGTTCGAGGCCGCAAGACCCTGCGGCGCGCAGAAATTTAGTGAAATTGCCTGCGCGGAATACTGATTTCCGGCAAGGATCGGATTGTTTGGAATCGCCACTGGAGCGACTCCAAACCCCGAAGGATCCGCGTACATATCGAGCGGGTACACCTCCGGAGATGCCAGATCGACGAGGAGATCGAAACCAAAGAATGGCATGCCGGCCGGCAATGAATTACTACAAACGAGCGTCAACGCGAGCGAACTCGGCGCCGAATTCGTACAAGTAAATGCAAAGAAATCATTACCAATCGACGGCATCGAATTGGTACTGATCGCCATCGGCGTCGCGCACGGCGGCGA
Source organism: Planctomycetota bacterium (assembly GCA_016200225.1). Taxonomy (GTDB): domain Bacteria; phylum Planctomycetota; class UBA1135; order UBA1135; family JACQFD01; genus JACQFD01. Next base: position 21,324 of record JACQFD010000007.1, read on the forward strand.
ACCCGATCCGTAGTTTTGCAAAGGCGCGGGCGGCGGCTCGTCGCCGTCGAGAACGCCGTTCATGTTGCGGTCGATTCCCATGCGCTGCCCCGATCCGACGGGCACGCCCATGATTGTAAATGTTGAGCCTGCGAGGGCCTTGGCCTGGAGCTGCGCCCAAGTGTAAGGACCGACGCCGGTCTTGTCGGATTTATAATTATTCTGCGCGGTTTGATATAAAAACCCGCGCAACTGGCCGTCGACGCGTCCTTTAATAATAACATCGACGTTGCCGGCCGAGGCCTGGCCCTGCAGAAGCGTAACATCGGTCGCCACGCCCGCGGACGTCGCGTTCACCGAAGTGACCGTGCGCGAGTAGCCGACCCCCGGCGCCGTGCCGGTGTCGAAACATAACAAAAAGACTTGAAGATTGTTTTTCTTCGTGGCGTCGTTTTGAACGTTGCCGAAAACAGGCTTCGTCAGGAATGTAAATAAATTCGTGTCGATGCCGTCGTGGATGAATCCGAAACCGCCGCGGCTCTGCGCGCCGACAGCGTTGTTGAATCCCATTTTTTGATAAGCGTTGCGCAATTGCGGAACGTTAAAGTCCTGGGATTCCTGCAGCGCCGAGGCAGGAATGATAAAGCTCGCCTGTCCTCCCGTGGTGGACGTGTGACATGTGTTACAAGTCAGGAACGGCTGGTATTGATTCGTATTGAACGTCGACTGGCCCGTCTGCGGATTTCCAACAAATCCGGGCAACGCGGCCGGCAGCGTGCGATCGAGGTTTTGATTAGGATTCGGCTCCATCGCGATCGTATTTACAAAATCGCGATAGGCCGTCATATCGGCCGCGGAAAGCTGCGTCCCGCCCATGAGCGACGCGAACGCGGGCGCGAACGCGAGGAAATCGGCGCGGTCGCCGCGCCAGTGAAGCGGCACTTGTCCGGAATTGTTAAAACCCTTGAGCGTTTGCGTCGTCATGGGTCCTTTCATCGGATGCATGTTAAATGTAAACGATCCGAGCACCGGAACGGTCGATTGCACAGTTTGCATGTCGCCGCCCGGATTGCCGAGATCCCACGCGAGCAAGTCGATGTCGGCGTCGTAATGGCAAGTCGCGCAGGACTGCGTGCCGTTTCCCGAGAGTTTCGCATCATACAAAAATCCGCGGCCGTTTTTGATTGTGTCCGGCGTCGGATCGTATCCGCCGACGGGAATTTCATTAACCAGCGTGTCGTTTTGAGTATGAATAATGCTAATTGAATTCGAGATCCGGTTTTGTACATAAAGCCGGCCGTTCGCGGCGCTGTAGGCCAAGCCGCGCGGACCGCGCTTGTGCCGCGGATCCACGCCGGTTCCCGTCGCGCTCGTATTCAATTCGATGCGCGCGAGAATATTACCATTCGCGTCGAGGCGCGCGACGCGGTCGGTGCCGAGGCTTGCAACATAAAGATTCGAGCCGGTCGAATCGAAAACGGCGCCCATCGGCTGCGCGATCGCGTTCGAAAGCGCGGTGTTGTTCGGGAAAAGTGTATAATCGGTGCCGGGATTCAAATCAAAATTCGAAACGGCGCCGGAAATTATATCAATTTTGGCGACGCGGTTGTCGACCATGTGTCCCTTCACATTCGGCTCGAAGTGGACCAGATTGCGCGCGTCCGTGTTCGAAATATACAGATCGCCGGTGACCGGATGCACGGCGATGCCCGTATTGTGCGTTCCGACGCGCGGAAAATAACGGCTCACGGTGTTCGTCGCGGTGGCGATCTCAACGACGTCGTTGTCCGGCATTGTAAATTTAATAAAACTCACCCAGAGCGGATCTGTAGCATCGACGATCAATCCGACCTGCGGCGGCGCCGGAAGATTGGGATTCGTCGGCGGCGACTGCGGCGGCGCGAGCGTCGCGGGAATGATAGTGGTGCGATTGCCCGATTGCGCGAACGTTGCATAAATGTGCGAACCGTCCGCGCTCGCCGCGAGCGCGCGCGGGTTTTCGCCGAAAACGCCGATGCTTGTAATGAACGCGTGCGTCGTTACATCAAATACTTTGACGGCGTTCGAGCGGGCCGCGGTGACATAGGCCCTCTGCGGCGAGCCCGCGAAAATGACGTCGCAGGGTTCGTCTTTACAATAAATCGTGTCGATGACGATTCCCTGCGAAATGGAGACGATGCTGACGCTGTCGGAAGTATGATTAACGACCCAGACTTCGTCGTTCGTGCGCGCGCGCACGGAAACGGGTTCGACGCCGACGGGAATTTCACTAATAAGGCCCGGACTCGACGGTTGCGCAAGACTAAAGATCGAGAGGCGCGCGTCCGCCGTGTTGACCGCGAGAAGCAGCGTGCCGTCGGGACTGATCGCGATCGGATTGACCTGCGGGCTCTCGAAATTTACATAATTTCCGGTCTGCGCGAACGCGGCCGGCGCGGAAAGCGCGAGCGCGACTAACAATAATTTCGGGGTCGATTTCATGATATTAATGATCGTGGGGAATTTAGACGTTGACGAATCGGATCATGTCCGCAATTTGCAAGGCGCGGACATCGGCGGCCCAACGGGAAGTCGATAAGTATGTCTGACGGACGCCCCAGTGGCGCGGGTTCATTTGCGAATAACGGCGGACGCGGCGTTTCGGATCGCCGCGGCCATGCCGCTCGCGCGGACGCCGGATCCGCGCGCGAGGACGGCGTTCCCCCCGCCTTTTCCCTCGATGAACGGCAACGCCGCCGCAAGAGCGAAAGCGCAGTCGAACCGGGGATTCGCCGGTGCGCTGATGACGAGATGGGCGCGTCCATCCGCCACGGCGCCAATGATTGCGACACGACCCCCCTTAACAATTCCGGCGGCCAACATCGCCGCCTCGTCCGCGCCGCCCCCCTCCGCGACTTCGGAAGCCACAACCTCGGAGTTCGCCGACGCCGACACGAGGGCCGCTGCGCGAAATTCGGCGAGAGCTTCGGCGAGCGCGCGGGCACGTCGGCGGAGATCCTTTTCGCCGTTCTTTAGTTTAAGAATCGCATCGCCGACTCCGGTTGTCGATACAGATAAATCGCGGGCAAGGGCGCGCATCGCCGATCCGTTCGCGTTCGCGTCGCGCAGCGCGCGTTCGCCGCACAAGAAAACGACGCGCGTTCCGCCGCGGATCTTTTCGAGCGCGATCGCGGCGACGGGCCCCACCTGCCCTGTGCGTCGCGGATGGGTTCCGCTGCAGGGAGTCGTATCAAATCCGTCGACTTCGACAAGTCTTAACATTTCATCCTCGACGCCCGGTTCGCGCCTTAATTGATATTTTACCGATTCGTCGCGCGAAACTGTATGAACGCGCACCTCGCGATCCTCGAGAACGATTTGATTGGTCAATTCTACAATTTTTTCGACTTTCTCGGGAGACACGAGGCGATCCAAATCGAGCGTCGAAGTCTCCTCGCCGAAATGAACGGCCGTCGTTTGGATTCCTGCCTTCGCGAACGCGGACGAAAGGAGGTGTTGCCCGTGGTGTTGCCGCAGGTAATCGAGGCGCCTCGGAGCGTCGACGCGGCCGCGAACGGAATTTCCCGGCTCCACGCTCGCGGGCAGCGGGCTCGCGAGTCGATGAACGATCAGCGCGCCTTCCTTCCGTACATCCACGACTTGCGATCCCTCAATCGCGCCCGTGTCGTGGGGTTGGCCGCCGGATGTCGCAAAAAAAACGGTCCGATCGAGGATGATCTCTTCACCGGCGCCCGTCGAAGTCCGAGAAATTAGCTTCGCTTCCAAATCGAACGTAAACGGTTCGGATTCGTAAAGTCGTATGGTTGCATTCATCGTGCGGCCACTGTGATAAAACCAAGATAGCCTCGCAAGCTGCACGCGTCCGCGAATCGTGTATTCTTGCCGGCGAATTTCAACATGATCGACCCCAAGAAATCGCAGCGCGCCGCGACCGGACTTTCGCGCATCGGCATATTAATAATCATCGTCGCAGCGGCGATCGTTCTCTGCGTTTCCGGGTATGCGCTTTTTGGCGGATCGCCGCGATCGGACGATTCCGGAAGTCTACCCGTCGAATCCGACGATTCCTCACAAAGCGCGGCCTCGCAGTCGCGGCCATTTTCGATCAAGGCGAATACTACATATAATTCGCGGCGCGTCGAGGCCACCGCCGAAATCGATCCATTCGATCAATCGACGCTGGACCCCGGCGCATTCGAATTGACGGGACGCGTCGTCGATCCTGACAAGAAACCCGTCGCAAACGCGGTCGTCCGAATGTTTGTAGCAAGTGCGATACTACAATCCACCGCTTATATCGATTCGTATCGCAATAACGGATTGCTTGTATACGAGAAACTGAAGCGTTCCGGATCTGACGGAACATTTAAATTCCGCGGTCCGTTCACGGACGGCTGCGATTTCGCGATCACCGTCACCGCGACCGACCTCGCGCCGGGAATTTTTCATCAACAACATCTCGAAGGCGGGAAAATTACAAATATCGGCGATCTCCAACTCGCGCGCGGTTTCGAAATCGCCGGAACCGTCTTTGACCACGCAGGCAATCCGCTCCCTTCGGCTTCCGTTGGATATATATTATCGCCCTCCGAAGCATCGATCGAACGATTCCTGGAGCAGAACGAGCCTGAAGATTACAAACCGTCCGATGAAAAAGGACAATATCGAATTCAACATTTGACGGAGGGCAGGTACACGCTCATCGCGTACGCTCCCGGTTACGCGCGAGCGGCGTCGCCGCCGGTTGTTTTATCAAAAGACAAACCGCCGAGACCCGTCGATATTACTCTTGCCCTCGGCGATCAAATTGCCGGAAATATATTAAATTCCGAGGGCGGCCCCATCGCGGGCGCTAAAATCAAGGTTCGCCTCCAGTCCTCGGATCCGCAGGAAACGGGCGGCGCGCAAGCTCACTCGGACGACTCGCAGTTCTTTGATTTTCCGATCACGACGGGTTCCGATACGGAAGGCAATTTTCAAATACAAGGACTTCTCGCGAATGCTAATTATAGACTGAGCGTGTCCGCGAAGGATCATCGGGCCATGTCGATGAAGGCTTCGTCGGGGACGACGGATCTTATCATTCAGCTCAAGCCCGATTTTCAAGTGACCGGTATTGTTATAGATAAAGAAACCGGCCAGCCCGTCCCCGGCGCGCGCGTCGCGGTTTTTCGAGGGAAATTAAACGATCTGAAAAAGGGATTTTTCGCCATGCCGAAGGCCAACGCGCAGACGGATTCGGCCGGACAATTCCTCGCGCGCGACGACGGCGCGCCCGGACCCGCGGCCGTGCTCGCGTGGGCGCCGACGTATGCGCCCGAGCTGTCGGCAACGATACAATTGACGGAAGGCGGCGAAATTCCGGAGACTAAGATTGAATTGACGCACGGCGCGGCCATCGCGGGCCGCGTCCGGATCGGCGCGTCGCGGCAGCCGATCGCGGGCGCATCATTAAACTTATATTTCTCCGGCGATCCGACGAACGTCGCGTCCGTCAGTTATAAGATTGGAGCGTTCGCCGCGCGCGCGACCTCGGATTCCGAAGGTAATTATGCATTCGACGGACTGCTCGGGGGCAATTATATCGTCGAAGTCCGCACCGAATCGAACGGCACAGGTCGAAGCGATATCATCATGCTCGGGGCCGCCGACCGGAAAATGGGCGCCGATATCGATCTGCCGACGCCGTCCACGATCAAGGGCGTTATATTAAATAATACCGGCGAGAATCCCGTGCGCGTGATCGCGACGCGATCCGACGGCCTGATGTCGGCGGTGTTCGCCGACGCCGAGTCGAAATTTATTATTAAGAATCTCGGAGCCGGCCAGTTCAAAGTGCGCGCGGAAAAAGTAAGCTTCAGCGACGACGCGTCCGGCGGCACGTTCGGGCGCAAGAGCAACGCGGTGGATGTTATTTTAAAGGAAGGCGACACGATCGAACTCGTGCTCGAGGTTCCCGACTCGAACTTCGGCAAACTCGTCGGTACGATCAACGACGCGGGCGGCCCCGGATCGGGGTATACTTTAATATTAACGAACGCGCCGCCGTCGGGGGGCGGCAAGTCGAAACAGAATATACAATTTTCAAATTACAAAACCGTCACCGCCGACGTCGACGGCTATTTTGAATTTCAAAACGTCCGCGAGGGTTCGTACCGAATATATGCAATTCCGCGCGGACGCGGAGTCGCGCCCAAAAACACGGTCGCCTCCGAGCCCGTGCAGATATTTGCAAACTCGACCGCGCGCAGCACTCTGTTCGGACAGAGCGGACCGCTCAAGGGAACCGTTTCCAAATATGACGGAACCGGCGCGGCGAATGCTAAAATTATTGCAACGGTGAACGCGGAGCGGAGCCCGACGTCCGCGCTGCCCGGCGGCACGACGTTTATGGCGAATACAAATAAACTGGGATCCTTCGATTTCGGGCGCCTGCCGGGCGGAGCGTACGATATTATTATTGAAGCGCCGGGAAGCCCGAAGAAACTCGTAACGGCCGCGATCTATGGCGGATCCGAGGACCCGATTTACGTGACGCTCGACGCCCCTCCGAATAATCCAAACAAACCGAAACAGCAACAAAAACCGAATAATCCAAATCCGCAACAAAAAACGGGTCCGAAACCGAATCCCCAACCGCCGCCGCAGCCGCCGGGAAACACGCCGCACCGCCGCCGCCGTCAGTAATTATCAATAGTTATTCGAGGTCGCGATCGAGCCAATGCAGGCCAGGAAGATATTTAGAATCATACTGGGAATATTATTAATTCCCGTCGCATGCGCCGCGGGACTGTTTCTCGCGGGCGCGATTTCGCTGAGCCGCGGCGGCGAGCGCTCGAAAGACGCGCCGCGCGACTCGGTCATTCCGCATAGCAAGGCGCTCATGGTTCCCGCGATCGATGGAAATGTACAAATCCGCGGAAGAGTACAATTCGCCGGAGAACAGTCAAAAAAAGGCGCGACGATCCGTCTGAGCGCCGGTTTTTTACAACTCGAAAAGACGACCGATGCCGACGGCGCGTTCTCGTTCGATCGTTTGCCGGAGGGCCAGATATCTATTGTTGCATTTTCGGACGAACACGAACCCGTTTTCTTAACGTATCCGTCGGCTCCGGCCCACGACATTACGATTAAATTGAACCCGATCGCGAGCATCCAGCCGGCGACGCCGCCCAAGTCGCGCGCCACCGGCGGCGTCACGCTCGCTCTCGTCGTTCCTCCCGGATACGAGCCGTCGGCAAAGTTTACAATTTACGCATTGCCCGCGGTTCGCGACGCTCGCGAGAATACTCTTTTGCCGAAGTCGGCGGAATTCGATATATCAAAACAGCAGGAATTGACAATCGACGGAATGCCGGGCGGCGAATACTCGGTGTTCGCGGTCCCGTTCGGCAGGTCGCCCGATTCGCGGCGAGCGCTGGCGCAAACGTCGATAACCATAACTCCGGGCAAGACGGAGAGTATTAAATTAGATATTCGTTGCGCGAACTTGTCCGGAAAAATAATGAACGCGGGCAGAGGCGTGTCTCAGGCGAGAGTCCGCGCCGTGAGGCATTCCGACGGGAAAACTACGGATACGAATCCCGACCGCAGAATTGTTGAAACCGCCGAAGTCGAACTCGGTCAGACCACGACGGACGACGACGGTGGATTCTCGTTCGAAAATCTTCCGCTCGGAAATCTACAAATCGAAGCGAATAAATCCGGCTTCGGCGCCGCAAAATCGACCGTCAATTTGGAACCGGCGGGAAGCGTCGTATCGATCGAGCTGCCGGTCAAATAACTATTACTAATAGAGTCATTTCGGTCCGGCGGATCCGCCCGCGGTCGATTTGAAATAATCGGGCGCGACGTCGAATAGTTGTGAAACTTTCGGCGTCGTCACGAGCACGCGGTCGCCGGGAATCAATCTTACATAGACGCCGTCTTTCGTCGCAGTGGCATTGCCGATTTGAAATATATAGTTTTTGCCGGGAGTATAGATATCGACCTCGAGCCGCGAACCGCCGAATCCATACTCTTCAAGCGGGCCGCTCTTGCCCCCCGCGGTGACGTCCGCCATGATTCTCGCGTCGAACCGCAGATCCGAAATCGCGCGAACCACTTTCGACGCGTCCGCCTCGCCGATCGCGGGAAATTTATAAATCCAGCGGTCCTTTTCGTGCGCGATTTCATAAAGAGTATCGGCGCCGCGCTTCGCGGTGATTTTTGTTACTTTCGGAACGCTAAAATCGAAAACATCGCGCTCGCTCCGATCGTCGAATGTCTTTATATTTAAAACCAAATATAGCGTTCCCGCGCCGAGCAGAATCGCCACGATCAGGAGCGCCAGCGCCATTTTGGGATTCATCGCCGCCGCCTCCATGCGATCAGAAAGCCGAATAATGCAAAAATGCCGGGGACGCCGAAATAGGCCGCGATCAGCAATGCCTCGGCCTGCGGTTCCGTGATTGTAAACGATCGATTGTCGGGCGAGCGCGGCCGCGCCGTCGAAAGGCGGTCGCGCTTCGAGAGCCAATTGATAATATTTTGAAACAGGTCGCCGTTCGCCGGAATATCCGCAAAGGCGAAATTTGTAAAAAGCTCGTTGGAACCGGCGACGACGAGCCGGACGCCGCCGCGGGCCGCCGCTCTTGGATCATTCGAATCCGGCGGAATCTCGGCGGCGATGGCGTATGGAACGGGCCCTTTGATGTCGCCCGTTTCCGGATTGAAACTAACTTTTGGATTTGTTAAATCCGACTCGGCCCACGCGCGATCCGAACTCCACAACAATTCCGTTCGGACCAGCCGCGGCGACAGCGACGCGTTGACGCCCGCTTTGCGAACGGTGGACGCGTTCGAAATCATGATATTACTCGTCTTGAGCGGACTGACGATGGGGTGGTCGCCGAACGACTTTACTAACATAATCGTCGAACGTCCGCCCGCTTTCTTTTGACTCGAATCGATGACGCGATTTCGGCCGATTTCGATTCCATATTTCGCAAGTAACATTTCCAATCCGGTGAATCGCCCCGGATCCGCGCAAAGAAAAAGTCCGCCTCCGCGTTCGAGGAATTTTTCAATTACCATGACTTCCGGAGCCGTGAATGTTTCGGTCGGGCCCATGACGCAGACGACGGAGCTGTCGTCGGGAATTTTTAATTTCTCCAATAGAAACAATTGTCGAACGCGCATCTTTTCCTCCAGGAGCGCGTTTTTTGCATATAACAATCCCGTGTCGAGTTTCGAATCCTCCGTATCCATTTCGCCGTGGCCGAGAACAAAATCAATATTCGGATGTTGATCCTCGAGAAGATTAAGAATCCCGCTCGCGATCGCGTGCTCGCCGTTGAACGCCTTCTCCTGCCACGATCGAACGCGGGAAATCGTCACGGCTTCGACATGCGAAAAATTTCGAAATGGAATCAGCGATGCGCGGTCGCCGAGTTCGAGGACGATGCCGTTTTTATAATTTTCCTCGCGGGAGTCGATTTTCGTGCGCGTGATCAACTCGTGTGTCGATGCGGGATCCCGATCGGGATTGATGCGTTGATAATAAATCTGGCTCGATTCGATTTTTAATAAATCAACCAATTCCTCGATCTCGTCGAGAATCTGCCTTCGAAGCGGAATATCATCTGTAAATAATGCGGTGATTCGCAGCGGCTTGTTGACTCGATGTAATAATTCCTGCGTTTCCCGTTCCAACGAAAACGTGCGAATATGTGTAACATCCAGCGGTCGCGGAATGAACCGCGTCGTCACGATCGCGATGAAAACCCAAATCGCGACCGCGGATATGATATAAATGGAAACCACAAATCCGATCGTCAACTTTCGCTTTCCATCGGATTTCGGCGGCGGCGGAAGCGCGGGTGCGGGCGGAGTCGGAGGAGGAGGCGGCGGCGGAGACTTGGGCGCCGGCGGAACGGGCGGCGGAGCGGCCGCGGGTATTTGCGGCTTTTCCGGCTTCTCCGGTTTTTCCGGATCCGACGGTTTTTGAGGGCCTAGTCCGAGCGCCATTGTTCTATATAAATATTATTTCCAACGGCGCGATTCGAGAACGCGCGTCGCGAGAAACAGGAACAGTACGGTCGTCGATAGAAAATAAATAATGTCGTTCGTGGCGATCCGTCCCCGCAACAACGGATAAAAATGGCTCGGCATGCTGACATAAGCGAAACACCGCCGCAGCCATTCGGGAATCTCCATCCCCTCCGTCGCGCCGAGCGTTCGCAATGTAAAGAGAATCAGCGCGGACACGAGGAATGCTACAATTTGCTGCCCGGAGAGCGCGCTCGCGAAAATTCCGATCGCCGCGGCGAGCGCGCCTTCGAGGATCATCGCGCCGAAACCGGAAAGCACGGGACCGATGTCGGGATTGCCGCCCGATACTCTTAATAATACATAAAACACGGGCAGCGGCAGAAGGCAAAATACGAAGAATGCGACGACGCCGAAGAATTTTCCGAGCACGATTTCGACGTCCCGCACGGGATCGGTTGCGAGCATTTCGATCGTGCCGTTTCGAAATTCCGAAGCGATCGATCCCATCGTGAGCGCCGGCATCATAACAGATACGAGCCAGTACGCCGTATTTACATAAACACCGGACAAATTCGCGGAACGGCTGAAGACGGCGCTGTTCTCGAAAAAACGCGCCATGAACAGCGCGCTGACGACGGCGACGACCCACGCGATCGGCGATAGAAAATAACCGATGAGTTCGCGGCGCAATATTATGATTGTCTTCATGCCGCGCCCGCCGCCCGCGATGCAGGATCGAGCCGCGTGAGATTGCCAAAAACCTCTTCGAGCGAAGCGCGCGTCGATTCCAATTCGAGCAACGCCGCGCCGGAATTAATAATTGTTCGAACGATAGCGTCGCGCGCGTCGACTCCTTCGCGCATTTCCATTTTATAACGAATGCAGCCCGGCTCGGGCGAAGCCTCCGCCGTGAACGCTTCTATTCCGTCGAGGGCCGCCACTGCTTTTTCGAGCGCGGGTCCGCCTCCGCGAACAAGCACGCGCACGCGCTGGCGTTCGCCCGAAGCATTTCTTAACAATCGGCCGATCGGTTCGTCCGCGACGAGGCTCCCTTCGTTAATAACCAATACCCGCGAGCAAACCGCCTCGACCTCGGGGAGAATATGTGTCGAAAGAAAAATCGTACGATTCTCCGAAAGTTCGCGGATGAGCGCGCGCATTTCGAATACTTGATTCGGATCGAGGCCGACGGTCGGCTCGTCGAGAATTAAGATCGGCGGATCGGCGACGAGCGCGCCCGCGAGCGCGAGTCTTTGTTTATATCCTTTCGATAAGTGCCCGGAAATCCGCTTGCGAACGGGCTCGAGTCGGCAGCGCGCGATCGCAAGATTAATTTTACTTTTCCGCGCGGACGAAGGAACCTCCTTGAGCGCCGCGCGATATCGTAAATATTCCTCGACGCGAAGTTCGGGATAAATCGGCGCGTTTTCGGGAAGATAACCGATCCGCCGACGCGCGTCGATCGACCGCGTCAATGTATCAAATCCGCCGACGAGGGCGACGCCCGACGTCGGGGGCAGATAACCCGTCAACATTTTGATCGTCGTGCTCTTGCCCGCGCCGTTCGGCCCGAGCAGCCCTACGACGTCGCCCGACTCGATTCTAAAAGTAATATCCCGCACCCCGCGGTTCGGGCCGTACGTTTTTGTAAGATTTCTCGCTTCGATCACGCCCGGAGCCGCCGTTTTTTGATAATTTATTTTTGGCCGGGAACGCCGGCGGATTCGAGCACGGCGCCCATGTGTTGCGCGATCGAAAGCGGACTGAACCAATCGATGCCGAACGACGGCATTGTTACAGATTTAACGCTAAAATTCTGCGCCGCGAGATAGGCGACGACATTCGCGCCGTTTTCGCCGTACGCGTCTTTTTGTAATTGTACGGCATTGGCTTCGGCCTCCTTGTTCGCTTGGATGCCCATCGCCTCCTTTTCGCCCCGATATTGTTTGGCATCGGCCTCGATTTCGCCGACGCGTTTCAACGATTCGGCGTCTAATACGGCGATGGCCATGTCATTGATGGCTTTTAATGTAAGTTTCTTATTCAGAAGTTGAGTCTTCAAATCTTGAACTTCGTTGTCCGTCCCTTGCATCAATTTTTTCTTCTCGCCTTCCTCTGTTACGAGTTTTTGTTGCGAAACTTCGAGAAGCGTCTTCTGTGTCGATTCTTTTTGCCGCTGCAATTGCGCTTCGTATTGCGGATCGTATGTAACCTCCATGATCGAAACGTCGACGAGTTCCAAGCCGTTCGAAGCTAACAATTGCGTCAGCGTCGTCGTCGTCAGACTTTGATAAGCTTTGCGGCGCACTTCCGCATTGTAAATATCCTGGGTCTTTAACGTTCCAAAAACCGTAACAATCGGAGGTTTTGCGAGATCGCGCGCGAGCGCGCGCAAGGCGTCTCCCGCGCCGACCTTTTCGAAAACGATGTGACCTTTGCCGGGCGCGATTTTAACCAATACGGCCGCCTCAATCGTGACGCGGTCGCCGTCGAGCGTCTTCGCTTCGATAGCGGCGGCGTCGTTCGGGCCGCGGAGGTCCGGCCTATTTGTAAACGCGATGCGCTGCGTCGAACGCGGCAGCGTCTCCCACCGTTCGAACGGCCAGATCGATCTGTAAAATCCCGCGTCGTAATCCTGCGGATCGAGGCCGCCCCGAATCCAAAGGAGATTACTTGTTGTATGCATTCCGATTTCGTCGGGCGCGATGCGCCGGATGCATGCCGAAACGACGAGCGCCGCGAGAAGGACGGCGCCGAAGAATATTAATGTAAACTTAATCATTTTGAGGTCGTCCCCGCCGGTTGATTGTTGGGCGACTGCGGCGCATCGATTCGTATAGTCGGATTGGGTATAATATTTCCGCCCTGTTGCATCAAATACGGCTGGACGAGCGCGTTATAAACGAACGGACTCGCGTTGATCGTGATGGTCTTCAGTTGTTTCGCCAATTCCGCCGCGATGACGGCCGTGCCCTTCGGCCCCGAGAGCCCCAGCGCGAGCTTTTTGAGGCCCTCCGCCTCCGCCTCGCCCTTTTTTCTTATATTCGCGGCGTCGGCGAGATCGGTACTTAACTTCTTGTCGGCCTCCGCTTTTTCTTTGGATGCCTTCGCAGTGGCCTGATTAATGGTAGATTCCTTGCGGGCCTCCGCTTCGGAGAGAAGGCGCTCATGCAGTGCATTGAGCGCGGAAAGTTCCTTGTCGTTATTTTCTTCCTCCGTTTTCGTCTGTCGAATTCTGGCTTCTTTTTCTTGTTTCTGTTCTTCGATGATCGCAAGCACTTGTTGATCGATGTCTTTTCGCTGGCGGACAATTCGTTCATATTCGGCGTACGACGTCGGATTTTCAACTGTTATGAGCTTGATCTCGATGCCGAATTTATCTTTTAACAATAAATTCGCGTCGGCGACGGCGGCCTCGGCTTTTTCGACGCGTTTCGGACCGTCGTTCATGGCTTCGCGCGTCAATTCATTGAATCGTTCGGCGAGAACTCCGCGCACGACGGGCCAGATCCATTTATGTTCGAATCGCCGCCATTTTTCCGATGTCCCGGCCTTCGTCGGTTCGGATTTCATCAATTCCAATACTTCCACCCCCGACGAACGCAACACTTCGACCGCTTTCTCGGGGATGATTTGATATTGAACGCGCACGTCGATGCGGACGGTGTCGCCTTCGCTCGCTTTGATACTTAACGAATCGTCGGGCTGCCGCTCGACCGCGCCCGCCGGAATCGTAGCATTCGATAACATATCGAGCAGGCGCGTTTTCCGGTCGATCGTATAAAACGTCGTGATGTACGGAATTGTAAAATGAAGGCCGACGCGGTCCTCGAGCGCGACGTCGCGCGTAATGTTATTTACAGTTACGCCGACCTCGCCGCCGGGAACGTTTCGAACGCCGGCGACAATGACGCCGACGATCAGAAACAAAATAATAGTTATCGCGAGCCGCGCGTTGGAGCGTTTCGGCGCAGACGCATCCGCGGCTTGTGGTGAAGCGTTTGTCACGGAATAGTTATATTAGTGTTGTTTATTTGTATTCGGATTCGATGCGTCCGCGCGGTCCGGCCCGCCTTGCGACGAGGGCTCGACACGGACGCGCCAGCGCGCGACGTCGCGATTCGCGGAGGTTCGTTTAATATTAACGCCGCGGGGACCGCTCACGTCGATCGTTTCGAAGTCTTGCGTCGGGTCGTAAATTCGAAATCCGGATTTGTCGAGCCACTCGACGCGGAAACGAAATTGGAGTTTAGTTGCAATTTTATTAATAAACGTTCCTTCGATTTCGAAACGGCCGTTGACGTCGGACGACGCTTGAATGGAACGAAGATCGAGCGCCGCGACGAGCGACACATCACCGACGAGCCCGTCGAACGAACCCGCACGCGACGTGGGCACGGACTTGCCCGTCGCGCACGCGAGCGCGATCAAAATGGCGGGAAGCGAAACGGCAATTCGTTGCGAAATCACTTGGAAGGAAGGGTTTGTACGTGTTCCGTCGAGGAATGAGAACACGCACGCAATCGGAAGGCTACCCCGGTGACGCGCCAACTCCATCGACTTGGAAACATTTCCCTAACTTTCGGCCCCTCCCATCCCCTGCGCGTTGTCCATGTCGCGGGCTCCGAGATCGCCACCTCCTCGCATTTGTGGCGGAGGTAAGATCCGCCCGTCATGGCGTCCCATTCCGGCGAACTTTTTCCAGAAGCGTTTGAATCCGCGGTGGCCGGAGTCACGCCGGTCATGGCGCAATATCAGCGCGCAAAGGCGCGCGCGGGCGGCGCGCTTCTTTTTTTTAGACTCGGGGATTTTTATGAACTTTTTTATGAAGATGCGCGCGTCGCGTCGCGCGTTCTGGGGCTAACGTTAACATCGCGTTCGAAAGATAAAGATTCCGCCGACTCGATACCGATGGCCGGCGTTCCCGTGCGCGCCGTCAATACTTATCTTCGGAGGCTCGTTCAAGCCGGCTATTCCGTCGCGATTTGCGAACAACTGCAAGATCCCAAACAAACGAAAGGACTCATCGACCGCGACGTCGTCCGGCTCGTCACCGCGGGTACGCTGACCGAGGACGAACTTCTCGACGGCACGCGCAGCAATTATCTCGCATCTGTAACATTCGAAGGTTCGCGCGCGGGTGTCTCGTGGTGCGATCTTTCGACCGGGCGATTTGTAACTTGCGAAATTCCGCGCGAATCCGTCGCCGACGAACTCGCCCGCCTCTCGCCCGCGGAATTATTAATATCAGAAAAACACGCGGGCAGACCTGAGGAGAATATCGCCACCGGCGCGTGCATGGCCGTTATTACAAAACGGTCCGATCCGTCCTTCGCGCCGCGCGCGGCGCGCAAGCGGCTTTGCGACGCGTTCGGCGTCGCGACGCTCGAGGGATTCGGCGTGCAGGACGACGATCTCGGCGTCGGCGCGGCGGGCGCCATTCTCGATTATCTTAAAGATACACAACGGGCGACGCTTTCGCATTTGAAGCGTCTCGAACCGTTTGAACCGTCGGATTTTGTCATTCTCGATCGCGCGACGCGCGACGCGCTCGAGTTAACAGATAATTTACGCAACGGCGACCGTTCGGCGACGCTCATCGGCACGCTCGACCGCACGCGCACGGCCATGGGCGGCCGCCGCCTGCGCGAGTGGATTCTCGCGCCGCTTCGCGACGTCAATGCTATAAAAAAACGCCAGGCGGCGGTCGCCGAGTTTTATAACGATGCGCGCCTTCGCGAGCGCGTCCGCGCGGGCCTCGACGAGATCGCGGATCTCGAACGTATTCTCGGACGCGTCGGCTGCGATCGCGGTTCGCCCGCCGACCTCGGCCACCTGCGCAAATCGCTATTGCAGGTTCCCGAATTGAGAACATTGCTCGAACGGCACGCGTCCGAGCGCGACGGCTGGAGCGGCGCGGGCGACGTTTTATTAAATATTATAAAAACGCTCGATCCGTGCGACGAATTGCGCGAAGAGCTTGCGCGCGCCATCGTCGATTCGCCGCCGCTCGTTGCCAACGAGGGCGGCATCGTCCGCGAAAATTACAATTCCGAACTCGACGAACTGCGCCTGCTCTCGCGCGACGCGCAGAGCTGGCTGACGCGCCTCGAATTGAACGAGGGCGCGCGGACGAAGATTCCGAATCTTAAAGTCGGTTTTCATCGCATTTATGGATACTTCATCGAAATAACGAATGTCCACGCGACGCGCGTGCCGGCGGATTACGCGCGCGTGCAGACGCTCAAGGATCGCGAACGCTACTCGACGGCCGAATTGCGCGAATTCGAGGCAAAAGTAAGAAACGCGGAATCGCGCGCCATGGAATTGGAAAAAGCGTTATTTGAAGCGTTGCGCCGCAAGACGGCGGCCGCGACGACACGGCTGCTCGGCACGGCGCGGGCGCTCGCCGAACTCGACGCGCTCGCGTCGTTCGCCGAGGTTGCGCAGGCCAATCGTTATGTCGCGCCCGAAATCGACGATTCGTTAAATTTAACGATCGAACAGGGCCGCCATCCCGTGGTCGAATTGTTCGCGAACGAACCGTTCGTTCCAAATGATACAAATTTTTCGCCGGACGCGCGCCTCATGGTGCTCACCGGCCCGAACATGGCGGGCAAGTCGACCTATTTGCGGCAGGTCGCATTAATTGTATTATTAGCGCAAGCCGGATCCTTCGTGCCCGCGCGCCGCGCGGCGATCGGCGTCGTCGACCGCATTTCGACGCGCATCGGCGCGAGCGACGATCTCGCGCGCGGGCGCTCGACGTTTTTAGTAGAAATGGTCGAGACGTCCGCGATTTTGAATCATGCGTCGTCGCGTTCGCTCGTCGTGCTCGACGAAGTGGGCCGCGGAACCTCGACGTTCGACGGTCTCGCGATCGCATGGGCCGTCGCCGAACATTTGATAGAACGCGTCGGCGCGCGCACGGTGTTCGCGACGCATTATCATGAATTGAACGAACTCGCCACACGATACGATTCCGTTCGTAATTATCGCGTGGATGTTAAAGAATGGGGCGACCGCGTCATATTTCTGCGGCAGGTCGTGGAGGGCGGCACTGACCGGAGTTTCGGCATTCATGTCGCGCGGCTCGCCGGCATTCCAACCGAGGCGCTCGACCGCGCCCGTCAGGTGCTTCACGCGATCGAGGAGGAAGCGGTCGCGCTCACGCCGCGGATTCTCGCGTCAGGCGGTGAAAAAGTTAAACTACAAAAAAACGAAACCAAGGCGATGTTCAATCCGCGCGAACTCGCCGCCCTCTCCGAATTGCGCGGCATCGATCCGGAGCGGCTATCGCCGATCGAAGCGTTATTATTACTAAAACGGCTCCGCGACGATCTGCAATAATAGTCATTTTTTCTTAAAGATATCGCCGACGCCTTTGATCGCGTCGCCGACGCCCTGAACGGCGCCTTCGCCGCCTTTCTTTAATATATCGCCCGCCTGGCCCGCAACGCTTCCGAGACCCTCGACCGCTTTCGCGCCTTCGTTTTTCGCTACATTCGCGAGTTCGCCCGGGAGCTGGCCCGCGAGGTTGCCGACCGATTTGAGAATTTCATTTAAAACTCTCGTGATCACTCCGGCGAGATCCGTCTCGTCTTTCTTCTCGCCGCCGCCGATGTCGTGCATGACGATCGTCGGAACGGGGATCGCCACGCCGGCGCCGCTGACCATCGACTGCGCGACGCGCAGCTTCGCATTTGTAATATTAATTTCCCGAATCTTCATTTTCTTCGACGCGGAGCCCTTCGCTTCGCCGTCCTTCGGCGCGGGCGTTTTTTGTTGTTCGCCGTTTCCGCCCGTCGCTTTCTTCGCCTGATCGACGAGCGTGCCGAGATTGGTTTTTCCGAGTTGTAAATCGACGGTGATCTCCGCACCATCGATGTTAATTGTATCAATAACGACGGTGTCGGACATGAATGAACTCACGCTCGCCGCGACGCGGACGTCGCCGACGACGATCGCGTGCTCCGACTTGAAACCGGGAGGATTGCCGATCTTGAGCCCCGACAATCCTACATTTCCGCTGAATATATTTAGTGTTCCGCCGCCGACTTCCGTTGGAACCTGCAGGACATAATTCGTCCCCTTTTCGACGCCCGCGCGCAGGAGCGAGCCGCCGAAAAATAAGATTCCGGCGAAGACAATAATAATCAGAAGGACGATGCCGATGAGGATTTTCTTGATCACGGCGACAGCCTACTCGCGGGAGTCGGAAAGGCAATACTTTTGACGCGGCGCGGTTCGGCGCTGGATCGGTCGCGCCGATTCGGCCGGGCGCGCGCGCCGCTCCTTCGTATATGTTAAGCCGCGCCACTTCGGTGGAACCGCCGATTGAATTCGATCGCACGCCGCATCGTAAACCGCCCCGCCGCGACGCTCGCCGCCGCGTATTTGCTATTTGCAGCCATTCAACCTCGCGGCGGATTCTCGTGGCTCGATATTTGTTTATTTCACCGATCGACCGGCGTTCCATGCCCCACCTGCGGCATGACGCGCGCCGTCACGAATCTGTTTGTTCCGGATCCCGGCGCGGCGATGCGATGGCACCCGGGCGTATTATTAATATTTCCATCGCTTGTGTTTTTAGTAATGTTAATGTTCGTTTCCGACGATCGTTATCGTCGCGCATCCGAACTCTTCGACCCGCGCCGCCGTCTGATTTTTCGAACCGGATTCGCGGTCGCCGCGCTTTTCTTGGTTTTCGGCGCGGCGCGCGCGGCGGCCGTTTTCCTGCATTGGACGACGTTTCCGTTTCCATAGTGCCGGCGAATCTGTGATGGACCGGAAGCGCGGACCCCGATGGATATTCGATGGTCGCGCTCACAAAACTCCCCAATCGGCTTGCCAACTTGCCAATTTTCGAGCAGGGTTCCTGCGGATCTGCCGAAACCACCTCCGTGGCAGCCGGGCGATTTTCGCCGCGCGACTTGGCTCCATCGGCGCGTCCACACTTTCAGCCGGCGCGGGCAATGCAACAATCCGACGAGATAACAAAAGCACTCGCAAACGCCGTGTCCGGCGATCCCGCGGCCACGTCCGCGCTCGTGAATTTGTTATATACAGAACTGCGCAACGTCGCGGGCGGCATTCTGGCCGAAGGGCACGCGGCGCCGACGCTCCAGCCGACCGTACTCGTGCACGAGGCGTATCTCCGGCTCGTCGAGCACTCAAAACTAAAAATCGAGGACCGCGACCATTTCTTAAGAATCGCCGCGCGCGCCATGCGCTTCGTCGTGCTCGACCACGTGCGCGCGCGCAAACGCGACAAGCGCGGAGGAACGCGCGAACGCGTTCCGTTCGACAGCGTGATCGATTCTTACAATTCGAGCGAAGTGGATCTCGTCGCGCTCGATGAAGCGATCAATAAATTGCAGGAATCCGACGAACAGCTCGCGCGAATTGTAGAATTGCGGTTTTTCGCGGGATTTACGATCGAGGAGACGGCGAGAATCCTGCGCGTTTCGACTCCGACGGTCGAGCGCGGCTGGCGGTTCGCGCGCGCCTATCTTTATAAACAATTGAGCGGCGGATGAATGCGCCCGGCCAAATTCCACGCGCGCGCAGAATCTTTGAAGATGCGCTCGCGCGCGACGAATCGGAACGCGACGCGTTTCTTCACGGCGCATGCGGGAACGACGCCGAGCTTTTAGGCGTTGTGGAATCTTTATTAAAAATCGACCGCGACGCCGAAGACTCCAAATCGGGATTCCTGACTCCTCCTCGGCCGTTTTTCGAACTCGAGCTTCCGCCTGGAACGCGCATTGGTAAATATCAATTGGAGCGCAGAATCGGCTCCGGTGGAATGGGAGCAGTTTACGAGGCCACGCAGGATCATCCGCGGCGAAAAGTGGCCGTCAAACTGTTACGATCCGGAATCGTCTCGGAGGAAACGTCGCGCCGTTTTTTATATGAATCCGAATTCCTCGCCCGGCTCGACCATCCCTCGGTGGCGCATGTGTATGAAGCCGGCGTGCAGGATGCGATTAGTTATTTTGCGATGGAGTATATCGATAACGGCCGGCCCGTCACGAATTACGCCGTCGACGAGAAACTCGATATTTCCGCCAAAGTTAAGATCATGGCGGTCGTTTGCGACGCGGTTCATCACGGGCATCAGAAAGGAATCGTCCATCGCGATCTGAAACCGGCGAACATTCTCGTAGATCGCGCGGGCCGCGTAAAAATTATCGATTTTGGCATTGCCCACGCGACCGCCGCGGGCGCGGCGTCCGACGAATTACAAACAAAAGCCGGCGAACTGCTCGGAACATTACAATACATGTCTCCGGAGCAGCTTTCCGGCGGCGCGGGCGACGTCGACACGCGCGTCGATGTGTATGCTTTGGGAGTCGTATTGTTCGAATTATTGACGGGACGCCGTCCTTTTTCGATCGAAGGGCGGACGCTTCCCGACGCGATCCGTTATTTGAGCGAGGCGACCGCGCCGGACGCGCGATCGGTGGAACCGCGCGTTTCGGCGGAGTTGAATTGGATATTACAAAAAGCGCTCGAACGCGACCGCGAACGACGCTACGATTCCGCCTCGGAACTCGCGGCCGAACTCCGCCGCTGGCTGGCGGGCGAACGCGTCGCGGCCGGCCCTCCGGGAACGGCCTATCGCGTCCGCGTATTTGTTAGAAAGAATCGCGCGGCGCTCGCGGCCGCCGCGATTATATTTATTTCGCTGCTTGCGGGAGTCGCCGGCCTCTGGCGCGGTCTCGTCGAGGCGAAGAATGCAACCAATCTCGCGCTCGAAAAAGCAAAACAACAGGAAGCGATGTTTCATTTCGTGCGCGACATGTTCACGCCCGACAACCCCGGCGAGGACGAGGAGGGCCAGACGCTCGAACAGCGGCTCGACGCGGCCATCGCGGCGCTCGACAGCGCGTTCCCGAAGCAGCCCGAAATTGTAGCAACGATGCGCGCGACGATCGGATCTGTATATTCCGCGATCGGACTACAAAACCGCGCGGAACCGCAGCTGCGTATTGCTTACGATCAGCTCCGTGCGGCGCGCGGCGACGGCGACGCCGAGACCGTCCGCGCCGCGTCCCAGCTCGCGGGCATTCTTCGGTCGAAAGGGCGGTTCGGCGAGGCGGCCGATTTGTATCGAATCGCGTGGGAGAACGCCGTCAAGACTACAACTCCGGATTCGGAGCGGTCGCGCGGGCTGCTCGCGATTCTCACCGCGATGCTCGAGGGCGGCGGCCGCTGGAGCGACGCTGAAATTTGTCAAAATCAATTCATCGAAGCTCAAGTGAAGAGTTCCGGAGCCATAAGTTATGTGGCGGTGCGCGCGCGGACCTCCCGCGCGTCTTTTTTAACTTATCTGGGGCGCTGGCGCGAAGCCGCCGCCGACATGCGCGAATTATTAGATCTGCTCATTGCTAATAATCTCGGCGAAGACCGGCGCGCGCTCGATTGCCGTCGACAACTCGGACGGGCGATGCTTTCCGGCGACGACGCCGCGGCCGCGGACGATGTGCTGGAGAAACTCTTTGCGGATCAAAAGCAATTTCAACAAAAGAATATTAATTTACGATTGTCGCATTTTGAAGTTACACATGGAGAATGGCTCGTCGCCCGGGGAAAGTCGAAGGAGGCGTTGCCGATGTTGAAACGCGCGTTCGAACAACTACAAAAACCACGCGGCGGCCAGCAGGCCGTCGTCGCGGCGCTCGTTTACGCGCGATGTTTAAGAATCGAAGGGTTTCGCGAGGAAGCGGAGACTACATTACTAAAAGCCGCGGACAAAGCGCACACGCTGACCGGGGATTCGCATCCGACGACATTACAAGCATTGCTCGAGCTGGCGCAGTTGCGCGCGGAACTCGGCAAAACCGCCGAGGCGATTGAATTATTAACAACAGTCGAAGCGCGGGCGCGGCAGGCGGGCGGTGGCGCATGTCCGCTCGCGCTCGCAGCGCGCGAATCGCTGGCGAAACTTCCGAAGTGATCGAAACGATCGCTCGAATTGTTATTTTCCGGACCGGCGGATCCAGAATTTACGAATCTCGACAATTGTAATCGGAATCAGGGAAAACAGCGCGATCGCGCGCCAGTCGTCGAGCGACATCTCGATTGTATGAAACACCGGACGCGCCCAGACGAAATGACAAATCGCCGCCTGCAGCGCGATGGATACAAAAATCGCGACCGCCAGACGCGTGTTGCCCTTGATGCCGAGGGTAAACGCCGATTTGCGATCGTTTCGGAAACTGAAACAATTTAACATTTGCGAAACCACGACCGTGCAAAACACGCCCGTCTGCATCCGCGCTTCCGAAACGGCGCGGCCGCCCGCGCCGCCATTATAAAAATAAACGAGCGCGAGCATCGCCGCGAGATATAAAGCAAAACCTTGGAATACTGCATTAAAGATCGTTTCCCGGTCGAGCAGGCGCGATCTCCGCGGGCGCGGCGGACGCTCCATTTCGTCGGGCGACACCGGCTCCGTCGCGAGCGCGAGCGCCGGAGGGCCGTCGGTCACGAGATTCATCCATAATATTTGCGTCGGATGCAGCGGCACCGGAAGTCCGAGCGCGGTCGCGGCGCCGACGAGGGCGACTTCGCTAAGATTTCCCGCAAATAAACATAAAAGCGCCCGCCGGATATTTGCATAAACGGCGCGGCCCTCCTCGACGCCGGCGACGATCGATGCAAAATGATCGTCTGTTACAATCAAATCGGCGGCCTCGCGCGCGACGTCCGTGCCCGTCTGCCCCATCGCGATGCCAATGTCCGCTTCCTTGATCGCGGGCGCGTCATTGACGCCGTCGCCCGTCATCGCGACCACGGCGCCGCGGCGTTTCCACGCACGGACGATCTTTAACTTTTGTTCCGGCGCGAGACGCGCGTAAACTGTAATTTTATCGACTTCGTTTTCGAGTTCCGCGTCCGAAAGTTGTTGTAATTCCGCGCCCGTCACGGCGATGTCCCCGTCGTGGAATATCCCCACTTCCCGCGCGATGGCCGTCGCGGTGCCGGCGTGGTCGCCCGTTAATAATACAGTTCGAATTCCCGCGCGCGAACACTCATAAACCGCGTCGCGCACTTCGGGGCGCGGCGTGTCGGCCATTGCTAAGAATCCGAGAAATGTCAAATCCCGCTCGAATCCCGCGGGATCGCTTCCGAGGGCCGTCGCGTCGAGATCGCGCTTCGCGACGGCGAGCACGCGCATGCCAAGATTCGACAACCGCAATGCCTGCGCGTTCAAAGCCGACGACCGCGCGTCATCCAGTTCGACTTCCGAGTTCTTTAACAAAACGCGGCTGCATTGTTCGAGGACGAATTCGTGCGCGCCCTTTACAAATAATACCGCCGCGCCGTCTTTTTTATGTAATGTCGACATCCGGCGGCGGTCCGAGTCGAACGGCGCCTCCGCGACGCGCGGCATCGAAATATCAAAATCGCCATCGCGAACTCCGGCGCGCGCCGCCGCGGCGACGATCGCCGCTTCTGTAGGATCGCCGCCCGCCGCCGCCGCGCGGGCGTTCGAACAACAAAGCGCCGCGGACAAAACGACGCGAACGCCTTCGTCCCGCGGATTCCACGGATCCGCGTTCGCGGTGCCGGCGGGGACGACGTCGCGCACGGTGAGTTCGTTTTTTGTTATCGTTCCCGTCTTGTCCGCGCAAATCACGCTCGCGCAGCCGAGCGTTTCGACCGACGCCAGTCTTCTTAATAATACATGGCGCTTCAGCATGCGTTGGACGCCGATCGCGAGCGTGATTGTTACAATTGCGGGAAGTCCCTCGGGAATTGCCGCGACGGCGAGGCTCACTGCGGTCAGGAACATTTCGCTTACGACAATTCCACGAAGCACGCCCGCCAGAAAAACGGCAAGAATCGCGAGCGCGCATACAATTAATAATACTTTTCCGACCTGTCCGAGGTCTTCCTGCAGCGACGTCGGCTCGCGCTCGGCCTCCCGGACCAAAGTTACTATTTTGCCGAGTTCCGTTTCCGCTCCGGTGCCGAATACGATCGCTCGGGCGCGGCCCGCGCTCACGCTCGTCCCGAGATAAACACAACAATGCCGGTCCCCGAGCGAAGTGTTGGAAGCCAGGCTTGCGGCCGTCGATTTTTCGATCGGAAGACTTTCGCCCGTCAGCGCCGATTCGTTCGTGCGCAGCGACGCATGCCAGACAATGCGCGCGTCGGCCGGCACGAGATCGCCCGGTTCCAATTCTATCAAATCTCCCGGGACGAGCGCGGTCGCCGAAACGCTCGTGGAAACGCCGCCGCGAATGACGCGCGCTTTCGGCGCCGCGAGATTCTTAAGTAATTGGAGCGCCCTCTCCGCCCGATATTCCTGATAAAAACCGACGACCGCGTTTAATATTACAATTGAAATGATAACGCCGAAATCGATCCATTCGCGAAGTACGATACTTAAGATCGCGGCGACGAGCAGGACGCCAACGATGGGATTCAGAATCTGCGCTTTTAATATTTCAATTTTTGTCGGACCCTCGTCGCCCGCGATGACGTTGCCCCCGAGCCGCGCGAGACGTGCGCGCGCCTCCGGTTCGCCGATGCCGTTTTGAGCATCGCTCGCGAGCGCGGCAACGACGCTTTCGATGGGATCATCGTGAAAATGGCCTGACATGATTCGCTGCAAAGAGTAGCGGACAAGGCGTCCGTCGAAATGGCGCGATTTGCCGCGAGCTACGAAAGGTCCGCGACTTCTCCATACATCTTCGAAGTGACAGCCTCGACAATTTCCGCCGCTTGGCTGTGGTCGAGGCCGAGAGTTTCGAAGGCTTTGAGTTCGAGAACGGCGAACGGCGCGGCGTGCATGCCGATCCCCATCGCATAACAAATCTTGTCCGCGGCATCCACCGCGGCGACGACGAGCCGATCCTTCTCGGGTGGGTCGCCCTCGTGATGAAAACTCACGACGGAATGCACGACGTCCGGAAGATGCCAATGCGTCGCGAGGGATCGTCCCATTTCGGAATGATTCACTTCGAGGAGCGCGAGCGTCTCCCTTTCACTAATATTAAGTATAAGTTTTTTGTTTAGTCGCGTCAGTTCGGACGCCACGGCGATCTTGCCCACGTCGTGCAAGAGCCCTCCCAAAAACGCGGCCTCCTGATCGAGATGCAATTCGCGGGCGATGAGCATCGACAACACGCCGACGCCAACGCTATGAATCCACAATTGATCGTTCAGCCGCGGGTGCACGATGTTGCCGGATGTTACTTTTGTCGCGATGCCGAGCGCGAGCGCGTGCAGGCGGCGGAATCCGAGGAATGCGATCGCGTGGCGCAGGTCGATGATCCGCTCCTGGGGCGCGTAAAGCGCCGAATTCGCGAATCTTAATACTTCGGCCGCGACCACCGGATCGGTTTTCAAACATCTCGCGATCTTCGCGGTGTCGACATTCGGGTTTTTTAATAATTCGATCAGTTGTATGATCGGCTGCGGAAACGCGGGCAACTCGAGCGCGGCGTCGACGCGGCGTCGCGCGAGTATTTGTTGTAACAAGCGCGCCTGCGATCCGAGGTCGTGCTCGCCCGGCAATTCAATTTTCCCCGTTTGAAACTCGGGCTTTTCGAACCAGCGCGGATCCGGACGAATGCCAAACGCGTTCGAGAGCGCATCGTGGCGGTAGTCCGGGCTGGCAATGGTCATATTATTAGCACAGAGCTTTTGTAGTATCGAGATTTCACGTGCTCGAACTGGAACGTCCTCCGGCGCGAAAAGCCTGCAGGCAGAATTGGTCCCACGCGGAAGAAGATTCAGGGCTGTGTTTCCGCGATCCGGCGGCCCGTTTTTTCAACAAGCGCGGCATAAGCGCCGCAAGCGTCCCGACTTTCAGACGCTTCGAATTGACGGGTTCCAAAGGCTCGAGTTTGGCCGCGCGATTGCGATTTCAAAGGCGCGAATGAAGATCGAATCCACGTCCAGACACACGGCCGCGAAGGCTGCCCAAATGAAGCCCAATGTCAGAACAGGGGAAAAGGAAACTACGTTTGAAGAATTGCTGTCGGGAGCGAATGAAGGGACGCAACCTGCGCCGAACGCACCGACGACCGTGAGCGCGGCTCCCGGCGATTCGCAAGATTCGTCGGAAAGCGACACAGATAATAAAAAGAATGCGCAGGACGCGCCGTCGACCGAGATCCTGGCAATCCATGCCGCGCAAGCGGCGCAGCAAACGGTTGTTTACGTAATCGGCGGCACGAATGCTATAAATAACGGCGGCGCCGTCGAACAAAATAAGTCTTCGGAATCCAATCAATCCGGCGAGGCCGCGGCGGCCGTGCCTCCGGCGGCGCAAGACACAACGGTTCCGGCCGCGCCCGCCGAGATTCCTAAATTTACAGTAAATACGAAGGATCCGGCGGCGCCGGACTTGAAACGCTCCGCTCCCGAGGGCTCCGTCGCGCCGGATTTAACAAATTCAATCTCCGCCGAATCCGCGCAGGTTACGAATCCACCGGCGGCGCCCGAAATTGCGCCCCGGACGCCGCGCAACGACGAAACCGTTCATAAGAATTCCGAATCCAAGCCGTCGCAGGCGCCCGTGGAACCTGTGATCGCGGCAAATACTAATAAAACAGAGTCGGCTCCTGTTGTAACGATGACGCCGGCGACGAATCCGCCGGCGGTTGCCGCGAAAAACGACTCGCCGGAGAAAGTTACGATTCCCGCGCGGCGAACGGCCGCGACGCCGGTCGCGAATATAAAGAAAGTGTCCGGGGAGCCCGCGCCCGCCAATACCGCGGTAGCAGCGCCGGAAAATAATAATTTCGACGGCAACAATTCGAATAACAATCCGGGCGCGAACGGAAACGCGGCGTCGATGTCAAGGCAGCCGTCGCCGGAAACGGCGCCTGTTTTCAAGGGCGCCGCGCCGGCCGCGGAAATTGTTATCGCAACAACTTCCGCTCCGGATCTAAATCAAGCGGCCGCGGTCACGGCCGCGACGGCATCGTCCGACGTTGTTACAAAAACCGCGATCAACCTAGCGCCCGCCGCAACTCCGCCGGCTTCCGCGGCGTCGCAGACTCCGCTCGCGAACGCGATGGAATCGATGCGCGAGAATGTAAATGAAACCGCCGCGTCGATCGTGCGGCAGATTAGTTTACATTTGCGGGCCGGTGCTTCGGAGCTGCGGCTGCGCCTGGATCCGCCCGGACTCGGAGAATTAAGGATTCGTTTTGTTTATGAAGCCGGCAAGGTCCGGGCGCGCGTCCGGACCGAATTGGAGTCCACGGCCTCGCTCGTGCGCGAACGGTCGGACGAGTTGCGCGCCTCGATGCGCGAAGCCGGCATTCATATTACCGATCTCGACATCGGCGCGGGCAACGCCGGCGCGCGCGAGCGCCGCGAGAACTTTAGGGAAGCGCTCGAGGCGCGGACTCCGCCGTTGGAATTTGTAAATTCCGCCGCGCCCGGACCGATTCACAACGAAAAAACCGGCGTGTCGAATTTTCCTTCTCGCGAAAACTCTTCCGCGCTCGATCTATTTATTTAATTAACTTTTCCCGTTTCGTCGAAATCAAAGTTCCATGACATCATTAAACTCGGTCTCCGGCGTCCAACGAAGCTCGTCCGCGGGCGGCGGTCCCAACGTCGACCAGAGCCAATTCTTGAATCTTCTCGTCAACCAATTGAAGAATCAGAACCCGCTCGAGCCGGTCTCGAACGATCAATTTATCACGCAGCTCGCGCAGTTTCAGGGCGTTCAAGCCCAGCAAACGACAAATGATAACTTGAACACGCTGATCAATCTCAACGCGGCCTCGGCGACGATCTCGCACCTCACCGAGGCGAGTTCGCTTCTCGGAAAGAAAATTAATTATCAAGATCCGAGCACGGGCGACAGCAAGACGGGAGTTGTTACATCCGTCGGATTGAACAACGGCACCGTGGTCGCCAACGTGGGCGACAACCCCATACCGATTTTACTTATCACCGGAATCCAACCCAATTCATAATAAAAGAAGGACATAACCATGGGCAGCAGTCTCTCGGCCGGCCTCGCCGGTCTTCGCGCAAGTCAGGAATACATCGACGTCGTCGGTAATAATATTGCCAACTCGAACACGCCCGGATACCGGCAGCAACGCGCGAGTTTTTCGGAATTATTGGCGCAGACGATCCGGCCCGCGACGGGCCCCGGCAACAATCTCGGCGGCACCAATCCGATTCAAGTGGGCCTCGGCGTCAAAATCGGAAACGTCATAACAGATACTTCCCAAGGCGGGCTCATTTCGACGGGCCGCGCTCTCGATCTCGCGATCGAAGGCCAGGGATTTTTTGTATTAACGGATGGAATTACAAAATACTACACGCGCGTCGGATCGTTCGGATTCGATGCTAACGAAGACCTCGTCGACTCGCGTACAGGATTGAAAGTATTGTCGCCGAGCGGATCCCAGATCCACATCGACTCCAATCAAATCGTCGGCGCGAAGCCGACGTCGACCGTCGCGTTTTCGGGCAACGTGCCCGCCGAAGTCGGCGGACCGAAGACGCAGGTCATTACAACTGCGGCCGCTCTCAAGTCGGGCGGCGTCGCCGCGGTTGGAACGACCGACTTGAATAATCTCGACGACAATACAGTGGATTACGTGAACGGCGACACCTTTACCGTCGCGGGAACCGACGCGACCGGCACGGTCGTCAATGCAACATTTACATACGGCGTTACCGGCACGACGGTCGCCGACCTCGTGACGTTTATTAATACAAAATTTCCCGGCGGCACGGCGGTTCTCGGCACGGACGGTAATATTGCATATACGGACACCGCCGCCGGCGTATCGAAAGTATCCATTCAAATCACCAACGATCCGAAGACTCTCTGGGCCGCGCACACTTTCGGCGTGACGACCCCCGGAAAAGACAGCGACACGGCGATGTCGTCGATCGAAGTCTTCGATCAAGCGGGCATCGGACATAACATTTCGCTGAAGTTCAACCGCGAGCTCGACGGCACGTGGACGCTGAAAGCCTCGATGCCCGCGGCCGACGGCACGATTCCAACGGATACGATTTCCAAGATTCAATTCGGATCCGACGGATCGTTCTCTGGCGTGTTCGGGTCGGGTTCACAATTAACATTTCAATTCACCGGCCAGTCGCAGCCGCAGAACGTAAACGTAAATCTCGGCACCGTCGGCAGCACGAGCGGAATTACACAATTCGGCTCGAATACGAGCATTCAGGCCAAGTCGCAGGACGGTTATACGGCGGGATCGTTAACAACTGTCAATTTTAATAGCAACGGCGAACTGATCGGTTTCTTTAGCAACGGCATTCAGAAATCGCTTTCGCAAGTCGGTCTCGCGAATTTTGCAAATCAGGACGGCCTCGCGCGCACAGGCGACACGAATTATGGTGAAACTCCGAACTCGGGAGTCGCAGTGCTGGGAACGGCGCAGTCGGGCGGTCTCGGCGTCATCCGCCCGGGCGCGCTCGAGTCGAGCAACGTCGACATCGCGCGCGAATTTGTTAATTTAATTGAAGCGCAGCGCGGATTCCAGGCAAACGCGCGCGTCATTTCCGCCACCGACTCGTTGCTCGCGGAATTGGTTAATATTATCAGATAATTCGTCGCGAGAGCGCCCGACGGAATCTTAGTTTTTATACCATTCCGTCGCTTTGCCCCGGTGGAGACCGACTTTTTTCTCCACCGCGGCGAGCCAGCTCGCGTCCGGTTTTTCCGTGTCGAGCGCAACGTCGACGGCCTCGTCGACGTGCGAAATGGAATCGCATCCGGGGACCAGAATTGTAGCACTCTGCGCGAACGCGTATCGCAAACAATCCTTCGACGTCACATTCTTATCTTTTAATAATTGGCCGCCCGCGAAAATTTTCATCGCTACTGTTGCAAAGTTCTTCTTCGCGCCGATCGGTAAGAATCCGCGCGTGAACGAAAGATGTTGCGGATCGATCGGATTGACGGGAACGAGAGCCGAAACGAATTCATATTTATCAAATGCGTTCATCGCGAACTGCGGGTCGCGGTGGCACGTGATGCCGATGAAACGCAGGAGACCCTCGTCGCGCGCTTTTTCGAGCCCGGAAATCACGGAATCTTTCTTAAATAACAATTCCCAATCGTCGTGGATTTCGTGCACTTGCACGCAATCGACGTAATCCATTCTTAGTTTCTTCAGCGAAGCCTCCAATTCACGTCGGGCGCCCGCGGCGCCGCGTTCGAGCGTTTTTGTAGCAAGATAAAATTCCTTCCGGTCGCGGCCCGCGAGCGCGAGTCCCAAACGCCGCTCGGAAACGCCCGCGTTATAGGAAGGCGCCGTGTCGAAATATCGAATTCCGCGATCGTACGCATGTTTTGCGATCGCGACGCCCTGATCCTCGTCGGAAACGTTGCCGAGCGGAAAACATCCGATTCCAAGCCGAGGCAATTGCCGGCCCGATTTTCCCAACATTACTTTTGGCAGTTCGCGGGCGGGCGCCGACGCAGGTTTTTTTTCGCTCTCGTCTTTTTGTTGTATCGCCGCGCCAATTGCCGCCGCGGTCGACATTTTTAAGAATTCACGGCGTTCGATCGGCTGCGTCATTGTTATTATATTAAATGTTCGCGGGCGCGGCGGGAAG
Source organism: Planctomycetota bacterium (assembly GCA_016200225.1). Classification (GTDB taxonomy): domain Bacteria; phylum Planctomycetota; class UBA1135; order UBA1135; family JACQFD01; genus JACQFD01. Next base: position 51,921 of record JACQFD010000007.1, read on the forward strand.
TTTTTTTGTGATTATTCTTTTTGTAGTTTTTCAACGGCTGCTTGGATGCGCAGAGCGTAGGAGCGCAAACCCTCGCGTCGCGTCGAATCGTCGCCGTTGAAATCCGGCGGCGGAATCGGTTCGCCGTATCGGATTTTGATCCTGCGCCAGAGTTTTGGAAACCGGGAATGCTTCGGAAATGTCTCGAAGGTGCCGAGAATCGCCACGGGCACCACGGGCGCGTGTGCCGCCGCCGCGAGCGCGGCGATGCCGGGCTGAAATTTCTGTAAATTTCCGTCGAGCGCGATCGAGCCCTCGGGATAAATGCATATTGCCCATCCCCGGCGGAGCGCGTCGATGGCATTCGAGAGCGCCTCGCGATTGCCGCGGCCCTCCTTGACGGGAATGGAGCGAAATAACTGAAAGAACCACCGGCACCAGAGCGGATTATAATAAATCTCCGTCATCATGGACGAGAGTTGCCGCCACGCCGACATTTGCATTACGACGGGATCCATGAACGAACAGTGATTCGGCGCGACGATCACCGGACCGCGCGGGAGGCTCGGCCCCTCTCTTTTTACAAAAATGAGCGCCCGCAGGACGATTTGTAGTATAAAATAAAGAATCCGAAAAACGATTCCCAACAATAAACCCGCGGTGGGTCCGACGAGCTTCGCGGGCGGCCGTGTTTTCGCCGGCTTTCGCGGCGGCGCGTTCGCGGATTCCTCTTTCGTCTCCATTTGTAACATCACGCCCCCTTTCTTCGTAATTGTATAAGTTCAGCGACGACCGACACGGCGATTTCGGCGTGCGAGCGCGCGCCGATGTCGAGACCGATCGGCGTCCTGATTTTATTTATAAACGATTCGGAAACGCCCGCGGCGCGCAGATTCGCCAACACGATTTTTTGTTTGGTTCGCGAACCGATCATGCCGAGGTAAACCGGATCGTAATCGCGGCCCGCCATTTCTAATAAAACCCGCTCGTCGTCCTTGTGCCCGCGCGTCACGACGACGCAGCGCGCGTTTCGCGCGGGCGCGAACCGCGCGACGGCGTCCTCCCACGTCGACACCACGGTTTCGGCGGCTTCCGGATGGCGTTCGCGGTTCGCGAATCCCTCGCGATCGTCGATAACAATAATTCGAAAATCCGCGAGGCGCGCAATCGTAGTAATCGCGCCGCTCACGTGTCCGCCGCCAAATAGTAATATTAACGGAAGCGTCACGGGTTCGATGAAAACATCGAACGGCGCCGCGCCCGGGATTGTCAATGTGACTCGCGACGGCCGGTCGCGCCGCAGCGTTTCGTTCGCGGCGCCGATGAGTATTGTATCAATTGCCGAATGCCGCAATGCGCCGAGATCGGTCCCATCCCGCGCGATTACGCGCGACCGGCCGACGCCCGCCGGCACCTGCCCGATCGCGGAGACGCGCACGAGCGGCACGCCCGCGTCGCGAAGTCGTTTCATTTCTGTAAATATCGCCGCGGGCTCGTCGACGGCCTCGACGAAAACTGTAACAACTCCGCCGCACAGCAATCCGCTGTCGGGATAGTCGCGCTCGTTCAATTGAAATTTTAATAATTTCGGCGGCGAGCCGCGCAGCACGTCCATCGCCGTTTCATACACTTCGGCTTCGAGGCAGCCGCCGCCGACCGTTCCGAGGAACGAACCGTCGGATTTTACCAATAACTTCATCGCCTCTTTCCCGGGGGTCGACCCTGCGGTGGCGACAATGGTGCCGAGCGCGGCGCGCCCGCCCTGGATTCGTAGCTTTTCGAGTTCCGTCAGTAAGTCTGTCACGAACGCGTGCGTCGTCGCGCAGGACGAGGCGCTCGCGGTCGACGGGTGGTCTTTGCGGGAGACCCACCGTCGCGCACGAGGCACAGGCGCGACGGATCGCGTTCTACCACACGACGAAGGGTTTCGTCGTCGAGGTTACTTAACAATTCGGATTTGAGCGCCCGGTCGATGAGCACGGGCATGAGTAAATGTTGACTATCATCGCGAAGCACGAGCGGCTTGTGCGCTCGAATCGCGGCCGAGAGAAATTGATCGATCACGGCGGAAGAGGGCGCGCGATCGTCGGCGTACTCTACAAATAGCGTTGTCGATTCCGCCGAAACCAAGCCGAGGGCCTTTTCGAGGAGCTTCGCGCGTTTTTCTGTATGTTCTTCGTCAACGACGACGCGGAGACGCGGGCGCAGTTCGAGCAATTCGCGCGAGGGGCCGATGCGTTTGCCGAGTACTACAATTACTTCGTCGGCGCACGAGAGAAGCGCCTGTTCGACGGCAAGTTCGAGGAAGGTCACGCCGCCGCGCCTCCGGAGTGGGCGAGGCAGCTGTCGTCCGCGGGAGCGGCCGGCAGCAATCAGAATGGCGGTCGTGAACATGGTGTGGTGGTGCGTGGTTGCGCTACCTAAGTCTTAGTTCAACCCAACGAGATGGTCATCGTCCAATTGGAATCCCATCCTTCGGAAAAAGTCTCCCAGTCGGCCCATTTGGCGCGGCAATTGTGTCGCTGAACCCACTATTTGAGCTGCTCAGCCGTCGGACGCGTCGACGGCGGACCGATTCGAATATCCTTTACGCCAGCCATGCGGAGGGCGTCGATCGCCGCATCGAGCACGTGAGCGCGGCGTTTTTTGTAGGCGTCGATCTTTTCATCCGCGCCCTGCGCGAGCCGCAGCAGAATGACAGCGGGAATTCGGTCGCCGCCGCCGTGTTTTTCATGGGCGCGCGCGACAACGGTACCGAGATTCGCCGCGTCGACGGGTTCACCGTCGATCTGGTAGCTCGACTCGAAAACTTCGAATTGCATCGCGCGATCGAAGTCGACTTCGCGTTCGAGAGGATGTTTCGCGGCGCAAGCGCCCATGAACAAAAGATACAAAAATGGACTGCAACGAATCGCTGCAATTCTTTTTTGTAACATCGCTCACGAACCCCGCGGCCTGCGCGCCGTGCAAATGACATGAAATCCGAAGGCGCGCAGCACCGGGATCGCGCAGAGCATACGGTCGAATTTGATCATGCCTTTCGTTATGAATACATTTCCTGGAATATACTTTAATATTCCGAGGTGGTCTGGAAATCCCGCAAACGTGTACGCGAGTACGCCGAATTTTCGCGAGCGCGCCACTTCGAATCCGGCATTCTTTACCATTTCGACAAGTTGATTCTCGCGAAAACCCTCGTCGTCGGGATGAAACCGCGAGGAAACGCGATAAAGTACAAATCGCGCGAATCGAATAATCGGATTGTCGTTGCACGGCTCCGAAATGATCAATACGCCGCCGGACCGGAGCACGCGAAAGCAACCTTTCAGAAAACTATCATGATCGCGGGTGTGGTGGAGGCTTCCTTTGCAAAAAACGACGTCGAAACTCGCATTTGTAAACGGCAGATTCTCGGCGTCGCCCTGCGTCGTATACGTATCGGGAAGCTCCTTTTGCGCCAGTTGTAACATATCATAAGATATATCCAATCCAACGGCGCGTTTCGAATGTTTACGAACGTCGGCGAGAAAGAAACCCGTGCCGCAGCCGATGTCGAGCGCCGCGCCGGTGTCGGGCGGCATTTCGGCGAACATCTGCGTGTGCCATTCTTCTTGAAATAATTTAGAAAACGGAAATCCGTAGCGAATCGCGTACTGCGGCGCGAGTTTGCGATGCAGTTCGATCTGGATTTGTTGATGCGACGGCGCGGCGGACATTGCGTTCACAATCTATCGTCGGACTTCGGGTTGTCGCGACCGCAGCGCGCGCAGCGCCTGCTCGATTTGTTTTTGATGGCGTCGCTCGTGACGGCCGATGAACCACGCCCATTCGATCAAATCGAGCGCGCCGAGGACGCGATGGCCGAAGCGTTTTCCGCGAAGAACCGAGTCGTCGGCTGACTGAAGTAGTTCGACGAGCCGCGCGCGCACGGCGTCGAGTTCGGCGATCGCGCCTTCGAGATTCGGCGGATCCTGTCGATGGGCATCGGGCCGCACGTGCGGCGGCGCCTCGAATCTTAAGAATGTGCGCATGGAAACGATCCAAATCGGAATGCGCACGCGGCGGCCGGCTTGAACGTCGCCAGGTTTTTCGAAGACTTCGCGCATTTTGTTAATAATAGCATTCTCGACTTTCGCGAGATGTTGTAAATTTTCCACAACCGACCACGACTCCGGCGACGGCCGCGGATGAACTAGATCCGGCGGAATACTACGAATATATTCTTTGAATTTCGCGCGGCCGTTCGCGAGCCAGCGAATCGCCCTCTCCTGCTCATGCCGCGGTTTCGGCGAGAGCCGGAACTGTGCAATCAAGCCGAGGATGCCGACGTTTACGAGTTGCACGGCGTGGACCGCCAGCGCCGTCGCCGCGGCCTCGGCGGTCGCGAGCCCCAATTGTTGAAATCCCCACGACCAACCCCACTCCTGCGTGCCGATGCCGGCGAAAGTATTCACCGGAAGAAGATTTGTTAGAATTGCCGCCGACGCTCCGAATGCGACTTCGACCGGTCCGAGATTTCCGAAACCGAGATCGTTCATCAAGATCCAATAGAACAAGTCGACGCCGATCCAGATGAGTAATGTCAACAAAAACGCTTCGGCGATGGCGCGATTGCGGCCGACGGTCTCGAATCCGCGCGCGACCTGCTCGACGCGCCCGAGAATTTTGTGGCTCGCGCCGAGGCGCGCGAACATGGCCGCGAACGCGCGGATGAACGGCGCGCCCCCGGTCGCGACGGCGAGCAACGCGGCCGCGGTCAATGCTAACGAAAGAACCATCGGAATGCCGGTCCCCTTCGGCATTTGTTGAATCGGCGTTCCTACATAAATCGCGCTGAAAACTGTAATTGTAAGAACGGCGAGCAAATCGAGCGCGCGCGAAACGATCAGCCCGGCGACGCCGACCTCGAGCGGCACGCCCGCGTTCCGCAAGTAAATCGGATACGTAATTTCTCCCGTCCGCATCGGTAACAACTGCGCCGCCATCTGATTCGCGGCCTGAATCGACCACAAATGCGGAAACGGCACGCGGCGATCCGGGATGAGCGACGCGAATCTTAATGTTCGCAGAACATAAATACTCGCGTGGACGCCGAAAACGGCAAGCCACGTAAGCGGCGACAATCGCTTCAAAACGTCGCGGACCTTCTCCCATTCGACGCCCCGCAGAAGTAAAAATAACAATACCGCCGCCGCGACCAGCGAAAATCCAAAGCGCAGCGCCTTGCGCCGGCGATCGGGAATGTCGCGGGGGTATGTCATGTTGGGAGATTGAACGGGTTCCCGAGTTTCTCCAAAAAATGCGTCGAGACCCATTCAATTCCACAAGATACGGCGGTTGGCTGCGTGCCCACCTCAACCAATAGTGGAAACTCCCGCATTGAATTCGTAGCTTTGGCAACGTCGCAACCCCAATCGATCCATGCGAATCGCAAACACACTTTCATTCATTTTCATCATCGCCGTGTGCTCCGCGTCCGGCGCCTGCAAATCCAACTATCTCGAACCCGCGCCAAAAAACGAAGCCAAGGATTTCACGCGCGAACTTCCGCCGGGCATGAAGGGACTCCGCAAAATCGATCCTTCGAAATATCCGGATTTTGGCCCCGGTCTCGAAGACCGCGACGGAATGTTACAAGCGCTCGCCGCGTCGGCCGAATATCTTTCGCACGCGTCGTCCCAGAATTACTTTCCATATCTGGATATTTCACATGACCGCGCTGAAGCTACAATTCAGGCGTTTCGTAAAGATTTGACGTCGGCGGCGAGCGGCTCGGACCTAAACAAACGGATTCGCGACCGTTATGAAGTTTACGAAAGCGTCGGCTGGAACATGGAAGGCGAAATGTTATTCACGGCCTACCACGAGCCGATCTATGAAGGTTCGCTGAAAGCCGACGCTAAATTTAAGTATCCGATTTACAAACGCCCGCCCGAGCTCGAATCCGACGAAACCGGCGAAAAAGCCTTTTGGAAGGAGGCGTCCGGAAACCGTCGCGCGGCTCCGGCGCGCGCGGAATTAGCGGCGGCTCTTCGTGGCCGCGGGCTTGAGTTAATTTACTTATCCGACCCGTTCGAATCTTATATTGTACAAGTGCAGGGGTCGGCGCGCTTTCATCTGCCGGATGGGCGCGAAATTCGCGTCGGATACGCGGGCGACAACGGCCAGGACTACAAGCCGGTTTGGGAACCGCTCGTCAAGTCCGGAAAACTAAAGAAAGAGGAGGTTTCGCTGCGGCGATTGCGGGAATATTTCAAACAACATCCCGACGATGTGGAACAATCGATCAATTACAATCCGCGATTTGTATTCTTTCAAGAACGGACCGGGCCGGCCGTCGGATGCCTCAACGTGCCCGTGACCTTGTGGCACACGATTGCAACAGATCGCAATCGTAAAGAGGATATTTTTCCGCGCGCCGGCATCGCATATATCAAAACCAAATTGTCGAAGTCGCCGGGCGCGGCTCAAAGCGATTACGCGGGATTCGTCTGCGATCAAGACCGCGGCGGCGCAATCCGTTCGGCCGGGCGCGCGGATCTGTTTCTTGGAACCGGCGAAGTGGCCGAACAGCTCGCCGGACAGACGCGCGCCGAGGGCCGGATGTATTATGTATTTCTAAAGGATCCTCTGGTCGCGGCCGAGATCGGCGAACTCGGCGCACAGCAACAAAAAGCACAGCAACAAAGACCGTCAGCGAAGAAATAGTTTTTTGTAAATTTACCAAATTTCCGCGCGGAGTTCGGTCCCGCGGAACATGGGATCGCCGGATTTGCAACCGAACGCCTCCGCGAATTCCGTCATATTCTGCAGCGGACCGAGAACGCGAAATCGCGCCGGCGCGTGTACGTCCTGTTGAATCTGGCGTTTCAACGACTCGGGACGCGCCAATGCGCGCCAGCCGCGGGCATATGATATAAAGAATCGCTGCTCGGCCGTGAATCCGTCGATCGGCTCGGGTTTACTGCCATTCATCGATTTCTTATATGCATGATAAGCGATCACGAGGCCGCCAAGATCGGCGATGTTTTCTCCAAGTGTTAATTTACCGTTGACTTTCTTATCTTCGACGGCGGTGAATCCGTCGAACTGGCCCGCGACAAGCGCCGCGCGACGTTCGAATTCGGTCCGATCTTTTTCGGTCCACCACATTCTTAAATTACCTTTCGCGTCGAACCGGCTCCCCTCGTCGTCGAAGCCGTGCGTCATTTCGTGGCCGATGACCGAACCGATTGCGCCGTAGTTGAGCGCGTCGTCGTTGCGCTCATCGAAAAACGGCGGCTGAAGGATCCCCGCGGGAAATACAATTTCGTTTTTCGATGAATTGTAATAAGCGTCCACCTCGTGGGGCAGCATCTCCCATTCCGCGCGGTCGACCGGTTTTCCGAATTTATTTATGTTTCTTTTGAATCGGAAAGCGGCGGCCGCGGAATAATTTTCATAAAGAGTCGCGTGACTTTTTATTGTTAGTTGCGAATAATCGCGAAATTGGTCGGGGTATCCGATCTTTGGCTTGATGGCGTGGAGTTTCTCGAGCGCCGCCTTCTTGGTTTCCTCGGACATCCACACGCGCGATTGAATGCGTTCGGCGAAGGTGCGGATCAGATTATTTACAAGTTCGCGGGCGCGGTCCTTTGCGCGCGGCGTAAATGCAATTTTAACATATTCGCGGCCGAGCGCCTCGCCGAGCGCGCCGTCCGTGAGACCCAACATATGCTTCCAGCGCGGCCGGATCACTTTCGCGCCCTGGAGCGTTTTGTCATAGAATTCAAAATTTGCATTTACAAACTCCGCGCCGAGCGCCGGGGCGGCGTCGTGTATGACATGCCATTTTAAGTAAATTTGCCAGCCCTCGATGGGGAGTTGTTCCATGATTGCATTGACGCGCTTCAGAAAAGCGGGCATGCCAACGTTCAATTCCGAGAGTCCCGGAACGCCTATGCCGGCAAAATAACGATTCCAATCCCACGCCGGCGCAAGTTCCTGAAGTTCGGTTATTTTCATTAAATGATAAATATTCATCGGATCGCGCAATTCGATATTCGTCAGCGATGCTTCCGCGAGCCGCGTTTCGATCATTAATACTTTCCCCGCGTAGTCTGTCGCGGTCTTTTCGTTCACGCCGACCAGTTGAAACATTTTCGCGATATGATGCACATATTCCTCTCGAAGCGCTTTGGACTCCTCGTCGGTATTTGTATAATAATCCCGGTCCGGCAAGCCGAGGCCGCCCTGCATAATATTAATAATTACGCGATTTGCATCCTTGTAATCCTGGTCGACAAACACTGGGAATAGTGCAAATATTTCGGATTTGTGCAATTGGACGATCACGGATTGCAATTCCGCATTTGTTTTTATATTTGCGATGGCCGACATCCAATCCTGAAGCGGTTTCGCGCCTTCGGCGTCGATTCTCGCCGTGTCCATGCCGCTCGTCCAGAAGTCGCCGAGTTTCCGGCGCTCGCTCCCCTCGGGCGCGCCCGAGTCGGCGGCCGCGTCCTCCATGACTTTTCGTAATATTACATAATTTCTTTCCTGCACTTCGTTGAAGGCTTCCCACGCGCCGAGATCCTCGGGAATCATATTATTTCTTTTCCAGCCTCCGTTGGCAAATTCGTCGAAATCCGCGCGCGGGTCCGCATTATTATTAATATCCCGCAAGTCGAGGCCGGCCGCGGCAACGGGCCTTGGCGAATGGGTGGTGGCGGCCGCACAGCCCCAAATACTAATAATAAACGTTGATACGAGCGGAAGCAGCGGGTTTTTTCTCATGTTCATTCCGGTGGAAGCGCGACCCGCACAAGTTATACGAACTTCGTTGTTAAATCATCCCCGATCGCGGCCCGGCTTTGTATCGAACGAATAAATCCTGCCGGAGGCCAACGTCCTTGCGGCGCGCCGACCCCCAGCAGTTGAGAACCGCTTCTCGATCAGAAGACTACCACAAGCGCCGTCGGCGTTAGTACCTGTGAAAAAAGCTCCCAATGGCCAACTCGGCCGGGGCGCGGGCGCGCGCATTGTTCACTGTTGGTCTTTGTTCGACAGCGAGTTGTGTCGGTGCGATGGGAGGACCACACTCGCCGGCGTTTCGCCGCCGTCCTCGAAAAAAATCGCCGCCGACGGGCATTCACTACTCAACGACGACGATCGGATAGATCCAATCGGCCGGAATCCCGCCCGCCCCGCGGATCCGCCGAAAAAGGTGCAATTGATAATTTCCTGAAGCGAGTTTTGCGCCGGCCAGCGTAAATGTAATATTACCGATCGACTCCCCGCGGGCGACGACGAAAGGGACGTCTCCGGCCCGAAAGACGTCCGCGCCGTCGGATCCCTGAAGCGTAAGGTCAAATGCAATATTCTCCTCGACAGGGACTCTTATTGTAAAGACGGGGAGCGTCGGGGAATTCCGCGAAATCGCCGACGGTTTGCGCGCAGGCTCGAAGACGAGCGGATTTCCCAAGTCCATGCCCCCGCCGCCGCCGAATTCGAGCGTCGGGTGGCCGCCGGCCATCATTTGATATATTAATAAAGGCAGCGCGAACGACGCGACGATGGCGCCCGCCGCCAGGCGTTTACGCGAGGAGGGCGCGTCGAATGCATCAAAAAGGCCTTTGGCCCTTCCGCGCGGCGCGCTCTTGCGAAGTTCCGCGACGGCGGCGGTGCAGCCCGGACACAAGCGCAGATGTTCGGCAATATTATCTTTTCGGACATCGCTCAAGTCGCCTCCGTCGGTCATTGCAATTAACTCGTCGGGATCGGGGTGCCCTTCGGCCGCGGCGGGACCGATGCGGGCAATCGATCTTTCTAATATATCAAAATCACGATAGGCCGCGCGGCAAGGCTCGCTCTGGCCGAGATGCTCGCGAACTCTCAAGGCTTCGTCGGGCGCGATGTGGCCCGTCGCGAGAAACGGCAGCCGGACATACGCGGGAATGTCGCCTCCCGGCGGCGTCGCGACCGTTTCATTTATGATTTGCCGGATCGCCGTGATCTCCGCCGCAAGCGCGTTTCCCGTGAGATTCATTTTTTTGATAACTTCGGTGAATTCCCCTTTATTAACAAATGCCAAAATAACAAATTCGCGCGCGCGGGGCGGCAAGGCGAGTATTTTATCATAGAGCGACGATTCGAATTGGGTCTCGCCGCCCGCCGCCGGAATCCGTTTCGAGAGAAGCGCGATCGCTTCGCGCGCCGCGTTACGCCGGGCCGCCGATTCGATATTATTAAATTCGGCGACGGCGGCGAGCGATCGTTCGAGTGCCGAGTTCACTAGCGTTTCGCGCTCGGCCGCGAGACTCGGAAAACGCGCGAGCGCTCGTTCGGCGGCGTCGCGGAATTGTGATATCGCGGCCGCGTCGCGGCGTTGTAGGCTCGAAAGTGCTTCGGCGACCGGGTCGGGCAATCTGCACGGAAGCCTCCCCGAAAACCGCCGCCCGTTCCAGCCTTTCCCGACGCGGCGCAGGCGGGCGCGACACCGGATATTCGCAACGCGCCGACCGACGACGCATAATCTTCGGCGGCGATGCGCGAGCTCCCCTCGAACCCGGCGACACGGCTCCTTGCTACATATCCAATGGAGCGCCTGCACGACTTGAAGAACAGTCTGCGGGCGCGCGGAATTACAATTTATGATTTCGGCACGGGCGACCCGATCGAGCCGACGCCGGCTTTTTTGCGCGAAATATTTATCAAATCGGTTCCGACGGTTTCGCAGTATCCGACGATCGGCGGCATGCCAACCCTCCGTGCGTCGATCGGTAAATATATCAAAAAACGGTTCGGCGTTGATCTCGACCCGGAAAGGGAGATCATTCCGAGTTCGGGTTCCAAGGAGGCAATCTATCATTTGGCGAGCGCGTTCATCGATCCCCGCGGCGCGCGGCGCGGCGTCGCCTATCTCGAACCATGCTACGCGGTGTACCGGCTCGGCGCGCTGTTCGCGGGCGCGGAGCCGATCGCGCTCGGTTTGCGCGACGATGATAAATTTTATTTTCGACCCGATCTTCCGGGGCGCGTGCCGAAGGATGCCGGGGACAAAATTGCAATATTATGGATAAATTATCCTCATAATCCGACCGGCGCGCAAATGGATCTCGCGGGTCTGCGCCGCGCGGCGGATTGGGCGCGCGAACGCGGAATTTTATTAGCATGCGATGAATGTTACTGCGACGTCCACGGCGGAAATCCGGCGCCGTCGATGCTGCAGGCGGCGCGCGAAGGAATCTTAGTGTTTCATTCGCTCAGCAAACGCAGCGGCATGACGGGCTACCGTCAGGGATTCGTCGCCGGCGATCCGAAATTGATAGCTACCTATCGCGCGGTGCGCGCAGGGATCGGCGTCGCGCCGCACGAACCGGGACAACACGCCGCAATCGCCGCATGGAGCGACGAAGCGCACGCGGAGGAACGGCGAAAAGTCTTCGCGGCAAAACGGGATTTATTCTTAACATTCTTCGCCGGGGCCGGCATCCGCGTCGTCGCGAGCGAATCGGCAATTCTTTATCTTTGGATCGCCGTGCCGGCCGGCATGAATTCACAACAATACGCGCTCAAACTCGCCGAGACTGGAATTGTAATTTCGCCCGGCACCGATTTCGGCGCCGCGGGCGAAGGATTTGCAAGACTGGCGCTCGTGCCGGACCTCGACGGCTGCCGAAAAGCCATCGAAACATGGAGGAAATGTTTATGATGAGCGACGAAGAACTACAGAAGGCGATCGCAGATACATTCGACAATCGAGAATTGTTAAAAGACGATGCTCACGCCGACGCCGTGGAGGAGGCCATGGAGCTTCTGGATTGCGGCGACCTCGCGATCGCGGAGAAAATCGACGGCACGTGGATCACGAACGCATGGGCCAAGAAGGCGATATTATTATATTTTCAATTGAAGATCGCTTGGAACATGGAAGGCGTCCGCATCGAGCCCAAATTCGGCTTTGCAAATCAATTTCATTACGAAAACCTTCTCTTGTGGCACGACAAAGTGCCGCTGAAAACGAATTTTAGTAAAAACGTCCGGCGCATTCCCGGTTCCATCGTCCGCTACTCGGCGTTCATCGAGGAAGGCGCCATACTAATGCCGAGTTTTGTTAATGTCGGAGCGCGCGTCGGCTCGGGTACGATGATCGATACGTGGGCGACAGTCGGCAGTTGCGCACAGGTCGGGAAGAATTGTCATATTGCCGGCGGCGTCGGCATCGGCGGCGTACTCGAGCCTCCCGCTGCGACGCCGGTGATCATCGAAGACGATTGTTTTATCGGATCCAGATGTATTATTGTCGAAGGATCGATCATCGAAGCAGGCGCTGTCCTCGGCGCGAATACTGTAATCACGGCGACGACGCAGATTATCGATGTAACAGGTCCGCGCGAAGTTATTATGAAAGGTCGCGTGCCCGCGAATGCGGTCGTGATTCCCGGGGTGCGACAGCGAGCATTCGGCGCGGGGACGTACGGCGTGCCGTGCGCTCTCATCATCGGCAAGCGCGGCGCGGAGACGGATCGCAAGACATCGTTAAACAGTGCTCTTCGCGATTTTGGCATTTCCGCATAAAAAGTATGGACGCGCCGCCCGATTCGCTGGTCGATGGTTTATTAACATTACTGAAAATACGTTCGGTTCTCGGCGAAGAGTTGGAAATCGCAAATTATGTCGAAAATAAACTTCGCGCGCGCTTGAGCGACGTGCGGCGTTTCGGCAATTCAATGGTAGCGTTCGGACCGCGCCGGGGACGGCCGCTCGTCGCGCTCGCCGGCCATCTCGACACCGTTTCAGGCGCGCCAGACGATCCCAATCCGCCGCGCGTCGAGGGAGGGCGCGCGCACGGACTCGGCGCGTCGGATATGAAGTGTTCCATTGCGTGCGATTTGTGGTTTTTGGACAATCACGATCCCGTCGGGTCGCCGTACGATTTGTGTTTTGTTTATTATGATAAGGAAGAGGGCCCGATCAAGGACAACGGATTGTTAAAATTATGGGATGCCGTTCCGGAATTGAAATCCGTCGATCTCGCGATTTGCGGCGAGCCAACTGACAATTCCGTACAATTAGGTTGCGTGGGATCGATGCACGTTAAAGTAATATTTCATGGAAAAGCGGCGCACAGCGCGCGGCCATGGCAGGGCGAAAATGCCATCCACAAATCCGCCGATTTTATCGGTAAACTCGCCGCGCTCGCGCCGCGCGACGTGGTCATCGATCAAATGTTATTTCGAGAGGTCATTTCCGCGACCGTCGCGACCGGAGGCCGTTCGCGCAACGTCGTTCCCGATACATTTGAAGTGAGTCTCAACGCGAGATTTTCCGCCGCGACGCCGCCGGACGAGATGTTTGCGAGGATCCAACAAATGGCGCCCGGCGCGGAATGTAAAATATTCGATTGCGCGCCGTCCGCTCCGCCGCGCCGCTCGCATCCGCTCATCGAAAAGTTAATACAACAACTCGGCGCGCGCGTCGAACCGAAGCAGGCGTGGACCGACGTCGCTCAATTCGCGCAGCACGGCGTCGCGGCGATCAATTTCGGCCCCGGGGAGCAGGCGCTCGCGCACCAGCGCGGAGAATCGGTCTCGCTCGACGCGCTCGAGACGGGCCGCCGCGGACGCGTTGAATTCTTAATGAATCGATAATTAAATTTATTTAACCGGAATTGCGCCGGAGACGATCGCGTCGAGCACGGGATCCGCGCCGGCGAAAAACTGTGCGGAGGACACGTTGATCGCCACGTCCGGCCGCATCGACGGCTCGTCGACTTCCGACGTGACAAACGCTTTCGTCGAATAGGAGATTCCGAGTTTACTGTTCGTCAATATAAACGATTTTTGCTCGCCGTAGGCGTTCGGTTTCTGCCCGGTCGGTTCGCCGACGAGAACCGCCGCGGTCCGTTTGCGAAAATCATAAGCATTCAATTGAGCCGACGAAAACGTGCCGCGCCCGATCAGAACGAACAATTTTCCTTTTTTATTTATATTTGCGTTATTTGTCAGAACTTCGATCAACGGCTGCGCCACTTGCGAATTGCCGCCGCCGTTGTTGCGGAGATCGACGACGACTTTTTCGATCTTGAGACTCTCGATGAAATCCTCGACTTTCTTTGCAAACACCGCCATCGGCATATCTTTATAATCGGTGCAATCGTTGTACTGAATATAAAGAATCCTGGTGTCCGGAATCAGATCGCTCCAATACGCGCCGTTCTTCTTCCTTCGAAAAGGCGGCGCGACTTTCTTGGTTTCATAAAACGATTTCGCGGCCGGCCGGACGCCCGGCGCCGGCAATTCGAATTCGGCCGAGGATTTCTTGCCGTCCGATTCGAATTCGATATTTATTTTTCGCGCGTCCGGGGCGATTCCAAGCCCATATAAAATCTCTGCGACAAATAAATATTGCATCGAAAATGACTTCAACGTCGCGTCGTTTTCATAGGGAAACACGCTCGCGATCCTTCTTAAGACTTCGTCGATGCCGATGCCGCCCATTTTAGTAATCTTCGAACCGATAATTTCATAATGCTGCGCGGCCGAATGTACATAAATTCCGTCGTCGAACCACGCCGCGCCGATTGGATAATTGTGTAGTCCAACGCTCGATTCGTACCAGCGCACCGTCGTGTGGGCGTCGCCCGCGCTCGCCACGAGTTTCATCAATTCGACGAGAACTTGATCGTCGTTCAGTTTGGAAGTTTTCTTGTCAAGATCTTCGACGCTCTTCCGAAAATCCGCTTCTTTAATCTTAAAAAATAAATTAATATGGTTCTTCGGCAGCGTGTCCGCCAGTTGATTCAAATCCTCGCGCCAGAGTTTATCGCGCTCCTCCGCTTTTCGCGATTCCGACAGTCTCCATGTCGCGCCGCCCTGCGCCAGCCCCAGCATCATGATCGAAAAGGTTATGAATAGTGTCTTCATTAGCAATCAGGTTCGTCAAATTATTCGTATCGTACGGCCTCCGCGGCGTTGAATCGATTGGCGCGAAGAATGGGAAATCCGGCCGCGACGACCGCGAGCGCGACGGCGCCCGCGAAAGCCGTACCGAGCCACAACGGCTCGATGATCGTCCGGAGCGGCAGTCCCGTCAACCGGGAGAGCGCGTCAGTCACTAAGAATAAGAATGCCAATCCTAATAATAGACCGAAGGCCCCGCCGACCAGACCCGTCGTCGCGGCTTCGACGAGCACCGTGCCCGCGAGCTGCCGCCGCGTCATGCCGATCGCTTTCATCACGCCGATTTCCTTGCGCCGCTCGTAGGCCGCTAATAATAATGCGTTCAATACGCCGACGCCCGCGAGCGTGGCGACGAGAAGTAATATCAAATCGAAGAGCCTGAAATCGCGGTCGATATCCTCGAGTTCGTAATCGCGATAGCTAATGCCGGTCTTTAATGTAAGTTTTGGAAAATCGGCGAGCGACGCCTGAATCTGAGTCGCCACCGCGATCGGATCGACGCCGTCGGCGACGCGGACCGCCAGTTTTGTAGTTTGATCCTGAGAAAAACAATAGAATTGTTTCATCCAGCGCGAACTCACGATCGCGTATTCGCGCCGGGGAGGAAAAAAACCGAAATCGTCGGAAATGCCCATGACGCGCATTCTCGCGGGAGGACCGGACGGCACGGCGACCGGTACGACTTGTCCGATTTCGATCTTTAACGATCGCGCGAGCGGCGTGGAAAGAATGAGCGATTCCGCTTCCTCGAATTTCTTCAATCTCGCCGGATCCTTAAATAATCCAATCTGGCCGGCATCGTGCGAATTCAATCCATATATTAAGAATGGAGAATTGATTTCCGCTCCCAATTGTTCAAATCCGACGACGCCGGGAATTTTAGAGATCTCCTCGACTCGCGACCGCGGTATCGGGTCTTCCGTTCCCACGAATACTTTTGTAGTGATCGTTTCGCCGAGCGACGCGACATCGGCGCGGAGTGTCGCCGTGATTCCTTTAATCGTAATAAGCGCCGCGCCGACGAGCGCGAGCACGGCGGCGGACGTCGCGACGCGCGGGATGCCCTCGACCATGGCCCGCGCCGAAAGGAAGCCTTCGAGCGGCATGAGCCGTTCGAACGGTTTTGATATTTTCGAACACACCCATGCGAGCGCTTTCGGCGCCAACAGTAAGAATGCAAGAAAAAACAAGAATAACATTCCGCCGAGCACCATCACGCGCGCCGTCTCGCGCGATTGTTCGCCGAGAATCGGCACGGTGAAAAAGTAAAGAATCGGCAGGACGACGGCAAGAATCGTAAATATAAAGAAATTCATGCCGCGGAAAAGATCCGCCGGGCGGCCGAGGTCGCGTTGCGCGAGCACGCGCGCGGGAAAAATCGAACGCGCTTTCCAGAGCGGAAATATCGAACCGGCCATCGCGATCGCGAGACCGGTCGATGCGATTGCAATAATCGGCGGCCAGTGAACGCTGAAGGCCTGCACGGATCCGACGCGGCCGAGCGTGGTGAATCCCGCTAACAAAAAGACGCGCGCGAGTCCGAGGCCGAGACCGATGCCGAGGCCGGCCCCCACCGTGGCGATCATGATGGCCTCGACGAAGAACGCCATGCCGATCTGTCCGCGCGTCGCGCCGATCGAATTTAATATTGCAATTTCGCGGACGCGCTCGATCAGCGACATCGAAAGCGTGTGGAAAATTACAAATAGGCCGAGCAGCAGCGCGAGCACGCCCGACACGCGCACGCCGTTGCGGAAAGCGCGCTCGTCGGCCGATTCGCCGATCAGCGCCGTGCGGTCGACATTGTAAGCAAACGTCGGCGTCAGCGCGGTTTTTAACTCTTCGGACGTGACTTTTGGCGATTTCGAAATCCAAAACATCGGCGATCCGTAACGTTCGCCGAAGACTTGCGGCAATGTTGAAAACGGAATAATTATGATCGAGCCGCCGGACTGCTTTCCCAAATGATAACGATCGAGAATGCCGTCAATCTTAAATTCAAGCGGCGGCGGCATGTCCTGTTCGCGCCGCGGCGCCGCTTTACTAGCCTCCACCCATTCGCCATCGACGCACATCTTCTCATTTCCCACCGCGACTCGCGGCGCCGTCAGCATTATTTTATCATTTTCGACGAGTTTCATTTGCTCGGCGAGTTCGGCGCCGAGGAGGCACGCGGGCGCGGTCG
Source organism: Planctomycetota bacterium (assembly GCA_016200225.1). GTDB lineage: Bacteria > Planctomycetota > UBA1135 > UBA1135 > JACQFD01 > JACQFD01. The sequence continues at coordinate 69,027 of JACQFD010000007.1, forward strand.
GATTTTCAACGTCCGGGAGATCCTCGCCTTTTGCAATTCGATATGCATCAAATGCCGGCGACGTCCGCGCGACGACGTCGAGCGCCACGAGGCCGGGAAATCCCCGTTCGCCCGCGGCGGTGCGCATCTGGACGGATGTAAACAAAAATGTTCCGACGTTTTCGACGCCGGGCGTATTCTTAATTTTACTGAACGCTTCCGGCGCGGGCATCGCGGGATCCGCTGGCCGCACTTCGAGATCGACTTTGGCAAACGTCTCCGTCTTTCGCTCTACTTTGTTCGCCACCGTGGAATCGTCGAGCGTTAATATTGCAATCGCCGTCGCGACGCCGAGCGCGATTCCAAATATCGAAAAAAAAGTCCGCGCCGGCCGCGTCTTGAGCGCGCTCCACGCGAGTGGCAATGCTAACATTGAAATAAACTAAATTCCGTGACGCTCGAGCGTCTCGTGAATGCTCGCGGCGCTCAATCCCGGTCCTATCAATTCGGCGTCGGGCACGAGCTGGCCGTCTTTTAATAATAAGACGCGGTCGGCGAACGACGCGTCGCGCACGTTGTGCGTTACCAATAGAATCGTGCGTTTTTCCTTTTCGCGGCAATGCCGCAACGCGCGCATCACTTCTTCGCCGGCTTTTGTTGATAAATTGCCCGTGGGCTCGTCGCACAAGAGCAGCGGTGCGCCGCTGATGAGCGCGCGGCAGAGCGACGTTCGTTGCATTTCGCCGCCCGAAAGCTGGCTCGGCAGGTGATCGCGCCGGTCGACAAGATTAAATTGATGTAAAAGACGCTCGACTTCCGTTCGCCCGTCCTTTAGCGATCGCCCGGCGATGCGGAGCGGCAATTCAACATTTTCTTCCACCGACAGCGTCGGAAGTAAATTAAAGAATTGAAATACAAAACCGATCTTTTCGCGGCGGAGGATCGTCCGTTCGCGTTCGCCGAGTTCGCTGATCGACTGTCCCGCCACCTCGACGCGCCCCGCGGATGGCGTGTCGAGTCCCGACAATAATTGCAGCAGCGTGGTCTTGCCCGATCCGCTCGGACCCATGATCGCGACAAATTCGCCCTTCGCGACTTGAAAGTTAATATCCAATAAAACCGGAAGACGGCGCCCTTTGACGTCGTGAAACCGATAAAGCGCTTCGGCGCGAATGACCGCGGAATCTGTCGTCGTCGCCGGGACGGGGGTGGTTGTGGCGGTTGACAATGGAGCTTTCAAAAACGTAGCCAGCGTACATGATGTTTGCGTGCTTTGCCTGACAACATTCGCACTCGCTCTGTTCGCCGCCCAAACGCCGCAGGGCCAGGACGGTGCATTTCAATTGCGCGTGAATGAAGCGATCGACCGCGGCGCCGCGTGGTTGAAGAAGCTACAAAACGCCGACGGCACATGGAACGACGGCCATACGGATCGCTTCAAAAACGGCGTCGCCGCGCTCGGGTTTCTAACACTAGTAAAATCCGGAGCGGGCGAGCACGATCCTTCGATACAAAAGTGTCTGCATTATTTCGACGAATATAAAGCATTCGACAAGACGTATTCGACGGGCGTTTACATGATGGCGATCGAATCATTAAAACGCGGCGTCGTCGACAAACCGCGGCTCGAGGCGGCCGCGAAATGGCTTGTCGAACATCAGGATCGCACGTCGCGGCTCTGGGCGTATCCCGAGGAAAACCCCGACGCTTCGAATACACAATACGCATTATTAGGTTTGCACGCGGCCTGGCGCGTCGGCGTCGACGTCCCGAAAGAAGTAGTATTCGCGACCGTCAATGCGATCGTTAAAATGCAACAAAAGGAGGGATGCTTCAGTTATCGCGATCCGAACGACATCGGCATCGGATCGATGACGACCGCGGCGATTTGTGCATTAAGAATCGCCGCGACGGAATTGAAGGGATTTCCGGCATACGAGGCCAGGAAAACCGAATGGGAGGACGCGGAAAAGGCCGCGTTTCAATGGCTCGAACGACATTTTCGCGTCGACGCGAATCCCGCGGGTTTTAGTACGAAAGGCGGGATGCGCGTGTGGCACTATTATTACTTGTACGGGCTCGAGCGCGCCTGCGCGATGGCCTCGAAATCGAAGTTGGGCGCGCATTCCTGGTACCGCGAAGGCGCCGAATATTTATTATCCATGCAGGATGCGGCCGGCCATTGGAAGAACGATTTTGTGGACACTTGTTTTGCATTGTTATTTCTGAAACGCGCGACGCTGACGTGGTCTCCGGATCCGAAAGCCGACTTGGGCGACGTCGTCGGCCCGCCCGCGGGCGAGGTCGCGTGGAAGCGGCCTCCCGAGCCGAAACCGGACGTTCCGTTTATTACAAATTGGCTCGTGTGCGGATCGTTTTTAACAAAAAAATCGGAGCCTTTCGGAAAGGACGAAATCGGCGAAACCACGATTAAGAACCCGAAGGACGGCGATGCCGCGGGCGCATCCAGTAAACATTGGAAAAAGGTCTCGACCGATCAGAAGACGCTCGTCCTCGACAAAGTGCTGCCGCCGTTCGACGGCGCGTTCGCGTACGCATATGCTAATATTATTGTTAAAAAAGACGCCGACGCGATTCTTTGGATCGGCCACGACGACTGCGCGCGCGCGTGGCTCAACGGAAAATTAATTTACGAAAACGAAAGCTACGGCGAATACGCGAATCCCGACGCTTATTTTGCGCGCGTAAAATTAAGATCCGGCTCCAACGCGTTTCTCGTGAAAGTTTACGATTCCGGATACGACTGCGGCCTCGTCGCGCGCTTTTCGGCGCCCGACGGCAGCCGCGTCGAATAAATTATTGTCAAACGCGCGCGGTTTCTTCGGCGGCGACGCCTTTCTTATACGTGGTGTAAACATAAACAGGGATCCCGAGTCCGCCGAGCGTTTTATGTAATATTGGACGGACATCCTCCCATTCGAGTCGGCCGACGCCCGTCGCAATCCGCGGCAACGCGAGACTCGGCCAGTCGCCGGCTTTCGCAAGATTCGCGAGTTCATGGAGCGCGCGATTCACATACTCCAAACGCGCCGGACCCGCGTGGCCGCCCTCCTGCCTCGACGATTCTTGTGTAAACATCGACGCGATCGTGACGGGATGCCCTTCCTCCGCGACGCCGCTCCAGACCCAAACTTCGCCGGGCCCAGGATTATAAGTCTTACAATAGTGCCGAAAATCTTTATAAAGCGCGGGGAAGCGTTCCCTCAGCGCGAGCGCGAGTCCGGATTTGAAGTCGTCGTTGGGAGCGACACCGTGCGCGAGATGGCGCGACGAACAGAGAAGGAGATCGCCAGCGATTTCGTGGATCATGAATATCTCACGATGCAATCGCGGGGCCACGCCATCGACCCTGCGGTTCGTGCCCGACCCGCGCGGGCCGGCGCAAATGGATACAACCGGTGTCGCGCGCCACGGAATTCTCCGGCTCGGCGTTTCGAAACAACCGCAATTGCTCGCCGTGCGAACGCACGCGCGAAAAGGAATCGCCCGCGTGCTGACCGGAAGCGTCGCGGAGTTTATATCAAAAATGTAGCCCGTAGACGTGCTCGCGGTTCCGCCAGAACATTAATCTTGTTCACGGCAAACTCGCAATAAATAGACCGTGGCCGGGCGGCGTTTTTGCTATTTCGTCGAGAAACTCGCGGACGAGAGTTCGCTCGCGTTTTTCGCCGTCCTCGAATCCGATTGCAAGCATTCGGGCGTCGGGACCGATCACGGCGCGCAACGATTTTAATAGATCGAAACTGTTCATTTCGATCGGCGAAAGTTTAACTACAATTGCCCAAGGCGCCGATTCATGGGCGATGAGCATGGCTTCGCGCGCGTCGGCCGAGGCGACCACGGTCAAACCTCTTCGCGTCGCGGCGTCCCGAATGCGCTTGCGGGCGCGGACGTCGGGGTGAATCACGAGCACCGCGGTCGTCATGATTTATTATACAATTCCACCCCAATGCATGTCCTGATGGGCCGGTGACGGCAACGCTCCGGCCACTCCATCGGCATTTGCGACCGTCGGGATTCTAACTATAAAGAGACTCCCTTCGCCGGGCCGGCTTTGAACGGTAATTTCACCGCTGTGCATTTCTACAATTCTTTTCGCGAGCGCGAGACCGATTCCGGAACCAAATTCGCCTTCGAATTGAAACTCGCCGCGATCGAAGGGTTCGAAAATCGCCTCCTGATGGCTCGTTTCGATGCCGATGCCCGTATCGGAAACGAGAAAATAAGCGTCGCCGGCGAGGAATCGGACTCCCGCGGTCACGCGGCCTCCGCGCGGCGTGAACTTAATTGCATTTACCAGTAAATTTATCAATACGGTCGCGATGCGCCTGCCGTCGGCGAAAATTGTAGGCATCACTTCGCCCGGTTCGTCCAAGATCAATTCGATGTCCTTCCGCGCGGCCCGTTCGCGCACGAGCATGCTCGAAGTATCCAAAAGATCGTGCACGTCGACGGGGTCCACATCCATCGTGACCCTGCCCGATTCCAATCTTGCAAAATCTTCGAGTTGTTCGCACAACCATAATAAATGCTTTCCCGATTGTAATATATTGGCGCAGTAGTCCCTTTGCGTCGGCGTCAAATTTTCCGATTGCGGATTTAATAAACATTCGGTGTAGCCGAGAACCGCGTGCAGCGGATTGCGCGCTTCGTGCGAAAATCCGCTTAGAATGGCGACGCTTTTTTCGCCGCACTCGCGATATTGTTTAATTTTTTCGCGCGCGTCGCGATCGTGCCAGAGCAGCAGACTCGAATCTCCCGAACCGACGCGGTACACTGTATAAGTGATATTACCAAAATGGCGGGTTTCTAATATTATCGGCGTTCCCTGATCGCCGGCGGCGGCCGCTTGCGCGACGAGAGCGCGGCCGTTGAAATTTTGAACGTGTGCGTCGAGCGCGGTCCCGACATCACATGGTTCGATTCCGCCCGGCGCCGGCCGCGTCACCGCCAGAATTATAAATTTAGTATCTGTAATCATCGACGGACAATCGAGCGCCTGCGCAAGGACCTGCGCCGTGGACGTCAGCGAAATTTGTTCCAAGCCGATGTTCATGAATTGTTAGCCTGCGGAGTCACGGATCCCGGCACCCCTCGATCGTCCCGTTTGGCGCCCTCGCTTGAATGGAGAGAGCTTCAGCAAAGGGGTATTTCTAGTCGAAACCCATCAGGAACATTCGTGATTGCAATTCAGAAGAAGTCAATTCTACTGATCGACGACGGGGATGAGTGTCGTGGCTTGACGCGCGAACTCTTGTCGGGCTTGGGTTATCGCTGTATGGAGGCCGAGGACGGTGAGAAAGGCCTCGCGCTGGCAACGAAAGATTTGCCGGATCTCGTTCTACTCGACGTGCGCATGCCGCGTATGGACGGATTCGAGACGGCGCGGCTCTACCGGGAAACTATTTCCAGCCGCACGCCGATTGTCATGCTGACGGCGCTCGACGACATCGACACGCGCGTCCGATCGATTCAAGCCGGCGCGAACGATGTTTTAACAAAACCGACCGAGCGCAATTTATTAAGAGTCCGAATTGAAACATTGCTCGAACAGGAAGTCTTATACGACAAATTCGCCGCGACGCAGCAAGTGGCGCTTGCGCTCACGAAAGCCATGGAGGCAAAGTCGCGATTCACGAGCGGCCACAGCCAGCGAACGGGACTCTGGGCGCAAAAAATCGGCCTCGAACTGGGCCTTGGAGAGGACCGCGCGTCGATTCTAAGAATCGCGGGATGCCTGCATGATATTGGTAAGATTGGAGTGCCCGACTCGCTTCTCGAAAAACCGGCGCGCCTTACCGACGACGAAATAGCCGTGATGCGCACGCACCCGATCATTGGCGAACTTATATTAAAAGCAGGCGACGCGGATCCGATTATTATCAAATGCGGGCGCAGCCACCACGAGCGCATGGACGGCCGGGGTTATCCGGACGGCGTCCGGGGCGCCGACCTGCCGATCGATGTTCGTATTGTAACGGTCGCCGACGTATTCGATGCCATGACGTCGCGCCGTCCGTATCAAAATCCGCTCGCGCCGGTCGAATCCGTGAAATTGTTAAAAGAAGCGATCGACGAAGGACAGCTCGACGGAGAAGTCGTGCGAGTCATCATCGATCTCGTAAATTCAAAACGAATCTATGGCGCGTATTGTTAAATTTATTATTATTGGCGGCTTCATAAGTATCTCGACGAGCGCGAGGCCCTTCGCCGCGGACGAAGGAGTGGGGTCGCCGACACAAGGGCCGTGCGCGGGTCGAGAGTGCGACGAAACCACTTTTAGACTTGCCGTCCATTTTTCGCGCTGGCTCCGTATGCTTTGCCGAAATGAAGCGGCTCGCACTCGTACTGGCTCCCGGTTTTGAAGAGATAGAAGCGGCCTCGTTCGTCTCGATTTTTGGATGGACGCGAGCCATCGAGGGATTGGAGCCGATTTTTGTGGATCCGGTTGCCACCGAACGCGAAGTTTCGGGCGCCAACGGACTCTTGGTTCGGATCACGAATCGAATTGGTGAAATCGAACCGTCGCATTATGCCGGAGCGGCCGTACCCGGCGGCGCATTTGAGAAGGGATATTCGCACGCGACCGATACGCCCGTGCTCGATTTCCTGCGCGCTATTGATAATAAAGGAGGATTCCTTTCGTCGACAGGCACCGGCTCGCGCGCGCTCGCGGCCGCGGGAATCCTGGTGGGCCGCCGCGCGACAACGTTTCCATTTGCCGACGGGCGGCACCGCGCTTTTCTGCATGAATGCGGCGCCACCGTAACCGACGGCCCCGTCGAACACGATGCTACAATTATCACGGGAAACTCGCCGTGGGTCGCGCGGGATACGGCGCTCGAATTGTTAAGTGCGCTGGCGGGCGACCGCGCCGTCGCCGCGGTCAAGCGGTCGATGGGATCTAAATAATCTTGTATTTATATTAATGATCTTTTTGCGATTCGGGCGAATCCTCGTCCATGGGTTCGATCGGAGGTTCCTCCGGCTCGTCATTCGAAAAATTGATCAATTTCGGTACATGAATGATGTTTTCGCCGGTCGAAAGCACCGTGAGTTTGTCGACGGCGATTTGTTGGTTTTCGCGGATGCGTACGCCCCACGTCCCAATTGTTAATTTACCGATATTGAGGCGCGCGCCCGGCGGCAACGCGGCGACGGGTTGCGCCTTTCCGTCGACGACGACGCGAACATTGCGTTTTGCGCGCTCTTGAAACGCCACTGAAAGCGCGGCGGGGGCGTTGGTCTCTTCTTTGGTTAATTCAATATTACCGAGAGGCTCGACGGCACCGCCTTTGATCGGAATGACCTTCCGCGCGAACCCCTGCGCTTCGACGACGACGACCGCCGGCACCGGCGTCTCGGATCCTTCGATTTGAAAGGATCCGTCGCGATTGGTCCGCGTGTCTTTTCTGCAAAAAGGAAGGATCGGAACGATAATTTGATTCTGGCCGCCGCACATTTGTAATAATTCGCCCATGGCGCGTCCGATGTCGCACGATTCGATGCGCACTCTCGCATTGGCGACCGCGTTTCCCGAGGAAACTACAGTTCCAGAGATTGGAAATTTCCAAACAAACGAGAACTGCGCACGCGAAAGATTCGTGTCGCCCGCTTTTAACAAAACAGGCCGCATCGCCGGATTCGCGACGCCTGCGTCGGAAAAGGCGCGCACTTGAAACCACTCTCCGACTGGAATGCCTTCGATCTTGACTTCGCGCTCGCCGGGTCGCGGCGACACGACGCCGATTTTTTCGAATGGAAACGTGTGCGTCGCGGATTCGTCGTTCGGTAATAATACAATTCTTGGCGGCACCGCGTTCAAAGGCAGCGGATCGATGACGACCGAAAGAGCCTCGCCCTTTCTTAATATAAATCGATTTTCGTCGAACTCGAGCGCCTGCCCGGGAAATAGCATGATCGACTCGCGGCGCGTTTCGCGGCCCGGCGCAGAAAAGTAAATTATCAAATTTCCCGGAACGACGCTGCTGAAGAAGAACGCGCCGTCTTTTTCAGTGGTCGTCGACGATCCGTCGATTTCGACGCGCGCGCCGGCGACCGGTTTGCCGTCTTCGTCGAAAAGCTGGCCGCGGACGTTTCCCCAATTGCCAAAATCAATTGTTAAATCGCCCGTCTGTTTCGGTAATAATCGCACTTCGCGTCGAATCTTCGGTTTTGCATACGATTCGATCTCGATCATTCCAACGCATGGATAAAGTCGTGGAATTTCAAATCCGCCATGTTCGTTGGTCGTCGAACTGACGCCTTCGTTCAGACCTTCGACGAATTTTAGCGTTGCACCCGCGCATGCGTTTTTTCCATCGGTAAGGCGGCCCCGCAACGTCGCGGATTTTCCATTTCCAAGCATTCCGAAAGTTGAATTGGGCGCGAGGGATTCGACATCGGAAGTCCGCCAGATGAGTACATCGACGTCCACCGATTCATTGCGTTCCGCCGCACTAGCGTCCGACGCGACGGCGACATCGCGATCCCCGTTTTTCGGTGAATCGGATTCCATCGTGTATTCGATCGCCGGTGCGTCGACGACCCGCGAAGGTCCTCCCGTAAAGGCGGCGAAATAGATGACGGCTCCGACGGCCGCAATCGCGACCGTGAGCAGAAGCGCACGTTTCAATGGAAATGACATGGAGAGTTGGAGCGGACTTGAACGGCCTTACGCAGGAGTTTTCAGAATTCGGTTGAATGGGCAAGCAACGGGCCACGTTCGCCGCTGGTGGTTCAAAATAAGCGATCGCCGGGCCGATGGTTTCAAATTCGCGTTCGCGATTATTCTGTCCGCGTGACTTCGCCTCTCACCATTCTCGATCACGGTCGCATCGACGGGAAAATGGTCTATCCAGTCCGTTCGCGACGCAGCCGCGGCATTTCGATCGGGATCAATCTGTTTCCGCACAAGAAAGTTTGCGACCTCGATTGTATTTATTGTGAAGTGGACAATCCGGGGACTTCGGGGATCCAGCCGTCGTCGGAATTATTAAAATCGGAATTGCAACAATATTTCACGGAAATCAAAGCGGGGAGATTATTCACAAACGAGCGGATTAATGATATTGCATTTTCAGGCGACGGCGAACCTACGATTTCGCCGATGTTCGCGGAGGCGGTTCGCATCGCGGCCGCGACGCGCGCGGAATTCGCGAATCGCGAATTGAAGTTAGTATTGATCACCGACGCGCTGACGCTCCACCGGCCCGCGACGCGCGCCGCCGTCGAAGAATTGTTACAACACAACGGAGAAATCTGGGCGAAACTCGACGCGGGAACCGAGGAATATTATAAAATCGTCGATCGCGGCAACGCGCCGCTCGAACGGCAGTTTAATAATATCCGCGAATTCGGAATCATTCATCCGCTCGTCGTCCAATCGATGTTTCTGCGCGTCCACGGCGTCCCGCCACCGGAGGCCGAAGTGGATGCTTATATCGATAGAATTCGAAAATTGATCGCGGACGGCGTCAAAATGATACGAATCGACGCCTACACGGTCGCGCGGCCGACGACGGAAAGTTATGCGACGGCGCTCGCCGACGCCGAACTCGACGCCATCGCGGCGCGCGTGCGCGCGGCGATCGGCCCACGGCCGCCCGTCGAGACTTATTATTCTAAATCTTAAATTTAATTAATCCTTTTCGGCGCCCCGCAAATCGAGCGGCGCCGCGCGGGCCCTTGCGGAGCGGGCGTCGTCGGGCCGCCCGAGCTTTTCGTAAAGAAGCGCCGCGGTCCGCAGGATTGCGGGATCGGGCGGATTTTCCGCCAGCGACGGTGTTAACAATTCGAGAGCCCGCGCATACTCGCGGGTTTCGCCGAGAATCGCCGCGCAATGCATTCGAAGCGCGCGATCGATTTCCGGCGCCGCGTTCTTGCCGATTTCGATTTGTAACATTTCGGCGAGGCGCGAAAGTCGGGCGATTCCTTCGCCGTTTGTCTGCCGTCGCGCCCGCCGCGATTCGACCGACGCCGCCGCCAGCGCTTCGGCGGGACTTGCGGGCTGTTCGAGTTTTTTATTATATTCAGGATGCGCCGCGAGAAACGCTTCGAATAAAATTGTAATGACATCCTGGTTCGGCTCGCGGACACGCGCGTCGAGAAGCGCGCGCCATGCGCCGGCATCGTCTTCATCGAGAAGTCCGCGCGCTTTTACAATACTAATGTTCGTGCCGGCCATTTGCAGGAGCCGGGGAACCGCGGGTCCGTCCACTCCGAGAAATCGCGCAACTTCCCGCGGCATTGCGGCGCGCGACCCGAAGAAACGTAAATTTTCCGAAACGGTTTGTTTATGATAAAGATTTCGCGCCGCGCGAAACTCCAATATTTGATTCCAATCCGCGATTTCCGGCCCGGGAATTCCGTCGATCGCCGGACGAAAAACGCAAAGAGCGCCGAGGAATCGGAGGGGATCCTCGAGACCGACGGACTTGAGATCCTGGCGCACGCCGTCGGCGCGCCCGCGCGCCGCAAATGTAGTTAAATTCAATTGTAATGATTCGCGCGCGCCGACAAGCACGGCGTCGCCCGTTGGATTGATCCAAAGCGCGCAGATGGGAAACGCGGCCGCGAAACTACGGAAAATGGCGCACGATTCGTCGGTGTGCATTTCATAGAGCGGCAGCCAGTGGGCCGCGACGCCCCCCCGCGAAAGCGCGCGACCTACGAGTTTAAAATAATCCGTTGTATACAAATTCGCGGCGCCCGACACCCACGGATGGATCGGATCGCTCGTGATGACGTCGAAAGCCTCGGCCGTCCCCGCATCGACGGACCGGGCTCTTTCCACGAGAAATCGCCGGCCGTCTTGAATTATTAAATTTACATTTTTTCGGTCGAGAACGTTATGATTCCATTCATTAAACTTCCGCGTCGCGGCCGGAACCTCGGGCGAAAGTTCCGCAATGGTTACATCGATGCCCGGATGCGCCGCGACGGCGCCCGCGGTCACACCCGCGCCAAGGCCGACGACGAGCGCGCGCCGCGGATCGCGACATAACATTACGGGAAGATGGCCGAGAACATATTGATTGCGAAGCGCCTCGAAATCGGTGCTCGCCTCTTTCTTACCATTAATCGCAAAATCCAGCGCGGTTTTTCCGCTCGGGGATTTTCGTTCATAAACATCCGCCGTCGCCGACGCTCCCTCGACGTGAATGATGGAAATCTCACTCATGCGCGGAGGCGCCGGCGCGGGCCCGCTTTCGAGCGACGCGGGCGGGGCCGGTTCGCCGGCGAGCGGACCGTAAAGCCACAATCGGAATCGCGCGGGGTCGACGGGCGCGCCCATTTGTAAAATAATAAATCCGCAGATTGCTAATATTGAGAAAAATCGCAGGTTGCCGCGCGCCGTCGCGGCGGCCGCGATTATCATGATGAATCCGGCGCCCGCGAGCGTCGCGTGCATGCCGAAGGCCGGAATAAGAATAAAAGTAACCGCGAGCGAAGCCGCGATTCCACCGATCGTATTGCATGCATAGACGGAGCCGAGGGCGGACGCGGAATGCCCCCCGATCCTGCGTACGAGGCACGGAAATACGAATCCGGAAGCGAGCGCGGGCGGCGCGAGTACGGATGCGGCGACGGCCAGATTGCCGACGGCGCCGAAAGTTAAATTTAATTCTTTTGGCGCTTCCATGCGAAGGCGCGTCCCGGCCCCGATAAGTATATAAAGCGATTCGATGGTGGCGGCGCCGAGGATTAAGTAACAAAATGCGAGCGACTGCGGCGACACGGTTCGGAAACGATTGGCCGCCGCGGCTCCGATGACAATTCCGAAAAGATAGATCGCGAGCGTCGCCGTGATCGCGTAGGTCGTGCCGCCGAGAACTTGATACAAAAGCCGGTTCAAAATCGTCTCGCCCGTGATCGCCACCGCGCCCGTCAGAAATGCCTGCGACAAAACCCATTTCGCGGGAGCGTGTTCACTCAAATTGTTATCTGTAATCTCGGGCGCCGCGGTGCCGCGCAATCCAAAACCCGCGAGAGCCGCGAGGGAGTGGCCCGCGCACGCGACGGCGGCGCTGCCCGCGATTCCCGCGAACTCGAGGAGCGCGCAACCCGCGGCAACGACGCCGAGCGCGCCGCCGAGCGTATTGATAATATATAAATGCGAGGCGCGCCGGGCATTCGCACGGGCCGCCGCACAGAGCAGCGGAAGCGATGCCCCCATCATAAATGTTGGAATCGCCAGAATCGCCGCGCACAGTACCGGCGGCGCCGCGCGATCTGTTAATAATCGAATGGCGAACGGAAGCGCGATCGAGAAAGAGGCGGCCGCGGCTTCCGCGCATGCATAGAGACGTGCGACGCGCGCGCCCTCGACTCGAACGCGCGATGCGCACGCGGCGCCAAGCGACAGACCTCCGAAAAACGTCGCCAACACGAGCGCGAGCGCGGGCGCGGTGGCACCCGACGCAATGGAAACGAGCCGCAGCCAGATCATTTCATTGATCAAGCCCGCCGCGCCCCCCGCCAACGCGGCGACGATGGCTCCGGTTGGAAGTTTGTCCGGGGTCTTCAAGAAAATGTTAGTGTTTGATGCCGAGGCTGCCGCCATCGTAACGATATTCATGTCGTCAAACCCAATTCCACCGTCGATGGCGGGAATTCCGTTTCGCGGAATCGGCGCGTGGACATTGTTTATGATTGTCGGCATTCAGTCGCGACCGACGTCCACCGCAACGAATCCGACCGAGCGGGAAGCGGCCCTTGAACGGTCGGGCGATTTTGGAGGCGCGGCGCGCGCGCTCGAACCCCTGCTCGCGAGCGCGCCCGCGGACGCGGCCCTGAATGCAAAGATCGGATCATTATGGTCCGCCGCCGAACATTATGAAAACGCCGAAAAATTTCTTTCGAAGGCCGTCGAAATCGCGCCGGGCGAAAGAAACTACTGGCTCTCGTTGGGCGAAGCGAGGATTCGCGGCCAACAATTTCACCCGGCGATGGAGGCTTTCCTTCGCGCGGAAAAAATCGATGACTCCGACGGCAAAGCCGGCAACGGCATCGGCGCTTGTTACTTTTCACTCGGCGACCGGGACTCCGCGAAACAATATTTACAAAGAGCGGCCGCCCGAAATGCAAGAATGATCGGTCCGCGGCATCTCCTGGGGCGGATCGCGCTCGACGAGGGTTTGTTCGATTCGGCGATTCAACAATTCAAGGAATGTCTACAATTGGATCCGCGCGACTCCGAATCGCAATTCCGCTTGGGCCTCGCGTTTCGCCGCGCCGGTTCTCCGGAGGAAGCGGAGCGGGCATTTCGCGCGGCGATCGCGGAGGATCCATTGCATTTGGGGGCGCGGATGAACCTCGGACAAGTATTAAATTTAATGAAACGCGATTCGGAAGGACTCGCCGAAATCGAGGCGCACGGCAAAGTCGCGCGGAACAAGCAAATATTAACATTCGCGACGGCCTCGCTGCGGCTCGATCCAAGCGATGCCCACTCTCGCGCCGTCGTCGGCAGCGCGCTCCTCAATCTCGAATTGTATGGAGAGGCTCTTGCGCAATTCCGCGAAGCACTTCGATCCAAGAAAGCGCCCGTTTCGGCGTTGGTGGGGGCGGCGCGCGCCTGCGCCGGGCTCGGAGAACACAATGCACAATTACAATATGCACAAAAAGCGCTGACGGTTCTGGAAAACGATCCGCGCGCGACGGCGGGCGAACTCGAACTCGTGCGCGGCCTGATCGCGGCGGCGTCCAGCAAACCCTCCAAATAGTCGCGAACGCATGCCCGTGTCTATAACTTTGTTGTTCGTATTGATACAAACCGCTCCGGCGCCGGCCGCCTCGGGGCCGGCGAGCCGCCCCGCGCAAAATATACAATTGATCGAAGTCGACGCAGTTCAGGCCGGCATCGATTTTGTACATAAAACGGGGGCGTCCGGACAGAAATTCGTCGTTGAAACGATGGGCTCCGGCGTCGGCGTTTTCGACGCCGACGGCGACGGAAATCTCGATATTTACTTTGCGCAGGGCGCGCCGCTGCCGGGCTGCGCCGAATTCGATTCGCGGTCAAAATTGTATCTTGGCGACGGCAATTGGCACTTCCGCGACGCGTCGGATTCGTCGGGCTGCGCCGATGCGGGCTACGCGATGGGCGTCGCGGTGGGCGATATTAATAATGACGGCAATCTGGACATGTACGTGAGCGCCTACGGCCGCGGACATTTATTCTTAAATAAGGGTTCCGCCAAATTCGTCGATATTACCGAAAGCTCAGGCGTGATCGCCGCGGGATTTCTTTCGTCGGCGGCGTTCGGCGATCTCGACCGCGACGGATTTGTGGATTTGTATATAGCAAATTATCTTGATCTTGATGAAGTTAAGAAAAATCCGTATTGTGGCAAACATCTGCCGGGCGGGAGAGCTTACTGCTCGCCGCACGCGTTTTCCGGCGGCAGGGATTTTCTGTACAAAAATCTGAAAAACGGTTCGTTTCAGGACGTTTCGGCGGAGACGGGCGTCGCCCGCGCGGGAAAAACCGATGGAAAAGGCCTCGGCGTCGTCATGAGCGATTTCGACGGCGACGGCAATCTTGATATTGCCGTCGCGAACGATTCATGCGCGAATTATTTATATAAAAACAATGGAAATTGGAAGTTTACTGAAATCGCCGCGGTGGCGGGCGTCGCGTTCGCGGAGGATGGGCAGGAGCGCGCCGGAATGGGGATCGATGCGGCCGACGTCGACGGCGACGGAAAACCCGAATTGTTTATTACAAATCTCGCGGCGGAACCGAATTCGTTATTTCATAACGTCGGCAACATGATTTTCGACGATTGGAGCGGCGTTTCCGGCCTCGGCCCTCCGTCGATCCCATTTGTAGGCTTCGGCTGCGGGCTCGTGGACCTCGACGGCGACGGCGATCGCGACGCAATTGTAGTGAACGGGCATATTCTCGACAACGCGGAATTATTTGGAGATATGTCGCCCTATCGCCAGCGCCCTCTCGTTTTCGAAAATATTAATAAAGGGAAATTTCGACTGATAAAGAGCGATCTCCCGTTCTTCGCGACGCCGCGCGTTCTGCGGGGCCTCGCTTTCGGCGATTTCGATCACGATGGCGATGTCGACGCGGTCGCGTCGCCGCCCGAAGGCAGGCCTGTATTGCTAAGAAACGAAAGCGCGCCGTCCAACGGTAGAATTATTATTCGATTTAAAGCTACAATTTCGAACCGATCCGCGATCGGCGTCAAAGTCGAGTGGCAATGCGCCGGCGCTGTGTTCAGCGCGCAGACAAAGACGGGATTTTCTTACTTATCGTCGTCCGATGTCGATTTGGCGATCGGCTGCGGCACCGCGGACCGCGTCGACCGGATTTCGGTCACCTGGCCGTCGGGCAAGAAAAGTGAATTTAAGAATCTCGCCGCGAATCATACTTTTGAGATCACGGAATCGAATGAGATGCGCGACGTCGGGACTCTCCGTAACCGTTGAAAAATAATCCCGCCACGAAATTCGGGAGCCCGAACGCGAACGATCGAAGATTCGGCGAAACCTTCCTCTGCGGTCCTCTATTGGGGGGTGAATGGCTGATGCCATTCGTTCCTATTCGGAATTCGCCGGTTGACGTATCAGCGAATCCTGTATGAGAATTGATGATTCGTGTCCCGACTCCGCAGGTCTGGCACTCTGCACCATTCGCATTCACCTAACTTCTCTCGCTTCAACCCAACACGCTTCTGCGGCATGGACGATCTAAAAATCCTCCGTGCCCGACTGAATCCCATGCGAAAACCGATTTATCGAAATCTCTGGCTTGTCGCTGGCGCAGCCGGTGCTTTCAGCACCCTGACGACCCAAGGCTACAGCCAATTCACAAATGTTAGTTCCGGCACGATCCCGCAAATCGGTCTTGCCACCGAGGCCGCCAAATTTGGCGACTGGGACGGAGACGGCGACCTTGACATGGTCTGGGCGAACGGCGGCGACCTCGGCAATCAGCAGAGCAAGATCATCCGTAATGGAACCGCCGGCGGCGCGGGTACCGGCGTCTTTTTTGACGTCACAGCGTCCATGTTTTTGAAGAACCCCACGACGGTTCTCATGAGCCAGTCGTCACGTGACGTGCAGCCGGTCGACGTGGACAACGACGGCGACCTCGATTTTTATATGTCGAACCACTCGATGCAGGCAAACCAGTCGAATACGTGGTTCATCAACCAGGGTCTCGCACAGGGTGGGGTGCAGGGCAAATTCATCCTCGACATGAGCCGTTGGGTTGGCGTCGGTGTTTCCGGATCGTCGGGCTCGTCGGTCCCAGCCGCGCAGAAAATCACTAGCGGCGACTTTGCGGGAGGTTTCGTTGACTGGAGCTGTCAGTGCGACTTTGCGGACGCGGATCTCGACGGTGACTGGGACCTACTCCACACATCCTATGGCGTGAATTTCGACGCTACCGTGATGACTCGTTTGTTTTTGAATCAAACGGGAACATCCGGATCGTTAACATCCCTTGGTTTTTTCCAAGAGTACAATCCCTCGGGCGCGATTTCGAACAACCCGACTCTGCCATCGGGAAGCCAGGCCGGCTTTGTCGAAGGAAGCCAAGTTAATGATACTACAAAAATCGATGGAACCGAACACGATATTACAAATGTATCGCTCGACGCCGACTTTAGTGATATCGACGGTGACTTTGATAATGATATTTTCGCGAATTCCCGCGACACGATTTCCCGATTCTGGAGCAACCGTTTTTTCGAAAACGGCGGAAGCACGGGAGCTGGCAGCAGCCGCGCGTATCGTGACGTCACCAATCAGTGGGGCGTCAACGGACTCGATACTGAATTCGGAAATAACTATGACGCCGACATCAACGACATGGACAATGACGGTGATACCGACGGATATTTCCTTGGCTACAGCGGCGCAACTAGCGACGAGTGGCGCCTCAACGATGGAACGGGCGTCATGGGCGCGGGATTGTTAGTTCCAAGCTCAAGCAATGACGACAACGAAATCGACTGGGTTGACTGGGATAACGACAATGATCCCGATCCCTTCGTTTCCGCGTTCTCGGGCTCGGATCGCCTTTACAAGAATATGTTTATCGAGTCCGGAAGTGTAAATTTGACGCTTTCCAGCACGGGAACCACAAACGGGACGCGCACGCTCGGCGCCGACGTCGGCGACTATGATAATGACGGCGACGCCGACATCATTTGTGCGGAGGACGCAGCGAGTAACGAAGTCCTTCTTCGCAGCAACGGGACGCCCGACGCCTGGGCTCCCCGCGTTGTGAATATTCTACAGCTCGCGAATGGCACGCCTTCTTCCCAGCCGCGTCGCGTTGTTGCACGTGCTTATGACAATTCGAACCAAGAGCATTTCATCCACGGCAGCGGAACGCTTGAATTTACGGTTGACGGTGTGACGCATGTAATCCCCGCGAAGTATGCAGGCGGCAATCTCTGGCTTGCATGGCTGCCTGGATATTGGTGCGGCAACATTACTTACAAAATGAAAGTTAAGGATCGCAAAGGTAATGAAGGCACGTCTGCGACAAAGAGCGTAACAATTACGCCGGCTGGCTTCTCGACCTTCGGTTCTTCGATCCCCGGCTGTCATGGCGCGATGACGGTCGGCGTCAATTCCTGCCCGACCGTTAACAATTCCGAGTTTGCGATGACCTGCACAGGCGGTCCGCTCGACATGGTCACACAACTTTGTCTTGCGACGAACAGCCAGGGTACGGGCCTCGATGAATTCGGCGTCGGATTGCCGATCTGGGCCGACTTCTTCTTTGCAACAGACGCGTACGGTCTCGACGCTTTAAATGACGGAACAGGCAAACTCACGGCTTCCGCCGTGATTCCCAACAATCCGTTGCTCGCCGGCGCGATGTATTACTTCCAAATCATCGTCGGCGACGTCGGTTGTGGACAGGTCCTCTCGACTTCGGGCGGCGGCATGCTGACGATTCAGCCGTA
>JACQFD010000040.1 GCA_016200225.1 Planctomycetota bacterium
GGCGCCTTTTTCAAAGAGTCTTCCAGCTTCCAATCGTCGTGACCGCAACGAGGCGATGCGCTTCTTACTGGGTTTTTCTTTCATACGCCAAGTGTAATGCGCCGTAACAGAAATGCTACTTTATTTTACGAGATTCTCTAGGAAATTGCTACGAATGGAACTGGTCTACGCGTTTCGTCAAAAAGTTTGAGTGGAGGGGATTCCCATTTGTCTTGCGGCGCGCGAGCTTTGCGCCAACCGCTGTCCATCCCGAGCAGCGCCCGCATGCCTCTGGATTTTCAGATATGCTGGAAAATCAATGGGAATGATACTCGGACTACTGCAATGTGGAGGAGTTCAAAAATGCGCCGGAGGTGTATCAGATTCGCAGGGACCTGCTACAGGTAATTACGTCCGAGAGTTAGGTTTAGTGTTCCTTAGGGTCGCGCTTGGTAGCGCATGGGGACTAAGGGCTTTAGTATGTTCCGCGTCGCATCGGATGAGATTCCGAGATTCGGTCACAAATATTTACGCAGGGTTTCGTGTTGTAAGATGTCCAAATTGACAAAATGCAAGGCTTGGAATTCTCTTCGTAAATTTCGACGCCAGATTGAATTTCAATGACAGACGTCTTCGAGTTTCGTCAATCCCCACTGCGAATTCTCTCGGGCAAATCGAACGACGTGTTCCTCGATGAGTTGTAGTATTCGCGGCCGGCCGGGACTGTTTTGCTTGAATGTCCGTTTCTTAGCGATCAGATCGCGGTGCCAGCGTAGGATCGTTTCGGGCGAGACGATCGTTACATATCGCTGGATCTCGGCCCGGCTCATCCGCCGCCCGCGGCCCGAGAGACTTATGAAACTACTTTTAATGCAAGCGATCGCTTATGGTTAAAATATTAACTTTCGATTTGGTATGCATGGCCGTCGGGATCGACGGCGGGGCGGTATCCGCGAAGGCCTCGTTTCGTCCCGGCCAGCGATTCGAGTTCGGAATGTATGCTTTCGATGCGGCGATCGGTTCGATCGATGGCGATGGCTTGAAGTACGCGGATGTGGTCGGCTTCGCGGCGAAGGAGCGCGCCCGCGCCGCCATCCGGCGGAATGGATAAATTGGATAATACGCTCGAAAGCCGGGAACCGTCGAGCACCGCGCGCGCCGCGGAATCCGGATCGTCGCGATCGAGCGCGGCGAGCGCGCGTTCTGTAGCATCGCGAAGTCCGCGAAGCGCCGCGAGCGCATCGGCGATTTGTGTAGTATCCTGGACCGGGGGATGCATGGCGTGTTCGTGCGGTGCGCGCCGTTCCTTATTATTGCGAATACGACATGCGCGATTCCTCTTCGTCGCGAATGCCATCCCAGCCTTCCTTGAGTCTTGTTAATAATACGATCGCATCGTCGATCGGTTTCACGTCCGCGGTCAAACATGCGGGCGTCAGCGAGCGTTGAAACCACTCGTAAAGCGCGTCGAGGCGCCGAGCGATGTCGCCGCCCTGCTCGAAATCGAGCGCCATGCTCAATTCCGCGAGAATGTTCTGCGCTTTGTTGACGGATCTTACAAATCCGGCGCGGTCTTTTTGTTCCAATCTGATTTTGGAGCGCTCGAGCGAGTCGATGGCGCCGGCGTACATCATGCGCACGAGCTTGAGGCGGGGAATGCTCGCGGCCTCGGCGTCGAAGTAAATGGAAGCGGGATTGGGCGACATATTGTTTACAAATTATTTTGAAAAGTAATATCTATGATCGGGGGTGTGCGATGCGGGTTAACCGAATTTGGCCGCGAGCGTGGCTTGTTGTTGTTTGAGCTGGCCCATGACTTCCTCGAATTTTGCATATTTTTCTTTCAATTGTTGAGTATACGAATCGAGGTGCGCCTGGCCGTTGTCGATGGTCTTTTGCAGCGACGCAATCTGAGTTTTTATGGAATCGGTTTTCGCGCTGAGCAGACCCACGACGCTGGCGCCGGTCGCGTCGTCTTTGCCGCCCGTCGTCGCGAATTGTGCAAATTTGCGGATTTCGATGGCGATGCCCGTGTCGGAGCCGCCGCCGTCTGAGTCCGCGAACAGGTCGAGGACGGATGTTGTATTTTCGCCGACGGCGGTCGTGAGCTTGGAGTCGTCGACTTGCAAGGTTCCGTCGCTCTGAAACGAGATGCCGAGCGCGCTCAGCGAACCGTAGGTCCCGGAGTTCTGCTGTACATAGTTCGATCCGCCGTGGAACAGCATCGATCGCAGATTGGTTATAATCGATCCGGTCGAGTTGTCGCCGAAAAACGTGCCGGCGACTTTCGTGGCCGAATTGTAAGTATTGTTCGAATTATAATAATTTACGATATCATTATAAGCGTTTACGAGATCTTTGATCTTATTCTTGACTCCGGTCACGTCGGTCGAGATTGTCAACGTCACCGGTTTGTTCGCCTGCGTCGTCGAAGTTAACGTAAACGTGACGCCGTTCAGATAATCGGACACCGTGTTCGACTCGCGCTGGATCCCCGTGATGCCGTCGACGTTGAATTTTGCATTTTGCGCGCCTGACACCGTGGTCGAGCCGAGACCGACCGTCGAGTCGATCGTAAACGTAAGACCGTGCGACGCCCCCGTGTCCTCGCCGGTGACGACCAATCGATAATCCGCGTTGGCGCTCGTGCCGGCGTTGACCACCGACGCGTTGACGCCCGCGACGTTATCGTTAATCGCCTGCGCGATGTCGTTGAGCGAACGATTCGCCACGTCGATGGGCACGGCCGTGCCGCCGGAATAAGATATATTAATGTTCCCGGTGCCGCCGAGCGCGGCCGCCGGATCTGTAATTTTAGCCACGGCCGAAAGATAGGCGCTCGATGCCTGCGCGAGTTGTGTGACTTCGATCGAGTGCGGACCCACAGTCGCGGGCGCCGCCGCGGACGCCGTGAGAATGGTAGTATCGGAACTCGTTGCCGAAAGCGCCGTGCCGCTCGCGATGGTTGTTAATTTTCCCGCGGCCGTCTGCAACGCCGTGAGTTTTGTGGAGAGCTGCCCGATCTGGCCCTGCAGTTTTGTTAATAAATCCTGTTTCTGCTGCGCGGCGTCGATGGGACGCGCTTCGAGCTTCGTGAGCGCATCGATGATCGCCTGCGTGTCGATTCCCGACGCGATGCCGCTGAAATTGATTCCCGCGGAACCGCTCGATGAACTCGAAAACGACGAAATAGAATTTACAGTTGCCATAACAATTCCCGTGGGTGTTGGATCCGCCCTTCAACGACTCGGGCGGCCGTGATTCACGATCTATGGATCGACCACGCGCCGCCCGAACCTGAGCTTTCCGCCAGCTGAAAGTTCTTACTGCCGTAAGAGTTGTATCGCGGCCTGCGGTTGTAAATTAGCCTGACCGAGAATGGCCGTCGCGGCCTGCTGCAAAATCGAGTTTCGAGTCAGGTCGGCCGACTCGGACGCAACGTCGACGTCGCGAATGCGCGACTCGGCGGCGGCCAGATTTTCAATGGAAACGTTCAAGCTCGAAATCGTCGATTGCAAACGATTCTGCGCGGCGCCGAAGCGGCCTCGCGACGTGTTTACACTGTCGATCGCGATATTAAGATTTCCGATGACGCTATCGATGTCCGACATGCACACCGTGTTCAACGTGAGAGGCAACAGATTGAGCGTCGTCGCGGTGACGTCGGTCAGCGAAGTCGTGAATGTATCAATACCGGCGCTGACGCCGTCTCCGACTTGAAATGTAATATTCGAAACGGAGTTCAGCAGCGTGACGCCGCCGTAACTTGTAGCATTCGCGTTTCGGTCGATGGCTTGGATGAGGGATTGAAATTCATCATCCAGCGTGGCTCGATCCGACGAGCTCGACGTGCCGTTGCGCGCCTGCACCGCCAGTTCCTTCATACGCGAAAGAATCGAAGAGTTTTCGCTCAACGCTCCTTCCGCGGTTTGCACAAGCGAAATGCCATCATTGGCATTTCTAACAGATTGTTGCAGCGACCGGACCTTGGCGCGAAGCCGCTCGCTGATTGCGAGGCCGGCCGCGTCGTCAGCCGCGCTGGCGATGCGCAAACCAGACGCCAGACGGCTGTAGTTTCGCTGAAGTCGCAGGGTGACTTCCTGCAAGTTCCGCTGTGCAACGATCGACGAAATGTTGGTATTTACACGAAGTCCCATGATGGCCTCGAATCGCAGAGTGGGTTGGGGAGGGCGGCCGCGCTGGGAGGCGAGACTTTCCCAAACATTCGAAAACGTTTGGAACCCTTGTTGGCCCTACATCGGCAGACCAAGGCACAAAAGCAAAGCACTCGCCATGGTCCCCATGGCGAGTTTTAACTTAACTCCATGACTCTGTTGGACTTCAGTGTCCTTCGTCGCTGGCACTGGAAATCATTTCCAGGTGTAAAAGGTCCCGGGGACCGTCGGTCGGCCCCCGGGTTCGTCGCGGAATTATAAGTCTACAATTCCGTTACTAACTTATTATCGGAGCAGCGTCAGTGCGGCTTGCGGCTGCAGGTTCGCTTGACCGAGGATGGCGGTCGCAGCTTGTTGCAGAATTGAATTCCGCGTCAAGTCTCCGGATTCGAAAGCAACGTCGACGTCGCGGACGCGCGACTCGGCCGAGCTCAGGTTTTCCGAAGAAATCTGCAAGCTGTTAATCGTGGATCCGAGGCGGTTCTGAGCCGCGCCGAACTGGCCGCGCGTTGTATTCAATGTATTAATCGCGGAGTCGAGCGAGGTAATGACGCTGTCAATCGTCGTCGAACACGATGTATTTACCGTCAATGTACCCACGTTCAAACCCGTGCTCGCCGTCGAAACGTCCGCTAACGACGTTGTAAATGTATCAACATTGCTCGTCGTGCCGTCGCCGACCTGAAATGTAACAGTTCCTGTCGCGGAGTTCAGGAGGCTGTTGCCGCCGAAACTTGTAGCGGTTGCGTTTCGATCCAAAGCGCCAATGAGCGACTGGAATTCGTTATCAAGCGTTGCACGGTCCGAGGAACTCGAAGTTCCGTTTCGCGCTTGGACGGCGAGTTCCTTCATACGCGCGAGAATATTGGAATCCTCGCTGAGCGCGCCTTCCGCGGTTTGAACCAGCGAAATGCCATCGTTAGCATTTCGAACTGCTTGGTTAATGGAACGGATCTTGACTCGAAGGCGCTCGCTGATCGCGAGACCCGCGGCGTCGTCGGACGCATTTGCAATGCGAAGACCCGAAGCCAAATGACTGTAATTCTTCTGAAGCCGTCCGGTCACCTCGGCGAGGTGGCGCTGGGCGACAATTGAAGAAACGTTGGTATTTACTCGAAGACCCATAATGATCTAACACCCCTTCGGGTGCTCCTCTTCTTCTAAGACCTCTTCCTGGAAAATTGGCCCGGCTCGCGCCAAGGCATTTCAACTCTACGATCTTTATCGACGCAATTTGCGTTCGCTTTAGAGTTGCGCCGTCGAGGCGCGCGTGAGGCGCCGAGGGATCCTTATAAGGAACTGATTCTTAATAAGTTCCGGCCGCATACAAGTATTTCGGAAAGTTTTTCGCAGGTCTTTCCGTGAGCAAAAAGCACCGCGTTGAAAGTTGGTACATGACTCCGAGGAAACACGTTCGGTATCCTGCGGAGTTGGAAGTGGAATCCCAGATTTTTTTCCGAGAAATTTTCGCGACCGGCGAATGCCACATCGAAAAGAAGGACGGAAAATGACGTCAATCACGGCGCCACAAGTGTAATATTCAATCGGTTGGATGAACTCAATCCGAGTGGCGAAGGAGTGCAAGGGCCCGCGGACCAGAGCCAAAGGGCTTGTAAATAAAACACTTGCCCGATGAGATTTGTATCGATGGGAATACCTGTTGAGATGTAACCCATGCCGGACGCGTCGCTCGACATGTCGAGGGGGAAGAATGCGGGAGAGGTTAGATCGACGAGGAGATTGAGCCCAAGTCCAAACGGATCTCCATCGATCGCCTGATCGCTGATAAGTAAGATTCCGAGCGAACTTGCGGGCGCGTTCGAGCAGCGAAGTTCAAAACTTGCATTATTAATATTCGGCGGCGACTCGGCGAAGAGCACCTGCGGCCCGTTGCAGCCGGAAGTGCCGGCGCCGTAGTTGGAAATGGGTAGTTCTAACTTTGTGACAAAGGCGCTCGCAAAGCCGACGCCGTCAAAAACAGGATCAAACGACATAGAAGTTGTTGGAAATGTCGTTGAGTAGGTCTTGCCTCCAAAATAAACACATCCCGACGCGTCTAATGTAACACCCACTCCGTAGTCCGCATCGTTTCCCCCCAAGTAGGTCGAGTAAACCAGCTTGTTCCCTTTGCTGTTAAACTTGGTTATTACAACATCGTTATTACCATTCGGAGTCGCCACCTTGCTGTATGCACCCGGCGTCGTGGGGTAATCTGTTGCATTGGTGTAACCCAGTATCGTTGCTTGTCCCAAATCACTCAAGCTAACGTCAGTCAGAACAACACCACTGTTCGCTCCAAGGTATGTGGAGTAAACAATACCGGTGCCGGTAGGATTAAGGATCGTCAAATATCCGTCAGCCACGTTTTTCAATTTCGTTTGATATGCACCGTGGGATGTTGGAAAATCGGCGGATGCAGTATATCCGACGGTTGCAGCGAGACCGGAATTATTAATAGCAATGCGATATGGAAATTCCTGTCCAATGCCGCCTACAATTGTAGAATACACGATTGCACCCGTGGGGCTGAATTTCGCAACAAATGTGTCGCCTGCACCCTTGTAATTTGGCATCCAAGCGCCGGGAGTGGTAGGAAATCCGGACGATCCCGCAAGACCCATCACATAAGCAGATGCGGTGTTGTCGAGGGCGATGGCCCTTCCTTGATCACCTCCGTTTCCGCCCCAAAATGTTGAATACAGGAGCGCTGATCCGGCGGAATTCAGTTTTGTTATAAATGCTCCTGACACGACATTTAGCACTGTGTCGGCAGCACCTGGCGTGACGGGAAAATCTGTTGAGTATGTAGTACCGGTTACGTGCGCTTCGCCGGCGAAATTAGATGCCAATCCTCCTGCGAGATCATCCCCCGTGCCGCCTAGATACGTAGAGTATAAAAGAGCACTTCCATTGGGGCTCAGTTTGGTGGCCACCGTGTCGCGGTTGCTAAGAGACGTGTTGAATGTTGTATCAAATGCGCCGACGGTTGTTGGGTAATTGGAGGATCTTGATGTACCATTCACAAGGACATTTCCCACGCCATCCAGTGACAGTCCGCCATCCCATTCATCCTTCGATCCCCCGAGAAACGTGGAGAATACAAGGCCATTTCCACTCGCATTTAACACTGTAACGAAGAGGTCCGTGAATCCCTGAAACGTTGATCCCACAGTATTCGGAAAATCGAAGGCTCCTGTTCTACCGGTGACATAACAATTAAGGGCCGAGTCCGTCGTGACCGCTGCAACCCCGTCGTCCCAAGACGATCCTTCGAGATAAGTAGAATACACAATCCCGGGATCAATCACGAGTTGGCTTTCCGGATGGTGTTCACCCAACTTGAATGAAAACCTTGAGCCGCCAAGAAGTGTGAATTCACATGATAACGGCTGGCGATTTCCTCTGCAGTCGAATTCGTACGTAGTCGGTCGCAGTTGTGTCAGCGGGCCGGCGCTTGTATGTAAATTCAAATTTCCATTCTCATCCAACGATAATGATTCTGCGCCGTGGCATGCAATGATTAGATTCGCGACGTCCGCACCTGGCGCGATCTCAAGATCGTATTCCAGAAGTCCGTCGCGGGAGTGAATCAGCAGGTCGACGCCATTGTAAAGATTGTTGTATCGAACGCCGGCAAACGACGGAATTCCGGGATGCCAGTCGGATTCGTTTGCGCCAAGAAAAAAGTTATCTTGAGCCTTCGATTCGCCGACGCCTTTAATGGTAATATTCTGATTTCCGCCCTCGAAGGCAAGGAAAATAATCGACGACCGCGGCTCACAAGCCGAGCCATCGATTGTCTTCGTTGCAACTTCGATGGCGATTCCACGTTCTGTAAAATATGTCACCGCGTGGCCGATTTTCGCGGCAAACTTCGCCCCGCGACTCCATTGGCCGCAGTTTTCCAAAAGATGGAGGCCGCCCGTCGGACGGGTGACCTCCTGATTCACCATGGGTTCGGTTAATGAGTGGTCTGGAATCCCGCGCTGCAAAATGGGAAACGCGTAGCAGAAACATGTCAAAACCATAGATGTCGCGACCATGATATTGCAACCTCTATTGTAAGTTAACCCATAGGGCGACCGATGGAATGCCCTGATACCACGAGGGCGCCCCAGCGGGTGGCGGACTCACAACAAATAGCATATACCACCCGGGAGGCGCGAGGCGCTCGCCCGTGGGGTTGGGTGGAATCGCAATATTCAATGAAAAGGCGGTCCCCGTCGGCGTTCCGTGGGTCACCGCCAGTTCAATATACCGTTGATCCGCGTCGAAGGCGTGGGTGACGGAGCCGGGACGCATCAAGACTGCCTTGATCGACTGGTTCGTCGGATTGTTACGGATATCAACCGAAAGTTGTAACGAACCGCCGTAGTTAATATTTGTGTTCGGCGTTCCCAGAATCCGGGGTCTCGGTCCTTGAAACAGATAGGGCGGGCTTAAAACCTCCATCATCTGATCGGAATTTGTCAACCCCGGGACGTTTACGCCGCCCAAGCACATGATCCGACCATCAGGTAACAATAATGCAGTCGAATGGTAGAGACGCGGACAAATGTGCCTGTTGAGCTTGCTCCAGAATCCAGGGAGGTTTGGAAACAGGCCAATATCAAATAACTCCGGTTCGAAAACCGGCATGGGCGCGACCGCGCCCGAGCCCGGCGCTGTGCTGGGCGGCACCAGCGGTACGGGAAATTCGCCGGCGCTCGGAAGACCCGATTGGATTGCATTTGAATATTTATAATCATTTTCAGAGCCGCCGACAATCACAACTCTTCCGGTCGGCAGGATCACACTATTGGCATATTGGCGTCCAAATGCTGGTGCGCCCGTGCCACCGAACGCTGGATTCTTTGGATATCGCATCGGTGTCCCAAATCCGAACCCCGAAAACTCATCAATTGTATTGAGCGCCGGCCACGGGTTTGTCGGCGTTGGCTGTGGCGGTGCCGCGCCCGTATTATTACCAAAGGCCGATCCATAACCCCAGAATACGCGATCGACTTGTCCCAATTGATGAATAATAAACCCCGTGCCGTCTTCCCTTTGTGTGTACGGAAGTCCGGTATACGTCGTCATCACATTTACGCCGCTCGCGGGCGGTGCGGGCGCTGCATAATTAATTCGATAAGAATCGACGATTTGTATTAAACTTGTAAACGGAGTGTACTGCTCCTGATCCGACAGCATAATTGTGGATCCGTCGGATAATTGGAACACTCGCGGATACGTTGCGATGGTCGTCGGATTCGATGCATCAAATGCTGACGTCCAGGGATTTGTTCCGCTTGGTGTTCCCGGTGTATAAATATTCCATTCCTTGATGGGGCCCGACGCAGTGGCGGTGCCCGAGCTTCCGCCGAGAACGAGGACTTCATCTGTATCAAGCGTGATTGCCATCGGATACCAACGACTGAATCCCATCGTATTTGAGATTTTTGTAAATGTAGAGTTCGCAGGATCGAATACATATCCGACGTCGGCGAGCTGGACGTTGTTGCCTCCCCCAGGGCAAGTATCCACAACATCTCCGCCCGGTTTCGCATTGCCGCCCATGATAATTAGCTTTCCATCTTTTGTCCATGTATGTCCGCTACAGAACATGTCGGAGTCGACGGGTGGCGGGTTCGCTGACCATAAATCAATGGTCCGGACACCGAGGGTTGACGGGTTCAAGGCCCAAGCCCGATACGTCCGCGCATTCGTTAGATATGCGGAGCCGCCGCCTGGGAGTGGACAATTATGAGTTGCGTACCCAATTTGAAAATTCCAAACCAAGACTTCTGAACTATTGGGAATGAGCGCGGCATGGCCTATTTCGTAGTCTTGAACATAGGTACTCCCCGAAAACAGAACTCCATTTGTTTCAAATATTGGGACGCCCGTCGGCGGATTTTGAAACAAACCCAAATCGTAAGGTCCCGCGAACTGACCTCCCTGATCGACCGGTAATTGTGCATTTACAGATCGTGAAGATAACAAAGCTGCAACTCCGAATAGATATAATAAATAAAGCCGCGATCGATGATGATAATGATTACGACAATTCGGCCGTTGCCCCCCCCCCTAAGCTCGTTTTATTGAAAAAACCGCCATTGCCGCCGCGCGGCAAGAAATTTTGCGAAGACGAAGGCATGCACGATCTCCTCGGCATCGCTCGGAGCGCATGATTGCGGTACGTTGCGAGGCCGAATCAAGTAGACGCCTGCGGTTGATTCCTGTCAATGGCGGGCGGCCTTGGAAATTGTCTGGCGTGCTGTGACTCACTGCCAAGAAGCTCATCATCACGATTCAGTTGTGTCGTTTGAATATTGGTAGTCCATTCGAAAAAGGCGCCACGCAGGCCCAGTCTCGCGGATGCCGCGCTGCCAGTGGCGGCACTCCCCGACCACGGCGGTGATTCGTCACGACAGCCGGGGTTTGTTATTAACTGGTATGTCACCATATAAAGAAACCGGGGAGCACGTTTGCGGCGTACTCCCCGGTTGGGTGGGAAACAAACTCTGCGATTACAAACGATCCGAGATTATTTCTTATCCTCGTAACAGTTGGATGGCGGCCTGCGGCTGGAGGTTGGCCTGTCCGAGAATTGCGGTTGCCGCTTGTTGTAAGATCGAATTTCTCGTGAGATCTCCCGATTCGAGCGCGACGTCGACGTCTCGAATTCGAGACTCGGCCGCCGTCAGGTTCTCGGAGGATATTTGTAAACTCGAAATGGTCGACGTGAGGCGGTTTTGAGCCGCGCCGAACCGGCCGCGCGCGCTGTTGACGACATCGATCGCGCTGTCGACCGATGTGATGACGTTGTCAATTGTAGTCGTGCATGAACTGTTAATTGTGAGCGTCGACACCGCGAGCGCGCCGGTCGTCGTCACGTCCGCGAGGGACGTTGTATACGAATCCACGCCCGCCGTCGTGCCGTCGCCGACTTGGAATGTGATTGTTGACGCCGAGCCGTCGAGCAGATTCACGCCGCCATAGGTTGTCGCGCTCGCGTTGCGACCGAGGGCCGCGATGAGAGACTGAAATTCATCATCGAGCGTCACGCGGTCGGAGGAACTGGAGGTTCCGTTGCGCGCTTGGACGGCGAGTTCCTTCATGCGCGAAAGAATATTCGAATCCTCGCTGAGCGCGCCTTCCGCCGTTTGTACTAATGAAATTCCATCGTTAGCATTTCGAACGGCCTGTCCGACGGATCTTATCTTGGCGCGCAAGCGTTCGCTGATCGCGAGACCGGCGGCGTCGTCGGCCGCAACGGAGATGCGCAAGCCTGAGGCAAGGTGGCTGAAGTTTTTCTGCAAGCGCAACGTGACTTCCGATAAGTTGCGTTGCGCAACGATCGACGAAATGTTGGTATTTACACGAAGTCCCATGGGATCTCCTTTTGGGTCGAGAGGTTGTTGGGGACTGAAACCTTCCGGATTTCAGCGTGGGTGACCTTTTTGCTAGTCTCGGGTTGGGAGAACCCGCCGGATTGGAACCGAATCTGTAGCCATTTTCGGCGAACCTTTCGATCGCTTGAGCGGAAACACCACAAAACGCAAGGGCCGGGAAAGAATTTCCGACGAACAGGGCTGTGCAAAATTCCCCGGACCTGCGCGCGGCTCTTTATTGTTAGTATCTTCGTTGCTCGCGCTCCGAGTGTCTCCCTATGGAACACGCGTCGCGCTCGCGCCTCGATACTAACAAAAGTCGCTCGCGCTCGGTCTGCCGGAGACTTTTGCACAGCCCTGTTTTCGCAAACGCGTTACAAATGTTCCGGCAGGCCGAGCATTTGTAAGCAATGCGCGCGCGCCGCCGCCAGCGCCGGATTTCCCGGCTCGACCCGCAGCAGCACGTCGAGCGCTTCGAAGGCATCGGCGTGGCATTGTTCGCTCTCGAAAATCATGGCGCAGAAATATCGAAATGCGACCGCGTGATCTTTTGTAAGTTTTCTCGCGAGATAGATTCTGTCGCGAATCGCGTCGCGCACGGGGGCGGGCGCGAGCGCGAACGCGCACTCGATCGTTCGATTATTATTATCTATAATTCTGAGACGCCCCGCGGCTCCGCTTTCGCCGATCGTGTCCGCGTCCGGCGTGATCGGAATGCGCAGCGCGCCGATCGCCGTGGGCCCGTAACTTCTCGATTCGCGCCCCTCGACCTCCAGAATCGCATGATACGACTGGCGGTCCCGGTCGGGGCGTCCATCATAATAATGAATCGGCAGGCGTTCATTAAAGATACGACCGCGCGGCGCCAATATTTCCCATGTCTGCGATAATTTTCCAGAATTAGGAATCGAGACGTTCGGAAAATAGTAAAATAATTTCGAAAGCGGTTCGCTCGCATGCGCCGCGAGATACGCATCCGCGAGTTTGTTCGCGCGCGCGAAGTCGGCGCTCTCTCCCGGGAGACTTCCGGTCAGGCAGGCCACGACGTCGCCCGGGTCCGGAATGGCCGTCAGCCAGCGGGGTCCGAGGTAGAGCGTCGCAGCAATGCCGACGGCGGCCGTTATAAAGAATAGATAGCGTGCGGGTGCAAAACCCATGCTCCGCATCGTGGCGCGAACGGCCCACCCTCCGCAAGTTGCGAACGAGTTTCACCGATAAGCAATGCGCCCATGCCAGTCTCCAGAAACGCGCGCATCGTCGTGGCCGACGACGATTCTTCGGTTCGTGAAGCGCTCTCGCAGGCGCTCGCGGCGGAGGGCCACGAAATCATCGAAGCAAACAATGCGGAGAGCGCGCTCGAATCCATTCGACGCGAATCGCCCGATCTCGCGTTTCTCGATTTGCGAATGCCCGGAATGGCGACGCTCGACGTGCTCCCGCGGATCCGCGAGGCCGATCCCGAATTATCTGTAGTTATTATCACCGGGTACGGCTCCGTCGAAAACGCGGTTTCCGCGATGCGCGCCGGGGCCTACGATTTTATTGAAAAACCGATCCGCCGCGATGTTTTATTAGCATTGGTCGCGCGCGCGGTCGAACATCGCTCGCTCCGCCGCGAAGTGTCGCGACGTCGCGCCGAGGACGCGGGCTCCGGTATCGACGCGATTCTCGGAGAGAGCGGCGAAATAGTAAATTTAAGAAACCAGATCGAACGCATCGCCGCGTCGCCGTCGACGACGACGTTGATTCTGGGCGAGAGCGGCTGCGGAAAGGAACTCGTCGCGCGCGCCGTCCATGCGAGCAGCGCGCGCGCGCGCGAACCCTGGGTCGCCGTCAACTGTGCCGCGCTCTCGGGCGGGCTCATGGAGTCGGAACTGTTTGGTTATGAACGCGGCGCCTTCAGCGGCGCCGATCCGCTTGGCCGCGAAGGCCTGTTCGAACAGAGCAACGGCGGCACGCTGTTTTTGGATGAAGTCAGCGAACTCGATTTATCTTTACAATCGAAATTGTTAAGAGCGCTCGAGGATCGCGCGATCCGGCGCGTCGGCGGCAACCGCGTTCGCAAATTGGATATTCGCATTATCGCGGCTTCAAATCGCAACCTCCCGGCCGAAGTCGCCGCGGGGAGATTTCGCGCGGATTTGTATTATCGATGCGCGGTCGTCACCATTACGGTTCCTCCGCTTCGCGAACGCCGCGGCGACATCGTCGCGCTCGCGAAGCATTTCCTCCGCATTTGCGGCGAGGCGCTCGGAAAACGATATTTACAATTCGAGGACGAAACGCTCCGCGCGCTCGAAAGTTATCATTGGCCCGGCAATGTCCGCGAATTGAGGAATGCCGTCGAGCGGGCGTGCATCACCGCGCGCGGACGGAGCATTCTGCCCGCCGATCTTGGAATTGTAAGAATTCGGACGGCGGGCCCGGTCGCGGTGCGTCCGCTCGCGGCCGTCGAGGCGGAATTGATCGACGCCGCGATGCGACAAATGGGCGGAAATATTAGTCTTGCGGCGCGCGCGCTCGGTCTCCACCGCAGCACGCTGCATCGCAAATTGGAGCAACGGCAGCGCGGCGCCGCCGCCTCTATTTCTCTAGAATCGGAAGTTTGAGCTGTTCGGCTTCCTCGATTTCGCGGTGGAATGTTAGGAATTGAGTGAACTCCTGCGCCGGAATCGTTCCGGGCTTTCTAACAAAAATGCGCTCGACGACGATTTCCCTGTCCGACTTCTGTAATTTTAACTCATAGTGCGTCGTGAACGCGTCTTTAACGATATTTTGAGGCGTTTCGCCGAAAGACTGCGCGTCCGCGAGCTTGATCGTTAGTTTTTCCCTCTGGTAACGCAGGTTGCCGAGACGGATGGGGAGTTTGCGCTTGCTCTTGCCCGAAAATTCCTTCGCGGGCGCCTCCTGCGCGAGCACGAGCGGCGATTCAAACGTCGCGGCGCCCTGCCGGAGGAAATTGCTCACGGTTCCCTCGAAGTGCAGTCCGAACGGTTTTGTAGCATCCTCGAGGCCGTCGAAATCATACTTTTCGAGTTCGATGCCCTCGACGAACCGGTTGGAAATTCCACTGATCTGCGCTTTCTTTATATCGGCCGTCAGGTTTTTGAAGCGTTCCCGAAGGATCCACGAAAAACTGTTTCGAAATGTAATTTTAACTTTAACGTACGCCGCCTGGCCGCCTTTCAATTCGGCGGTGCTCTCGATTTCCGCCTGCATCGCCTCCTCCATCGGGAGACCCGGCATTTGTATACGCTCGGGTCCGCTCTCGCCGAGAATCAACGCCTCGGCTCCCGACGATTGAAATAATCGCGCGCCGAATGGTTGATATTTGGCGGTCATGTCGACCCAGATCGGTTCGGCCGATTCGCGCGGGCGGACGCGGAAGAGAATACCTTGATAACGATTGAAATCGAGAAAATCGGGCTCGACTTCGTCGTCGGTTCCTTCCATGAAGCCGCGGATCGCGACGAGGTCGAAGGGGACATCCGTAGCTTTCAACAGCGCTCCATAAAGCGCGATCGGATTGCCGCGCTTTTCGAGGAGGCTTCGCACGGCGTTGTTGCCGGCCCGCTCGACGAGAAGGTCATTTGTAAACTTATAAAGCGCCGCCGCTTTTTCCCGGTCGGATTTTGCGTTCGCGGCGGCGACCGCGTCCGCGGCCGCGGCGCGAATCTCTTCTGTTACATCCATCGAGCGCAGTTGCGACGCGCGGAACGCACGATACAAATCCTCGATCGTGCGCGACACGCCGGCTTTGACCCACGGCAGATATTGATTGGGATCCGGAGCGCTGTATTCGGGCAGGACGCGCGGAGAATTCGTTTTTGTAAATATATGCGTTATTTCGGCGTCGCCCTCCGCGACCTGATGTTCGCCGTCGTAATGGCGCTCGACGAGGCGAAGCGCGTTGTTCTTCGGCAACGAAAGGACGTATTGCGAAAATGCGAACGGGCGCTCGGTGCTTTGAAAGTTAAATTGTCCGAGCTGAGGGCGCTCGCCGGGACCGGCTTCGTGAAACGCGCGCGAACGAGTTAATATAAAATCCCCCGGCTTCAAATTGGGCAGCGCGAAATCGTTTTTCGCGGGCGTCGGCTCGTCGTACGTGCCGTCGGAGTGTACAACTTTCAATTCTAACAAATCGCCGCGAAATTCCGCGCTTCCGTGCATGCGGATGCCTTCCTGATCGTTCACGCGAACGACCGAGGTGATTTCCGTTTCG
Source organism: Planctomycetota bacterium (assembly GCA_016200225.1). Taxonomy (GTDB): domain Bacteria; phylum Planctomycetota; class UBA1135; order UBA1135; family JACQFD01; genus JACQFD01. The sequence goes on from JACQFD010000040.1 coordinate 15,750, forward strand.
GTGCTTCCGTCTTGAAATACATGTTCGATCTGCTGATCGACGATCAGCGCGTCGGGAGCTTTTTCGAATTCCTTCGTCGGTTTGTAATTCTTGATCGCGTCCATGCAATTCGCGCGATATTTATTAAAAAAAGCCTCGTCCTCGAGTCCGCCCCCGACCTCGCGATACCAGTTTCTAACATATCCGTCCGACGGTTTTTTGTTAAATTCCTCCGCGAGGAATTTTTCCGCTTCATCGTCGCGCTTCGCGAGGCGCAGCGAGGCGATCAAGTTCTCGAACGCGGACTTGTCGTTTTTCCGCCGCTCGCGGATTTCTTTACGAATACCGATCGCGCGATCCCTGGCGCCGGTCATTTCGAGCGTTCGCGCGAGCGACTCGCGGTAGTCGTCCGATTGATACAATTCGAGCGCTCGCTCCTGTTCCGCGACGACGCGCGTCGCCTGGCCGTTGTGTATCCAATGACTCATCAACGCGCTCAGGATCGCGGCATTGGACGCGTCCTGTTCGTGGCCGCGCTCGAGACAGGAAATATACAATTCCGTTTCGGCGGCTCCGTTCGCTTCGCGGGCCAGATCCAATTGTAAATCCGCGCGCTTCGGCGCGAGCACCGCGGCTTTTTCGACGGCTTTTCGCCGTTCGGAAGGCCACTGCAGCCGGCCGAACACGAGCGCGCGGGCCCGCGGAATTAAATAACTATTCGGATTCGCTTTTTCGGCTTCGTTCAGCGTTTGCAGCGCGTCTTCCATGCGATCGTCGCGCGCCTGCAGATCCGCGCGCATGAGAAGAGCCGGCACGTGCGCGGGATCGAGTTTTATCGTTAAATCTAACGATTCGCGCGCGCGATTTTTGGACTCCGTCGGCGGAAGATACGCGGCGGCGACGGTCGCTTCGGCGAGCGCGAATTGTATATCGGCCCGCGTCGGCAGCGCGGCGGCGGCGGCGCGGAGATCGGCGAGACCCTCCGAGGATTTTTCGTTATTGATACGAATCGAACCGCGGACGGCGCGCAACTCGGCCGCGAGGTCCGCGTCGTTCGCGCGACTTATCAAATCCGCGACGCGGTCCTCCGCGCGGCGAAACGGTTTCATCGCCGGCGCGGGGGCCGGATTTGGCGCGAGCGCGTGTTCCGTTAAATTGATTTCTTCGTCGAAATCCTTCAGCGTGCGGCCGTCGGCGTCAACGAAACGCATGATAAGATTCGCTCCGCGGGCGTCGGTTTTTACCAATAACTGATTCCAACCCGCCGAAATATGAACGGGAATCGGGACCAGCGGTTCTTTTTGCGCCGTATCGGCGTCATAACTAAAAATTTTCGCCCCGTTCCACCAGACGGCGTGCGACACATTATTAAATATCGAAATAAACGCGTCCGCGTCGGATTTGAAGCGGACCTGCGATTTGAAGTAAAGGACGCCGATGTCGCGGATCGTCGAAATTTCAATATCGAAATTCGGCTGGAATTTTCTCCGCGCGAGCGCCTGCCATCGAAGCGGCGTCTCGCTAAGAATCGACGCGGCGGTCTGGTCGAACGCGAGTCCGCGCTCGGGCGCGAAGGGGACTTGAATCGCGCTCTGGACGCCGTCGCCGAACGGTCCGATCACGGCGGCGTGCGCGAGAAGGCCCGGGAAAAACTCTTCGCCGCCCGAAAGCCGCGCCCAGTCGCCGCTCCGCGTGATCGAGTCCATTTCGAGGAGCCGCAGCCGAAGTTCGAGCCGGCCCGTCGGCGCGGCGCCATGTAACAAATCGTTCGTGCGCTTCAATACGGCATTCTTGTCGGCGACGCGGTCGATCAGGCCGAACGCGCGGTTCAGTAATATCTCAGATGCGTCGGCCGTCGGATTCTTTACAACTTCGTCGAGCAGCGCGTGCACGGCTTTATCGTAATCGCCGCTCGAGAGTCCGGGCGGATTCAGGACGAGCCGCGGCCATTGCGACGATGCGGCCTGCGGACCGTTCCGCACGGCCGCGGCGGGTCCGGCCGCGGGAAACCAAAGAAAAGCGGCGGCCAGCGCGGGGACGACGGAATGGCGCGCGAACGAAACGCAGGACATGACGACCTTTTGTTAAATTTAAGGAACGGTTTTGTTGAATTTACTGTTTCAGAACGATTTCGCGCGCTTCCGCTTCGTCCAGTTTACGCGCGAAATCGCGAAACGATGGATACTGATCCGGTTTCACGCGCGGCGTGGCCGTCGACGACGTCGCGTGAATGGTTATTTCATTTCCCGTCTGGGACGTTTCGATCGAGTAGGCGCCGAACGGCGACGATTCCTTTTCCGATTTCGGAAGGGATTTGACCGTCAATCCGCCCGCGAGTTTATAATGAATCACGAGATCCGAAGACTCCGGAATGCCGAGCAGCAAATCATAATTACGTTTCGACTCGGGCGCGCGCTCCAGAAGATTGCGGGGCGTCACCGTGAGCGGCAGCGCGTAATCGTTGCCTTTCGATTTTGCGAGCTTTTCGATTTCGATACTCGCGCGAATCTCGACGCGTTCGCCGAGGTTCTGTAAATTTGACGTTTCGAGATCGTTAACTTTGGTCCGGCCGAGGCGTGGCGAAAGAAATCGTTCCAAATTCTCCTTCTGCGCGCCTTTTTCATTCGAGAAAAACTCGCGGAGGCGCACGTCGATGCCGCCCGTCGGCCGCAGCGTGAGCTGGCCCTTCGCGGAACCGTCGGCCGCGACTTCAAGACTGATTTCCATATTTTCCCGGTTAAAGGAAGCATCGGGATAACCCACGTCTTTTAATATTGGCTTTCCATCGTCGATGACGACGACCGTGGCGCCATAGTCCATGTCCGGAAGAATGCCCATCGGATGATTCGTGGCGGTGCCGTCGAGAAAAATGCCCGGCCTACCATCTTTTTCGGGAACATAAGCGATGCAATGATTAAATAAATTAACCATCGGCAGCGTCATGTCCTCGATGTCGCGCGTTTCGTCGGCGTGGATCAAGACGGGATCGGCCTTGATCCCGGCGTCGGCGAGCATCGTTCTTATTAAGATTGCTTTATCTTTACAATCGCCGTACTGGCGGTCGAAAATCGTCGACGCCTGATAGGGCCGGTATCCGTGAACGCCGAATTCCCACGCGTTGTAGCGCACGTCGGTGACTACAAAATCGTAAATGGCCCGAATCTTCTCCATTTCGGTAGTCTTGCCTTGTATCAATTGCGCGACGCGGTCCTTGATCGCGGGGCTCGACTCGCATTCTTTTTCGATAAGATTCCACCACCAGCCGACGAACTCCTCCCACTTGCCGTAGGTCGATACGGATACGCTCGGCGCGAACTCGACCGCGCCCGGCATCGACGACTCGAGCGGCGGTTTTTTGAGGCCGGTCATTTTGAAACGATAGATTCTTAACTTATCCGCGGCGCTCATCGAAACCGCCGGTTGCGGCGCTTCGTTGCGCTGGCGGAAATGTAATTCCCGCTCGGGCGGCGCGAGATAGATCTGTTCGGAGGATCGCGTCGCGGCGACGCCGAGACCATGAAACAAATGTCGCGTTCCGAAATAATTACCGAAGACGCCGACTTTGATTGTATCAATTCGCGCCTCGACGTCGATCGTGTCGCCGGGCGCGACGGGCGGAAACTTCACCCACGCGCTTCCGGGCGACGTCGGCGCGTCGTCGACTTTGCCATCTTTACGAATCACGCGCGCGCGGCGGATTCGCACCTGCTCCTCGTCGGAGTCGTGCGAAAAACCGTACGAATCGAGCCGTTTCGCGCCCTCCTCGTTCAAAATAGTAGCTATCAAATGTTCATAACGCTGCGTCGTTCCGTCGTTGTTTAATTTATATGCGAGTTGATTCAAGATCACTTCATACGGTTCGTCCGACGCGGCGACGCTCGCCGGCGCGGATTTTAAGAATTCGAGCGCGTCGACCCGAAATTCATCCTCGAACGGTTTGACGCTCGATTTTAAATATTCGAGATATCGACGCGTCGTGCGATCCTTGGGATCGAGTTGCACCGCCTGCTCGAGCGCGAGCGTGGCGCCGGCCTGGTCGTCGAGCAGCGATAGCGAGAATGCTAATTTTGCATGCGTGCCCGCGTCCTCGGGACAGATCGCGAGCGCGGCTTGAAACTCGCGAAGCATATCGTCCTTCCTGCGTCCCGCGAGATGCAGCCGCGCTTTCTCCACGTGATCCGTTTTCGAATACGGATTGAATTGTAACGATTCGTCGAGCAGGCGATGCGCGTCGTCGACGCGCCCCTGCGATAACAACATTTGGCGAAGGATACCGATCGCGCCGTGCGCCGTCGCGCGATCCGCCGCGATCGCCGCGCGCAAACGCGCTTCGCCGTCCTGAATCAGGCCCTGGTTGAAATCGTAGTTTCCGATTTTTTGATTGATCTCACAATCGAGTTTTCCCGCGTCCGTGGCCGCGGCGTCTTTTTCGAGCCGGACGGCCTCGGATTCGAGGTTTTGTCGATTTAAATAATCCGAAAATGCAAGAATCGCCTGCAGATTCGCCGGCGCGATTTTGCGCGCGCGGTCGAGCCACATTCGCTCGTTGCGCTCGATCGGAAGGGTTCGTTTATAATGATCCGCGAGCGCGAGCGCCGCCGAAAAATTAGTATTATCGAGCGCGTACGCTTTCTCCATTTCGCGGCGGAAAGGATTCAATTCCTTCTCTTCCTCGCGGCGCGTCTGCTGTCGCAGACTGTCCGCGTAAAAAACGCGATAGGCCGCCGAGTCGGGATCGGCCCCGACGGCGATTCCGGCGGAGGCGCGCCACGACGGGTTTCCCTGATCCTCGCCCTGCCGGTTTTTCATTAAGAATCCGTGGCGAAACGCGGCGGCCGCGCGCGATTTATCTTTTGCAACCGCCGGCTCGGACGCGGGCTTCGATTCCGTGGCATTTGCGGCGTCCGCCGCGGGAATCGCGGCGAGTTGACTAAAATAAGTGATCGCGTCGGCGTTTTCGTCGTTCATTAACATTACAGAACGCGCGGCGTCGGCGGCGACGACCCGGCGGGCGTCGAACGGTAGATTAAGAATCGGCGAACCGCCGCCGTCGGCCATCCGGCAGGAGAATTTCCATTCGTTTTCCTGCACGCAGACTTTGGCGAGAATCTCGTGAACGCCGCGGGATAATTGTAATAAGATCGAATCCTGATCGAACGCGATTTCGCGCCGCAGATTGCGATCCAAAACTAATTTTCCGTCGACCCAAAACCGCACCGCCTCGCCGCTTGAAATATAAAATTTAATATTCTGCCCGGTGGCGAGATCGAACGTCGTCCGCAGATAGGCGTGCACCTGCTGGTTTGGACGCATCAATTCACCGAGCGGTATTTGTGCAAACGGCGGCAGGTCGTGCGGCAGATCGCGCCAGCGCACGTCGCGCTCCTTCCCGCGGGCCGTGAGATCCGCCGCGAAACCCTTTTCCGGCTCGTCGGCGCGCGCGAATCCGCCGCCGCGTTCATTATCGAACGGCCCGATCATGGTCCAGTCGAGAACGTATCCGAGGTTTTTGATACATTCACGATAGCGATTGACGTCGCCCGTACGCCACGCGCAGACCGCGCGGGAATAATTCCAAATTGTAAACAACCTCGGCGGCAGTTTCGCGGAGGGAATCTTATCCATTTCCCGCGCGAGTTGCGCAAAGCCCGAAACGGCGGGCGCGAGATCGAGCATTTTCCAAAATTCATATTCTCCGAGCGCCAGATTGGTTGCATCCGGCCGGGCGACGGCAAGTTCACAAATGGAACTTAACGAACCAAGCGCCTTGTCGAATGCCTGCCCGTCCAATCCCCGCGTCTCGAGCGCGAGCACGTCTTCTTCGCGCTGCAACACGGCGGACGCGCCGCCGGGGAATTGTGCAATCGAGGCGCGGGACGCGAATGCAAGAATCAGAAAATTAAATAACAGTGCGCGTTTCATGATTTTCATAATTATCCATTGACGATTCGCAAACCGCGCGGAATCCGGCAATCGAAACCTCGTGGCGCGAACAACGCGCGGATTCTAACAGTCGACCGGTGCGCATCGCCCGTGCGACGCGTTCTTACTTTCGGTCGTAGCGATCGGAGGGACGTGTGGTGGCGCGCGACGAGGCGCCTCCCAAGCGAAACGGCCCGCTCGCCGGGCGTGTCTCGGCGTTCGCGGCGGTGCGCATAGCGGCACTGCGACTTGTTGCATCTGCCGGCGCGCTTTCCGGGCGCGATTCGGGTAGTTGTGAAATTCCCGCGCCGTTCTCGATGAGTTTCTTGAATTGAATCAAGAACTCGCCGAGATCGACGCGCCCATCCGCGTCGCGATCATAAACTGTAAATTCCCGTCGATCGATTTGTAAAACGTGTCTTAATTCGCGCAACGAGAGCCATCCATTTCCGTCCGAATCGGCGCGTTTGAAAAACTCCTCGGCCTGCGATTGCGAGTAGGCATCGCGAACGCGCGTCACGCGCTGGCCGGGCGTCAAGACTTCCACGCCGCGCACGGGTGCGGGGTTGTTTGTCGGCTGACTGTTCGAGTTCTGAGCGTCGCCCTGTGCGGGCGTCCAGTGTTCGCCCAACATACTACAAATCAGAATTGCAGCGACGCGTTCACGCATGGTTTTTCAATGCCAAACATCCTTCGGCCTGCCCCGCGCCCGCGCTGAAATCGACGGATCGATCAAGCGCGGCGCGAGGTCGGGAGGATTTTTCGTTAGTAATTCTAAATCAGCTCTTCGCGGCCGAGCGCAAGATACGAATCCGTGCTTTCTCGCATGGATTCGGGCCCGACGTCGGGGAAGGACGCGAGTTCGACGCGACAGCCCTGCGAGCGCAGCGCTGGAATCAAAGCTAATAATTCCGGATCGGAGCCGGCGAGAACGATGCAATCGACACGATTCGCGAGTCGACTCGCTTCGAGTGGCAGCGAGGCCGCGGCATCCGGTCGGCGAAGCATCTCGACGCCGACGTCGCTGCGGCGGATTTCAAATCCCGCCGAGCGAAGATGCGACATAAACGATGGATCCGATGCATCGCGTTCGGCGAGAAATGCCATGGCGCGAACCGCGCCGCGACCGCGCAGAACGCTCGACATTAATTTTGTAAAAGATACAACTCGACCGAATTGTTTCTTTGCCGTTCGTTGCAAACTCGGAACATCCGCAATAATCGCGACGCGCTGCGCCGCAAAAAGAGACATCGATCCCGTGGAGTTTGGAACCGAAGCCATCGGTGCCGACACTTGCATTGGCTGACTGCGCGGTGCGGACTCGCCGTAGAGTGAGCTGGGCGCGGATCCGGGCGTCAGCGAACGCTGCAATTGCGCTCGAAGTTCGTCGATTTCCCGGCGAAGACCGCCGACGTCGCCCGTTGGCGGTGCGCCGTAGGAAGTCGTGCCATAGGACGGCGCCTGCGGCGGCGGCGAAAAAGACAGAGGCGGCGGCGAAAACGACAGCGGCGCCGAATAGGACGGCGGCATTTCGCCGTAGTTCGGCGAAGGCGAAGACTCGATGAGCGACTCCGCCGGCGTTACTTCGAAGTTACCCCGACCACCACGGCGAGGGGGTCGTTCGCGGTGTTGTTGACCTACGCCAAACTCTTCCGAGGGAGGACCGGATGGCAAACCGAGACCGGAATCTCCCGGACGGCGCCGATCTCGCTCGAATCGTCCGCCGCCGCTTCTGCTTTCGCGACGAGGACCCTCATCGCGACCGCCTCGACGACCGCCTCGGCGGCGGCGATTGTCGCGATCCTCGAGTTCGCGAACGGGAATTTCGGCACCGTGAATGTGATCGTCGACGGGTTCGACACCGCGCGATTCGACGGATTCACGGCGATGGGTTCGAAGAGCGGACGCCTTCGCTTCGGCGGAGTCGTCGATTGGAACCACGTCGCCAAAAAGGTCCGAACCGGACCCGGTGACGCCACTCTCGACTTCGGGAACCGGCTCCGATTTCCAATCGCCTTCAGAATTTTGAATCGGCGGCGTGGAGCGGGCGGGGGGTTCGGAGGGAATATAAGATTCGGACGCAGGGTTATTTTGCGGGACAGGCGACGTGTGGTGGGACGGTGCGGGTTTCGCGGACTCGTCCTCTGGAAAAAGTCCCTCGGCAAAATTGGCGGGAGATGACATTTGTAGTTTAACGAAAGGTAGGGCGGCTATCGGCCGCGAATTGTAGTAACAGAGAAATCCCCGTGCGCAGATTCAACTTCAGTCGAATGGCTGCATCGCCGAATTTGGCGGAAGCGGGGAGCGCTCGCAGGGTTCAAATCTTGAACCTTCATACGAAGTTTGCATGTCTCTCAGGCGATCGCAGGCTCTAATGATCGCTCCGTTCAACGCGTTAACGACGTTCGCAAAGCCGCGGCATCGCAAAGACACGGCCACGGCATCGCATGAAACCGGCGATGACTTCGTTTTCGAGCGCCAACATGATAAACGACACGACACTTCGTTCCAACGAAACCTGCCCGTGAATCGCCAAATTCCCAATATGTCGAAGCTGGAACTTGCGAAATATTTACTTCTGTTCGCCGTCGTGTTCGCGCCCGGCTGCCGGTCGGCCTTCGGCGTTGATCCACTCAAGGAACCCGAAAAGGCCGCGAAATTGCCCGGTTCATGGTCCGCCGAATTGCGCGGCGGATTCGGCGGCATGGCGACGGAGCGATACTTCCTCGAATTCGACGGCGAGCGAGCGTGGATCCTCTCGTCGAAATTGGACGCGTCGAACGAAACCGTGCCGTTCGGGCGCGAAGTGACGCCGGCCGAGTACGAGCGATTTGTATTAACCGCGCTGTCGCTCGATCCTTTGCACTGGAGCGACCGGCGCGTGGATGCGATCGGACCGATGGAAACGTTAATATTAAATTTTCAAGTCGCCGACGGCGCGCGGAGCGTGCGCATCGACGCTCCGGACGCGACGGAGCGATTGTTGGTGGATCGCCTGCGCGCGCTCGCGAATTCGCCGCCGCCATACAAATCCGAACAAAACGCCGGAAGTAACAGATGACGGCCGCGCCGCTCGCGGGGGATCCGATCGCCGCGGCGCTGCGCGAAGAAGCGCTGCGGATCGCGCAAACAATAATAAAAACGCGCGGACGCGCGCCGATGCTGGCCGTGGTCGCATCGGCGGACGAATCGGCCAAAATGTACGCGGAAAAGATACGTAAGGACGCGGCGAAATGTGAAATTACAGTTCGAATCGTTCCGTTCGCGGCGGATATTACGAATGCGCGCGCGGTCGAATTGTTGGATTCGCTCGCCGCCGACCCGGAGATCGATGCAATATTGTTACAAACGCCGCTCCCGGCCTCGGTCGACGCGGCCGCGCTCGCGGATCGAATTCCGGCGGGCAGGGACGTCGACGGCGCTTCGCTCGCGAGCGCGGGTTCGGCGGCGCTAGGGCGCCGCGGCGCGCGATTTCCCGCGACGGCCGCGGCCGTTTTGGAAATCGTCCGGCGCTCGAATATAAAGATTGCCGGATCGCGCGCCGTCGTTCTCGGACGCAGCGCCGTTGTGGGGCGTCCCGCGGCGTTTGGTTTGTTAACGATGGACGCGACGGTGACCGTCGCGCATTCGAAGACAAAGGATATCATTAATATTACAAAAGAAGCCGACATCGTCGTGGCCGCGATCGGCAAACCGGCGTTCGTTGACGAGTCGTGGATCAAACCCGGCGCGCTCGTCGTCGACGTGGGAATCCACCGGTTGACCGACGCCGCGCGCGTTCGCGAATTATTTATAAACGATCCCGCGCGCGTCGCCGCATTCGAACAAAAAGGCTCGGTCGTCGTCGGCGACTGCCATCCGAATGTCGCGGGCGTCGCCGGAATGTTAACTCCCGTTCCCGGCGGCGTCGGACCCGTGACTTCCGCGATATTACTAAAAAACGCCGCCCTCGCGGCCGCGGGCGGCGTTTCGTTAAATTAACTGAAGTTACTTGGACGCGTTGCCCGCAAGCGACTTCGCCTTCATCACGAGATCGATGAATTCGCGGCGGTAGCCGAGCGCGTCGGCGCCCTTCGATTCCTCCGCGAGTTCGAGCACCGCGTCCCAGTTCGCCGTTCCTTTATATTGCGAACCGCGCAGCAGCATTCCAAAGGACGCCACCGCCGCCGAGAATTTAAAATCAACGCTCGCGGAAGTATAGCTTTTGTTCGAATCGTTCAGAGGCACTTCGAACGCGACGCTCGTGTCGGCGTCCGGCATTTTATAACGAATTTTCGCCGTGAGCAGTTCGATGCTATCGTTTTGAACCTTGGGCGCCGCTCTTTGCGGCGCCGGATTTTGATATTTGAGCGCGTCCACCTGGACTGTTCCTTCGCCACCCTGAACGCCGACGGGGACGATTTCATACAAGGCCGTGACGCCGTGGCCCGCGCCGAGTTCGCCCGCGTCTTTCTTATCATTATTAAAATCCGCCGCGGTGAGCGCGCGGTCTTCATAACCGATCAGCCGGTACGCCGAGACTTTCGCGGGATTGAACTCGACCTGAATCTTTACATCCTTCGCGATGGTGACGAGCGTGCCGTTCATCTGATCGACGAGCACTTTGCGCGCCTCGCGCAGCGAATCGATATATGCATAATTTCCGTTTCCCTTGTCGGCGAGTCGCTCCATCGTGGAATCTTTAAGATTGCCCATGCCGAATCCGAGAACCGAAAGAAAAACTCCGCTCTTGGCCTTGTCGGCGATCATGGTATTTAACTGATTCGAATCCGTGACGCCGACGTTGAAATCGCCGTCGGTCATTAAGATTACGCGGTTGACGCCTTTCTGTATGAAATTCGCGGTCGCCTGTTCGTAGGCCATCTGTATGCCGGCTTCGCCGTTCGTCGATCCGCCCGCTTCGAGCGAATCGATGACGCTCATGATCTTGTCGCGCTGACTGGCGTTCGTCGACGGCAGCGCGACGCCGGAGGTTCCGGCATACGTAACAATTGCGACGCGGTCGTTTTCTGTTAACTGTCGTACCAGCAAACGCAGACCTTCCTTTAACAATGGAAGTTTATTCTGATCCGACATCGAGCCGGAGACGTCGATTAAGAATACGAGATTTGTAATTCTGCGTTCCTCGGCGGCGATCTCCTTGCCTTTCATCGAAACCCGCACGAGTTTGTTCTGTAAACTCCACGGACAGGCCGCGACTTCGAGCCGCACCGCGAGCGGACGCCCGTCGGTCGGCTGCGCGTCGCCATAGGCAAAGTAATTGATCAATTCTTCGATGCGAATCGCATTCGCCGGCGGCAGCGTATTTTGTACTGTTAGGAATCGCCGGACGTTCGCATACGAAGCCGTGTCGACGTCGATCGAGAAAGTCGAAAGGGGATTGTGCTCGGGATGCTGAAATTTGTTCTCGTAGATGGATTGATAAGATTCGGTGCCGGGACCTTCGTTATTTTGAAATTTACCCAAACTTCCATCGCGCGATTCTTGTGTGTCATCAAGGAAAAATCCGACGCCCGAAGGCGTCGTCGGACTGTCAGTTGGAATGCCCGTTCGGCCACTGAAGTGCAAGTCGGAATTTCTATCTACTTTCGATTTGCCTCCGCTGACCTTCATGACTCTTCGCCCGCCAAAGACACCGCCACTCTCGCCACGGCCTTCCCGACCCGAACCGGCTCCCGTGCCAATTGTATCAAATAGCCTGGTTTCGGATTCATTATGATCTCCCGGGGGAGCATAGGCGCCTGTTGGTTTTGTCCCATCGGCCGCGATCGCACCCTGCGTCTGCGCTGTCCGGATCTGGCCCTGCGCGTCACCTTGTGGCCACGTCGTGTCGACGCCGACAAAGGATTGATCCAATAGATCGGGGTTCTTCGCGAAGGCAGTGCCCAAGGACTTGTCTTTAACCATATTTCCAGGGGGCCGCTCGGAAATTTCATTAGCATTCGGTCTTGCAGCCGCGCGCCCGCGGACCCAAGTCGTTCCATTGTATCCGATACCCTGGAGTGTATTCGCGTCTTCCGCCTTCGATACGCTTGTCGAATCGCTTATGGCGAGTCCCGAGCCCGACTGCCGTTCCGCAAAGGGCGCGGCGGTCCCGCGCGTGAATACATAGATCGACGTCGTTACCAATAACGCGGCGGCGATGATGCTCAACGAACGCCAGAAATATAATACTTTTCCGGCGTTTGCCCGCCGCGATGCGAGCGCCGCCAGCGGGATTTCGCTTCCGACAGCCGCATTTGTATTCATCGTATTCGAAAACTCGCGCTTCAGTTCGGCCGCGAACTCCCGCGTGTCGTCGACGAAACGCCGCGCGTCGTCGTTTTGCGCGACAAATTGTTCGATTTCCGCGCGCTCCGATTCGGGCAATTCGCCGAGGGCGTACGCGGTTAATTTAGATTCGTCAAATGGGTACATGTTGTTTTTCGCTTGGGTTGGACGATTGAATATGAATTTCGCGCAATTGTTTCATTCCGGCGTGGATCAAAAAGCCCACGTTGCTGCGCGAATGGCCGGTGATTTTCGATATGTCTTCGTAGGAAAGGTCGTTTTGAAATTTTAAGTAAATGACTTCGCGTTGATTCTCGGGAAGCATCGCGATGATTTTTAATAATCCCGACGCGTCGCTTTCGAAGGAGAGCGGCGGCGCCGCGTCGCCGGCGATTTCCTGTACTTGCGATTCGTGGCCGTTTTTGGGATACATATGTTTCTCTTTTCTCAATTGATCCAATGCACAATTCCGGCAAACTGTAAAAAGCCACTCCGCGAGCCTCGGTTCGAGCGCATGGACGTCCTCGCGACACAATCGTAAGAAAGTTTCCTGAACGACGTCCTCCGCGCGGTCGCGGTCGCGGATCATGCGAATTGCATAATCGCGCAATCGCGGTCCGAAGCGTTGATACGCATTCGAAACTGCGGCGTCCGTCATCGGCGTCACTATTGGCGTCACTGTCGGTGTCACTGTGGTTTCATGCAGTCTGCCAGCACCACGAACGACCGACGTGCCCCCTTAGAAAAAAATCGGACTATTTCTTAAATTTTTTGTATTTGCTCGCCGCCGAAAACGTGTGATCGCCGTGCGCCGCGACGTAGGCCGTGTAATCTCCCTCGAAGAACCGCCACGTGCCGTCGCCGGGCAATGCTAATATATGCGTCGCGACGCGGTCGAGAAAATAACGATCGTGCGTCACGACGAGCGCGCATCCGGCGTACGCGCCGATCGCTTCCTCGAGCACGCGCAATGTTTGCAAATCGAGATCGTTCGTCGGTTCGTCGAGTAATAATAAGTTTCCGCCGCGACGCAACATTTTCGCGAGTTGCACGCGGTTGCGCTGGCCGCCCGAAATCTCGCCGACTTTCGCCTGCTGGTCGCCGCCCTTGAAGTTAAATCGCGCGACGTAGGCGCGCGGATTAATCGTTTTCTTGCCGAAGGGAATTTCGGGAAGTTTATCTGTAATTTCCTCAAATACGCTCCGCTCCGGATCGAGCGTGTCGCGCATTTGATCGACATAACACATTTGAACGGTCGTGCCGATCTCGATCTGCCCGGAATCGGGTTTTTCCGCGCCGACGAGCATGCGGATCAGCGACGTTTTTCCGGCGCCGTTCGGACCGATGACGCCGAGCATCGCGCCCGGCGGCAATTCAAACGATAAATCTTTAAATAATACGCGGTCGCCGTAACCTTTTGTAACATTCTTGAAATGTACAACTTTGTCGCCGAGGCGCGGCGGATGGGGGAATTGTAAATCGATCGCGTCCTCGCGCACTTCGCGGTCCTCCGTGAGCAGGCGTTCGTACGACGTGATGCGCGCCTTGCTCTTGGCCGTGCGCGCGCGCGGCGACGAGCGGATCCACTCGAGTTCGCGCGCGAGGACTTTTTGCCGCCCCTCCTCCTGTTTTTCTTCAATATTCAATTGGACGGCCTTCTTTTCTAAATATTGAGAATAATTGCCTTCATAAGGAAAAGCGCGGCCGCGCTCGAGCTCGAGCATCCATCCGACGACTTTGTCGAGAAAATAGCGATCGTGCGTGACGACGAGGACGAGACCTTTATATTCGGCGAGATGGTGTTCGAGCCACGCGACGCTTTCCGCATCGAGGTGGTTCGTCGGCTCGTCCAAAAGTAACATATCCGGATGCGCGAGCAGCGTTTTGCAAAGCGCGACGCGGCGCCGTTCGCCGCCGGATAATTTAGAAACGTCGGCGTCGCCGGGCGGACAACCGAGCGCCTCCATCGCCACTTCAAGTGTATGATCGAGCTCCCACGCATTCTTATGTTCGATTTCCTCCTGGAGGCGCGCCTGCGTTTCCAACACTTTCTCCATCTCGTCCGGGCTCATGTCGGTGCCGAGTTTTTCATTGATTAAATCATAGCGTTTTAACAAATCGCGGACGGGCTGCACCGATTCGTCGAGGTTGCCGACCACCGTTTTTGTTAAATCGAGGCGCGGCTCCTGCGGCACGTAGCCGACGGTCGTGCCCTCGCGGCGCCAGAGTTCACCCAGAAAATCGGTGTCCTCGCCCGCCATGATCCGAAGAAATGTAGATTTGCCGCTGCCGTTGCTCCCGATGACGCCGATTTTCGCGTCGTGCAGGAAGGAAAGCGTGATGCCCTTCAGAATCTCCGTCCGATCGTAAAATTTTCGGATGTTGCGGCACGTGCAGAGGATGTTTTCGGCCATGGATTGCTTGATTTGCCAGATTTTTTGGAATCCCGATTTGTAACACATCCGCGCGGCGGTTCGAAGCGTTGTCGCCGCGCGCGTAGAAATCGCATTCGCCCGTTACGATGACGGCTCGACTTCCAGTGCGCCGCCGCCCGAAAATGTCCACTTCGACGAAACAATGAATATGTCGCTGATCGACCCGACCGTCGCGACGCGCACCGCGCAGGCATTGACCGGACGCCCAACGCGCGTCGCGCTCGTCGGCACCGGTTATATCGCCGAGTCGCATCTCATGGCGCTGCGCGCGCACGCCGAAGTTGAAGTGACCGCCGTGTGCGACGTCGACGGCGCCAAAGCCGGTGCTTTTGGTATGAAACATGGCATCGCGACCGCCGTCGGCTCCGTGCGCGAATTACTCGACGCCGCACGTCCCGACGCGGCGCACGTGCTCGTGCCGCCGCCCTTTCATGAATACGTCGCGTCGGAACTGCTCTCGGGCGGCGTGCACGTATTGTTAGAAAAGCCGATGGTGCTCGAGTCCGCGCAGGGAAAACGCCTCGTCGGCCACGCGGCGATATCGGGAGTGCGCCTCGGCGTCAATCATAATTATACATTTCATCCGCTTTTTGTAAGAATGCTCGCGGACATCCGCGCGGGGCGGATCGGACGACCTCAGCACGCCGTGGTTTTTAATAATAATCCGCTGCGGCAGCTCGCGGCCGGCGATTTTGGACATTGGATGTTCGCGGCGCCGCAAAATATCATCCTCGAGCAGGGCCCGCATCCGATATCACAAATAACGACGCTACTCGGATCTGTTATCAGCGCGTCGCCGGCGGCAAGCGGCCGCCGCGATCTGCCGGGGGGACGCGTTTTTTTTGATACATGGCAGGCATCGATGCAATGCGAGCGCGGCACGGCTCAGTTATTTATTGCATTCAACCGCGAGTTTCCGGAGAGCTGGATGCACGTCGTCGGCGAGGACGGCTCGATCCGCATCGATCTCGGGCACGGCGGCTACGCGATTCACGAGAAAACGCGCTGGCCGGATTTTTATGAATCGACGCTGACCGCGCGGCGCGACGCCAAAGCCTGGCACGCGGCGTCGCGCGAGGCGTTTTATGGTTATGTTCTGCCTTTGTTAAAGATCCAGCCGCGCCGCGATCCGTTTTTTATCGGTATGAAAGGCTGCGTCGGCGCGTTTCACCGCGCGCTGCGCGACGGTTCGGCGCTTCCGGTTTCCGGCGAGGATGGCGTCGCCGTGCTCGAAGCCTGCGAGAAACTGACCGGCCCTGCGATCGAGGAAGCGCGGCGGAATCCGCCGGCCGCGGCGCCCGCAATTGTAGAATTTATAGAACCGCGCGCGGGCGAAGTCGCCGTAATCGGCGCGACCGGTTTCATCGGCGGCCACGTCGTGCAGAAATTGTTAAAAGCCGGGAAGCCCGTGCGGTTATTGGTAAGAAAGCCGAACGTGCTTCCGGCGCATTTGTGCAATCCGCGCGTGCGATTCGTGAAAGGTTCGATCGACGACGACGCGGCTGTGAATGCTTGCGTTCGCGGCGCGGACACGGTCATCCATCTGGCTTCGGGCGGCGGCGACGCGTACGCGGATTTCGAACGCACGATCGTGAAAGGCACGGAGCGCGTCGCGAAAGCATGTTTACAATTCAAGACGCGCCGTCTTTTGTATACGAGCACCGTGGCCGTATATTATTTTGGCGACGGCGGCGCGGTGACGGAGGAAACGCCGCCCGACCGCAAATACGAACAGCGCAGCCACTATGCCCGCGCGAAAGTCGAGAGCGAAAAATTATTATTACAATTGTTTCGCGAGCGACAATTGCCGGTTGTACTATTGCGTCCGGCCGTCGTCGTTGGCGAGCGCGGCCGTCCCGCGCACACGGGCGTCGGCCAGTGGCCGAAAGATACCATTTGCGCGGGCTGGGGCGCCGGCGTCACGCCGATACCGTTCGTGCTCGCGGAGGATGTCGCCGACGCGCTCGTACTCGCGATTGATAAACTACAAATCGAGGGCACATCGTTCAATCTGGCGGGGGACGTCCGGCTCACGGCGCGCGAATACATTTCGGAAATGCAAAAGCTCAGCGGGCGCCCGATGAAATTCCATCCGACGCCGCTTTCGCTCACGCAGGCATCGGATTTGTTTAAATGGTTTATTAAACTACTGATCCGAAAACCCTCAAATCCGTTTCCGAGCTGGCGCGATCTGAAGACGCGGGCCTTCTTCGCGAATCTCGACTGCTCGCGCGCGAAACGCGTCCTCGGATGGGCGCCCGTCGCGGACCGCGCGCGCTTCGTCGACCGCGGCATTCGCGCGGCGATCGAGCCGCCGAAATCGTAGTATATTAAGAAACGGAGAGCAGCGTGGCGGGCGCACAAAAGCACATCGTACATGTTTTTTCCACGTTCGTGCTCGGCGGGCCGCAACGCCGCACGGTCGATCTGTTTCATTCGATGCCGCCGCGATTTCGACATACCGTTTTGACGATCGATAATAATTTTTCCGCGCGCGAAGCGGTGCGGCCGGGCGCGCCGGTCGACTATGCTAATATCATAAAAGACGCGCGCGGCCGCGTCCGCCGCCGCGAGTTGAGGGAACAATTATTGGCGTTGAAGCCGGATTTATGCATTACATACAATTGGGGAGCGACGGAGGCGGTTCAGGCGATGATGCTTCGCGCATTCGCGCCGATGCTCCACGAACAGGACGGATTCGGCCCCGACGAGGCTCAGGCTCAGATGCCGCGCCGGCTCTGGGCGCGCCGTTTTTTTTATCGTTTCGTGGAGGCCGTGGTCGTGCCCTCTCAAAACCTCGAGCGCATCGCCACCGACGATTGGTGGCTTCCGCGCCGCAGAGTGTTATATATACCGAACGGAATTGATGTTAACAAATACGCGGGCGGAAACTCGGAGGCGCGCAAACGGTTTCGCGAGGCGCTGCGCATTCCCGCGGTCTCCGTCGTCGTGTGCATGGTCGCGCATCTGCGCGGGGAAAAAGCGCCGCGGCGCCTTCTGCGAGCTTTCGCGAACGGAGCTCCCTCCGGCGCAACTTTAGTATTTGTGGGCGACGGTCCCGAGCGGGATGCATTACAAAACGAGGCGCGTTCGTTAAATATGATGGAAAACATCCGGTTCGCCGGCCACATTACGGAACCGGTCGACGCCTATCACGCAATGGATATATTTGCCTTGTCCTCGCACACCGAACAAATGCCGATTTCGGTATTGGAAGCGATGGCCGCCGGACTTCCGGTGCTTTCGACCGACGTCGGCGACATCGCCGCCATGGTCGCGCCGGCCAATCGCGCGTTCATTACGAATCTTGCCGACGACGCCGCGTTCGCATCCGCGCTGAAAACGCTCGCAACCGACGCGGCCCTGCGCGCACACATCGGCGCCGCGAACCGCGACCGGTGCGTCGCGCATTATTCGCTGGAACTGCAGAACAACGCCTACACGGATTTGTATGATCGGTTCTCCCGTCCTAAATCGCAAATCTGGCGCTCCGAACATTACAGAAACTGAGGAATTATAAATATTATGAAAATCGCGACATGGAATGTCAATTCGATCCGCGCGCGGCAGGAGCGCGTGATCGCGTGGCTGCAAAAAGCGAATCCCGATGTCGCCTGCCTGCAGGAAACGAAGGTCGAGGATGCGATTTTTCCGCGCGAGCCCTTCGAAGCGCTCGGCTATCGCTGCGAGATCTTCGGACAGAAATCGTACAACGGCGTCGCGATTCTAACAAAAGAACCGGCGACGGACGCGGAACGCGGATTTCCCGACGACGGCCCCGACGCGCACAAGCGGCTCATCGCGGCGACCGTCGGCGGCGTGCGAATCATTAATATTTACGTTCCGAACGGCGAATCGCCCGAATCCGAAAAGTTTAAATTTAAACAGGAGTGGCTCAGGAAACTCGAGATTTGGCTGCGCGAACGGCACGATCCGAAAACACCGACGGTGCTCTGCGGCGATTTTAATATTGCGCCCGCCGACATCGACGTCCACGATCCCGAAAAATGGCGCGGAAAAGTATTATTCCATCCGCTCGAACACGAGGCGCTGAATGCAATATTCAAGTTGGGATTGAAAGATGCGTTTCGAGATTTGCACTCCGAACCAGGACTCTTTTCCTGGTGGGACTACCGCGGCGGCGCGTTCCATCGCGGATGGGGGCTTCGGATCGATCTAATGTTAATGAACGACGCGCTCGCGAAACATTGCAAATCCATCGACATCGACCGCGAGGAGCGCAAAGGCGCGCAGCCGTCCGATCACGCGCCCGTCGTCGCCGAGATTCGATAGATCAAATGACCGCCGTTCGTTATTTCTTTTCTTCCTCGTCACGCGTGGCTCGACGGATCTCCGAAGGCGTTAACGATAAAATACGCATGTGATCGACGAGTCCCGCGATTTCGAGAGCGTGATCCGCATCGGGGCCCGCCGGCAACTGTTTGGAAGCCAGAAGCGCGCATGCGTATCCTTTTGCATAATCGCCCTTGCGCCCGCGCGTCGCGTACGCGCCGCCGAGTTCCAGAACGGCGGCCGTGTTTTCCTTCTTTACAAAAACTTCGGGAAGCGCCGCTTCGTAAATATTACTGATATTCGGTCGCGCCGGGATGTCCTTCACCGCGCCGACGGCGCCTTCTAATAATTCAACCGCCTCGTCGGCTCGATTGAGCGTCACGAGCGCGCGCGCCGCGATCACGGCGTGCTCCAGCGAAAGATGCGGCGCGGGGACGCTCGCCGGACCGGACGCGGGACGCGCATAACCTAACAATTCGAGCGCGCCCGCGGGCGAAGCGCCGGGCGACGCGAGCAGTTTCGCGAGTTTTGTCTTAATATCCGGAATCGGAGCGATTTTACAGAGCGCCTCGGCCGACTGCCGCACGAGATCGGTCTGGCCGACCGCGATCTGCGTGTCGATAAATAAATTCCAGCGTCTCCAGTCGCCGGGTTCGGCTCCCGCCGAAACCTTTGCAATCTCCGCGGCCGCGATCGGGTCGTGCGGAGCGACTTCGCGGATGATCTCCTCGATTTCGGCCTCCTGGATTTCCGTATTTAACGAATTCGAACGCAGGAAATCGAGGACCTCCTGCGCGGCCTCCGAATACCTGCCGCTTGTTAATTGTGCAGTTGTTATTAACTGAATCGGCTCCGAGTTCCCCGGCAGAATTCGATGCATTTTCCGGGCGATTTCGACGGCTTCGCGGCGGCCGTCGGGAAGCGCGGATTTGTAAGCATCGCAGATCGTCGGCAGCAGATTTGTCAGCATCGATTCGTCCTTCGCAGCGAGATCGAACAATTTCCGCGCGACGCCGATGGCCGTGATCTTCCGACCGATTTTTGTATAAACGAGGCATTGGACTCTCAAAGATTCATATTCGGAGGCGCCGGACTTAATATATAAATTCAACGCCTCCTCCAATGCCGCGACGGACGCCGCGTCGGCCGCGTTGACGCCCGCGATTTGTTTTAATATTTCGGCTCGGAGCGCGGCGGATTTTGCGGCTTTCGAGTCGGGGTTGGCCGAGATCCACTTCGTTAATATTTCATTCGCCGCCGCGGCGTCCGCGCGATCGAGGATGGCGATGTCGTACGCGCGAGACCAGACGAAATCGCCCTTGGAAATCGTCGCGGCGCACTGTATTAATCTGGATCGAATCGCCGCGGGATCGTGGGGGAGACGGGACTCCGCTTCGATTTCGAATAATTGTAATAACGTCAAATCGGGATGGATCGCGCGCATTTCCCGAATTTCGCGCAACGCGAGCGGCGCGCCCTGCTCGCAGGATAATAACAAAAACGCCTGCACGCACCGGAACGCGAATTGGACTTCGGAGCCGCAAAGTTTCACGGTTTCGCCGACCCAGGATTCCTTCGGCAGCGATTCGACTTGTTTGTCGAAATTCGGAATATTCTTACTGATCGCTTGAATGGACGCGCCGATCAGTATGGAAAGCGGTTGCTGCGGATCGAGTTTGACCGCGTCGAGTTCCTCCGGGGAAATCGCGGCCTTCGCGAACGCGGCGACGGCCGCCCTTCTGTAATCGATGGCCCGGATCCCGCCCCAATCGATCCGCAATTGATGTAAACAATCGTGCACGCCGTTCTGATCGCCCGTCCGCGCAAGAAGTAATGCTAATAATACGGAGCCGTCGAGCGAGTCGCCGAGCGCCACGGCGCGGTCGAGCAGTTCCATCGCATTCCGCTCGCCGCCCACCTGTAAATTTACAATTGCCAGTGTCAATAAATCCGCGCCGTTGGCCGGCGCTCCGCCGATCTCGAACAGCGGCGCGAGCTCGGCGGCGACGCCGAATCGCTGGTGGTTCGACGCCGCGCGGATCAATTCCATGATTTTCGCGCGTTCGATCGCCTTGCCGGTCGTCCGGAGACGGTCGATCGTTTGTTTTAAAGAATCGAGATCGCGTTTCGCGGAATAAACGCGTAGGCGCACCCATTCGGCGCCGGCGTTGGCCGGCGATCTCGGCGGAATCTTTACTAAATACTGTTCGATCTTCGCCGGATCCAAAGATTGAAGTTCGGCATCCTTTTCCGAGATCGAATTTAAGTAATTCTCCGCGGCGAGGAGGTTTGCATCGGGACTTGCGTCCGCGCCGCCGAGCAGGGGGCGCAAATCGTCGTCGACGGCGGCGTGATCGCCCAAATGTGATAACGATTTCGCGAGCGTCATGCGCGCCTCGGCCTCCGAACTCGAACTTAACAATCGCAACGTCGCATCGTGGGCATTCGCGCCGGACGCGGCGATTTCTCTCAATAATACCGGATCTTTCGGCAGCGATCCGAGCGCTTTCGTGATGGCCTGGCGCGCGGCGTCCATTTGATGCATTTTGGCGCGCGCCAGACTTAGTGTAATATTCGCGACCGTCAGATCGCCGTCGCGCGTCAGCGTTTCGATGGCGCACGACGCGGATTCGGGATAATGTTCGGATTCGTAAAATTCGCGCGCGAGAACATAATATAACCATCCTTCCGTGAATCCGCGCGGCAGCGTCTCGCCGCGGAGAATTGTATCTTGAACGATGCGCGCCGACGTCTGGCCCGTGCGTTCGAACAGATTTTCGGCGGCGCTCCTGAGCACCGGATAGTAAATTTCACTATTCTCCGGGTCGTGCGCGATCGCGAAGCGCGCGTAGCGGCCGACGGAAATCGGATCCTGTTTCAAATCGAGCATCACCTGCGCCCGCAGCGCGCAGACTTCCACATTTAAAGGATCCGCCGCATAACCGAATTCGAGGACGCGCATCGCGTCCTGTTTGCGATTCGCTTTTAGATAAAAGCGCGCCGCGCGGACGGAGGCATCGGGAATAATCGGCGTGAGCTGCGCGTCCTTCGCGGAGACGAATTTATTAATTTCGTCCGCGATGGCCGCGTCGTCGACGCCGCCGCTTTCGGCGAGAAGAAAAGTCTTTGCATAGGCGATGAATTTCGTTAATATTTGCGAATCGGGATCGCGGCGGAGCTGACTCGATAATGTTTCAATTAACAATGGAAGCTCATCATAGGGCTTCGACTTCCATGCATTTTCGAGCGCGTTGATCTTTACATGGATCGGGAGAGGCCACGGGCCTTTTTCGACGTATTCCTGCACGAGTTTCGCGGCATCGTGATGCCGTCCGGCGCTCGCATACAGCGAGGCGACGGTTTCTACAATTCTCGGATTCGCCCAATACGCCGGTGCGGCCATCGCGGTACGCGCGATGAGCAGTCCGTCGTCGAATTGTCTTAAATCGACAAGAGTGGCAAGGCAATATTCGAGCATGTACACGTCCGCCATCCCGTAGGCGCGAATCGCATATAATAAATCTTTTCGTGCGTCCGAGTAATGTTTGCGAATATCCTGAATTTCTCCACCGATGCGGGCGCGGATGTCGTTCGTCCGCATGTCGAGGAGCGCGCCAAGTTCGCGATCCACCGAAATCGAAACCGGATGGTCGGCGGAAAGCGAATAAGCAAGCGGAAGGCGGCGCAGGAGAGCCATCACGGAACTTCCGCCCGAAACTGTATTTAACAATTCCCTGCGCAACTTGGCCGACAGCGATCGAGCCAGCTTCAAATGAGCCATTCCCGTCGCGACTTTGGCAATGACATTCTTACCATTTCCGAACGCGAGTTCGCCGTGACGGATCGCGCGGTTGAGATCGTCGGAATTCTCGTCGCCCCGTTCGGCGAGCGTCATCGACAATTGTATTAATGCGTTTTCATCCGTGGCGTCCAGTTTTTCGAGAATCGTGCGGAAGTCGGTTTCGGCGGCGCTTTGAAGTCCAATCTGCCGGAACAACTGTCCTCTTAACAATAATGCCTGGAGCCGCGACGATCGTTCGGCGGGCGAATCTTCATTAAAATCGCGTCGAAGGATGTCGTCGAGTATTCGCTGGACCGAAGGCAGGTCGCCATTCGAGGCGTTGACCGCTTTTTGCGCGGCCGCGAGTTGTTCGTTGACGGATTGCTGGCATCCCGTCGCAAGCAATGCTTGCAAAACGGCGATCACGGCGACAGCGAAGCGGATCCGGCTCATGGATGATTGCAGTTTCATGATTTACGCGCGTACGCTCAAGAAAGTTTACTTTCGTGGGGGCTTTGCGGATCCATGCCAAGCCGATGCATTCGTTGATAAAGAGTGGCCCGGTGCAGACCGAGCAGTCGCGCCGCCTTCGTGCGGTTTTCGCCCGCCGCGACCAGGGCGCGCTGCAGAAATCGTTTTTCGCAAATCGCGAGCATCCCTTCGAGCGAACCGAGCGGAACGTCGTCGATCGCATGGGCCGCGCGATCGACGAAGCCGGCGATCCCGGCATCGTCGGTTGACGTTTTCGAACGCTGGTGAATCTCCGGCGGCAGATCGTTAATTTCTACAATTTCGCCGCGGCCGACGGCGACCGCGCGCTCCATCGCATTTTGCAATTCGCGAACATTGCCCGGCCACGGATGCGCGAGCAGCGTTTCCATCGCGTTTTTTGATAGTTCAGAAACCGGGCGTCCGAGCGATTCGGAGGCGGATTTTAAGAAATGGCGCGCGAGTTCGGGAATGTCGATTGGCCGCTCGCGAAGCGGCGGAACGTCGATCGATACGACGTGGATTCGATAATATAAGTCTTCGCGAAATGTTCCATTTGCGACGGCGGCGACGAGATCATGATGCGTCGCGAGAATGACGCGCACGTCGACCGGACGCGACTTGTGCTCTCCGACGCGTTCGACGACGCGGTCCTGAAGCACGCGCAGCAGGCGGATTTGTAAACTTGGCGTCGCCGTGCCGATTTCATCCAAAAAAATCGAACCGCCGTTCGCGGCCTCGAAACGTCCTGCCCGCTCGCGCACCGCGCCCGTGAACGCGCCCTTCGCGTGGCCGAACAATTCGGATTCTAACAAATTCTCCGGAAGCGCTCCGCAGTTTACTTCAATAAACGGTTTCGCGGCTCGCGGTGAATGTTGATGAATCGCGCGCGCGAGAAGCGATTTGCCGCAACCGCTTTCGCCGAGTAGTAGTATGGTCGCGCGCGTTTGCGCGACGGTCTCGGCGAGCGCGCAGATTTGTTTCATTTTCGGATCGCGGACGACGAGCGATCCAAAACTAGTTTTGGCGCCGAGTTCGCTGCGGAGGCGCGCGTTTTCGTTGCGTAGCCGGCGACTTTCTGTAGCTTTCCGGACCGCGAGCGCCATTTCCTCGTCGGAAAACGGCTTGGATGCGTAGTGTTGCGCGCCGTCGCGCATCGCGGCGACCGCGCCCTCGACAGAGCCGAAGGAAGACGTGATGATCGCTACAGTTCCGGACGGGCACTTTTGTAATGTCTGAAGCGCCGAGCCGGCGACCGCGATCTGCTCATCGAGAATGACGACGTCCACGGTGTCGTCGGCGGCTCGAGCGAGCGCGGCGCGGACGTTATCAATAAACAACGCGTCGCAGCCGGCGCCGCGAAGCGAGGCTTCCAGCAAGTGACCAGCGCGGACATCGCGATCGACGATCAGGACGCGAG
Source organism: Planctomycetota bacterium (assembly GCA_016200225.1). Lineage (GTDB taxonomy): Bacteria > Planctomycetota > UBA1135 > UBA1135 > JACQFD01 > JACQFD01. Next base: position 40,339 of record JACQFD010000040.1, read on the forward strand.
GCGGCGGCGAAAGGGGCGTTTCCATGGAAAAATTGCCCGACGGGTTCGTAATCTGAAAAGGTTCAATGTGTCGCGAACGGGCGACGCTTCTTCCATCGAGCTTTTGACCCGGATGAATCAAATTCACTTTGGAATTCCGCGACGGTCGATGAATCCCATGACATGGCGTTGCCGTCGATGGAATCTGCGAAAGGGGACACGTCTCCGATTCAGAGCGGCCCAATTCAGAGCGGCCATCCGTCGCGGTCCGGAATGGTAGCAATTCCGGCCGGCGATTTTTTGTATGGTTCGTCGGGCGAGAAGCAGTTTCTTCATGATTTCGAGATCGACGTCCATCCGGTTACAAATGCACAATATCTCGAGGCCGCGGAAATCCATGGATTGCGCGTGCCGCGCGCGCTGCGGGAACCGGCGATCGTCCGCGCGAAAGCGAATCATCCGGTCGTCGGCATTACTTATGACGAGGCATTGGAATTCTGCGAATGTTATCATTGCGGGCTTCCAACCGACGAGGAATGGGAAAAGGCGGCCCGCGGAACGGCGGGATTATTGTATCCTTGGGGCACGGAGTTCCGCGCCGAATGTTGCAATACGCGCGGAAACGGGCTATTTGATACAACGCCCGTCGATAAGTATATATTCGCGGCGAGTCCGTACGGCGTCGTCGATTTGTGTGGCAACGCTTGGGAATGGACTTCGTCGATCGACGGCCGCGGCCTTTGCAGCGTCCGCGGCGGATCGTGGTTCGACCCTCCGGCGATGGCCCGCGCCGACCGCCGTTCGACGGCGCGGAGAAACTACAGATGTTCGAGCATCGGTTTTCGCCGTGTCCGGCGGCCGGGGACGGCGGTTCATAAAGAAAAAATGCCCGCGGAACCGGTGTCGCTAATCGTAAATTTAACGAAAAACGCCGCGGCGGTCGCGCAGCGCGACGTACTCGAATTGTTTGAAGTCTCGTCGGAAGCGCGCGCCGCGATCGCGTCGATTTCACAATTCGAGCCGGGCATTGCCGCGGGTTTCGATGCCAAATCCGTCGCCGCCGCGCTCGCGGGCGCGCTCGCGGAAGCGACGCCGGATGAATTGCTACCCGTGAAAATGCGCGCCATCGAGACTTCCATTGCGCAAGGCGAGATCCCGGCGGCGCGTCGCCAGATCGAAGCCCTGTCACGCGAGGCGCATGGCCGGCGCGACATCGAAGTATTTGTCGATCGCGCGGCCGAAATGTTGTCGGTCGCGGACGTGCGAATTCCGTCTATGAATGACGGCACGGGCGACCGCCGCTTTTGGGTCTGGCTCGCGCTGGCGGCTACGATGGCGTTTCTCAACGTAGCCCTTTACTGGGTTCGCACTTCCGGCCGATTTTGATCGGTGGCAGCGCCGATCCCTCGAATTCGCCCCTGACATGGGGATACTCCCTCCGTGACGAGCACCGAAGACACAAAACAAACATCCGTCCGCACGCCCGTCGTGCTTACGTTTGTCGTGCCCGTACACAACGAGGAGAAAAACCTCGAATTGTTACATCAGGAGATCATTAAAGTCATCGGCGCGCTCGGATGCGCCAGCGAGATCATTTATGTCGACGACGGTTCGACGGATCGGAGCTACAAAGTATTACAATCCATCAAGGCGGGCGGAGGGCCGGTGCGAATCGTTAAACTTCGCGCGAATTTCGGCCAGACACCGGCGCTCGCGGCGGGATTCGACGCCGCGCGCGGAATGTATGTCGTGACGCTCGACGCGGATTTACAAAACGATCCGGCCGACGTTCCGCGGCTGCTCGAAGAGTTGCATCGCGGCTACGACGTCGTGAGCGGCTGGCGGAAACATCGTAAAGAAGCGTGGCTCTCGCGGCGACTGCCTTCGATGATTGCAAATAAAATCATCGCATGGCTCACGGCGCTGCCGCTGCACGATTCCGGCTGCACGCTCAAAGTCTACAGATCGACGGTTGTAAAGAATCTTCCGTTGTACGCGGACGCGCACCGGTTCCTTCCGGCGATCGCATCCATTCGCGGCGCGCGCGTGAGCGAGATTCCCGTGTCGCACCGGCCGCGCCACAGCGGACGCTCCAAATACGGAATCGGCCGCACGACTCGCGTTTTGTTCGATTTATTAAAAGTGCGCGTGCTCGTCCGCTTTTCGTCGCGGCCGCTGCACTGGTTCGGACTCGGCTCGCTCCCGTCATTTGTTATCGGTTGGGTCGCGTTGATCGTTAACGTTCTGTTTTTCCTCGGCCAATCGAGCGACGCCAAAATCAATGTCGTTTATACGACTACGTTTTTGTTATTTTTCGCGCTCGGAATACACTTTTTACTGATGGGACTGCTGAGCGAACTCGCCGTCAAAGTGAGCCGCGGCCCGCGCGTCGCAGTCCTCGATTCGATTCTCGTGGAAGTGCACGGATGAACCGTCCCGACGACGTTCCTGAAATTCCGCCGGAGACGGCGGAACTCGAGATTTCGATCGTCGCCGTGGCGGGCGACGCCGCGGAGACGCGCGAACTCATCGAAGCCTATTCATTACAATTAAAGAAACTAAACAAATCTTTCGAATTCGTATTCGTGCTCGACGGGCCCAACGAGGAGGCGGCCGAAGTTTTGGAACAGGGCCGCGCCGACGGCGCGCCCATTCGCTGGCTGAGCCTTCGACAGAGCTTCGGCGAGACGCTCGCGATTACGGCCGGCGTCGAACAAGCGCGCGGAAAAGTAATTATAACTTCTCCGTCGTATTTACAAATCGACCCTTATGAAGTTCACGGATTGATCGAAGAAATCGCGAGCGGCGCGGATCTGGTATGTTCGTGGCGGCATCCCCGGCGCGATCCGTGGTCGAACCGCCTGCAGTCAAATTTTTTTAATATTTTGCTCCGCTGGCTCGTGAAAATGCCGTTTCACGATTTGAATTGTAATTTTCGCGCGATGCGGAGAGACGTGATGCGCGAGATTCCGATTTACGGCGATCAATTTCGATTCTTACCGTTGATGGCGCTTCGGCAGGGTTACCGCGTCGCGGAGCGGCGCGTCCGGCATTTGAAAGAACGCGGGCGCAGGGGATTCTTCGGATTTGGAGTATATTTGCGCCGTGTGCTCGACATTCTCGCCGTTTTATTCTTAACAAAGTTCGCGCTGAAACCGCTGCGGTTTTTCGGATTGATCGGAAGCGTGTTTTCGGTGTTTGGCACTTCGATTCTTGCCTATGTCATTTACGACAAAATCAAGTGGGACAAACCGATCGGCGAAAAACCGGTCTTTATTTTGGGTGTCGTCCTGATCGTCCTCGGCGCCCAAGTCATCGGATTCGGGCTCGTCGGCGAAATTATTATATTTACACAAGCGCGCAATCTTCGCGAATACCGCATCGAACGGATCGAAGAGTGACGTCCTCCGAAGTACAACAAATGCCCGCGGGGCTTCGTAACGAGCCGACGATTTCGGTTGCGCGCGCGCGCGTCGCCGACGAAGCGGAAATGGAAGCATGGGTGCTCGCTTCGCCGCGCACTTGTTTCTGGCATCTGCCCGCATGGATGCGCGCCGTCCGCGCCGTATTTCCAATCGAAGATTGCTCGCTGCTCGCGCGGCGCGGAGGCCGCGTCGTCGGCGTGCTTCCGCTCGGTCTTTGTGAAACATTAACACTAGGCCAGAATTTAATATCGGTTCCGTATGGTGTGTACGGCGGTCCGGCGGGAGACGACGAGACCGTCGAGATGGCATTATTCGAATACGCGAAAACCATGGCCGAAAAGGAGCGCGTGGGATGCCTCGAATTGCGCCAGCGCGATCGACGCATACAGGGCCTTCCCGAAAGCGATCTATATGTAACATTCGAAAAGGCGCTGCCCGCGACTCCGGACGAGACATTACAACAATTGCCCCGAAAAGCCCGCGCGGCCGCGCGGCAGGCGCGCGACAAGTATCAATTGACTTTCGACGAAGGCATGTGGTTTATCGACGATTTCTACGCGCTTTTTTCGCGTAACAAGCATCACCTCGGTTCGCCGCCGCTGCCAAAGGCGTTTTTTGAACAATTGCGCGACGAGTTCGCGGGAAGTATTTATTTACATATCGTCCGACACAACATCAAGCCGATCGGGGGAGTCATGTCCTTCAAATTCGGCGACCGGCTGCTTCCTTATTATTCGGGCGGCATCGCCGAATATGAACATATGCAATGTAACAATTTTCTCTATTGGAAATTGATGGAATGGGGCGTCGAGCGCGGTTTCCGTTCCTTCGACTTCGGACGGAGCCGGCGGGATTCCGGACCGTTTCATTTCAAACGAAATCAGGGATTCGAGCCGCAATCTTTACATTATGCGTATCATTTGGTTCGCAATCGCGAGATTCCGCGATTCAATCCGAGCAATCCGGCCTTCGACCTCCCGCGTCGGATGTGGCAGCGGTTGCCGATGCCGCTGCACGAATGGCTCGGCGGAAAACTCTCGAGGTTTTTGCCATGATGCGCCCGCCTCAGCCACGGTTCCATCCAATCGTCCATGCCCTTGAATCTTAAAGAACGCCTCCTGCGGCCGGCGGCCTTCGCGCTGTTCATTACTATTATTTGGACGGCGCTCTGGCTGGGAACCGCTTCGCGAAGCCACTATTGGGAACAAGTGGCCGCATGGGATTGGAGTAATTACGGCAGTTCGGCGCTCGTCATGAAGCATACGATCGAAGAAAAAGGACCCGGCGGCATCGTCGATGCCTGGATCTACACGAGCGGCGCGCACACGCCCTTCTTACAATTGTGCTCCGCGATGCTCATGTTTGTGTTCGGCGAGAGCCGTTTCGTGTGCGAGTCCGTTTTAATAATATTTACGTTTCTGTTCGCTTGGTCGACGCTCAAAGTAATCGAATTATTATATGATCCGCCGACCGCGCGCTGGTCGTTGATATTATATTTTTGTTTTCCGGTGCTCATTTTCGTCTCCAATGTCTACTTGCTCGAACATCCGATGGCGGCGTTTTTCTCGCTTTCGATGTGGATGATGATCAAGAGCGGCGGATTCCGGCGGTGGGGACCGTCGTTGCTGTTCGGCGTTTTCGCGGGCCTCGCCTGCGTCACGCGGCTCATGTCTTTCGTTTATTACGTCGGCCCGGCGGTCGTCGGATTCGTATGGATCGCGCGGGGTCCGGATAAGTTAAATTCCTATCTAAAGTTTGTCGTCGCCGGCGCGGTCGCGCTCGGCATCGCGGCGACCTGGTACGTTCCTAACTATTCCGCCATCAAAGCCTATGTTGGAGGCGTCACTTTCGGCGGCCGCGCGAAAGCGTTCACGGGCGGAAACTCGCCGATCAGTCTGGACACGGTCTTTTATTATTTCACTTGCATCGTGAATGAAGCTCCGGGATTTCCGCTCGCGGTGATTCTGGCGGCGGGCGGCGCCGCGCTCGTGATTTATAGGAAACTTCCGCGCATTCGCGGCGGCCCCATGAGTATCATGATCGTTCTGGCGGCGCTCGATTTTCTGGTTATTTTTCCGTCGGGGCAGCGCGTCGGCGCCCGTTATTTTCTGCCGCTGATGCCCATCGTCGCGATCTTGATGGTGCGGACGATACAATTGACGCCATGGGCCGCGTGGCGCGCGATTTTAATATTACTCACGGCGGCGAACGCCGCGTTTCATTTATTATCATTAACGATATTCCTGCAAGTTCCGATGCCCGAGTCGAACGGGCCCACGCCGCTCCTGTTCGGAGTTCAATTGTGGAATCACCGGCCGCTGTTCCTCGGAATGGCGAGCGCCGTCGACATGGAACCCGGAATGGATTTGAGGGCTCCGGAAATCGTGGCCCGCATCGAGGAGGCGCATTCGGCGGATTCCGACCGGATTTTCGTCATGAGCGACCATCCGTTTATACAAGTGCATTCTATCAAATTCGAGTCTCTCCTGCAAAAGAAACATTGGACGTTCGGCGCCGCGGAGACGCTACAATTATGGGACGGGCCCGAATTCGACGAAGCGGTCGTCCGCGAAGCCAAAGCTTATGAAATTCTCGTCGTCCGGACTGGAGGATACAATTACGGGACGTTTCGGAGTTTCGGAGATATCGCCAAGCGCGCCGCCGGATCGGGCCGCGTGCGTTTCCGCGAGATCGGCGACGCGATCTATCTCGGCGACGGTTCGCTCGTGCGGGTTTACAATCGCCGGCCGACTTTCGGCTTTACAAATAATCTTTCCGAGATCGAGAATCCGATGGACGTCGCGTTCGAGGGCAAGGGCGAGACGATTCGCGTGGTCGGCATGAAAGCGACGGCCGTCGAGAACGTCGTTCGCTTTTGTTATTGGTTACGATTCGACGCGCCGATCGCGAGGCGGCCGATCCATTTCATGCATATTCTTAATGCTAATAATTCCGACGATATTCTGGCGGGCACGTCCGGAACGAGGCCGGTCCCGATCGATGCGAAAATGTGGAAAGGCGCCGGTCCATGGTATTATTATTTCGAATTCGAGCTGTTCGTCGATTCCATACGGGGCAACGACCGCATGAGCGTCCCGATCAAGGCCGCTTTCGGGTTCTTGTACGGAGATCCGATGGGCGTGGGCGCGCCGCCCGAAAGACTTATGATCAAAAACGCCGAGGGCGACGCGCGATTCGATAATAATGGAACGCGGTTGTTATCGCAAACATTCACGGTCGGCCAGATCGTCGAATCGACCGCTTCGGCGCCGGCGAAATAAACAAAGTGAATCCGGCGCTCGCAATATTACGAAAAATCGTTCTCTCGGCGCGGCGGTTCCGCACGGCGATTACGTTCAAGGCGCGGTTCGGTTTCGATCCTCCTCCGCACTGGTCCGACCTGAGCGGATACGAAAGTCTGCTTTCGGTAATACTTAAGAATCGCCTTTGCGAACTCGAGGGGGACTTCGTCGAAATCGGGGCATTTCTCGGCGGCGGCACTTATAAACTCTGCAAATTATTACAAATCCGCGCTCCCGCGAAAAAAGTATATTCCATCGATATTTTCGCCGCGTCGACGGATCGGACGGCGTGCGCGCTCGGCGACACGATGGAGTCGATCTATCGAAAAGCGCTTCGAGGCCGCGATCAATTGTCGGTTTTTCGCGAAGTGACGCGCGACTGTGGCAATCTTATTTGTATTGTCGGAGATTCGGCGCGCGTTGAGCTTCCGGCGAAAAAAATCTCCTTCGGTTATGTCGACGGCAATCACGATCCGGCCTATGTCCGCGGGGATTTTTCGTTAATCTGGAGCCGGTTGACCCCCGGCGGTATTATTGCATTCGACGACTACGGTTTCGACCTCCCCGACGTGACGCGCACGATCGACGACATCGTGAAGGAACACGGGACGCAGATCGCGCGGACGTGGAAGAAAGGTTGGAAAACGTTTTTTATACAAAAAGCGGCCTCATGACCGCCGATTCAAACAATAAAAAAGTCGTGATCATCGGCGCGGGACCCGCCGGTCTCACGGCGGCGGTGGAACTCTGCCGCCGAAGCGTGCCGACGCTCGTCGCGGAAAAGGACAAGCTCGTGGGAGGCATCGCGCGCACCGAACAATATAAAGGATATTATTTCGATATCGGAGGCCACCGATTCTTTACAAAAATCGGCGAGGTCGAGGTCTTTTGGCGCGAAATGCTCGGAACGGAGTTCATCACGCGGCCGCGCATCTCGCGGATATATTATAAAGGCCGATTTTTCGATTATCCGTTAAAAGCGATGAACGCGCTGCGAAATCTGGGCGTTTTCACGAGCTCGGCGGTGGTGATGAGTTATATTTATTCCACGATGTTTCCCCACAAGAAGGAGGACACGTTCGAGGAATGGGTGACTAATCGATTCGGAAATAAATTATATTTAATATTCTTCAAGACTTACACTGAGAAGGTCTGGGGAATTCCGTGTTCGGAAATCCGCGCCGAATGGGCCGCGCAGCGCATCAAGGGACTTTCGCTGCCGATCGCGGTCAGGAATGCAATATTCGGAAAATTTAGATTCGGCGGAGGCGGCGGCGTCGTGAAGACGTTGATCGAAGAATTTCAATATCCGCGTCTCGGCCCGGGCATGATGTGGAACGCGTGCCGCGATTATGTCAATAAAGGAGGCGGCTCGGTCGAACTCGAGACCGACGTCGTCGAGATTCGCCATGACGGGCGCCGCGTCCGCTCCGCGGTTTTTGAGAACTTGCAAAACCACGCAAGGACGGAGCAAACCGGCACTGATTTCATTTCAAGCATGCCGGTCGCGGAATTGATACATAAATTGAGGCCGGCGCCGCCGGCGGAAGTGCTGCGCGCGGCATCGGGACTCGCGTACCGCGACTTCATCACCGTCGTGTTGATTATACGAAAAGAGAATTTGTTTCATGACAATTGGATTTATATCCATTCGCCCGGCGTGAAAGTCGGGCGCGTTCAGAATTTTAAGAATTGGAGCATCGAAATGGTGGCCGATCCGAAGACGACGTCGCTCGGACTCGAGTATTTTTGCAACGAGGGCGACGGGGTTTGGGGCATGCCGGACGCGGATCTCATCGAACTCGGCAAACGCGAAATGGAACAGATCGGACTGCTGCGCGCCGCGGACGTTTTCGACGGAACCGTCGTGCGGCAGAAAAAGGCCTATCCAATATATAATTCCACGTACGGCGGATATCTGAATACTCTGCAGTCTTATCTTTTGCAATTCGAAAATTTGCAAACGATCGGCCGCAACGGTTTACATAAATATAATAATCAGGATCACTCGATGCTGACGGCCATGCTGGCCGTGCGCAATGTCCTCGGCGAAAAACACGACGTCTGGAATGTAAATACCGAGCGTTCCTATCATGAGGAAATCCGCGTTTCGAAGGGCGGCGCGGAAAAGGCGTGAACGCCGTGTCAAGTGCGGTCAAGCCTTGGTTTTGGGTCGTATGTTCAGTTGTAGTCATTCTCGGCGCGCTGCGATACTTGCCCGTAATCGACGAGCCTCTCGACAAATCCCTCGCATCGTGGAACGCCGCATACACGGCGCGATATATCCAATGTTGGGACCGCGCGGGTATGAATAATTTAAGACTCGCGCCGCACCTTTGGATTTCGCCGACCGATCCTCTCGTTCTTTCGCCCTATCTTCATCATCCGCCGTTCGACCCCTGGTTGCAGTGGCTCGGCGTCAAAATTTTCGGATTCTCGGAATTCGGATTTCGAATCGTTCCCATATTCTTTGCAAGTCTTACCGGCGCGCTGATTGTCTGGTTCTTGACGCCGCTCGGAGGCCTCGCATTCGGCGCGGCGGCGGGCGCGCTTTATTTATGTTATCCGATGTCGGTCTTTTACGGATGGATGCCGAATCCCGAGAGCGCGACGCTGTTTTTTATTATGTTAACGATCGTGCTGCACGAGCGCCTGCGCGGCCGGACGGCGCTCCGGTACGCGCCCGTATGGTTGTCTTTTTTCGCCGCGGGAATGTTCGACTGGCAGGGGCTTTTCGCGGTAACTTATATTCTGGGCCGCGAAATGTTGGAACCGCCCGCGACGCGCAGGCTCGGCCGCGCGCTTTGGTTCTTTCCGATCGGAGGTCTGGTCGCTTTGCTCGTCGTCGCCGCGTACGGTTATTGTTATGGATCCTTTCGCGGAGCGGCGACGATGCTGCTGGATACGGCGCGGCAAAGCGCGGGCGGCGCGAAATTATATGATCTCGGAGATTGGACGGCGAACCAAGCCCGCTTTTGGTATGAATTATTCAGCGTGCCGACGGGGTTCGCGTGCGCGCTTGCGTTTCCCGTCGCCGGCTGGTGTGCCTGGCGCGCGCGCGACCCGCTCGCGCGATCGCTATTTCTGCTCGCGCTGCCGGGAGTGACGAGCGTCGTCGTTTTTCGCAACCATGCGTTCGAACACGATTTTTGGTGGTATTATATATTACCATTCGCGGCGGCGGCGCCCGCGTGGATCGCGTTTCGCTGGCAGCGAAACCGCAGGATCGCCGCCGGCGCGGTCGCGGTGATATGTCTTTGGGGAATCTATCAAATCAACGAACGTTATAATTACTGGACCGATCGCGGACAAACGATTCCGATGCTCGGAAGGGACTGGAATCGGCTGGCGGGCGAAAACGACGGGCTGCTGCTTCCCTTCGAACTCGGTCCGGAGACTTTTTATATTAAGTCCTGGGTTTATCGGCCGATGACGACGGTCGCGGAACTCGACGAAATCGCGAACATGGCGAAGAGTAAGAAACTGCTCGTGCGCCGCACCGTTTGCGTCGTTCCCGAAACGATCGAAGTGCTCACTCAGAAATTTACACAAATCGGAGATCTTAAGTTTAGCGACTTGATCGCGGAGATGGCGCGCCTCGGAGCGGTCCGCCGCGTTTCGGCCGACGAATTCGCGCGCGATCAGCCGATTCTCGCGGCGCAGCTCGGCCGCCCGGTTGTGTATATTTTAACGATCGAGTCGTGAGAGGCGGCGCAGCGCTTCGTCGACGGCTTTTGTAAAATTATCCAATCCGGCGTCGCCGATGCGCGCGCAGGCGAAGATGCCGGCGGCGCGCGCGGCTTCGATGTCGCGCGGACTGTCGCCGACGGCGATCGACGCGTTCATATCGATATTCCATTCGGCGGCGGCTTTTAGAAACAATCCCGGCGCCGGTTTTCGACAGGAACAGCTTATTTTATACACTCCAAGCGCCTCGGTCGGATGGTGGGGACAATGATAGTGCGCGTCGGGCCGCGCCGAGGAACCTAATAATTGATCGAGGCGGGCGACCTGTAATTGATAATCATTCTCCGTCAACATTCCGCGGCCGATTCCGGACTGATTTGTAATGACAATAATTAAGAAGCCGCGCTCTCTCAATTGTTCGATTCCGGCGGCCGCGCCGGGAAGCAGTTCGAGATCGTCGGGCGATCTGGCATAACCGACGTCGCGGACGATCGTGCCGTCGCGGTCGAGAAAGGCGGCGGGCCGGTGCGTTTTCCCCGATTCGCCGGACATGATAACGATATGAAAACGCTAAACTACAGTTCTCGACGAATTATTTCGGTCCGGGCGGCGCCGCGTCGAGCGGTTGTAATACTACAAATATCCGATTCGGACTGCTCTTCGTGCTCCATTGCAGCGGAAAAAAGAAATCGTCGGCGGTGCGCGTCAGCGAGAGTGCGATGGAAAAATCGCCCGAGCCGCCGTCGTTCCATCGAGGATAACGAAAACGCACGTCGCGCCGCACGGATCGCACGACCGGTTTATAGCCGTCTTTTTGTATTGTAATCGTCGACGAGCCGGGCTCGAGCGCGGCCGGCGTCGTGAAACCGGAGTCGACTCCGTCGACATAAACATTCGCCCCGTCCGGCTCCGAAAATACAAATAACTTCGGATCGCTCTTGATGGACACGCAGGCGGGCGCGGCCATCGCGAAAATCGCGGGTAACAGCCGCGACGCGGTCCGAATCGGGCATTCGAGCGTGATTTTGTTCATTTTACAGATTGCGGATTCGCGGGTTTATGCATCACGGCGAGAATCCAGCCGCGCAACCCGGCGAAGGATTCGTGCCGCGTAATGAATTTTTCGTAAGAAACGCCGATTCTAAATAAAACCGGCGAAAACATTAAATAAACGGGATATTGACAAAAAGTCTCGATGCCCCCGATTTCGAGGCCCGACCGCGCGGCCAGTTGTTGTAATCGGCCCCGCGTGTTCGCGCGGTAAAATGTCGGAAAGACGTCTTCCTCGGTGTTTCCGACGACGCGCGGCACGAGCCACGTGTGAAAGGCGTGCGGCGTGAATCGAGATACGATCGAAGCGTAATCGTAAAAATTCGGCGCCATGGCGACGATCGATCCGCCCGGCGCGAGCACGCGCGCGAATTCCTTAAATACTAATTCTGGAAATTCCAAATGTTCGAGAACGCTGCGAGTCACGATCGTGCCGACGGAGGCGTCGGCGAGCGCGAGATGCGCGAGATCGCCGCGCACGGGAATCACTTTTTCGTCGTCGCGGAGGCGCACGCGGTCCGCGCCGTAGTCGAAGGCGATCGCGCCTTTCGCGCGCGGCGCGAGCATCCGCGCGTAGCCCATTTCGCGGCCGCACCCCGCGTCGAGCACCGGATAATTTAGATTTAACGCTCCATCGATGGCCGATTGATAACGTTGATCGGGGCCGACGTAATCGGGGTAATGTTTACGAAAAATCTCCCAGCATCGTTCCTTGGCCTTCGCGAAATGCATCGGTTTGCCGTTCGCGGAATTATTGCTTGGAATGGCGGCGGCGTCTGTCACGGAGTGAATATTGCTAATATTTACAGTTCGCGTGTGATTGCGATGATGATTATGGCAGCAGAATGGCGTTCAGAAACGCTTTGGTGAGTCCTTGCCAGACCAATCGGAAATTCGGGTCTTCGGAGAATAGGACAACGCGTCCGCGTCCGATGCGCTCCGAGATCGCAAACGCCTGTCCGGCGAGGCGGCGAACCGCATCCGTTCCCACAAATCCCGAGGCCTTCGTGTCTCCGACGGTGTAAACGGCGGCGACGCTGCCGGATTCGGGATCGAAGGCCTGTTCATGTTCCGCGAGGACGTAAAGATTTCCTTCGCCGCAGCCAAAGACGACGCTCGAACTCGGCTCGAGTTCGAGTCGCAGGATCGCTCCGGGATTTCCGTTCTTTCGTGCCGCGGATTCGCGCTGTTCGACGGGAATGTAGCGGCGAGCGACGGATTCTTTTTTCGCGGCGGCGTCGGCCGGTTCGGACGAAGCGGGCGCCGCGAGCGATTTCGATGGCCGAACATGCGTCAAACCGCTCCGATCCGCCGCCGCCCAAAATGCCGCGCCGCCGATGGCGACGACGTTGCCGCCGGCCGCGATCCACTCTCGCAATTTCAGAACTGTATCTTTACTGATCGACGAATCGTAACCAAAACCGTCGGGCAGGACGATCGCGCCGAAATCCGCGAGTTTCGCCCGCGACAGAGACTCCATCGGAATGATTGAAAACGGAATCTTATAACTTTTTTCCAACATGTAACGAATACCGCCGAACGAATTCGGCGAAACGTCGTCGCCGACGACGAGCGCGACGCGGCGAAATTTGAGCGGATGTACCTGATCGCTGCCGAGATCGATGCCCTCCTCCGAAAGTCCGGTCGCCGTCGCGACGGCCGTGATGCCCGACTCCTCGGCGCGCAATTTAATCTTATCGAGCAGTTTTTCGTCGGCGGGCGCGTGTACGACGGCGGTGCCGCGCGGCCATTTTCGATTATTTATTTTAAATTCTTTCGCGGCGATCGAGACGCGCACGCCGTCGCCGAGAAGCGATGTTACAAATGTCGCGGAGTTTCCCTGTTTCCAATCGACGAGAAAGGCGTACGCCGTCTTCATGTCGCCCTCGATGCCTTTGCCGCGCGGAATGATGCCGTCGTAGGGAGCGCGCGCCGTCCGCGCGGGCTCTCGCAACTGAAACGCGGATACTCCAAATGCGCGCGGCAGGCTCCACGCCGAAACGTCATAAAAATACAGATCGCGAACCTGCGGCGCGGGCTCGAGGAGCGCGTTCGCGAGGCGCTTGCGCGGTTGCGCGAGCGGAACGAGATAACTCCCGGCGGGAAACGACTCGCGATCGATTTCGCGCCCCTCGAAATCGCGCAGGGGCCCCGCGACGAACGGTTCGCCGGAACGGAATACTTGGATTCCCTGCGATACTAACAAAGAAGCGAGGGCCGCCGCGCGCGCAGGATCGTCGCCCTCTTGAATGACGTACTCGCGGACGGGACCGGTTTCGCCTTCCTCGATCGCCGTGCGGTGCCAGTTGTAAAATCGGCGGAGCAGCGCGGATTTGTTACGAACCGAGGTTTCGCAGGTTGCGATCGCCGCCGTGAAATGATGCCACGCGCGATCGCGTAATGTTAATATCTGCTCGTCGTCGCGGCGGATCGAAAGACCGGCCGAGGAGTGCCCGGCCTGTTCGTACGTCATGCCGATGGCCCCCTGAAACGTGGGCCACGAATCGCCGTAACCGGGATAAAATAAATCAAAATTCTCCCGCGTGTAATATTGCCATTTGAATGCATCAAATGCGGCCGCGTTGCCTTTTCCATATATTTTTCCCCAATCGACCACGTCCGCCGGAAGATTGGCATTCACCGGATACTCAGGCGGAAAAAAGAAGTAGCTCGACGAGTGTCCCATTTCGTGAAAATCGACGTGCGCCTGCGGCGGCGTCGCCAGATAGGCGGCGATGCGGCGGCGCGACTCGACTTGTGTTAAGAACGCCCAGTCGCGATTCAGATCGAAAAAGTAATGATTCACGCGGCCGCCGGGCCACGGTTCGCGGTGTTCCCACGCGGAGGGATTCGGATCGGGATTGATGCCCGCGATTCCGTGAAACCAGCGGACGTAGCGTTCGCGGCCGTCCGGATTCACGCAGGGGTCGATGATAACGATCGAATTCTTACGAATCGCCTCCGTGCGCGCGTCGGTGCCCGCGATCAATTGATACATTAACGCGATCGCGGCCTCGCTCGCCGACGGCTCGTTGCCGTGAACGTTGAACGACAGCCACGTAATCACGGGCAGTTTTTCTATCAATCCGTCGACGGCGTCGGGCGGCGTGCTCCGCACTTCCACGAGTTTTTGTAAATCCGCGCGGATTTGCGCGAGATTCTTAAGATTCTCCGGCGACGAAATGTAAACTAAGTAAAGCGGCCGCTTTTCCTCCGTTTCGCCGTATTTTTCGAGCGTCGCGCGGTCGTTGTTTTGTGCATACGCTCGAACGACCTCCAGCATGCGGTGGTGTTCTGTATAATCCGAACCCACGGGATAACCGAGCAGGCGGGCCGGCGGCGCCACCGCGGGGTCATACGTGCCGCCGGGAAATAGATCAAACGCCTCGTTTTGCGGCGCTTGGAAGAACGCGGATGCAAACGTAAGCAGGGTCGCGAGTAAGTTCGACATTCTGGAATCGCCGATTGTAATGGAAACGGCCAATCATTCATTGAACCCGACGTTACGAAAACCCAGAGTCTGATCGTGAAATCGCGCGGTATTTTGATTTTCTTGCTGTTGATCGCTCTTGGTGCCCTCGCGGGCGCTTGGTGGGCCCATCGAAACGGCGCTGGCGAAATGGACCATCGATCGCTCGAAGTGACGAAAACGTCGCGAGGAGTCGCGGAGTCGGGCGCGCGCACGGCAGCGGAATTCAAAGATTCGACGTCTTCGAGAGAGGCTGATCGGACCGCGTCGCCGCCACCGGCGGGCGGCGCCTTGGTGGAAGTTCGGTTGCGTGTGACGACCGAGTCGGGCGAGATCATTCCCGACGCGCGCATCGCCATTCCGTCGAACGATGCCGTGCGCATCGAGCGCGAGGGGTCGGTGGCGGTGCTCCACGGAACGCTGCCGATGATCATACAGATCGGCAGCGAGGAGACCGCGGGACTCCGAACCGTGCGGATCGAATCGCCGCCGAAGGATATTGTCAATATAACATTGCGCCGGAAAGTGAATATTCAACTCGCCGTGAAATTTCCGCCGGGCGCGGAGATGGGATCCGGCGGCGTATTCGTATGCATTGCGGGCGAGAGCGTCGATTTGTTATATTTAACCGCGCCGGATGCTAATATTTCGACGGCGGAAGGCAATTGTAAAGCCGGCTGGGCGAACGAACAATTCGACACGGGTCTCGTCGAAGTCAAGATTCAAGACGGAAGCCGCGTCGAACTCGCGGCCGCCGCGCGCGCGACGGGCGTCGTCGAAGTTCGCTCGAAAGAATCGCCGATTTTACAATTCACCGTCGATCCAAGCCGCGGGAAGTCGGGCGCGGAGGCGTTGCAGCGCCTCGGCGTTCGCGAGCCGCGACGGGAAGGCGAATTGTGGCTTTTCGACCGCGTGCCGCAGGGCGATGCGTGGGTCGTCGTCACCGACGAGGCGAAGAATGAGTTCCGCGAGGCGCGCGTGACCGTCGAAGCCGGAAAGGTTGTCAAAATCTCGATTTAGGATGGAACCTCGGAAACGACGAAGGCTATTTCATTAAAAAAATTACCGTGCAAAAGTTTCTAAATAATCATCGCCCTGCCCACGCAGCCGGAAACGGACATTCGAGCGGATCCGCGCAGACGGAACTTCAGCCAAAAGCGTCCGACGCCTGGATGGTTTTCAAAATGCTCGGCGAATTCGTCGAGGGATTCGAAACCATGCGAAACGTCGGGCCCGCCGTGACCGTTTTCGGTTCCGCGAGGGTCAAACGCCGCGATCCTGTATATCAATTAGGCCAGCGCGTCGGACAACTCCTTGGCGAGGCGGGATTCGGCGTGATCACGGGCGGCGGGGGAGGCGTCATGGAGGCGGCGAACCGCGGCGCGATGAAGGCAAGCGCGAAATCGATCGGCCTGAATATTAAATTACCATTCGAACAAAAACCGAATCCATGGCAGAATATATCGATTACATTCGATTACTTTTTCGCAAGAAAAGTAATGTTTGTGAAATACGCCGCGGCCTACGTCGTCCTGCCGGGCGGATTCGGAACGATGGACGAGTTTTTCGAAGCGCTCACGCTCGTCCAGACGCAGAAAATTAAACATTTTCCGATTATATTGATGGGACGCGATTATTATGGACCGCTCGTCGACTGGATCCATGGCACGATGGTTCGCGAAAAGATGATTTCGCCCATCGATCCGAATTTAGTATATTTGACGGACGATCCCGAGGAAGCGGTATTTATTATTAAACGAACCTACGAAAACCGCCAGTATCTGGGCGAACAGTGGCGCGCCGAATACAGCGAAATCGTCCGCGCGCGGCGCGTCGAGTCGCGTCCGGCGGTAAAGAAAACGTCCGCAAGCAGGCGCGCGCGCCGATCGTCATAATAAGTTTAAGTTAACTTTCGTGACCGCGAACCGTCGAACGTGGCTTTTCTGGCTTGCATTGCTCGCCCTTGCCGGCATCGCGGCGGCGTTGCGATTTTATAAATTGGGAGAATGGAGTTATTGGAGCGACGAAGCGTTTACGATGAACGATTCGAACGCATTTTACGAATCCGATCCCGGCAGGCTGCCCGACTTTGGACTTTCATTCCGGGTTTACGGGGCGTGGTTCGAGTTCGCGCGGCATATCGGCTGGCAACTCGACGAACGCGTCGTCCGGACGCTGCCCGCGATCTTTGGAATTCTAGGTGTAGTATTCACCGCATGGTTCGGCGCGCGCGGAGCCGGCGGCAAAGCGGCGCTTTTTGCAGGAGTGTTGGTCGCGCTCGCGCCATTTCATTTATATTGGTCGCAAAACGCGCGGTCCTATGCGTTGGAGGTGGCCTGCGCGACGCCGGCGGGGCTGCTTCTCGGAAGTTCATTTATATCCGGCAGACGCGTCGAGTTTTCGATGGGATTGTTGTTTCTCGCCGCCGCGGCGTTCGCGCATCCCACGGCGCTCGTTCTCGTTCCCGGATTGTTTATATTTGCCCTTTTCCGCGGGAGGTTCGGCGGGGCGGCCGGCCGCGGAACGGCATGGATCGCACTCATCGTCGCGGCGGCCGCGATCGCGGCGATATTATTGTTAACACCGTTGCGGCACGCGATCTGGGTTCATTATAAAGTCAAGGCGGACGCGTCGCCCGGATTATTTATATCGACGTGTGCTTACTATTTCAGACCGACGCTTCTCGCCGCGGCGGCTTTGTTAACAATCCGCGCGTGGACGCGCCGCGACCGGCGTACGTTATTCTTTGCATCGATCGGTTTCGGCGCGCTTGCCGCGGGATTCGCCGCGTCCTGCGTCGTCCGCGCAAATGCACAATACGTGCTTGCCGCGCTTCCTTTCTTAGCTTTGGTCGTCGGCCGCGAACTGATGTTTCTTGCCTGGACTCCGTTTCCGGGCGCACGACTCGCCGCGGGCGCGATGGCCGCGGTGCTGGTCTGCGATTTCGCAGGCGGCGCTTATTTGTATTATACGGCGGAGCAAGGCCACCGCGCGCGCTGGCGGGAGGCGTGCGCGTACGTCTGGAGCCATCGTCAGCCCGAAGACACGATCGCCGCCACGCAGGGGACCGTTGTCGAATGTTATTTGAATCCTTCGAATCGCCTTCCGAGACGCGTGGCGTCCTGCATTTACTTAAATCCCTACGAAGCGGCGAAGTTCGAGGTGATTCCGCGGCTTGGTCAGCGGGCGTGGTTCATGATTCTCGACGTCGATCTCGACGAATGGAAAAGCGCCGATCGCGGGCGCCTCGTCGATTTTCTCCGCGAGCGGTGCCGCGCCGTCGCCGAGTGGCCGTTACAGTTTGCGGGAAAGGAACAAACATTAAGAATCTGGCGCTACGATCCGTGATTCGGCGTGGACTACGCTGCTCGCGGCGGTTCCTTTTGCCTTTCGAGACGCCGGCGAATTCGCTATATTCTTCGGCCCAAATTTCATCTGGGTCCTAAATTCACTGCAACCCTTATCCACGAAAGTATCCACGTGTCTGTTCGCGCAACTGAAGTCAAACGAGGAATGGTCGTCCGCGTCGACAACGATCTTTGGGTCATCGTCGATTATGAACACATTACGCCCGGAAACTGGCGCGCCATCCACCAAATCAAGCTCCGAAATCTGAAGAGCGGAAACCAAAAGAGTCTCCGGCTCGGATCGAGCGACACCGTCGACGAGGTTTACCTCGAAAAGAAAGAGTGTCAGTATTTATATAAAGACAATTCGGGCTACACGTTCATGGACAATACGTCCTTCGATCAGTTTCCGATGCCCGCGGATGTCATCGGCGACATGATGCGTTATGTTACGGAAAATTCGAATGTTATTGTAACATTTCACGAGAATCTGCCGATTTCAGTCGAATTGCCCTCGGCTGTAATCTTAAGAGTCACCGAGGCGGACCCGGCGGCGCGCGGCAACACCGCGACGAGCGTCACGAAGAGTGTTAAAGTTGAAACGGGCTACGAACTGAAGGCGCCGCCGCACATCGAAATCGGCGACCTCATCAAGATTTCGACCGAGACGGGCGAATTTCTGAGCCGGTCGAATAAGTAGTATCCGCGCCATGTAAAACAGAGTCTCTTCGGGCGGCAATCGTTCGCCGCCCGAATTGTTTGTGATCTCATGGTTGCGAACCCGGCGCGGGATCGCGTAGTTTGCGCGCCTCCGTGACCAACTACGCATTTCTCATCGACCAGCGCAAATGCATCGGATGCCATGCCTGCACGACCGCGTGCAAATCCGAAAATCACGTTCCAGTATCCAAATTCCGGACGTGGGTTAAATATACAGAAAAGGGGACGTTTCCGGCGGTTCGGCGGCACTTCGCGGTACTGCGATGCAATCATTGCACGAACGCGCCATGTGTAACCATTTGTCCGGTGAACGCGCTCGAAAAACGCAAGGATGGAATTGTAGACTTGGATCGCGATGCATGCATCGGATGCAAAGGCTGCATGCAGGCCTGTCCCTACGACGCCATTTATCTAAATGAAGACACGGGTTCCGCGGAGAAGTGTCATTTCTGCGCGCACCGCGTCGAAAAACAACTCGAACCCGCCTGTGTCGTTGTCTGTCCCGAACGCGCCATCGTCGCGGGGGATCTGGACGATCCGAATAGTGAAATTCGCAATTTGACCGCGCGCCACCCCGTGTCCGTGCGCAAACCGGAGCAAGGCACGGGTCCGAAGTTATTTTATATCGATGCGGATTCGAGCACGCTGACGCCGAACGAGGCGCGACAGGAAAATATGTATCTTTGGTCGGAGCGCGCGACGCCCGCGCCACCCGGTTCCAACTTCGACGAAGATATTAATGTTCGCGTCGCTTACGACGTTTCGCATCCTGCGCCGTGGGGCTGGAAAGTCGGAACCTATTTGTGGACAAAGGCGGTCTCGGCCGGCGCGGCGATGCTCGCGCCGTTCGCGGGAGCGCTCGGACTTCGCGGAAATTTACAGAAATTCGGCCCCGAGGCCGCGGCATTGTTATTTTTAGGAATCACGATGATTTTGTTAGTCGTGGATCTGAAGCGTCCCTCGAAGTTTTATACCATTCTGACGCGGCCTAATTGGAAGAGCTGGCTTGTGCGCGGAACTGTAATATTATCGTTGTTCGGCGCCGCCCTCGTCGCGACGGTCGCGGCGCAAATCGCCGGACTCGATTCGATCGCGACGGCGCTTCGTTATATTTCCGTCGCGCTGGGAGCGGCGACCGCGGGTTATTCGGGATTCCTGTTCGCGCAGGCCGAAGGGCGCGACTTCTGGCAGAGTCCGTTGCGCGCGCCGCATCTCGTGGTCGAGGCTCTGGTCGCCGGCGCGGCCGCGGCGCTTCTCGCGGGCGCGAACGCGGGCAATTTATTAATATATTCGCTTGCGGCGCACGGATTGTTTATCGCATCGGATTTATTTACGAAACACGGCGGAGGCGACGCGGAACGCGCGAAAGAATTGTTAATTCACGGGCCTTTTTCGCGCGCGTTCTGGTCGACGATGTTCGCCGCGGTCGTCGGACCGATTCTTTTATTAATTCTGCTCCCCGGGGGCGCGTTCGCGCCGACGATCGCGGCCCTCGCGGCGCACGCCGGATTGCTTGTTTTTGGTTTGTTATGGGTGAAGACCGGGCAGGCCGTGCCGTTGTCGTAACGATCGTAGATTTCGAAAACGAAACAATTGGCATCGGGGTTTCGTCCATTTTCGTCACGGGGCCTCTCCCGCGCGAGACGTCCGGAGCGTTTGGCGTTTGGCGGGTCCGCGTATTCTTCATTTTTCGCCATTTTTGCGAGGCGCCTGTCCCGAGATTGTGATAGGCCGTATGTGGGCAATCGCCCTGCAAGTCCACAACCCCGATGAGGTAACAACATGTCTTTTATGAAAATCGCCGCGGCAACTGTTAGCGCGGCCACACTGATCTTCGCCCCACCGGCGATGAGCCAGTGCTTTAACGACGATGGCTTCGCCGTCCCCGGCGCCTGCTGCGTCAACGTCATGCCGACGCTGCCTCCATTTCCGGGATTCAGCATTCCTTCGCTCGGCGCCTGTTTTGATAACTGTATTCCGGTGTCACAATGGAATGTAAAGATCCAGATCACACCGCCCGCCCAGATTTTTTGTGATGTATTCGTTATTCAAGCGGACATCACGGGGCCGACGGTACTGAATCCGAGCACGATGATCGCCCGCTACGCGCGCACGTGGGAGGAAGTCGATGCGAGCGGAACGAACCTGCGCCAGGTTTGGCGATTCCTGGTGAATTGTGATTTTACATATCAAATCACCCCGTTGTCCACTTCGCCCTGTCCGATTCCGGCGGTCGCGATGGCCGGTCTTCCGGTTCACTTTATCGGTAGTATCGACTACGCCCGCGACTGTTCGTCCGGAATCTTTAGCGTCGCGATCAATTTAACCAATTTGTGCGGCGATTTCATGCACAACAGCATCAGCGTCAATCCGATCTCGCCGAATCCGAATCCGACGCATATGTATAGTTTTGTCGGACCAATTCCGTTTCTTTATGCTCCCGCGCCGGTTCCGGCGGGGGGAGTCCGGGCCGACGCGGTTCGATCGGTTACTTATAATCTCACGGCGTCTCCGCTGCAGTGGGATTGCAAGTCCGAAGTTCCCGTTCAGTTAAATGGAAATCTGGCGACCGTTGGCACGTACTGCGCGTGCGCGCAACCGCCGAATCCGACGATCAACGCCTGGGTTTTGCAACAATTGGTTTTCCCGTACGGCTGCCCGGGAACTACAAATCTCTATAATAATATCGCATGGGCGCCCCTGCTCCCGACGGGACTCTCGGCGTTCTCGCTGGGACGATACACGGGCCCGATTGCCGTGTTCCCCGGCAACGAATCGATCAGTCTTTACATCGGCGTCTCGCAAGCGCCCGATCCCTGCGGTACTAATTTTCCGGTCCACATCGTGACGGGCGTCGGAACCGTTACGTCGTCGGTCGGAATTGTACATTCCCTCGCCGCGTCCGCGCCGGTTATTACCAATCAATTCCTCGACCTCGAGGACATGATGGTGTTGATCGCCGGACCTCCGTACATCGGAATCGGAATTGGAGGTCTTTTCCTTTCGCCGATGCTTTGGTCTCTCAACTTCTAATAAATAGAAGCTGATTCGACGGGCGGAACATCGCGTTCCGCCCGTTTTTTTAATTATACTAAACTCTAACCGCCGCCCGGCTCGGGCAACGGCAGCGGACCGTCCTTCGGCGGAGGTACGGGCGACGGCGGAACATCGCCCTCAAAGTGAAAGTGCGCTCTTGTTAATGAAATGAGGCCCTCGCGCGTGCAAACGCGCACGCAACCTTCGCGAAAACGCGCGCCGCCGGGGACTCCGCGAGAAAAGTCCGCCGCCAGACGGCGCATCATGCGCATTCCCGTCGTTTCGCCGTACAGCGTGACGACGCCTTCCATCAATTCCAACAATAGGCCGCCGATTTCGGCTGGCGATGGTTGGGCCGGCGGCTGCGCACCGGCAAGCATCGCCTCGATTTGTTGAAATATCCACGGGCGCCCGAGCGCGCCGCGCGCGATCGCGATGCCGTCGACTCCGGTGGATTGAAACATATCGAGCGCCTCCGCGGGGGAGTCGACGTCGCCGTTGCCAAAAACGGGAATATGAACATTACTCTTAACTTCGGCGATCAAACGGCGATCGGCGCGGCCCGTATACAATTGCTCGCGCGTCCTCCCGTGAACCGTGAGGGCGGCGACCCCGGCGCTCTCGAGCGCCCGCGCGACTTCGGGAGCGTTTTTATGAGCATCGCTCCAGCCGGCGCGGATCTTTACAGTTACGGGAATCGGACTCGAACGCACCATGCGTTCCATGACGCGGGCCGCGTCGGCGGGTTGATTCATCAGCGCGCACCCGGCGCCGCCGCTTGTTATCTTTGGAACCGGACAGCCCATGTTGACATCCACAATTTGGAATCCGAGATCGGCGACAATGCGCGTGCTCTCGGAAAGCGATTCCGGATCATTACCAAAAACCTGCGCCGCCGCCGGCGTCTCGTCGTCCGCGCGGTCCAGAAGTCGGCGCGTTTTTTCGTTGCCCACGGCGAGGGCTCGCGCGCTCACCATTTCCGTCGTCGTCAGCGAGGCGCCGTAGCGGCGCGCGAGAACGCGGTACGCCGTATTCGAGAATCCCGCCATCGGCGCGAGCGCGAGCCGGCCCGGAATGATCACGTTTCCGATCGAGAACGACGGAGCACTCTTCGCGGGCGGTACTGGATTCGCTAAATGTTGGGACATACTGCACGGAACAAACTAAACACCGAATGACCATAACCGAGACCCGCCGCCGCGCACCCTTTCTGTTGCTCATGGCGATGGCTGTCGCCTGCGACCACGGCGAAACAAGCGCACTATCGTCGCCCGCGAACGCGCCGCCGCCTCCCAAGACAAATGCAATGCTGGCGTCGTCGCCAGCGCCTTCCGCCGCGACGAAACCGTCGTCCGCGGAATTGTTACAATCCGCTTCGCGCCCGAGTCTGCTCGCGGATACGTTAAAATCGCTTCCGATCCTTCCGGAATTGTATGATCTTGACCCGGGCAATCTCAATGCGCGGTACGCGGAAAAATTAGTAAAGGGAAGTCTCGACGCCAAGAATTTCGCCATTCGAGAACTCGGCGCCGCGGGAGAGGAGGCGGCGCTCGAAATACTTCGAATTCTGGAGCCAATCGTCGACGATCCGCAACAGTTCGGCGCCATTTCGAATTGTGCACAGGCGCTTTCGGCTACAAAAACGAAGAATCAAAATGCCGTCAAGCTGCTCGTGCGCGCACTTGGCAATCCCTCGGGCACGGCACGGTCCGACGCGGCGCGGGCGCTCGGAGAATTAAAGAATCCGCTCGCGCTTCCGGCGCTCAAGGCCGCGTTTGCGGTCAACGAACTCTCGGTTCGCAAAATTATCGTTCACGCGATCGGTTTGATCGATGCTCCCGACGCGGACGCGACGCTCGCCGAAATTGCCCAATCCGAAACCATTGCATTCGAATTCCGCAAGACGGCGATGGAGTCGCTCGCGCAGCGGCCCATAAAGAATGCGGAAGAGCACTTGAGAAAGTGTTTAAATTTGCCGACGCCGTTCGGCGAGGCGGCGGCATTCGGATTGGTGCCGACGCGCGATCCCGAAATATTAAAGAAGGTCCGCGCCATCGCCGTCGATCCAACCAATCTTCTGTGCGCCGCCGCGTCGATCCAGCTCGCGCGCATTCAAGATTATTCAGGGGCGATTCATAATTTACGTTCCGCGGACAATCAGGTGCGCCTGATCGCCGGACTTGTATCTATTCGCGAGGGCGTTTCGAGCGGTCCTCCGACGGGGGAGTCGCTCGAACAAGTCCGCGCCGCGCTTCGAAGTAAAGTAAACGATGCCGACCTGCAGGTCCGCGTCGAATCGATCCGCTTATTGATAATGCTCGGCGAGCGTCCGGATCTCGCGGCCGATCTTGAAAATCTGAAATCAAACGAACCCGCGCGCATTTCGCAGGGATTGGATGTTTTAACAGACGTCATGATCGCGGATCCGGTCGCGGTCCAGCCTATTATTGAAAAACTGGAAGCGGCGCCCCTCAACCGCAAAGCCGGATACATTCAGGCCCTTGGACGCTTGCGGGATCCGAGGGGCGTCCCTGCGCTTTTGAAGTATCTGACGGGCGGCGAAATCCAGTTGGTCGAAAACATCCCGCTTCATGAATATGCGGCCATTCAATTGTCTAATTTGGGCGAGGCCGGATTTGAAGCATTGAGCCGCGCGATCGAATCGGAAAAGGATCCGGAGAGACGCCTTGGACTCGTGCGCGGACTCACATACTTTACAATTCCGCGCGATGGCGTTTCCGCGCTGCTGCGGCGCGTTGCATCCAACCGAAGCGATCATCCCGAAGTGCGCGCGATCGCGCTGCGATTTATTCCAACATTCGAGAAATCCGCCGGCGCCGCCGTCCTGAAGCGGCTTCTCGAGTCCGAACCCGATTTCGGGGTTCGCAAACTCATCAATTGGCTATTGTATACGTATTATTAAATTGTAAGCATCAGTTCAAGCTGGCCGAAACGATTTCCCACATGTCGCCGTCCATGCCGCGCTCGGCAATGGGGCGGGCATTCGCGGGCAGTGTATTTATCGGCAATGTATTTGTAGGCAGTGTATTCACAGACACACTGCCGGCCGCCGCGTTTTTCGCATAATCCTCCGAGCGGGCTGCATCAAATCGCGGACGATTCTCGAGGCCGGAATATCCGCGCACAATATTCTTGGACTCGAGAACACCCGGTGAAGACGGGACGCGCAACAAACCGGAAGGATCGATTGCAAATGCGCTCGAACCGCTGCGTCCGTATTCGAGCGGCCACGCGTAAATGATAAATCCATTCTTCGCGGTGTCCGCGTCGACCGCCGCGGGGTCGGGAACCGGGTCGCCGGATTTTACAGAATAGTAAATTTGAAAGACGTAACCGTGCTTCACGAGCAACCGGCCGTTTTCATAAACATTGGCATCTTCGAGATTGAGTCCCGAACGCGTCAATTCGCTCCAGTTTCCGAATCGCGGTTTGCCGAGACTATTTGTAGCAATATCTTTTTCGCGGAATCGAATCTCAAAATCCCTCGCTCGTAGCAGCGTCTCGATCGCGCTCTCGGTGTTGCTAACCAAAGTGAGGCCGCGCAGCACCGGAACCGTCAGTCCCGCGATAACCAGCGCGCCCGCGATCAAGATCAGGAGTTCAATGACCGAAAACCCGGCGCACTGCCGATTGGCGCACTGCCGATTGGCGCACTGCCGATTGGCGCGCCGGTCTGAAGCTTTCATCTCGCGAATTTGTTGATGCACGCGTCCGATAATACCGAAAAAATACGTCTGTTAAATATGTAGAATTCGGAAAATCATGATCCAGCGGCGCGTTTTCCCCGAATCATTTGTAAAGAACGACGCGGGCCGATGCGCGTGCGGGATTGTCGAGCGCCTGCGCGCGGCGGGATTCGAATCGTGGCTTGCCGGCGGCTGCGTTCGCGATGCCTCGCTCGGAATCGTAGCAAGCGAATTCGACGTCGCCACGTCCGCGCTTCCGGCGCAGGTGATGCGGATTTTTGACAAAGTCGTCGAGACGGGCGTTCGCTACGGAACGGTGACCGTTCTCGAAGGCGATTGTAAAGTCGAGGTCACTACCTTTCGCGCCGAAGGAGAATACCGCGATGCGCGGCACCCGGGATCGTTAGTTTTCGGCGTTTCCGCCGAGGAGGACGCCAAGCGCCGCGATTTTACGATCAATGCGCTTTTCGGCGATCCGGTCGAGAATTGCGTCATCGATTACGTCGGTGGACTCTCCGATCTCGATGCGCGGCTGCTCCGCACCGTGGGCGTTCCCGGCGATCGATTCGAAGAAGACGCGCTTCGCCTGCTCCGCGGCGTTCGATTCGCCGCGCGATTTAACTTAACAATCGAACGAGACACCGAATCGGCGATGCGGATGCGGCCCCATTTGTTAAGAAAACTTTCCGCCGAGCGCGTCGGCGCCGAATTGATAAAAATGCTGACGGGGCCGCATCCGGGCGCCGCGTTGCGCATGCTCGAACAATTTCAGTTCGTCGACGAATTCTTGCCGGAAGCGGGGGCGATGCGCGGAGTGCCGCAACCCGCCAAATTTCATCCCGAGGGCAACGTCTGGGTTCACACCGTCGACGTCGTCGAGCGCATCGAACCGAAAACTCCCGTTCTCGTACTCTCCGCATTGTTTCACGATGTCGGAAAAGTAAGAACGCTCACATGGTCCGATCGCATCCGTTTTCACGGACACGAACCGGTTTCTTGCGAAATCTCGGACGCGCGCATGCGGCAATTGAGATATTCGAACGACATCATCGACGAAGTCCACGATCTGGTCGCCGAGCACATCCACATCGGCGGATTTCAGAAATGGCGGCGCGCGAAGCAACTGCGGTTTCTGGCAAAAGCGAATATTGACGATCATTTATCGTTGCATTTGGCCGATTGCAGCTCGTCGCACGGCGCGCTCGAGAATTATCATTACATGAAGGCCGAATTGCAAAAATTGCGCGATCATCCTCCGCAGGCCGTCAGGCGCCTGCTGCTCGACGGCCGCGATTTGTTAAATGCCGGCTATCGGCAGGGGCCGAATTTCAAAACGATGCTCGAAGCCCTCCGCGACGCGGAACTCGAGGAAAAGATCGCGACGCGCGAGGAGGCGCTGGCGTTTCTCGCGAAGAATTTTCCCGTTTCAGGATAATCGCGCGCGCGACGATAAGAGTTGCAATCCTTTTTTTGTGGAGAGGGAGGCACCATGCCGTCGGACAACCAGGACTTTCAAAACTTTCGGCGCAGCCGCGATATAAAGAATCTCGAGGGCCGTCTCCGCAATCGCATGGAAATCGCGAGAGACGAAATCGCGAAACAGATTGCTTGCTCCGAAGCCGCCGAAGAGATCGAACGGCGCGTAATGAACGAAATGCGCGAGTTTTTTACAGAAGCGTCGCGTCTCGCCGCGCAGGTGCTCGCCGAAATCCACCGTCGCCGTACGGAAGCGCTCGACAGCCGCATCGAGGAGGAAATTGATACATTCTTCGAGGATACGAAACAACACGCCATGCGCACGCTCGACGAAATCCGCCGGGCGGCGGCGGCCGAAGCGCCGAAAGAGTAAATTTAACGAAACCGAATGTAAAGTTAACTTACGTCGGCGGAATCCAACGCGAAAGAATCCGCGACGCGACGTAACCGGCGCCGCAGACGACCGCGAATTCGGGCGCGCCGCAACTGTAACAAACGAGCGCTTGATAAATCATCGTCGAACGCAGACTCGCGCCGACGACCTGGCCGACGCGGTCGGGCGTCCACGGACGCGATGGGCCTAAAATTACAGATAACGGTTCGACGAACGGAATCCACGCGAGTTGCCAGACCGGACTCCAAAGATCGTAGGTCGCCCAGGTAATTCCCGCGACGGCAAAACATCCGCCGAGCCACGATCGAAGTTTACTAAACGGGCGGTCTTCGTTAATGGCAAAGATCGAAAGTCCCATGATCGCCGCTCCGTAGCCGGCGACGGCGGCAAAGACCTGCGTTTCGTCGCACGACATCGCGGATGGGTAGTAATCCAAATTAGGATCTACATAATCCAGCGCGGCGACGCCGGCGAGTACGTTCAGCGCGCGCGCGCAGCCTAAGAATAATGGCCCGGCCCACGATCCGCGTTTCGACGCGAAATTATATAAATAAACGACGGCCGCGAGCGGCAGGATGACCTTCCAATTGGATGCCGGAATCGAACACGCCAGCGCGCCGATCGTTAATAACACTCCCCATGCAATCGCTTCGCGCACGGACACGGCGCCCGACGGAATCGGCCGCCCGGGCCGAGTTTTTGTATCTTCCGCGCGGTCCGCGAGATCGTTTAGAACCATACCCGCGTGATAGATACAAACCGACGCCGCGATCGCGAATATTAATTTAATAAAATCCCACGGCAGCGCCGGGTCTTGCGGCGAACGGAACCCCGCACGCAAATTCACCCGCGAAATCGCCGCACCCGCGAGCACGTCGGCGATCGGCGAAGGAAAATTACTAAAACGCAGAAGCCGCAGGCGCGCGCCAAGTCGCGTCGAGCCGAATTCAACCGCGGCCATTTGGTTTATTAATTAAAAAATGCCGAAGAAGACGCGGCGGACGTCCTGAAACGTCACCCACACCATCAGTGTAATTAACAAAAAGATGCCGACCGTCTGCGACGCGCCGATCACGCGGTCGGAGACGGGCGAACCCTTGATCGCCTCGACGACGACAAAAAATATGTTGCCTCCGTCGAGCAGCGGAATCGGCAGTAAATTAATCAATGCGAGGTTCAGCGAAATGATCGCCAGGAAGAATAATAATCGGACGAACCCCTCGTGCGCCACTTGATAGGTCGTGACCGCGATCAGGATCGGCCCGTTCACGGTCTTGCTCGCGGAGACCTGCCCGAGCGCGATTTTTTTGAGTACGAGGATGATTTGTTTAATAAACCGCGTCGATGCCGTGAACCCGAGCCGCATGGCTTCGCCGAGATCGGTCGCTTGTAATAAAAACTTGTCGTCGATCGCGGTGAATCCGAAATCGGGGCTCGACGTCTCGGCGAGTTCGACGGTTTTTGTTAAGTGTTGGACGGCGTCTCCGGATTCGCGCTCGATTTCCACCGTGACACGCGGCGTTTTCGCGCCGGATACCGCTTTCAATACGGATTCCCACGCGGGCGTCGGCATGTCGCCGATCTTTAAGATTCGATCGCCCGATTCGATTCCGGCTTTTTCGGCGGCGGAACCGCGGTGGACGTAAACGCGCGTCGTCGGATCCGCGCCCTCGTTGAGCGCGAGTCCTTCGACGAATTCCGCGCGCTCCTGATCGTTGCATTCGGTTTTTAATTTAAGTGTTTGAACGCCGCGTTTGACGACGCAGGCGATCTCGCGCGAGCCCGCGACGGCTTCGGATACATTCTGGGGCGCGACGAGCGCCCGGTCGTTCAATTGTAAGATTCGATCGCCCGTCTTCAGAGCGAGCCGTTCGAAAATCTTAAGATCGCGAACCGCTTTTACGCAATCCCGCGCCGTGTAAACGCCGAGAATCGGCCGCTGCGTGTCCTTGACCGGGCGCGGCACGACGGCGATTCCCGCCGGATTTGTTATATTAGCGATTTCCGTGCCCGTGCGCGGCGGCGATTCCCGCCCCGGCAGGAAATGTAGTTTAGGCTGCTTTCCCGCGGGCTCGTTCGCGCGTTCGACGAGCATATTCATAAAATGCGCGTCGACTGGGGCGTCGTCGAGCCCGATCAGCACGTCGCCCGTGCGCGCTCCTGCGTCGAACGCGGCGCTCCCTTCGCGGACGTGCACGGGAAAACCCACAATCCTCCTGCCGGCCGCATTGGTAACAATTTCCGTTTTATTACCATTGTCGATGCCAAGATAAGGCGTACCGCGCTCTTCCAAGTATTCGGACGGGATGGAAAGCGTGCGGCTGCGAAATTCGCCGGGATTATCCGGCGCAGGTTCCTCCAATTTTAATGTTATCGGCGACGCCGCGAGGGCCACCTCGATCGGAATCTGATCGAAGGAATCGATGCGGACGCCGTTGATTTCTTTAATAATACTTCCCGGAACGATGCGCGCATGCCAGGCGGGACTTCCCGGGGTGACGTAGCCGACGACGGGAGGCAGCGAGGGCAGGCCCCAGAAGTAAACAATCGGAAATATAATAAATGCAATGATAAAATTCATCAAAACGCCGGCGCTATAAACGAAGAATCGGCGCAGCGGCGATTTGCGCGCGAGCGAACCCTCGGACGGGCCGTCGTCGTTTTCGCCGATTTCACCGGCCATGCGGACGTAGCCGCCGACCGGAATCCACGAAATCCGGAAATCGCAACCGTTTCTTACAAATCCCGCGAGCCGGGGACCGTAGCCGAGCGAAAAAACATAACAATCGACTCCGCACCAGCGCGCCGCGAGAAAGTGCCCGAGTTCGTGAATAAATATTAAGAATCCGAAGCCGAAAACGGATTGAAGAATCGTTACGAGAGTGTCCACGGGGCGATGTTTCTATTCTTTAGCTCGGTTTCGTTGCAAAGGAACGGGCAAAGTCGCGCGCGCGCGCGTCGGCGGCGAAAACGGCCGCGAGCGTGTCCGCCCGTTGAATCGGAATTTCGCGCAGCGCGGCTTCACAAATCCTCGCGATGTCCGGAAAGCGGATCGAACCGTCGAGGAACCGCTGCGTCGCGACCTCGTCGGCAGCGTTGAGCACGGCGCCCGCCGTTCCTCCGAGTTTTATGCATTTGTAACCAAGGGCGAGGCACGGATAACGATCGCGCTCCGCTTCGCTAAATGTTAAATTTGAAAATCGAACGGGATCGAACGGTTCAAAATCAAATTGTCCCCGATCGGGATGGTGAAGCGCCACTTGAATGGGAATGCGCATATCGGGCACGCCGAGCTGCGCGAGCATGCTGCCGTCCTCGAATTCGACCATCGAGTGCACGATCGACTGGCGGTGGATCAGCACGCGGATTTGTTCAGATTGCAATTGAAACATGTGGTGCGCTTCAATGACTTCAAATGCTTTGTTCATCATGGTCGCCGAACCGACGGTGATGCGCTCCCCCATGTCCCAATTGGGATGCTTCAAGGCCTCGTCGCGCGTAATCGTTGCAAACGCATCCAGCGCGCGGTCGCGGAAGGGTCCGCCCGACGCAGTTAAGTAAATTTTACGAATCCGCGACCGCGGTTCGTGCCGCACGCATTGAAAGATCGCGGAATGTTCCGAATCGACGGGAAGGATCGGCGCGCCGGTCGCGCGCGAAAGCGAAAGTAACAATTCGCCGGCGATGACGAGCGATTCTTTATTTGCGAGCGCGAGCGCGCGGCCTTTTTGTAAACATGCATGCGACGCGGGCAAGCCGGCCGCGCCGGTGATTCCGTGAATACACAAATCGAAATCCGCGGCTTCTAACAATTCCGCGCTGCTGCGTTCGCCGCCGAAAAGTTTGATTTTCCCCTGCGCGAGGCGATTCTTAGCGTCTCCCGCGACGGCGTCGGGTTCCGCGAGCGCGACCATTCGAACATCGAATGCTTCCGCCTGTTCCATGAGTCGTCCCGCGTTGCGGCGCGCCGACAGGCCGACGACTTTGAATCGGTTGCGTTGCTCGGCGACGAGCCGGAGTGTGCTTTCGCCGATGCTTCCGGTCGATCCGAGAACCACGATTCGTTTCATAGGGGGCCTGAACGATAGGACGCCGGAGTCGCGGATGAAAGTGCGGAAGCGTGGAGGCACCGGCCGTGCGGTATGCTGGCTCGCGTGTGGGAATCCCAAGCCCGCTTCTGTCCCATGTGTGCGCACGAGCTGCGACGCGCGCCGCTTGACGGCGTCGAGCGGCCGGTCTGCTCGCGGTGCGGATTTGTATTATATGCAAATCCGGCATCCGCCTCGTGCGCGGTCGTCGTCGCGGGGCGCGACGTGTGTCTTGTTAAACGAAAAATCGAGCCCTATCGCGGTCATTGGACGTTGCCGGCGGGTTTTCAGGAATATCATGAATCGCCGGCGCAGGCCGCCATCCGCGAGGCCCGCGAAGAGTGCGGGCTCGAAGTGGAAATCTTGACGCTTCTCGACGTCATGTACACTACAGATGACGCGCGGAAACGCGCGAATCTGAATGTTTATCTTTGCCGGCCGATCGGCGGCGAACTGTGCGCGGGCGACGACGCGGAAGCCACGGCATTTTTCTCCATCGACCATCTGCCGGATTCGATCGGGTTTCAAAATAATCAAAAAATACTCAATGATCTCCGGGAGCGCGCCTCGAATGCGGCCGCCCTCGACCGCCTCGTCGCGAAAAACTAATCGACGCATTATCGAACCCCATGACGCAAAGCAGCACTCCCGACGGCATGACTTATAAAAAGGCCGGCGTCGACATCGATGCGAAATACGCCGCCGTGAAAGGAGCTGTCGGCGCCATTCAATCGACGCACACACCGGGCGTGCTCGCGAGTATTGGCGGTTTCGGATCATTATTTCATTTGGCATCGGCGGGTAAATTTAAGGATCCCGTCCTCGTCGCGAGTACTGACGGCGTCGGAACCAAACTGGCCGTCGCGGTTATGGCACAAAAACACGACACGATCGGCCAGTGCATCGTGAATCATTGCGTCAACGATATTTTAGTCATGGGCGCGCGGCCGCTTTTTTTCTTAGACTACATTTCGGTCGGAAAGATGGAGCCGCCGATGGTCAAGTCGATCATCGAAGGCATGGCGAAGGCCTGCCGCGAAACCGGATGCGCGCTCGTCGGCGGCGAAACGGCCGAGATGCCGGGATTGTATAAACCGGGCGATTATGATCTTGCGGGTTTTATTGTTGGCGTTGTCGAACGCGATCGCGTTCTCGACGGTACGCGCGTCGCGCCGGGCGACCGCGCGCTCGGATTGCGATCGAGCGGTCTTCATACCAATGGCTATTCGCTCGCGCGGAAAATTTGTTTTGAACAATTAAAACTGGGCATCCACGACCGTCCCGCAGAACTTGGCGGCCCCACGATCGGCGAGGCGCTCCTCGCCGTTCATCGACCCTATCTCAATCTTGTCTCGCCGCTGCTCGAAGCCGGACTCGTCTCCTCGATGTCGCACATCACCGGCGGGGGATTTGGCGATAATATTCCCCGCGTCCTCGCGAAGGGAACATCGGTAGTGATCGATCGCTCCGCATGGACGCCGCCGCCGCTCTTTCAATTTCTTGTCAAACACGGAAACGTGCCCCCCGACGATGCTTATCGTTCTTTGAACATGGGTATCGGCATGGTTCTGTTCGTTCGACCCGCCAATGCGCCGCGTGTCACGGAGTTGCTGAACCGCGCCGGCGAAGACGTATTCGACATCGGTCGCGTCGTCGAGGGTGACGGCAAGGTCGTATTTGCATAGTGTCCATTGGCATTGTGTCCATTAACTCTGCCACAGGCTGTTAACATCCCTGCGTATCTTAAATATTCCATGATGCATCGTTTCACCGTTTCGGTTGCCGCCGTCGTCCTGCTTGCGGCAAATGTCATTATTCCCAGCGCCGCGGCCGTTCAAACAAAACCGGCGCCGGCACAGAAGGGCATTTTTGATAAAAAGGATCGGGAAGATTTACTAAAAAAAGTCAAGGACTATCTCGATCCGCTCGAAGCGCGTTCCGATGCGAAGGATCACGACGGCGTCGACAGCGAAAAGTTCAAGGCCGCCGACAAGAAAATGAAAACGGGCGAGGAGGCCCTGCGCAGACATCTAAAGAATAACTTGTCCAAGAAATATAAGATCGACAGCGATTGTCTGGCGGCGACGCTCGATTGGACGTCCATTCTTTCGGAATATCTCGCCACGCACGCCGATTTTAAAAAAGGCGCGACGACGGGCGGCGTCGACACGATGATCAAGCTCGTCGAAGAACCCAAAAATACTTATACACGCCGAATTCCCAAATCGTACGACCCGCAAAAGAAGTCATGGCCGGTTTTTCTTGTCATTCAAGACAAGGGAAAACTGTCGAAACAGGTGATCGCGGAGGAATTCAAAGGCGAAGGCAAAGTTAATATACTATTCGAGGGCGACGCCGAAAACCCGGGACAGATCATGGTGGTCATCGATATTCCGGACACCGCATGGGACGACCAGACCAAATTGCATCATGCGATCATGAAGCCGCTTCGCGAAGTGCGCACGATTCTTCGCGTCGATCCGAATCGCATCGCCATCGGCGGCATCGGCGCGGGCGTTCGCGCGGCGGCGACGGTATTCGATCGGTTTCCATTCTTATTTTCTGCATTTGTTGCAAAGGGCGGCGACCCCGGCGATATCAAACCCGAAAACTTTCTAAATACTCCGATATTATTAATGGGCGACGCGAGCGGATTCGATCGCGAAGTCGGCGACGGCGCGGGGGGCAAGGCGAAGTGGTTGGATCGCGCAAAGGCCGCGGGTGTGGATGTAACCGTTTCGCAAGCGCCCAAAGTCGATGAAATCGCCGGCTGGCTTTCGAAGGTCGTGCGCAATCCCTATCCGTCGCACATTTTATCCGTAGTCAAGAGCGAGCGCGTCCAGCGGCCGTGCGTTTGGTTTGCTTATGATCCCGAACCGTCGAAGGAAGTGCGCGTCGACGTCAAAGCGGATCGTGAAACTAACGAAATCACCGTGCAGTGCGAAAACGTGACGCGATATTACTTATTTTTGTCCGACGCCGTCGTCGATCTATCAAAACAAGTCACAATCAAA
This sequence comes from Planctomycetota bacterium, assembly GCA_016200225.1. GTDB lineage: Bacteria > Planctomycetota > UBA1135 > UBA1135 > JACQFD01 > JACQFD01. The sequence continues at coordinate 75,033 of JACQFD010000040.1, forward strand.
ACCAACGGACAGGAACCGCGAAAAGAAACCATGCCGCCGACGTTCGAAACGCTGAAACAGTGTTTTGAATCGTATTATCAAGGAATGGACATGGGCGCGATCTTTACATCTCGCACGCGTCCGATCGACGTGCCGCGCAAGAAAGCGAGCGACGCGGATTTCAAACCCCAGTCTTCGCCGGCCGGCGATCCGACGGCATCCAAGCCCGCGGACGGAAAATAATATTAACTAAACGCGAAGAGAATACGATTCCCGCGCTGCGCTTCATATTACTTCTGGCGTCCGCGATCGTCGCGGGCGCGGGCTCGATGGTGCTCGAACTCGCTTCCGTGCGAGCGCTCGCGCCTTTTTTTGGAGCATCCACGGAAATCTGGACGAGCGCGATCGGAGTCGTTTTATTTGCATTGGCGTGCGGATACGCGGCGGGGGGCGCGCTCGCGGAACGCGGACGCGCCGTGCGCGCGCTCGGCATCGCGCTCGCGCTCGCGGGCGCTCTCTCGTGCGCGGCGCCGATCGCGCTGCCGCGCATCGCTAAACTACTATTACCGGCCAATCTCGCTCTCGGCGACGCCATTTCCGTTCTGCGCGGCGGCGCATTGATTACCCAGTGCGCGATTTTCGCGGCACCGGTTTTTTTGTTAGGTTTTGCCAATCCATTATTTGTTAAAGCGCTGCCGGGTTCGTCGATCGGCCCCGGGCGCGCGGCCGGACTGGTGCTCGCGTTCTCGACGCTCGGCGGTCTCGCCGGGACGTTTGGAACGACGTATTATTTCATTCCACAATTCGGCGTCCGCGCGACGCTTTTCGGTTGCGGACTCGCGCTCGGCGGCCTCGGGACGATGCTGCTCGCCTGCGATCACGCATGGCGGCCCGCCGTGACTGTAATCGTTATTGTAGGTGTGTCCGGCTACGCGGGAAAGCAAACATTGCAGGGGCCGGTCAAGGATTGTAATGATCCGGCGACGCTGCTCGCGGAGGTCGAGGGCCGCGAACAGTATCTTCGGGCGATCGAAGTAAACGATCCGTCGGGCGCCGCCGGACGCGAGCGGTGGCTTCAGGTAAGCGAATGCCTCGATTCGTTTCAATCGCTCGACGCGCCGGCCCGAAAAACCCCCGGACATTATTATGATGTTCTCGCGGCCGCCTCGCTGTTTTCGGGCGTCGATCGCGGCGCGCGTATTTGTATTATCGGAGCCGGGACGGGATCCGTGGCGCGCTCGCTCGCCGAAATGACGCACGAACCGGCGGTCGACGCCGTCGAAGTGGATTCGGCGGTGGTGGATCTCGGGCGGCGGTTCTTCCGTTTGTCGGAATTGGAGTCATTTACTAAGATTCACTCCGGAATCGACGGAAGGCTCGCGCTTCAGTATCTTCCCGCGAACCCCGTCGCGAACGCATCCGTTCCCGCCGAAACGCGCCCCGAGAGCGCGCCGTCGCCGTCGGCTTTCGACGCGATTCTGATCGACGCGTACGCGCGACAAGTGGAAATTCCGTATCATCTCGTCACGCGCGAAATGTTCGCATTATGTAAACAAAAACTCGCCGACGGCGGAATTGTAGCGATCAACGTTTCGAGTTTCGGTAACGACGATCCGGTTTTGCGCGCGATCGCGGGAACGCTTTCGTCGATTTTCGCGCCCGGCCAGCAAAAACCGCCCAACGTCGCGATTCTTAATGTTCGCCGCGATCATAATGCGATCGTGATCGCGCGCCGCGGCTCGGCGCTTCCGACGCCCGCCCGATTTTTACAAAAAGTCCGCCAGTTCGGACTCGATCCGACGACGGCCGTCGCGCAGTGCATCGCGGGACCCGGCGGAATGTTTTTGTATGAACCGGCCGCGTCCGACGCATTGTTAACGGACGATTGTGCGCCGATGGAACAGCTTCAAGCGCGATCTTTACAATTGGCGACGCGCGGAAACTGAGCGGTCGCGGCCATGATCCATTCGATATCTGTTCTATTACTGGTCGCCGGCGCCGCGACCGGACCGCAGGAGTCGAGCGATCGTCCCGATCCCATCGCGGCGCTGCGTTCGCTCGTCGACCACGAGGCCTTTGGCGACGCGGCGGAGGCGCTCGCCGGCTTTCCCGAGCCGGTCCGGACGCGCGAAGATGTATATTTAAGATTCAAAGCGTTTGATCTCGCGGGCGCGAGCGCGGCGGGCGAGCGCGCGATCGCCAGTTCCCCGAATGATACGGAAATCCTGCGCATCCTCGGCGACATCGACGCGATGGAGCGGCGATTCGACAAGGCGGCGGCGCATTATCGGGCGGCACGCAAGGCGATTTCCACGGATCCACGATTGACCGACTCGCAACGCGAGGCGGAACTCGCCGCCATGAAAGTCCGCGATCGTTATCTTCAACAGGAACGCGAGTATCAAGAACTCGTGACGTCTTCGAATCAGAGTGTCCGAAGTTTCGCGGGACTTTGTTATATATTTCTGGCGCTGCTCGCTTTTATTAGTTTTGGACTCGCGATCGGATCGCCGCGCGCGCGTTCGAATCTTAAAAATAACAATACGAAAGCGTCCATTTGAGCATAAAAAAAGCGGCCCGGAAAACCGGGCCGCCCGTGCATTATCAGGAGAGACTTATAGAATATTCAGGATTCCCGTCTGGCTGCCCTGATCGTTTAGCGTTTCGGTGACGGCCGTATAGTTCAGATCGGTGGAGATCTTGAAGTTCCACGGCAGTTCTTCCTTGTCGCAAACGAGTCCGAGCGCCACGGCCGCGAACGCGCGGCTTTCGGCGGTGAGATCCTTGTCGCGCAACATGCGCGGCAGCGTTAGTTCCTTCGAATCCTTATTTTCGATGGCGCGATAATCGCCGACGAAACCAAGGGCCGTCGCAACCGCCGCCTGCACGGCGAGCGTTTTGTTTTCTTTATCACTCATAATCTTGAGCAACGAAGGAACGACGCTCTTGTCGCCGAGCAATCCGAGGCCGATCGCGCATTCACGTAACAATTCCGGTCGGCGCGTCGAACTCTTGACAAGATCTTGAATCTTACCGATCGCGCTCGTCTCGCCCATCAAGCCGAGGCCCGTGGCGAAATAACCGCGATATTCATCGACCTTGACGGTGTCCAGCAGACGGATCAGTTGTTCCTTGCCTTCTGTATAACGCAAGAGACCGATCGCGATGCCGTAAGCGCCGAGCTGCTCGGGATCCTTAATTTCAGTCATCATGCCGACCAGCGCTTTGCCAATTTCAGGATTCGGCGTCACTTGTTCCTTTCGATTCATTTGATCGAATCCTTCAATTCCAAGCGCCATCGCGGCCCATGCGCGCGTCATCACGCGTCCGCCGGTCACCTGCGCCTTTGCTAATAAAAACTTTTCGTATTCATTGCCGGGATTGGTCGTGCCCGCCATCTGGCCGAGCGCGATCATTCCGAAATACGCGAGAAGGTTGTTCTTCTGTACTTCGTTTTCAATTTTATCCTGCAGGACTTCGAAAGCTTTCTTAGCAAACGGATCGTCGGCGTGCGTCAGCATGCCGATCGCCTGCGCCATCGATTGACGCATATATTTGTCGCCGGAGCGGCCCTTTTCCGCGAGTTCCGCGATTAACTGTTGCACGTACGCGCCGCGTTCGTTCGGCGGCGCATCGGCGAGCAATCGTGCAATCGCGTTCGGGATATGTGCACAAATAATCTCTTCGCGCTTGCGGTTGTCGTCAAAATACTTTTGTAGAACCGCGACGGCCTTGCGCTCGGGATCTTTAACGAGACCCAATGCAATGATCGACGCGACGCGCAGATCTTTTTGTGCCGTTCGCTTGCCGCCTTCGCCTTCGAGGAACTTTATTAATGTTCCCTGAACTTTCGTGCGAACATCCGAATCGGGCGTTCGCGCGCCGACGAGTCCGAGGCCGTAAGCGGCGAATGTGCGCGTGCGATAGGGAACTTCGCGCTTGCCGACGATCTTGCGCGCGCCTTCGCTGTCCTCGAAGAAATCAATCAATACCGGCACGCCTTCCGGCGCCGCCAATATACCAAATACGAGGCAGGCGGTTTCGGAGATTTCCTGAACGTCATTACTAAGGAACTTCTTAAAGATATCGACCATCTGTTGCGGTTCCTGTCCAATCTTAGCAAGCGCGATCAAGGAGCCCGTGACGATGTCGCGGTTGGTTTCCTTCTCAAGCGCTTCCTTAAGAACAGGAACGGCTTCGCGGAGAACTTGATCGATCGACGGACGCATCGACGTGCGCCCGGCCTTGCCGCCGACGAGACCCTCGTCGTCTCCGCCTGTGATGACATCGCTACTCTTGGCAATGTGCGCTTTTAAATTTAAATACTTTTCGCGGTTGAAACCCCACCAAAACGTCCAAGACGTCAGGTCCGGACCCATGTTGGCGCCGGTGACGGGGCCGCCGCCGCCCGATGGAGTCGGCGTGCCGCCGGCGGGAGGAGTTACGGGGCCGGTGGGCGCCGGAGTATTCGGTCCGCCGGGGCCGCCGCCGGATGGAGTCGTGGGGCCGGTCGGCTTGGGGCCGCCTGGTGTCGAGGGACCACCCGAGCTGGGTGGAACGGTGTCACCGGGACCGCGGTAGGTTCCGCCGTGGCCAAGGGTGATTCCGCTGAACGCAAGTAAGGAGCCGCCCAGGACGGCGCCGGCGATCGCGATTCGGTACATCGATAAACTCCGCGTACGGGTTTTGATAGATTCGAGGACAGGATAATGAGTGGAAGCTTCGGCCAAACGGAGTTCGCAAATGTAAATATTGCGAGACCGTCAGACGGATCGACGAATGGATCCGTGCGCCACTGCTCTTCGATGATAATCGCAAGCTTTATACCAAGCCAAGATTCCTTCGTTTTCATTCGAGAAACGCGTTTCGCGTCCACTCGATGCTTAGTTGAAGCGTTACGCAATCGGAACGGCCCGCGCAATTCCGAGGAGGAGGATCGCCGGCGAAGTCCGCTCGCGATACCGCGAATTTTATTTCAAAAAACGGGCGCCGTCGCGTGCAGGAGAATTGCCGGATTGTTGTTTTGCACCCCATTCTTGGCATCCAGACTTTTCAGAAATGAACGCTCCAATTTCTTATGAACCGGAGGGTCGAAGCGAAGTCGCGCGGCGGCTCCGCGTCGCATCGCGAACGCTTGCGCGACATCGATTTCCCGTCCTCCTCACCGGCGAAATCGGCGCCGGAAAATTAAGATTCGCGCGATGTTTGCATTCGCTCTCCGAACGTCCGGATCTTCCGTTCCGAATGTACAATTGTGCCGACGATTCGGCGGCATTCCAGGACGCCTGGCACGACACGCCGGCCGGGGGAATGATGGTGATCGAACATATCGAAGAAGCGTCTGTATCTTTACAAAAAACCGTCGCGCGCACGCTCGCGACCGCGACGCTCGCGAGGGGAAGCGTGCGCATGGTCGCGACCACGCGGCGCGACCTCGCAATTGAAGTATTGGAATCGCGCATGCAGGCCGATTTGTTCTTCAGGCTTCGCGTTTATTCTGTAGAAATCGCCCCGCTTCGCGAGCGCAAAGAAGACCTTGGCATCCTCGTGCGCGGCATTCTCGAGGAAATTACAAAAAACAGGGGTATCGATACTCCCGAACTCACGGCCGAGGCGCTCGACGCGGCCGCCGCGTATCACTGGCCGGGAAACATACGACAATTACGAAACGAGCTGATCCGCTGTGTTTCGAGAGGAACGCATACGATCGGCAAATCACTACTTTTGGAAGGCCTCGAAACGCGCATTCCGCCGCAGCCGACGCGACTCGACTCGGCGGGAATGGGTCTGCGCGAGCGCGTCGATGCTTATGAAAAGAAAATGATCGACGAAGCGCTCACCCGAACGTATGGAAATCGCGACCGCGCGGCCACGCTGCTCGGCATCACGCGGCGGACATTACAAAGAAAACTCGTCTACCACCGTCAGATCGCCGCGGCGGGTCCAATTATTAAGAATCCCGGCGGATCCTTAGCGAATCCCGGCCTCGCGAATGGAATGCAACAAAACGCGTTTGAGCAAGGGATGACAGGAGACGGACGGCAGATCGCGGGAGAAATGGTCGAAAGCGTCGTCGGCGAAGGGGAGGAGGGGCTTTCCATCGAAATGGAATAACGCCGCTCCCGCTTCGGAAGCGATCAAGCCCGCCGCGGCGATGTCCCAAATCTTTACGCGCTGCAGAATTCCCGCGGCGCACGCGCCCGAGGCTACCGATAGCCAGTGCGCGACCGCGCTTCCCAAGACTCGAATCTTACAGTTAAGCGAAATCGCCGCGGCGAGCGCGGGCGGCATTCCGGCGGTTTGCGGACTCCATTGCACGCCGACCATGTCGAGGCGGTCGAAGGCGGCGGAACGCGAGGCGATGATATGTAACTTTGAAGCGGCGCGCGCCGGGCCGGCTCCCGCGGTTCCCCTGCGCCGCCATGCGCCGCCTCCGGCGGCGGCATAATAAATATCCAGATCGCGCGCGTCGAAACAAGCGGCGGCGATTGGATTTGTATGATCCATCAGCGCGACCGAGACGGCGAATACGTTCATTCCATGCGCGAAATTCGTGGATCCGTCGATCGGGTCGACCACCCAGGTATAACGATCCGGCGCGCCCGACAACCCGGACTCCTCGCCGAGGGCGCGATCGGTAATTTGTAGTTTTCGCAACGCGCGCAGGAGCCTCTTTTCCGTCAATATATCCAATTCCGTCACGATGTCGTCGGGGGCCTTTCGTCCGAACGCGGCCGCGAAGTTTCTTGAATGTTGCAATTGCGCGAGCCGGCGCCCCTCGAATTCTACAATTCCGGCAAACAAACGGGCCGCCCGAAGGCGGCCCGCGCGCGTGTTCAACCGGCTGCGAATGGCGACATCCGGTTTCACATTCTTAATATTTATTTTCCGAACCAGCTCGTCAGCGCGTGAATGGTAGTATCACGGGCGACGACGGCGATCGAGTCGAGCAGGGGAATTTCCTTCGGACACACCGACGCGCAAACCTGCGCGCTGCCACAATCTGTAATGCCTCCCGAACCCATGACCGTTTCGAGGCGTTCGCCTTTATTTAGTTTTCCGGTCGGATGCATATTAAAACGGCGCACCTGGCTCAGCACGGCCGGGCCGATGAACGCGCTTCCGGGACCGTATTGCGGACACGCCTCGACGCAGCAACCGCAGGTCATGCAGCGCGACAATGTATAAGAAACGAGCTGGTCGTCCTGTGCGTAACGCGGACCGGCGCCGAGCGCGTGCGTGCCGTCGATCGGCACCCACGATTTGGTTTTCTTAAGATCCTCGAACATGCGCGAACGGTCGACCTGAAGATCGCGCAGAACTGTAAATTTAGTCATCGGCTCGATCGTGATCGGTTTTTCGAGCGTGTCGACGAGCGTCGAGCAGGCCTGTCGCGCCCGACCATTAATAATCATCGTGCACGAACCGCAAACCTCTTCGAGACAGTTGACGTCCCATGCGACGGGCGTCGTCTTCGTGCCTTCGACGGTCACTGGATTTTCCTGAATTTCGAGCAGGCACATATGAACATTCATATTCTGCCGGTGCGGAATCTGAAACACCTCGTAACGCGGCGTCGCGTCGGGGTTGTCGCGGCGCATGACGCGGACGGAGATGGGCGCGTTCGTGGAGTGACCGTGGCTTTCCATAATTGGACGGATCGGTTGTGTTGCGGATCAGTTATTTAATAAAAAATTTGATAATTATTTTTGCGGCCGGATCAGTGCGCCGCCGCCGCGGCGCCGCCGGGCTTGGGCGCGTGCTCGGGCAGAACGTCATAACGGCGCTCGACGGGTTTCTTAAGACTCGTGTCGATGGTTTCGCTAAAATCGAACTTCGGCCCGTCCGGCGTATAACTAGCTTTCGTCGAACGCATCCATTTTTCGTCGTCGCGGTTCGGAAACGCCGGTTTGAAATGCGCGCCGCGCGACTCGTCGCGCAGCAACGCGCCCTGCGTGATCGCGCGCGAGAGATCGATCATATTTTCGAGTTCGAGAACATGAATGAGCGATTGATTCGCCCACGGACCCGCGTCGGGCAACGGCGCGCGCGCGAGGCGTTTCTTTAGATCGACGAGCATGCCGTCGGCTTTCTTTAAACTTTCATTCTCGCGGACAATGGTAACATAACGATTCATGCACTGGCCGAGTTCGCGGCGGATGCCGAACGGATTTTCGTCGCCCGCGCGCCCGAGGACGTCGTTCACGCGCGATTTTAACTTTTGATTCGTCGCGGCGAGCGCGGCGGCGCTCCGTTCTTTCTTTGCATTGGCCTCCGCCCAAACGAACGCGTTCACGCCGGAGACCATGCCGCCGAACACGCAGGCGACGAGCGCGTTCGCCCCGAGGCGGTTCGCGCCGTGATATTGATATTCACATTCGCCCGCGGCGAAGAGCCCCGGAATATTGGTCATTTGTTTATAATCGACCCAGAGTCCGCCCATGGAATAGTGCACGGCGGGCGCGACTTTCATCGGCACTTTGCGCGGGTCGTGTCCTTTGAATTTTTCGTAAATTTCCAATACGCCGCCGAGTTTCTTAGTTAAATAATCGGGGTCGAGATGCGTCAAATCGAGATAAACCGCCTCTTCGCCCTCGACGCGGTGTCCGAGCGTCTGCACGATGTGGTGGATTTCGCGCGACGCGACGTCGCGCGGCACGAGGTTGCCGTAGGCCGGATATTTCTCTTCGAGGAAATACCAACGTTCGGCGGGCGGAATCGTGAGCGGAGCGCGCGTATCCTTTGGGTTCTTCGGAACCCAGACGCGGCCGCCTTCGCCGCGGACCGACTCCGACATCAATCGTAACTTATCGGCGCCGCTGATGGCGGTCGGATGGATTTGTATGAATTCGGGATTGCCATAAATCGCACCCTGTTGATAACAACCCGCGATCGCCGCGCCGGTGTTGACTACAGAATTCGTTCCATAACCGAAAATCGCGCCGAGTCCGCCGGTTGCATAAATCACCGCGTCGGAGGCGAACGAGCGAATCTCCATATTGCGAAGATCCATCGCCGTCAATCCAACGCAGCGACCCGATTCGTCGATCGAAGGGTAAAACGCCTCCCAGCCCTCGTATTTTGTAATTTTACCTTCCGCTTCGAATTTGCGGACCTGCTCGTCGAGCGCATATAACAATTGTTGACCCGTGGTCGCGCCCGCGTGCGCCGTGCGATGGTGGAGCGTTCCGCCGAATCTTCGGAATTCGATCAATCCCTCGGCCGTGCGCGTGAACGGAACCCCCATGCGGTCGAACATATAAATAATGTTCGGCGCGGCGTCGCACATGTCGCGAACCGGCGGCTGGTGCGCGAGGAAGTCGCCGCCCTTGACCGTATCGATAAAATGAAGTCCGGGGGAGTCGCCTTCGCCTTTTGTATTCACCGCGCCGTTGATGCCGCCCTGCGCGCAGACAGAGTGCGACCGTTTCACGGGAACGATGGATAACAGATCCACCAACGCGCCGAATTCCGCAATTTTGATGGCCGCCATGAGGCCGGCAAGACCGCCGCCGACGACGATGACACGAGGCTGATTCGCCATGGAATGTTATAGAGTTATGATTAAATATTACGGATGGTTTCGTCGATTGAATTTACAATTTATGCGCGGAACGCGAACGCCGACAGCATGCCGAGGACGAAAAGTCCGAGTCCGACGGCGATGCCGCACTGATTCATACATTTCTGCGCGCGCGGCGAAACCGTGATTCCCCACGAAATGCAAAATAACGGCACGCCGTTGCCGAGGTGAAACGCCGTCGCGGCGACGCCGATCAGATAGGCGACGAACCAGAACGCCGATTGAAACAGTTTCTGAACTTCCTGAAATGCAATCGTCTCGAACGCCGCTTCGTGGCTGTGAAATCGGAATTGTAATAAATGGAAAACGACAAATATAAACGTGATCACACCCGTCGCGCGCTGCATCACATACATCCAGTTGCGCGCTTTCGGATAATTCGGCGCCGTGATGCGCCCCTCGGCCGCGATCCACATGCCAAGCACGCCGTGGAACAGCAGCGGCAGAAATATCATAAATATTTCGAGGCCGAGCACGAACGGCATGCCCCGCAGAAAGGCCACCGTTCTATTGTAGTGTTCAGCGCCGCCTTCGCCGACTGCCGAAAAATTCGAGACCATGTGCTCGACGAAAAACGCCCCAAGCGGAACGATTCCGGTCAACGAGTGGAGTTTTCTTAGTAAGAAATGATGCTTCTCTGTAATTCCGGCTGCGGCCGGCGGTGCAGAAGTGGCATTCGAGCTCATGCACGATCAAGGATTGGAAAGAAAACTATGGAAGGAAAACGCGGGTTGAGAGCGGTGACGCCAACGGATTTTGCGCCTCAAGGAGCATGCCCAACGTGGCCGCTCTCTCGGAGGCCTGAATTCACCGCGGAATCCTCGGCATTGGGAAGGGTAAATTCAACATCCACGGCCGCGTTCCGATATCGGGCCCAACTACTAATATAAAAGCGTGCGAGCTCTGCCCCGAACCAACCGGCCGATCACGATCCATTGGATCCGCCACGGCGAGGTCGAACTCGACGGGGGAGTTGAACGCGTTTATGGCGACATGGAAATGCCGCTCAGCGCGCGCGGAATTCAACAATTGGAGGATGTCGCGGCGGATTTGCAACAAGACGATCCGCGACTATCGGCGGTCTATGCGAGCAATCTCGGCCGCGCGATCGCGGGAGCCACATCGATTGCAAAATTGCAGAATTTAACGATTCGCGTCGAGCCGGCGTTTCGCGAAATTTATCGCGGCGCTTGGCGCGGCCTCACGTGGCCTGAAGTCGAGGCGCGTTTTCCCGGGGGCGCGCGACGATTTGTAACCGAGTCGACGACCTATCGCGATCACGGCGGGGAGACGATGGACGACGTCGAACGCCGCGCCATCGACGGCTGGTCGAGAATTCTTAATGATAATCATGAAAAACCCGGCGGCGCGATCGCGGTCGTTTCGCATTCGTGGATCGTCCGCGTCGTGATCGCGCGCGTGCTCGGGCTCGACGCGGCGGGGGCCCTCAGGATCAGTAGCAATCCCGGTTCGATATCGACGATCGATGGCGACGCGTCCGGATGGCGGATTATCTGTATTAATCGATCCGTGATCGCCCGAACGCGCCCGACGACCGACGAAACTCCACGTCCGACCGGCTGAGGCCGAGCCACGATTGTAAGCATGCGTCCGTGTCGCCTCCGAGGTTGGAGGGCGCGGTCGAAGGATAATGAACCTCGCCGTTGAATTTCACGGGGAAGGCCATGCGCGGAATTCTCGCCGGTTCCCCGTCCGCGTCGTCGAATTGTATCATTCCGCGGCGGGCGTACGCGGGATCGCGGATCGCCTCGAGAATGCTTGAAACCGGCTCGGCGGGAACGCCGGCTGCGCGCAGGCGGTCGAGCCACTTCGCGCGCGAATCCTTACGAAAATGCGGGCGTAAAATATGATCGAGCGCGTCGCGGTTCGCGACGCGGGCGTTTGAATTGTTAAATCGAACGTCGGCCGCAAGCGCGTCGAGCGCCGCGGCGCGCAAGAAGGGGAGCCAGAACTTTTCTGTAAAAACAGCGACAACAAATGGACGGTCGCTGGCTTCATAGACATCGTAGGGCGCGGCGCTCCGATGCGCCGAGCCGATGCAGCCGGGGGACTCACCCGACAACACCGCGAGGGGAACCCAGTTTCCAAGCAGCGCCACCTGCGCGTCGAGAAGCGATATATCCAAAAACTCCCCCGCGGCCGCCGTTTTATGTGTAGTATCGTGCCCGGCCGCGTTTGCGTGCGCTTTTTCGCGCCGCAGGAGACATGCTAACAATGCAATGGCGCCATAAAACGAACCCGCGAGGTCGCCCATCGGAATTGCAAGTCTTGCCGGAGCGGTGCCGCGTTGGCCGTTGAGCGACATGGTTCCGCCGCGCGCCTGAGTACACAAATCGAACGAAGGTTGTTCGCGATCGTTTTCATCGGCGTCGGCGCCAAACGCGGAAATAGATACGTGTAAAATCGCGGGATTCGTGCGTTTCAGAGCCTCGGCCGAAAGTCCGATGCGCTCCATGACGCCGGCGCGAAAGTTATCAATCACGACATCGGCCTTTGCGCAAAGCGCGAGCGCGACCTCGCGACCGGAATCTGATTTGAGATCCAGAACCACGGATTTCTTGCCTTGATTGCACCCGTGGAAATAATAAGAAACGCCCAGCGCATTCGGCGCGCCCTGATTTCGAGTGGAATCGCCGTCGGGAGGCGGCTCGATTTTGATGACTTCCGCGCCAAGCGACGCGAGCATTTCTGTTAAATAAGGACCGGCAAGCACACGCGTGAAATCGAGCACGCGCAGCCCAGCAAGCGGAGGCGAATTCGAGAGCATCGACCGATGCTACAAATCACAAACCTTTTCCACATGGGTTTTTCAGACCGCCCGGTGGAAAAGTCCACGCGATGGAAGTTCTTTCGAGGAAAGCGTTTCAGCGAAGTCGTTCGCAGGCTCTCAGGGAAATAACGCAACAGAATATCCATTATCGGACGTTGCGCGTCAAGTGGCGCTTGGGTCGCATCGCAGAGTGTCGATATACTCATCTCTCGGAAACGTCTCTATGAATCATGACCCGCGCTTTCCATCGCGCCGTGACTTCATGTTTGGCGGCATTCAAATGTCCGTCGCAGGAATGCATGGCGAATCATTAACGATTGTCGACCGTTTGATCGCATCGCTGCGGAGCCAGGATCCGCAAACGGGATCAAAACCTTCCGTTGGCGGCCGGGTTTCGGGGCCGCCCATCGGCGTTGCTTTCATCGGTGTCGGCGCGCGCGGGAGTCATTTGTTAAGAACCCACGGCTTCTGGCCGGATTCGGAACTCATAAAGATTGGCGCGACAAAGGCTCCGTTCGACATGATTCCCAATACGGACGTGCGTGCTATTTGTGATGTTTATAAAGGGCACCTTGTGCGCGCGGGCGCCACAGTCGAAAAATATACAAAGCGCCTGCCTCGGCTGACCGCGGACTGGCGCGATGTGATCGCGGACAAGTCGATCGACGCCGTATATATTGCAACCGCGGACGTCTGGCATGGTCCAATCGCGATTGCGGCGGTTGAAGCCGGCAAGCACGTTTATGTGGAAAAGTGCATGACGCAAACCGTCGAGGAGGCGAAGCGGCTTCGCGATGCGGCTCGAAAGTCCAAATCGCTCGTTGTCCAGGTCGGGCATCAAAATCGCCACAATTCTTATCAGCAGATTCTTGCAAAGTTAGTTAAAGACGGCGTCCTCGGAAAAGTATCCGTAATACAGACGGCGCTCGGACGCAACACGCCGGAAGGCGCGTACGCATTGCCCATCCTGGCGCGGATCGAGGCCGATCCCGAGGCCATCGCATGGGATTCTTATATTCCGAAGGGCGTCGAAGTCCCCCGCAGGTCGGACCGATTGTTTAATTGGAGAAAATACTGGAGCTTTAGCACGGGAATCTCCGGCGACCTGCTCAGCCACGAAGTGGATGCCGCGAACATGGTTCTGGATCTGGACATTCCCGACCAGGTGACGGCGTCAGGCGGAATCTATGCTCATAAAGACGGACGCGAAACTCCGGATGTTTATTCGGTCATTCACGATTATCGCGATCGCGAGTTGTCGCTTACGTACAATGCGACGCTTTCGAATTCGTTCGAGCGAAAGTCTTTATTTTTGGGTAGTGACGCGACGGCGGTTCTAGGTTTCGATTTGAACGTTTATCCCGACTTCGGTTCGACGCGATACGCCGCGGAACTCGCATCGAGAAAGTTAAATCCCGACAATCCTTTCATACAATTCCAAGGTCCCGCGCACGACCCAAGATTGAAGACGTCGCCGACGCTCGCATGGGCCGACAACAAAGGCTTGACGTTCACGGTCGTCAATGGAAAACGTTATGACGTAACCCGGAAAGCCATTGAAGAGTTTCATGAGAATATTCAGAAGAACGGCAAACCGCTTTGCGGCGTGGATGAAGGATTCAAGGTGGCCGTCGCCTGCCACATGGGGACGGCGTCCTATCGCGAGAAACGGCCCGTGCGATGGGATCGCGAAAGCGAAAAGATCGTTTAGTTCGGAGTCTTTACCTTCGCAATGCGCCGCGTCGTCGGCGCTCCGTCACCGGATTTTATCAAATAGACAATTTCATCGGCGCTGCGTGTATCGACGAGATGTTTTGAAAAGTCTTCGCCGAGGATGATCGCGCCTTTTGCGAGGGCGTCGGACCTGGCGCCGGCGCCGTCTCCGCGCACGACGACGGTCGCGCTGACAATATTTGTATCGATCGGAAGGGCGGTTCTCGGATCGCAAATGTGGCCGTAGGTCTTTCCCTCGAATTTTAATAATCGTCGCCAGTTGCCCGAAGTTGAAAGCGCGGCGTCGCGGAGTGAGACTTCGGCGATGACCTCTCCCGTCGGATCTTCAATACCAATCATTCGCGGCGTTTGGTCGGGCGGCGGACCGATGCTAAAGATCGTGCTGCCCCCCGCGTCGATCGCGGCGTCGCGAACGCCGTGTCGATTTAAACAATCCGCGATGCGGTCAACGGCGTAGCCCTTGTTGATGCCGTCGAAATCGAGTGCGACTCCGGCGACGTCGTTCGAGACCGTTTTATTGTTGTGGTCGAAATGTAAATGCTGGAAACCGACGATTTTTAAAAGCATCTCGCGGCGCGCGGCGTCGGGCACGGCCGGTTTTTGTTTACGAATGCCGTACGCTTCGATCACGGGGCCGATCGTTATGTCGAAAGTCCCCCGCGTCGCGGCGTGCATGTGTCCGGCAATGGTTAGCAACTCCCAAAGCGTATCGCTCGCGCGATGCGTCGACGGATCCAAAGAAAAACGGCGATTCAGTTCGGTGACTTCGCTCGACTCGCTCCAGACGCTCGAGCAGGCTTCGATTTCTGTCAATTCCGCGGCGATTTCGTCCGCGGCCTGCTCGAATTCGGCCCGCGGAATTTCATCATAAACCCGTATATCAAATACAGAACCCAGGGCGACGCGCACCATGCTCCACTCGGGAACGCTTGTCGTGCGCTCGGAGACTTCGGCGCGCGGCGGCGCGCACGCGGAAACGGGCAGAATAATACTTAATATACCAAGAATCAGTCGGTTCGCGGCGCTAACGGACATGCGCGGCGGTATTGATAATTATTCGAAACGCAGCGCTTCGATCGGATCGAGCGACGCGGCCTTGAGCGCGGGCCACAGTCCGAAGAACGCTCCAATTCCAATCGATACGCCGACGGCGATCGCCACGGCCTGCGGCGAGACGGGAGCCGTCCAACCCATCCATTCCGAAATCGCGAAGGCGCTTAAATATGCAATTCCAATTCCCGCAAATCCGCCGAGCGTCGAGATCGTGAGCGCTTCCAACAAAAACTGCGCGAGGATGTGCCGCCCGTGCGCGCCGACGGCCATGCGAATGCCGATTTCGCGCGTCCGCTCGGTTACAGATACGAGCATGATATTCATAATTCCAAGACCGCCGACGACGAGCGACACGCCGGCAACCGTCGCGAGGAGCCACGCGAGAATTCGCTGCTGATCGGCGGCGGCGCGGGCCATATCGCTAAAATTTCGAACCATGAAATCTTCGCTTCCGGGCGCGTTCTTGTGGCGTCGCGATAACAAATCCTTCACGGCTTCCATCGCCGGATCGACGAGTTCGGCGGATCGCGCGGATAATACAATAGAACCGACGGCGTTGACGTTGCTGCTCGAAACGACGGCCCCCATTCTTCGCATCGCCGTTGAAATGGGTACAAATATAACATCGTCCTGATCGTATCCCATCGCACTCTGGCCTTTGCTGGCCGCGACGCCAATCACTTTCATCGGCGTTCCGCGGATCTTAATCATCACACCGATCGGGTTTTCTCGAATGCGCATCGGCGCTCCCGGACGGCGGCCCGAGTCGTCGGCGGCGTCTTCGACCGAAAACAACTCGTCGGCAACCCGCTTGCCGAGGACACAAACATTGCGAACCTGCTGCACGTCGAGATCTGTAAAGAATTTTCCCTCCGCCGCGGGCCATTGCCGGACATCGGTAAATGTAGCTTCGACGCCGTTGACGGTCGAGTTCCAGTTTTTGTTGCCATTGATGCACTGCGATCCGCCGAGCCGGACCGTTGCCGAACAACTCGATACAATATCAATTTCTTCGCGCGCCGCGCGGGCGTCGTCCAACGTTAATGTTGCCTGGCTGCCGGCTCCCGTGCGCACGCCGCCGAACATCGTCGCGGTCGGCCACACCATGAATACATTTGTCCCCATGGATTCGGCCGCTTTTTCGACGGCTTTGCGCGCACCGTCGCCGATCGCGACGACGGTGACGACGAGGGCGACGCCGATGGCTACAGATAGCGCAATGAGCACCGAACGCATGAAATTACGTCCGAGCGCCCCCAGGACGATTCGAATTAAAGATAATAAACTCATTGGGCGACCTCGGCCATCTGCACTTCAAGCGGCGGCAATTTGGATAATTCCTCGGCAGCGTTGAGACGCTTGCCCACCGGCGCGTCGGAGAGAACCTTGCCGTCGCGCAATACAATAATGCGTTCGCAGCAGGCCGCAACGTCCGCTTCGTGCGTCACCATCACTACAGTTCTCCCCTCGCGATGGATTTCCTGAAACAACGCTAATATTTCGAGTCCCGTGCGCGTGTCGAGGTTGCCGGTGGGTTCATCGGCGAGGAGCAGCGGCGGATTGGTAACAAGCGCGCGCGCGATCGCGACGCGCTGTTGCTGGCCGCCCGAAAGCTGCGTTGGATGACTGCGCTCCCGACCTTTCAGACCGACGCGGTCGAGCGCGATGCGCGACATTTTGTGGCGTTCGCGACCCGAAATGTCCAAACGATACAAAAGTGGTAATTCGATATTATCGATGGCCGGCGTCCGCGGCAGCAGATGGAATTGTTGAAATATGAAACCGATGAATTCCGATCGCAGTTTTGTTTGATTCTCGCGCGACAACGCGCTGACGCTGCGCCCGCCAAGGACATATTCGCCGCGTGTCGGCCGGTCGAGCAGTCCGAGAATATTCATCAACGTCGACTTGCCCGAACCCGACGCGCCCATGATCGCGACCATTTCGCCTTCGTTGATTTCCAACGAAACACCGCGCAATGCAACAAATTCGATGATGCCGGTTTTGTAAACACGGAAGACGTCGCGAATGCTAATGACAGGTTTTCCCATAAATAATAATCAACGGCCGCCGCGCGCGGCGCCCGCTGTCGTGCGATTGCCGCCGGAACCCATGCCGCCGCCGGGACGCTGCGCATTCATGCCTCCGCCGAACGGACTAAACGAACCGTTGCTGGCCGCGTCCGACGTCGCCAGGCCGACGGCGACGAGATCGCCCGGTTTTAACAATCCGCCGAGCACTTCATAATTATTTCCGTCGTTCAATCCGGTTTGAATTGTAATCGGACGTAACATTTCGCCGTCCTTGATCCAAAGCACGGCGGGTCCCGTGGCCGCGGACTTCATTTTACTCATCGTCGCGCTGACGAGCGCGTCGCCGTTCAGTCCGTGGTCCGGCGCGCTCGACGGCATGTTGGCCGCCGGAACGACGCCGCCGTTCGCGAGCGCGGATGCTACAATTCCTTTCGGTTGAAATCGAATGGCCGCCGAAGGCACGAGGATCGCGTCGTCGCGCGCGTCGATCAATACAGATAAATTCGCCGTCAAACCGGGCACGAGCGGACCGAGCGAGCCGTCCGGTTCGCGGTTGTCGACGAGAAACATGCAAGTATATATAACGACGTTGCTCGTAACTGTTGGATTGAGGCGCACCTGATCGAGCTTGGCATCGAACAATCGTCCGCCGAACGCGTCGACCGTAAAACCGGCGCGCTTCGATCGTTGAATGCGGCCGATGTCGGCTTCGTCGATGCTCGCGCGGATCTGCATTTGTGTTAAATCCTTCGCGATTTGAAACAATAACGGCGAATTGAAACTCGCGGCGACGGTTTGCCCGACTTCGACCGCGCGATTGATGACGACGCCGCTGATCGGCGAGTGAATGGTAGCGTGTTCGAGATCGATTTCGGACTGCCGCAGCGTCGTTTGCGCCTGCTCGACTTCGGCCTCGGAAACCTTCACTTGAACCGCGAGCGAATCGCGGTTCATTTCCGCATTTTCATAATCCACTTTCGATATGACCTGTTTTTCATACAGATCCGTCAGGCGTTTCGCCTGTCGACCCGCGTTTGCATATTCCACTTTCAACCGCTCGACGGACGCCTGCGAACGTTTCAGATTGGCCCGGTTCTGCGCGACGTGCGCGAGGAGGTTATCTGTATTCAAAACGGCGAGGATGTCGCCCTCCTTGACCTGGCTGTTAAAATCAATATTAATTTTGTCGAGCGTGCCCGAAACCTGGGTGCTCACGTCGACCTGCGTGACCGGTTGCAACTGGCCCGTCGCATTTACAATTACGGAAATGGGGCCGCGTCCGACTTCCGCGAACCGAACATTGGCGAGCGGCGACGCGGGCTGGCTTGTCCTTATGTAAAAATACCAATATCCCCCGCCGGCCGCGCCGGCGAGCAGGACGATGAAAAAGAACCAGATTTTCACTATTCGGTCTTGTGGGGAGGGTGATGTCTTCGGGGTTGAGCGGATAAATACGGTTTCGCCTGGCTCGGAAGCACGCGAAGAAGTCGTGCTGGCAGTGAGCCTCCCTCTTCGGGGTCGCTCGCAACCAGTAAACAATCGCCTGTCTGAAGGTGATCGCCAAGTCGGGCGGGAATCTGCAGTCGCCCGCGGACTGCTGGATCGTCGACGGGCTCAAGCACGAGTTCGTACTGGCCGCCGAAACGGGCCAGGCCCGATACGACAAACGCCCGATTCCACGCTGCGATATCGCTCTCATGGAGGAGGACATTCACTTGATGGAGCCGCTCCGCGCTGACGGAAACCGAATCGATGACACGATGGAGCATGGACGTCCAGTCGATCTCCTGCGCTTCGAGCAGCCATTTTGAAAAGCCGAGCAACGCGGTCGCGGCCGTGCGAATCGTCTGCGCCGAAGGAGGCGGGTCTCCGGTGTATTGTTCGAGCGCGAAGAATCTTAGTAAGTGTTCGGGAAGGACGTCGGCCAGGTCTTCGGGCGCGCCCGCGCCGCCGTCGAGACTCTTGCCGAATCGCGCCAGCACGCGTTGATCCTCGGAACTTACAGAAACGCCGCATTGTTCCATTTCCCACAAATACTCGGCGATCATCGGGGCCGCGCATGGAAGCGGCGCGATATTACCAATATTCGCGTTGTCGTCTTCGTCGTCGGCGTCTTCGTCGACTTCGACGCCCATCGCGGCGGCGAGTTCGGCGATCAGTGAATTTAACGAAACGCCTCTTTCGCGCCCCGCTTCAAAACGCGCGACCGCGTCTTTTTGTAAACAACAATTTTTGTAAGTCAATCCGCTGCCGCAACGGCACGGTTGGCCCGCCCGCGCGGCGAGTTCGTCGCTCGAAGGCTTCGGCGGATTCTTACTTTTCTCCAAATCTGCTTTCGCCCGCAGCGCCGAATAGTAGGCAGGCAGCAGACGCCTTCCGGTTTCGAGTTCGACGTCGGATTCGAACGCGATTTCATCGAGAAGCGATGTCACCGCGTCGCCCATCGAACTCGATTCGTTAAATCGATCGCGCACTTCGTCGAGATTAAGTCCCTCGATTTCCGCGGACGCGAGCCAATGCGTCAATTGTGTTTCGATTTCCTCGAACGACTCTTTTATATCAATGACGGTCTGCGGAATAACGTCATCGATGCGCGGCGCTCCGGCGCCCGATTTGGCATCTTCGGAAACGGCCGGACTGAACAGGAGCCGTTCCATGAGCAATTGTGATAATCGCCCGTGCCGGTAATCGCCGCTCGTAAGGTCGCGCCGCAGCGCGTTCGCGACGTCGTCGAGGACGATCAGCGCGTGCGGACTCACCAAATAGGTGCCGGTCCCCGTTGGATAAAGCCGGGTCACGACGAGCGCGTCGAGATCCGGTTGAATCGAAAGCGCATCTTCCGTTTCGGGTTCGATTGGAAACAATCCGTTCGATAACAAATCCCGATATTCAACAAAAACGCCCCCTTCGCTTTTTTCGAATACACCAAATCGGTTCGCGCCGAGTTCGTCGAAGAGATCGGAGTCCTCCGACGACAGTTTCGCGCGAAACTTCTCCGCAAATAACAAATAAACCGCGCTGTCGCCGAGGCGGGCCGGGCGATGCTCGAACAAAAACCACTCGTGAAAGCGCCCGAGCGCCGCGCGGTCGGGCGTGGAATGCGGAAAGAACTCCGTCAGCGCGAGACCGTAGTCGTCGTGGAGGGTGGGATCGGCAACCGCCACGTCGACGAGGCGCGAGAGGAGATTCGCAAGTACTTGTTGAAGGTCGAGCACGTTACAACGCATTGTGTAGCGCGTAGCGTAACCATGTCGAATCATCATTCTTTGTGACACGGAAAGACCTCCCCCCATTTACTGAATTCGAACGCCGTGCCCGCGCGTTTTTCGACGGCATCCCGATCACATTTCGCGAGGGAATCTCCGAATTGATGGTGCATCCAAAACGGGTCACGCACCCCCACTTGGATGATTATGATACGCTCGGCGAGTGCGAGGCGGATTTGTTAACAGAGTCCGGCAGCCATCTCGAAGGCGGCGGCGGACGACGGTCGACGATTCACGTTTATTATGGTTCGTTTGTTAATCTAAGCCGCGACGACGAGACGTTCGATTGGGAATGGGAACTGCGCGAAACGATCGAACACGAAGTCCGTCATCATTTGGAAGACCGCGCCGGTTATCCAAATTTACAAAAAATGGATTGGGCGGAGGAACAAAATGAATTCCGCCGGGCGCGCAAAGCCTTCGATCCGCTTTTCTATCGCGCGGGCGAGGAGCGTGAACTCGACGAATTCTGGGTCGTCAACGATTGCTTTCTCGAGGTCCGACTCTCGCGGAGCGTGCTCGAGCGCATTGCCGGAAAGCTCCATCCCGTGACGTTCGGAGAGGAGGTCTTCGACGTACTGGTGCCGGCCCAGGGGGGCGACGTCCGTTATGTTGCCATTGAGGGCGGCTGGGCCGACGACGACGCGAATTGCGGCGATTTAATTGTTGTGTTTGTCGCGGGACGAACGTGGTTGAAAAAGTAGTTTAATCCATGTCATACTAACGAAAGTTTCGAAGAAACCGCGCCGATCATTTTCTGTTCGTCGTCTCGACGCAAATCGGCGAGGCAATCGAGTTGTACGAAACAATCCGTCGTGGCGACCAATTAAACTGTCGGGTGTATTGAAAGAGTCGGCCACCGCGTCGCGCGAACGACGAGCGCTAATATTCTCGCTTGCAACGGAATCGAGCCGACCCCCGGGTGAAATCTATAAAAACGAAATGTTTAGATCACCTGATCTTGGCTACTGATCTTCATACCGAAACCACACTCGACCACTCTGAGCATTTACGCACATAATCTTTCGTGAATCCAAGACCCACGTTGGATTGAACGTATGGCTATATTTTTTTCCTTCAATAGCGTGATCGCCCGGATTCAAAAGTTCACAATACATTAGAATTGGCTTTAATAATTTACTTCGGTTCTCAGTCGCAATTGACTCCATCGAAGATCCATGATCCTCTGCAAATTGACGCCACAGAGATACCGCGGTATCGGAAGAAATGATTTTTTTTTCACTTTCAGGAATCCTCGCTACATCAAAGAAGTATGAACTACAATCCGAAGGTTGCTTCCCTTCGAACAACACATTAACATAACATCCCCTCATCTTGGTCCCATTATAACTTTGATAGAATGAAATCAAATGCGACGTAGAAAAATCGGATTGGGGCTGCAAGGTCAACTCAATTCCACTCGATTGCGCGCCAAAATTTGCAACAATCCACTCGTGCGCAGCACGGACAAATTTATCATCAAAAGCGATGGAATCCCCAGGCTCCTTATTCTCTTGCACACTTTCCTTTCTTCGAGCTTGGACACGCTGTATTAAATTTCCGGCCAGAATTGGCATTAAGAGATCCGATCTCGGTTCTGCCGAGATCGATTTATTTACTCGTCTCACGTCACCCAAAGGATCCTTTTGTCGCGTCTCATTCGCGCTTTGACAGGATTGAAGTCCTGCGATGAGAAGAGCCGTATAAAGCACTCGACCGAACCAGCCATTCCAATGTTCAGTTTGTGTTACATCTGTCATATGTAAGTTACTTGTTGTGTTTTGAATGCCTCGCGTTCACCTTTGTAAACGAGCGAAGTTCTTGCGCGCTTCGCTCAGCCGATCACGGCCGGTTGATATGGAAAATGTTAGCGTTCGACGACGCGGCGGATTTACGAATTCTCCGCTCACTTCCGCGCCGGACTCTCGCGATCGTGAGTATAACGAAGATAGCTCTGCCACCATGTCCACTGGATGCCGCCTTTTTCAAAAGTAGCATTGGACGATTTTACATTTCGATAAATACCGTCCGCGAGAATCATATATTCCGGTTTTGGTTGTAAACGATGCGCGGCGACGAGCGCGGAGGCGATCCAGGATTGCGTGCCCGTTTTATCTGTTTCATTGACAAAAGCGCCCGAGCCGTCGGTCGCGACCGCGCGCTTGAACGTCCCGTCGGCGGCGTTCCATGCGTCTTTAACTAAAAAATCGGCGAGGTCGATCGCGATCGTTTTCGCGAGCTCGTCGCGCGTGATTTCATAATAAACGGCGAGACCGTCGATTGCGATCGCGACCTGCCACGGCATTTCGAACGGATGATTCGTCATGTGCCTCGGATCGGGGCCGTTGTCGTGCAGAAACTTCATATCCCCTTTCGAGCGCTCCGCATCCATGCCAAGCACGAGGTTGCGCGCCGCGTCGAGATAATTTTTGTCTCCGAGCACTTTGTATAAATTACAAAAACCTCGCAACACCCATCCGTCGCCGCGCGCGCTGTGCGTCGTCGCCGGTTTACGCGCGCAATCATACGTTAATAATGCCTGGCCGACCGACTCGAGCTCGAACCGAAGCCACGGATCGCCCGTGAACAGATATAAACTATACAGATCGTCGACGCTGAAATGTTCATGATCGAAACCGTTCCAGCCGTGCGTCTCCTGCCGATAGCCGCCCGAGGTTCCTTCGCGAAATGCATCGAATCGCGGATCGAATCCGGCGTCGCGGCCGAGCTGATCCTTCCATTTAGGATGCGGCACGCCTTCGAATAATAATAAATTTGGATGCTCCGCCGCGCGCACGTCGCGAAGAATCGGCCGGAGCGCGTGTTGCGCCGCCTTTTCCCACGTTCCGTCGAACCACTCGCGGAATCCTGTTTGGATTGTTCGCAAAACGCCCTCGCCGCACAGACCGTTTCGGGGGCTGCCCGTCTGGTGCGTATCCTTAATATCGCCCCACGGTCCGCACCATCCGTACTCGCGCGATTTTTTTGTATGATCCCGTTCGGCGGCGGCCTGTTTCGCGGCCGACGCCGGCGGCGGACCGGATGCTACATCTCCAAAGTCGCCGTACGCGCGCGCGGCGATCACTTCCGATGGCGCGAGACCCGGCAGCAGCGGATGTTCGATCGCCACTTGCAAGGCCTGAAATCTCCCGTTCTCGGCGGAGAGGTCGACGGCGAGACGCCAATGTTTGGTTTGGCCGTCGCCCAGCCAGAGATTCTTTAGATCTTTCGGTAATAACCAAATTTCCGCGGGCGCGCCCTCGCGTTCTATTATTTTACATTCATTCTGCGCCGCCCACGCGACGGCGACGCGCGCGCCGGGAACGTCGACTTCCAATCGATACGATTCGAATCTTACGGGTCCGACGGCGCGCGGCACTGTCGCCGCGGGCGCGTCATTTCTTAATAATAACGAAATGACAAAAAAATTCTGCCTGGGAAACCGCTCGACGAACGCCGTGCATGACATAAAGACCGCCGCCGGCCCCGGCGCCTCCCCCGCGAGTACGTGCGGCGCGCTTGCCGTGAGCACGTGCGCCGCGTCCGCGCGCAGGACCTGCCGCAATTTGTTATCTTCAATCACGCGATAATTAGCAAGTCGCGCGCGCCGCTCGATGCCGCTCGGATCCGTTAAATGGAGCACGAGCGGCGGCGGCTCTTTCCAATCCGCTTCGGGGAACGGCGCGGCGGCGCCGCCGCGATACAATTCGACGACCGCGCCTTTTTTCGCCTTCCATTTCGGTAATGTTAATATTCGAGCGAACTTTACCGATCCGTCCGGATGGCGTTCCAGCGCCGCGAATTCGGCGGGCGCGTCGGCGGTCAATTGTGCAATGTCGCGGATCTCGCCCGGCGCGAACGGCACGGCGGACACGATCGTGTAATCGGAAAGACGCGCCTCCCCCAATTGATTGAATCGTAGTGTCCGAATCGGCGTCCGCGCGTCGGCGGCGTTCTGCGGCGCGAGCGCGACGGCCAGCGCGGCCAGAAATTTGACGATTCGGACCGGAAACATTTGTATTCTATTCCATCCTATCGAAAAACAACCGATGCCGTCTTCACTATTCACACTCTCGCAATCCGTCGACGCGATCGCCGTCGCCGTGATCGGAATTTTTGCAATTGTCGGCGCCGCGCGCGGCGCGCTCCGCGGAGTGTTACGAATTGTGGCCGGTCTCGCCTCGCTCGTTGTCGCGCGCGTGGCGATTCCATGGATCGCTCCCGCGCTCGGAAACGCGCTCGCACTTACCTCCCCGTTCGCGGCCGCGCTCACGATGGCGCTCGTCGCTTCGGCGGTCATGGTCGGCCTGTCGATCGGAATGTCGCATTTCGATCCTTTCATTCAAAAAGCCAGAATGCCTGTTCTGGACCCGATCCTCGGTCTTGTCCTTGGGATCGTCTTCGGTTCCGGCGTCGTGATCACCTGTTGGATTCTTTGTCTTTCCATCAAACAGGAATCGGCGATCGGGCGCGCCGTTTTCGAATCCCACAGCGGTACCGCGGCGATGCGATGCTACAAATTCGCGGAACCGGCCGCCGCGCGGCTCGGACTCCCGCCGGTGGTGTTCGCGGCGGAAAAGTAGTTATCCGTAAATTATACGTTCGCCGAACTCGCGATCTCCAGATCCGTCGCCGCCCGCTTGCCCGCGACGTCCTGCGCGGCCGTGACGCTCTCGGGCCGGTGCGTATGATTATCAATATTGATCGAACATAACGATCCGCACATCGTGCAGACGGCCTTGCCGGCGGCCTCGCTCCCTTCCTTATATTTGCGCGCTTTGTCGGGATCCATCGCGAGGCGGTACATCCCGGGCCAGTCGAGCGCTTTTCTGTAACGAGACATCGCGTCGTCCCAGTCGCGCGCGCGCGGCACTTTCTTACCAATATCGCCGGAGTGCGCGGCGATGCGCGTCGCGATCACGCCGTCGAGCACGTCTTGTTTGTCGGGGAGCCGCAAATGTTCCGCGGGCGTCACATAACATAAAAAGTCCGCGCCCGCCGCCGCAGCGATCGCGCCGCCGATCGCGCCGGTAATATGATCATATCCCGGAGCGACATCCGTAGTAAGCGGTCCGAGGACATAAAACGGCGCGCCGTCGCAGAGGCGTTTTTCCAAATGAATCACGGCCTCGATTTGATCGATCGGAACGTGGCCGGGGCCCTCGATCATCACTTGACAGCCTTTTTCGCGCGCTCTCTTTGTTAATTCTCCCAAAACCAACATTTCCGCGAGCTGCCCGCGATCGTTAGCATCCGCAAGCGCGCCCGGACGCAGACCGTCGCCGAGCGAGAATGTAACATCGTATTCGCGCAAAATATCGCACAATTCGTCGAAATGCTCATAAAGCGGATTTTCGTTTCCCGTGCGTTCGATCCACGCCGCGTGAATTGAACCTCCGCGCGAAACGATGCCTTCGACGCGCGAATGGTTTCTTAACATTCGAACGGTGTCTTTCGTGACGCCGCAGTGCAATGTCATGAAATCGACGCCCTGCCGCGCCTGTTTTTCGATGGCGGCGAAGAGTTCCTTCGCGCTCCATTTGAGAATGGTTTCTTCGGACGCCACTTGATAGATCGGAACCGTTCCGAGAATGACGGAACATTCTTTAATAACGGCGACGCGGATTTCATCCAAATCGCGCCCCGTCGACAAATCCATGATCGAGTGCGCGCCGGCGCGGATCGCGATGCGAACTTTTTCGATCTCCTCCGTCATGAAATTGTGAAGACTCGACGCGCCAAGATTAGCGTTCACTTTTGTAGAGATTCCGGTGCCGACGCCGATGGCGCGGAACTCGTGGCGCACATTCTTAGGAATCACGATGTGACCGCGCGAAACGCCATCGCGAATCATTTCCGGCGTCACTCCCTCGTCGCTCGCGACGACCCGCATTTCATTGGTAATCTCGCCCTTGCGGGCGCGTTCGATTTGAGTAGCCATAGGGGTTTTTCAACGATACAGAAGCGGGACGGAAAGCAAGACGGCGGTGAAGTTTGCCTGCTTCACCGCCGCGCATCCAATAAGATCTATCGCCGTCGATTGCGAGTCGCGTTTTGCGAACGCGGCCGCTCTCGCGACATCGCTACTGCAGAATCACCGGGATCTCATCGCTCAATCGCGCTGCAAACGTGTTCGCGTCGATCGAAACGGCTTGGCAGAGGAAATTGCTGCCTGCGGGAAATCCAATCGGGGCCTGTACGACGACCGAAAGATCTCCGCCGGTCGCGCTCCCGACAATCGTCGCGTTATCCGTGAAATGTAATATTCCGTACGGACCAAGATCATAGCTGACGTCATACCCGTCGGCCAGGATGAAGACGAGTTCGTTCGCGCCCGCGCCGACCGTCGATAGCGTTACATTTGTTCCCGGCGTCGGATTTGTAACATCGATCGTGAATCCAAGCGGCTGCGTGAAGGCGGACGGCGTTGGCGGCGCCGAGAGCTTCAAAACGTCCTCGGAAAATTGCGTTGTTATAAATACGTGCAGTCCGTCCGGCGAAAACACGGCGTCGTTCGGTCCCGAATATCCAAATCCCATCGCGGTTGTGAATAGAATTTGCGTCGTAAGACCGCGGGCGACGTCCACGAACGCGATTTGATCGCTGGCAACGTCGCAGACGACCATTGTTTTTCCGTCCGGTGAAATCGCAAGACCCGT
Organism: Planctomycetota bacterium; assembly: GCA_016200225.1. GTDB lineage: Bacteria > Planctomycetota > UBA1135 > UBA1135 > JACQFD01 > JACQFD01. The sequence continues at coordinate 102,131 of JACQFD010000040.1, forward strand.
ATGCGCGCCGACGATCGTCGGAACCGGAAACGATCTTATTAATTTTCCGGTCGCGTCGAATCCGTAAACGCGCTTCTGCATATCGTAGCCGCAAATGTAAAAAGTACCGTCCGGCGCGATCGCGACGTCCTGCGCGCTCGGATATTTCATAACATTATCATCGAGCACGAGAAGAGTCGACGTGCCCGATGTAAACGAACCCGGCAGCGGCATTCTCTCGAAAGAGGCGAGCGCGCCGGTAAACGTCTGCGTGTATGAAGTGCACGGCGCGACGATCGCCGAGCCCAGTCTTGCAATTCGTGCGGCCGATCCGCTTGTTAATTGTAAATCGCGCGCGGGAACATGCTGATAAACCGTCGCGCTTGACGGATCGAGATCGACCGCGCGCAGCGTGTTCGAACCGTCGCCGACGGAAATATATGCGATCGACTGGTTGAGGTTTGTGGCGATGCCGAACGGGAACGATCCGAAGAATCCTCCCGGAAGCGCCGCCGTTCCGATCACTTGTTGTGTCGCAACGTCGAAAATCGAAACGCTGCCCGAAGTCGAATTTGTAACTATTCCGACGGGCGATCCGCCGGGCGGAGTCGCGAACGCGACTTCTTCGGGAAACAACTCCACTTGGATCGAACCGGTGATTTGATTGTTGTTCGGATTGACGCGCACGACGACGTTATTGTTAGAAAACGTCGGATCGCCGAACGTCGGAGTTCCCGCGAGACAAACATACAATTGGCCGTCGGGGCCGAAATTCAATCCGAAGGGATAGGCCGAATTCTGGCCATAACCCTGCGTGGAGATCGCCGCTTGAAACTGCTGGGCCGGCGCCGTTCCGACAAGAACGGCAACGCTCGCGTGCACGACTAATAATGCGAGCGCGCTCCGCGCCAGATTTCGCGGACGCAGTGACTCTCGCGGGCGCGGTGAAAATGAATAGAATAAATCTTTAATGATGCAGGCGGATCTGTCGCCAGATCGGGTGTTTGGGGACGGGTGCATGGGGAACCTCCTCGGTGCCTCATTTCTACGGATACGACAAACGGAACGGGGACGATTGGTTTTGGTGCGCAAAAAAGCCTCCTGTTGCGCACGGTCCATCGGCGGTCGTTCACGTCGTCGCGTTACGCGGAGAGTGGTGGGAGTTGCCGTGCTCCCGGGTTGCGCGACGCACGCCTTTCGGCCAATGCATCAAGCAACCTCAACCACACTCGTATCCAAAAAGATTCCCACAATGAAAGCTTTATGAACACTCCGTGCCAAGTCCGTTCTCCATCAGCGGGAATTCGGACCTGAATACCAACCCCGGGTAGGTCTTCCGACTTGCGCATCATCCTAGGTTAGCCCTTCCCATCACTTTCGGGCACCCCATCTCGGGGCCCTTCGGTCATAGTGGTTGCTGGCGGAATTGTAAACTTCATTCTCATTCACAAATTCCACGCGCTAACGTTCGTACGCGCTTACGGCGGCGGATCCGTGACGGATTTTCACCGTCTTCCGAGCGGACCCGGGAGGCACGCGGCGATCGCCGAAACAAATTATTAAAGATCGAAGGACACAATGTCGGCGACGTTGGCAAAAAAATCAAGCCGCGAAATCGCGGGGCGCGGCGACAGAAACTACAATTACCCGATGCACCCGCTGTAAACGCATATTCCCGCAATTGCAAGTTTCTGCGCCGTCCGAAAATTCATAAATATTATGGCAATCGTGTTGAAAGACCGCCGGCGCCGCGATGGCTTCTCACCGACCTGAAAATGGCCGTGTACCTTCGCGACATAGACAGGAAGGGCTCACTTTTTTCCCGCATTGATCGTTGGCGCGGGATCGCGAGCAAATGAATATTAATAAACACCCGCGAGTCATCCTCATGAACATCGAAGGGTGACGCGTTTGCTTGAGCGTACATGCGGCCCATCGAACGAATGGCAACGAATTGCGCACTTGAATTTCGCACAGTTCATTGGGGGGCGACCGTTGCTCGAGTACGCAGCGGCATTTGTGAATGAAAGACTCCACGGACAAGGGCCTTTAGCCGAACAAGTGAACTTTGGAGTGAGGGCCATTTCGAATCTTTGAGATACGATGTCACGGAGCCCCTTTCGCGGCCCGACATTTCAATCATCAGAATCTTCGAAACGACTCCATGCTCCAACACCCATGCTCGTCCATTTTTCGGCGCGTTTACTTTTCGGCAATTCTAATTATAGCTGTTCATGAGTTTTCCGGCGACGCGTTCTGTCAACTCCTCCCGAGCCGGCAGTACGCGGTTGGCGCGTCGCCGAAATCTGTAGCTATCGGCGACGTCAACGGAGATGGGATCGCGGATCTCGCGACAGCCAACGCGAGCACAAATAATATTTCCGTCGGTCTTGGCGACGGGTCGGGCGCGTTCAGTTTCTCGGTCGGTGCAGGGGTCGGGACTTCGCCCGTATCGCTATCCTTTGGAGACTTCAATGGCGACGGCAAGCTCGACATCGCAACCGCGAATTCCGTTTCGAATAATGTATCGATTCTTCTGGGAAATGGCGCCGGCGGGTTTTTATTAGCAGGCAATTTTTCCGTCGGGTCGATGCCGCTCTCGGTCCGCGTCGCCGATCTAAATAATAACGGAAAGAAGGATTTTGTGACGGCAAACTTCAATTCGAACAACGTTTCGGTTTTGTATGGAAATGGAGCGGGCGGATTCGCCGCGGCGGCGAATTTTGCGACCGCGTCCGGGCCGAATTCCGTCGAGATTTGCGCAACGATTCCAGGAGGAAATCCACTCGATCTGGTTACTGCAAATAGTACTTCCAATTCCGTTTCCGTGTTGCATTGGATTGGCGGTCCAGGATGGGCGGCGCCGTTAAATTACGGTGTCCTTGCGCCCGCGGTGTCCATTGCCGTCGGACAGTATTCTCCGGGCGGCCAGATTTATGTTGTAACCGCCAACGGAACTGCAAACAGCGCCACCACGCTCGTCGGCGACGGCCTCGGAGGATTTGGAACATTACATAATATAATAATTGGCGGCAATCCGGTTTCTGTAGCCATCGGCCGACTCGACGGAAGCACGGTCGTGGGTCAGGCGTACTTTGTAACTGCAAATTCCACCGGAAACAGCGTTTCGGCCGCGATCGGTACCGGCACGTTCGGTCCAGTGCAAACGTTCCCGACGGGCACGAGCCCGCAGTGTGTCGCCGTTGGAGATATCAATGGCGATGGGAAGGATGATGCAATTACAGCGGATGGAATTTCGAACGATGTTGCGGTTCTGCTGGGTACCCAACCCGTCGCAATGAACGGCCTTTCAACAATTCCAATCACAGGCGGGCCGCAAGCTATTGTAATGGCGGACTTCAGCGCGGATGGAAAACCCGATTTGGCGACGGTTAATTACTATTCCGGAAAACTATCGATGCTCCTCGGAGACGGCGCCGGAGGATTTGCGGCGCCCAATTACTTTGGTAGCGTTCAGAGTCCGGCATCAATTGTTGGCGCCGATCTAAACGGCGATGAAAAGTTAGATCTTGTGACCGCCAACAGTTCTCTAAATAGTATTTCCATATTCCTCGGCAACGGCGCCGGAGCGTTTGGAGCCGCGACGGTCGTCGGCGTGGGTCCACAGCCATACGGCGTTGCGGCCGGAGATATGAACGGCGATGGCAAACCCGACCTCGCCGTGACGAGTTCCGCTTCGGACTCCGTCATGGTTTTATTAGGAAATGGAACCGGCGGATTTTCAGTTGCATCATCGGTGGGAACGGGAGTCCAACCGCGCAGCGTATGTATCGGCGACGTCAGCGGCGACGGCGCCGCGGATGTCGCGACGGCGAATGAAAGTGGAAACAGCATTAGTGTATGCATCGGCAGCGGATCGGGATTATTTATAAACACGACCAACTATGTCATCAACGCCGAGCCCCATTCGATCATGATCGCCGACATGAACGGCGACGGCGTCCCGGACCTTGTATCGGCGACCCAGGCGTCCGGCGGCGCAATTATACTTTTCGGAACCGGAGCGGGTTTTTTCGGTCCGGTTCATTCATTCGGGGCCGGCGGCGCTTCGACATGCGCCCGTGTTTGTGATATGAATCTCGACGGACGGCCGGATATTGTGATAACTAACTATGGCTCCAACAATATTGTCGTATTGCTGGGGAACGGAGCCGGTGGATTTGACGCGCCCGTGACTTTTGCAATCGGCGCTTCACCCGCATGGTTGGCTGTCGGCGATTTGAATGGAGACGGAAGACAGGACGCGGCGACGGCAAACACCATCGCTAACAGCGTTTCTGTAATGATAAATGCCTCGCCCGCGTCCACCGGAATTAGTTTGTATGGAAAGGGAACATCGGGCTGCGTCGGAATCCTCGGAATGGCAACCAATGGAGTTCCAAAGGTTAATAGACCGGGGTTCAGGCTCACATGCACGAACGCCCCGCGACACTCCCTAGGTCTGGGACTCGTTACAGATACCAAGGATGCGGCCGGATCCGATCCATTCTTTCTTGGCATTTTGCTACATGTGGATCTGTTATCGGCGACGCAAATATTATCTTTCGATTTCCTGAGCGACGAGGGAGGTTCGGCGTTCGCGCCCGCGCCGATTCCAAACGACCCGACGCTCGCGGGACAGACGTTCTACGCGCAGTGCATCTGGGTCGAAGATGCGGTCAATGGTTATGATTGCAGTCCCGCGCAATACCACCTTGTGAGTTCGAAGGGACTTTCAATTACAATACAACCATGAGCTTCGCGAGACCGTTACGCTGGAACTGGTTTTAGATGTCTCTCGAACGGCGGGCTCTCGCGCGCTATTGTTAGCATCAAGGCGCGAACCGGGGAGCTTTTCCGCAACCCGACACGCCTACAACGCTTATATTTAACATTGGTGCCCGAGGAGGGAGTTGAACCCACACTCCTTTAGAGGGAACCGGATTTTGAATCCGGCGCGTCTGCCAGTTCCGCCACTCGGGCAAAGGAGGGCGAAGAGAATCGTTAAGAACGGGCCCGAAGGCAAGCGCGGAGTTATTCGATCAGGGTGTTTCGGAGGATTTCGTGCAGTTCGCCGTTCGTCGCGAGGATGCTGCGGCCCGATTTCCACGCATCGCCGCCACTCAAATCGGTGACGCGGCCCCCGGCTTCGCGCACGATCAACGCCCCCGCCGCGACGTCGTGGCGTTCGAGGTTGAGTTCCCAGTACGCATCAAATCGGCCGCAAGCAACAAATGCGAGGTCGAGCGCCGCCGAACCGAGCCGTCGAAGATCGCGGACCTTGAAGAACAAGCGGCCAAAATTTTCGAGATTCGGATTCGCGAGTTCGCTGCGGCGGTACGGAAAACCCGTGGCGACGAGCGCGTCGGCGAGATCCGGGGTTTTGCTAACAAAAATCGGCGCGCCGTTGCGATAGGCGCCGCCCCCCTTGCGCGCAATATACAATTCATCGAGCCGCGGTGCGTACACCACGCCGATCGCCGGCTCGTTATCGATAAATCGCGCGATCGAAACTGTAAATTCCGGCAGTCCGTGCACAAAATTCGTCGTTCCGTCGAGAGGATCGATATACCAAATCGCACCCGCGTCGCCCGCCGCCGCGCGGCTCGACTCCTCCGCGTGGATCGCGTCGTCCGGAAACGCGGCGCGGATTTCGTTTAATATAACTTTTTCGGCCGCGACGTCGGCTTCGGACACAAGATCGCGCCGCGCCGATTTCGTTTGGATCATCGACGGCTCGAGTTTTTCGTAATATTTCAATAACGTCGCGCCCGCCGCGAACGCCGCGCGGCGCGCCGTCTCGAGATCCCGCGCGCCGTTTTCCATCGTTTATTTATTATTAATTTCGATCAATTCGCGGACGCATCGGTCTTCGTCGGGTTTGAAACTTCCGCCGTGCTCCGAATAATTTGTAATGCTCGAGAATGCGAAGGTTTCGCCGTTCGACGCCTCGACGTAGCCCGAGAGCGCGGTCGCGACGTCGAGGGATCCCGTTTTCGCCTTGACTCGATTATTAAATATCGGATCGCGCATGCGCTTGCGCAGCGTGCTCTCGCCTTCGCCCGCGCCCGCGAGCGAATCTTTATATATTTCAAAAACCCGCGTCCGCGCCATCGCGCGCAGCAAAGCCACGGTTGTCGCGGGCGAAATCTTCGAATTGTACGCGAGGCCGCATCCGTCGATCGCCGCGTAACCGTCGGTCGCGACGCCCATTTCGGCGAGCGTCCTGCGAACGACCTCCACGCCCGCCGCGGAAGTACCGGCGCCGCCGAATCGCGCGCCCAGCGTTTTTAGTATCATCTCCGCGAACATATTATCGCTTTCGCGATTGGTAATTTTAATGATTTCGCCGAGCGGCGCCGGCGACTGCAGTCGGACCAGAGTCCGATTCGGCGCGGTGTCGAGCAATCCCGCCGCGCGCACGCCGCGGCCGACGGCGATACTACAATTTTCAAACGCCCGGGTTGCTACATATCCAAAAAGTTTGGGGCCGTCCAATACATGGAACGAGGTCGACGCGGCGCCGCCCTCGACAATCGCGCCGCTCACGCGAATCACATCGTCCGAAAGACTGGCGGCGATGCCGCGCGCCGCGTTCTTGGCAACCACGCTCACGCCGTTTTCGACGCGCACGCCCGACATGGCCGGCGAAAGTTCCAATTCTACTTTTCCTCCGAGGGCGCGCGCGGCGATTTCAATCTTATGATGTTCCGCACAGAGCGCGCTCACGTCGAGCGCGTGCGGTTTTCCCCGATCGCGCGACGGCCAGCCCGGGTGGTATCGGGCATCGCTAAAATACCGATCGTCCAATACAAGCGATCCGCGGATTTCGCGAATGCCAAGATTCGCGAGCCCCGCCGCGGCCCGCGTCAGCGCGCCCGTGGCTCCGCCGTCCGACCAACCGTGCTCCTCCGTCAACGACGGATCGCCGCCGCCTTGAATCCATAAGTCCCCCTCGAGAACGCCGTTTCGAATCGGCGCGTCGCTCGCGAACCGTGTTTCAAAATGAAAGTCCGGACCTAACTTTACCAATGCGACGGCCGTTGTGAATAATTTAACATTCGACGCGCCGGATAATAATTGTTCGGGTCGGTGCGACGTCACTACGGATCCGTCGTCGAGCGCCAAAGCTAAGAATCCCGTGCGTGCGTTCGGTTTGGCCGCGCCTTTTTTCTTTGGAATGAAAGTTTCGATCGAACGCAGAATTTCATCAATATTGCGTCCCGCGCGTCCGATCGCCTTGACTCTCGCGGGCGATGCGATCGTCGGACGCGAAACAAGCGGCTCGAGGATAATTTTCGGCGCGAGGACGGATCCGCCAAAGGAAGCATCCGTCGGTTGTGTCGGCTTCTGCGATTCCACGGGCTGCGTTTCGCCGGCCGCCACGCGGTGCGGATACCACAATAAAGCCGCGGCAAGACCCACCGCGACGACCGCGAGCGCCGCGATCGTCCAGCGGTTCGCGTTTTTTAATCGACCGTTTTTAGATGAATTTCGTTTTCGCCGCGCCATGGAATGGAAGCGTTGTATGTATATTTACGAATGACGCCGCTCGGCGGAACGGTCGTTATAACCGTTCGGATGGGCTTGATGCCATTTCCAAGCGGAGGCGATGATCGTTTCCAAATCGGAACGCGTGGGTTTCCAACCGAGAATTTTCCGCGCCTTTGTTCCATCCGCGATCAGGACGGCGGGATCGCCCGGCCGGCGCGCGGCTGACGTCTCCTCGACGGGAAGTTTTGTTAATTTGCGCGCCAGATCGATCACCTGCCGCACCGTGTAGCCGTCGCCCGTTCCTAAATTAAACGATCCCCCTTTCCCGCCGCGGCCGAGGTGTTCGAGCGCGCGCAGGTGCGCGTCGGCGAGATCGTCGACATGTATATAATCGCGCACGCAGGTTCCGTCGGACGTCGGATAATCACTACCAAAAACCGCGATCGACGCGCGCCGGCCGAGCGCCGCCTGCAGAATAATTGGTATCAAATGCGACTCGGGTTCGTGATCCTCGCCAAGGTGGCCCCCTTCGGCCGCGCCCGCGGCATTAAAATAACGAAGGGCGATCCATTCGAAACCGTGCGCCGTCGTGTGGTCGGCGAGCGCTTGCTCGAACATCAATTTCGTCGAGCCGTACGGATTGATGGGATTGCGCGGATGTTCCTCGTCGATCGGCGTGTGCAGCGGTTCGCCGTAGGTCGCCGCCGTCGACGAAAAGATCATTTTATTACAATCCCACGCGCGCGCCGTTCTTAATAAAACAAGCGAGGCCTCGAGATTGTTACGATAATATTTCCCCGGGTTCGCGACCGATTCGCCGACCAAACAATTGGCGGCGAAATGCATCACGGCGTTCGGGCGATGCCGCGCGAAACAGGCACGCAGCGCCGGCTCGTCGAGCAAATTTACAATTTCGAGCGGGACGCCCGGCTGCACGGCCGCGCGATGGCCCTCCGAGAGATCGTCCACCGCGACGACTTCCAATCCGTTTTTTATTAAACAACGGACGGTGTGCGAACCGATGTAGCCGGCGGCGCCGGTTACGAGGATTTTTGTCATATCCGTGAACGGTAAATTTAATTAAAAATAAGTAAATATCGTCCGCCGGCGCGCGAACGCACGGCGCGCGCGAATCAGGGTTTTTGTTTGGGAGGCGCGGGCGGCGCGACTTCGTTCATCGCCGCCGTCGCTACTTTTGTCTTGCGCTCGGATAAGTAATTTCGCCATTCTTCCTGCGCCGTTTTTCGTTGTTCCTCGTTCGTACTCTCGACTCCAAGCGGAAGCACGATCCGGCCCGTCATGGATTCGAGTCCTTTGTTGGCCGCGACGCGCACGCGCGGCGAATCGTCGCCGATCGCGCCGACGAGCGCGATTTGCGATTCTTTAAAATCGAGCGTGGCGAGCATCGCGCACGCGATCGCGCGGACGCCCTCGTCGTGGTCTTTCGCCGAGAGCACCGCGAGCGCTTTCAAACTTAATTCTTTCGCGCGGCGCGCCACCTCGACCACCGCCACCATGCGGATTTCGGGCACCGCGTCGTGGAGCGCCTGAACGTAGACCTGGTCGATCGCCGGAAACGGAAATTGTCGCAATGCATCGGCGGCCATCCGGCGTTTTGTAATATCGGGGTGCGCGACCAGCATGTTACATAATTCTTCGACTGTATATTTCGTGCGGTGTCCGATTTTTTGTTCCATCCGCACCTCCTCCAGCGTTGCATTGATGTCGTCGCGGGAGTGGGTTTTCCAATATCCGTCCGGCGCTTCCTTCAGCAGCCGTTCCAAGAACTCGATCGATCGGTCGAACCGCTCGGCCTTTCTATAGTAATCGGCGACGTCGAAGAGCCGGTCAATGGTAAATTTAACTTTCTGTTTCGCCGCGTCGAGTTGCGCAACCGCCTCCTCCGTCTTTCCAACGCGTACATAAGCTTCGGCGAGCAGAAATCGTAGCGATTCGTTTTCAGGCGCCTTCTCGACGGCCGGAACGAGCGCCGCGATCGTTTTGTCGAATTCGTTGCGCGCATTTCGCAGACGCGCGAGCAGAATCGGTCCGCGCGCGGCGTCGGAGTCGCATTTGATACATGATTCCGCGGCCTGCACAGCCTCGTCCATGCGCCGCGCGGATTCGAGCGCCTGCGCAAGCATCAAATAAGCCTCGGCGAGCTGGGGATCGATCTCGACCGCTTTCTTAAGACTCGCGATGGCGCGGTCAAACTGGCTTAATTTATGATAACAAATACCGAGGCCTTCGTGCGGCCACGGATTTCGCTCGTCGGCCGCGGCGGCCGCTCTGAATTCGAGTTCGGCGGCCTCGACCTGTTCGCATTTTCCGAGCGCGCGACCATACAAATAGAGTTTGTTCGAATCGTTGCGATCGGTCGTTTTATAAGATTCGACGAAGGTTGCATTGTCCGCGCGTTTTTCGTAAACGGCGTCCTGTTCGCGCCGCAGTCGCAGGACTTCGTTGCGCATTTTCTGCTGCCGCGCCGCGTTTTCCTCGGCGACCGCGACGCTCGATTTTGAACCCGTCAGCGGCGATCCGACGTTGTTCGAAGTTCCAACGCTAATATTTGCATTCTCGAGCTGCGCTTTCGCGCGGTCGCGGGCCGTGATCGTCGACGAATCCGGACCCGAAGCGCACGCGGCGAAGCAAATCGCGATCGCGCCAGCGCACACGAGCGCGGATTTGAGGGAACGCGGATTGGAGGCGGTTTCGTTCATCGTGGGGCGTGAAAATGTTAGTTTCGCGAAACCGCGCGCCCCGTTCAATGATTCAATTTTCCACGCGAGCGTCGTGGCCGATCGCATTGCGAAGTTGATCAAAGAAATCGGCCATCGATTTTGCGACGCTCCGGACATTGTCGATCTCAACTCCGGAGATCGCGAGCCCGGCGAGCGCAAACGCCATCGCGAGGCGATGATCGCCGCGCACGGAAAGTTGCGCGGCGCGCGGTTTTGGATTCGGCCAAATGCGCAAATCGAGCGACTCGGCAATTGTAGCATTCTTCTCGACCTCCGCGCGGCCGCCGAGCGCTTCGATCGCTGTGCGAAGCGCGGCGAGCCGATCGCTTTCTTTAAATTGCAATCGTTCGACGCGCAGGAACCGCGATGGCTCCGGCGCGAACATCGCCGCGATGGCGAGCGGCGGCACGAGGTCGGGATCGGCCTGCGCGTCGAGTTCGATGCCGCGGAGCAGGCGGCCGCTCGCGGAATATCGAATTTGATGTTCACGATCGCCGATTCCATCGAATCGAATCGCGACGCCCGCGCGTTCGAGCGCCGAAAGACCCGGATTCTCCCCGCGCGCGGCGCCGGCCGGATAAGTAATATTTAACGATCCTCCCAAGATCGCGGGAACGCATGCAAAGATTGTTTCGTGCGACGCGTCCGGTTCGAGACTCACGCGCGTCGCGCGCGGCCTGCCCTTGACCATGAACGTCGGACCGTAGCTCGTTACCCAAAGAACTTCGCAACCAAACTGTTCGAGAACGCGGCTCGTTTGGTGAATATAAAATTCACTTTTCGCGGACCGACGGCCGCTAAAGATCGGCACACTTTGAAACAACGGCGCGGCCAGGAGCAACCCCGAGAGAAACTGGCTCGTCGATTCGTTCGTAAACAACACTTTGTCCGCGCGCACGCCGCGCGCATGTAACAAAAACGGCAGCGATTCGCCGCGGAAGTCGACGCCAAGTTCTCTTAACAATTGAAACCCCTCGCCATGCGGGCGGCGATTTAACTGTTCGGAGCCGGTGATCGTCGCGTCACCCGTTCCCGCGGAGCACCAGATCATACCAAAACGCAGGACGGCCGCGCTGTCCCCCGCGTCGAATGTTGTATTATCAAATCGCGGCGGACCGCCGCATCCCTCGATTTCGACGCCGTCGCCTTCGCGCTTCACCCTGGCCCCGCCGGCTTCGATCCACTTCAACGCGCGCTCGACGTCGTCCGCAAGCGGCAATTGTAAGATCGTGCTGATCCCCTCCGCTTGCGACGCGAGAAAAATGGCGCGGATCGCGTGCGATTTGCCGCCGCGCAATGTTACATTTCCCCGCGCGGGCCGCCCGGCGAACGGCAGCGTCGTCCAGCCGCCCGCGGAATCGGCGGTCGCGGTCATTTCAATAGTTAATATAACGAATCAGCGCGCGCCGTCGCCGCAGAATACCTCGAGGGCCCAATGTAAATCCTCATTGTAGGTGCCCTCGAGCCACGCGGCGCCGCAACCCAGAATTTCAATAACTTTGCCGTCTTTTTCCTTGGATTTTCGCGCGCGGAAAAACGTCGTCAAATCCTTCGGATCGACGCCCCGCATCGTCACGAGCGCGTATGCGGCCGCGCCGCGAGCCTTCGGGTCGCCGTCGTTTTCTACTTTGGCTTTCAACGTTTTTACAGTTGCCGCGTCGCCGTACGCCGACTCCGCGAGCGCCACGGCCGCGTTCGCGCGGACCGCGGGTTTTGTATCATTAAGACTTCTTTTTAACAGATCTTTTCCAGTTTCGCTCGACCGCCCGCAGCGGCCGAGGCCGCGCACGATCGCTTTCTTTTCCTCGTCGTCGTGGGCCTTCGCCCAATATTTAACGAGCGGTTCGGCTCCGGCGGCCGCTCCCGGACCGCCGATCGCGCGCAACGCGGCCGCGCGCACGGCGCCGTTTTTCGATTCGAGTTGCGAAATCGCGACGTCCTGCAGCGCGCGCGAGCCGCATTCGGCCATCGCATTCAACAATTCGGCGCGTTGGCCGTCGTCCTTCGCTTCTTGTAACAATTTCTTGCGCGCGGCGTCGGCGGCGGAAAACTCGAGCGACGCGATGACCCGCATCGAACGCAGGCGCGTCAGGGAATCTTTATCATTGACGCGACCTAACAATTCCGACGGAACCACCGGATCGTTATCGAGCGACGCCGCCACGGTTTTGATAATTTCCGCGAGCTCGTTCGCGGTCGGATCGCCGAGACGGCGGGCGAGAACGGCGCCGTCGCTGCCGCGCAGCACGAGAAAAAGCGGGCGAACGGGAGGTTCCTGTCCGTCGAAGTAGCGCGCGACGACCTGTTTCTCGATTTCATTATGATGTTCGCAAAGCATTTGACCGAAGCGCGAGCAAACGCGATCCATCGGTTTTCCCTCGCGGTCGCTTCCGGTGTCGTTTTCGGAATGTTTACATGGCGAACCGATCACCATGCGTCCCTTCGACGCCGCGCGGCGCAGCGCGCGATGGCTCCAGAAAGCGCCGGATAAGTAGCTATGTCCTTCGCCCGGCCAGTCTTCGGGGAGCGCGACGACTACAAATGCATTATCTCCTTTCGCCACGGTGAGCGCCTTTTCGAGACTCTGATCGAAAAGCAGCGGCGGCGGTTCCTCGTCTTGATAACAAAACGACGTGACGGCAAGAGCGCAAAAGGCGGCTAGGAGCATGGGTCCCTCATGTTTCGGCGAATCGTCCCGTGCGACGCGAGCGGCGAACCGTTCGCGCGCGTCGGGACGCGGGAGATTGTATCTCTACGCGGTACGGGTGGTTAAGTTGTCGTTGACGGGCGACAATTCCATTTGTTTTCGAAAAAATTTATAAATACTCCGTGAACGCGATGCCACTCCCGCAACCGTACGCCACGCTTCCCGTCGCCGGGCGCGCGCCGCTGCGGTCCGGAAAAGTCCGGGATCTCTACGATTTCGGCGACGCGCTGCTGCTCGTCGCGAGCGACCGGATCTCCGCGTTCGACGTCGTGTTCCGCGAACCCGTGCCGGGCAAGGGAATTGTCCTGAACACGCTTTCCGATTATTGGTTTTCGGCGACGCGCCACATCATTAGCAATCACCGGATCACGAGCCGCGTCGAGGACATTCCATTGCTTGGCGCCGAAGATCGCGCGCGGTTGCGCGGCCGGGCGATGTATTGTAAGAAAGCGCCGCCGCTTCGTTATGAATGGGTCGTGCGCGGTTATTTGTCAGGTTCGGGCTGGAGCGATTATAAGAATGACGGAGCGATTTGCGGTATTTCGCTGCCGAAGGGTTTGCGCGAGTCGGATCGCCTGCCCGAACCGATTCTGACGCCGACAACAAAAGAAGAGGCCGGCCACGACCGGCCCGTTGCGTTCGATCGAATCGAAAATGACCTCGGCGCCGAGCGCGCGCGCGCGATCCGATCATTCGCTTTGCGAATCTATCAATTCGCGTTCGAGCGCGCGCGGCGCATGGGAATTCTGATCGCGGATACAAAATTCGAATTCGGCGAGTCGAACGGCGAGATATTACTTATCGACGAGGCGTTGACGCCGGATTCGTCTCGGTTCTGGCCGGCCGACGCGTGGAAACCGGGCGGTCCGCAGCCGAGTTACGATAAACAATTCGTCCGCGATTATTTGTTAACCACCGGTTGGAACAAAACGCCGCCGCCGCCGCCGCTCCCGGCCGATATATTATTAAAAACCGCCGGCAAGTACGCGGAAATCTGCGAACGGCTGACGGCGCACGCCGCCTCGGCGTCGCCCGCGCCCGCCGTCGCACCGCTGCGCTTCGAAGGCGGCCCGGACGGAAAATTAATATTACTCGATCAGACGAAACTGCCCGCGGAGACCGTGGAATTGCAAATCGCGCGCGTCGACGAACTCGCGGCGGCGATTCATCGGTTGTCGGTGCGCGGCGCGCCCGCGATCGGGGTCGCGGGCGGCTACGGCGTCGTCCTTGCGCTTCGCGAATATATTCAAAAGCCGGATGTTCATAAAACTGAAATATTAAAATCGTTCGACGCGTCGGTAAATATTATTAAAAGCGCGCGGCCGACCGCCGTGAATCTCGCGTGGGGCGTCGACCGCGTCGCCGCGGTCGCGCGCGCCGCGCTCGCCGCGGGTTCCGTCGCACACGCGCTCGATCTCGCGCTCGCGGAAGCGCGCGCGATCGAAGCGGAGGATCGGAATTGTTGCGAACGGATCGGACGAATCGGCGCCGATTTATTAAATTTACAAAATGGCGCGTCGGTTCTTACGCATTGCAACGCGGGCGCGCTCGCGACGACCGGAATCGGCACGGCGCTCGGTGTGATTTACACGGCCGCGGGCGACGGCAGGCGAATCATCGTATACGCCGACGAAACGCGTCCGCTGCTGCAGGGTTCGCGGCTCACCGCCTATGAATTGACGCGCGCCGGGATCGAAGTCCGCGTCGTAACCGACGGCATGGCCGCGCGCGTCATGAGTACGAACAAAATTTCCGCCGTGATCGTCGGCGCGGACCGAATCGCTCTAAACGGCGATACGGCAAACAAGATCGGAACGCAAGCGCTCGCAATTATAGCAAAACACTTCGGCGTCCCCTTCTACGTGGCGGCTCCGCTCTCAACTTTTGACCCCACAATTCCCGATGGTAGTAAAATACCGATCGAGATGCGTTCGGGGGAAGAAGTTACAGAAATCGGGGGAATACGCACGGCGCCGTCCGGCACGGGCCAGTTCAATCCCGCGTTCGACGTCACCCCCGCCGCGTTGATTTCGGCGATTATTACAGAAGAGGGCGCGGCGTCGCCTCCCAACCGGGAAACCATTTCGGCGCTGCTCGCGCGGGGAAACATTAAAATTCATTGAGAAGTATATTTACATTTTAAACGGTCGGAAACACAACTTTGCGATAGCAACAAAAAGGGTCCCATGAAAGTCAATGCTAAAAAGAAGGAAAACGGTCACGTCGCGAGCGGTGCGGGAAGCCCGCGCATGCAGGACGCCATGGGAACATGGCAATCCGGCTCGCCGCAAAAACCCGACGAAATGTCGCAGGACGTTTTGGATTTCCTGAAGGCGCTCGACGACTATCGCAATCGATATAATAAAAAATTCCCGTCGTGGTCCGAAGTTCTCGGAATTGTACATTCGCTCGGCTATCGAAAAGTAGCAAAGCCCGGATAAGCTCCGGCGCCGCATGGCGCTTTACACCTGGCGCCGCGGGGCGCATTCACTTTCGTTAATAATTATTATTTATTATTTTTTTATATAATATTTAATATATTTCTCCGATCGCCGGCAATTGTTCCGGCGCTCAGACAGGTCTTCGCGCGGAACCACCGCCGGCGATCGTTGGGGATTTGGGGTTTGAAACAAGAATATGAATGTTGCGCGCGTAGGGCACGCGGCGCGCGCAGCTATGGAAGCCGAATGACGACGGCGTTTGTAGTATCTTCGATGATGTTTGTGGCGACGTTAAACATCCAACATTGGATGGAGAACGTGGAACCGGGCGGGAGCGAGGACGGAATGGTGGCGAAGCCGACATAAGTAAATGATGGACCCACGGGATCGATCGGCGTGTATCCGCAACCGGGCGGGCATAAAATTGTGCGCTGTTCGCAAGTAATACCGGTCGGCGACACGTAGGGCGTCGCGCCGCCGAGATTGACCATGTTTCTGCCGAGTACGGCGGTGGGATTGATCGCGCTATTGTAAAGTGACACGCAGGGGCCGGACTCCGCGATTCGAATCGCCGCGAATTCCGCGGAGTTTAACAAAACACAAAGATTAAAAAAAGTCGGAAGATCCGTGCCGAGCCAGAGGGCGAAATTGTGATTTCCAGGATCAATCTGCGCGCCGGTTCCAGGCGGGCATCCCGAGGTCAATGCACAAAAGTCATCGATCCACTTCGCGACTTTTTCTTCATAAATCGGCGCGGGGCCGCTGTTCCAAGCCTCCGGGACCGGATTCGTCGCGCCGGCGCAAATGTAGTCTCCGGAATAGACGACCAGCGGGGTGAACCAGACGTTCGATGGATAATTAGCATTTCCGGTGTACGATACGACGTCGCCCACGGATGGAAAGATCGCGCCGCGGCCGTCGTCGTACATTAACGAAAACGGCGGCGGCCCTCCGCCGCCGCCCGGGATGGACGATCCGCTCGTTAATATCTGGGAATTGCGAACGGGCTGGATCAGTGAATTATCAAAAAGATACGTAACCACGAATTCGGACGAAATCAGGTTGCCAGAAAATGTAATATTTGGAATCACGGATGTGACTCCGGCCGTCGTTCTGAAACCGGAAAAGCTGAGGCCGCCGATCGACGGGTCGGTCGGTTCGTTCGTCGTTCCTACAATTTCAAGATCGTTTCCATCGCCGCATTTGGATTCATAATCCGCTATGACAAATGCAAGACTGTTGCCGGCGGGCGTACTTCCGGGAACGGATACCGCGGCGGGCAATAAATAACAAACCCGGTATACGGGCGCGCCGGCCGTTCCACCGGGAATTACGTTCGCGATCGCCGGAATGTGTACATAAACAATATTTCCGGGGATGTTCCGGAGCGGATGCGCGGGATCGGGTACGGAATTGCGAAGTTCGAGCGCCGGGAGGTCGAAAGCCGCGGGAACGAGGTTCGTATAACTAAAATTAATTTCGAATCCGCGAAAATTAAGTTCCCGTTTCCGGTCGACGCCTCCATGGAAATAAGTAGTAAGTTCCGGCGGCAGCCCCTGCCATGCGATATTTCCAACCTGTCCGGCGGGAAATCCGTTTCCAATACTCCAATTTACAAAATCGATGCCCGATGAATTCCAAACGCCGATCGGCGCCGTCGATTGAATCGCCTGCGCGGCGGCCGTCGTCCGCATGGATACAATTGCAATGATAAGAAACAAACCGGCGCGAATCGGAGTCATGTTAATATACCTGTTGTTATGTATATCGCGAACCGCTGGCGACGCCCGCCCCGAAGTTCCGATCACGCCAATCTACTCCGACCACGCTTTATTGCCCGAAAAAATTCGAGAACGATCATCTCACGCGCACGTCCGTCGACGGCAGCCATTCGTCCTCGCGGGAAACAGTAAAGATTGCATTTCCCGTGCGGCCGTCGTCGGCGACCGCGTGAATTTTGTAGTTTCCGGCCGCGAGCGTCGTCATCCAGGAAATCCGGGCGGAGAATCGATCGGAAATGATGTCGCGGGCAAGAATCGTCGCGCCCGAGGAGTCGTCGATCGTCGCCGTGATTTGGCGCGGCGCTTCCGCGCCGGCCTCGGCGAAAAAGTTAAATACGTGTCCCGCGCCGGGCCGCGTTTTGATCGTTAATGTCGTCGTCTCCCCCGACCGGATTTCAAACGATTCGCGCGTTGCGACAAATCCAGAATGGCTGGATGGAAATATTTCATATTCTCCCGGACTTGCTTCGTTAATATATAATTGCCGGCCGGCGACCGCGAGATTCCCGGGCTTGCGCATCTCCTCCGGTCCCGCGGACGCCCCGCTCTTGGGTACAATGACGAAATCGTAGGGACTGAGTCGGCGATTTCCGCGCGGGTCGAATGATATATTAATTTCGAGGCGGCCCGGCCGTGGAAGTGTTATGTCGCCGAGATCGAGAATTTGTTTATCCGCAAGATTCGCGTCGCCGATCCAGCGCCCGAAACCGTCGCAGTCCGCGTAGATATGATATTTGCCGGCGGGCGCCGGCGCCGATTCGAACGCGCCGTCGCGGAGGTTGGACGTCGGAAGCGGACCGTCCGAGATGAAATATACTTTTCCACCGCGCGCGGGAGCCCCCGTCGCGTCGACGAAGCGTCCGCGAATGCGCGCGGTTTTTTCCTTAATATTATGAACCGTAATCTGCAATTCGGGTTCGCCGGGGCAGACGCGAGGAACCGACGTTTCGACCGACGTCTCGAGCCTGAGAGGCGCCACGATCGTCAATGTATACAATGCCGGCGGACAATCTGAAATTACAAATCGCCCCTCGCCGTCCGTCGACGCGGAGGCGATCGACGACCCGCCGCCGATCGACGTCATCAGTCCCGGCTTATAACTATTTGCAACGTAGGCGGTGAGCCCCGCGAGCGGTTTTCCGTCGGCGTCGCGCACGCGGCCGCGGATTTCGCCGGTCGACTTGACGATCAAATCCCGACTCACTTCCTTCTGCGTGCCCGGAACGACCCATGCGACGGCGCCGCGATCTTCGTCGATTTTTTCGTATGCATGTAACAAAACCGGCGCGCGCGGCGCGTCGCGGAATATATAACTTCCGTCGGCGGCGGCGCGCGTTCGAACGTTCATAAAATCCGATCCCGGGCCGGTCGCGGTGTGAAGCATGGCGACGGCGGCGCCCGCCAGCGGTTTACCCGATTCATTGTATACGGTTCCGCGGATCGTCACGCCGCGCAGGAGGCGGACTTGTAAATGTTGTGTTTCGCCCGCGGCGAGCGTCGCGTCGCCGTCCCACGGCGCGTAGCCGGCGGCGCGCACTTCCACGCCGGTGGTGCCGTCCCCGAGTCCGGCGCACGAGAATGCGCCTTTTTCATTGGTAATAAACTCCTGCGGCGGCGGACCTGCGCGAAGCGCGGTTTCCGTGTATTGATAAGTTGCGGGATAGCTCGGACCCGCGCGCACGCGGGCGCCCGCGACGGGCGCGCCGTCTTCGTTTGTAACAATTCCGTCGAGCGGCGCTTCCGCGCGTTCCAGTTGGATTCGTATACTTTGGGCGCCGGCGGCGCTCTTTTCGATAATATACTGATTCGAAAATACAAAACCTTTCGCGCGCGCGGCGACGTGGTGTCCGTCGTGGACGCATTCGACGATGAAGCGCCCTTCGGCGTCGGAAGTTGTAATAAATCGCCCGAGCGAAGTATTGCCATAATCCGAAAGCCAGATTTCCGCGCCCGCGACGGGCGCGTTCGCCGGCGAAACGACGCTGCCGATCACGTAAACGCCGTCGGGAATATATAACTTCTCCCTTCGCTGCTCCCCCTCCGAGAGTTCAATTTTAACATTTCCCCCGCGATCCGCGTACGCGACGTGCGTCCCCGGCCGCAGGTCGCGGACGCTCGCGCGTCCCGTCGAATCGGTAATAATAAAAAAAGCGTCGAGCCGCGGATCGCTTGCATTGAACGGGACGATCTTGATCCCAATATTCGCGGCGGGCCGCCCGGTTTTTTGATAAACTGCCTCCAATTCGATCGAGCAGTCCTTTGCGTCGGCCAGGCGTTCGCGGACGGCTCCGCTGTCGGGTTCGCGATCGGGCGCCGACGCCGTTGCGACGATTGTCATTTCTTGCGCCGTGGCGGGTTCGAGCGATTGCGGCGGCGCCGCGCCGCCGCTGCGCGGAAAATTAAAATAAACGATCGCGCCGAGCGCGAAGACTAAACATATCGCGACGGCTCCCGCGGCGATCTTCGTTTTTGTAATCATTAACATGGTTCCCGCAAGGCACTCTTGTTGTAAGAACGCCATGGGCGCAATCGCGGCGCGCCAATCGGCCGCATGATCCGCGACGCCGTCCGTGTCGAGGCGTTGTTTTAATATTTCGATCCCGCGCTTTATGCGCGAACGTACCGTTTCGAATGGAATATTAAGTTTACCCGCGATTTCAGGAACCGGCATTCCCTCGTAATAATGCAACAAGACCGCCGTCCGCGCGGGTTCGGGGAGCGCGAACACGGCTTCCGCCAGACGGCGGCGCATCGATTCGCGTTCATACAATTCTGCCGCCGACGGCGCCGCGGTTTTCGATTTTTGATAATATACTTTTTCCCGTTCGCGGCGGCTGTCGCGCGCACGCCTCGCGTCGATCCAGCAATTCCGCGCGGCGCGGACGATCCACGCGCGCCACGAGGCGGCATTCAAACCCGGCCGGCGCAGCATCGACGCCCACGTTTCCTGCGCGACGTCCTCGGACGCGTGCGAATCCCCGGTGAGCGCGTGCGCAATCGCGCGCAGGAACGCATCTTGTTCGAGTAGCAACGGAAGGTTCTCCGGACGGATTTGCATCGTTGAATACGACGGAGCGCGGTGAAAAAGCGGTGACGCAAACTTCGGCGGCATCGGCCCGGAATTCGCGCCGGCGTTGCGGAAATCGTAAATTGATGATCCAACAAACCGCCATGCGCCGTCTTTCACCCTTCCTTCTTGCTCTCGCGCTCGCCGCCGCGTGCGACCGCGCGGATTCGCAGGCCGCGACGCTTCCCGCCGGTTCGAAACCCGCGAGCGCGCTCGTGTTCGAGTCGATCGGCAACGATTTGGGGACCGTTGTCTGGCCCGACGGCGTCGACACGAATTTTAAATTTAAGAATCGCGGTTCGCACATCGTTAAAATTATCGATTATTATGCAAATTGCGGCTGCGCGAATCCGCGGCTGCGTATTCTTAAGGATGGAAAGATCGCGCGCGAGGGACACGGACGCGGCGAAGCGACCGGACCGTTGCTCGAGGTGAATCCCGGCGAGGCGGGCGAATTATTTGTACGATTCGAAACGCGCGGTCTCTCCGGAGAGGCGAAGGAACATTACTCGATGGTCACGCTCGTGACCGACGAAAACGCCGGTCCGATCGGATTATTTATCAAAGCCGCGATCGAACGCAAATATGAAGTCGTGCCGGCGCAGGTGATGTTCGATTCGATGGGCGCGAAACAAACGCAAACAAAAGGCGTGAAAATCTATGCATTGCTCCCCGGCGCGGCGGCGCCATTCGATGCAAAGATTATTTCCGCGCCGCCGTTCATCCGCGCCGAACCTTTCGAATATACAGTTGGCCAGCAGCGCCCCTATGTTGAAATCGGCCTGCTCGCGGGCCCGGGGTTAAAACGCGAAGTGTTGCAAGGCGAGGTCATCGTCGAGGGAAAATTCGGCCGGCCGAAAAACGACGATGCCGTGCGCGTCACAATTCCCGTTTTCGTGCCCGTCGTCGGCGACGTGCAGGTGAAGCCCGCGTTGTTCGATTTTCAAGTCGTCGATCCCGGCAAACCCGCGAAAGCCGCGCCCGTGACATTACAATTCCTCGACCCGGATCGGACGCTAAAATTAGGCGAAGCGACCATCGACGGAGACGGCGCGGCCGGTTTGAAACTTGAATGTAAACAATTGCCCCCGTCGTTCGACGCCGGAAGCAACAAATCGGTTTTGTATTCGCTCGTGCTGTCGAGCGCGGCCGGTTTCGAGTCGGTTTCGGCGTCCGGCGTCCACGGTTTGGTCCGCATTCCGACCAATCTGGATGAAATGCCCGAAGTGCGTCTTACGTATCGCGCTCTCGCGCGGCCGGTTCCGCCGCGAAAATAACCCCTTTCCTCGCCGAATTACTGTACGCGCCGTAACCCGCCCTCAAGACGCCGACGACAATGCAACCATTCTTGAAAAGTACATTTTACATTTCCACCGCCGCCGCGGCGGCCGCGCTGTTATTTCCGTATTGTTCAAAACAACAAAAACCCGGCGATGCGCCGACGTCCGCTTCCGCGCCCGCGCAGTCGTCCGCCGCGACGCCGCCCGCGATTCCGCAGCCGGTGGAATTGTTAAAAAAGCCCGACGCGCCCGGCGTGCATTTCATACTGATCGGATCGCATCAGGGCGAACTCGAACCGTGCGGATGCAGCGGCGGACAGTTGGGCGGACTCGGTCGGATGAAAACGAAACTCGAGGCGATGGTGCAGGGCGATCCGACTACGATTGTCATCGACGCGGGCGAATTGATAAAATCACATTCGCTCGACGGCTTGAACGCGATCGGCGAAGGCGCGGCTGCTATTCTTAAGATGGAATCGACGCGCGGCGAAGTGGCCGCCGGAATTTTTCAGGAAATGCCGATATCCGTCGTCGGCCTCGGGCCGCGCGATCTGTTCGACGGCCGCGACGAGAGCAATCTGCGCGCGGCGTTGATGAGCATGCCCGGCGACACGGCGCGCTTTCCTACAATTCTGCGAAGAAATGTATTATGCAACGGCGCCGTCGGCGATTCGGTATCGACGTCGGCGTTGATTACGACAAAAGGCGCCGGCGGCGCGCCGGTCTCCGTATTCGTAACATCACTGATCGATCAGGGCCGCGTCGATATGAAGAATCCGGCGGAGTCGCTCCACGACGAACTCGTAAAAAACGGAGGAAAGTATCGGTTGTCCGTTGTTATTTTTCACGGTTTTCGCGACCGCGCGGCCGCGTACGCCGCGGCGATTCCGGAGGTCGATCTGTGGCTCGTGGCGCCCGGAACGGGCTCGGCCGACGATCGCGCCTTCGCGGCGGGCGGCGGTTTCCTCGTGCACGCCGGCGACCGCGGCCGCAGCATCGTTAAACTAACGATCGGCCGAAGCGGCGGAAAGACCTCGGTCGAAAATTACGAATCGCCGCTCGTCAGCGCGAACGACCCGAACGACAAGGGCGTTCAGGAAAAGATCGATGGTTATCGAACGAAACTCGGCGCCGCGAATCTCGTTGATTTGTTAAAATCGAAACGGCGCGTGGATCCCTCGCTGCGCGCGTACGCCGGATCGGAGGCGTGCAAGGAATGTCACAAATCCGCGTACGAAGTCTGGGAGAAAAGTAAACACGCGCACGCGCTCGAATCGTTAAAAGAGCGCAACGGAATCGTCGACCCGGAATGTATACAATGCCACGTCACCGGATGGCAGTTCGATCCGCCGGCCGGCGAAGTCGGCACCTATCGCGGCGAAGGCATCGGCAGCAAATTATCATTTGTATCGTGCGAATCGTGCCACGGCCCCGCTCTTAAACATAAAGACGCGCCGCTCATCTTCAAACCGCAGCGCGACGTCGTGTGCGAGAAGTGCCACGATCATGACAATTCGCCGAACTTCGATCGCGCAAAATACTGGCCCAAGATCGCGCACAAGAAAGACCCGGCGCCGATCGATAAAAAATAGATCGGAGTTTTACTTACATATAAAGATCTCGGCGGGCGCGGCCGCGACGGCGGCGTGAAACTCCCGCGGCGCTTCGCCGTCCGCATCGACGCGAATCGTATAATTCCCGCGCCGCAACGGCCGTTCGACGCGCGTATTTGTTATATATTCGGCCAGCACCACGAGGCCTTCATCATTAAGAATCGTGGCGAGCCGCGGCCACGGCGAACATCCGGTCCCGTCGATGATGAGTTTTCCGTCGAGCGGCCGCGCGACGAGATGGACATTCTCAACCGAGCCGTGGGTCGTATCGACGGCGACGGGGCCGGCGAAGAGTTCGACGCCCGAATATAAATAACCAATACCGGGCCGGCTGAACGTTAATATTACTTTTCCGCGGGCGACTCTCTTCAGATACAGAACGCCGTTTGTATCGATTGGAATAACTCCGCCGAGATCATTTACATGCGGCCATTCGACCGGATCGGGATAGCGCGCAAAAACATTTCCGGAGAGCGGCTTGCCATTTTCGTCGGTTACGGTTCCAAGAATTGAAACCGGCCTCGTGAGGCGCACGTCGACCGTGAGATCCGAGCTTGGATCGATGTTGCAATATTGAGAGAATGAAGCGTATCCTTTAGCAACTCCCTCCACCTCAATCACGAGCGTGCCGGGAAGAATATTATTTATAGTAGCTGTCCCCGAATCGTCCGAAACGGCAAACTTGCCACCGCCCTGTCGCGTCATCGCGTGTACGGACACTCCTTTGACGGCAGCTCCCGACTGGTCGTCGACGAGCCGCGCGCGAATGGTACAAAGTTTCGATTTTAACAATTCCGGATCGGCGGCTATTATAAGCTCTGAAACCGGCGTGTCGACGTGGACCGTGGAAAGAACGAGGCTCCGCCACGTCGCGCTGACGCAAAACGGCGGATTCACGGTGATTCGTAATATTCCATCATAATCATTCTGACTCGCCCGTCCATCGAGACGCGCGTCGGAGGCGCGCTCGTAATGGCCGAGCGACGACCAGTCATAACCATTCCACGGAGTTTTAGGCAGGGTACGCGGCGGTTCCGCGAACGACGCGAACGCGGCCGGCTCGATGAACCGCTCCGCGTCGGGGACGAGTTTTCTATACTCTTCCTGAAACGGCTTGCCGTACGGCGTGACGAACTTTATATTTATGATCCAAAGACGGTTCATAACAATATCGAAACGTTGAAACTCCGGCCGCGCCGCGATCTCGAACGATTGTTCGAACGCCGCGAATGCCGCGGCATTCGCGGTGACCGTCCATTTCCCGGCGTCGAGCCCGGCGACCGAATAGGCAGGACGCGCTTTGACCGATGTAATAATTTCGCGTCCTGCGGCATTCTTAAATTTAAGATCCGCCTCCTCGACGCCCCGTCCCTCGCCGTCGAGCACGGAGCCGAATACTATAAGTGCAGACCCCGCGTCGGGCGCCGCCGCCGGAGACGGCAATGACGCCGCGTCCAATATCCGAGGCGGCGTGGTCGCCGGCGCGGATGGTTGTAATTCGCGCGAACCGGCGGAGGCCGTTTCGCGATCGGCCATTTTCGAAGCGGCGCCACCCTCCGCACGGTCGTCGCGCGCGCCGCCCCGCGGAACATAATAAATAACAAACGCCGCGAGCGCGGCCACAATAATTAAAATAACGATCCAAGAACGCCGCACGCGAATCATTTGCAAAAGAAAACTTCCGCGGGTTCCGATCCCACGACGGCGTGGTACTCGCGGTGTACGCCGCCGTCCTCGTCGACTTGAATTGTATATTTTCCGCGGCGGATCGCCCGTTCGCCGCGTGTATTTGTAAAATACTCCGCCGAGATGACAATTCCTTCATCATTGAGAATCGTGACCAGCCGCGGCCACGGCGAACAGTTCTTTCCGTCGAGGATGAGTTTTCCGTCGAGCGGCCGCGCGACAAGATGGACGTATTCGACCGAGCCGTGTGTCGTATCGACGACGACGGGGCCGGCGAAGAGTTTGACTTCGCCATTGTCGGCCCCGGAGTCGTGTTGCCCGAACGTTAATATTATCTTCCCGCGCGCCACGCCACCCAATAACAATTTTCCGTCGGCCTCGATCGTACAACTCGTCCCGAGATCGCTAGGGTGCGGCCACTGGACGGGATCGGGGTATCGTTCCAAAATGTATCCGGAGACCGGTTTTCCATTTTCGTCGGTTACTTCCCCGCTGATTTTCGCAGGGCGCGTCATACGCACTTCGATGGTTGAATCAGACGCCGGCTCGATATTACAATAATGTGACGTACTCGCGTAATCCTTCGCATAGGCTTCGACATACAGGAGTCCGGGATAAATGTTCACGATTTTTCCGCAGCCGTTCTCATCGGTTTCGTTACCTGCGCCGCCGCCCTGCCGATTGCCGATGTGAAATCGCGCTTTCGGTATCGGCTCCCCAGTTTCATCGTCGATCACGCGTACGCGCACGGAAGATAAACTATCTTTTATGATTTTCGGATCGGCGACAATGGTAATATCCGGCACCGGCTTGTCGACGCGGACCGTGGCCAGGACAAGATTGCGAAACGTCGCGCTGACGAAGAACGGCGGATCGACGGTCAATACCAATTTCCCATCATAACCATTCGGCGCATCCTTCGAAAAAATCCGCGAAAATGAATATTGTTCATATCGCCCGATATCCGACGACTCGTAGCCCCGCCACGGCGTGCGCGGAAGTTCGCGCGGTGGCTGCTCGCGCGTCGCAAGCGCGATCGCTTCCATATATACTTCCGCGTCGGGATTGAGTTTTTTGTACTCTTCCATGAACGGCTTTCCCTCCGCCGTCGTGAATTTAACATTCAGAACGCGCAACCGGTCCAAAACGATATCCACGCGTTGGAATTGAGGTTCGTTCTTGATCTCGAGCACGCGTTCGAACGGCGCGGCCCAAGGCTCCGAAATTGTCATTTTCCAGCGTCCGGGTCTGACGCCTGCCAGTGAATATGCCGATCGTGCGCGAACGTAAGCATTGAGTTCGTGTTTTGCTTCGTCGCGAAAAGTAATACCTACGGCATTATAAATATTTGTTCCGAATTCGAGCATGTTGATCGCTCTGCCTTCGTTGTCGTTGACCGAGCCATAAATAACAATTCCGATCGGATCGTCGGGTCTGACCGGCCCTGCCGGCGGTACTATCTCGAGTCCGCGTCGGGCGATTTCGCTTTTGACCGGAGTCGCGGACGGCGACGCCGCTCGCGACGCCGCCTCCGCCGATTCGCGGATCTGATAACTATGTGGCGGCGATATTCGCGACGACACGGCCTCGTCGGACGCGGGTGCCGCGGCGAAGATGCAAAATAATAAGCCGGCGGCGACGATCAGTAATAATAACAAACTCGCGACGGCCCGGTTCACGGCGTCACCTCGAGCAACACCGACTCGGCGGCGATCGTGAATGGAACGGATTTTCGTAAATGTTGCTCGTCGCGCACGACGAGCGTGTACGAGCCGGGCGCGAGAGCGACGGCCCAGCGCTTTTTGTAAAGCGCGAGCGACGACCAAATCACTTGTTGCGCATCATTCACAATCGACACTTCTAAATATTCCGGCTCGGCCATCGTGAGCCGGATGCGCGCCTGCGCGGATTTGCGCGCGATGATTGTTAAAGAGTCCGGTTTGCGATCGCGACTGTCGAAAATGAGGTTTCCTATGCTTCGAAACTTGTCATTCGATGTTAATAAATATTTCCCGGGAGGCTTCTCGAGCCTGAAGTTTCCCGCTTTGTCCATATAGACTTCGATCGGTTTTGAGAGTCCGCCCGACGAATCGTCAAAGCGCTGAATGTTAACCGACAAGCTCGTTGGCGCGCCGTTTTCGTCGACCACGTGACCGCGCACCAAATTCTCTTTGGATTTGTATAATGAAATCGTGCCGACGTCGAAAATCTTCCCCGGTTCGAGTGTAACGCGAATATCATATATCGCGTAATCGTCGCCGCAGCGCGCGCGCAGTTCGCCGAGTTGCGGTTCAAGATTCGTTAATGTTACAACTCCGTTTTCGTCGACCTGCTTTCCCGCTCCGCCGCGAAACCAACAATCGACACCGACGAACGCTTTGGGGAGCGGTGAGCCCGTTTCGCCGTCGATAACGCGCGCCTTAACTGTTGCAAGAGATCCGACGATGGCGTTGGGTTCGACGACGAGCGCGACCTCGTCGACGCCGGGTTCGACGCGCTGCGAACTCAACACGATATTACGAAAAACGGCCGAAATGTAGAGTGGCGGCGGCGCGGTTAATATCATAAGTCCGTCGAATTCCGTAGCGACGTTTCTTTTCCGCATGCGATTCGCGTTCTCGCGCGAAATGTATTCGCCGGATCCCATATGTATGATTGGACTATTGATAAAGGCGAATCGCGCAGGCGGCGGGTTGCGGGTGGCCATCGCGAGGAGCACTCGGTCGTCGACGAGGTTAATTCCGATCTTCTGTAAACTCGCGCACGCCTCGGCATCATAATGTTCGCCGAGGAGCGGCTTGCCGGAGGGAGTCAAAAATTTAATTTTCAAAGTCCCCGCCGCCGCCATGACGACGTCGAGGCGCTTTCGGACGGCGCCGTTTTCTATTTCAAATTCCCGCTCCTCCGGCGCGAAACCCTCGGCATGCGCGGAAAGCGACCACTTCCCCGGATGCGCGCCCACCGCGGAGAACACGCCGCCCGGCCGCGCTTCTCCCCAGATCTCCTCCTCGGATTCATCGGTAAATATAATATATCCCGCCACCGGCGCGCCGACGGCATCCTTCATCGAACCATACAATACAATGCCGACCGGATCCACAGACTCCCCCGCCACCGGCCGCGACTCCTCTCGAATCGCCGCGCGTGACGAAGTGCCCGAGGACTTCGAAGCGGGCGCAGGCACCGGTTCGTTTATATTACCGATCGGCGCCGCGTCCCCGCGCGCGAGTTCGGGCGCCGGAGCCGTCGGATAAGTAATAAAATAATACCCGCTCAAAACGAGCGCCGCGCACGTCAGCGCGGCGGCGACGATCATTTGTGATTTCATAATTATAATTCCCGCGAAAACCGCCGGTTTTGCCGACGATAATTGTATTAACGGCAGCAGCGCGCCGACCCACGCGCCGCGGCCGCCTCCGTGCGCGGCGCCGAGTTTCGCGCGCAGACGTTCGCGTCCGCGCGCGAGACGCGTCTTGACCGTCGCGATTGGAATATTGAATTGTCGGGCGATCTCCTCCGCGGCGAGACCGTCGTAATAAAACAACAAAATCGCCGTTTTGTAAGGTTCGTCGAGCGACATCACCGCGTCGACCACCGCCCGGTGCGCCTCCGCCCGTTCGAGAATCGAATGCGGCTGCGGCTGCGCGTCGCGAATATTTATCTTCGATTCGCGTTCGACGCGGCGCTTGTTTTCGCGCGCGTTTTGTTTAATAAAGTTTCGCAGAACTGTAACAAGCCACCGCGAGAGCGCCGTCCCGTCGCGCGGCCCGCGCGCGAGCGCCGCCGACATCGTCTCCTGCGCGACGTCGTCGGCCGTGTGCGGGTCGGCGACCAAATGCCTCGCCAACTCGCGCACCCACCGCGCGTGGCTCAATAACAATTCGGGCTGGCGTGTCTCGGGCGAATCCATCGTACGATTGGAGAATGCCGCGCGGTCGCGGAAGGATTCAGATAAATATTTGGGATCCGGCGCGCGACGTAGAGGGCGAACAACTGGCGTCAGTCGAAGTTAACAATAGCGGTTTTGCCCTGTTCAATGCGGACGGTGCGGGATTTCCCGGACTCCCCGATTGAAAATGTACATTCTCCGGCCGGCACGTTCGGAAATATGAAGTTTCCCTTCCAAGTGTTCGCGAATCCCGAACACTTCTCGCCGCTCGGTCCCTTCCATTCGAATCGCACTTGCCGACGAATCATCGCATTGCGATTCTCCTCTCCACTGACGCGGCCTGTGGCAGCGCCCGATGTCAAGTCAAAGCGAAGTCCCCCAATTGATTCGTCGATTGAAACGGCGGGCTTTTCAAATGTTAAATCAACTTCATCGCCATTGCCGTATATCGAGATCGAACAATCATATACACCCTTCGAGAGGACAACCAAAGAATCGGCCGGTGCATCCGAAACGGCCGAGTAGTGGTTCGCGCCTCGACCAGTCTTGCCTTGGCTGACGCAATGCACAAATCCGGGTCGCCCCTCGTCATTATTAATATATAATTTAGCCGGCACCCTGAATGTCGCAGGGCATTCGATCGTAACATTATTCTTCACTCCGACGAGCGCCGTTACAGGTTCCTCCATCGAAAAGGTAATACTTGTATTTGAAGACAACGGTTGAAGCACCTGGACCGATACTCGGTATTCGCCGCGCTGGAGATCGTTAAATACAACGTGCCCATCGGAAGACAATGTATCCATTCGATTCTGAGCACCCTGACGCGTCGTCAGGACTCCCTGCACCGGCGTGCCGCGATCATCAATAACCGCAAAATCGATCGAGGTGGCGCGCTCCAATTCGACATCGACGGTCGGTTCGGCGCGCGTCGGATCAAATGTAATCGTCGCCTCCCGCCGCGCAAATCCATCAGCGTGAATTGTTAAATAGAATGACCCCTCATGCTGGGCCGACAGAAGAAATGTACCATCGCTTTGCTTTGTGCAATCCGCCTTCGAGTCCCAAGGATACGGTGTCGATTCATTGAATGCAAAATCGGCTGAAGCATTAAGAATTGCCTTGTCCTTTGCGATAATTCTCACGACCTTGGACACAATTGGAGTCAGTTGAATATTTATTGTCGCCGGAATGTGGCGCGGATCCAACGGGCCGACTCTTTTATAATTATAACCGTCGACAGCGATTCCGAGCACGCAGCGGTCGAATGGAATCGGAACGGGGTTTCCGCTGTGTCTAAAAACAGTTGTGCGCGCGCCCTCGTCGTCATCGCTCTCCGCGTCACGAAAACTCAAGTGAATCGGCTCGACATACTCATACTCAAATTCTTTGATAATGGTTCCGCCGCGACCGGTAATTTCGAAGTCCACTTCCGGCGCTGGCTCAACGAATTGTATGATTAGGTTCTTGGACGTCAACGTGGGCCTTTCACGGGCGACCGTCAGATATTTAAGATCCGGGTCGGCCGCCAGCACGGTGCCGGTTTGTTGATCTTCACTTTGAAAGAACCCGGCCTTGCTCGCAAAACCAAAGCCAACGTCCTGCGCCGGCGGTATATTGAATATAAACGAGTCCGAGGCAGGGGATGCGTTCGGATATAACACTTGAATGATCGACAAATCCAAGTGCGGATCGGGACCGGGAACCGACAGGCGAACGCCATGTTCGTCCGGAGTCTCGGACAGTCGGACAGGCGAATCCGACATCGCCCCATCCTCCCTCATCGCCTCGAGCCAACCCTTCGTACTCTTAACATTTTCAAAATGAAATTCGCCGCTTCCATCGGACACCGTCTCGCGGATGCGTTTCTTTCCTTTCAATCCGGTAACTAAGAATACGCGCGCGTCGGCGACGCGTTCGCCGTTGTCGTTCATTACAAATCCATCGACCGTCCGCCCCGCGCGCGGTTCGGGCTTCGGTTCGCCGTTTTCGCGGACGGCCGACGCCAGGTTGGCCCCGGCCAAGCGCGACTCGGCCGCGGGCGATGCAATCACAGATTCGACAGGGGCGGCAAAATCACGCGCGGTCGGCTCCGACTCCGCCGCAGACATCGCGAGTTCACCCGTTTCCGGATTCCTGCTCTTGAAACAAACCAAATAAACGGCCGCGAGTACCGCAGCCGCGGAAAGGACAAGCAATATACGACTGGTATTCGACAACGGATCCAATCCTATGTGGTCGCGCAAACCGCGACAACACCGGAATCTTTACCGTGATCACCGAAAGGCGCGACCGCGACCGGCGGAGCTGCACAAGCGATCATTTATAATACTTTCGATTTTTTATCGATTGTTTAAAAGGAAACATTTATCAATTCGTTCGGCCTAACCGTCGCGAATACGGTGCTCTGAACGCCGCCTCTATAAACCACTATTCGTGAAGTCCCCTCGGGCGCAAACGGAATTTCAAACTCGTCTGTATTCGGCGCAACCATCGTCAACGTGCACGAGCGCGCGCCGGAGTTCCAGAATAATTGTATCTGTTCACCTCGCACGAATTTCCCGAGACTACCCGGAGCGATTCGCACTTTGCCGCAGCGAAGATCGAATGAGAAATATGGACAACCTGAAAGCAACGACACGTCGTTCGCTCGAAAATTAAGGGCGATCCCCTCCGCGGGAGAATCATAAAGGATCACGTCATAGTTACCCTCCTCGATCTTTATGCTATCATTATTGCCCCAGTTCCACCGAAATTCTGATTTATTATAATCTGCACTCATGGCCAATTCGACGTGCGTCTCGTGTCGCTCGACACCATTCGTGGACAAACAGAATTTGGGCGCTACAAGCGCAGGACATGTATCATCGAGAAACGACGTCTCACCCGCGCGGATGGTTATGAATCGGTCCGGCGTGGCGGCACATGGAAACGCATCGCAGAAATGTGTGGAGTTGCAGCCGCCACCGGAATAATCATGCCCGTGCCGGGCCACGCGCAATCGATAATTACCCTGAGGGAGGATAAACATTCCGTCGCCCTCGGCGTTTGTTCTCAATAAACCCCGATCACTTTCCCAGTAGAATCGATTAAATGCTTCGTCGCCGTATATAAATATTCTTCGATTTGGCACCACGAAACCGAGACGATCGATCAAATGATATCGCAATACTCCATTTGTATATAATATTACCTTAAGGCGCGGTGTCGGAATGCTCGGATCGAATGGAATCGGTCCGCCGAGCGCGAATCCGCCCGAAGGCGATTCGATTTTGTAATAAATTGTTCCGCGTTCCTTCGAATGAAATTGCGCAAATCCGGCGGCGCCGGACTTTAGATGACTTGCAACCGAGCGCCTGAGAGAAAAGCGTGCATCTTCGAAGAATAGAGTAATATTTGCATTCTCCGCCGCCCGCCCGTTTTCGGTCACCGAAATCTCGAGAGCCGCGGCCGGACCATCGGCCGCGGTTGTTCGCCTTATCGCGGGGACTTCCGGAGACGATTCAACGGGCCGACGAACCGGATCATTCTTTAATCGCACAAGGGGCTCCGACGACAGGACCGCCGGCTCGAAGGAACAATGAACAATTACCGGCTCCGGGTTCGACGGCGCATCCGCGATCTCGATCTGCGTCGGCTGCGTGTATACCGTTATCGCAATCAGCACCGCCGCGACCGCGAGTGCAAGAATTATGTATAGTCGATCATGCGTCGAATTCTTCATTATATTCCGGGCGCCGGCGGCGGAGCGATTCGATCTTGTTTAACCATTGGAATCACTACCAAATCGGCACATCATCTTCATTTTCAATTTGGACTTCGTCCACACGGGCGATCGGAGCAGCCGATTCCCTCGGCGATTCTATCAATTCAACCGCGGCGCTTCCGTCCGCTGTGACTTCGATGCTGACGGACTGAAAATCGTTATCATTTGCGCGGCGGACGAGGCAGATTCCGACGGGCGCGTGCGTGACAATTATTTCGGACTCGCCCCCCGCCGCAGTCGCGATCACGTTGGTTTCGGAAAATCCGCGACGGGATGTTATAAATATTCTTTCGTCCGCGGCGAACGGCCTGTCGGCGGCCGCGCGAATTCTCAGCGCCGCGGAACTTTGATTAAAATATAATATATGCGATTGCGCCGAGATGATAACGTTGCGCCGCAGACATTGCATCCATTCGCTCTCGCCCGCGCGCCACGACGCTTGCAACATATAGACGCCCGGCAATGCGGAACTCCGTTCGCCAAGCTCCAGCGCCTTTCCGTCCAGAACCAGCGAGGCCGCCGCATCGCGAACCGGCATTCCGTCCATGTTAGTTATTAAATCGATATCGACGGCGCGCGGTTCTAACAAATCGCGATTCGCGTCCCGCTCGGACGTACTCTGCGTGAGTTCCTGCGGCACCACGGATCGCGGCGAGACGTATGTTTCGTTTGCGAACGCGGCAAAAGAAGACGTCACGACGATTGCGTAGGGCAATGGCGATATACAACGAGTCTCCTCCAATTCCTCGGCTTCGACGGTGCGAGATTCCGCCGCGATCGGCGCAATTGCAGCGGCCACGGCGCACGCTGCGCACGCGGCGATCAGATAATAACTAAAGGCAGACAGCTTCATGGGACGGTTGTCCGCCGATAGCGGAACCATTCCAACCGACGCCGGCTCGCGGTCCGCGTTCGCAAAATTTCTAGCCGGCGATCACAATCTTAAAGTATTTTCGCTTTCCCACTCGCAAAACCGAGTTTGTCGGCACGGTCACAACGGATTTCGGGTCATGGAGCGGCGCGCCGTTCAATTCGACGGCTTTCTGCGACATCAACTGGCGCGCGTTGGAGGAACTCTCGCCGGAGAGTTGCGCGATCAGCGCCGGAAAATTAGCAAATGCGACGGCGCCAGACTTAATCGATGCGATGTCCGCCTTGAATTGCGGTTGAGTAATATCCAACGCATCGGCGCGGCCGTCGGCGCATAATGTTATTATCGGGATATCCTCGGGAATCTCCCCCTTCGAAAACTGCTTAATAAAATTCGCCTCCTCGGCCGCGGCGGCGTCTTTATCATGCAATTCTTCAATCAATAATTTCGCAAGCGCGATCTTCGCGTCGCGCGGATTTTTACTTTCGGCCAGCATGGCGTCGATCTGTGCATTCGGAATGCGTGTGAGCAGCGTGAACCACGCGCGCAACTCCCCGTCGGGCATGGCCATCGTGCGGCCGAATATTTCTTTTGCCGCGAATTGCACGCCGATGTGGTTTCCGTAGGATTTGGACATTTTGCGCCCGTCCAATCCTAATAATATCGGCATGGTCATGACGATTTGCGGGCGCTGGTTTTCGTCTTCCTGCAATTGGCGCCCCTGCATCAAATTAAACAATTGATCGGTGCCGCCGAGTTCGACGTCGGCGCGCACCATTACGGAATCCCAGCCTTGCATCAAGGGATATAATAATTCGTGCAGGTGGATCGCCTTGCCGTCTTTCATTCGATCCGTAAAATTGTCGCGTTCGAGCATGCGCGCGACCGTTCCGCGCGCGAGGAGGCGCACGACGTCGGTGAATTGCATCGCGTGAAACCACTCGCCGTTACGGCGGACCTCGGTTTTCTCAATATTGATGATCTTGCCAATTTGTGACAAATAACCCTGCGCGTTTTGATCGATTTGTTCGCGCGTGAGCATCGGACGCGTCGCGTCGCGGCCCGACGGATCGCCGACGCCCGCGGTCGCGTCGCCCAATATCAAAACCACCTGATGCCCGAGATCCTGGAAATCCTTTAATTTACGAATAATCACCGTGTGGCCGAGATGCACGTCGGGCGAGGTCGGGTCGATGCCGAGTTTTACGCGAAGCGGAGTCCCGCTCGCGCGCGATTTCTCGAGCCGAACGCGCAATTCGTCGATTTTAATTAAATCGACGACGCCGCGGCGGATGACATCGAGCTGATGTTCGATTTCTGGAAAGGCGGGCATTAAATATTATGAATATTTCCAAAAAAATTAATAATCAACGCGAAACCGCGCGCGGCTCCTCGTTCTTTTGTAAATATACCGTTGCCCACCCGATCCACGCGTCGCGGTCGACGCCGCGGTCGCGCTCGCCCGTCACCTGCCGCAACGCGCCGATGATCGCGTGCTGCCGACCCGTCGCGGCATTCGTCAATCTTCGCGCCAGACTTAATATTGCTTTTTCGCGCGATTCGGCGGGCACCATCAGCGCGCAGGGCAAAATGTCGCGATCGTAAGCATTCTCGAGACGCGCGAGCGCGCGCTCGAGCGCCGCGGCCGGATCGGCCGCGAATGCTTCAAATCCGGGCGGAAGCGCGACGACGCGCGCGGGCGCGAACGGAATTCTTGTAATCACCACGGCCTGGCCGTCGAATCGCGTTTCCGAAGGTATCAATTCGATCGCGATCTCGACGATGCGCGCGACGGCGGCGCGCGGCGCCGTTCCGTCCATTTGAAATTCCATTTTATACGTTTCGCCGGGGCCAATCTTAATATCTTCCCGCATCGCGACGGGAAGCGTATTGGTAATACTCGATTCGCCGCCGTACGCGTCGAGATCGGTCGTCGTGACCGAAGCTAACAATTGCGAACGAACGGCCGGACCGGCCGAAAAAAGACCGCCGCCCGTCTTGCGGGGGATTTCGATCGAGGCGGATTTGTCGCCGATCGCGGAATTGGTCAAAACCAATTGTAATGATATCGGATCGCCCATCGTCACTTGATCGCGCAGCGCCTCGACGCGCGCGCCGCGCTCGAGCGCGCGGGCGATCGCGCGGCCGTTGACGATTGAAGATAACTGATCCAAAAATGCGCTCACTTCCGAGGGCGGTTTCTTCGCGCGCGCCTGCGTGAGAAGCGCCTGAAAACGCGTTTCGTCGCGCATTTCGACGGCAAGCCGCAGCGAGTCGAGCAATGCATACAATTGCGGATCGATCGGTTTGCCCGCGAACGTCGATTGGTTATTAAGATTCCCGGCCGCGGGCGCCGGTTTCGGCGTCGACGAGCACGCCGCGATTCCGATTAAACTTATTATAATAAAAACGCCGCGGGCCGCGGCGTGAAATTCAAGCCGGGGCGTCGCGGCGCTGCGTTCGGACGATCGTTTCAATTCACGAATAAAAAACGCCGGGCGGGATCGCTCCCGCCCGGTTTTGTAAATTTAACTCTGCGGCGGAGCGGCCGGAGCATCCGCGGTGCGGATTTCGGCGGCCTTCGCCGCTTCGCGTTCGGCGCGCGCCAGTGCCTTTTCGCGTTCGGCCTTTTCAGCCTTTTCGCGTTCGGCCTGTTCGCGTTCCTGCCGCGTCTGCTCTTCGATCTCGCCGCGAATTTCCTTTTCGCGTTTCTTAATTTCTTTTTCGCGTTCGAGACGTTTTTGTTCTTCGTTCTCTTCGAAATCGCCGTGGACGAAGGACAAACCTAACTTTCGCTCCTCGGTGTCGACCTTGATCACGCGGGCTTCGACCTTCATTCCGAGTTTGACGACTTCCTCGGGCGAACTGATCTTGTGATCCGCGAGTTCTGTAATATGAATTAAACCTTCAAGATCGTCTTCCAACTGTACAAATGCGCCGAAGTTGGTGATCTTTGTGATTAATCCGCTCACGAGATCGCCGACGTGATAATTGGCCGGAATCGAATCCTGCCACGGGTCGGCGTTCAATTGTTTCAAACCGAGCGCGATACGCTTCTTTTCGGAATCTACAGATAAAATAACGCAACGAATCGTTTCGCCCTTGCGGACGACTTCGGCCGGATGCGAAATCTTCTTGGTCCACGACATGTCGGAGACGTGCAGCAAACCGTCGATGCCTTCCTCGATTTCGATAAAAGCGCCATAAGTAGTAAGATTGCGCACGCGGCCTTCGATGACCGTTCCGACGGGGTATCGTTGATCGACGGTGTCCCACGGATTGGCCTCGGCCTGTTTCATGCCGAGCGAAATCTCCTGCTTCTCTTGATTAATATCGAGAACGACCACGTCGACGTCGTCGCCGATCTTAACAATTTCGCCGGGGTGGTTGATGCGGCGCGTCCACGACATTTCACTGATGTGGACGAGTCCCTCGACACCGTCCTCGAGTTTGACGAAGGCGCCGTACGTTACAATATTAACAACCTTGCCGCGGTGGCGCGAGTTGACGGGATACTTCTGATCGATGTTTTCCCACGGCGACGCGGACTTTTGTTTCAATCCGAGCGCGATGCGTTCGCGTTCGCGATCGACGCGGAGGACCTTCACTTCGATCTCGTCCTCGAGCTTCACCAGCTCGGACGGGTGCGCGATGCGGCCCCAGCTCATATCTGTAATATGCAACAATCCGTCGATGCCGCCGAGGTCGATGAACGCGCCGAAATCGGCGATATTCTTTACGACGCCCTTGCGGACCTGGCCTTCCTGGAGTTCGCTCAAGAGGTGGTCTTTCTTAATGACGCGATCCTTCTCGAGGAGTTTGCGGCGCGAAACGACGATGTTCTGACGCTCGGCGTCGATCTTAATAATCTCGGCCTCGACTTCTTTACCGATATAATCCGAAACGTCGACCGTGCGGCGAATATTAACTTGCGACGCGGGAAGGAAAACGGGGACCTGATCGACTTCGACCAATAATCCGCCTTTGATTTTGCGCTGGACCATGCCTTTGACGCGGTCGCCTTCCTTGTAGCGCGCAATGATGTCTTCCCATGCTTTGCGGCGCATCGCGCGGCGCCATGAAACGCCGACGACATCGGAATAGGAATCGTGAATTTCAATTAATACCTCGATGTCCTGGCCGACGATTAACAACATATCATCGGGAAACTCGTTTTTATTAATGGCGCCTTCGCTCTTGCCGCCGTAGTCGACCAACACTTCGGTCGGTCTCACGGCCAAAACGGTGGCCTTGACGATTTCCTCGGGTTTAAACGTTCGCACCGATTCATCAATTCGCGTGTCGAGGGTCTTTTCACTCGGCTTGGCGAACTGTTCGGCGACCTGACGGTCGATTTCCTCAATGGAAAGTGCGAATTTTCTAACGATGTCCCGTGCGGGCATCGAATCTCTCTTGTTAGGGGTAAATTACAATTCCACGGTCGATAAACGTTCGAGTTTCATATAAATAAATTTATAGAAAATCGGAAGCCTAAAGATCGTGAAATGGTTACTCGTCGGGGGTCTGCTCCGTCGCGTGACGGTAGAAACCAAACCCCCGCCGTGTTCGGTTGGGTTGGAATAAAGTAAATTTACTTTTACGAGTCTCGTTTGGTTTTCGCGGCGTTGCGCATTTCGTTTTCGAGCGCGGCGCGAACCATGGCGAGCGCGGCGTGTTCGTCGTCGAGGGGAAGTTCGATCGGCGCGCCGTAGGACACTACAATTTTTCCAAAGAGACGCGGCGCTTTTCGATAACGCGAAAACACGTCGAACGTTCCGGAAATGCCGGCCGGTATGACGGGAACGCCCGATCGGCGCGCCGCCAGCACGATGCCGGGCCGGAGTTTTTGTAGTGTTCCGTCCGGCGTCCGCGTTCCCTCGGGAAAAAGCGTTACGATTTCTCCGCTTTTCGCGATGTCGATCATTTGTCGTAAAACCGAATGATCGGCGGAATCGCGGCGGATAAATAACATTCCGGAGCGTCGGAAATACCAGCCCAGCAAAGGCGCGTTGATCAGCGTGTGCCGTCCGACGAAACAGGCGTTGCGCCGGAGTGTGCAACCGATCGCCGGAACGTCGAGAAAGGATGCATGATTCGCGACGATCAGCGCGCCGCTGTTCGCCGGAATGTTTTGTATATTTCTCGATTCGAGACCATAACAAATCCGCATCCAGCTCTTTACGATTACATAACTGACATGATACCAAAACGCGCTGTAGGGCGCGCGCGTCATGCGGTTGTCCGCGGCGGATGTCACAAATAAGAAAGGATGCGTTCGACGACTTGCGCCGTCTGCAATTCCGTCGTGTCGATTTGTATCGAACTCTCGGCGGGCCGCAGCGGCGCGAGCGCTCGTCGGCTGTCCTTTTCGTCGCGGCGTTGGATATCGGCGGCGACTTCGGCGACCGGTCGGTTCGCCAATTCCGGGCGTTCGGC
Source organism: Planctomycetota bacterium (assembly GCA_016200225.1). GTDB lineage: Bacteria > Planctomycetota > UBA1135 > UBA1135 > JACQFD01 > JACQFD01. Next base: position 140,882 of record JACQFD010000040.1, read on the forward strand.
CTGGCGTCGTTTGACGCGGGCTTCGAGACTCGCAGTGAGAAAGAACTTTCGGCTTGCGTCCGGAAAAACGACCGTCGCCGTGTCGCGCCCTTCGGCCACCACCGGACGACCCTCCGCTATGGCGCGTTGCTCAGTTGTGAGTTTCGCGCGAACGGAGGCGAGGGCGGCGACTTCGGAGACGCGATCCGTAACATTCTTCGTTCGAATCTCGGCGGATACATCTTCCTCGGGATCGTTATCGATCTGTAAGAAAATGCGCTCGCCATCGGGCGAAAAATGGAGTCGCAAGCGCTGGAGAAAACGGGCCACGCCCGCATCCTCCGACGAAATCCCATGGCGGATGAGCGCGAACGTGACGGCCCGATACATGGCGCCTGTATCAAGAAACAGATAATCGAGGCGCCGCGCGACGAGCCGCGCGACCGTGCTCTTCCCCGCACCCGACGGTCCATCAATCGCGATCACGACGCTTTTGGATGGATTCATCGGCGGGAAAAATCGGGCAGCCAAGGTACTTGCCCGGAGTGCGGACGGCAAGGATGCAGCAGTTGGCGAGAGCGAATCAGCGGCTCCTCGGACGGAACAAATAAACGACGCCGGGGGCGTTCAGTTGCCAGGTGCGAAGGATCTCGGATCGGGCGTAAACGCGGCGCCCCGAACCGGGACGCGCGGCGGGGTCGTTTACGACGAGGTCGCCTTCTTTAGTAAATCCCACGACAAGTATCAAATGTCCCGGCGACTTCGCGATCGGCGCATTGGTTAATTCATTTTGGCGCCACGAGTGGCTGAGAACGACCGGGCGGTTTTGTATAATTTCATTTTCGATTTCCGCGAAACTGTCGAGCCGCGCGACGAACGCTTCGCCCGCGAGCGCGCCGGCGGCCGAGGCGTTGGCGGCCCAGTTTCCATACAGATCGGAAACCGAATCGTGGACTGCTTGCGCGAACTCCGCAGTGGTTTTGTGAATATTAAAATACTCGAGCGCCATCGCCGTCGACGTGGGGCTGCAAATGCGCGCGGCAATTTTAGCATCCTCCGACGACTGCGAACGCGGTGCGACGTCGAGCGTTTTGCCCCACGCCGCGGAAGGTTTGTCGTTCGCGACGCCTTTTTGAAAAACCTCGCGGCCGGATAATTGTAAATAATGCGCGGCGCCCGCCGAACGGAGGCCGATTTTTTCGAACGGAGTCTCCCCCGTCATGATTTGTAATTGAAAAGCCGAGGCTTTGTCGCCCGATCGTATAATTAACGTATCGACGTCGAACATGACATAAGGATTCGGCGGTACTTTCGCGCTTTTGTAATGACCGCCGTCGACTTGCAACATCATGTACCACGGCGTCCAACCGTCGGCCGTGAGGCACCGCGCCTGCAGATCGACCTTCGCCGAGTCCGGAATGTTTGCATTCAAACTCGCGACCAACCGGTCGAATTTCGGGACTTCGATCGGCTCCGTCCGCGCGCCGCCGGGAATGTTTATGAACGCGGCCGCGTCGATGCGCCGCCAATGCGCGCCGGCCATGGATCCTCCCGACGGCGCCGATTCGCGCGGTTCGTTCACGGGCGCTCGCTCCGCCGGCGCCGCGCACGCGGCGAATAATAGTAAGTTCGCCGCGACGCCGATTTTCTGTAAAATAAACATTTCATGCCGCCGCGACCGCGGCGGGCGCGGGCATGCCGGGTCTGCGCGGCGCGAGCGCGCCGCCGAGAAACGCGAGATCGATCCATTTCGCGACCGGGCCGACGAAGAATAATGCAAACATCGACGGGCCCCAGAGCGTGAACGCGAGTCCGGGGATTCGTAAGGTTTCCTGCATGCGGAAGACGCATTCGACCAATGCAATGATCACGACCACGGCGATCCGATGCGGCCGTTTGCTCATCACCGTCGACGGATCTGTAATCATGAAAAACATGAATAATGTCTGCATCGGCCCCGTCATCGGCGCGATTTCGCTCCCGAACGGTTGATGCGAAACGGCGGCGCGGATCGCGGCGAGCGGAATAAAACAAATAAGATAGGTCAACGTCAGATCGAGAACTTTCGCGCGCCATACTACGAATAATCCCCAGGCCCACACGACCGCGAGCACGCCGAGCGAATTCCCCCACTGCGTGCTGAGCAGTCCCATTTTGCCCGACGCCGCGAGCAGCATGACGCAGAGGCTGAAATTCGTAGGATTGAACAAATGCCGTCCTTTGTAAGCGATGGCGTACTTCGAAACGATCGAGATCAACGCGCCGATCGCGAACGGCCAGAGAATGTTCGACGGTTTCGTTAATATAACAATACTCAACCCGCTGATATAGGCGCTCGTGACGTTCGGCCACTTGCCGCGCGCGAGTTTGCCGAACGCGAGTTCCGCGGCGACCGCCGTCGCGACGGCCACGAGGAGGCGGTCGTAACCGCCCACCGTTTGATACAACAACTGGCCGATGGCGAGAATCGCCGTCGCGAGCAGCGCCTGCAGATACCGCGCGTCGATTTTAAAAATAGATAAATTCATTTTTCGGGTTCGACGATCCTTACCATTCGGTCGATTTCGAGATTGTCGAGAGCCTGGCGGATACCGGACGGCCAGCGAACGGTGGCGTGCAATGCCGATGGCGAAGCGCCGAGGCCGAAATGCAATTTTCGCTCGTTTTGCGAGCTGAAACCGCAGCCGCCGTCGGTCGCGCGACGCTGGCGGCGGCCCGTCGCGCCGTCGCGCCACTCGAGCGTCACGTCGACGCCGATCGCGCTTTTATTACTTTTCGTGGACGCGAATGTAAATTGTATCCAATGATTCCGCGGATCGGGAATCGAATGATAAATGAGCGGCTCCGCTTTTTGATTTGCAACAATGACGTCGACGCAGCCTTTTTGAAACAAATCCGCGAGGCACACCGAACGCCCGTCGAGCAGATCGCGCACGCCGACGGTCTCGGCGACGTCGGAAAATGCTCCGTTCCCGTCATTGATTAAAACGCGCGATCGTTCATATCCGCTGTAACTCCGGTCGCCCATCGGCGGCCAGTTCGCCGCGTCCTCGATCAGTCCGCCCGTGCCGCCGCCCATGCGCGACATTTGATACCAATAATCCTCGCTGCGGCTCGCGGAGATATAACCGTTCGCGACGAACAAATCCGCGAATCCGTCATTATTAAAATCGCCGAATTGCGCGCCCCACGCCCAGCCGCAGTCGGCGACCTCGCCCTCGGCCATGTTTACGAATTGTCCCGTTCGCGCGAGGCGATTCATCCGCAAATTGTTACCTTCGGCGTTGAATCCGGCTTTGGTAATATTCGTGACGAACACGTCGAGCGATCCGGAATTATTACAATCGCCGATCGCGACGCACATGCCGCTTTTCGACGTCTGCGAGAGTCCGGCGCTTTCGGCGTTTTTGAAGCGTTTTCCCTCCTCGTTGAGCAGCAGCATTTCGACGCCGAAATCGTTTGCAATATACAAATCAGGCCAGCCGTCGTCGTTGAAATCCGCGGCGCCGACGGCGAGCGTCCAGCGCGTCGTGTCGGCGTTCGTCTCCGCAGTGACGTCCTTGAATTTTCCTCCCCCGAGATTCTTATATAAATAATTGTGGCCGCCATTTTTTGCAAATTCCATGCTTTCCTGCCGGAATTTCGTCGACTTCAAATGCCACAAATCGATGTCGTCGCGATAGTAGCCTCCAATATACAAATCGAGCAGTCCGTCGCGGTCGTAGTCGAAAAAACAGGCGGTGTTCGAATTCATCCAGCGGCGCACGCCTGCCGGTTGCGAAATGTCGGTGAATCGTACGATTCCATCGGCGCCGGGGCCGTCGTTGTGGAACAATTGTACATATCCGTATTTATAAATAAACAGATCCTCGCGTCCGTCGTTGTCGACGTCGCCCCAGATCGAACCCATCGACGCGCCCATGTCGGGGCGATTCAAATCCGCGACACCGGCGATTCCGGCGACGTCGCGAAACGCGCCATCCTTTTGATTGATATACAACGCATTTTTCGCGCCGGATTCGCTATTCGTTAAATAAATATCCGGCCAGCCGTCGCCGTCGGCATCGGCCACCGACGCGGATGCGCCGACGCTCGCGATGTCGGGCATGATATTGTCTATTTTATGATCGAAAACCGGCGCGCGGTGCGTGAACGCGATTCCCGACGATTTGGATACTTCGCGGAACGCGAATCCAACTTTTACGATGGCGTCGTTCTCTCCGGGCAGCGCGGATCCCGCCGCGTCGGATTGTAGTATTCCACCGGATTGCGATATTCTACTGTTGCCGAGGACCCATGCGGTGCCTATCAGCGCGGCAAGCAAGATCATGGAAACTGCGCGAAACGTGGACGTGGGAATCATTGTGAAGGCTATATATCAAATCGCGCGCCGCGGCGGACGCGTGGGCCGTCATTCTTCGAGCGTGCTCGTGTCGCCGAGCGGGAGGCCGAGTTCCTTGGCTTTTAATAATCGGCGCATAATTTTTCCGCTGCGCGTTTTGGGAAGGCCGTCGATGAACTCGATGTCGCGCGGATAGGCGTGCGCCGCGAGGCGTTTCTTAACAAATTCCGCGAGTTCGCGCTTGAGGTCCTCGGTGGGCGCGTATCCTTTCTTTAATGATACAAATGCCTTGACGACCTCCATGCGCTCGGGGTCGGGCTTGCCGATGACGCCCGCCTCCGCGACGGCGGGATGCTCGATGAGCGCGCTCTCGACCTCGAACGGCCCGACGAGATGTCCGGCCGTATTGATAACATCGTCGTCGCGGCCGATGAACCATATATAACCATCCGCGTCCTTTTTCGCGCGGTCGCCCGAATAGTACCAACCTTTCTTGAAGCGCGATTTATACAATTCGTGCCGCCGCCAGTAGGTGCGAAACATCGACGGCCAGCCGGGTTTCACGACGAGATCGCCCTCGACGCCGGCCGCGCACGGTTCGCCGTCGGGATTGACGACCTCGACCTCCGTCCCGGGAATCGGCCGGCCCATCGAGCCCGGTTTCACGTCCTGCGTCGCATAATTAGCAACCTGAATGCAGCCGGTTTCGGTCTGCCACCAATTATCATGAAAAACGAGGCCGAGCACGCGTTTGCCCCACACGACCGCCTCGGGATTGAGCGGTTCGCCGACGCTCGCGGCGTGAAAAACGGATTTAAAGTTAAATCGCTTCGGCAGGTCCTCTCCGGATTTCATTAACATTCGAATCGCCGTCGGCGCCGTGTACCAAATGTCAATTTTATGTTTTTCGATAAATGCATACCAACGTTCCGCGTCGAATCCCGCTTCCATGACAAATACGTGCGCGGCGTTCGTCCACGGTCCGAACATTCCGTAACTCGTGCCGGTGACCCAGCCGGGATCGGCGGTGCACCAATAGCGGGCGCCCTCGCGCAATTCCAAACAAATCCGCGCCGTATGGTAATGTCCGAACGCCGCCATGTGCACGTGCGCGGCGCCTTTCGGCTTGCCGGTCGTGCCGGAGGTGTAATGCATAATTGCAAATTCCTCCTGATGGGTGCGAACGCATTCGAACTGATCGCTCGCGCCCGCCACGGCGCACTCGAGCGACACTTCGCCCGGAAGATAACGATGGCCGCCCGAACCGAAACGATCTGTAATAATAATCGTTTCGAGTTTTGGAAGTTCGCGCATCACTTCGTAAACGCGGCCGACGAGCGCGGGAGAAGTCATAATCATTTTCGCGCCGGCGTCCTGAACGCGGTCGCGGACGGCCTCCGGCCCGAACGCGCTGAACAGCGGCCCCGCGACGCAGCCCGCCTTCAACGTCGCGAGCAGGCCAAAATATAATTCTGGAACGCGATCGAGAAATAAAAATATACGATCGCCGCGGCGCGCGCCGCATTGAACCAATACATTCGCGATTTTATTAATTTCGGAACGCATCGCTTCGAATGTCCACGTCTTGATCGATCCGTCCCTGCCCTCCCACGTAAACGCCGGAAGTCCCCCGCGCCCCTCGGCGCAATGCCGGTCGACGCACTCGTACGATAAGTTAAATCCGCCGCCGGGAATTCCCTTTAATACAGTTGCGAGTTGCTCCCATTGAAAGGACGCGCGCGCGCCGCGCCAGTCTTCGAGGAGCGTGCGGAACGGAAGATCATTAAACTTCGGTTTGTGAATCGTTTCGTAGGCCATGTCGGCGTTCGTTCGAAGGGAAATTGTTTCGCAGTTTATCCAACGGCGGCGAGCGGGGACGATATGCTTCTTTGGAGAATCGCCGATGCCGCACGAACGAAGGTTTGAAGATTTCGTCGACCACGCCATGCCGTGGGCGATCACGGCGTTGAAAATCGTGATCCCGGTCGCCGCTTTCGTTTGGTTCTTTTTCCTGCGCGGCTCCTGCGGCGACTGAGGATCGACGTGACGCGTGGCCGTGTGCCGCGAGGGCGCTCGCGCGAAGGCGCGGGCGCGCGTACGATGACGCGAACAAATCGCGTCGATGCTTGCAATCCCAACGCTTGCGTTTTTGATAATATTACAATCCGGCCGCACAGTGCCCGCCCCGGTGCCGGCCGCGCCACCCGTGGTCGCGGATGCCGCGCCCGCGATCGATCCCGCGCGCGTGAAATTCGGCGGCATTTTGGGCGATCGTTATGAAGCGTCGGAGAAAAACCGATTATTAACGATCGACGAGCGCGAATTGCTCGCGGGATTCCAACAAAAACCGGGGAAGCAGGCGTGGATCGGCGAACACGTCGGAAAATGGCTGAACGCGTCGGTGCTGACGTGGCGTTCGACGGGCGACGCCGACTTGCGCAAGAAAATCGATCGCGTTCGCGACGCGCTGATCGCGTGCCAGGAGAAAGACGGCTATCTCGGGACGTACGTGACGGAGAAGCGGTTTGGATTATTTAACGATAGCGACTGGGACGTCTGGGTTCATAAATACTGCCTGATCGGCCTCCTGACCGAATATGAATATACGGGCGACGCGCCGTCGCTCGCGGCCTGCCGGAAAATCGGCGATTTGTTATGCAACACGTTCGGGCCGGGAAAGAAGAGTATATTACAAGCCGGGCAGCACCGCGGCATGGCCGCGACGAGCGTGCTCGAACCGATGGTTTTGTTGGTTCGCTGGACGGGCGAAAAGCGATATCTCGATTTTTGTAATTATATCGTTTCGAGTTGGAGCGAACCGGGCGGACCCGATATTTTGAACGCACTGCTCGCCGGCAAACGCGTGCACGAAATCGGAAACGGCAAAGCGTACGAAATGCTTTCGAATTTCGTCGGGCTCTGTGAATTGTATCGTCAGACGGGAGAACGTAAATATTTGCAGGCCGTCGAAAACGGCTGGGGCGATATTGTCAAAAACCAATTGTATCCCACCGGATCGGGCTCGAGTTTCGAACACTGGCAGCGCGACGGCGCGCGCCCGATCGGCCCCGCCGCGAATCTTTGCGAAGTCTGCGTGACCGTGACGTGGATGCAATTGAATATACAACTATTCCGCCTCACGGCTGAATTGAAGTATATGGACGAAATCGAACGCACGGCGTTCAACCATCTGATCGGCGCGCAGACGTCCGACGGAAAAAACTGGTCGTATTTCACGCCCCTCGAAGGCAAAAAACCGTTCTCGCCCGATATGACTTGTTGCGCCTCCTCGGGGCCGCGCGGTCTCGCCCTGTTGCCGACGATTGTTGCCACGGATATTCCCGGCGGCGTCCGCGTGAATCTGCTGGCATTTGTTAAATTACATTTCGAGGCGGGCGGGTCCCGCGGCGAAATTTCGAATTTTTCCGACTATCCGTTCGACGGCGGACTCGAATTATTTGTCAAGGCGGACGCGCCGCGGGATGTGAACATTCAAGTGCGCGAGCCGCTCGGGTGTAAATTCACTCCGGCGGAGGGCGCCAAAAAGTTGGCGCTGAAACGACGAGTCGACGGGCTTTTTGAAATATCACAAAAAACGACGGATCTCGCGTCGCCGATCGCCGCGCGGATTGATTATGAACTCGACAAGGTAATGTTGTCGAATTCCACAAACGGCGAATCGTACTACTGTTTCGCTCGAGGCCCGGTCTTGATCTCGCTATTCAATACAGATGTAAAGTCCGAGCCGGATCTATTATATACATTTCGGCGGTTTCTCCGGCCCCGATCGGACGTGTTTCCGTTCGACGATCCGATCAAGTTCAGCGCGAATCCAATGTCACAGCGGCGATTTGTATTCAAGGGTCCGCGGATCAGCGACGGCGACGTATACGGGCTGGCGATGCGGGGCGCGGTTTATAATTATATTCCGTTCGGCGATGCGGACAATGCGAACGCAAAATACATAACTTGTTTTTACAATAAATCGACGCTCGAAAGCTTGCCCTTGAGCGGTTACGAATCGTGGTCGCGTCCCGGCAACGTCGACGGAAGTATTTGTGATTTTGATCCGACGACGTTTCGTGTAACATGGGATGAAAAGCCTGCCCTGGAGGATTGGTATTCTGTGCAAGTCGCCAAGAACTTTTCGCGGTCGCAGCCCGTCACGCGCGTCGTCTTCCGCCACGGCCGGACGTTTCACGACGGAGGCTGGTTCGATGTACAAAAAGGAGGAAAGCCGCGGCTCGAAGTATACAAAATCGAACGCGATACTTGGGAAAAGGCCGGCGAATTTACAACTTATCCGGACACGACGGCGACCGATGCCAAGGGACTGCAGCCGGGACAGGCGTTCGAAATTGTGATTCCACCAACCGGATGTTCAAAAGTCCGCGTCGTCGGCGCGCCCGCCTGCGGCGACAATCCGAATCAAAACTTTAGTTCCTGCGCGGAATTGGAAGTCTACATATCCGACAAGTAATTTAACTTTCGCGGGCCGAAACGGGATGGGTCGCGTCGATCCATTGGTTAAAACTAAAATTCATAACTTTTCCCGCGCCGCGCTGATGCAATTGTATCGATTCGAGAAACCAGTCGGGCGCGATGCCGTGGCCGTCGCGTTGAACCGCGATTTCGACCACGTCGTCGATGTTCAATGAACCGTCGCGGAGCGCGATCCACGTGGACGAGCCGCGTTCGAAGCGTCCGTCGAGCGATCCGTCGACGGTGCGAAGCGCGAGGACGTCGCCGTCCGCGTCTTTTAATATAAATGTAATGTTCGCGTCGGTGCCCGCGCGCGCGACGTCCCCCGTCCGCGCTTCGATCGCCGGGGGCGCCGCGGGAGCGAACGGGTCGTCGTCGATCGTCGCCGCGCGCACGCCGAGCGCGGCGCCGTTATTAATAATATTTCGCAGCGCGGCCGCGCGCGGAATGTCGACGATCATGCCGTCGACGCCGATTTGTATATGTTCGCGCATCGTCTCCTCGCGCGCGATCACCCACGAATAGATAAATCGAAGATTCCCGAGCGACTCGATCGCGACCGCGGCGTCGAGCTCGCTCGCGAGGCGCGGCGACGGGAGTCCGATGCCAATGATCGGAACCGTACTGATGCCGTTGCCGTAGCAGGCGTTCTTAATATTCTTCGACGCGAAATAATTACTAACTTGCGCCGCGCTTTTTTCCTCGTCGATCATCAATCCCTCGCGGTCGCCGAGGCTCTCGTAAAATAAATCGAACAGACCCGCGTGCGAGATGAAAGGAACCGAATAGATCACCGGCAGCCTCGGACAATTATTTATTAATTTTTCGCGCGCGGCGCGGAAGATTTTCATCCCGACCTTCGGATCCGTAACTTTACAATCGAGAACGGCGAGTGAAACCGCGCTCCCGGCGGCGCCGACGATTTGACTAAATTTACCAAAAAATTCGCCGATTTCGAGCGGCCCGTTCGCGCCGCCGGGATTGCTCACTTCGTCGTGAGCGGCATAGAGATTCCCCGCGCGATCTTTATTAATATCAATTTCGAACGCGTTCATCCCCGCGTTCAGACCGTTTTGTATCTCCGCGAGAGAATTTGTATTATGACCGACGATGTGGAACGGGCGAACGGCCCGTCCGTGCGTTTGGAAGTCCGGCATGGGGGCTCCTTTCGCGTGTTGTACGCGAACTCCCCCGTCGCGTCCACGGGCCGCCGGAGGGTTTTTATAAAATTCCGGTGCCCGCCGCGCTCGTCGTGCGTCCGGGCCTGCGGATCAGGTCGAGCGGGAGCGATTCTCCCCTTTCTTCATACTGGCGGATTTCCGCGCTCGGCAGCGCCGCCTCGACTTTATTTAATAAATCGCGAACCCACGTGCGGTTCATTCTCGAGACTTCGCGGCGTTCGCGTTCGACGGCGAGTCCCGAGAGCACGGCTGCGCGCAAATCGTAATCCTGCGGCTGGTTCGGCAGCAGGCGGTGCGCGTGGATATCGTTCACGGCCTCCATCAATGCCATGCGATCCCATTCGATGCCAATCAGTACGGATACTACAAATGGCTGCGTCGCGCGCAGTTTTTTGAAAAAATCGATCGCGCCGCGCGGATCGTCGTGGCCGTCGACCACGACGACCGCGACATTCTTATGATGTAATTGTACATAGGCGTCGGCGCACGACGGCGACATTAATAAATTCGCCGGAATTGTAGAAAGCACGCCCGCGAACCGGTCGCGACGGTGGACGTCGGGCACCATGACGAGGACGGTCGCCGAATTTAGTATGGTTTCCGGCCCGTCCATGATCGGCGGCAACGCGCGCGGCCGGGAGGATTTGCGTGCGGGAGGTGCTTGGGTGGTGCTGGGCATGGCAGTCGGCCAGTTTTTGAGGGTCAACGGGGCTGGCGCTGATCGGAGTTCGGATGTGCGACCCCGCTCGCTTGAGACTAAAATCACCGCCCATGGAATTCCGCCCGACGATCGGCCTCGAAACCCACGTCCAGCTCGCGACCCAAACCAAACTGTTTTGCGGGTGCGCGAATCGGTTTGGCGCTCCGCCGAATACGCTCATTTGCCCCGTTTGCAGCGGGCAGCCGGGCGTGCTGCCCGTTCTTAATGAAAGAGCGCTGCGGCTCGGCGTGCGCGCGGCGCTCGCGCTCGGCGCGACGGTCGCGAATTATACAAAATTCGATCGTAAACATTACTTTTATCCCGATCTTCCGAAAGGTTATCAAATCAGCCAGTACGATCTGCCGTTTTCGAGCGGCGGCGGCATCCGGCTCGAAAATAACAAATTCGTGCGGCTGCGGCGCATCCATCTCGAGGAGGACGCGGGAAAAGCGATCCACGACCGCGGCGACGGAACGCTCGTCGACTTGAACCGCGCGGGCGTGCCGCTGATCGAGATTGTTACAGAACCGGACGTCGCGTCCGCCGACGAAGCTTACGAATATCTGACGGCCCTCAAAGAGACGCTACAATTCGCGGGCGTTTCCGAATGCGACATGGAAAAAGGCTCGCTGCGCTGCGATGTCAACGTTAGCGTTCATCCGAAGGAAAAGGAAGGGTTCGGAACGCGCTGCGAAGTGAAAAATATCAATTCGTTCGCAATGGTAAAGAAAGCCATCGCTTTCGAAATCGAACGGCAGTCGAAATGGATCGAATCCGGCGGGCGCATCGTTCAGGAAACCCGCACGTGGCGCGACGACGAGGGGCGCACGGAGACGCTTCGCACCAAGGAGGAGGCGCAGGATTATCGTTATTTTCCCGAACCGGATCTTCCGCCGCTGCGGATCACGAATCTTTATATCGACGAAACGCGCGCCGAGATTCCCGAATCGCCGTCGGCGCGCCGCGAGCGTTTCGTAAAATCCGGCCTCAACCGCGAGGAAATACAAACATTAACGATCGACCGGGCCGCGGGCGATTATTATGATCAAGTCGCGGCGGCCTGCGGCGATCCAAAAGCCGCCGCCGTCTGGGTCTGCGGCGAAGTCAACCGCGTCCGCAACGAAAAGAACATACGATTCGTCGATTTTCCGCTCACGCCCGCGCAGACGGCCTCCGTGATCGTACTTGTAAAATCCGGCCGCGCGAGCGTCTCCGCCGGAAAACAAATATTCGACGCGCTCGTCCGCGACACTACAAAAACCGCCGGTCAATTATTACAAGAACTCGGCCTCGAACAAATCTCCGATCCGGCAATCATCGAAAACGCCGTGCGCGAAGTGCTCGCCGCAAACGCTAAAATTGTCGCGGAATACAAAGGCGGCAAGGAAAAAGCACTCGGATCCTTGATGGGACAAATTATGAAGAAAACGGGCGGACGCGCAAATCCTGCGGAGCTACAATTGGCGCTAAAGCGCTTGCTGGAACGCTAGGCGCGCTGGGCGCTTTTGCACTGCGCGTGCGGCGTATTTTTTTTAATAAATAAATATATTTTTTGACGGCGGTTGGGTCTGGTTCGGGCGCTCAGACAGATGGGATGAGAAGGCCGGTTTCCGTCGCGCGGGATATCTAGAATCTAGATTCCCAAGTTTTGCGGGCTCGAGGCCCAAAGGACGAAAACCGACCCATGAAGCACTCTACACCCTTCTACACAATTGGCA
>JACQFD010000005.1 GCA_016200225.1 Planctomycetota bacterium
GACGAGCGAATCGATGATCTCCTCGTCGGAGTTATTGTGAATATTACGAAAATCGAGGCGGCCCGCGGCGGAATGCTCGGTCAGGTTGCGCAGGTAGCCGAGCTTTTGCGGCGAAATGCCGGCCGCGCGCAGCGCCGCGTCCGACAACGCGGCGAGGCGCTTCGGGGCGACGTCGTCGCGACACGCGGCGCGCAGGCGTCCGAAAATCGTCGCGGCGGCCTTTCCCGACAGTTGTTGATAAACGATCGCGCGAACGAGCGACTCGTAGGGCGCGCACTCGTGCGTTTCGAGGCGACAGGCGCCCACGCGCCCGACCAGCGCCGCCATCGACGGGTCGGCGGCGGCGAGGTGGCGCCGCGCCTTTTCGGCATAGGGAATCATTTTCATATTTCGTGAAGAATACTTACGGACTGTTGGCGGTAACGAGCCAAAGACTTTAGTCTTCTCATGGGGCCGGGCCGAAACGCAGTTCGGCACCCCGCCGGCTCCCTCCTACTTCGCGCAACCACCCACCGACCGATGCACGTCATTGTTTTGGGCGCCGGCCTCGCCGGACTCTCCTGCGCGTACGAACTCGCAAAGGCGGGGCACAAGGTGAAACTGCTCGAAAAGGAGAACCACGAAGGCGGCATGGCGGTTTCTTATCAAGTGGGCGAGTTTACAGTTGACCACGGCCCGCACCGTTTTCACAGCCGCGACAAAGAACTGCTCGCGCACGTTCACGAAGTGATGGATAACGATCTCGTCGTGCGCGACCGCGTTTCGCGAATCTATCTAAAAGGACGATTCTTTTATTATCCATTGCAGGCCGGAAATGTTATAAGAAATCTCCCGACGCATATATTAGTCAAGGCGTTTTTCGATTATCTCGTCGTGCGCGTCAAGAATCGCATCAAACCGATTCCGGATAATAATTTTCAAAACTGGGTGACGAAGCGTTTTGGCAAAACGCTTTATGATATATTCTTCGGAATGTATACGGAAAAGGCGTGGCACATGCCGTGCAGCCAGATCAGCGCCGACTGGGCGTCGCAGCGAATATCACAATTAAATCTCTGGGACGCCGTCGTGAAAACGCTGCGCCCGCCGAAAGGCGGCGAAGTGCGCTCGCTCGTTTCTCAATTCTGGTACCCGCGCGCGGGCGGCATCGGCTCGCTCTCCGCGCATTACGGCGAAAAAATCCGCGCGATGGGCGGCGAAATATTATTAAATACGCCCGTCGAAAAATTGTTGCGCGACGGCGAGCGGATCACGGGCGTGGTTTATACAAAAAACGGGACGCGCGTCTCCGAATCCGCCGATTATGTGGTTTCGACGGTGCCGCTGCCGCGTTTGATCGAGGCCATGGAACCGGGGCCGCCCGACGACGTCACCGCGGCGATCAGTAAACTTCGATATTTATCGATCGTTTTTGTATATTTGGAGGTCGCGCGCCCGATGGTGACGGCCGACCACTGGGTTTATCTGCCCGAGAAACATCTAAAAGTGCACCGAATCTCCGAATTTAAGAATTTCAGCGAGGAGACGGGCCCGAAGGAGCGCACGATGGTGTGCGCGGAGATTACATGCGTTCCCGGCGACGAAACGTGGAATATGACGCTCGAGGAAGCCTCCAAAATCGCCGTGCGCGATCTCGAGACCGTCGGATTGTTAAAACCGGGCGAGGCGAAGGGCCGCTATCTGACGCGCGTCCGCTACGCGTATCCGGTATATGATTTAACATATAAAGAGAATTTACAAAAACTCCTGCGTTTCGTAAAACCCTTCGAAAACCTCGACACGACCGGGCGACAAGGGCTCTATCGTTATAATAACATGGACCACTCCATCGCGATGGGACGCAAACTCGCGCGCGGACTCATCCGAGGCGTCGACGCGGGAGCGCACGTCGTGGCGACGAGCGAAGAGTATTTCGGATAATTTATTTTTACTAAAACTGCCATGTCGACCATTCCCGCGGTGGCGGCGCCCGATCCGGCGGCGATGAAGGAAGTCGCGTGCGGACTCTGCGGCGGCGATCGTTATCAATTACAGTTCGCGGCGCCGCCGTACCGCGTCGTGCGCTGCGAGAACTGCGGACTCACGTACGTGACGCCGCGGCGCGAACCGGGCCCGCTGCGGGAAATGTATATTACCGATTATTGGAAATCGACCTCCGCCAAGGATTTTGGCTACACGGATTATTTAAAAGACGAACCGTTATATTTAAAAACCTGCCGGCGGCGTTTCCCGGTCGTGCGGAGACATTTTAAGCATCCTGGGCGCGTTCTCGACGTCGGCTGCGCCGCCGGATATTTTCTATCCGTCGCGAAAGCGAACGGTTGGAATTGCACGGGCGTCGAAGTGTCGCCGCTCGTCGCGAAGTTCGCGCGCGAAAGATATCAATTGGACGTTCGCGAAGGCGCGCTGACCGAGCAGCATTTCGAGCCGGCGTCGTTCGATTTGATAACACTCTGGGACGTCGTCGAACACCTGCCGGATCCGGTCGCGATTCTGCGCGAAGCGCGCCGCCTGCTGGCGCCCGGCGGAAAGATACTGATCGAAACGCAGAACGTCCGCTCGCGATTCGCGCGCTGGATGGGGCCGAAATGGCATCATTATAAACACGCCGAACACATCTATCATTTCGATCCGGACACGATACAAAAACTGCTCGCCGCCGCCGGTTTCGAAAGGATCGAATGCGGCGCCGCGCGCGGCGGCAAATACGTATCGTTCGAGTTCGTCATCGAGCGCGCCGCGCGCGTGCATCCGATCATTAGCAAATGCCTTTCGCCGCTCCGGTTTCTCGGCAGGATGTCGATGTATGTAAATCTCTTCGACGAAATGATCGTCGTGGCGCGGCCCGCGCAATAATATTTATCGCGCGACGGAGCCGATCGCTTCGAATAGATCGCGCGCCTGGATCGGTTTCGCGACGTAGCCGTCCATCCCGGCGGCAAGGCAGCGCGCGCGATCTTCCGCGAGCGCCTGCGCCGTCAATGCAATGATCGGCGTGCGCCGGCCCGACGCGGCCTCGACGTCGCGGATTCTTTGTGTAGCTTCCATTCCGTCGACTCCGGGCATTTGTATATCCATCAAAATCAGATCGTACACATCTTTCGAGACGGCGGAGACGGCCTCTTCGCCGCCCTCGACGCAGACGACTTTGTGGCCGGCTTTCATTAATATCTTTTCGGCGACGAGCCGGTTCACGGGATTATCGTCGGCCACGAGGATTTGTAAGGATGTCGCCGCGGGCGAATAGAGCGCGGGCAAATTCTCCGCTTCCGCCGCGCCGCAATCGGCGGCTGCTGATAATTTAAATTCCAATTCGAAGGAGAATTCGCTGCCGCGGCCCTTTTCGCTCTTTACAGCAATGTCGCCGCCCATTAAATTTACAATTTGTCGCGAAATCGCGAGGCCGAGCCCGGTGCCGCCGAAACGGCGCGTAATGGATCCGTCGGCCTGCGAAAATGCCTCGAAAATCCTGTCGCGGTTGCCGGGTTCGATGCCGATGCCCGTGTCGGAAACGCTGAATTTTACTATAATCCGCCCGTCGGCGCCCGCGATCTTCGCGATCGAAATTCGAACGTGTCCTTTATTTGTAAATTTAACGGCGTTGCCCGCGAGATTTAACAACACCTGGCGCAGCCGCGTGGGATCGCCCGAGACGCGCGCCGGAAAATCGTCGGCGATTTCGAGCTTCAATTCGATCTGTTTCTTCGCCGCCGCGGGCCTGAGCGTCCGCGCGATCTCGATTCCGATATCCTTTATATTCATCGGAACCTCCTCGAGCGCGAGCCGGTGCACCTCGCCCTTCGCGAAATCGAGAAGATCGTTTACAATTTGCAACAAATGATACGCCGACGAACGCGCTACATTTAAACATTCAGCCTGCTCCGGATTGAGCGGCGTCTGCAGCGCGAGATCGACCATGCCCATCACTCCATTCAGCGGCGTGCGGAGTTCGTGGCTCATTTTCGCGAGGAATTCCGATTTGGCGCGCGCCGCGCCCTCGGCGGCTTCCTTCGCTTGCATCACAGCCGCTTCGAGCACTTTTCTTTCTGTAATATCCACCGCCGAACCGATGCTTCCGAGATAACCGCCATCATTACCAAAACGCGGCGCGCGATTTTCGAGAAGCCACCGATAGACGCCTTCCTCGCGGCGCAATCGGAACTCGACGCTGACGGAGGTCCGCTCGGTCGCGACGCGCTGTTCGGCCATGATACATTTCGCGACGTCCTCGGGATGGACTTCGCCGAGCCAGCCGACGCCCTCCTGTTCTTCCTCGGCGCGGCCGGTGAACGCGAGCCACGCTTTATTTATGAAGGTCGTGTCGCCCGCCGCGTTCGAGATTCTTATTAATACGGGCGCCGTGTCGGCCATTACTAAGAATTTGCGCTCGCTCTCGCGCGCGTCGCGCTCGGCGCGCTCGAGCTGGTCGAGCATCGTGTTTACACATACGCCGAAACTCGATAGTTCGTCACCGCCCCCCGTTTCGAGCCGCGAACTCGCGATCCCGCGTACGCCGATCTGCTTGATTTCGCGGCTCATCCGCGCAATGCGATTCAAAACCAGCCTGCGTAGCACCCAAAGAAATAGTATAATACAAATCGCGCCGGTCGCGATCGTGGCCGCGCAGAGATATTGTATACATTTTCGAGCCGCCGCCTGTATGGGCCGCTCGAACCGCGCAACCACGGCGGCGACAGGCTCGCCGTCGAGATCGCGCATTAGTAAAAATCCGCCGAGTTCGTGAATGCACTCGCAAACCCACAGATCCTGATCGTCTACACTCGGCGGTATTTGTACATCGGCGACGGACATCGTCTCCAATTTCAGTTCCAACAATTCGGAGACCCGCGCGATCTCGGCATCGTCGAACCTACGAAAGAATATACAGATTCCCCGCGGTTTTTCCGATCGATCGCTTTTTGTAACTTCGTGGGCCGCGAACGACCAGATCGAATCGCCGATTTTGAAGAGTCCAGTCGCGCATTTTTCCTTTGCAATCCTCGCGGCCATCCGTTCGCGAATCTTCGCGATTGCGGGGGAGAGTTCGGGCAGCGGCTCCTGGATCGCGCCATTTCCGGACTTGCGCGAAACGCCGACAATGCCTCCCGCATCGTTAATATAAATGATCTCGCCGAGGCGCATCGAGTCGAGCACCTCCGCCGACATGTCGTTCTTTAAGAATGCAGGATTACTATCATTAACGAATCGCCACGCCTCGTCCCACACCGACCAGTCCAAAACCTTGTCGCATAATAAATCCGTTTCATTTACGAACGCTTTGCGCGTCCGCTTCAAGTCCGTCACGGCGTCGCGCTTCTCGAGTTCGGAAAATCCACTGTTTACAATTGTTGCCGACGCGGCGTAGAGCGCGAGAATCAAGACGCCAAAAATCGACGTCAATAGAATCAGGGTCTTCAGGCGCAGGGACACGGCGGGTACCTATCGGAAAATCGGGTCACCCTTCACCAATCGCCGATAGGTGCCCCGTGCCACACCGGCTGCTCACCTTCAACTCGCACGAGAGCTGGATCTTCCAGCTACGCCACCTCGATGCGCGGATCGACATCGTCGACGGCCTTCCGGGGCGCGCGACCGGCCGTTGGGACACCCGCCAGCGCCCCGTGCCGCCCAACGCCGCGCTCATCGAACTCGGCGACTTCTCGAATCATTATGATTGCGTTCTCGCGCACAACGTGAGCGATCTGTTACTTTGCGAAAATCTGCGCGTTCCCAAGATACTTATACTTCACACGACTCTCGAACACCGCGCGCGGCAGGAAAACTCGAGCGTCGAACCCCCCGCCTTCGCCTCCGCCGTGCGCCGCTATCTGGAGGATCGCCGCGTGCATCCCGTCGCGGGAACGCCCACGAAGGCGCGCTCGTGGAATCTAACCAATCCGGACGACGCGCTCGGTCTGGCGCTCGATCCGCGCGACTTCGGCCAATTTACCGGCGACCACGCGCGCGGACTCCGCGTCGCCCATCAAATACAACAAAAATACGAAACGCTTTATTATGAATTTCACGAAAACGCGTTCCGCGACCTCCCCGTGCGCGTCGTCGGGCACAACCCCGGAATGCCGGGCGCCGTCCCCGCGCAAGACTACGAAGAATTGTTAACTTATTATCGAACGCACCGATTCTTCATTCATACGGCCCGGCCCGGCCTCGAAGATGGCTACAATATGGCCTCCGCCGAAGCCATGGCCGCGGGTATGCCCGTCCTCGGCAATCTCCACCCGACATCCCACGTCGAACACGGTGTCTCCGGCTTCTTAACAAAAACGCCCGACGAACTCGCGACCCACGCGGAGACACTCCTCAACAACCGCGACCTCGCCCTCTCGATGGGCGCCCGCGCCCGCGACCGCATCCTACAAATCTTCCCCGTCGCCCGATTCGTCGACCGCCTCGAACACGCCATCAAAACCGCAAAAGCGCAATATGCAAAAGGCCCCCGCGCGCACTCGCCGGCTTCTTCATAATAGCGTCCGGCCCATATCATATCCAACTCATATAATTAATATCTGATTCTTCTTTATACCCCCCGGGGTGTGTGTGGCGGGGTTGGGTCGGGGCGAGTTGCGCAGGCGAATGTATAGATATCAAACGCTTCGCGTTTGATATCTATACATTCGCCGAGCACCTGCCGAGCCGCCGACCCAACCCTGCCACACACACCCAAGCCGCGCGCAGCGCTTTTTGCGTGCGAGAAACGCGCTCGACGCGCCAAGCAAGGATCAGGCAATCGTTTCACTCAAAGAACCCCATTGATGACAGATCCTTCCATGAAGCACTCTATACTTAATATTATCTGTTGTATCGCCTCGCTGGTGATTCTTGCCGCTTCCGCGTTCGCACAAGGAGGAATGCCCGCGCCAACGGTCCCGCCGTTTCCGATGACGATTTGCCCGTGTTCGATCGATCTGAGCACGGGACTCGACTCGAATATAATTCCGATCGGACAGGGCATTCCCGAATCGCGTTGGACGATCGTCGGGCCTCCCGGATCGGGACTCACGGGCGGCATGCCGAGTGCGTGGGGCCAGGCGACGACGCTTGGATGGATGAATCCGGCCGGACTCGGCGCGGGCTGGATCGGCCCCGATCCGTTCGGATTCGGAAACGGCGCCGTCGGCGTCTATTCGTACTCTATAGTATTCCGCCTCGATTTTTGTAAATGCAGCGATTTTGTGTTAAATTTATATTTCGCCGCGGACAATACCGCGACGTTCTTGTTAAATGGCAAACAACTGAACGTCCCGGCGATCGCATCGCCGACTTCTTTCAATTCTCTGAACGGTCCGTTTACATTCACCGGACCCTTCGTTTCCGGCAACAACACGCTGACCGTACAGGTAAATAATATCGGCGGCGCGACCGGATTATTTATAAACGCTACCGTCGACGGCGCGTGCAAAGGACCGGATCTCGCGTTCAATCTCGCCACGGGCGAAAATTCAAACAATACGCCGATTGCGTACGGCGCCGCGGACACCGACTGGATTCTTAGTAACGGCCCCGGCGCCGGTTATCCGCATCCTGCGTACGCGGCCACGCCGGTGCCGGCGTGGGTCGCCGGAGGCCAGCTATCCAACCGTTGGATCACGCCGTCGAATTGGGGCGGCGGAATTCCGTCGACGGAATCGAACGGCGATTATACATATGCATACGCTTTCACCGGACTCGACCTCGAACTTTACGATATTACATATGCATCCATCGCTTTCGCGAGCGACAACGAAGTATCGTTTTATATGAACGACAACACCGCGGCGTTCGCGACGGGCGGTCCGAACGCATTCGGAGCATGGTCGACATCCTTTACAATTCCTCCGGCCGATTTTCAACATGGCCCGAACGTCCTTCGCGCGGTCGTACACAATTCGGGCGGCCCCTCCGGCCTCCGCGTTCGCGGCTTCGTCGACGCGAATTACAAAAAACATATTAGTATCAACGTCGGCACCGGCACGCTCGGCCCCGACGTCATGCCCACCGGCACGTCCTCCGTCGCCGGGCAAGCCGACCCCGACTGGAAACTACTCGTCGGACCTTACTATTCCGCGCAACCGGTTTATTGTACAAAGAAACTCTCCGGATGGACTTCCGCGCCCGGCGCGGTCTGGATGAGCCCCGACGGCCAGCTCAATAACATTACAGGCTACGCCGGAAATTATGTTTATGAACTACAATTCAAAGTCGATCTCGAACATTTCCAGAATTACGCAATTTCATTCTCGTACGCGGCCGATAATTACGTTTCCTTCTCCCTCTACGACTCCAGCGGCGGAATCACTTTCCTCGGCGGCACGAACACCATTACATCGTTCTCCAGCCTTTCGGGCCCCATCGGATCCCTTGCTCCCTTTCCCAAATCCGGCACGTACCTCATCCGCGCAACAGTCTATAACAAAGATTTCTGGACCGCCCTTCTCGTCTCCGGCTCCGTCACCGCCGACAACATCTGCCAATAAAAGTCCCGCCGCCCCATCAAGGCGCGCGCAGCGCCTTTTTGGCCATCCCTGTCAACATAATTAATAATAATCCTGTCGCGACTACACCCAGCGCAAGTATCCAATAATGGGCGGAGCCCTTTTCGACATTCCCGCTCACCGCGTCGACCACGCTGCGCGCGCCCGCGCCCAGAAAACAATAAAACAAATTCCCGGGCGTTTTCCCGAATAACGTACCGAGCGCGAAACGCCCCTGCGAGACGCGCATCATGCTGAATGCATAATTTAATACTCCGTACGGCGCGACGGGCGACAGTCGGCACAGGAATACAAATCGAAACGCATCGCGGCCGACGGCGCCCTCGATCTCCGCGAGCCGCGGATATCGCAGCATCCAATGTTGAAATCGTTCGCGGCCGAGGCGTTTACCAAGATAAAATGCAACATTCGCGGCGAGATTGCCGCCGGCGGTCGCGAGACCAAAGGCCGTCCACGGACCGTAGAGCGCGCCCGCGCCCATCGTGATCCACGCGACCGGCATCGCAAGCAGCGCGGCGGGGAAATATAGTAATAATACAAATCCGACGCCCCACGCGCCAAGCGTCCCGATCCACTCGAAAATCGCGGGCAGCCAATCGTTCGCAGACACGGCCGCGTTCAATACAAATCCGTCAAAATATTATAAATCCGCGATCGCCCATAACAGATACGCGATCGCGGCCGCGCCGCGTTCGAGCTCGTCGCGGTCGATCGCCGCCATCGTGTCGGTTTCGGCGTGGTGAAAATCGAAATAATAGGTCGGTTCCGGAAGAAACTGCCCGCAAAACACGCCTTTTTGTTGTAAAGGCGAAATGTCCGCGCCGCCGCCGCCGGGCCGCAGGAGATCACATTTCCACGGCGCGAGAGATTGAACGATATTCCTCACCGCGCCGAAGAAAGGTTCTTTTTGTGTACACGCGAATCCGATCGGATCGAAGCCGCCGCTGTCGGATTCGAGCGCGAAGAAGTGCTTCGAAGGATCGTTCGCCGCCGCGTAAGCCGCGCCGCCTTTCAGACCGTTCTCTTCGTTAATAAACAAAACGCAACGAATCGTCCGCGCGGGTTTCGCTTTTAGTTGTATTAACAATCGAAGCGCCTCGAGCGAGTGCGCGCAGCCGGCGCCGTCGTCATGCGCGCCGAAACCCGTGTCCCACGCGTCGAGATGTCCGCCGACAAGAACGATTTCGCCGGGTTTTTCGACTCCGGGGATTTCGCCGATCACATTATAAGAATCCACGTCCGGCCCGAATCCACAATCCAATTGTAATTTTATACGAACGGGACCGCGTCCGGCCTTTAACAACGAATGCAATTTTCGGGCGCCGACCGTGCTCACGGCCGCCGACGGCGCGACGGGCGTTTTTTCGTCGTCCATGAACGATGTAATTCCGCCCGTGTGCGGATGGTCGTCGAGTCGCGTCGTCATCGACCGCACGAGCGCCGCCGCCGCTCCGGCCTTCTTCGCTTCGTAGCCGCCGCGTCCGCGCTGATCGACGGCCCCGCTGTATGCGTGAAACGGGCTTGGATCTGTAATATCCATCGGCCGGTTGAAAAAGATAATTTTACCTTTCGCCGCGTCGCCGAGATTGTGAAGTTCGTCGAAACTTTGTACTTCCACGACTTCGGCGGTGATGCCGCCATCGGGCGTCGCGGGGCTGCCGCCGAGCGCGGTGATTCTTAATGTTTCTTCGCCGCCGCCCGTGCCCGAGATGATCGACGCCGACTCCGAGCGCCGCGTCCACGCGGGAACTTTGACCGGTTCCAAATGTACATTTTGAAATCCCGCATCGCGCATGATTTGAGCTCCCGCTTCGACCGCTTTGGCCGCGCCATCGGAACCCGAAAGCCGCTTCGTCGCCGTGATTTTAGTTAATATATCAAATGCGCGCGCGTCGTCGCGCGCCGCGGCGGAGAGACTCGCGAATCGCGCGTCG
Organism: Planctomycetota bacterium; assembly: GCA_016200225.1. Lineage (GTDB taxonomy): Bacteria > Planctomycetota > UBA1135 > UBA1135 > JACQFD01 > JACQFD01. The sequence continues at coordinate 10,427 of JACQFD010000005.1, forward strand.
AGAACCTCGCGCGGCGGCACGCGGTAGACGCGGCATCCGGCCGCCGCGATTACTATAAATATAAACAGCGCCGCCGGAATTCGCATGGCTATCAGCTACTCCGACTGTGGAACTTCGCGCTTCGGCACTTCGATCTTGAGCAGTTTTCCGAGCGAAACGGACGACATCGTCTCGTAACAATTCCGTTCGCGCAGTTCTCTCAAATAACGGTCGCGGAATCGTAAATAATCCGACGGTCCCATCTCCGCTTTCGTGGCTTCCTTGCGGTCGGCGCAATGGATAATATAATAAACTTTGTTCGACGCGTCGTTGTACGGTCCGCCCACGGCGTCTTTCTTTAGAACGAACGGATCGCGCTGGGCCGCGAGCGCGGGCGTGCTGCCGCTGTCGCGCTGCATTGCGATGAATCGGACGGGATCCTTTGTATCGGGATGGAGATTGAAAAGCGGGTCCTGCGATAGCGCCTTCGAAATGGATTCGAGCGACTTGATAACCATTCCCTTGTCTTTCGCGACTCTCGCGAAACGGTCGTCGCCCTGCGCGTCGGCCACCGCTTCTTTAAACAATTGAGCTTCGTTCTTCGTCTGCTCCCCGGCCTTTTTTTCAACATAATCCGAAATTAACTTTTCGCGGATGTCGGCGACCTCGGGAATCCGCGGTTCGGTGATCCGCTTCACGCGCGCGATCTCGAGCGCGCTCGCGGAAGCGTGCGCGCTCGGGAGGAAATCGCCCTCTTTTGATGTCTCGAGCGGCGCGATCCACGCCGGCGTTCCGAAAATTGGAGTATGAATAATATCCGATTCCGTCGCGGGCGCGCCGGAAGTCCAGTATTCGAGACCGTATTTTTCGCCGAAAGTCTTTAAATCAAAATTCGGGGTCTTGGATGCATCGAATGCATCGGTCAGCACTTTGTCGAGAGCGCGCGCGATTTTTGTTTCTTTCTCGACGCGGTCTTTCGCCTCCTCATATGTATAAAACTCGGGCGCGGTTTGCGAAGCGGGTCCGCTTTCGGGTTTCGAAGCCACCGGATTGGATGCAATCGGCGCGGACGCGGTCTTTTCCTTTTTGAAGCGTTCCGCGCGATTCATATCAAAATAAGACTGCGAATCGCTCACGCCGAGAATGATGCCATCGACGATTTTCTTAAATTCAGGGTTCAACGGCGCGTTGACGTCGCGGATCGCGAGACCCTCGAGTTCGAGTTTCTTCGGATCCTTGTATTTGTTGCGATCCATGTCGCGCAGATCGTCGAGCCATTTCTTCAATTCGTCATTTGTAATTTTAGCTTTGTCGGCCTCGAGCGCTTTCTTGCGATCTTCCTCCGAGAAAGATACCAATTCGAATTTGAAGCGTTCGTTCAGTTCGCACCATTCCTTCACGAGGTCGTCGCCCGACGGAATCGGCGTCTGCGCGAGCGCGAAATCCATTGCGCGGCGGAAAAGCAGCGCCTCGCGGAGGCCGAGTTCGAATCCCGCGGGCGAAATCCCCATCCCACGTTCGCAAAACAATCTGTATTGCACGGCGGATTCGAAACCGCTCTCCACGAATTCTTTCATTTCGGCTTCGCCGACTTCCATGCCGCGGTCGCGCGCGACGGCGTTGACCATCATGATTTGCATCACTTCGTCATTCTTATCATCCTTTCCTTTCTTTACCAATCCGCCCTTGGGTCGCGTGATTTGCGACACCCACGAACTCACGCGCATCGCTTGCGAAGTTAATTTTGGAAAAGGATTGGGCTCGCGAAAATTGAAGTTGTTATATGCAATGCGTTGGAGGCGCGTGATCGGAAACGACGGATCCGGCGCTTCGAAGAACATATTATAAGCGTTGCCCGCGCCGACCCGGTCTTCTTCGGTGAACGCGTACACTTTGCCGGACGGCAGCGTGATCGTCGTCTCTTTGCCTTTGCCGCGCCCCGTGATCGTTTGTATCAGCGGCCCGGTGATGGTGAACGTAACAAGTCCAAACACGGCGACCCCGATCATGAAGGGTCCCGAATATAACTTTTTGAAGGATTGAGAAAGAGACATTGTTCTTTTATTCGATTCGGTGGCTTTGGCGTTGTACGATTATTATTTAAATTATACTAATATGCTAATGAACGAATATATTATTATATTTTATATCAATTAGGGTTTTGCGAGTTCTTCGACGGTCGGGAGATCCTTGAGCGTCGCGAGATTGAACTTATCGAGAAATTCCCGTGTCGTTCCGTACTGAAGCGGACGCCCCGGCACGGGAGCGCGTCCGGTAATTCGAACGAGGCGTTTTTCAAGCAACATTCTTAACATCGGCCCCGCCTGCACGCCGCGCATGGCCTCGATCTCGCCTTTCGTGACCGGCTGGCGATAGGCAATGATCGCGAGCGTTTCGAGCGCCGCGCCCGAGAGCCGTTCTTTCTTCTGTTCGCCGCGCAGCGCGCTCACGTATTTCGCGACCGATTCGTCGGTCATATAACGAAAACCGCCTGCGATCTCGGCGAGTTTGAACGGCACGCCGGCGATTCTTAGTTTTTCGTCGAGTCCCGCGAGCGCCGATCGGATGCGTCCGGGCGATTGTACTAATAACTCGGAGAGCTTCGACGCGGAGATCGGTTTCGTCGAGGCAAATATGAGCGCCGACGCGATCCGCGCCAATGCATCATCGCTAATATCCGCCGGCAACACCGGCATCGGCGTTTCGGGCTCTGCCGCGCTCGCCGCGTCGGGCGTTTCATTATTCGTGGCCGCGTTCGCGTCGCCGGACTCGGAGCCGGCGTTTGTTAACGAATCGACCTCGCCCGCTTCCGGCGCCATCTGTTGCATTCCATCGTTGCCTTCCGTGTGACCGCCGCCCGCCGTGTAAGCGTCGCCCGCGGCGGCGTCGTCGACGCGGGGCAGGGACTCATCGCCGCCGTCGATAGAAATCGAATTGGATTTGGATGACTTTTTTCGTGCCATTCCGGGGCCGAGTTTCGGCCGGCGCGGGGTGAAATTGAAGCGGGGAAGAGTAACAATCTTCCCGACGATTCGCGACGACGGAGTTCGTCAGCGTCCGGCGGGGCGCGTCGCGGGGTTTTCGCCCGCCGCTTTCAGCGTCCGCGAAAGGACTTTCGAAGGGTACCGCTTCGCGCATTTCCGCATGAACGCCTCGAATTCGTACTTCGAGAGCGGATTTGCGCGGAGTTTCGTCGAAATTTCGGCGCGCAAGTCATCAAACGGCGCCGTGCGCGCGGCAATCCGATCGAGGACCTTGAAAATATGATAATAATTCTGGCCGTCGCGGATTTCCTCGATCGGACCGCCGATGACGCCGGCAGGTGTTTGGAAAACCGCGGCGGTGATGGGACTCTCGAACTCGCGGTCGAACGCCGGCAGTTTGCCGCCCTCGGTTTTGGTTGACGCGATCGATTCGTCGTGGGCGAGGACTTCGAACGCCGCGCCGTCGCGGAGTTTTTGTATACATTCATCCGCTTTCTTTTTGTCGCGCACGACGATGTGGCGCGCCACGGCACGGTCCGTCAACGATTGATCATAACGAATCACGAGCGCCGCGAGCCGCGCCTGCCGCGCGAACGCCCGCACGGATTGTTCATATTCGGCGCGCGTCGTTAACATTTCGTCCTCGAGAAACCGGTCGAGCGCGACCGCGCCGGCGAATTCCGTTTCGACGCGTTTTTGTAACATTTCGACGGCGACGCGCACCGCCGGATCCACTTCGTCGTCGCGCACGGCGACATGCAGGCGCCCGGCCTCGGCGCGCACGATCGCGTCGCCCGCGAGTTTTCTTAATATTTCAATTCCGTCGTCGCGAAAATGAAACATCAGGGCGTCGAACGCGTCCGCGGCCGTCACGCGCGCGCCCGCGACCTCGACGACGACGGGATTCGCGTCCTTCGCAGGCTGCGTCGCCGCGGGGTTCTGTAAAATCGACCCGAATGCGGCCGGAACGAAAAGTAAAATCGCGGCGCGCGTTATATTAGAATTCATCGGCGCCGAATTTTCGTCATATATACCGATCAACGATAATCGATCAACCGCTCGAATCCGATGCCGTGGCACGTGGGGCAATCGGCGTACGAAACGCTCGATTGTTGCGGCTGATTATTGTTATTATTACGATTGCCGCCGCTTCCGACCGTGACGCCGCCCGGCGCCGAAGATCCCGACGTGACAGGGAGCTGGCCCTGCCCGCCGCAACCGACGCACGGACGCGCCGTAAATATCATATCCTGCATTTCGCCGCCGAATTCTACAAATGTCGAAAGCAGGAATTGTTCACGTTCGAACGCGGTCGCGACGACTTGCCACCATTCGTCGGCCGGATCGAGCTGTTTTTGATTTATATTCTGCGGCGCCTGGGCTTTTTGTAGCATCGCCTGCAGCTTCTTCGCCATCGCGTCGAGTTCGGGATTCGATTTTCCGGCCGCGCCGGTCTTCGCGCCGATCATATTACTAACATTCTTCTTGGCTCCGTCCTTGCCGAGGACAAACGTGCCGCGGCCGTAGCCGACGTGATCGAGTTTCGCGCGCTTGCCCCGGTCTTTCCAGAGCGACGCCACGTCCTGTTCTGTAATCTCCTTGAAATCGTTTTGTAATGTTTTCAAAACGGAGGCGAGGATGTCTTTGCGCACTTCGCCTCCGCGCGCATACGAACGCGCGTCGTCGAGCGCGATTTTCCGATCGACGGCTTTCACGCGGAGCACCGTGCGCGCCGCCCGATGATAAGCGATCCAGACTTTGTCGATTTGATAAATGTGCTTTGCTTCGGCGATATTTTTCTTACGTTTCTCGACGTCGGTGCGCGTCGTCGCGGACGATTTCGGGAACTTCGCCGCGAATTCGGTACACATCATGATCGCTTTGTCGAAATGCCGCTGGCTTCGCTGCGATTCGAGTTCCTGTAAATAATCAATTTCGTCCTGTCGCGCTTTTTTCTCCTCGAGATGTTTTAACAATTCGACAAGCTCATGCGCATGAAAATTCGGGTCGATTTTCTTGACTTCATTTGCGTGTTGAATCGCGCGTCCGAAATCGTCGACCTGTTCGAGATAGCGCGCGAGATCGAGATTCCCCTCCGCCGTCGTCGCGTCGATCGTACTGAGTTTATCGTTATAAAGCTCGTCTTTTGTATAAACCTCGAGCGCGGGAACGCGCACGCGCCCGGGCGCGCCCGAAAGGATCGAACGGGCATAACTCAGCGTGCTTTTGGAATCCTTTAATACAATTTGATCGTTCGTTTGCGAAACGACGCGGCCGACGCGTTTCGTGCCGTCGGCGAGCGTCAGCTCGTCGGCGTCGACGAGCACTTCCTCCTCCCGGTCATAAATATAACCGAGACGCGTGCGGAGCGACCGCTCGAACGGCGGCGCGAGCTGGCTCCAGCGCAAATGTACCAATCCCCCGTTGTCGAGCCGCTTGATGTCGAGCGCGTCTTCGTCGTGCGAGGAGATTTCGCCAACCAGAATTTCGCCGTCGCGCATCGGAAAAAAATCGCCCGCGCCCTGCGGCGCCTGCGCCAATGCAAAGAATGCGGCCAGCGTGTTTAATAGTATCGGAATCATTGGATTTATACTACAAATTGAAAAACGATTTTTCGGATATTGTTAAATAGATTCGATCTTGTAATTATTAATTATATTGAAATTACGGCTTCTTGACCGGATGGCGATATTCATATTCGACGCGGGCGGTGAACGGCGCGGCGCGCTCCAAGATGGTGCGAAATTCCTCCGTCTTGGATTCGCCGCGTTCGTGCCACTGGATTTGTATCGTTGCAAAATACTCGCCCTCGACCGTCGGGTTCTTTTTTAAATCCACGACCGCGTTCAAACGCGGGTGGTCGGGCACGGACATCTCGATGTGATTCGACGGCTCGCTCGTGGAACCGTCGACGTTGTATTTAAATGCCGTCGCGCGCAACGCGGCGACCACCTGATTCGCCGCCAGCGAGGATTCGTTTCGCCGCTCGGAAGTTCGCTGCAGCGCCGCTCCGAACATTAACAATCCGAGAATGCTGCTCACGCCCACGACCAAAATTCCCATGGCCACGAGGACTTCGATGAGCGTAAAGCCCGACGCGCGCGCGTTTCGAATGGAGCGAAGTCTAGCGGAGATCATAGGTGTCGGCGTCGCGCGCGATGTCGAGCGGCACGTCCATAGTAAACAAACGCCCCGAGAGAACGGAGGTTCCGGCTTTGTGCGCGGTCGCGTGCGAACCAAGAATGGCGCGCGCTCGGATTCGAAGCATGCGCGGCGCCGCCTCGGACACTTCCATCCATTCGCCGCCGATCTTGACCCAATCACCGGACGCGACGTTGAGCGGCAGCGGATCGTCGAGCGGCATTGCCGTCACTTTCGCGTCAATTTCCTCGGCGAGCCGCACGACGCGGCGATCGGCATCCTCGCGCGCGAGAACGAGCTGCGCGCGCGCGCTGCGCGGAAAGACGCGGTCGCGCGGCACGGAAGCGCGTTCGATCGTAAATGTAAATTTACCTAAACCCGTGGCTTTCGGATTGCTAAACATCGTGCGCGTCGAATCCCAGACGGATTCGGGTCCGCCGCCGTCGCGCGGGCGCTCGAAGGATTGTGTAAATTGCGAAGCGAGCGCGACGCCAAAATATAAAACTCCGCCGATGACGTCGCCGGCGTTGGCCGGATCGTTAAATCCTTTTTTCGGTTGATTAAAATAATCTTTCGTGAATATCGTATATTTTCCGCTCTCGTCGTCGGCGAGAACGGCGACGGGACGGACGGCGCGTTTTAATAATAACAATCCCGGTTCGCGCGCGGCGGGATCGGCCGCGGGCGCCCACGCGACTTCGATAAAACCGGCGTTCCCCGAGGGCGCGGCTGCGGTGCCCGCGGCCCCGGGATTCGCGGAGCCGGGCGCCGCGGAAGTTCCTCCCGGCGCGGCGGGCATGCTCGCGCGATTCGCGAAACCGCCGCGCAATCTTGCATTGTCGGCGCGATTCGCAGTTCTAACAAATCGGACGCGGCAGACGTGGTTGGGCTCGCCCGGCGTCGGCAAATCGCCGTAATCGACGACAAATTTCGAATCTACAGATCCATCGGCAAGCCATAAATCGTGACGTAACAGATCGAGCGCCGCGCGCGAGCGTTCGTCGAGATCGCGCGAATCGTCGGAGACTTTCCAGAGTTGAATTCCGTCCTGCAGCAGGCGGATCGCCATGAATGTGAATGCTATCAATATCGCCATCGTGACGAGCAATTCGATGAGCGTGAGTCCGCGGCGGGAGTTCAACGCGTCTCCTCTTTCTTTAGTATCTTCGTCGCGCCGAACCGCTCGGAGGCGATCGCGCGGAGTTTCGGCGTCGATTTCCACGCGTCGTTGCGAACTGTAACATTCTCGATCGGCGCGTCGATCGGCGAAAACGAGCCGATTCCATAACGAACGCCGAAGCGCAATTCCAACCGTTCGCCGAGGCGGCCGATCGCCGTCGGATTCTTATCATCCTTCGGAGTTGTAAAAAGCCAGAGCCCGTCGCTCTTGTTCGCCTGCGCGGTCCACGGCGAGCGCGCGTCGAGCCGCGCGAGGCATTCGAGGGAAACGCCCGCGAGCGGCAATTCTTCCTCCCAATACACGCGGCGGTAGAACGCCGATTCCATGCGTTCGTCCATTTGTATATAATGCAATTCGGGTTCGTCGGCGCCGAGAACCCAGCGATCCCAATAACGATACGGAAAACGGAAAATGATTTCGCCCGACGAATGCGCGGCCGGAACGGATCCGTAGCGTCCGCGGAAAATGCCGTTGCCTTTTTGTTTTAAAGATACCGACGTCGAATTCGGATCGAAAACCGTCGCCTCGGCGTCGTCGTTGAATTCCGGCATCGAGAACGCGCCGCCGTCCTGCCGGGTGTAATGTATCAATTCGCTGCCGATCAGTAACGTTCCGTCGCCGGAAAAACCGGTGGCGTCCTCGAACGGAATGCGCGAAACGCCGGGCGTGACGCCGCCCGCGAGTTGCGTGACCACCAAATGATCCAAATAAACCGCCGTCTCGTGCGATCCGTGCGAACTCGGTTTCGTGCCGAGCAAGCCGCGGCCATTCGCGGCGACGGTTACAGTTCCGCTCGCGCCGTCGAAACTGTCATATCCGATCAACTCGTCGCCGATCATAAAGATTCCCGCGTCCTTCGGAAGGGTGCCCGCGGCCTGTCCCGCGATCGTCTTCGCCCCGGCGGGCAGCGCGACGGCGCTCGCGACGGGATTCGACGAGGGATTGCCCGGAACTGTAAGAACCACGGGATTTAACAAAAACGTCTTCGCCGTGGCGTTAAACGGTTGATCGACGATGAATTTCGCGAGCGAGATCTGGCCGAAGTTCGCAAAGGGAGTCGTAAATTCCACTTCGTCGATCGTTCCGGTGACTTCGTCGCCCGGCCCGTCGAACCGCCCGCCCACCGACACCGTCGACGCGGTCGACGGAAGTTCGCCGGAGGGCGTTTTAACAATTCTCCAGAAGTTTCTGGAGTCTTCGAATTGTAATACTCCGCCCGGCGGCAGCATTTCCGAAAATGTCACGCTCGTCTGGCCGATCGGAACGGGTCCGGGAATGCGCTCCTTCGGCGCGATCCAGAGGATATTCTGCGTATACGGATCCGTCCAGTTCGCCGTTAAATACAGATCGAAAATCGCAAATGTAACATCCTGCGGAAACATATAACGGAAGCGGTCGCCGCGCCCGGGGCGCCCCGCGAACACGGATCCGTAGTATGTGCGGAAGCACGGAATCACTTCCGTGGAATTGAAGTGATCGCGCGAATATGTATTATGCGTTCCGCGGAAATTGAGGCCCTGGCCCGTCGTGGCGTTCGGCGTCATTTCGTTGCCCGCGATGGTTTTTGCCAATATCGCGATGCCTTTTGGCGGCGGATCGCCCATTTTGAACGGCGACACCAGATACGTGTCGCAGCCGGGCGGCGGACTCGGTATTGTTAAATTAGCAAAAGTTACGACGAACGGCGGATTGTACGGCGGCACCGGATTCGGAGCGATCTGCGGCTGTCCCGCCGTCACGAGACGCGCGGCATCCCATCGGTTGCCGTCGAAACGACACAATTCGCCGTTATAAATTGTATCGTAATTGAACCATTCCGTCGTCGAATCGAGACCGACTCCCGACGCGCCGAGTTCTATCAATTGCGCGGCCATCACCGGATCCGTCGGCGTCGGCGTTTCGTAGTTTCCGCCCGACGTGCCGATCGAGCAGGGAACGACGAACGTCCACAATTGATAAGCGTTGTTCTGATGTTTTTGCGGAATGTCCGTCTGCCAATCGAACACGAACCCGTGGTTTGCAAAGTATTTCGTCGGCTGTTGTTCGCGCGTGACGTTTGTTAATGTATCGGTTCCGCTGACGCCTCCGTAATGTATCACTTCGGCGCCGAACATCGGACTTTTCTTAACGGTCACCAACCCTCCCCCGGGCCCCTGTAATTGAAACATTACGGCGTATCCCCCCGCCGTGGAGAATCCTTTAATAAATTCCGTGTCGCAACTACTCGGCGAGCCGCCGCCGGTGTTGGGCTCCATCACGTCGAGCGGTTGGAGTTTTAGCGTTGGAATTGCGATGGACGATTCGACGCCCTTGCCGATGCGGAACGGAACGCCGCCCGCCGGCGGAGCGACGATGAGATCCGTAAACCACGGCCCCGACTGAAATCGCGAAACGTGCGCCGCGCTGAATTTACCGAGCGGAGCCTTCAATTGACCGCCGCCTTGAAACACGTCATGCATCAATTTGCACGCGTAACCGTAGAATTCGACCGTGTCGCCGCCTTTGTGCTCGGTCATATAACTTAAATTCGAATTGATATAAGAAGTTCCCCGCGCGCCGCGCCCGCCCGTGTACGAAGCCGGCACGTCGCCCGTCGGCCGCGCGGTCGTGAATCCTTTTCCGCTCTTACCTGTATATTCGACCAACTCGGCGCCGATTTTTAATACTCCATATCCGGGAAAATGATCCGTCGACTCGACGGGAATTTCGGAATAATCGGGGATCTGCGCAAGCGTCGGAAGATCGCCCGTGAGGCGCGTCGCGAGCGTGCGTTTGCCGCGCGGAACGCCGTCGACGAATAATGCAAAATCCGTCGGGCCCGATCCTTTAAATGCCAAAGCGAAATGATACCAAAAATTCGGTTTCAGATTGGACGCCGGATAGCGGATTTCGTTGCGCGCGGCGCCCGCGACGTTCTGCGCATCGTTTGTATCCTCGCCGCCCGTGTCGCGGATCCGCGCCACGAGATCGCCCTTTTCGATCATTAATGAAATTCGATCGCGGACGGCGCTCGTCGCGCCGCCCATGTCGAAAATCGTCCCGGTGACATTGTTTGTATCCCAGCGGACCCAGCCTGAAATGCTGCCGGGGAATACATAATTAGGATCCTTCAGCGCGAACGCGGACGGCGCCGCGATCGCGCTGCCGCGCCACGGCCCGAGCGTGCGAACGTCGTGCCCTTCGAGCGTCAGATCGGTGTCGAAATGCAATGATAACGGATCGGGGAACGCGTTGCGCGACGGCGAAAGCTGCGCCCAGGATTTCGCCGGATCGTCGGATTGTATAAATGGGAACGAATCGCCCAATTGTTGCAATGCGTTAATATAAGCCTTCAACCGCGACGGCGGATTCGTGCTGCCGTCGAACAGACTCGAATTATAAGGATACGTCATCCAACCCGCGGCGCGGCGGTTCAATCTAAATAATTCGTCGAATTCGACCTGCCGCGCGACGGCGCGCAGACCGACGTCGTTCTTGTCGCGCGCCTGCGCGTGCACTTCCGCGACGGATTCAATCTCGGCGCGGCCGCGCTCGGCGCCGGATTTTGCATTGATCGAAACGCCCGTGTGAATTCTGTAGCGGCTGCCGCCGGAGAAAGAGAACGGCACCGTCGAATATTTAAGTCCGCGGTCGCAACTGTGTTCGGCATTCCTAAAGATAGCGTCGAGGTGCTGCGTTTTTATAGTTGTATCTTTGAGCAGCGGAACGAGCACGTTTTCGACGAGGTCCTGCCAGCCGCGCACGGGTTTTTCTTTAATTTTAGCGGCAACTTTCCGCGCGACCTCGCGGTCGAGCGGTTCGGGCGTTCCCGCGCGCTCGATGTCGAGACCGGTGAGCAATTCTTCCAACAATTCCGCGGACACCGAATTAATATGAACCGGCGATGGCACGAGAAATTGCACCGTCGCGCCGAACGCGATCGCGTTCTTCGTAAACGGCTCCTCCAGCACGACGCCTTTGTTGCCGTTCGCGACGACGAGTCCGTAATCGACGCCCTCGGGAGTTGTTATTTTAACCGTTGTGCCGACGCCCAGATAACGGCCGCTGTCGCACTGAAATGAACGATTCGCTCCGTCCGCGATGAGCGGCGTCGTGATGCGCCGCGCGACCGACCACTCCTCGTGGCCGAAGTGCTCGCCGAACACGGTCAATTTATCTTTAACTTTACGAATATCCTCCGCGACGATCGGCGGACAATTCGGCGGATCCATCCGGACGCGCGCGAGTTCTTCGATACTAATATAAGGGTGGAACTCGCCAGGCACGGCGCGAATCCGGTGTTTCGCCACGGCGTGCGCGCGCGCGTCGATCACGGGCGTTCCCGAACGGTAGTCTACAGATGCTTCGTACGGCCCCGCCGATCCCGACATCAACTGGCGCGTGCAATCCGTGAATTTGCCGCCTTTTTTCAATTGATATTGTATCAATTCGCCGCGGATCCAAAGACAACCGTTCTTTTCGGGGAACGCGTCGGCGTTGTCGACGGAAATTTCGGCCGCGTCTTTCTTCAAATCCTCGGCGAGGAACGCATGACCGAACGCGATGGCGAGCGCGTAGGGCGAGGCCGCGTTGACATCGATTCGGTTTTGTTCCAATTCGGCGGACGCGGAGACAATTACATTTTCGAAATTCCGCATCGAATACAATTCGGGCGGCGTCGACAGTGTTTTCTTAACTTCGTCCTCGGTGTCGTAATACGGCGTCGCGTCGAGTTCGGGTTCGGTATCCTCGAGACGGCGCATGAGGGCCGCGGTGGCCGCGTCGGCTTCGATGCGGGCGCGCACGTCGCCCGTGCGCGCGACGCTCGAACGCGACGACATGCGCGTTGTTAATAAAAACGGCGTCGCGATCGCTAACAATGCGACGAGCACGACGATCGACAGGATCAGCGCGTAGCCGTCCTCGTTCTTTCGCGCGCCGCGGATTGTTTTATTTACAATTCGGAAATTACTTGGAAGTTCCATAAACCCCCACTGTCACGATTTTTTTAACATTTTCGGGAAACAGGAGCGGAACCGAAACCGGCGACGGATGCCACGCCGGATCGAGCCGCCCGTCGGGGAGGAAATGCACGGAAAGTTCGCCTGTGAAATCGAAGCTCACGTCTTTTGGTAGCTTCACCCCTTCGCCCGGTGACACGAATCCGAGCTTTACGCCGTCGAGTCTCCCCATGAACCGCCCCGATTTGTCGCCGAACTCGAGCGGCGCACGGTCGCGCGCGACCGGTTCGCGCCCTTTTGTAAAGCGCGTCGCGAGCGGAATTCCGTCGACATACAAAACGAGCGCGACGCGATCGTATACAAATCCGACGCGCGCCCACTGGCGCTCCAGCACGACGCCCGGCGCGGAAGTCGCGAGGAGCGATCCCGCCGGTTTGCCTTCGGGCGTTTCGTCCTCGGCGAGCTGGACCTCCGCCTCGACCGATCCGTCGGCCGAAATGGAAAGCCGGAATTGATTGGAACGTTTTAGTAAATTTCCGGAAACCGGTTTGTCAATATACACATCGGCTTCGACGGCGACGCCGTTCGAAAATACATATACGGCGTTTCCTCCGAGGTCGGAGATCGCGTGGTCTCCCGCTTTATTTAAATATAACGCTCCGCCGACGCGCCCGTCGGATCCGACCGTCGCGCCGTTCAGATGCGCTTCGAGTTCGAACGCGCCCTTCGACGTCGTGTTGGTTTTTGTAGTTTTTCCGTCGGCGGCGTCCTCGAACTGCCAGTGGCCGAACGGTTTTACGGACAAATCATACAATTTCAAATCGGGCGCGCTGCAGACGACCGTCACCGGCAATCCCGATGCGATCGCGGCCTCGCGCGAGGCGCGCAGCGCGTTGCGGACGAGCGACACGGCGCCGAACTTCGCAACGTTTAATTTACCAAAAACACCGACGCCGATGCCCATCAGAATTCCAAGGATCGCCATGACGGTAAGCAACTCGATGAGCGTGAAGCCGCCCGCCCGCGGCGATTTCGTTGTTTGTTGCTTGAGGCTGCCCATGCCCGGCGGGATCGTTGGACTTGTGATCGGGTTGATTAATTATTTCCGGTTATCAAAATATCGTCGTCGGTCCCGAACACTCCGTCCCAGCCGGCCGAAATTAGTTGATAACTCCCGGGCGCGCGAAATGTCTTTGTATCGGGATCGACAACGGCGGAAACGAGCTGTTCCTCGTATTCTTTGCTTCCATGCCGCTTGGCCACGACGGATTGTTTCTTTCCATAACTCCTGCGATTGAAATAAACGATCGGATTCTTCCATTTGTCGCTTACTTCATATGCGTCTTGTTTCGCATATTTTGTAATTTTCTTGTTAAATTTGTCGTCGTCGGTATTGATCAATTCCTCCTCGGCGGGGACGTCCGCGGAACCCCGGCCGCCATTGGTCGAGTTCAATTGCGCCACCAGCGCTTCGATGCCAATGTTGGTTTCGTTTCCCGTCGTCGCGCCCAATTTGGAAAAGTTATCGAGCGGAAAGTCTCCATCGGCCAACTCCAGACCGAGGGTCTTCGCCTTCAAACCATCCATGATGCCTTTCGTGGCAAACTCCTCCGCCGATTTTTGAAACTTACTATAACTGACAACCCCCAGAACGGCGAGAATTGCAATAATCGCCATCACCGCCAGCAGTTCGATCAGCGTAAAACCCGCATTATTGTAAGTTCGCATCGTATTCGTCAAGTAGCCTCGTGGCGCGCCGGTGTTTCGTTAAATATTAAGGATTTTCGCGCGTCACGACTTTGATGGTGTCGATCGAGACGGAAACGGGGCTGCCCGTGTCGCCGGAGGTCTCGACGCCGAGGTCGTACATGCCGTTGCGCTCCCGGGGAAACTTAATATCCGATTTTACAATTTGATTATCGATAATGACGCGGCCGAGCGGCGCCGAATCGTCGTCGCTGACCTCGATGCGGACGGTGACGACTTTGTCGACGGGCCACTGGAATGGAATTTCGATTTCCTGTTTTCCTTCGAAAACGCGCGCGTTTCGGAGGCGGATTTTCACCGGCGTCGAACCGTCGATTCGTTTCTTTTCGCGTACGATGGCGATCTCGAAATCGAGTTCGGCGTTGTCCCTTCCCTTGAACGCCCGAAGATACGTTATGACGTCCACGCGGTTTTCGGCCGGCGTTTTGCCGGCGGGCTGGACATTGAGCGTCGCTTCGAGAGAACAATACGAAACGCATTTGATCGTACTACAATTAATCCCCGAAATGCCAGCGTTGCCGAATTCTCCCTCGATTCTCGCTTCGCCCATCACGTCCTTGACGTCGACGCCGGGCACGTGAATTAGAGTCCAGTTGTTATTTCCGAGCACGATGCGCTCGAACGTGTCGACCCACTCTTGTTTGTGATCGTGGATGCTAATTTTTTGCAGTGTTTCGATCGCATACGTTTTGAAACGATCGCCGTCGGCGCGCGAATCGCGTACGGTGCCGAATTCGCGGTTCATCGCCATGGTGTTGTCGTCCATGTATTCGCAAAGCGCCTGGCCGATGCGCGCGACCGGATTGTCGCGGTCGATGCGCAGCGCCGTGATAAATGTATCTTTCGCGCGGCGCGTCTGCTGCCATAACAATAAATTCAGTCCGCGAAGCGCGAAAAGGTTCGCATTCTTGACGTCGAATTCGGCGGCTTTCGCATAATAACGATCCGCCGCTTCATACAAATCCTGCGCGGCGGCGAGCAGTCCCATTTCCATGAGCGGTTCGACGAATCCGAGATCGGCCATGACCGCGAATTTTTGATCTTCGCGCGCCGCCTCGCTTTCGCCCGCGTCGCGCCGCAACCGCCCGCGAAGATAATGCGCATAGGCGTCGGTCGGATCGTTTTGGAGCGCGCGCTCGATCGTCGCCATCGCCTCGTCGCGGTGATCTGTAACAATATACAAAAACGCCAGCGCCGAGAGCGGCCGTACGTCGCGGACGGGATCGAGTCCGATCGCCGCCTCGAAATCCGCCTTCGCGCCCGGGTAGTCCTTGGAAGCTAATTTTAATATTCCGCGCGCGAGCAGCGCGCCCGCCGCGGGTTTCGCCGCGATCGTTGCATTTAACAATTCCATCGCCGGCGCCGTTTGTTTGTTCAACATCATCACCACGGCCGAGCCCGTCGCCGCGACGCCGTCGTTCGGATCGGCGTTGCGCGCTTTTTCGAACAATTCGCCCGCCGACGCGATATTACCGATCGCCAACTGCGCCTCGGCGAGCCGTCGCCGGATCCGCGCGCGAATCGTCGCGTCGCCGACGCCCGTCGGTTCATTACGAAACGACGCGTCGAGCGCCGAGGCCGCCTCGTTCGCGCGGCCCTGCAGAAGATAAAATTCGCCGAGGACGAGCTTCGGAAGATAATTACTCGAATCCAGCGTCGCCGCGCGCTCCAAACTCAGCTGCGCGTCTTTATCCAAATGCAACCGCCGCTCGAGTTCGGCGCGCGCCACCCACGCCTCCGGGTTCGCGCGGAAATCGCCCTCGGTCATCGAACGATACAATTTCCACGCGTCTTCATAATGATAATTCGCCTCGTGCCAGCGGCCGAGCGCGAGTTGATTCGCGGGATCCTGCGGCGCGAGTTCGACGGCTTTCTTCAATTGCCGACCCGATTCCTCGATCGCGAACGGCTCGTCGTCGCCGAGCGAGAGGCACCAGAGTCCGAATTCGCGAATCTTGGATTCGTTGCCCGCGCCCCATATTACTTTTCTTTTCTTAATTTCAATATCGTTACGAATCGTTTTCGCCAATTGATACGAAATCACGTCGGCGCGCTGGCGCGTGAGCGGCTTGCCGAAGGCTCTTCCGCTGATTTTATCGTAAATCTGAAATACGATCGCCTCGTCGTCCTTGATCTCATATTTCTTCGGATTCAAAATCCGCCCCCACATCAGCGGCGCTTCCTTAAGATTCAACCGATCATAACGTTTCGCGAGAGTCTCTTCGTCGAGCTGCGCCTGCGCGGCCTGTTCGGCGGCCTGTTCCGCGGCGGACTTCGGCGCGGCCGCCGGATTCTGCGTCGTGGGATTTTGAGCGCCGGGACTTTGCGTCGTCGCGTTTTGTGTATATTGCGCCGTCGATGGATTTGTAGGATTCGGCGATTCCGCGTTGCTCTGTTCGGCGGCGGATTTCGCCGCTGCCGCGGCCTCCGCGAAATCAAACTTATCGACGCGCGCGGGCATTCGAAGATACAAATGCCAGAGGCGCATGCCGGGCGCGGGCGTGGTCGGCGGCATCAGCCACTCGACGCTGTCGGGCGAAGGCGGCGGCAGCGCGGGGCCGAGTTGTAACTTTGGCAGCGGATGCGAGTCCGTGGGCGCCGTGAACAGATCGCGTTTGCTTTTGTCCGGTCCCGGGACGGTCAACGTCGGAAATTGTGTAATATCCGGCACGCGCTGGGCGGCGACCTTCCGATCTTTCTTCGGCCACGTGATCGATTGGACCGGGTCGTTCAACGCCGCATACAATTGCCAGCCGAGCAGGCCGGTGAGACCAAGTGTAATAATAAAAATAACCTGTTCGCGACGCATGGCCATGGCGCTACTCCTTCACCTCGATGGCGGCGAATTTTATCTGTATATGCACGAGACTCTCGCCGCGGCCCGCGCGCCCGGACGAGCCGGCGTCGCGCACGTCCGAACTGAATTCGTCGATCGTGAGCGGCGGATTCGAAGCCTGCGTCAATTCGATCATTGCCGACAGCGCGCGCGAATTTGCTTCAATTTCGAATTCAACTTTAACTTCGTCGCGAATATAAGAATCTTCGCGGCCCGCGAACTGCGCGTCGGCGGCGACCGTGATTTTCTTAATTTCGCGAACGCCGGCGCCGATCGCACACTCGATCACGCGGTCGGCGAGATCGAGGCCGCGCAGCGTCCGGCGGATGTCCTCGGCCTGCGTCGGCGAGCGGTCGGGAACGCCGCAATTATCGCATATATCAATTCCGCGCGACCGCGCGTCGTCGAGGCGTTTTTCGCGAAATCGCGACGCGATATCTAAATATTGATTCTGGGGCGAAGCGCCGCCGTCCTTCAATTGGAATTCGGCCCGCGACACGAATGCGAGCTTCGCGGTGAGCGCCTTGATCGATTGATTCAGTTTCTCCTCCTGCGCCTTCGCTTCGTCGAGGTTCTTTTGCGAAAAATAATCCTCTTTGTTTACTTTGGATTTGTCGCTGCCGATTTCGTGCGCCGCCACGCGAATGTCATCCCACACATAGGCGTCGATGACGGTATATCCGGTGACGAATACCGCGCCGCCGACGAACGCTCCGAGGAGGAATCGTTTGTTTTCCTGAAGAAAATTATTTAGATCGAAGGCCACTGGATTCGTTTCTTATGATTATTTATTAGTATTAACTATTTTTATTGTTTTTGTTCGGCGGCGTCCGCCGCGGCGACGGGCACGAGATTGACGAACAATTCGAAATCGAAACCCTTCGCGCTCGGCGTCGGATTCTGGACGGGCTGCGCTCCCATCATTTGCGCGAGTTCCGTCGTGAACTTCGAGAACGAAACATTAATTTGAGCGTCGCTCTGGCGCCCGCGGCCCTTGACATAAACGATCGGACGCTTCAAATCCGTCGCGCCGAGCTGCGGATGGGCCGTGTCTTTGTCGACTTTTAATTGTAATTTAGTAATCCAGAACTCGGGCGGCAGTTTGAGGCGCATCGCTCGGTCCATCGCGAGAATCGAGGCGCCCGTCGCGGCGCGAAGTTCGAGTTCGGTCGCGGCGTCGGCGAGCGAGGCGATTTTACCTTTAATTTCGCGCGACGAATCGCCGACGAGCTTGACGGCTTTTTCATTTATATCCGCGCGTTTCTTGACTTCGCGGTGCACATCGTTGGCGATGCCGCGCGCGTCGCCCGCGAGCGACTGGCCGATGGCGAATTCGGCGCCGAGATAAACTGTAGCGAGCGCGCCGGCGGCGACGAGCCACGACGTGCGCTCGGCAAAACGGCGTTTCTTAGCGATCGCCGCGGGCAGAATATCGAGGCGGTAGAGCGCCGAATCCGACGACGCCAGCGCGAGGCCGATCGACACGACCGCTTCATACTTATCCCGCTCGAGCGCGGCGCGCTCCTCGGGCGGCATCGAGCCGAGTTCGAGCGATTCGAGCGGATCGAACGGCGTGATTTTCCAGCCGGTCGCGGCCGATAAATATTCGCAGAATCCTATCAATCGCGATCCGCCGCCGCATATGAGCGCACGCGTGATCCGCAGATCGGGCAGTTTTAATTGCGCTTTTGCGAGCGTCGCCGTGGATTGTAATAAAGACGCGAACTGGCCGGCCGGGCCGAGCAGCGCTTTTGTTACTTTCTCCTCCTGCGGCGAATCATAACGATTCTGCTGGTGCGGCGCGAGATTGACGAATTCGCGTTTCATCGTCTCGGCCTCGTCGGCGTCGCACTGGAATCGTTGCGAAATCGCGTCGGTGAACAACCGGCCGCCGCCCGAAATGTTGCGCGCGTACGCGAGATCGGGCCCGAGCACGATCGCGACGTCGGTGTTTTCGTCGCCGATGTTCGCTAATAAAACGCCGTCGTCGCGGACAGTCCCTAATTTTAAGAATGCGTCGTAGAGCGCGACGGCGTTCGGCGTGAACGAACCCACCGAACCGCCCGTTCCTTTCAAGGAGGCAACTGTAGTCTCGAGCGCCTCGTTGCGCGCGAGCGCCACGAGAACGGTGTCGTCGCCGGTGACGCTCGGCGGAATCGGTAATAAATTAAAATCCGAGGCGAGATTGCCGCCGGCCTGCTGCGCGAGTTCGTCGATCTCGAACTTCATTAAGTTTCGAAGCTGCGAATCGGTGAGCCGCGGCACCTGCGAGAATCGCAAAATCGTATCTTTTCCGGTGATGCCGAGGCGCGCCATTTTCGCGGACAGTCTCGACTCTCTTAACAATTGCGCAAGCGCGTCGGCGGGGCGCTCCGCGTGTTCTTTTGTAATATAACGAATCGGAACGAACGAGGAGCCCTTCCGGCGGCCCTGAAGGACGCGGATGGCCCGTGTTCCGAGATCGATTCCAGTTACATTCGACGCCACGCTTCGTTTACCTCGTTATGGATCGTTGCCATTGACCGATTTGTTATTTATTTCCCGGTTGTTCGCCGCCGGGCTTGGCGTCGCCCGGTTTGACCTTTCCTGCGGCGGAGTAGTTTTTCTTAATATATTCGCGAATGTATCCGCTCAAATCGTGGGCGTTCGCGGCGTCGAATGCCGTCGAAATCGTTTGTAATCGAAGCGCGTCGCGCTCCCCCCGCTCCGATTCGGCGGCGACGAGCGCCGTTTCGACACTGGCGATGGCGGCTTTCGCGCGTTCCGCGACATCGGTGCCGACATAAAGATTCGCGAGGTCCGTGCCCATGCGGCGCGCTTCGCGGAACGCCTCGGGAATCTTAAAGAACTCGGCGTCGGCGACGCGACGCTCGATCTCGGCCGCCTCCTTTTGACCTTGCGCCAGTTGTTCGCTGAACTTCGTTTCATTCCGTTCGACGAGCGCGCGCTCGAACGGAAATTCATCGAGGATCTGCGCGCGAAGGCGGATCGCTTCGCCGTATTTCTTTAGTTTCTGCGCCGATTCGGCGGACTGTTCGAGTTCGAGCGCACGGCGTTTCTCCGCGTCGAACGAATACTGGATTTGTATATTTAACGATCCGGGGAGCTCCATTTCGATCCGGATACCGCCGGATTCGGGAACGGCTTTCACGGCGCATGGCGGATCGAATGTGAATCGCAAACGCGTGCCTTCCTCTCCGGCGACGATCGAGGCGCATGCCGGTTCTGTAAATTCGCCGCGGTAGCGGCCGGTTGTTTTGCTGCCGCGGACGACCAATTCGGTGGCGAACGCGCGCTCGACGGTCCAGACGAGCGCCGCGGGAACCGCGCCCTGATATTTGTAATGATACAAAACGGACGTGTCGCCCGCATCGATCGTTAAATTTACTTTTCCGCCCTTGCCGTCGGGCGAACAGAGCGTCCAAGCGTCGCCTTCGCCGCGTCCCGCCGCGAACGCGCGGCTGCGCGCGGCGCCGGGCGCGCCGATCAGAATACCCATCGACCCGACGAGATTGCGATCGATCCGGTGAATCCGGCCGTCGATCGGATCGCGCTCGAATTCGAATTCTTTCTTAATCATCGGCGGCTCGGCCGGAGGATTCTCGGATATAACAATTTCCGCGTCGTCGAACCACGCCGCTCCGCCGTCGCCCATGGCGACGACCGAGAGCGCCGCCTGATCGAAACCCGACGGCACGCGCGCCGTTCCGCCAATCTTTACAAACGCGTTCGCGCCCGATTCGAGAACCGCGCCGCAGCGCACCGAGCGCGCGCCCGTCTCTCCTTTTTGTTTAAATATCAATTGGACCGCTCCGACCGGTTTTGTACTCATCGCCTGCACGGCGAATTGAAGCGTCTGGCCCGACGACACGCGCATGAAATCTGTCGTCGCTCGCGCGTACGCGCCGCCCTCGAGCTTTGCCTCGACTCCGCGCGCGCCGCTCGCGGATTTTTTTGTCGTAAGCCCGAATCCCGACGCCGCGAGACTCTCGGGTTCGAGAGATGCGTCGCGGAAATTCCATCGCGCGCCTTTCTGTTGCTCCGCGTCCGCGTCGATTTCGAAATTCGACGCCGAACCAATCAATAAATTGCCCGCGACGACGGGCGGTTTCTTTACCGCCGGACCGCCGCTCTCTTTTTGTGAATAAAAAACGACGCCGGCTCCCGCCAATAATAATATTGCGCCGGCGCCGCCTCCGATCGTTAGCAATCGTCCGCGCTTCGCCTGCGCCGCCGCCGCCACGCGCGCGCGTTCGAGCGTCTCCGCGTCGGCGACAACTGTAGCTTCATCGCCCGTGGCGACCATTTCCCTCGATGACGTCAAAACGCCCATCGCCGACGCCGCCGCCGCTTTCATAACAATTGTGGAGTCCATTCCCGCCGACGCTCCCGCGCGCGGCCGTGGTTTTTGCGGCGCCTGCGGTTCGTCCTCGACAAATTCGAGACCGGACGAGGTCGATTTTACAGTTTGCGGCGGAACCGATTTGATGGTTTGAGGCTGCGGCGCGGCATCGGGTTCTTCGAGCGAGATTTCCTCGGCCGCGGAACCGCCCGCCGGACTCGCGCCGCCGGTTTCGACCTCGAGAACGATCGCTACAGATCCGAGCGCAAAATTCGCCCCCGATTTTAGCGTTGTCGGAAGTGTAATTTTCTCGCCGTTGACAAACGTACCATTCGTGCTTCCGCAATCGCGAAGCAACCAGCCGTCGGCGGTTCGCAACAATTCACAATGGGCGCCGGACACGGAGGCATCCTGCAAAACGAGCGAGTTTCCGGGCTTGCGGCCGACCGTGAACCGGTCGCCGGACAGCGAAACTCGCTCGCCTGCGCGCGAGCCTCCTTCGATTTTAAGTACGAATCGCTCCGGCATTCGATGGCGTATGGATGTTCGCGGAGAAACGGAGAGTTGTGAGAATTAAGATTGTTGACGCGCGCACGTATTAGCGGCCCGCTGGAAACGCCGACGTCGCGCGGGATCGTAACACGACCCCGCGTCGCCAGTATCCGCAGGTTTGATGTGGCGTCGGGGCGTGTTGATTGTTAATAAAAGAGACGGCGCGGACAGATATCATTGCGAGGTTCGACGCCGCGATTCATTACAGCGCGCACCCACCATGGTCGACCGATTTTTTCTGCCGCAGGACGCCGAACCCCGTCGGGGAACGGTCACGCTTGACGCCGACGAAAGCGAACACGCGACGCGAACGCGACGATTACAAGCGGGCGCGGCCGTTGAATTACTGGATGGAAATGGCTGCGTCGCCCACGGAGTGATCGTTCGAGCATCGCGGTCGGCCTGCGTCGTTGAAATTAACAATGTCGTTCAGTTGCACCGCGATCAACCGATCACGCACCTCGCGGTTTCCGTCCCCCGCGGACCGCGCATGGACCATCTCGTCGACGCCTGCGCCCAGCTCGGCGTCGCGACGATCGCACCGGTTATCTTCGAACGTTCCGTTTCCGCGCGCGAGGACGTTTCGCCGGCGCGCTTCGACAGATGGAACCGGATTGCCCGCGAAGCCGCCAAACAATCCGGCGAACCGTTTACCGTCCGGCTCGAAGAAATTGTAACATTCGAGCGATTCTTACAATCGACCGCGAACGGCCGCCGCATGTTGTTACATCCCGAGCCGGACGCTCCCAAGCTCGCGTCGGCGCTTCCGCCGCCGTCCGAAAGTTTACAAATCGTCGTCGGCCCCGAAGGCGGACTCGCGCCCGGCGAATTCGGACGGGCGAGCGCGTCCGATCTGTGTATTGTACAATTGGGCCGCGGTTTATTAAGGATCGAAATGGCCGCCGTCGCCGCCTGCGCCATCGCGCGGCTGCGGTAGCGGGGCCGGCGGGGCGTCAACTTGTATTTGTAGTATTTCCTTCGTGGTTCATGTACCCCCGTTCCAGAAAAGAGAAGTATCGGTCGTCGCCGACAATGCAATGATCGAGGAGCGGAATGCCGACGAGCGCGCCCGTTTCGCGCAGACGTGATGTGACCGCCAGATCCTCCGCGCTTGGCGACGGGTCGCCGCTCGGATGATTATGAACCACGAGGACGCTCGCGGCGCCAATGCGCAAGGCCGGGCCGAAGACCTCGCGCGGATGCACGACCGCCGCGTTGAGCGTTCCCTCCGAAACGCGCTCTTCGCGGATGGGTCGATTGCGGCCATCGAGATAAATAGCAAAGAACACTTCCTTTCGCGCGCCAAGGAAACGGTTTCGAAAGCGATCAAACAGATCGGATCCGCCGCGAATTCGAGGGAACCCTTCGACCGTACTTCGCGCTGCGCGCCGTCCTAGAGCAAACGCAGCTTTCAACGAAGCGGCTCCGGCCGCCCCCGTCCGTCCGCGCTTCACAAGTTCCCAAGCGTCCGCGATCTGTAGTCCTCGGATGCTACCGAAGGTATCGAGTAAGTCTCGGGCGACCGACAGCGCGGGTCGCGCCGCCACCGAACCGACAACAAGCGCCACGCACTCGTCGTCGGCAAGGTCGTCCTCGCCAAAGATCAGTATCTTTTCGCGCGGCCGGTCGTGGATCGCGCGTTGCCGAATATTCGTTTCCACATCATTAGATGCGCGCAATTCGGTGTTCGGGGCGGCAATTCGCGCTCTTGCAGGTGACGCTGCGACAGAAATGACGCGCGAATTCGCGACGAATCTGTCACAAAACCCCCTCCCCAGATCCACGGACCCTGCGTTAGCATCGAAGAAGCGCAACCGGCAAGCCCCCAACCCCTGCGGTCCGCGCGCAATGGAGTTTGGCATGCACCCTGCCTATTTTTATAAATTGCCCTCGCTCTGGGTTCCGTTTTTTATTGCTCTTTTCGTTAGTATCGGTCTGGCGCAGGCTCCGTGCCGCGTGTCTCTCGATGGCACATGTCAGGACATGATCATCGGCGAAACGCAAGTCCTGAACGTCGTCGCGCGGCCGCAGGGCGGCACATTTCAATGGACGGCGACCGCCGGGGGAAACCTCATTTCGCCGAATTCAAGCACGGATCCGACATTTGTATTCGACGCGGTCGACTCCGGATTTGTAGTCCTGTCGTGCACGTACACGACGTCGCTCGGGTGCAACGCGACGATTAGTTGTTCATTTAGAATATACCGCGACAGCGACGGCGACGGCATTCCCGATCCGTACGACGACTGCCCGTATCTTTATGATCCCGATCAGCAGGATTCCGACGGCGACGGCGTTCCCGATATTTGCGAACCGGCGGCGAATTGTGTCATCTCGGATCTCATACTCATGCAGGCGAGTTCCGATATCAGCTTCGCCACGGTGGAAAACACGGGGCTTGTCGGCGACACGTTCGGCTATGAATTATATCAATCGGGATTTGGAACATTCATCGACATCGATCACATTTCGGGAAATGTAACATTAAATCCCGGCGACGTCGCGGACATCCCTTATTTATTTACAGCCCAGCCCGGCGCGCCCGAAGGCGTCGCGGAATTTACATTTGTCGTCACGAGTTCCGCCGGAAAAATCGTCACGCAGTGCATCGCTTTGATCGCCGTGCTCGCGGCGCCGCCGCCGCCTCCCGCGTGCAAAGTCGATATCATCGTTCACACGCCGAAAGTCATCAACGGCGCGGAACCGGCGGTTCTCGATAATAAAGAGGACGACCCCGGCGTCACGACGTTTTTGAATAACGACAACGATAATCATAATGAAAATTACGATCTCGGCGAGGACGACATGCAGGTCGACGGCGAGAACGAAATGGTCAAGACCGTTCTGCGCATCCAGCCGCCGACGCTCAACGCGGGAAATCTTAAATTAAAAGCGACGAAGGGCGATACGAACATTTTCATATGGAAGAAAGCCAACAAAGTCGAAAAATTCGCCAACACGACAAATATTACAATTCCGGTCAACACATTGGTAAAGTCCGCCGATAACAAATGGCTCGAGACGACCGTATGGGTCGAGGGCATCGTTCCGCACAATGCGCCGCTCGGCACGGTGCTCGAGTTAAGTTACGATCAGGACGCGTCGTGCAAGGACACGGCGTCGATTACCGTCATGGGCGTCAAGACCATGAACTGGCTTGGTAACAAAAACGGCTACACGCCCGGGTCGAATGCATTCAATAGCGATACGCTCGATTCATCCGATCCTAATTTTCCGGCGGGCGCGCTGAAGACTTTCGCGGTTTTCCCGGACGGCCGTTCGAAAGACGTCACGGGCGTCGCGACGGATGCGCCCGATAAAGTTAATGATAAAGTAAAACTCGAGGTCGAACTCACGTGCGCGCCGCCGGAGAAATTCGATCTGTATGTTCGCGCGCTCGATATCGACGATCCGTCGACCGAGACGGGATTCATCGATCCGAACGATGCGGGCGGCGGTGGAAATTACAGCGGCACGCTCGGCAACGTCGTTTCGGGAGGAACGTTAAATTATGATGTTGACGAGGACAACCGCGGCCGCGTCGATGGCAAAAAAGCCGGCAAACTGACCGGACAAAATGCCCAGGGCGTCGCAAAAATGACCTACGCGGCGGGCGCGACAAAACAAACGATCGAATTTCAAGTATCGCAATTCCCGGGCGATAATTATCGAGTCGCCGCGCACATCGATCGTAAGTTTTTGGAGGAATTGCGGAATCTCGATCAGACCGACGGGCTTGAAATCGTGCATCCCGACACGGCGGATCTATTCTCCGGCGATCCCATTCCGTACGGACTTCCATACAGTTCGCACGTGCTGACCGTCTGGAGAATGTTACACGTGGAACGCGATTCGATGAAAGCGCTTACGGAGGCGCAAAATCAAGCTTCGGGCGCCATCGAGGCGATCAACGGAGGCACCAATGTTTTCACGATCGCGAGCACCGGCGTAATTATGAATGGTAATCTCGAGCCCGCGCTCGATTTTACAGATAAATCGCCCGCGCCCGGACGATTCGAGAAAGGTAAAATGATAAGTCTGGCGCAGTTGGCCACCGCGTTCGACATCGCCTCGAACAACGGCACATCCTTTACAATGAAAGCGGCCGTCCAGCCGCCGTGCGCGCTCAGCAAGGGCGCCGCGAACGCAGTCTCGAAAGTTACAGATCTATCGTTCAACGCGGGCAACGGAAAAAGCACCGTGACCGTCACCGGGCCGCTGACGGCGAACCAGTTTAACGACGGAACGATCACCATCGGAATGCAAGCGTTCAACGTCGAATCGAACACGGCGACGACCGTTTTGTTAAAAGGAAAAGCGACGCTCGATTTTATTGCAGTCGACGACGACACGGCCGGTCTGCTGCCCGAGCCCAACCTCGCCAACACGGGACACATGATCGAAGCGTACTCGGGAGCCTACATCTGGCCCGTGTTCGACGGAGGCGGCAAGAGCGGCGCGGATACTAAAGATGCCAACGCCGCGCCCAATGTCCCGAAGATCGAGAATCTCGCGACGTACGTCGCCGAAATTCAAGGATTCTTTAAAATCGATTCGGGCGCCAATGAAAAAGATCCGTTCTGGGTCGTGTACGCGCTCAGTTGTTATCAATACTCTTATCTTGAAGACGTCGATCCGTTCGACCCCGAGAATGGAACCGGCGGCATCGTCCCCGGCGGCACGCTGAGTGCTAATAATCTCGCGAAGGGCGGATCGGGTTGCACGGTCAATCTCGAGACGGTCGACGATCGGTTGAACAAGGCCAACGATCCCGCCGACAAGGCCGACGCGGGCCTCGAAGCCCGCATCGTCGCCCATGAAATCGGACATCAATTCGGACTTGCTCACAATACGGGCGTCATGCTTTCGAGCCAACAGAAGGGCCCCGACGTCGGACAGCCGTTCCAATTTAGCAACAAGGACAAGAACCTGCTCCGGTCGCACAAGAAGAGCCCGGGACAATAATCGGTTGTATATAAACAATAGGTTTTAATTACCAAATCAAATACTAAATAACACAAACTACGAATAAAATGATAACTCTCCGCAACACATTCATTTCCGCCGCGCTCCTCGCGACGGCGGCGGCACAATCCGGCGGCGGCGCGCCCCAGTCAAAACCGTTCCCCGGCCTTCGGCTCGAAGTTAAGATTCAGACCGCGACGTTTTCGCCGATGGAACCCATCGACGTCGACGTCGCGATCATCAACGAAACGACCTCGGCGATCCGCGACGTTCCGATTCTGACCACGGTTAATGATAATATTACATTCGATTTAACCTATCGCGGAACCCCCCTCGCGATCGGCCAGGCCGTGGCCCGCGGACCCGAAAAGGAAAATTCCGCGCTCACGCTCGAACTCGGCTCTCGCGCCCGTTCGAATGGTAAATTTACATTACTTTACGACTGGGACACCGGCGCCTTCCCGTTTACAAAAGCCGGCGAATACTCGGTCCGCCTGACGGCCCACTCCACCGACAAGCAACGCGCGGTCGTCTCCAACGTCGCGTCGTTCGCCATCACGGA
Organism: Planctomycetota bacterium; assembly: GCA_016200225.1. GTDB lineage: Bacteria > Planctomycetota > UBA1135 > UBA1135 > JACQFD01 > JACQFD01. The sequence continues at coordinate 37,675 of JACQFD010000005.1, forward strand.
TATCGCCGAGTCGACGCGCCTCGAACTTCAAGAGCTTCATGCGACGGAAGCTTATCAATATTCCATCGCTCCCGAGCGCATTCTTAGCGATCGCGAGGCCGCTCTCAAAGTTAAGAACTTGATCGCATTCAGGACCGCCCACCCGGCTTCGCCGCACATTACGGAGTTCCCATTCATCGTCGCTCTATACTACGATTTCAAAGCGTCCGTGACCCACGGCGAGGACGAAGTCGTTGTTAAAGAATCGGCGCGATTGAGAGATCAGTATCTTAAGGAATATATTACCAATCGCCGCGGAAGACACTTGGCCGAAGCTCAGGGAATCGCAGAAACTCGTAAGTAAAAATTGCTCTGGCGCCGCTGGGCGCTTGCGCTGCGCACGCCGCGTGCCCTACGCGGGGTAGCGCTCTCGCGCCGCTGGGCGCTTGCGCTGCGCGCGCCGCGAGCCCTACGCGGGCGGCGAGTTGTGCGCTCGACGGGTTGGGTCGGCGGCTCAGACAAGTGCTCGGCAATAGTAAGAATGTCGGCCGCGACGCGGCCGACATTCTTACTATTGCCTGCGCAACTCGCAGGCGGTCGCGCGACACGCGTGTGGCCGCGCTTGCGCGGGCACGCGCGCGCCGCGACGGCCGAGCAGCCGCGCGTATATTAGTGTTCGGTGCCATCGTTAGTACTGGCGGGCGGCTGGTCCGTGGCGCAAGACAGCGGCGGCGAAGGCGACGCCCCGTCGCGTCGAGCGTGTGCCACGCGCTTTGGTGTCAGTCGCGACAGGGCGTGGCCGGAGCATCGCCGCTGCGCCGCGCCGCGGAGCCCGCCGCACGCCTCGGCCTATTTGATATTACTCCTAATCGATAATTATGCTGACCTGACACATGAGGTGAGCGCGCCGCGGAGCCCGCCGCCCGCCTCGGCCTATTTGATATCACTTGTAATCGATGATCATGCTAAATGAAAAAAATGGACCCGCCCCATTTTCATTTATTTCTTCATTCGCTCAACAATTGCGACTGCGATGGCGCGCGCCATGATTTTGTTGCCCTCTTCCCCAAAATGACAATTATCGATATAAATTTCGTTCGCGTTTCCCTTGAATATTCCCGTCAGATCATAATAATTCTCGCCGCCGCTTTTCAGCTCGCCGCCGGCTTTCCGTAATAATGGATAGCCCATGTGAACACCGGTCAAATACGATTCCGGCGCGCTTCCGACTTCCTTTTCGTGTGCTGTCATTACTTTTCCTTCCGGATCGTGCAGCGTCGGTTGAAGAAAATGAAAATATAAGATTCCGTCGGCGTCGCAGACGGCGCGAATCATCCGGGATCCCGCCGTCCATGCGCGAATCGACGTGTCGATGACGGCCGCTGAACTTTTGTCGAATTCGGGGCCGCTCACAGCCGCGTCGCGTTCGCCTTTTGTTAATTCCTTCAAATAGGCGTCGACGTCGAGCGCGTTTTCGCGATCCAGTTTGCTGACGCGAGCGATTGCAATATTTCCGAGAATCGCGCTGTAATATAAATGATTCTCGATCGCGCTGCGCGCGATTTCGGCGGCGTTCGCGCGCCGCTCGCGCGCGAGGTCGAGCCACTTTCGCAGACGCGGCTCCAAACGCTGGTGCGACGCGTGCGGGCCCCAGTGCGTCAGCGACGGGTACACGGGATGCGCGTCGTTCATCGCGTTATTCATTCCGAGCGCGACTTCGTTAAAACCGTCAATATTAATCACCGCGTCCGGTCTGCATCCGAGCGATAATAAATAAGTGAGCGAATTTAACTGTTGCGGCTGCTTGAATCCTCCACGCCCCTGCGGCAGCAGCGTGGCTTTGCGTCCGCCGAGAGCCGGGCTTCGATCCAATAAATCCTTCAATTCGTCGCCAGCGAGTAAATTAAACATTCCGGCGACGGAACCGCCGACGATGAGAATCTTATATTCCTCCGACGCTGCTTTCGTCCCGAAATAACTAATGATATCGTTTGTATATTTCAGATATCCGACGTTGTCGATCGCGAAATACGGATGCAGAACCTCCGTGTTATCGTTAAGAATCGGCGAACTCGCGGCCCGGGAAAATTCGCCCGCCGGAATCCGGTTTTCCATCTGCGACACGAGCCGCTGCATGACATCTTTCGCGCGCCAGACGCTGTATCCGTCGCCCGAGACGGCGAGATATCCGCGATAGATCAAGTCGGCCGCGACGAAGCAAAGCGGCATCATTAAGATCTGAAATCCGATGAATCGCAGCCATCGGTATTTTCGGTTTCGCGGTTTTGTTTCGGTTGCCATGGTCCGCCGCCGGTCGATCATACGCCCGATCCGAGTTCGCTTCCCGCGCGAGGAAACTTCATGTGTCGGCGCCGAATGCGCCGCGTCTCCAAAATACGCGAACCGTGCGGACTTATGTTATAATCGTCCGCTCAGCCCGAGTCCGACGCATGGCGACGTAGCCGTCCACGCCACAACAAATCCAAACCATGTCCGCCGACGATTCCACAATCCAGCCTTCGTCGCGCGCGCTTGAAGTGTTTTCCAACTTCCTCACGGAAGTCGAAACTGGCCATCCGGCGAGTTTCACGAAGCTCCTCGCGCGCCATCCGGAACTCGCTGACGAACTTCGGAAACTGAACGGACCGGGTGCGCCCACGGAACCGGGCGGCGTGCTCGCCATGGGGTCGACGCAGCGATTAGTAAACTCGCTGCGCGAAAAAGTAACGTCGAGCCATCGTTATCTTGTGCGCGGCGAAGTCGGACGCGGCGCGATGGGTATTATTTATCGGGTTTGGGATCGGGAAATCCGGCGGCACATTGCCATGAAAGTGTTGCGTCCGGCGGTCGATAAGGACATTCACGCCGGCAATTCGGAAGCCGAGCAGATGCGTCTCGCTCGTTTTCTCGACGAGGCGCAGATCACTGGCCAGCTCGACCATGCGAGCATCGTTCCGCTGCACGAACTCGGCATGGACGACAAAGGCCGCGTTTTCTTTACAATGAAGCTCGTCCGCGGCGGAGATCTGAAATCGGTATTTGATAATTTACATAAAGGCGAGGACGGATGGACGCTCAACGCGGCCGTGCAAGTGTTACAAAGGGTCTGCGAGGCCATCGCGTTCGCGCATGCAAAAGGAGTGATTCACCGCGATTTGAAGCCTTCGAATATCATGGTCGGCCCCTTCGGCGAAGTGTATGTCATGGACTGGGGTCTCGCGCGCTCGCTCGACCGGGCGGATTTGCACGATGTTCGCCTTCAGGATCGATCGTCGGCGGAACTGACCGCCGTGACGACGACGCGCGGCATCGAGCGGATGGACGATGGCGATACGCCGTTATTAACAATGGACGGATCCGTCGTCGGCACGCCGGCCTACATTCCGCCCGAGCAGGCGATCGGCCGCGTCGATCAGATCGGTCCGCGCTCCGACGTCTATTCGCTCGGCGCGATGTTGTATCATTTGCTCGCGGGCCACATTCCGTATGTGCGCAAGGGCGCGACGATGTCGCAATATACATTATTAAGTCTGGTAATGAGCGGGCCGCCGCCGCCGGTCGCCGAAGAGAATACAAATATTCCGCGCGAACTCGCGGCTATTTGTGAAAAAGCGATGGCGCGCGACATCGACGCGCGCTACGCCAACGCGTCCGACCTCGCCGCGGATCTCGCGGCGTTTCTGGAGCGCCGGCCGGTCGCCGCGCAGACGCCGACGTTCGCTTATATATTAAAACTCGCCGTCGAGCGCAACCGCGGAATCTTTATGACCGCGGCGGCCGGATTATTGTTACTTGTCGTTTCGACCGTCTGGTTTTTGTTTCATTTGTCGGCCGAGCGCGACAAGACCGCGCGCCTCGCCGACGCCTCGTCCGCGAGGGCGCTGCTCGCCGAGTTGCGCGATCTGCGCCCGCTCTCCGCGGCCAATATTCGGGAAACCGAACGATGGCTTCAACGCGCCGATTTATTATTTACGAGGGAATCCGACTATCTTGAACATTCGGGCGGATCGCTCGCGCCGCTCGACGACGACGAAGTTACAAAACTGCGCGGCCGGATCGCGACGCTTCGGGCGTCGCGCGCGGAGATCGCGACGAATCTCAATATTGCCAAAAACCTGCGCGCCGAGAGCGTCGATCGCGAACAAACGGCGTGGAACGCGGCGATCGAATCGATTGTAAAGAATCCGAAATATAACGGTCTTCGACTTTCGCCGCAGACCGGACTTGTTCCGCTCGGCGCGGACGCGCACAGCGGATTGTATGAATTCTGGTGCATGCCGACGGGCGAGCGGCCGCGGCTCGACGCCGCTTCGGGTAAATTATTCAATCCGCGATCCGGAATTGTATTTGTACTATTGCCGGGCGGCGAATTCGACATGGGCTCGCCGGAAGACGAGGAGGGGCATCTACCCAACGAAGACGTCGCGCGCCGGGCGGTCCGGCCGTTCTTTATAAGTAAATTCGAAACGACGCAGGCACAATGGATGCAACTGATGGGCGACAATCCTTCCGAATTCGCGGCGGGCACGACGTACAAGGAACAATCGTTTACGGAAGCCCATCCCGTCGAGAGTGTGACGTGGGACGACGCGCGCAAATGTACAAATCGCGCGGATCTGCGCCTTCCGACCGAAACCGAATGGGAATATGCGTGCCGCGCGGGCTCGACGACGCCCTACCCGTGGGGCGAAGATTACAATTGTCTGCGCGCCCGCGAAAACACTCTCGACGGCGGCGTTCCCCCGTCGCTTCCCGGCGAAACGCGCGTGCCGTGGAACGACGGATATATATTCCACGCTCCCGCCGGCTCGTTCGCGCCGAATGGATTCGGATTATTCGATATGCTCGGCAACGTCGCCGAATGGTGCGACAGCCCGTTTTGTGATAATTACAAATCCGACAAGCCCGACGCGCATTTCATTAAATTTAAGACTTTTCGCGGAGGAAGTTGGTTTCTCTCGCCGACACGCAACGTCTGCCGCAGCGCGTTTCGTCAATACAGTCTGCCGAATACAGCGAATAAAACGCTGGGGTTTCGCGCGGCGAGGTCGGTGGATCCGTAAATTTATATTACGGATCCGTCAAAACCACGGATACTAACGATCCTATATCCACCATATCGCCCGCCGGGGTGCATTGATTCTTAACTTTTCGACTGTCCGGTTTCGGACGCGGCTGGGGGACGCCGCCGCAGGTTAATACAATTTGAAATACCAATTGGCGGATGGAGAGCAGCGCCGCCGCGTCGTCGGCGGTCATGCCGTTCAAGTTGGGGACGGCGACCTGCGCGACCGACCCGACCCGCGCCGCTGATTTGGCTGTGTTCTTGACTGTGTTTTTGTTGTTGGCCACGGCGACATTCAACCCGCGTGCGTTCGGTCCCGCAAGGTGGCGGGTTCAGTCTTGTGCGAAATCCCGTTTATTCAAATGTCCACGAACCCATCACCTGTCGGTTTCGAGCCTTCCAGGGAGTCCTTGGAACTCTTCGCCGACCATTTGGCACGCGATGGCGCGGGCACCGCGGAGTCCTATGAAACATTTTGTCTGCTCTACGCGGAACGCGCCGACGAATTGCAACAACTTCGCGACGAATGGGAATATTTAAAACCGCTGAAGCAAGCGCTGCGAACGAAAGCCGAGTTTTTACAGTTGCTGATTCATTTATATCAACCGCCGGTCGACGCGGATCCCGGCGACGCGCCCGCGCACGACGCGGGCGACGATTTATTAGAAGTGCTGCTTGCGCGCGGAAATACTACAGGTAAATATCGTTTTCGCGGGCGCATCGAAACGGGCGGCATGGGCGTCGTGTGGCGCGTTTGGGATCGCGAAACGCGCCGCAATCTCGCGATGAAAATGATGAAACAACCGACGACGCGGCTGCGCCGTCAGGACAGCGATCCCGGACAATATTTACAAGTGCGCCGGTTTCTCGACGAGGCGCAAATCACGGGACAACTCGATCACCCCGGCGTCGTGCCCGTGCACGAAATCGGCGTCGACGCGTCGGGCCGCGTTTTCTTTACAATGAAAATCGTCCGCGGCCGCGATCTGAAACATATTATCGAAGACGCGTTTCACGGGCGCGACGGCTGGACGCTGCGAAAAATTATACAAATCATGGTCCGCGTCTGCGAAACGATGGCTTACGCGCACCAAAAAAACGTGATCCATCGCGATCTCAAGCCGGGCAACATCATGGTCGGCCGATTCGGCGAAGTTTTTGTCATGGATTGGGGCGTCGCCCGCGTTCTGAGCAGTCCCGATTTACATGATTTGCGAATCCGCGAGAATGCACAGATCGAACATTCTACAATTCAATCCTCGCGGCGCGACATCCGCGAATCGGACCCCGATTCTCCATTATTAACGATGGACGGCTCCGTGCTCGGCACGCCCGCCTACATGTCGCCCGAACAGGCGATGGGATTGTTAGAATCGGTCGGTCCGCGCTCGGATATCTATTCGATCGGCGCGATATTGTATCATTTGCTGACGGGGCACATGCCGTACGTTCCCCACGGCGCGCGCATGGGCCACCGCACGCTGCTCGGCCTCGTCATTCAGGGGCCGCCGCTGCCGATCCGCGCGGAGAGCAACGATGCGCCGCCGCCGCTCGTCGCGATTTGTGAAAAAGCGATGGCGCGCGATCCGGAGCATCGTTTCGATTCGTTCGAGGAACTCGCCGCCGATCTCACCGCGTGGCTCGAGTCGCGGCCGATCATTGCAAAACCCCCGTCGGCGAGAGAAACCGTCGTATTGTTTATCCGGCGCAACCGGGCGCTTTTTGGAACGTCGGCGGCCGCGGCATCATTATTATTGAGTTCGGCGCTGGTTTTTGTATGGAATCTCGACCGCGAAGTGCGCGCAAAATCGCTCGCGATGCGGGAAACGCAGTCGTATCGCGACGGTCTCGTCGCGCGGCGATTATTAAGAATCCTCGAGAACGATTTGCGTCCGCTGATGCCGCGCGAAATCGCATCGACGGCCGCGTGGCTCGAAGCATCGGCGGCCGTGCTCGCGCGGCTCGAAATGCACCGGCTCGAATATAAACAATCGGGCGCGGCGTCGCCGTTTGGCGCCGAATTGAAAGAAGTCGTGGCGACGCTCGAAGCTCTGGAAGCGGGGAGGCCGCGCGCCGGGGAATTATATCAACTCGCTTTGACGGCGCGCGAACGCAGCGTCGATCGTTATCGAAAGGAATGGGACGCCGCGTGCGCGGACGTCGCCGCGTCGGAATTATATCATCACCTCGCACTGCCTCCTCAGACCGGTCTCGTGCCGATTCGTAAAGATTCGATCTCCAGACTCTGGGAATTCTGGGTCGTCGACAGCGGCGCGCGGCCGGAGTGGAGCGACGCGACACAACATTACAAATTGCGCGACGACAGCGGCATTGTTTTAGTATTATTGCCGGGCGGCCCGTTCGACCGCGGTCAAGTCGGCTCAGCCGACGCGACGCGCGACGGCGAAAACGGAGGCGCTCCGGCTTTCGAAGACGAGGGAATCGCGCATTGCAACCTCGCGCCGTTTTTTATAAGTAAATTCGAGACCACGCAGGGCCAGTGGATCCGGCTTTTTACCACCAATCCGTCCTTGAAACACGCGCACGATGCGAATCCGGATTTGAAGTTCTATCTTACAAATCCGGTCGAATCGATCGATTGGCATTGCGCCGGCCGTTACGCACGCGCGTTCGGATGCGCGCTGCCGACGGAATCGCAGTGGGAATACGCGGCGCGCTCCGGCTCCGCGAATGTTTACTATTTTGGCGCCGCCGCGGACGATTGTTATAAATACGAAAACATCGCCGACCGCGAACTCGGCCTCCTCGACGCGAGTTTCGCCGCGCAGACCGAGGACGCGCCGTCGGACGGATATCCGTTCCACGCGCCGGTCGGTTCGTTTCGTTCTAACAATTTCGGCCTCTTCGATATGTTAGGAAACGTCGCCGAGTGGTGCGCCGACGATTACGTCGCGAAACTTCCCGATTCCATCCAATCCCCGGACGGATTGGTAACATCGGTCGATTCGAAGAAAAAATCCGCCCGCGGCGGCAGCTGGCATTCGATCCCTCTCTACGCACGTTGCGCGCAGCGCCGTTTTTGGGCGCCGGACTATAAGAATTTCAACATGGGCTTCCGCATCGCGCGCCCGATCGATTTGGAATAGTAATTTTAACTATTCCTCTTCCTCCTTTTTCCGCACCGCGGTCGCGACGAAAATTGCGGCCGCGGCGGCCGCCGCGCCAACGCCCATTCCGAGCCAGAACGACGATCCGGGTCCCGGCGGCGTGCTTCCGGAAACTTCAATAACAATATCCACGACGTCGCCGATCGGACGCCGCGTTCCTTTGGCCGGCGTCTGGCTGCCCTTCTTTACAGTTCCTGTATAATCGACCGAAGGGACGAGCGACGCGTCGGCCGACGCCGATTCCGTTTCTTTTTTCTTTACTATAAATCGGCCGGCGCGCAGCGCGCGATCGACGGCGGTACCGACGTTCATCGGCGTCGTTCCGTCGTCCATCGTTTCCAAATCCGGCACGATCGCGGTTGTAATAATATTAAATTGTACCGTCGTCGAAACTGTCGTCGCCGCGTCCTTCGGCACGGATTGCCATATAACAAAATCGGTCGTGACGCCCGGCGCGGGCACCGCCGTTCCGGTATCGTTATCTTTGGCCGTGTGCGTCGCCGTGAAACCCGCGGCCGTGAGCGCCGCGAACGCCTGCCTCGACGAGAGGCCCGTCAGGTCCACCATGGGACGCGTTTCTTCGGCGCGCGCAATTCCGCAAAATCCCAAAACGGCAATGAAGATCCACGCACCGAGTGCTGCGCGCAGAATGCGATTTGCTGACGGGTCTTCCATGGGCGCATCGTAGCGAAACCCGCCCCTTTTGAAGGGTCAAAACGTCGAATTCGCCTCGGCGCATGTATTATTTGATGACACCACGCCATGCGAACCTTTCTCCGCTCCAAGATCCACAACGCCACCGTCACGGAGGCCAACGTGCACTACGTCGGCTCCGTCACTGTCGACGAAGAATTGATGATTTACGCGGACATCGCGGAGTTCGAAAAAGTGCTCGTCGTCAACAACGCGAACGGTGCGCGCCTCGAAACCTATGTGATCAAGGGCGGCCGCGGGACGGGCGTGATCGGAATGAACGGAGCCGCCGCGCACTTGATGAAGAATGGCGATCAAGTGATTATTATGAGTTTCGAAACCGCCGCGGCCGCGCCCGTGCCCAAATGCATCCTCGTCGACAAAAATAATAAATTCGTCAAGTATCTCGTCGAGCGCGCCGGACAGTCCGTTTGTTAATGACCGGTTTGTTAACGATAGAGTTTTATTAATATTATGATCGGCGGAACGCGCGACCGGCGCGTCATTTAATGTATCCCAACCGCCGGAGTTCGTTCAGAGTCTCCTCGTCCAATTTAAAGTCTTCATGACTTCCGCCGGCGCTTCCGCCGAGCGAATCCCACAAACGGCGCGCGACGCGAAGCGCGTCGTCGAGCGTGACGGCGTTTTTGTTAGATTCCAATTCGACCGGTTTTTTCTCCAGCGGATCCGCGCGGAGGTCGAAGGCGCGCTTGATTTCGTGTTCGCCGCGAGTCCACGCGATTAATTTTGCATTTTCCGTTCGCGCCGCGAATCCGGAGATCGCCTCGCGCGCGTCGAGCGTCGCGAAAACGACGCGTCGCTCCGCCTCGGGATCGTTGCCGAAAATCGACGCGAGGCGGGACTCGCCTTCGACGTCGGACGGCGCCGGAAAACCTAACAGATCGAGAATCGTCGGCACGAGATCGATCGAACCTATCAAAAACGGAGCGCGCGCGCCGCCGCGTGCTCCCTTCGGCAGCCGGATCGCGAGCGGAACGTGCATGATTTCGTCATATAACGTTTCGTGTTGATATTTGCCGTGTTCGCCGAATTCTTCGCCGTGGTCGGATGTAAATATAATAATCGCATTATCATAAAAACCCTTCGCGCGCAGCGCGTCGAGCAGCACGCCCATCGAACGATCCATTTTTTCGACGGCAAAATCGTAACATGCGCGGAGACAGGCGCGGTCGTTATCTGTAAATTGAGCGAAGTTCTCGAAAAGCGTCGCGGCCGCCGCCGTGAAATCCCAGTCGCCGCTCTTTTGGAAGAATTTTTTCATCCGGCCCGGCACGACCGAACCCGGAAATTTCGCCGCGAAACGATCGATCTGCGCGGGCGGCATCGGATACGGCGCGTGCGTATCGTAAGTATGAAAAAAGAAAAATCCGGGTTTTCCCGGTTCGAGTTCCTCGAACCAGCGGATCACGTCGGGAACGCGTTTCCCCGAACCGGTCGTGATTCCTTTGAAATGATCGAATCCCCGGTCGAAACCGAGAACATTTGTAACATATCCGCCGTCCGTTTCGGCGGCGGTTCTGTAACCTTCGCGCTTCAACCGCTCCGCAAGCGTCGGAATCGCTTCCGGAATCCGATGCGGCGCGCCTTTTATAAAATTTAACACTCCGTGTACGGGAACGGCCATTCCCGTGAGCATCGACGCGTGCGACGCGCCCGTGTCGTTCGCCGACGACATCGCACGGTCGAATACAATACTTTCCTTCGCGAGCGCGTCGAGATTGGGCGTTTTTACAGTTGTCGATCCCATGAAACCAAGCGCGTCGGCGCGCAACGTGTCGACGGATATTAATAATACATTCGCGCCGGGAAAGCGCGCTGCCGACGTCCCGCGATTTTTTATATAATACAAAAATCCGCCGGCGACAAGCGCGGCCAAAACGGCGGGAATCGCGAGGCGGCGAATCATAAAGTTCCGATTATTTAAAATAACCGATGCCGCGGAGCGTTCGCGATTCTTCGTCGGTCACCTCCACGATTGTGGGGCCGTTCGGAAGGAATTTCGCGCGCAGCGCCTTCCAACGCTCGATCGAAACTTGCAGCGCGTCGACGAGACGCCGCTCCCCTTCGGCGCCTTTGCCCGCGAGATTCGAAGCCTCGAGAGGATCGCGTACGATTTCGTAGTATTCAACGATCGGCGCGGGACGAGTCGCGGTCTCCGATTCGACGCGCGGCGTTTTTTCTATAATTTTAGCGTCGCGCGATCGCACGGCGAAACCTTCGGGGATGCGATCGGGCCGACCCATGTACCAATTTACAAATGCGAACTCGTCGGCGACGTGGCCCTTTTCGATTTCGGCGGCGGCGGATCTTCCCTCGAAAGTGTTGTTATGTTTAATTTTTAATAAATCCAGTATGGTCGGCGTCAGATTCACCGATGGAAACGTCTCCGGCACGCGCGTCCCCGCGAGGCGCGCGCCCGGAAGCCGGATCACGAGCGGAACGCGCAGGCATTCGTCATAAACATTCTTGTGCGAATCGACGCCGTGTTCGAAAAATGCCTCGCCGTGATCGGACGTGATCACGATCAGCGAGTTGTCATAAAGTCCGCGGTTCTTCAGCATCTTAAGAATCTCCCCAAGTTCCGCGTCGGCGCAGGTCACCGCCGAATTGTATAATGTATGCAACAATTTCTGGTCGACCGGCGATTTCGCGCGCGCGCCGTTCATTTGTCCTATCAATTCCTCGAAATGCGAATCCGACCTCAGGGCGTCGCGCGGCTCGAGGTGCGCGGCGAGGCGCGCGGCCTGTCCGAACTGGCCGTTGTAATTATTAAGAATCTGCCCGATTCTCGTTTTTTCCGCGCGATACGGCGCGTGGGTGCGATACGTGTGCAGGAATAGAAAGAACGGCTTGTCGTCGCAGTGGTCGAGGAATCCCTCGATATCCGGAAGTTTTTCCACAAATCCGGTCGGTTCCGCGAGGAATATATCAAATCCTCGGTTGAAACCGGCCGTGTGAATCACCTGTCCGCTGTCGGTGAAGCCGGCGCTGTAGTATCCGTTTTGTTGTAATATTTCGCCGATGGTGGGAATCGATTTGGGAATCGCGGTGGTCTGCGATCTTACAATTGCGGTTCCGTGTACATAAGGCGAATAGCCCGTCAGCATCGTCGCGTGCGACGCGGACGTGAAATGCGTCGGCGCGATTGCGGTGTCGAAGCGGATGCCCTCGTCGCCCACTTGTAACATATTCGGCGTCTGCCCCGGCCGGGCGCCGAATCCCGAAACCGCATCCGCGCGCAGCGTGTCAATCGAAACGAGGATGAGCGGTACCGGCCCCGACGGAGAGCCTCCGGGCGCGGCTCGTCGAACCGTTCCGCCGTGGTGATGATAATAAAACCACCCGCCCGCGCCCGCGGCCAGAGCGAGAGCGATGCCGAAGATCGCGCTGCGGGTCATGGAGGCGGACATGCTCTTCGAGCGTCCCACATTCCCGCCCCGCCGTCAATTACTTAAATAAATATCGAAGCCTTTTAAACGCTCATTCGAGTGGAGAACCACTCGTTTTTTCTCGAGAGTCGAGCCGAAATTAGGCATGTGAACGTTTACGTCGTAGGTGCCCGGCCGCACGCTCTCGAAATGATAATGTCCGTCGCGGTCGGTACTGTTATAAATGAGCGGACGACTCTTCGATTCGGGCGCGGATATATCGGTTATATAAACGGTCCGGCCGGCATACGGGCGGAACGCGCCGCTCGCCGTGGTCAACTCCGTATCCTTAATAAAACATTTGCCCTCGATACTGCACGGTTTCTGAATCCGAACCTCGACGGGGCCCACGTCCTCCGTTCCAGTCGCTACAAAGGGCGCCGATTCCACGTAAATACAACCGCCCGACTCGACGCTTGCAAAGTATTTGCCGGGGCCGATTTTGCCATAATTAAATTTAACGATGCCGCCGTCCAGAATCTCCGGTTTTTCGAGATACGCGGGCGGCAGCGCCGCGCCGTCGACGCCGCCCGCTTCGCGCCGCGGCGACTCCGCGGCGGCGATCTCGTCGTTCGCGCGCCGGCGGTGCAGATGGATCGACACGGGCGATTCGAACGGCATACCCGTCTCGTCGTCGACGAGTCGAATCGTTAATTTACCTTTACGCGGCGCATCGGCGATCCGGATCGAAACCGGCCCGTCGCCCGGCGCGTGCGTGGCGCCACCGATATAACAATTACTCGAATTGTAAATTTCGACGTCGCCGGCGCCGGCGAGCGGCATGCCGCGGACGATGAAACTCCCGTCCGACCGCGTGCCGCCTCCGATGACGCTCCCCGACTCGGTGACGCCGACGACGCGGAACGGTCCGGGCGATTTGCCGTCGGATCTGTAAATTTTACCTTTAATGGCCCGGCCGCGCGTGATTCTAAACTCCAGATCCTGCTCGCCCGTCGACGGACCGACCTGCAGTTCCTCGACGTCGGGCGCCGACTCGCCGTCGACGATTATTAATGATATAATTCCCTGCGGAAGATTTGTAATTTCAAATTGTCCGTCCGCTCCGATGTTCGAAAATCCATAACCGCCTTCCATCGAAAACGCGTTGACGTAGCCGGAGACGACCGGTTCTCCGGATGTGTAGCGAATGTGACCGTTCAACGCGGCCGCTTTTACCAATTCGACGTCGCCGAGTTCGGCACGGTCGGAATTCCGCGCGAGTTCGCCGGGAAGGAAAGCCGCGACGCCGTATTCTTTGCAAACGAATTGTATCGGATTCTCCGGATCGATTTGTAATGTTCGCGGCAGGGCTCGTCCGTCGGCGCCGGTCGTCATCGTCGCGATTCTCGCGTCGCGTTTCTCCTCGGGCGCCGCGTTCGGCGGCCACTGGCGCACGTCGATTTGTACATTCGCCGCCGGAACCCGCAGCGATGCCATGAATCGCGCGGTGATCGTGAGCGGTTTTGTAATATTACCTTTTGCCGACGTCGGCGCGGGCCGGCGCGCGATCGCGGGTTTGCGCGACGCGCGGTTCGGCCTCGACCCAGGCAGAGATCCAATGGTCGCGTCGTCCGGCGCGGACGCGTCGAGCCCGGAATCGGATCCGTCGTAACGCTCCCACGTGAACCATAATAAAAACAGCATGTCCGTCGCGAGAAACGCGCAGAGCGCGAACCATTGTGCGCGCGAAAGACGCCGGGGCCGGCCGGACAGTTCGTACATCATGCGGAGTGACGCGAACCGCGTGGGCGGGTTCGCGAATTTCGATTGTAGCGGAATCGGTGCCGGCGGCGCATGATTCGAGTCGTTCGAATTTGTTGACAATCATTTTGCGGCGTTAACATTTAATTCCAAAATGCGTCGGGATCCGCCGGGTGATTACTCGATCGCAGGACACCGTCGCCGTCTCACTTGATGACTGCCTCTATACGAATACGCCGCAAGCAAATCTGGCGGGTCGCTCCGGGCGCTCCGCTCGCGGGCGAACTGCGCCGCGTCGTGCGCGAGGAAATCGACCGGCTTGCGGGCGTTGCAAAGGACGCAAACACCGCCCTGGCCGTGCATCGGATACGTCAATCGTTAAAAAGGCTCCGCGCGTTGAACCGGCTGCTGCGCGGGGCCGCCGGCGAAAAATATTATAAATCGTTGAATGTAAAACTACGCAATCTCGGGCGCGCGCTCGGCGGCGCGCGCGACGCGGGAGTCCTGCTGCGGATATTTCAACAATTGAGCGGCGCGGGAGACCGTTCGCCCGCGTTGCGAAAATTGCTCGAACGGCGCGCGCGCGCCGAGGAAAAAGCGGCCGAGCGATCTGTAGATTCGATCGCGCTCGAAATGTTAGTTATACAAAAGGAATGGACCCGGCGGCTGGCCGGCGACGGTGCCGCGATCGCGCCCGCGCGCGCCGTGCGAAATGCAATGAAACGGGCGCGCAAACAGTATAAAACGGCGGCGGCGAGTCTCGCGCCCGGCGAACTCCACGAACTGCGCAAACGCGTCAAGATCGCGCGGTCGCAAATGGAGTTATTGGTAAATATTGTAAAACCGCCGTCCGCGGCCGCGGTCGGCCTGTGGCTTCGGACCATGGAGCGGCTTTCGGACGCGCTCGGCGACTGCCACGACATCCGCGTCTTCGTCGACTCACTTGCGCGCATCGGCGGCGCGGACTTCCCGCCGCGACTTCTTGCCGCCGCGCGCCGCCGCGAGAAGCAACTCATACGACAGTCTTTGAAACTGGCGGGCGAAGCCCTTGCGTTCGACGCCGCGGCGACTCTACAACTTGGCGAATGATCGACGCGCGAGACGACACGAATTGAACGGACCATGCGACCCCGTTACCGATGCAAACAATGCGACGCGCTGCTGATCGGCGGCGCGTCCAATAATACAAATGAATCGTATTGGTGGTATTTCGTATGGGGAGAATTTCTCGGGATCTTGCTACTCTTTTGGATGATCGTCGCGGCGTGGGAATATATATTTAAGATTAAACGCAAATGTCCGCGTTGCGGCAGCCGGGATGTCGTACTCGAGCCGCGGCGCTCATCGAAACCGAAAACGGGTTAATTTTCGATGCGCCGCGGTCGTTCATGATCATTTGTTCGGGAGAATTGTAATGCTGAGTCCCTTGGACGAACTCAGGCCTTGCGGAAGTGAATTACAGTTGGGCCAGTACCAGATCGACTGCGCAAAATAAGTCTGTCCGATGATGGACGGATTATTAGGAATCTCCGCCTGAGCCTGCGCATCGCCGGATTCGTCGCTGTAGAAATCGATCGCGGAGATGAAAACCGATTGAAACAGATCCACATGGAGCAGGAATCCTAAGAAAAACGGATCGCTGCCGGCGACGTCCGCGGCGTCGCCGACAATACCGAGTCCAAGCGACGACGGCGGCGTGTTCGTGCCGGTTATAATAAATGACCGCGTCCCGACTTTCGGCAGGTTGCCCGCGCCGATTCCCTCGACGCCCGTGCAGCCGGGTGTGCCGATGCCGTAGGTCGACAGCGCGGCGGTGTATAACAATCCGCCGGACAGTGTGTCGGAGCCGAGACTCGTTGTTACTGTAACATCGAGGTAACCGGGCGCGGCCGCCGGCGCCGCGAATTTGGCGACGGTATCCGAAACGAGCGTCACTCCCGACGCCGGTGTGTTGCCTACATTTACCGCGAGCGAACCGCCGACGCCGTATTTATTAAAATTGAGGCCGGAAACTGTTATCGACGCCTCGCCCGTAACCGGCGAAAAGTCGGGCGTTACGCCGAAGACGACGGGTCCGTTCGTCGGCTGCGGATCGACGAGCGGAAGAAAACCCAATTCAAAACTAAAATTATTCGAATTGATTGCAACACTGCTGCCAATTGAAATATTAGCGAACTGCGCGAACGCGGGCGAACTGTTGCCTCCCGCTTCGCATACGAGTTCGAATGCGTCCAATTGATAGTTCGCGCTTTGCGCAGCCTGCGGGAAGGCAGGCTGCGCGAGCAGGGTCAACAACAGAAGCGAAGTTGTAATTTGTAACATTATCGTCCTCCGCGAGTGGGCGTTGCGGGAGTCGAAGCCTTCGGTCGCGCTTCGACGACTGGCGAACCGGGAACGCGTTCCGTCTTGAGATCGCGCAGACGCCAGCCAAGTTTGGCGGCCGTCTGTTCGTTGGGCGTTCCGTCGGGGTTGAGCGTACCGTTCTCGATCAGTAGTTTACGAATGTCTTCCGGATACTGCGTCCCGAAGGCCACGCCGCGCGCCTTGGGCACATAGTGTACGTTCTCTTCAATGGCCTTGTGATCCGAGTACCCGCGGCGCACGCCATTTACGAAGTAGTCAAAGTCAACATCGTTCTTGGAGCGGATAATGATCTTGTCGAGACTCTTGGAGTCAACCCAGAGTGTCGTTGGTGCTCCAACGGGAACGGCCATGACCGTGAGTCCCTTGGCTTCGGAGACCATCCTGAAGTCTTCGGGTACTACAATTTCGGCAACGCCATTCTTTGTGCGCGACGATCCGCGGAAGTATGTACCCGACTCGTTGCCTTCGAGACATACATAGCGGATCTCCTTCGACGGGTCCACTGGATGTGGTTGGACGAAGGATTTCGTGCCGGTGACTTCGAGTTTGCCAAAGAACCGCCCGGCGGCATAACCGGCACCGGATCCAGCCGACTCGCCGATGACTCCGGCACCGATGCCCAACGCCGCAGTGCCACCGTTGTAGCCGAAGATTCCCGCCGAAAAAGGATCTGTTCCATCGGTCCAGATGTCGCCTTCGACACCCTCTTCGAAATCGGTTCCATTGTTAGTAACCGTGTTGTAGCCCAAGAGAGCGGCGCCTCCCGTCCAGTCAGCTTCGCCTTTAATCGCGGTCTGGCCCCTGGCAAACAGTCCTGTGGAGTTGGGCGACGCATTGTCGGCATAGATACCGGTCGTGAAACCGCTCGTCGCGGAGTTGTACGTCCACAGTGCAAACGAATCAGGCGACTCTGTCCGGAAGAACCCGGCCGGACTCGTGCCTGTGGTGAGAAAGTGTTCACCGAACAACGCGATACTACCGATACCGTCGGATTCCGCGTAGATGGCGTTTCCACTCCCCGTCGATCCTGTGTTGTACGCCGCGATTGTGTTCGCACCGCCGTTGGACACTTCGGCGAAGACAGCCCATGCGTCGAGTGCCGAGTTGAATACATGGAGCGCCGCGCTCCCGCTGGTACTCGCGACGATCTGGGCCGAGTCGCCCGGGCCAGAGGTGAGCTCGGTTCGAAATGCACAGTCCGAAGGGTTCACGCTAGTGCCTGTAACACGCACTACACCTGTCGAACTACCGGCACCCGTCAGCGGATTGGCAAGATCCACGGCGCCAATGCTGTGGTCGATGACCTCTGAAGTACCCACCGAGTTGGCTCCCGGAGTGCCGCCTCCCGCAGGTGTCGTCCAAGTTACGCTGCCGCCGTTGAATGTGGGAACCTGGCCGTTCGACGCGCCCGATGAATTTAATTTATCGAGCGTGACCGAATTCGTTTGAATCTTACCGTTGTCCACGGAACCCGTTCCGAGCATTCCGTTCGTGATGACACCATTGGGTATTGTTAGGACACCAAAAGGAACGGTACTGTTCGGCAGAAGGCCGCCGAGGGAATTGTAGAATTCCGGGCTCAGATCGAATGAATTGATCGATCCATCCTGAACCTTGCTCGAATCGATGGAGTTCGGGGCGATCATGGTGCCCAAGACGACGCCAGGCGGAACGATGAGCTTGCTCCAGTCGATCGTACTATTCGGAAGCAGACCCGGCAAATTTAAGAAAAACTGCGGACTGCAATCGTTCGTTCCGATCGTTCCGTCTTGAATCCTGCCGGTATCGATAGCGTTCGGCGCGATCATGGGACCCAGAATGCTCGCCGGCGGAACTGTTAATTTACTCCAATCGATGGATCCGTCGGGCAGGAACGTCGGAAAGTTAATGAAGAATTGCGGACTGCAGTCGTTCGTTTCGATCGTTCCATTCTTAATATTATTCGTGCCGACCGAATCCGGCGCGAGTTTGGTATCGTCGATCGTCTGCGGCATGATGAAACCGCCGGGAAGCTTGTTGGGATCGAGATAGTCGAGAACGGACTTGACGCCCGCCGAGAGTTTGGGTTTGTCAATACTGCCGTCCTCGACTTTGTCGCCATTCAAAGAATTGGGTATAATAAATCCTCCGGGAAGCGATCCATTCTTTAGATAGTCGAAGTAAACTTTAACAATCGAAGATAGTTGTGGCATATCGATCGCGCCGCCTTGAACTTTGTCTCCGGTGATTGTGTTGGGTTGAAAAACCGTGCCAGGTGTCGTGCCGGGAAGCAACCAAATCCCTTGAAGGAACGGCGGCTGATTCGGCGGAGTCTGTTCCGCGATTCCAGGAAGAAATCCGGGGACGGCGCTCTGCGGCGGAAGTGTAAAATTAAATATGAATTGTCCCGGCACGAATGGCGCCGCGTCCTGAGCTTTGTTGCCAAATAAATTGTCTATGAAATCATCCGTGACTTTATCATGGGTAATGACGCCTTCCATAATATTATCATCGTCGATGGACTGCGGCGCAAGCTGGAGTGGTCCAATTGAGTTCGGGGCGATCTTGCCGGAAGTGACGGCGCCGGCCTGAATCGCCGCCTCGTCCACCGCCCCAATGCCGATTTTATTCGTAGTCACCGCGCCATCCGCGAGATCTGTTTCATTGACCGCGCCGGGTTCGATCTTGTTTCTCGTTACGGCGCCGTCTGCTAACTTTCCGGACGTCACCGCGCCGTCCGACAGTTTCCCAGTTGTAATAGCGCCATCGGCGATGTCGGTCTCGTTGACCGCTCCGGCGGCGATCTTGTTGCGTGTCACGGAGTAGTCGGCGATCTTTACTGTATTTACAGATCCGTCCGCGAGCTTCGGCGTCGTCACGGCGCCATCCGCAATATCGGTTTCATTGACGGCGCCGGGCGCCAGTTTGTTGCGCGTCACGGATCCGTCGGCGATCTTATTTGTTGTAACCGCGCTGTCCGCGACGGCATCGTTCGTCACCGCGCCGTTGGAAATACTATCCTGCTGCACGGAGCCGGACAGGATTTTGTCATGGTTCACCGACCCGCGTCCGAGTTTCGTTAGTGAAACCGCGCCGTCGATAATATTCGTACTTGTAACCGAATCGTTGGCGAGTTTCGGATTTGTTATAGATCCGTCCGCAAGCTTCGCCGATGTAACAGATCCGTCCGCGAGCGCCCCGCCGCCGACGGCGCCGCTGGCGAGCTTGTCCGACGTCACCGACTGCGCGGCAAGTTTACTGTTCGTGACGGCGCCCGATCCCAATTTGGCGGCGCTGACGGCCGCGTCTTTAATGTGAGTACTGTCGATGGTATTCGGCGCGATTGTGGTCGTCGAGTCGATCGAGTCTACTTTTCCGGCGCGCTGCGCGAATGGAACGGACGCGACCTGGCGTCGGGGCGTCATTTCCTGATCGTCATTGACTTTGAACGCGAGATAGCGCGGGCCGCTGTCGAATAAATTGTTAGGAACCGGACTTGTCGATCCTAGAAGTAAATTAACCACTCCGTTGATTGCCGTCACTGTCTGCGTTTCTGTATAGAGCGCCGTACCGCCCGTCTGCGCGTCGTAGACGGTCACTTGCAGCGTGATGGAGCCCACGACCGGCGATCCGCCTGCGTTCGAGAGTTTTCCCTGCAGATGAATCAATTGTGGAACCGACTGCGCAACCGCCTGCGTCGGGGTACTCAAGGTCCAGATTCCAACAGTTGCAAGACTTAAGAAACGAAGTTGCGACGCGAGTGGTCGAGGGAAAATGCGCATGGGGTTTGTGCTCCGATGAAGTCGCGCGGGACAACCTGCCCTCGCGCATCTCTTCCAGAACGATGCCCATGGAATCCGGGGACGCGGAAAACGAACGACCTTGTTAAGATCCCGCGAACCCGGCACTTGTTTACAAGCTTTCGCGGGTCGTGCAATTGAACCGGAAGCGCAACGAACCTTGGACTCATTCATAATCAACCCGGATCGAATTTTATTATAAATGGAACCGACATCGAACAACTCCAGCGCGTTCACGCATCTCCGCGACTCGTTGCGCAAATTTGCCGCCGAACGCGAATGGGATCAGTTTCATTCGCCCAAGAATCTCGCATCGGCGCTGGCCGTCGAGTCCGGAGAGTTGTTGGAACACTTTCAGTGGCTGACCGAAGAAGAGTCGAGAAGACTGTCAATAGAAAAGCGAGAAAAAGTACGCGAGGAAATGGCCGATGTTTTGTTATACCTTGTCCGACTCGCGGACAAGCTCGACGCGGATCTCATCGAAGATGCCACGCGAAAAATCGAATCAAATGCCCGGAAATATCCGATCGAAAAAGCGCGGGGAACCCATCGAAAGTACACGGAGTTATAAATAACAATGAGACTCTACTCGGGCATGTCGCAGGATTTCATTCGCGAAACAACACGGAACCAAATCGCAGAGCAGCTTCGAACGGCATTCTTCGATTATTATAGATATCAACCGGCTCCAAGCGAAGTTCATTCCTGGCGCAACTCCCTGCGCGCGATGAAAGATGTGATGCAAGAATCCGCGTTGCTGGACCACGGCGTCTTTCTGGAATATCAACTTCCACTCAACTCGAGGCGCATCGATTGCATGCTTTGCGGACACGACGCCGCGGATGCGGAACAGGCCGTCATTGTGGAATTGAAGCAATGGGACAAATGTGAAGCATCGGACGCCGATAAATTAGTTAGCAGTTGGGTGGGCGGCGGCCGGCGGGAATTATTACATCCATCGGTGCAAGTGGGACAGTACCGCCAGTATCTCGCGGACACACACTCCGCATTCAACGAGGGACAACCGCCCGTCGGCCTCTCCGCCTGCGCGTATCTTCACAATTATTTCCCGGTTGAGGAAGATCCGATACTCGCGCCGAAGTTTAATGATGTCATCCGCGAGAACCCGCTTTTCGATGCAAATAGTCCGGTGGCGCTCGGATCGTTTCTCCAACCCCGACTGGAGGCCGCGGGAGGCAAATCCGTATTGCAACGAATCGACGAGGGCCGATTCCGGCAGAGTCGAAAACTCATGGATCATGTCGCAAATGCTATCAAATCCCATTCGCCGTGGATTTTGCTCGACGAACAATTGGTTGTTTATGAAAGTATTCGCGCCGCCGCGAAACTAAATTTATCCGGAAGTCGCAAGAGAGTAGTCATTGTTCGCGGAGGTCCTGGAACCGGGAAATCCGTCCTTGCCATAAACCTCATGGCGGACCTTCTCCGGGCGGGAAAAAATGCTCAGTATGCGACCGGTTCAAAAGCATTTACAGAAACGCTCTGGAGCATCATGGGTTCGCGGTCGAGAGCGAATTTTAAGTATTTTAATAGTTATGGACAGGCAGAACCCGGAGAAATTGATGTATTAATTTGCGACGAGTCCCACAGAATCCGAAAAACGAGCAATAACCGATTTACGCGAAAAGAATTTAGATCGGAGCAACCTCAAATTCGCGAGATATTGGACGCGGCGAAAGTATCAGTGTTCTTCATCGATGATCGCCAGTGTGTGCGTCCGGACGAGACGGGCTCCAGTGCATACATCCGCGAGCATGCCGAATCCGCGGGCGCCGAGACATCGGAGTATGAACTCGAAGCGCAATTTCGATGTTCAGGTTCCGACGGATTTGTTAATTGGATCGACAACACACTCGGAATCCGGCGCACCGCCAATGTGATTTGGGATGGAGTCGATGGTTTCGATTTTCAAATTGTTGTTTCGCCGGGTGCACTCGATTCTGCGATTCGCAAACGCGCCGCGAATGGCGAGACGGCACGTCTGGCCGCGGGATTTTGCTGGCCATGGTCGGATCCAAAATCGGATGGAACACTTGAATCAGATGTAGTCATTGGAAGTTTCGTTCGCCCGTGGAATGCCAAGTCCGGAAAATTTAAATTGGCTCCAAACATACCGAAAGAGTCGTTGTGGGCGACAGTTCCCTCGGGAATTGAACAAATAGGATGCGTATACACAATTCAGGGCTTCGAACTCGATTATGTCGGCATCATCTGGGGCCCCGATCTTAAGTATGATTTCGACAGTCAATCATGGATCGGAGACAAGACGAAATCCGCGGACAGCTCCGTCAAGCGTTCGAAAGATCGATTCGTCGATTATGTAAAAAATACTTATCGCGTCCTGCTCTCGCGCGGCATGAAGGGCTGCTATGTCCATTTCCTCGACAAGGACACCGAACGATTTGTTAGAAGCCGAATGGAATCGAGACCAACGTCAGGTCAAAAATCGCCGCTCGATTCGTATCCCGTGCCCGATGCGGTTATTGACAAAGTGGCGGAGAAGCCGCGAGAGAGGGATTAATATCGCAAAATATATATTATCATCTGGCATGCGGCTTTTTTTGTAAAGCCGCGGATCCTTCAACCCATCGAAACGACGCACACGACGACAACGAAATCATTCAGTTTCTGTTGAATCGAATCCGGGCAATCAGCCAACGTCTGAATTACTCCTGAAATCTCCTTGTTACATTCCTGTTTAATCTTTAATTCTGAGAGTCGCGGCGCTCGGTGGCGTGGGAAGGACTCGAACCTGTGACCGCCGGGTCACGGTCCAGTCATAAAATCTCTCCCGGCGCGGATGAAAACCGCGGAGAAAGCCCTTGCCAAAGTAATACAGTCGAATTGAAGAAAGAGATTTCGATCGGAACTGTTGCGTCTTCGTGAAGTCGCCAAAACGTCGAAGGCTTGCTAACAGTAGCCCATGGCAAGAACCATCCGAACACATTTACCGCGGGCTCGTAATGACTCTCGACGCGCCGATGTACACTTGATCGGTCTCGCGATGCTTCATCGCCAGGATCTGATCTAGCGCGAATCAAAACTCACTGATTCGAGGACACCCATGCCGAACACCCTCCGCATTTCCGTGCTGTTTTTTCTGTTCGCAACCAGCGCTTCGGCCCAAGCGGTTTATGTCGTCGCGCCGGTGCCCGGCCCCGGTGTCTTCTCGACGGACATCCAGCCCGCGATCAACGCGGCCGTCAACGGCGACCTCGTACTTGTTAAGGCCGGCGCCTATTCGGGCTTCACCATCGACGCGAAGGGCGTCTCCGTCGTCGCCGACGCGGGCGCGAACGTCGTCGCGAACGGCCTCGTGTTTGTGAGCAACATCTCCGCATCGCAGTCCACGCTGCTCCAGGGTCTCACGCTCAAAGGTGACACCTCCTCGCCGGCGGTCATACTCCTGAACAATCCGGGCGCCATCTGGATTGAATCGTGCAATGTGACCGGCAGCACGCAGAACCCCTCGGGGCTTGTCGGAGTCCAGATCAGTACATGCCCGTCTGTCGTGATTCAACGCTGCGTCATGACGGGCGGCAGCGGCATCACCGGCGGCACGACGTGTAAGGGCGCGCCCGGTCTACACGTCGCAAACTCGACGGTTACTGTAGGCGACTCGACGTGCAGCGGCGGCAGCGGAGCCACTCCACTCACCACGGGGCCAAACGCGGGATTGGGCGCGGCCGGTATGCGCGTACTGAGCAGCACCACCGTTTTTGCCTCTGGTACGACCTTTAAGGGCGGCAACGGCGCACCGCCCGCGCTGCCGCAGTTTCCCGGCGGCAGCCCCGGCTCGGGAATCAGCACGGACGGCGCCGTCACATCGCTTGAGTGCACGATCACTTCCGGACACGGATCTCCCAACTTTCCCCCGCCTCCTCCGGTTGTGACCTTCGGCAGCGGCTCCTATCAGGCCCTGCCCGGCGTTGCGCGACATTTCGCAACGACTTCGCCGGTGCGAGAAGGCCAGACAACGACGATCACGGCAGGCGGTGTCGCCGGCGAACTCACGGGCTTTCTATTTTCGACGTCGCCCGGACCCGTCGAGCTGATGCTTCCGTTCGAGGGCACACTCGTGCTACCGGGCGGTAACGCCGACTGGTTTGCGCTCGGCGCGATCCCCGCGGGCGGCACGCTGTCGACGCCAGTCGTCGTGCCGAACCTTCCGCCGACGGTGCAGTCGACGATTTTCTGGTGCCAGTCGGTGTCTTTCGACGCACAGTTCAGCTACATCCTGATCGGTCCCGCGTCGGCGGTCGTCGTGCTCGACTCGACGCTTTAACGAAGGATTTCGCCGCACTTCTGGCCGATCCGCAGACTTACAATCTTTCGTGAGAAAGGAGGGCCATTAGCCCGCATAATTCATGAATTCCACGAATTTGACCGCGCATTGTGTAGTGAACTGCTTCGTTTCTCCTCGGACGAGACCCTACCGGGTCGCGCCGTCGTCGCGCCTCGCATTTCGCTGCACACTGCCGGCCATCTTCATAGACTTCATGAATAATGCGGGTTAGCCTCCCCATGAAAGAGCTTCGTTTATTGTAGTTATATCATAGGAGACCGATGTCGTATCGGCGTGTGGAATGCATTCGCTTACGAGATCCCCGACGTCCCAAGGCGCGGCTGTTCGCCCGTGAACTGGTGCAAGTGTATCGCGGTCGCCTCGGCGTCGTGATCGCGATGCGGGCGGCGCTCGGCGCTAGCGGATTTAAACCATTCGTCGAAGATAAGTTAACCAAAATCATCGATCCATTCATCACGGGCGGAAACGCGCTGGAAGTTATATTACTCGCGCCGCGCGAGGACGGGCCGGCGATTCGCAAGTGGTTCAATGACATGGAAGGAACCCCCGGGTCGGGACGAACTGGATCCGGAAGCGCGAAGGAAGGCAATTGATAAATTGGAAAAACTCGGCGAGCGCATAAGATGGTCGGCGACATATTTCCTTCCGCCAGTCGGAGTTTTTGTTGGCTTGAAATATTTCGCGGACGTTTCGGAAGTCGGCGCGCGCGATGGTAGTGGCTTGGGGCGGGAAAATCAGGGTGTGATCGTGATCGACAGTCCGCGTGAAGAACTTAAATTATATTGGGTGTTCATTACACAAGCCGATTCGACCCAGAGAACCTGTGCATAGTACACATGACCGATCAGTGAATTATCATTTGGAATCGCGACCGTCGCATAGCCGGTGGCGGTGGCATCGCTGACGATGTCAAAACTAATGATTTCCGTTGCGGCAAACAGGTTTAAATGTAACAGAACTCCAAGTCCAAATGGATCCGATCCGGGCACGTCCGCCGCATTCGCCACGAGACAAACTCCCAAAGAACTCAGCGGCGCGCTCGTGCATGTAATGGTAAATTGTGCATTACCAATATTCGGACACGACGTGGCATTTACAGTTTCGGGACCCGCGCAGCCGGGTGTGCCCGTGCCATAGGCGGAAAGATCGCCGCTGAACGTGTAGGCGCCGGCCGCGATATCCGAGCCAAAATTGCTGGCAACTTGAACATTCACAATGCCGCTCGGGCCCGCGGGTGACACGCAGTTGAGCAGCGTGTCGGAGGATACAGATACGCCCGTGGCGAAATTTGATCCAAACTTAACATTCACCGATGGGCCGGCGCCGAATTTATTAAAATTAAGTCCGGTAATGGTGACGGGCGCTCCGCCCGAAGCGGGTCCGCAGCCCGGTGCAACGCCGAAGATTACAGGCGCATTGGTAGGTTCGGGATCGCAGGCTTCAAGGAATCCAAGCGCTAGATGAAAGTTGGTTGTATAGATTTCCGCGCCGGAGAATGGCTGGGCCGAGAGAAACGATGAATAATTTAACGAACATTCGCCGCCGCCGCCGCCTGCCATGCAGTCATCCAGCAATTGATAATTTGGGCTCGACGCCAGCTGCGCCGCGGCCACGGCCGGCAGCAGGCAGACTCCAAGCATCGAGAATGGAGTTGGAAATCTCATTTTCGCACTCCCGACATCTGTTGCATTTTGGCGGTCTCATCCGCTTGACGCTGCAATTCCGACGGCGCGACCCATCCCGGGGGCGCGGTGATGAGACCACCGGAAATTTGCGCGCGAACGAGAGACTCGGCGTGCGGGTCGGTCCATGGATCCTTCAAGTCCCATCCAAGGCGAAAGGCTGTTTCTAGATTGGGCGTGAAGTCGGCATTCAGGATCCCGTTTTGTACTAATATCTGCCGGTACGCCGGCGGATACTGCGTGCCGAATTTCAGATCCCTGTACACGGGAACGAACGAATCGTTCGCCCGAATACACACATCGCCCGCGAAGCCGCGGCGCTTGCCGTTTACGATATAATTTACTTTCACGTCCCGGTCCGCGCGAATGGTAATATTATCGATCGATTCACTTTCGACGCAGACGAGCGCGAGCGTGCCCACGGGCGTGGCCGTGACCGTTAGCGAATCAGGTTCGGTGACGAGCTTGAATTCCTCGGGCACAGGAATGGTTGCCAATCCATCGGATACGTGAATGGTGCCGCGGAAGTAGGTTCCCGATTCGTTCCCTTCGAGGCACGCGAACTGTACCTGTTTCGACGGATCCGACGGGTGCGGTTGTATAAAATACTTGGCTCCGGTGCCGCCGAAATTTCCTTGTGAGAAAACACCAAAGCCACTTGAGCTGTTAACAAACCCAAGCACTCCGCGGCTGGATCCCGAAATGGAGCTTGCGGATCCAGAAACCGCATTGGCATTGGGTGCGGCCGTAGTTGCAACAACTGCATACAAACCGCTCGCGCTGTTATTTTCAGCCCAAATGGGGAAGGAACCGGGCGAATTGACCACGGCATGAACTCCATCATGAATGTTTGTCGTATCCGTGGTTGTTGCGAATAGCGCCGCGGAAACGCCGACAACACTCATCGTAACCTCCTGCGTGAGCGTTGTGAATTTGTCGGAGTTAATGGATGCATTCGCGATTTTATTGGAAGTCACCGCACCATCGGCAAGATCGGCACCGATAATAGTGCCGTCGATGATGTTCGAACTGGCAACCGAGTTGGGGGCGAGGTCTGTGGCCGTCACTGCCGATGCGGCAATCTTTGCGCTTGTCACCGATCCGTCCGCGAGGTCTGCAGTGACAATCGACCCATCGATGATATTGGAAGAGCCGACCGAGTTCGGGCCCATGCTTGCAGATGTTACGGCCAGGTTTCCCAGTTTTAGTGATGTTACAGATCCATCCACGAGCTTCGCCGTCGTGATGGATCCGTCGGCGATGTCGACTGTAACGATACTTCCATCAATAATATTTGATGAATTCACGACATTGGCCGCCAGCTTGGTGGATGTGATGGCGCCATCGGCAATTTTAGCGGTTGTTACAGAAAGATTCGCGAGGTCGGCCGTCGCTATTGTTGAATCCAGTATCTCGTTGGACGTGACGGCGCCCGCGGAAATCTTCGCGGTGGTGATGGCACCTGCGGCGATGTCGACCGCTGTAATGGTGCCGTCGAGAATGTGCGCACCCGTGATCAGACCGGTTGGAATTGTCGTGGTCGTCTCGAGCGCGTTTGCGGTCGCCGCACGGCGGGCGTAGGGAACCGCGACGAGTTGGCGGCGCGGGGTCATCTCCGGATCGGATCCAACCTTCAATGCCACAAATACGCTCGTGGAATCGAAGACGGTGGAGGGAATGGAGACTGTCGCGCCCAGAAGAATATTCACAACTCCATTTAGCGCCGTCGTTGTCTGGGTTTCTGTCCAAAGCGCCGAACCGCCGGCAGGAACGTTATATATCGAAATATTTAATGTGATGATTCCGTTGATGGGCGTACCGCTCGAGTTGGCAATCCGCGACTGAAAATGAATCAAATTGGGTGGGGCGCTTTGCGCATGGGTGAGCGCGGAGGATCCTGCAAGGAAAATGAATATTACGGCGATTCGCTGGAAGGCGGATTGGATGCTCATGGCTGTCGCAAGTGTTGGAAACTGATTGAAGGGTCGTCCGCCGGCAAGCGGGCTAAGATCCACGAGTCTCGGCGATTGTCGCAAAATTTACAAGGAGTTGCCGGGGTACAGGAACAAATGGATAGGGAACGTCGCTTTCCGTTGCGCTCGGATTTTGCAGGCCTGCGCAAGACTCGAGAATCCGCTTGAATCATACAAATATTGGATAATATACTTCGATGCGCGGACGAATCGACTCACAAGGCACACTATTTTTCGCAGTTACGCTGGAATCGTTGATTCCCAAGGATCATCCACTGCGGGCGATCAAGAAAAAGGTGGATGGCGAACTCAAGTCACATTCCGCGGCGTTCACAGCTGCATACTCTGGGACGGGGCGGCCGTCGATTCCACCGGAGCAACTGCTAAAAGCGATGGTGCTTCAGGCGCTCTATTCAATTCGATCGGAAAATCAACTCTGCGAACAGATTGCTTACAACTTTCTTTATCGTTGGTTTCTCGACATGAAGCCCGAGGATCCGGTCTTTGATCGCACGGAGTTTGTACATAATCGCCAGAGATTTCACGAGAGCGGATTGGTAGAGAAGTTCTTCGCGGGAAGTGTGTTCGCATCGGTGCAACAGGAGGCGGCGAGCCGGGAGCATTTCTCGGTGGATGGCACACTCATTCAGGCGTGGGCATCGATGAAGAGTGTCCGCCCGAAAAGTG
>JACQFD010000006.1 GCA_016200225.1 Planctomycetota bacterium
GAAAATACATCGTATCTATAAAGAAGAGAATCTTGTCACGCGCCGGAAGCGTCAGCGGATTCGCGTCGTTGGCTCGGGCGTGGCGCTCGCCGCCCCGAATACAAAGAATGCAATTTGGGCGCTCGATTTCATGAGCGATTCCTTCGAGAGCGGTCGGAAATTTCGAATTCTGAATGTGCTCGATGAAGGCACCCGCCAGGGGCTCTTGATGTATTGTAATACATCAATTCGGGCAATCTCCGTGGTGCGCGAAGTCGAGCGAATCGGAAGGAAAATTGGATTTCCCAAGCACGTCCGAGTCGACAATGGACCGGAATTCCGGAGCCGGCTATTTCAATCGTGGGCGTCTTACCGCGACATCGAGATTATTTATATTGACCCCGGCGAGCCGGCGCAGAATGCGTTCATCGAGAGCTTCAACGCGCGCGTGCGCATGGAATGTTTAACTTTATATTCATGGCCGAATCTCGCGTATGCCGACGCAGTGATCCAGACGTGGCGGAATCACTACAATTCCGATCGCCCGCACTCGTCGCTGAACGACTGGACGCCGGACGAATTCGCGGCGCGGCTCGCTCCGCTTCGCTCGCCTGTGGGCTTCGCTCCGCTCGCCGCGCCTCCGTCCGCACCCACATCCCCGGTGATTGTTACAATTTCATCCCTTTCCCTGTCCCAGGTGTAAAGTTATGGGTGGACCAAAAATTGGGGGTTGACCAAATTGGGGGTTGACCACGCGAGTGAATCAAATTTAGAACTCCATGATGAAAACCAACGGCATTCTCGCGCGCTTGCGGTCCCGTAATGTGCGCTACAATATTGCACTTAAACGGTTGATCCGTAAATCTTATCTGGAGAAGTTCATTCATAGTTCGACCGTGAATGCTGATCTCTATTAGTGTGGTCGTATCTGAGAATTTGTCTCTTTTGTAATCAGTGAGTGACTCCATTCTTTCAACACCAATCGATTCTTCTATTGTGATCATTGATATGCGCTTGATTTCTTCATTCGACAAGGAGAATAAGAGTTTCTCCTGATCCGTAATGTAAGATTCAAGACTTCGTAGCAGAGTAAGATCCACCTTGCATGGGGGCACGCGCTGAGTTAATTCATAATCAGGCATAAGGCACAGAATATGTCAATATTGAAAACTAGTATGGGACGGACTGACGGGCCGACGCAGAAAATTGTCGAAATCAGAATGAGATATCGAGTGGGACTTTGGAAACAGAATCCGGGCTGATTTACCTCCCTAAACCTAGTCCGTCCGCCGCTCGCGAAATTGAAGTCGAATTACGGTGACAATCTTGACACGCTTTCGCGCGACAAATCATGCACGCATTTTTGGCGATTGAAATTCCGGATTATTGTAAAACCGCGTTGGCGGCGGCGGGGAAGGAATTGTCACAAAGGGTTCGCGCGGCGCGGGCTACGGCAAAGACTCCAAATCGCTCAGGTCCTTATGGCGCCCGCTTGCTTTCTTATTTTCTTTCAGGTGGCGCAAGCTGATGATCTTTACTTCAACGCCGTCAATCTTGTCAACGATTCTCTCTTTGTAGCACTCTTCAAATAGAACCCCGGAAATCCCGGTCATGACTTCGATTCTCATGGGTGGAATTCCCATGCGCACAATATTGTTTTCTTTTGTAAAAAGACTCGCGGAGAGTTCGGGTGTGTTGAATCCGAATTCTCGGATTACCGCCACCATGCGTTCGGCGTTGGTTTGATTGAGGGCAATCCAGATATCGATATCGTTAGTGGCGCGTGGTTCGCCGTGATATCCCACGGCATAACCGCCAATAAGCAGGTACTCAACTTCCTTGGCGTTGAGCAGACTCAAGAACTCTTTGAAGTCGCGTGGTAGCTCGATTTCCATAATTGATACGGCGGAGAATCTCGATTTGGCGGAGACGTTCGGCGGCAGTACGCGAATGCCAATAGGCCCTTTCATCAGAAGGTGCGGAAAGCGCCACGACAGAAAAAGACGTTCGATCTACGCGGAGCGACTCGGGAAGTACGGAACTCATGGATTGGTATTATAGGTTGAGTGGGACTTTCGCCGCCCGCGAAAATGAAGTCGAATTGCAGTGACAGTTTTGACACGCTTTTGCGCGACAAAACATGCGCGCATTTTTGGCAATTGAAATTCCGGATTATTGTAAAACCGCGCTGGCGGTGGCGGGGAAGGAATTGTCACAAATGGTTCGCGCGGCGCGGGTTCCGAAAAGCGATCGTTTACATATCACGCTCGTGTTTCTAGGCGAGATTCAGGAAAATACGCTCTTGCGCCTGACCCATCCGCTCGCGGCGGCGCTAACTAAGATAGCTCCTTTCGATGCGGCGCTCGCCGGAGTCGGGACGTTTCCCGCGCGCGGTCGACCGCGTGTTTTCTGGTGCGGCGTCGAACGGGGGGCGGATTCCATGCGCGAACTCGCAAAAATGATCGCTCCGATTTGTAAACAAGCCGGCGTCACGCTGGACGGGAAACCGTTCGCGCCCCACGTCACGCTCGCGCGCGTGCGCGAACATGCGCGACGCGAGGATCTGGAACGCGCCGGCGATTGGTTACTACAATTCGCCGGCGCGAAATTCGGCGAACCGTGGCGCGTTTCCAGCGCGGTTTTATATGAAAGCACGCTATCGCCGGAGGGGCCGACGTACCGTTTGCTCGCGAGGTTCGATCTTGCCGGCGGGCGTCCGGACGGAGGCTGAAAATGCCTTCGAAAAATTCCTCTTTACTGCGCCTTTGGGCGCGCTACATTGGAACCCTAACAGAACACGAACATTTTAAGATTCGACGCTTTTGCGGGCGAGTCGCCAACCCAAATCCTCCAACCATCTCACAGACGCCCAAGCCTCCGCGAGACACAAGCCAATGACAACAGTTTCCAAATCTGAAGTTTCAAAAAACGAAGTCGTCAAACCTGCCACGCGCGTCATCGATCACACGCCGGCAAAGGCGCCGACCAGCGACAAATCCGGCGCTGAAAAAACGAACATGGATAAACTCACATCCGAAAAGACTCCGAACGAAAAACCTGCGGCCGAAAAACCTGCTGCTGAAAAAGTAAAGACGCACGAACTTTCGGCGGCTGAAAAAGCGCGATTCGCCGAGCGCGATAAATTATTAAATGCGGCGCTCTCGCAAATCGAGAAGGATCATGGCAAGGGTGCCATACTAAAACTGGGCAAAGCTGAAATTCCCGCGATCGAAGGCATTTCCACGGGATGTCTTTCGCTCGATCTCGCGCTCGGGGGCGTCGGACTTCCGCGCGGAAGAGTCGTCGAGGTGTACGGTCCTGAATCGTCGGGCAAGACAACGTTAACATTACATGTGGTCGCGGCCGCGCAGGCTCTTGGCGGCGTGGCGGCGTTCATTGACGCGGAACATGCGCTCGATCCGGCCTATGCCAAGAAACTGGGCGTCAACGTCGCCGAATTGTTAGTTTCGCAGCCCGATCACGGCGAGCAGGCGCTCGATATTTGCGAAACGCTCGTGAGGTCGAACGCGGTGGACGTAATTGTTATCGATTCGGTGGCGGCGCTCGTTCCGAAGGCCGAAATCGAGGGCGAAATGGGCGATTCCTTCATGGGACTCCATGCAAGATTGATGAGCCAGGCGCTCCGAAAATTAACGGGCGCGATTTCGCGTTCGAAGGCCTGCGTTATCTTTATTAATCAGATTCGCGAGAAGATCGGCGTGATGTTCGGCAATCCCGAAACGACGACGGGCGGACGCGCGTTAAAATTCTATTCGAGCGTGCGTCTCGACGTCCGCCGCGTGCAGACGATCAAAGACGGCGAAGTTGTCATCGGCGCCAAGACCCGCGTATCTGTTGTTAAAAATAAAATCGCGCCGCCGTTCCGAAAAGTTGAATTTGATATATTGCACGATCGCGGCATCAATCGTGAAGGCGATTTGATTGATCTTGCGGCGGTGCTCGGCTCCATCCAGAAGATGGGTACGTGGTATTCGTATCGTGATGCGGTGAAGGGCGAAATACGGCTCGGACAGGGGCGTGATCGCTCGACCGAATTCCTCCGCGAAAACCCGGAGTTGTGTCGTGCGATCGAAAATGAAACGCGCAGAAAATCCGCGACGTCGCCATCGTTCGGACAGGGTGCGACGGCCGAGCAACCGGAAAGCACGGCGGCTGCGGGGGAGTAGCCCGCGCTTTCCGAAGCGGCGGGAAACGGCGATCGCATTGTGTTAGAAAAAGCAGCCTGTTAGAAAAAGCAGCCTGCTAAAAAAAACACTGATAAGTCATTCTTGGCCGCGTGCGCGGCCCGGGATGGCCGCCGCTTCCTCGACCATTTCTAAATATTGAAATTCGAATCGACTGATGAAAAGTAATGAAGTACGATCGCGCTATCTTCGATTTTTCGAGGAGCGCGGTCATAAACATATGCCGTCCGACTCGCTCGTTCCGGCGAACGATCCAACGTTGCTTTTCACCGGCGCTGGAATGAATCAATTCAAGGAGATGTTCCTCGGAAAGGGGAGTCTGCCTTGGAAGCGTGTGACGACGGCGCAGAAGTGTCTCCGCGTTCCCGACCTCGAAAACGTGGGGCGGACGCCGCGGCATCATACATTTTTCGAGATGCTCGGCAATTTTAGCTTTGGCGATTACTTCAAAAAAGAATGCATCCGCTGGGAGTGGGACCTTTTTACAGAAGCGCTCGGGTTCGACCGGTCCCGCATGTGGGTGACGATTTATCTCGACGACGACGAGGCCTTCGCGATCTGGAAAAACGACATTGGTCTGCCGGAGGAACGCATTTATCGATTTGGAGAAAAAGAGAACTTCTGGCCGGCCGAGGCGCCGAGCAAGGGGCCGAACGGTGTGTGCGGTCCGTGCTCGGAAATATATTATGACAATCAGCCGGGCGGTCCGCCGCCGGCGCGAAAAAACGCGGACGGATCATTGTTAGGATCGATGCCCGACGGCCGTTTTCTCGAAGTCGGGAACTGTGTATTTACACAATTCGACCGGCGCGAGGGTGGCGTTTTGCAACCATTGCCGCAGAAAAACATCGACGTCGGACTCGGACTCGAGCGCATCGTCGCGGTGTTGCAGGGCGCTCCGAACAATTTCGAGACGGATTTATTCCTTCCTTATATTCACGATCTCGAGCGCCGCTCCGGAAAACGTTATGAAACGAATTCGAAGACCGGCATTCGCATGCGGCGCATCGCCGATCATTTACGTGCGGTCGTTTTTTGTATCGCCGACGGCGCGCGGCCGGGCAATGAAGGACGCGGCTACGTCGTCCGCAAAATTCTGCGCCGCGCCTGCCGCGATTTGTATGAATTGGGACTCGAAATCCCGACGATGTATCAAATGGTTCCGCTCGTCGCCGAAATCATGGGTACGGCGTATCCGGAAATTCGGTCCAGCGCGGCGTCGGTCGCGAGTTTTATGGAAATTGAGGAACAGAGTTTCCGCTCGGTCTACGTTCGCGGCATCAATAAATTAAACGATCTATTAGACTATAAAGTGCACGTTGCGGTTCCTGGATCGAATCTTAAAGATGTAGCGACACGAGTTAATGCTGGAGGCGGCATAATCATTTCCGGCAAGGACGCTTTCGAGCTACATGATACATACGGGTTCCCCATCGATCTAATTCAACAGATTGCGGAGGAACAGGGATGTTCCGTGGACCTGTCCGGTTTCGAACGCGAAATGGAAAGCCAGCAACAGCGTTCGCGCGCGGGGTCGCAGATAACAAATGAGATTTTTATCGAAGGGCCGTCGACGACGCTTCGTCAGCGCGGCGTCGCGGGAACCGAATTTACAGGCTATGCGGATTCCGAAAAGGAATATCAAAATCCGGCGCGCCTCGGCGTCGAGAATGCTAAGATTCTAGGAATTGTCGCCGGCGGAAAACTCGTCAACGAAGCGCACGCTCCGGCCGACGTCGAATTCGTGCTCGACAGGACCCCGTTTTATGCCAATGGCGGAGGTCAAGTCGGCGACGTCGGAACGATTCAGAACGATTCCTTGGCGTCGGATGTTCTGGATACTTATAAAACAGATGTGTATTATTTTCATAAAGTAACGCTCCAGCGGGGTTCCGCGCGCGTGGGCGACTCCGTGTACGCTCGTGTCGACGCGTCCGCCCGCCTCGCGTCCGAGCGCCACCACACGGCGACGCATTTATTACATCTAGCGTTAAAAAATATCCTTGGCGAACACGTCAATCAGGCGGGTTCGCTCGTTTCGCCCGATCGTTTGCGATTCGATTTTACACATCCGAAAAAATTGACGCCCGAAGAGATCCAACAGATCGAGGATTTTGTTAACGAACGAATCCTGCGTGCGGAATCGGTTTCGAAACGCGAAATGGCGATCGCCGACGCGAAGAAATCCGGCGCCGTCATGCTTTTCGGCGAAAAATACGGCGACCGCGTCCGCGTGCTCGCCGCCGCCGACAGCGTCGAACTTTGTGGCGGCACGCACGTCGGCAACACGGGAAATATTGGTATATTTAAGATTATTTCCGAGGCGTCCACGGCCGCGGGCATTCGTCGGATCGAGGCGGTGTGCGGGCCGCTCGTATTGCAATTCCTGCGCGAACGCGAATTGTTATTAAATGATATCGCGAATGAGTTGAAATCGCCTCCGTCGGGCGCCGCCGAGCGAATTAAACAATTGCGCACGGAATTGAAGCAGGCGAAGGGGGCGAAAGCGAAGGCGTCCTCCATGGATCCCAAGGAGGCGCAGGCGCGCGTCCGCGCGGAGCTTGTTAAGATTCAAGACGGCGTCGCGTGCGCGGTGTCGCTTTCGCCGTTTCAACCCGAAGAATTAAAATCGATCGTCGAATCGCTCAAAAAGGACGTTCCCGATTTCGTCGTCGTATTATTTGTGCCATCGGAGGATTCGGTGGCGTTCGTGATCGCGACCCACGGTGCGCCGGGAAAACGGCTCAAGGCCGGCGATCTCGCGAAACAGATCGGCCCGAAAATCGGCGGCGGCGGCGGCGGTCGTCCCGATTTCGCGCAGGGTCAGGGCAAGAATCCAGCGGGAACGGCCGAGGCCATCGGCGTCGCGCGACAACTGCTTTCGATCGCGTCCGCGTAGGAGGCATCGTGAGTTTCGTCAGTCGAAATTGTTGATTTTCCCGGAGTTGTTGGGCGTTCGCAGGACGCCCGATCCATTCCCGTTATTGGGAATTGGGTTTGTCCTGAACGCGCATCAACGCTAAATTCGTCGCCCTTTTCCCAACGATCCAAGGTTCGATGCCGAATCCGAAGCGAAGACATTCAAAGGCCCGCAAGCGCCTCCGCAGAACGCACGACGCGTTATCCGCGCCCACATTAATGAATTGCCCCCGATGCAAAGCCGCCAAGCGACCGCACACCGTCTGCGATCAGTGCGGTTATTACGGCGGGCAGGAAGTCCTTACACGGGATAATCAAAGTTAATATTGGCAGCCGGTAATTTCTCCCGATCCAACAGGTAGCGTTCGCGCTCTTAAGAAATAGGCCCTTTCCATGGCAGAGGTCGGAGCAAAAGCGATCGCCCTCGACACCATGGGCGGAGATCACGCGCCGCGCGAAATTGTGCGCGGGGCGCTGCGCGCCATTGAAAAAGGTATCATCACCGCCCCGGAACTCATTTTGGTGGGCGACCGCGACCGCGTTGCCGCCGAATTGAAGGAAGCGGGCGGCGCAACTGTAAATTTACAAATCGTCCACGCGCCGGACGTCATCGAAATGGACGAAGCGCCGCTCGAGGCGCTGCGTCGCAAGCGCGGCGCGTCGATCGTGGTTGCTACAGATCTCGTGCGCGAGAAGCGCGCGGGCGCGGTCGTGAGCGCCGGGCACACGGGCGCGGCGACGGCGTGCGCAATCTTAAGATTGGGAACGCTCGAGGGCATCCGCCGCCCCGGAATTGCCGTGACATTCGAAACACTGCGCGGAAAAGCGGTCTTGATCGACGTCGGCGCGAATGTCGACTGCAAACCGGTCCATCTTTTTCAGTATGGATTGATGGCGCACGCGTATTCGCGCGACGTGCTCGGCATCGCGACGCCGCGCATCGCATTGTTAAATATCGGCGAAGAGGAAGAGAAAGGAAACCGCCTCGCGCGCGAGGCGGCCGATCTGTTCCGCGCGTCCGGACTTCCGTTTATAGGTAATATCGAGGGCCAGGACATATTTAAAGGAAAGGCCGACGTTCTCGTTTGCGATGGATTTGTAGGAAATCTGATCTTAAAAACGAGCGAGGGGCTCGGCGAATTCATGTTACAGATATTCCAACGCGAACTCGCGGCGGTTTTGTTGCCGGATCAGGTGAAAGCGCTTGTATTAAAATCGGCGGCGCATATTGATTATGCCGAACACGGCGGCGCGCTGCTGCTCGGCGTCGATGGAATTGTAATCATCGGCCACGGCCGCTCGGACGAGCGCGCGGCGGCGTCGATGATCCGCGTCGCGAAGAAATTCGTCGACGCGGAAGTCAATCGTCATATCGTCACCGCACTTGGCAATTCAAAGGACGCCCCCGGCGCGCAAGCGGAATCGTCGCCGGCTACGAATTCGCCGGCCTGAATCGCGAAACTCCGCCGTGTCGCGATGTCTTGCAAAATGCGTCGCGACCCGTTGCGGGCGTCGCTAGAATTCCGCACCCGCATTTTTATCAAATATGCCCGCGCCCAATTCTCCGAAGTCGCCGAGTCCGAATCCGCAAACGCGCGCAGTGGGCATCCTCGGATTGGGCGCCTGCATGCCGGACAAAGTTGTAACGAATCACGATATGGAGAAAATCGTCGAGACGTCCGACGATTGGATCCGGCAGCGAACGGGAATCGAACAACGGCGGATCGCGCTCCCGACCGAAGCGTGCTCGGACATCGCCGGACGCGCCGCCGAGCGCGCGCTCGCGAATGCTAATTGTAACGCCAGCGAACTCGATCTCATTATTGTAGGAACCGTATCGGGCGACCATCCGTTCCCCGCGACGGCGACGCTCATTCAGGCGCGGCTCGGCGCGTGGAACGCGGCCGCATTCGATATCAGCGCAGCGTGCCCCGGTTTTATATATGCAACTTCGATCGGATCGCAGTTTATCGCGACCGGGAAATACCGCCGCGTCCTCGTCATCGGCGCGGAGATTCTTTCGAGATTATTAGATTTTAAGGATCGGACGACGTGCGTGATTTTCGGCGACGGCGCGGGCGCGGCCGTTCTCGCGCCATTTGAGGAAACGAAAAAGGCGGAAATCGTCGAATTCGATTTGTATTCAAAAGGCGGCGATCCGCAATTGTTATGGATGCCGGCCGGCGGTTCGCGTCTTCCCGCGACGCACGAGACCGTCGAGGAACGCAAACATTACATAAAAATGGCGGGGCGCGAAGTGTATCGTTTCGCCGTCGAATCCATGGTCGCGATGGTGCGAAAAGCCGTCGATAAGTATGGAAAGGACGAAATCGCGCTCGTCATTCCGCATCAGATGAATCGCAGGATCATCGAATCCATCATCGAACGCGTCGAACTCGACCCGGCGCGCGTTTTTATTAATATAGAGAAATACGGCAACACGTCGGCCGCATCCGTGCCGGTCGCGCTCGCGGAAGCGGTTGCCCAAGGCCGCGCCGTTCCCGGCAAACTCGTCATGCTTTGCGCCGTCGGCGCCGGCTTCACGTGGGGTTCGATCGTCATTCGCTGGTGAACTGTCGAAAATATAATTTAACAATTTTCGAAATCCTCGAACGCATATGACAGGATTGCTATTTCCCGGCCAGGGCGCGCAGCACGTCGCCATGGGCCTCGCGCTGGCCGAACAGTACAAATCGGCGCGCGAGGTGTTTACAAAAGCGGACGCGCTTCTCGGGATTCCGCTCTCGCGGTATTGTTTCGAAGGTCCGCTCGCCGAATTGACGCGCACCGACGTTTCGCAACCGGCGATTTTTGTAACAAGCCTCGCGGCGCTCGCCGCGCTCGAGGAATCGTCGCCGTTTCGCCGCGCGAAGGCTTCGATGGCGGCCGGCCTTTCGCTCGGCGAATATACGGCTCTCTGCGCCGCCGGAAGTATCACATTCGACGACGGCCTTCGATTGGTAAGATTGCGCGGCGAAGCGATGCAGGCCGCCTCCGAGGCGAAAGCCTCGTCGATGTCGGCCGTGCTCGGACTCGGCGAAGCCGGAATCGAAGAGGCGTGCGCCGAGGCGCGCGCCGCCGGCATCGTTTCGATCGCTAATAAAAACGCCCCAGGTCAAATTGTTATATCGGGCGAACTCGCCGCGCTCGAGGCCGCCGAAAAAGCCTGTACAAAACGCGGCGCCAAACGTTGCATTCGATTGAATGTCGCGGGCGCGTTTCATAGCGAAGTCATGCGCCCCGCGGCCGACCGGTTACAACGGGCGCTCGCGAATGTCGAGATTCGCGAACCGGCCGTTCCTTTTTATTCGAACGTCACGGGCGCGCGCGTGCGAGATCCCGAAGCGGTCCGCGGAAACTTGGCAAAGCAAGTCTGTGCGACGGTGCTCTGGGAGGCGTCGATGCGCGCCGCGATCGCCGACGGCGAGAAACATTTTATTGAACTGGCTCCCGGCACGTCGCTGGCGGGAATGCTACGAAAAATCGACGCGGACGCGGCCGTTCAGAAATGCGAAGATCCGGCCGACATTACAAAAATCGCCGCGGACGCGAATTGAAACGCCGGCTCTTTGATCGTAAAATTATCCAATAAATCCCCCCGAAAACTTATTATTACGGAAACGCAACATTGACTCTGGAATTTACAAATAAAACCGCCATCGTCACCGGCGCCTCGCGCGGGATCGGCCGCGCCATCGCAATGGAGTTCGCGCGAAACGGCGCCAACGTCGTCTGTGTGGCGACGACGGAGGAAAATGCACAAAAAGCCGCCGACGCCTGCGCCGCGGAGGGGGGCGGCGGCAAAATCGTCGCGATCGGATGCGATGTATCCGATTCGGCCGCCGTCAACCGCGTGGTCGAACTAACAATCGAGAAATGCGGTTCGGTCGACATTCTTGTTAATAATGCGGGCATCACCCGCGACAACGTGATTCCGCGGCTTCAGGACGAGGACTTCGACCGCGTTATTGAAGTAAACCTCCGCGGATCGTTTTTGTTTATTCGCGCCGTCACGCGGCCGATGATGAAGGCGCGGCGCGGCCGGATCATTAATATTACATCCATCGTCGGCGTCACCGGAAACGCCGGACAGTCGAATTACGCCGCGTCGAAAGCCGGGTTGATCGGCCTCACGAAGTCGGTGGCGAAAGAGCTCGCGTCGCGAAACATCACGTCGAACGCCGTCGCTCCCGGCTTCATCGAGACCGACATGACGGCGTCGGTTCGAGAAAAAGCGGCGGACGCGATGAAGCAGGCGATTCCGCTCGGAAGAATCGGGCGTCCCGAGGAAATTGCGCATGCCGTCGCGTTTCTTGCGAGCGACCGCGCCTCCTATATCACTGGACAAGTACTGGTCGTCGATGGAGGACTGGCCGGCGCTTAGTTAGGATGGACCCTCGCCAAACCAAAGGTTCGACCCACGCCGCACGCAAGCGCGGTGATGACCACGGGCCGCTCTTTGGTACAAGGCGCTTGTCCTGCCTCGATGCGCTGGAGTCCCCAATCCGCATTGTTGAAAGTCAACGCCGGCGGTTCCGCGAAACCGGATCGTCGACGATCGTAATCATCAATCACTAACAATCTGTTCACCCCGTTTTATTTAAAATCCTCCCGGAGGCATTTTCGTAATGGCTGAGACCGAAAACAAAGAGAAAGGCTCCATCCGCGACCGCGTCATTAAGATTACTTGCGATCAACTCGGCACGACGCCTGACAAGGTGAACGAGCAGACATCGTTTGTAAACGATCTTGGCGCCGACTCGCTGGATACGGTCGAGCTGGTCATGTCCTTCGAGGACGAATTTGAGATTTCCATCCCGGACGAGGATGCGGAAAAAATCCAAACCGTCGGCGATGCGGTTCGTTACGTCGAAGACAAAGTTAAATCATAAATTCCAGGCCGCTTTTTTTAGAATGAACAATGCGGCCCGTCATGGGCTGCACGAATCCCGATGTCGCGTAGAGTCGTCATCACCGGGCTGGGCGCCGTATGCGCGCTCGGCATCGACGTTGAATTAATATTCGAGCGCCTCCTCTCCGGAAAGAGCGGCATCGCCCGAATCGCCCGCTTCGATACTACAAAACACTCGACAAAGATCGCGGGCGAAGTGATTGATTTTAATAAGGATCAGTACTTCCCGAAAATCGAGGCCAAGCGCCTCGATCCGTTCGCGGCGCTCGCGGTGTTCGCCGCCGACAGGGCGATCGCGGACTCCGGTGTCTCTCCCGAGGACGTCCACGTGGATCGCGATCGTTTTGGTTGCATTCTCGGGACCGGAATTGGAGGCATCAGCGAACTCGAGGATCAGCAGACGGTATTGTTACAAAGGGGCGCGGATCGCGTGAATCCGTTCCTCGTTCCGAAAATGATGTCGAACGCGATGTCGGGACAAATCGCGATTCGCCACAATTTGCGCGGGACTAATTTTGCGACGTCCTCGGCGTGCGCGTCGGCCGGACACGCGATGGGACTCGCGTTTCGATCTGTTAAATATGGCGAATCTGATATTTGCCTTTCCGGCGGATCGGAGGCGGCGACGACGCCGCTTGGCCTCGCGGGTTTTTGTGCATTGCGCGCGCTTTCCACGCGAAACGACGAGCCGCACCGCGCGTCGCGCCCGTTCGATCGCGACCGCGACGGATTCGTCATGGGCGAAGGCGCCGGAATCTTAGTGTTCGAGGAACTCGAGCACGCGCGACGCCGCGGCGCGAAAATTTATGCCGAAGTCCTCGGATTCGGATCGACCGACGACGCGTTCCACATCACGGCGCCGCACGAAAACGGCGAAGGTGCGCGAAAGGCAATTCTAGCGGCGATTCAGGAAGCTAATATTCGCGCGGATCAGATTAGTTATATCAACGCGCACGGCACGTCGACGCCGCTCAACGACAAACTCGAGACGATTGCCATCAAGCGCGCTCTCGGCGAAGACCTCGCGCGGCGCATTCCCATTTCGTCGACGAAGTCGATGATCGGCCACCTCCTCGGCGCGTCCGCGGCCGTCGAACTCGTCGTGTCGGCGCTTTCTGTAAAGAAGAACGTGATCCATCCCACGGCGAACCTCGAAAACCCCGATCCGCTCTGCGATCTGGATTATTGTCCGGGCGCGGCCCGCGAGATTCCGGTGCATTATGTAATCTCCAATTCCTTCGGCTTCGGCGGTCATAACGTCTGTCTCGCCATCGGAAAGTTCCACTGAAAACGACCGGCTGAACTCAGGCTCCCAAACAAAATTTTCGCGCGCTCGCGCGCCGCCCGTTCCTAGGGCAAACTACTCTGTACACATCGCTCCCGGATCCACCGCCGGGGACCGATTCTCCATCTCGACCCATCACTTTACCTCTTAACAATTAGGATACTGACATGCAGGAAACCTTCCGACAATTGCTCCATGAATATCGGGTCGAGAGCTTCCGCGCCACGCATTCGCCGGAACAATTAAAGGAACGGACGCGCGAGGCGCTCCGTCTTTGCCGCGAAGCGCTGCATCAAGTGTATCATTTTCACGTGCACAACGCCCCCGATCCGGCGCGCGCGGAAATGTTAAATTTAATTCATGATTATGCCGTCGAGGCGCTGCTGCCTCCGGTGATCGAGCGCGTGATCGAGCGCGAACTCATGCTCGAAAAGAAACACGATCTAACGGTAAAATTGCTCGAGCGGATTCTCGAAACGCTTTCGCACGATGCAAACGGCGACGCCTGTTCGTCCAAGGCAACGGGGCAGAGCGCGGCGCGATAAGATATATTCATAATCCGGTTTTGTGCGCGCGCTGGTCCTCGAACGCGGAAATTTACAATTCGTCCAGCACCGGCCCGGGCCCGTCCGGAAAAGTGGGATTCTTAAGGTGCCGATCGAGGTCTCCGCCCCATGAACGCCACACATCAGGATCTTCGCGATCGTCTCCGCGCCGCCGGGCAGGAGCATGTGTTGCGTTTCCACGACGAACTCGACGCGCGCGGACGCGCCGAATTATTAGAAGACTTGGCCGCGCTCGACTGGAAACTCGTTCATAAATTATCCGGATTTGCACAAAAAGCGGAAACCGCGGAAGTCGGGCGCATCGATCCGCCCGAAGTCGTCTGGAGCGGCGACGCGCCGCATGCGGCGGCGGCGCGCGGCCGCGGAATCGTAGAATCGGGAAAAGTAGCCTACATTCTCGTTGCGGGCGGGCAGGCGACGCGCCTCGGATTCGACCAGCCGAAAGGTTGTTTTCCGATCGGTCCCGTGTCGCGCCGGCCGTTGTTTCAAATCCACGCCGACCGCCTGCGCGCGATCGCCAGGAAAACCGGACGGACGCCGCTCTGGTTCGTCATGACGAGTCCGGCGAATCATGAAACTACAATTGCGTTCTTTAACGAAAACTTGAATTTCGGCCTGCCGGCCGAAAGAATTGTATTTTATCCGCAGGCCACGGTGCCCGCGTTCGACCGAAGCGGCAAACTCGTTCTCGAAACCAAATCCAGATTATTTAGAAATCCGAACGGCCACGGCGGCGCGCTGTGGGCGCTGGCGCAGTCGGGATTTCTCGATCGATGCCGCGGCGAGGGCATCGAACATTTATTTTACTGGCAGGTCGACAATCCGCTCGTCCGGCTCGGCGATCCGTTATTCTTAGGATTGCACGACGCGCGCGCTGGAGCGGGCATGTCCTCCAAAATTGTTACAAAGCGCGGCCCCGGAGAAAAAGTGGGCGTCATCGCGAGGCGCGGCGGCCGCGAGCATTGCATCGAATACAGCGATCTGCCCGCCGAACTCCGCGACGCGCGCGACGAACGCGGGAATCTATTATATCGCGCGGGAAATATAGCGATCCACGCCTTTCGCGTCGAATTTGTAGCATCGTTGACGCGCGGCGAATTGCAGCTTCCGTGGCACCGCGCGGAAAAGAAAATGAATATTGTCGACGCGGCCGGGAACCGCGCGGAGATTTCGGGCGTGAAATTTGAAACATTTATATTCGACGCGCTGCCGCTCTCGGAACGGACCGTGACGCTCGAAGTGAAACGCGAGGACGAATTCGCGCCCGTCAAGAACGCGCAAGGCGAGGATTCGCCCGCGACGGCGCGCGAGGCGATTTGCGAATATTATCGACGCTGGTTCCGCAAGGCCGGAATCGCCGCGCCCGGCCTCGAAAGCCGCCCCGTCGAAATCCATCCGATGTTTGCATTCGACTTCGTTGAATTTAAACAAAAACTCGCGCGCATTCCCGCGACGGGCGAGGGTCCTCTTTACTTATCCGAGGAACTGGCGTGAACCGGAAGCGCGTCGCGGTGGCGATGGGGGGGCCGTCGGCGGAACGTGAAGTTTCGTTGCGTTCGGGCGGCGCCGTGCTCCGATCGATGGATTTAAATCTTTATGAACCAATGCCGCTCGAGTGGCGCGCGGACGGATTGTGGAATTATAATCATAGGTCGGGACTCGGGGCCGCGGACGCCGCCGCCGAACTGTTAAAATCGCGCGCGGACGTCGTTTTTATCGCATTGCACGGGCCGGGCGGAGAGGACGGCACGATCCAGGGGTTTTTGGAGATTCTAAAGATTCCGTACACCGGGCCGCGCGTCGCGGCCTCCGCGTTCGCGATGGACAAGATCGCGACGCGCGCCATGCTCCGCGACGCGGGTCTTCCGTGTCCGCGCGCCGTGCAATTCGACGCGGCCGCGTGGGTTCGCGATCGAACCATATTATTAAAATCGATCGCGGATCTCGGCCGGCCGGTATTCGTCAAAGCGCCGACCCAGGGTTCGTCGTTCGGCGTGACGCGGGTCGCGAATCATAACCAATCCGAACTCGAGAAGGCCGTCGCGGACGCGCTTCGCTTCGGCAACCGCGTGCTCGTCGAAACGGGCATCGCCGGAATTGAAGTAACCGCGCCGACGCTCGGCAACGCGCGCGGCGGCGAATTGTTATCTCTATTGCCGGTGGAAATCCGGCCGCGCGCGAAGGATTATTTCGATTATCA
Organism: Planctomycetota bacterium; assembly: GCA_016200225.1. Classification (GTDB taxonomy): domain Bacteria; phylum Planctomycetota; class UBA1135; order UBA1135; family JACQFD01; genus JACQFD01. Next base: position 16,067 of record JACQFD010000006.1, read on the forward strand.
CGAAAAATACTCTCCCGACGGCGCGCTCGAATTGTGTCCCCCCGAGTCCCTTTCCGCGGAACAGATCGCGGACGTCCAGCGCCTCGGCCGCGAATCGCATCTCGCGCTGCAGTGCGACGGCATGTCGCGCACGGATATGATTGTTACAAACGACGGGATTTTTATTCTCGAAGTGAATACCATTCCCGGACTGACCGAGCGCTCGCTCCTGCCGCGGGCCGCGGCCGCGTCGGGCATTCCGTTTTCGTTATTAATAACAAAAATTATCGAATTCGCGCTTTCACGCGATCATTTATGACTACAAAAAACATCCGCGCGGCCGTCGTCGGCGCGCGCGGTCGCATGGGCCGCCTCGCGTGCGACTGGATTCGCGCGTCGGGTGACCTCGAACTCGCGGCGGAGATCGAAATCGGCGATTCGATTCCCGATTTATTAATAAAATCGAAGGCGGAGGTCGCGCTCGACTTTACAGTTGCGCACGTCGCCCGCGAAAACGCGCTCGCGATCGCGCGCTGCGGCGTGAGGCCCGTGATCGGGACGTCGGGACTCAATCGAGACGATCTCGACGAACTCGCGCGCGTTCTTAACGAAAAACGCATCGGCGGCATCGTCGTGCCGAATTTTACAATTGGCGCCGTGCTCGCGATGCGATTCGCGCGCGAGGCGGCGCGCTGGTTTCCGTCCGCGGAAGTCATCGAAGCGCATCACCCGACGAAGGCGGACGCGCCGAGCGGAACGGCGCGCGCGACGGCGATGGCCATCGCGGATGCGCGGGAGCACGCGCCGGCCGACCGTTCGAAGGAGTTGATCGCGGGTTCGCGCGGCGGCGACGTGAGCGGCGTTCGCGTGCATTCGCTGCGATTGCCCGGCGTGGTCGCGAATCAGGAAATCTGGTTCGGCGGCGAAGGGGAAGTATTAAAAATCACACACGAATCGACGGATCGAAGCAGTTTCCGAGGCGGCGTATTGCTTGCGATCCGGAGCGTGCCGGCCGTTTGCGGTCTCGTTCTCGGGCTCGAATCGTTATTATTTGCCGAAACAAAATAATCGCCCGATCCGTGAACGACGAACCCATTGCATTGCTCGACCTCGCGGCGACGCATCGTCAACATGCCGACGAAATCGAAGCCGCCGTATTGGATGTATTAAGAAGCGGACGCTACGTCCTCGGACCGATGGTCGAGGCGTTCGAGCGCGAAACACAACAATTCCTGAAGTCCGGACCGGTGCTCGGCGTTTCGTCGGGCACGGATGCGATCCTGCTGGCGCTGATGGCGCTCGGCATCGGTCCCGGCGACGAAGTCATCACGACGCCGTTTACATTTTTCGCGACGGCCGGGACGGTCGCGCGCGTCGGCGCGACGCCGGTTTTTGTAGATATCGAATCGAAGACGCATAATATCGATCCGCGCGCCGTCGAATCCGCGATCACGCCGCGCACGAAATGTATATTACCCGTCCATTTGTTCGGCCGGTCGGCCGATCTCGAGGCGCTCGGCAAAATTTCCGTTAAATATAAGATTCCGATCGTTGAAGATTGCGCGCAGGCGATCGGGACGCAATTTCACGGCGCTTCCGTCGGGACAGAGTCGCCGTTCGGCACGTGGTCGCTGTTTCCTTCGAAGAATCTCGGCGCCGCCGGGGACGCGGGATTTTTAACAGTAAACGATCCGGCCCTCTGGGAGCGGACGAAGTCGCTGCGCACGCACGGCGAAGTCCAAAAGTATCATCACAAATGGGTCGGCGGTAATTTTCGCATCGACGCGCTGCAGTGCGCGATCGTGCGCGTGAAATTGAAGTATTTGGCGGCCGAAAACGAAGGGCGCCGCCGCAATGCCGCGATGTATCGACAGTTGTTCGAGAGCAGCGGCGTCGCCGAAATGGTTCAATTGCCGGAACCCGAGGGGGCGACACGGCACAGTTATCATCAATACACGTTGGAGGCTCGCGACCGGGACGGTCTGGCCGATTTCCTCGGGAAGCGAAAGATCGGTTGCGGCGTCTACTACCCCGTGCCGCTCCACTTGCAGGAATGTTTCGCATCGCTTCGCGTGCGCCCGGGCTCGCTTCCGCGCGCGGAGGCGGCCGCGTCGCGCGTGCTCTCGCTGCCGATCCACGGAGGCCTCACGCCGTCGCAGATCGAACGGATCGTTTCGGCCGTCGCTGAATATTACAAAAAGTGACGGGGCGCTCCATGCATACAATAAATCCGGCGAATATAAATGTGCGCGCGGGCGGCGGCGTCGCCGTGGTGACGGGCGGCCTCGGATTCGTCGGAACGCACGTCGTCCGCGAATTGTTAAGTCGGGGGCGCCGCGTGCGCATTCTCGACGACGGTTCGAATGCGTGCGACGCGTCGCGGGAGGCGTTTGCGCATGTGAACGATGTCGAAGTCGTCGATGGCTCGACGCTTTCGCGCGAAACCGTAAGAAACGCGGTCGCGGGCGCGTCCGAATTATATCATCTGGCCGCGATTGTCGGCGTCCGCAGGGTCGCCGCGGATCCCGCGTTTGTTTTACAATCGAATCGGCTCGGCGCGGAGACCGTTTTCGGCGAATGCGAACGCGCCGGCGTCCCGGTTTTGTATATGTCGTCCTCCGAAGTATACGGATCGGGCGCCGCGGGGCGCGCGTTTCGCGAAAACGACGCGCCCGGTTTTTGTATAGATCGGATTTCGCACGACGGCCGCGCCGCGTATGCATACTCCAAATGGCTTGGCGAACGGCTGGCGCTCGAGGCGGCCGCGCGCGGCCACAGGATCGTTAGTGTTCGTCCGTTCAACATCGTGGGCGCCGCGCAAAGCGAAGCATCGGGATCGCTCGTGCCGAGTCTCGTGGCCGCCGCGCTGCGCGGCGAAAATTTACGTTTGGAAGGCGACGGCGGCGCGACGCGCGCGTTCGCGTGGGCTCCCGAAGTCGCGCGGGCGCTGGTCGAATTGTTACATTGCGATGCGGCCTTCGGATCGATCGTCAACGTCGGCGGAACCGACGTGCGCACGATCCGCTCCGTCGCGGAATTGATATTACAAATAACGGGATCGGATTCGAAGATACAATTTCGAGAATCGGTCGTTCCCCGGGGAGTGACGGCCGTCGCGCACCGCCGCGCCGATTTGTCGCGTCTTTGCGAATGGATAGGTTGGGCGCCGTCGGCTCCGCTGTCGCGGGCCGTGCTGGATGCCGTCGAATTCGCGTCGGGCCGCATCGCCGCGCCCGCCGCCGCGATCGTTTAACAGCCCGTGCCGCTCAGCATGGCCGCGCCCGTTGAACGTCGCGGCAGTCGGCAGGCAAACGGAGGGTTTCTCGGGATCGCGACGGCGCTTTCATTAACAACCGCGGTATGGTTATTTTCGATGATCGCGCACCGGCGCGAGGGATACTTTTTACAGATACCGATTTCCGACAGCGCGCTGATTCACCGCGACGCCATGCATCTACTCCGCGCGACGCAGGATCACGGCGTTTTTGGATTTCTCGACGCGTTTACGCACTCGAGCGCGACGCAGGCGCCGCTCCTGCCGCTCGTCTCGGCTTTTTGGATGTTACTATTCGGCGCGTCGCGCGCGGCGGCCGAACTGGCGATTCCCGCATTTCTTTTTATTTACGTTCATTCGACATACCGGATCGCCGCGAAACTGTACGATTCGACGACCGCGCGCTGGGCGTCCGCGCTGGTCGTAACCTTTCCAATCGTATTGAATCTCGGGCGTTTTTATAATAGCGATCTCGCGTGGGCGGCCCTGCAGGCGGCGGCGGCGGCGGCGATGCTGGAGAGCGACGGGTTCTCGAAAAATCGCGCGACGCTACGATTCGGAATCTGGGCCGGCCTCAGCGCGCTCGCGCGTCCTCCCGGTCCGATCGCGCTGTTGCCGGTCTGCGCCGTTTATTATTTGCAACATTACAAAAAACCGGAACTCGCGCGCCGAACGATACAATTCGGCATCGCCGTCGCGGCGTGTATCGCGGTCGCGGCGACGTGGTATGGACGAAACGGCGCCGAACTGCTCGAAAGTTTGTCGAGGGAATCGGGTGTGCGCGCGTGGTCCCCGTCGTTTTTCATGGCGATTCTGCTCGAAGGACCCGGATTTGTATTATTAATGATCGCCGTCCTCCTGTGGCTCGTGCACGTGCTCCGGCTGGGGCTCCGAGCGTCGTGGTCGCCGGCCATGCCCGCGCTTTTATTCATATTGGCCGCCGCGGCCGCGCTGCTTTTCGCGGCGACGCGCTGGTGCTCGGGCGCGCTGCACGCCGCGCTCCATCCGATCATTGCCATCGCATGCGTGCGGTCCGTGTTCGGCCTGCGTTTTACAATGATCCGCTGGCTTTGGGGCTACGCGATCGCCGCGATCGCGCTTTGGTCATTCGTCGAAACCACCTGTTTGTTCCCGCGCCCCTCCGACGGCCTCGGCGGCACGGGAACTGTAATATTTAGATTACCGGTCTGGAGCCACCGGAGTTTTTATTGGAATTCGATCACGGAGCCCGACGAGCCGTGGATCGATTATCATACTCGCGAAATTTTATTTGCATTGGACGCGATGCAACTCGACTTCGGTTCGCGCATCGTGGTACTGGCCGATCATCCGTTCGTCAACGCGGCCGTTTATCAGTATGAAGCGCTGCGAACGCGGCGGCCGTGGGGATTCTATCAATCGCCCGCGATCGTACTGCGCGACGCCGATCCGGCGAAATGGGACGCCGGACTTCGCGACTTGTGCGGCGGCGCGAACGCGATTATTTGGAAATATAAGAAAGAGCGCGATCCCGCTTCGCGGATCGCCGGCGCGGCGCTCGCCGGCGTCGTCGACGACGGCGAACCGGCCGCTCCGAATGCAAGATTCGGCCTTCGGGGAGTTCCCATCGCGCTCCACGACGGATCGGAACTGCGCATTTACACGCCCGCGCGCCCGGGAAGATAATTTATATTAACGAAACCGGCCGGCTCGACGGCGGATTCAGCGCGACATCGTTAATTGTAACTTCGCGAGAAATCGAATCGCCGTGCCGAGATCGTCGGCGACGAGGTCGGGAGTCACATCATAACGGCGCTCGTTCTTTGGCGAACGGATCAGCGCGGTTCGCGCGCCCGCGCGCGATCCCGCGAGCATGGCCTCGGCGCGATCGGAAATGATCCACGACGTGTCGAGGGCAATATCATATTCGAGCCGCGCCGCTTTCATCGCGCCCGAATTGGGGAATCGGAACACGGAGTCGCGGCGGTGCAGCGGCGGCGCGTTCATTGCAAATGGACATGCATAATCCGCGACAATTGTAATTCCGGACGAAGTTAACGCTTCCTGAATATCGGCGCAGGCTTTTTGATGTTTCTTTTCGGGGACGCGCTCGAAGGCGATCGCGTCGTCGTTGCCGACCATAAAGACGCGGAAATGGCGCGGATTCAGTTGTAACAAGCCCTTCAGGGCCTCCTGATGAACTGTAATATTAGCCTGACCGCGTTCGTTGCTTTCGACGAGCAACAGGGACGGTTTATCGATAAACAGAGCGCTTTTGGACACTTTCGACCTTATGGGAACGGGACGTGGACGACGGGCGACCTCCGCCGCGTCCGTCCGCTTTTTGAATCGAAACAAATCGCCAAATGCTTGAGAAAAAAAACGGGCCCGGCAGTGGCCGGGCCCGCGATTTCACTGATTTTCCGCTGAAACTACTGCTCGGTCGCTTTTTTCAATTCGTCCTTGAGAAAACGCATGTCCTGCACGAACTGTTGCAGCGATTTTTTATCGGCATCCGACATTTGTGTAATTCGCGCGCGCACGCCGACGCCGAAACCCTCTTTCGGGAAATCGAGCGAAACGATCTTGGATAAGACTTCGATAAAATCGAGTTTCTTGGCCATCGGCAGCTTGAACTTGAGGCGCAGTTCGGTGCCCGGTTCGAATAACATTCTGAGATCGTTTACTTGGAGATTTGTATCTTTAGCATTCCACGCGAACACGATCGCTTCTTCTTCGAGCGTCCGGATCCGGCCGATTTCGGTAGGACGGGGCGCGAACTTCGCTTTTTGCGGATCGGTGTAACTAAACAATACGTCCCCGGCCGTCTGGACGGTGGCCGTCGCGCGTTTCGTTTCGCTGTCCGCGTCGATGGCGAGCGCGTCGTCCTCGTAAATCTTAATGAGACGGTCCAGATGTAATTTTCCGATGACATCTTTACAAAAAGCCGACGGCTGCGAAATGACGAGATCGCCGCCGCGCTGACGGAGTTTCTTTTGCGTTCGGACGAGCGCGCCGAGCGCGGTCGAGTTGATCAGCCGCAGAAATCTTAAATTTAAGATAATCCGCAGCTTGCCGCTGTTCGCGCGGTTTTCGATTTCCTGTTCGAATTCCGGAACGAATGGAGTATCAAATTCTCCGCGCAGTCGAAGAATGGCGTAGTCCGAACCGATCGTGTCTTCTTCAATATGCAAGTTAGGCTCCGAGGATTGGGTTAGTGTTAGTTAGTTATTATTTAAATTCTGGCGCGGCCGCGCACGGAGCTGCCATCTCGGAAAGTTGCGCGCGCGCGTGTGCGCGCCGAGGGGGCGTGAAACCGCAGGCTGGTTAGGATGCGCGTCCGCCGGCACGCCCGCAAGACGCTTCCAAGCGGAGGCGTTTCGAGAGACACTGTGCGCAACATGGGTATCTTTGGCTTTGGCAAAGGCTCGCGCGGCGCGGGAGCGACTCCGCCTCCTCCGTCACCCGGTGCGGGCGCTCAACCGTCCGGCGATGCGCCCGATGACGAGCACAACGACTCGTTTTTGACGGGAGACGAGCGCACCGACGGCAAAAACGTCCGCATGCTGCTCGCGATTGTCGCGGACGTCAGCTCGACGATGCAGCTCGAAAAGGTCCTCGTTTCGATCGTCGACAAAGCCATGATCGTCGCGCGTTCCGAGCGCGGATTTTTGTTATTAAACGACGGCGACAGCGACGGTGAAAATGCCGGCGAGTTGACGGCGCGGGTTGCGCGCGACGCGGCGGGCAAGGATTTGCCGAAGGACACGCGCTTTTCGACGAAGGTCGTTTCGCAGGTCGAAGAAACGCGCAAACCGATGACGTCAATGGTGAATTCCGACGCGCGCGCGCTCGAATTATCACAAAGCGTTTTCGATCTTCGGATCCGCGCGGTCATGTGCGCGCCGCTGCTTGTTAAAGATAAATTCATGGGCGCGATTTATGTAGACAGCCGCGTCGTTCAGCGCGAGTTTACAAAACCCGATCTTAAATTCTTCGCGGCGTTCGCGGCGCAGGCGGCTGTCGCTCTCGAAAATGCAAGATTGCTGCACGATTCGCTCGAAAAGGAACGCATGGAAGGCGAGTTGCGCGTCGCGCAGCAGATACAAAAGAGAATGTTGCCGCAATCGGCGCCCGTGCTCGACGCATTCGAGATTCACGGCGCGTACGAGCCGGCCTCGGAAGCGACGGGGGATTCGTTCGATTTTATACAATTGCCCGATGGGAATATTGCATTCAGCGTGACCGACGTTTCGGGCCACGGCCTCGGTCCCGCGTTCGTCACGATGTCGTCGCGCGCCCGCCTCCGCGCGTACCTCGGAACGGGAATGCCGCTCGGCGACGCGATTACACAATTAAACCGCGATTTGATGACGGACGTCGAGGAGGGAATGTTTCAAACGCTGATCGTCGTATTGTTAGATGTTAAGAATGGGCGGTTGCAATACGTCAACGCGGGCCATCCGCCCGGGTTGCTCCGCCGCGCGAACGGCGGCGCGTTCGTCGAACTCGCGAGCGGCGGCGCGGCGCTCGGACTCATCGACACCGAAGTGTATAAACCGAGCGAATTCATCGAATTTCATCCCGGCGACGTCATCGTCGGATTCACCGACGGCATTACAGAAGGGCGGCCCGACAACGGAACGGAATTGTATGGTGATGCCCGCCTTCGCGACGTCATCGCCGCGCATGCGGATGCGACCGCGGCGAATCTCGTCGGCGAAATTGTACAATCCGTAAAATCGTTCTGCGGCGGAAAGTCGCCCGACGATCTCACTCTCGTCGCCATGCGGCGCCGGCCGGCCTGATTAATTAGTAGTTATCGAAAAACCGCCCGTGACTCCACGACTCGAGGACGTCTGCGCGAACGCGCCGCCCCGGCGATACGCGTTGGCCGGCGGAAATGTATATCGGGGCGGGCGATTCGAAAGACTTAATATTATCGTCGAGAAAGATAAGATTGCCGCGCTGACGGGCGATCCGGTTGCGGAGCCGCATTGTTTCGACGCGCGCGATGTTCATATTCTTCCGGGATTGCTCGATATTCATGTTCATTTTCGCGAGCCGGGATTGGAGCGGAAGGAGGGCTGGGCCTCCGGATCGCGCGGCGCGCTGCACGGCGGCGTGACGTCCGTTCTCGAAATTCAAAATAATCCGCCGCTCACCGTGTCGCTGGAGCGCCTGCTCGAGCGCGAATCGATTGTACAAAAACATTCGCTCGTCGACTTCGGCTTGTTTCCGAATCTACTTTCCGAAAGCGCCGGTGAACTAATAAAAATGGCGCCGCGCGTCCCCGGATTTAAATTATTCATGGGCGGTTCGACCGGCGTCGGCGGCGTCACCGATTACGGATTATTAAGAGATCTTTTCGCCGCCGCGGCGGCGGCCGGACGGCCCGTCGTCGTGCACGCCGAGGAGGAATCGCTGCTGCGCCGCGACGGAGCGAAATATACAAATATCGACGCGCGCAGCCACCATCTCGCGCGTTCGACCGAAGCGGAAACGTTAGCCATCGCCGCGGCGATCGAGCTCGCGGCGGCGACGGGCGCGTCGCTGCACATATTTCATATATCGACGGGCCGCGGCGCCGATTTGTTAGCTCAAGGCAAGGCCTCCGGCGTGCGCGTTTCCGGGAGTACCTCGCCGCATTATTTATTATTAACGAACGAGATCGCCGGCGAAATCGGTAATTTTGCAAAAGTAAATCCGAGCATCAAAACCGCGCGCGACCGCGACCGGCTTTGCGAACGCCTCGCGGACGGCACGCTCGACGCGATCGGCACCGACCACGCGCCGCACCCGGTCGAGGAGAAGAATTTACCGTATGCGCAGGCTCCGTCGGGGCTTCCCGTCGTCGATTTGGTATATCCGTTATTGTTTGAAATCGCGGCGCGCGGCGTTCCGTTTTCCAGATTATTGGATTCCATGACCGCGGCAGCGGCAGGATGTTTCGGCATTCATAATAAATCGGGCATCGCCGTCGGCGGCGACGCCGATCTCGTTTTGATGCATCCCGACGCCGAACGCGCGGTCGCCGGAGCCGCGCTTCCGTCGAAATCGAAATGGTCGCCCTATGAAGGGCGGCGGCTGCGCGGTTTTCCGCAGGCGGTGATCCGGCGCGGCGAATTATTATTTATGAACGGGGATTATAAGAATGCAGGCCCCGCGCGAAGGCTCGAACTCGATCCGCCGGAGACGTCCGGCGGATAAATATTATAGATTCCGAGCGTTTAATTTACATGGTCCGGCTTTTCGATTCGGGATTTATAAAAAGAGTCGGCGCGCTTCGGTTGCGGGCGCATTCCGGCTCGACGATCGCCGGCGCCGGCGGATCGGGCCCGGCGTCCGCGCGCGCCGGATTTGATATAAACGATTCGCGGCCCTATTCGCCGGGCGACGACCTGCGGGCGCTCGATTGGAACGCGCTCGCGCGCCTCGACGTTCCGATGGTTAAATATTACAGCGACGCGGCGCCTCCCGAGATTCATATCGTTCTCGACCGATCGCGATCGATGGGATTCTGGAATTCGAAAATACCGTATTCGCAAAAAGACGCGTGCGCCCGGAGGCTCGCGGGGGCGCTTGGAATTGTAGCGATCGCTTCCGGCGGCGCGCCGCGCCTCGCGGGCGTTCGCGACGCGGCATCGACGGCGGCGACGCCCGCGGGCTGGTTGGGCCAAGTGGAAGAGGCGCCGCCGGAGCCCTGCGCCGAATTGTTAGATTCCATTCGAACGGGCGCCGCCTCGGCGGGGCGGCGCCGGGAATGGGTGTTGTTGAGCGATTTGTATGATTCTGCGCTATTACAACCATTCGTCGAACGCGCCTGCGCCCGCGGCGCGCGCACGACGGTGTGCGCCGTTTGGAGCGCGCTCGATCTGGAACCGCCGGAATCGGCCGCGGAAGTGCGCGACGCGGAGACCGGCGAACGGCGTATGTTTACAAGTACGGGCCGGGAACAATTCATCATGAAACGCGACCGATTCATCGCCGCGTGGACCGAACATTGCAAACGTTCGGGCGCGGGATTTATTATAATAAACGCGGACGAGAGTTGGGAAGCGTCATTTATTAAATTATTGACGCATCTAAATTTTCCGGGCGCGGCCGGATCCCGCGGTTGACGGACGCCCATGGAGTGGACGCGCCCCGCCTTGCTCGCGCTCGCATCCGCGGCATTATTGATATATTATTTCGCGAGGCGCGCGGGCCGAACCGTGTTGGATCGCCCGGCCGTTCAATTTTATGATCCGACGCCGCGCGATCCGGCGGCGGCGCGCGGAAGACCCCGTTTGTCGACGTGGTTCGCGATCGCATCTGTAATATTAGCGGCGATCGCGGCCGCCGGACCGCGAATCGTCGGATCTCCCGCGGTCGACGTCGTGTTCGATTGTTCGGGTCGCATGGCGTGGAAGTCGGCCGACGGCCGCACGCGGTTCGAGCGCGCCCGCGCGTCGGCATTGCAAAGAATCGCCGCGCTCGCAAAAGATACGAAAGTCGCGCTGATGTTATGTCCGGGCGGAGGATTCGAGGGGACTCCGGAGTCCGTCGCCGCCGTCGTCCGGAATGCAAAGCTACAATTCGAATATTATGACATTCAACGGGCCGCGCTCGCGTCGCCGCGAAGAAAATGGATTTTCACGGGCGCGGAACTTTCGCCGATTCCCGGCGTCGAAATTATACAATTCGGCGCGGGCCGCGAAAACGCGGGGCTCTCGCTGACCGCGGGCCCCGGCGGGCGCGCGCCGTGGACGCCGGGAATCGTTATAACAAATGCGGGAAACGCGACCGCGCGCCGGACGCTCGCCGGCGGAAAAGAATTATTAACGATCGATCTGGCGGCGCGCGAGTCGCGCTGGCTGCCCGTCGAATCGGGCGCGTCGCGCATTTTTCGCATTTCGGGCGGCGCCGACGCGTGCGAAGCCGACGATGAAATTACAATTCCGGCGCGCGGCTTGAATTTACAATTCCCGCCGGACGCGCCCGAGGCGCTCGTTCGCGCGCTGAACGCCGTGCGGGATTCGCGGGGCGGCGCATCGTCGGAGGCGCGTGCATTGTTATGTTTCGACGGTTCGGAAAAACCGGGCGCGTCCGGCATCGAATTTACAGTTGCGAAGGGCGGCGATGAGCGCCCGCGCGCGCTGCCGGGTTCGCCCGTCGCGGACCTGGCGTTCCCCGGGCGCGTTCGCGCGACGCCCGTGAATTGTAAAGATCCTTGGATTGTTAATGATCGCGGGGAGACCCTGGCCGGACTCGACGGCGGGCGCGCGCGCATCGGTTTCGATTGGGGCGATCCCGTGTGGACGGACTCGCCGGCGGCGCCCGCACTCGTGGCCGCGATGGCCGACGCGCTGCTCGACGCCGCGCCGGCGGATTCACCCGATCCGAGAATCACGATGGAACTCGGCGCGGAGAGGGACGCCGATCTCGAAAGCGTCGAAAAACCGAGCGATCCGGGGTTTTATGAATTCGGATTCGCCTTCGCCGCGCTCGCGGCGGTCGCGGCGCTCGCCGCGGCGTTTTTCGAACTCCCCGTCGGCGGCAAGAAAAGGTAATATTCACGAATGCGCGGCAAAACACTCGCGGTTATTTTCATAAGTATCTTCGCGCTCGCGGGCGCGATCGCCGGATTTGTATATTTTATGCATCAGTCGGGATTGCGCGCGCGTTCGAACATCGCGCTGCAGGAAGCCCGCGAGAATTTGGAAACCGCCCGCGCGTCGGGCGACTGGACGCGCTCCAGAAACCTGCTGGTAAAAGTACAATTGAGCGCCTCCGAAGCGGCCGGACTTTGGGAGAGCAATTCCGGCGAAGCGTTCACGCTCGAAGGCGAGGCCTACCTGCGGCTGACAAAGTATCGGGATGCTATTAATATTCTGGAGCGCGCGTCGCAATTGCTGCCCGGCGACGCCAATGTCACGCGGCTCACGGCCGAATCGTATCATCGCACGTATCTTACCGGTCGAAAAGCGGCCGATGCCGGACGCGCGGCGGATTTGTATGAAATCGCGATTCAATCCGGCGGCGGCGCCGACGTTTTGTTATTAGCCGGAAAGTTACAGGAGGCGATGGGGCGGCGCGCCGACGCCGACCGTTATTTCGATAAAATCGAACAAATCGCGCCGAATTCGCGCGAAGCCGAGGAAACCCGAAATTTGAGGGCGACCCGGCGCGAGGAAACCAAATGACTACAAAATCGAAATTGTTTATGATCGCCGTCGTTGTCGCGGCGATCGTTATCATCGTTTTATTACAACAATTCGGCGGCGGATACGGCGCGGGCGGATCCGCGAAACCGTCGCCGACGCCGGAAACCGAGAAGATCGACAACAGTTCGGCGAAATCGGCTTCGCCGACCGTCGCTCCCGCCAACAATGTTAGCGCCAACAATGCCCTCGACGGCAATCCCGTCGTCCAATTAATACAAAAAACCGCCGCCGCCCGCGACAGCGTGGCTCAGGCGCGCGAAGCGCTCCGCTCGCGCAACGCCGACGCCATCGAACGCGCGCTCACGAGTCTCAAGAATCACCGCGACGGCATCGATGCGAATTTACAAAAAGAAATGGACGGGCTCGCGGCGGAGTTGGAGGCGATCATTAAGAAATAGGACGGACGCGGATCTGTGTACCCTGCCGTGCGTAGTTTGGCGAAGAAGTCCGGAAACGCCAAAACCTGGAGTGCGTTATTATTGTGCCTTCCGTTGTCATGTGTATCAAAAAATATAAGTATTACGGATCGAAAATTTGACGAAAGTATAATTTGTGTTGTCCGCGAGAATGCCAATTTCAACGAGAATGCCAATGTCGACCTGGATCTATACTCTCTGATTATTGCATATTGGCCGGACGGGGAAGTTATTTGGAGCCGCGATGGCAAGCTTGGAGGGCCGCCCTATTTCTACTCGGCAATTGATCAGGAGTCACTTGGGCGACTTATGTCAAATTTAGAGTTGTTATCTCCATTGATCAATGCCGACGCGCAATACGAAATAATACATTTTCCATTTCATGAAATTATAATTAATATGCGTGGCCGAGCCGTGAGGCTCAGGAGTGTTCACGAAATTATTGAGGAAATTCCGGATGCTCTTGCGACAGAAAACGGTGTTCAGTGGAATCGTCCCCAAGGTTCGAGCGCGGATTATCGTAATAGCAGCAGTAAATATTGCTTATTTCGCACGATTTGGTATGTAATTCGCCACCTTGCGGCTGAATTCAGGCCGGCCATCGGAATCGAAGTCCTTCTTCCGAAAAAATGGGACGATTCGCTATGAAAAATTGCTCGAATGGAGCCGGACTGATCCGTATTTATCATACGTTAACAAGGCCGGCCGGTGCGGAGCGTAGGCCATTAAAGTAGTGTCAGGCGGTCATTGGCAAAGGGATTCCCGGAATGACATCCGTCCAAATTTTTTGAATCGCCAACAAAACGCGTTCCTGCTCAACCTTATTGATGCCTTGGTCTGAAAATTCGCGCTGCATCCAATATGAGTAATTGAGAAAAATCGCGACGTGGTTCGCGGCGATTTCGCATATGAAATCCATGCCGCTGTAACCCAAAGAGTACGCAAGCGAGACGAATTGAGAAGTCGCATCTTTTCCTTGCAATCCGAACTTCGTTGGAACGTGACCTTTGAAGTTCGCACAGAAGTACGAGTTAATAATGACAATCGGAGGCGCGATGTGGTCGTTGAAGCGGGACAATTCATCCGCCGGAATCCAAAGTTCGACGTGACGTGAAGCTCCAACTCTGCGAGTCTCAAACTGTGCGCAATATTTATCGTCAATAGTAAATTTAGCTATGTAACCCGATGCGAACTCGCCTTCGGCGTTCCATTGTTTGGCAATCTCGTTCGCATATTCCAAATTCAAGACCGGATAAAATATGGGTTGCTCCGGTTTTCGCGGTGGAAAATGTTTCATTCCCGTTTCGTATACCAGCCGGAGTTCCACGATGTCCATCGGTCTGTATAAGATCATCGGCCTGTTCTTTCCTCGCGATGGATGCCGGGAGTTGAATTCAAAGAAATCATAATTAATATTTCCGACTACTTATTAGATAATTCCCGAATCCTCACGTTCCTCCCGCCTCTCCATTATTCTCCTCCACCCGCCCGTACCATCGTTCAAAAAGCGTCGTGCTGATGAGGCCGACGAGGACGGCAAACCAGAGCGTGCAGGCGCGTAATAGTAATGTACACGAAATCGACGAGGCCTGAATGAGACCCGCGATGTGATCGAGGAGCCAGCCGAGCAGGCCCTCGGTGACGCCGACGCCGGCGGGGAGTAGAAATAATATATTTCCCGCGATCATGCTGAACGAGTATGCAAAAAAGCAGAGCGGGAGCGTGACGGCGGCGCCGGGGACGTCGTCGAGGCCGGGTTTGTCGGCGGAGAATTGGTTTGCAATGAAATAACAGGCGTACGCCTCGCAGCTCCAGGACGCGACCGAAATCAGCGTTGGAAATAACAATTGCGACGGCGATAACAGTTTCTTCGTGGCGTCGTGAAAACTGACGAGCTTGTCGTCGAGTTTTTTCAGCCAGCCGACGCGGCCCATGATTTTAATAATGAACATCACGAGCGGATCGCAAAAAACGACGCCGAGAAATACGATACAAAGAATCAGCGTTCCGAGTGCGGCGGTGCCGATGTAGCGGCCGTAATCGGGACCCTCGGGCGCGCCCGAAAGCCGCTGGCCGCCCATAATTGTAGCGATTCCCGACGCGCCCATTAATATAACTAATCCGAGCAGGTCGGTGAGGCGTTCGGCGATGACGATCGGAGCCGTGCGGCTGATCGGCGAGCCGTCGATTCTTTTAATTAATAACGATTTGTAGGCTTCGCCCATCTTGCCGGGCGTCACCGAAAGCGCGAATCCCGAAAGATATATCAATACCGATTGCGCGAGCGTGATCCGCACGCCGAGGAGCTTTCGGTAGCGTTCCCATTTGAAAAATCGTATGAACCAGTTTCCCGCGGCGAGCGCGCATCCGATCGGCACTCCCCACCATGGAAACCGTTCGAGCGCGGACGCGAGTTTTTCGACGCCGCCGTTATAAACGATCAGCCCCAAGTAAATCGCGGCCGTCAAAACAACGGAGAAAGCGATGCCGCGCTGATATTTACGGGGGAGCATGCGCTGGGTGTTTCGGCAGTTTAGCAGGGAAACAATGATTCGGCCGTGTAACATCCAATCCCGGCGACCTCCCGTGACGGAAATCATCATGACCGGCCTTGCCATCGCGAGCTGCCTTGCGATCGGGCTCGCCCTCTATCTGCTCCGCGGAAAATCGCTGGAACACCGGCTCTCGATGTTGGAATCGATCACGGAATTATCACAACGCGTCGCGCAACTTGAAAGCGCGGTGCACGCGAACGCGACGGCGCCCGTCGAGCGGCAGCTTGAATTGTTATTGAATCGCGTTCGCGAACTCGAAGGCACGATCGCGAGCGACGCGCGCGAATCGGTCGTCGGCGTTTCGACCCGGGAGAGCGACGAAACCGACGAGGAATTCGTGATCCGCGTGCTCGCGAATCAGGGCTACGCGAAAATTAGAATGATCGGCGAATCGAATCTCGCGGGCGGTTCGACGGTCGTGCGCGTCGAGGCCTCGCGCGGCGATTTACAATTGAAAGGATCCGTATTTATCGTCAACGGGAAAATCGGCGAAACGCGCCTTACGCCCATTTATGAATTGTTTCCTTGATTATTAATAATTACTTTTCCGATTGAATCATTATCAAATCCATGACCATGAACGTAGTTTCCATCGATTCATTGACAAAACACCCGGGCGAAAGCGTGACGATTCGCGGCTGGGTGTATCATTTGCGCGCGAAAGGTAAACTTGCGTTCCTCGTGCTCCGCGACGGCAGCGGCATCGCGCAATGCGTATTTGTCAAATCGGAAGTCGACGATGCCACGTTTGACGAGGCGCAGCGGCTGTCGATGGAATCGGCGATCGAGATCACCGGCGAGGTCCGCCTCGACGCGCGCGCGCCGGGCGGCGCCGAAATCGGAGTGCGCGCGATGAAGACATATCAAAAAGCCGCGGCGGATTTTCCGATACAACCGAAGGAACACGGCACGGGTTTTTTGATGGAAAACCGCCATTTGTGGCTTCGGAGCCGGAAGCCGTGGGCGTGCCTTCGCGTGCGCGACGCCGTCATCCGCTCGATCCGCGGATTCTTTTACGAACGCGGTTTTGTAAATATTGATTCTCCGATTTTCACGCCGGCGGCGTGCGAGGGGACGAGCACGCTCTTCGAAGTGGAATATTTCGACGAAAAAGCATATTTAACACAATCGGGCCAGCTCTACGCCGAGGCCGCGGCGATGGCGTTCGGAAAAGTATTTACATTCGGCCCGACGTTCCGCGCCGAAAAAAGCAAAACGCGCCGCCACTTGACGGAGTTCTGGATGATCGAACCCGAAGTCGCGTTCGCCGAGTTAAACGATATCATGGATCTCGCGGAGGCGATGCTCTGCCATATCGTCAAAAGCGTCCTCGCCGAGCGCCGGGAGGAACTTACAATTCTCGAACGCGATATTACCAAACTCGAAAAGATCGTTCCGCCGTTTCCGCGGCTTTCGTACACGGACGCCGTGGATTTGTTAAAACAAAAAGGCCTGCCGTTCGAGTACGGCGGCGATCTCGGCGCGCCCGACGAAACGGCGATCGGCGAAAATTATGATCGGCCGGTGATGGTCCATCGTTATCCGCACGAAGTGAAGGCTTTTTATATGAAACGCGATCCGCAGGATTCGCGATTCGCACTCTGCGTCGACGTGCTCGCGCCCGAAGGCTACGGCGAGATCATCGGCGGCAGCCAGCGCGAGGAGAATCTTGATATTCTCGAGGGCCGCATCGCCGATCATAAGCTTCCGCGCGAAGCATTCGCCTGGTATTTGGACCTGCGGCGTTTCGGATCGGTTCCCCATTCGGGATTCGGCATGGGACTCGAACGCTGCGTCGCATGGCTGACCGGCGTCGACCATTTACGCGAATGCATACCGTTTCCGAGAATGTTGTATAGGATTTATCCGTAGTTTAGTTGGTTCATGGGCCGAGTTCAGGATTTTTTCTTGCCCCGACTCTTGTGGAATGTCCTCATGGAGAATTGAATACAATTTGCTGTGGCACATTTCTAGGTATCACAATCTTTACGATCATGACGGAAACATTTGCTCAATATTTAGAAAGATGGCTCAAACTTTCGGCTGTCCAGGGGCTAACGAATCCACTGGCTAAGATTCCGCACTGTCCAAATACCAGAGTATTGCTAATAAAGTTTACCCGCGACCGATGCAGGAACTTACCCCGCGTTTCTGTGAAAGGAGCGGGAGCGAGCTGCAGCGAAGGTTTAACTAATAAAAAAACGCGTTTCAGCGCGAAAATGGCTTTTGCCGGACGCTTACGATGAAATTGAACTTGCTCAAGCGTATTCAGTGCATTGTTAGGAACTTGTTGCTTCCATATTTTGCACTTGTTTTGTCGATCTCTTGCTGCAATTCGGGGTCAAGGGAGATCGAAGGTATGCCGTCCGCTTCAATGTCTTCCTCGCAAGAATCGGCGAGAATGACTCAGCGCCTGCCGGCGTTGCGATTCACTCTATCACGTCCGCTGAAGCAGGCCGAAGCATTTGAGCTAAATGTGAAAGCTTATATTTCCTATTTTCCGCTCGCGAAGTCAAAACTTCCATTAGATATACCATTCGAGAGTGATGACGAGGCGGTGGCCGCGGCAGTTGCTTGGGTTGTTGATCATTTTGGAGCGCCTGCGCCCGATGTCTCGCTTAAAGTAAAAAATATATTACATACTGCATCTGGGGAAGAGGCGCCCGCAACTGAGTCCGAAAAGGGGCATACTATTACTTTTCAATTGGAATACAAGGGCTCGCCGACGCGAATTGATACGGTTATCTATATTAGAGGTCGCGGCAAGTTCGCCGGACACATTGCTGTTGGTAAATTCGAAGAGCTTGTTGGATCCCAGAGGGAGATAATTTCGCGAGCCCAAGCCGAGGACCGATTAGTCAAGTCTGTAAGGTGGCCGATCAGGATACATGGTTTAGATGTACTGATCCCTAATCAATTAGAGCTAAAGTTAGCGTATGTTTGGGCTCCAATAAAACTACGAGGGAAGTTGCGCCTACCCGAAGATACACTCGTTCCGACCTGGTTTGCACCTGGCGGTGTGATTTGTATAGATGGATTCTCGGGAGAGGTATGGATGAACGATTAGAAAATTAGTGATCACGCGTGGTTCAATTACTCATATATTAATTAAACGATTTGTCCACGATCGGAAATGAGCGAAATTTACACGTGGATGAAAAAGGTGGTCTATCACTTTTCCGGTTGAGGCGGCCGGATCGCGTGTAAGAGCCGATGCAATTCCAATCGGCATTGACAGTGAAGTCACGGTGATGTATATTGATCAATCTTCATCAATTGAGTACACCATGTCTTCCATTCCAGCCCGCCTACCGCTGACCAAGGCCCGAATCAATCTCGGGGCCGTGGTGAAACGCGTCCACCTCAACAAGGAATATGTTATTCTCGAAAAAGATGGGATTCCCATCGCCGGGCTAATGGATATTGATGAATTCGAGAGTTACCTCGAGTCGCGCGATCCCCACGTTCGCCGTGCAATCACAGAGAGCAATCGCGACATCGCGAGCGGTCGAACTCGATCTGCGGAAAAGTTTCTTGCTGAGATCCGAGAGCATGGTTCGCGCACTCGAAAGCGACGCAAGCAGGCATGACCGCGGCCTCTTCGGTTCTTGTCACTTCAAGATTCGAACGGGACGCGCGCTCCCTTTCGAGGCAGCCAGGATTCGAGCCCGCGCTCTCGCGGGCGATCACAACGCTGAGTGCGGATCCATACAATCGCTCCCGGCAACATGACATTTTGAAACTTGAAAATGTCCCCGTTGGAGATGGCCAATATCGCCTCCGAATCGGCCGCTTCCGCTTTATTTATGATATCGAGAGATCTTCTGTGTACTTGAAGCACTGCAGACTTCGCAGAGAAGATACATATCGGAGATGAAAGGACGAAAAGTGGACCTGTCCCCCTTTCGTCCTTTAATTTATCTATTCCTGCAGAAACTCGACGAGTTTCAGATGTTGCGAAGGCGCCTTGAGTTTGCGGATCGCCTGTTCTTGAATCTGCCGCACGCGTTCGCGGGACACGCCGAGTTTTTGAGAAACGGCTTCGAGCGTTTCAGCGTGGTTGTCGTGCAAACCATAACGTAATTCGAGGACGAGGCGTTCGCGGCCCGTGAGCGACGAGAGCGCTTCGTCAATTCGATTTGTTAACGATGGACCTGCCGGCGCATCGTTAACATCGTCCGCGTGCGGGTCGGCGAGCGTGTCGCGAAGTGTAAATTCGCCGCTCGGGTCGAGTTCGCGATCGATCGACACCGTCATTTTGGCGGCGGCGAGCGCGCGCTCGATTCGCTCCGCCGGTTCGTCGAGCGCGACGCCGAGAGCCTCCGCGCTCATGCGGCTGCCCGTTTCGGTGACGGAGCGATCGTTAAGATCGCGGATTTTCTTTAGTTTCTGCGCCATGTACACGGGCGTGCGCACCGTGCGGCTCTGGCACGAGAGACTCTTCAAAACGCCCTGCTGCACCCACCAGCGCGCATACACTACAAATCGCACGGACTTGCGCCAATCATAACGATCGGTGGCTTTCATCAGCGAAGCGTTGGCTTCTTGTATCAAATCGAGGACAGGGACGCCCATTCCTTTATATCTTCTGGCCATTCCCGGTACGAGCGGCAATGTTCGAAATACGAGCACGCGTTTCCATGCTAACATTTCATCGAGTCGCACTTTAATGCGTTCGATGCGCGCGGCCGCGCGGTCCGCGGGTTGCGAACGGCGGTTTGGATTTGTTCTTAGTTTCTCCAGAATTCGGAGAAATGTAGCATCTTCGGAAGTCGTCGAATTCGCGATTTGTTCGATTTCGGAATTTCCGGGTTTCGGAAGATTACATTCGAGCGCGAGCGCTTCTTTACAGATCTCGAGCGCGATGACAAAACGAAACTCTTCGCTGCGCTCCATGCGCGGAATTTGCCGGAGTTCTCTCATGTAAACTTGATACAAATCCGTCGGCGTGACGTCCGACGACGTCGAGTTCGCGGTACGCTGCGATGCCGCGATGGATTCGTCGGGGAATAGTGCAATTCTGCGCTGAACGACGAGGCGCACGAGGCGCGCCCGTTCGCGTTCATACAATTCTGGGTTTTGGACCCAGGGCTCGAGGTCGCTGAGCAGGATGCGACCCCGGCTTCGGATTAGGGAGAAGCGGTCGATTTCGACCATGGGAGGATTCCTCGGGTGTTGACGTCCGCCGTTTGAAATTTCGGCAGACACGGAACTGGTGGAATCAAACCGTATGCCCGGGCGCTCGGACACCTCCCATTTGTCCAAATTTAAATTTGGACAAAACATGAACAGATCTCTGCTGAGGGTGTCTATCGCGCGCTCGTAAACACGGCGATCTCACCGCCTTCCGATACGACTCCCCAGCACCCAGTGTTGAGTTGGACAAAAATAGCACCAGAATACGAGGGTATCCTCCAGCGGGGTGTGCCTGCGGCGTCGAATGCCGCGATTCCAGTCGAGTCCGCGATTGCAAACATGCCACTGCCGATCAGGAAGTCCGAAATGGCAGCCGAACCGCCATTTCGATGGGATGTCTGCGCGCGTTCGCCGGATACGGCTTTTTGTAATTCGCCCCCGAGCGCGATCCAAGCGGTCGGGCCGTCGACGTGAATCTTAAACTTGTCCGCGCCCCCCGAACCCGCGATCGGCTTGCTCTCTTTCGCGTCGGCGTCGAACCATTTTGCCTGGCCGGCGCCGACAAGGATGATTTGTGTATCGTTAAAATTACTGATCGAGTCGATGGAACCGGAAATCGCGGAATTGTATGTTTGTAGCGCGCCGTTTCCGTCCGCGATCGCGAGCGCGCCGCTTTGCAAACCGGCGGCGGCGCGGCCGCGGCCAATATTTGCAAATGCGGTCGCGCGACCCGGCAGCGGAATCTGCCGCCGCTTCGTCATCGTATTCAAATCGATCATCGCGATGCCGTTCGTCGTCTCGCACACGGCCATCGTCGACGAATCTAACAATAACGGGGGAAATTGAAAATCCGCGCCCGTCAACTTGACCGAACCCGCGGACTCCCCGGTTTTTTGCGAAAGCGCCGAAAGCACGCCTTCGCGGGTTAATACAAATACACGGTCGCCCGACACCGCCGGGTTTCCTACACAACCGCCGAGCGTGTCGAGTTTTTTGTTCCATTTCTCGTTGCCCGACTCGCAATCGAGCGCGCGAACGGAGCCGGATCGATCGGCGAGGAACCACGCGTTGCCGGAGACCGTGCCGGCGCCCGCGGGCGCGCCCGCGAGTTTTCCGGTCCAGACCGCTCTCGGGCGCAAATTGATATTAACAATTCTCGAAAATAAATGATCGAGCCTTGTCTTGTCGGATTCGAATCCTTCCAAATCGAATTCGAGCGTCGCGCCGAAGTATTTGGATAATGAACATTCCATCGGAGTCTTGCCGATTTCGCGGCCGTTGCAACGAATGCGCGCGCCGGCCGGAATACTTGTAATCGAGCATGGAATATCGAGTTCGCGCTCATAACGAACATTCGGGTCGAGCAGTTTCAGCCGCGCGAACTCGGCCTCCGCGGCCGCCGTGTCCTGGCCCGTCGAAGCCTTCTCTACAATTTCCATCTGCCGCACGACCGCCGTCCAGTGGCGCGCACGCTCGTCAAAATAACTTTTCAGAGCCTTTCCTTTATAATCCGTCTGCAATTGTACAAAAGATTTCACGGCGGCGCGCGGATTGCCCTCGGCCTCGGCGTTGCGCGCGTCGAGAAGCGTGTTCTCCAGATTTCGGAGTTCCTTCGTGTCCGCGAGCCGCGTTTCGAACAATTCGATCTCCTTTCGCGCGGCGGTCAATTGATCGATGTCCTGTTGAATATACATCCGCAGCGAGTCCTGGTTTTTTGTAACTTTCGCGAGCGGCGTGTCGGCGATGCGCGCCAGAATCGATTCGAGGCCGCGCACGCGCTCCGGCGAACTCAAGTTGCGAAGTTCGCGGACGGATCCGGGCTCGGACAAAACATTGATTTGCGAACATTTCATCAGCGAACGGCACATTTCCTGAACGCGGCGCGATTCAAACAATAATTTCGAACCGATGATGTCGAGTCGCATTCCGACGAGTTCGGCGCGGTGCTCGTCGATGCGGCGCCGGAGAATGGATTCATACAATTCCACGGCGAGTCCGTAATTCTTAACATCGATGGCGTCGGCGGCCGACGCGAACTGTCGTCGAATCCAATCATCCGTATCGTTCTCCTCGACGCGGCGGCGCTCGTCGCTTTTCTTATTGAGTTCGTCGCGGAGTCTTTGACATTTTTCCAAGACCGACGGACCGACGGTGTCGGCTTCCAACTGATCGAGCAGAATGAGCGCGCCCTTGTCTTCGCCCTTTTCCGCCAGCAACTGGGCCTGTTTGAGGCGCGCGTCCTCGGCCTGATCGCGCATGACGCCGCGGATCGGAAACGCGACGCCGACGCATAATATTAAAAATGCGCCGATCGTTAAGGTTGCGCGCAGCCGGCGCGTCGACCGCGACTGGCTCAATCTTTGTAATTCGCAGCGCGCATCCGAATTCTCCGGAGCGAATTGTAATGCTTCCCGATAAAGTACAATTGCTCCCGCGGCGTCCGAGCGGCCGCGGCTTTTCGCGGCGCGTGTTAATAATATTGCCGCGGTCGTGCGCTGCCCGAGAAGGCCTAGCGCGCGGCCGACGCGCATTTCCTCTTCGCTCGAACGCGGCAGCCGCGACATGATTTCATTTTCGATTTCGGCGACATTTTCGCGCTCGCCGCGGTCGGCCATGACTACCAATAAATCGCGCAGCGCTTCATAATATTCCGACGCGCGCTCCGGGCCGCACTTTTTTAATACATCGACGAGATGCCGTCGAACCGCGGCTTCGCGCGGCGAAAGGGGAATCGCCTGACGTATACAATCGGCGGCGCGTTCGAAATCTCCGGCGTTTTCGAAATCGGACGCGGCTCTCGATAATGTTAGTGCCGCGCCCGATTTGTCGCCGGATTCGGTGCGCCGGATCGCGAGATCGAACAGCGCGTCGGAACTCGGAACTTCGCGGCACTGTTCCGCGAGATCGAATACACGCCGCGCGGCTTCGACGTCGGTTTTTCCGAGGCGGTCGCCTAATATTAATAATTCATCCCATGTTAATCTTCGGATCCAGCCGGCTTGCTCCAATTCGGCGGCGATTTTGGCCGTCGAAAACAGATCGCCGAGCGACCTGTCCGCGATGCCGCGCAAACTCGACTGTCCGTCGATCTGTTGGAATATTGTTGTAGCATCGGCGGTGCCGATTTCGCCGTCTTCATGTTCCTTAATATAATATTCTTCGCCGCCCGGAAACTGGTCGCCGAAACGCGCGCGTTCGTCCTGCCGCCGAGCGGCTTCGAGGACGAGCGACGAAGTGTCCTGCGTGCGGAGTTCTGTTATTTCGCCCGGAGGTTCGCCTTCCAGAAATTCAAAATTGCCGTCGGTCCATTCTAACAATAAATGAACCTGCTCGCCGGCTTCGGATTCGAGAATGCCCGCGAGGACTTTCGCGTCGACAGGTGCGACCTCGCGCAAAACTTCCTGGAGCGGACGCCGCGTATTTTCCTTCTGTCGAAGCTGGCCGAGTTGCCGCGCGTCGATCAATCCGAGGTGTTGGAGCCGTTCTTCGATTCGCGCGCGCGCAATCGAACAAACGTCGAGCAGGGCGACGCCATGCGGCGAAACAACGAATTCCCTGCGATGATTTCCCGATTGAACCCGCAGAACACCCCAAGTTTGATTCTGCCAGAGGGTTTGGAGAATATCACCGATCCTAAAATTCGAAAGACTTCCGGTTAGCGCCATTCCGTGTCCGAGACTCCGAAAACCGACATCGGCGAATCCGGGCGCTCTCCTGAAGCACGGGATTTGTTGTAGAATCCAACCAGGTGGCTCCATCGTGAATTTACTTCTAACTCCGCTTTTTTTTCTAGGTGTGTTTCAAGGCGGAAACGCGACGCCCAAACACTCGGACGCCATCGCAGAGAAAGTCGAAAAGTACCTTTCGTCGGCCGTCGATGAGGATGCTACAAAAAGGCGCGCGGCGGCCGAACGGTTGGTCGCGCTCGGGACCGAGGCCGTGTCCGCGATCGCGGACGGGTTGACGCGCGGAAATCACAATTCGGCGCGGACGGCGGCCATCGCGCTCGGCGAGATCGCCGACGACGGCGCGGGCAAGGCGTTACTAAAATACTTTTCGCAAAAACGCGGGCCGGGCACGGACGTCGATCTCGCGGTTGTCGGAATCTTTGCAATGGGCGGCTGTTCGAGCGAAGGCATTCCCGAATGGCTCATGACAATTGTCGAGGACGGGCGCGAATCCGACCAGGTGCGCGCGACGGCGGCGCTCGCGCTGGCGCGGCGCTCCGATCGTAAGCATCCGCGCCTCGCGGCATTGTTTCAAAAATATATGAAGCATCCCGACGCCGATCCCGAGATTTTCGCGGGACTCGTGCTCGCGATTTCGAGAAACGATCCGGATCTGGCGGCGGGGAAAATTCCCGGATTATTAAAAGACGCGACCGATCCCGTCGTGCGCGCCGCGTGCTGGCTCGCGCTTTCGAATCTTAAGAAACCGGCGCCGCCGGGCGCGGCCGCGGCGGATTTGAAGTCTAATGATCTCGCGATCGCGCGATGCGCGATCCTCGGCGTCGCCGAAGCGCCGCGAAAAGGCGACAATTCGCCCGAGGAAATGCGCGAAATGCGAATTGTTGCATTGGGTCTCGGCGCCGGAGACCTGGCGCTCGGATCGTTAGCATCGTCGGAGTCGTCGGCCGAATTGCGAAAAATCTGGCTCGGCGCGCTCGCCGAACGCGGTTGGACCGCGATGCTCGTGGCGTCGCCTTGGAAAGAAACGGAAATCGGCGAGAACGGCCGGTTCGCGGCCGCCGCGCTCCTCGCGTTGAAGGGCGGTTTTAGTAGCGAAGAGAAATCTAAATTATCCGAACAGGCGAAAGCGCGATGGAAAGCGGATCCGGCGACGGCGACCGGCGCGGCGCTTTTGTTAGCGGCGATGAAAGATAAAGATGCCGAACCGCTGCTCGCGCCGCCGGTTGCCGACGGTGGAAAACGCCCGGCGGCCGTGCGGCTCGCGTGGAAACACCTGCGCGACGAACTCGATCAGCGGCGTTTCGAACAGGCGGTCTACGCCTACGCATTATCACAAAAAACGCTGCCTCAGGGTTGGATCTCGGATGCGGAGTCGCGTTTCGCCGCCGCGATTCTCGGCCACGGCAGTCCGTTTTTTGTTAAACAAACGAAAATGAACGTTCCGCTGAAAGCGCTGCTGCCCGAAGGCCTGCCGCGCCGCAAGCGCGTACTGCCAAACGAACATCAAATGTACGCGGATTTGTGGGGCCAGCTCGTGAGCAGCCCGTTCGACGCGATGTTACAGTTTCCGGCGGACGAGTCGGGCTGAAAGTGTATCTTCGCGATTAAGTCGGATATTAGTGCAATGGTTTGGAAACGCGCAATTCGATTGCAGAAAACCACTTCAGTATTCATGAGCTTATTGGATTAGAACAGGGCGATGACCAACATAACTAAACAAGAAATTCTCGAAGCCATTCGCCAAACAGCAAGAGACAATGGCGGCGCGCCGCTTGGTCGTGATAGATTTGAAAAGGAATCGGGAATTAATTTCTATTATATACAAAAATATTGGTCCAACTTTGGTCAAGCGCTGAGCGAGGCGGGCTTTACCCCCAATGAATTTAGAATCTCCTATGGAGAAGAGGCACTCTTGGAAAAATTGATTTTACTTATGCGAGAGCTTGGTCGGTATCCGTCCAATGGCGATTTGCGCGTAAAGAGCAACAACGACACCCAATTCCCGAGCGCGACAACTTTTGATAGACTCGGGCGTAAGAGAGAAGTTGCAACGAAGATTGCTAAATATGCGGAGCAGAAAGGGTATGTGGATATTGTTGAAAAATGCCGCGCGGTTATTGAAAAGCCCGCGAAACGCGAGAAAGTTGATAGTTCCGATACGCGGCAAATTATAGGAGAAGTCTATCTTATGAAATCAGGTCAATACTATAAAATTGGGAAAACCAATGACCCTGTTCGCCGCGGCAGCGAGATACGCATACAGTTGCCGGATGAATTACACTTGATTCATTCATTCAAAACTGACGATCCGAGCGGAATCGAAGCATATTGGCACAAACGCTTTGATGAAAAACGAAAGAAGGGCGAGTGGTTTGAATTGAGCGCGGCTGATGTTAGGGCGTTTAGGCGCTGGACGAAAATATTTTAGATATGAATGACATACATCAGGCAAGTAGTTTTCCGATTCCAAGGACAAATTGAGTTACGTTTGCGACACATCGAGTATTCCGATCGTGAAATATTATGGTAATTACTATTGATTAATTCTGAATCGTTCGACCGAATTCTTATAATCCTCGGGAGTATTCAAATTGGTCAAAACCTCCTCGTCGTCCGTTTCGATATCCAATACTCGAGTCGCGTCGCGGTGGACGACGTCGCGCAGCGATTGATCGGCGGCGAGCGATAGAATTTCTCCGCGAATCGTCGAATCGAATAAAACGGGATGGCCGCCGCGTTTTTGATAACAGGCGCGGACGATTTTTCCCGGCGCGCGGTTCTGTAATAGTTGTTTCATCGTCGTCGACGCGACGAGCGGCGCGTCGACGGGGCAGAGGAGAATCGAATGGTCTTCGTCGATGACCGGAAGCGCGAGTTGTAGTGAACGCGTACGGCCGGATCCGGGGTCGAGATTGTAAACGCCGTGAATCGAAAGCCGCCGCGCTTCGTCCGCGACGCGGTCGTCGGTGCCGCAGACGGCGAGGATTTGTTGAATTCCGGCGTCTCGGAGTGATATTACCAATAGTTCGAGCGCGGTTTTTTCATTAAATTTAAGTAACGACTTGGCTGTACCCATTCTCCGCGAATCGCCCGCGGCGAGAATGACGGCCGTGACGTCGTCGAACATCGTTAGCTTCCGGCGATTTGATGAATCGCTCCGGCGGTCGTTTCGATTTCGTCGGCGGTCGTCGTCCGTCCGACGGAGATTCGTATCAATCCGCCCTCCGGCGCGCGGCACGCTTTCGCGGCGTATGGCGCGCAAGCGATGCCCGCGCGTACGGAGATTCCGAAGGATGCGTCCAAAATTGCGCCCGCTTCGTGCGCTTCGACGCCGTCGATCGAGATCGCGAGGACGCCGACGCGCGCGCTGATGTCGCGCGGACCATACAAATGGACGCGCGGCGAGTTTATTAGTTTATCGATTAGTAAACCGATCATTTCGCGGTCGTGCTTTATGAATGTATCGACGCCCGCGTCGGCGACGACGCCGAGGCCGGCGCCCCATGCAACAATTCCTCCGGGATTGCCCGTTCCCATTTCGAAGCTTCCGGGGAATTCAACATTCGGAGTTAAATTCTCCGAATCGTGGCCGGTGCCGCCGTAAACGCCAGGTTCGATATGTATATTCTTCGAAACGAGCAGCGCGCCGGCGCCGGACGGACCGAGAAGTCCCTTGTGGCTCGGAACCGCGAGAATGTCGATGCCCATGCGATGCATGTCGATCGGCAGATGGCCGGCCGTCTGCGCCGCGTCGACGCACGCGATCGCGCCCGCCTCGTGCGCGATTTGTATCCATGCGCCGACGTTCTGAATCGTGCCGAGCAGATTGCTCGCGTGATTCATATAAATAACTTTTGTATTCTTACGAATCGCGCGGCGGATCGCGTCGGGTTCGACGGTTCCGTCCTCGCGCGCCTCGACAATTGTAAAATCAATGATCCCGCGCGCGCGCAGCGCGGCGAGCGGGCGCAACGTCGCATTGTGATCGATCGCGGTCGCGACGGCGTGGTCGCCTTTCTTTAAGATTCCGTGAATCGCGAGATTCATCGCGTGCGTGCACGACGGCATGAATAATAAACGATCACGGTCGCGGAAACCGAAGAATTCGGATAAATCGCCGCGCACGCGGTCGACTTGTTTTGTAGCATCGAGCGATCCGCGGTGCGAACCTCGTCCGGGACTTCCCGCGATTCGATTATGATAATCCGCCCACGCTTGCAACACTTCCGGCGGCTTCGGCCATGAAGTCGCGGCGTGGTCCAAATAGATACGTTTCGCTTCAGGCACCGATGTAGCGCGCGTAGAGCGTGCGCGCGAGCGCGGGGTCGGAGGTGCCGGCGACGATCGCGCGGCCGTCGGCAAATAATGTAATCAAATGATCCTCGGCCGTGAATTCTACTAAAAACGCGGATTTCCGCGCGACGTCGGGAAGCCGCGCCGCCATCGCCTCGAGCCGCAGCGCGAGACCGGATTCGGGCGCGCCGATTTGTATACTATTTCTGCCGCAGAGCGAAACCGTGCCGTCGCCGCGCTCGCCGCGCAGCCACGGGCGTTCGCCGCGCGCGCAACACGGACAGGCGGGATCGCGTTCGACGCGCATGAGTTTGTACATTCCGTTCCACGGATCGAAATGTAGCAATCCGCGCGCCACAGATTGTATATTTCCCGAAACGAGTTTTAATGTTTCGGCGGCCTGTGCCATCGCTACCATTCCGGAGGCCGATGCAATGATTCCGGCGGTCTCGCAATTCGGTGAATCCTCGGGCGGCGGCGGCTCCGGAAAGACGCAACGCAAACAGGGCGTCGTGCCCGGAATGCAAGTCATCGCGAAACCCGCGCTCGAAACGGCCGCGCCGTAGACCCACGGAATATTTTTGGCGACGCACCAATCATTCATTAAATATCGAGTTATAAAATTATCCGTTCCGTCGACGACGACTTGTATATTATCCAATACGCGATCGATGTTGCGCGGTGTGAGGTCGTCGACGAGCGCGCGAATATTAATTTCATGATCGATTTCGAGCAGCGCGCGCCGCGCGGCCTCGGCCTTGGGCAGACGCTCGGCGACGTCGCGTTCGGAATATAATATTTGACGCTGGAGATTGCTTTCCTCGAGCACGTCGCGATCGATGATCGTTAAATGTCCAATTCCGGCGCGCGCGAGGATTTCCGCGCTCACGCTGCCGAGCGCGCCGAGACCGACGACGGCGACGCGCGCCTGCGCGATGCGAAGTTGTCCGTCGCGCCCGATTCCCGAAAACCGGGCCTGCCGCGAGTGTCGTGGGCGAGGAGCGTTAGGTTCCATCCGATCGCCTTTTAGTAAATATTAATTTACCTTTCCGTCGACTTCCGCGCTCGCGCGCCCGAGGATGATTTCGGCTTTTTTCACCGCGTCGACGGCGTCGCGGCCCCAGCCGGCCGCGGCGATCTCTTCCGAATACTTTTGCGAAGTCACGGCGCCGCCGATGATAATTTTAACGGATCCGAAGCCCTGTTCTGTGAAATGATCGATGACGCGCTTCATCTCGACCATGGTCGTCGTCATCAATGCGGAGAGACCGACGAGCGTCGCGCTTTTTTCCTTGGCGGCTTTTAATATATCTTCGCGCGGAATGTTTTTTCCCAAATTGTGTACTTCCCAACCGTGATTTTCCATCACGGCGCCGACGATGTTCTTACCAATATCGTGAACGTCGCCGCGGACGGTCGCGATCACGAGCACGCCGCGTTTGATGTCGTCGTTTTTCGGTAATAGCGGGCGGAGTTTATTAAAAGCTTTCTGCATCGTCTCGGCCGAGAGAATGACCTGCGGCAAAAAGTATATTTTTTCGTTAAATCGGCGGCCCACTTCGTTCATGCCGCGGACGAGATGTTGATTATTCATATCCATCGGCGTCATGTTTTCGGCGAGCGCGCGGTCGATCCACGCGAGGATGTTGTCGCGGTCGCCCTCGACGATGGCGGTGTATAACAAATCGCCGACCGGCACCGTGGCCGGATCGACTTTCTGCACCATCGCGCGTTTTTTGATTACATCGCCGCCGAATTCCTCGAGATATTTCATCCCGTCGGGGTCGCGGTTTTGTAATAAATTCGCGGCAAGGATGATTTCGCGGATTTCGACGTCGCCGGGATTAACAATTGGAAAATCGAGGCCGTTCGCGATCGCCATCGCGAGCATGGTTTTTGTAACAACCGGCCGCCGCGGCAATCCGAAACTACTATTGCTTACGCCGAGCGCGGTGCGGACGCCGAGTTGTTCCTTCACTTCGCGCAGCGCGCGGATCGTAGCCCATACTTTTGACGGATCCGCCGACGCCGGCATGGTGATGCAATCGATAATAATATCGTTTCGTTGAATTCCGGCCGCGAGGCACTTTTCAATAATCCGCTCGGCGACGCGCACGCGACCCTGCCACGTGTCGGGAATGCCGTTTTCGTCGATCGTTAGTCCCAGCACGGCCGCGCCGTAGCGCCGGATGAGCGGCAGCACGGGATCGATGCGCTCGGGACTTTCCATCGAAATGGAATTAACAATTGGCTTTCCGTCCGCCTCCTTCAATCCAAGTTCGAGTGCAATAATATCCGGCGAATCGACCTGCACCGGCACGCGCACCGCCGATTGAATCGTGCGAATCGCCTGGATCATCGTTCCCGGCTCGTCGAAATCCAAGCCGCCGACGCCGACGTTACAATCGAGAATCGCCGCGCCCTGCGCGACCTGGCTCACGGCTTCGTCGCGCACGAATGCAAAATTCCGCGCGCGCAATTCTTCTTTTAACTTTTTGCGGCCGGTCGGATTGATGCGTTCGCCGACCATCGGGATCGGATAACCCGCGCCGATTCTTAACATATCAAATCGGCTCGCGAGTTTTGTATATTCTGGCGCGGAGCGCACCGTCGGTTCCATTTTCTTGACGACGTCGCGGATGGCGCGCGTGAATTCCGGCGTCGAACCGCAGCACGAGCCGATGAAATTCGCGCCGGCCGCGACGAAACGCGCGGCGTATTCCGTAAAATCCTCGGGTTTGCCGGGCCAGAAATTTTCGCCATTGACTAATCTTGGCAATCCGGCGTTCGGCTCGACGCAGATCGGTTTGTTCGTGACGCGGCCCATGCGTTCCAAAACGGGAACTAACAAATCCGGACCGACGCTACAATTCGCGCCGATCGCGTCGACGTCCATCGCCTCGAGGACCGCCGCCAGCGCCTCCGGCTCCGTCCCCGTGAACGCGCGCTGGTCTTCATTAAACGCCATTTGCGCTATTACAAATCCGTCAAAATGCTCGCGAACGGCGCAAATGATCGCTTTGATTTCGCGAATATCAATAATCGTTTCGATAACAATCAAATCCACGCCGGCTTCGACGAGCGGCACGACTTGCGCCGTATAATTCTTAATCGCGTCGTCGAACGTCAGGTCGCCGAGCGGCGAAATGAGTTTTCCGCTCGGCCCGATGTTGCCCGCGACGAGCGCTTCACCTTTTGTAGCTTTGCGCGCGAGTTCGACCGCGCGATGATTAATATGCGCGGTCCGGCTCGCCGCGATGCCGACGTCTTCGAGGCGCGTCGGACAGGCGCCGAACGTATTGGTTAAAATAATGTCGGCGCCGGCCTCCACATACATGCGATGGACCTTCTCGACGAGCGAAGGATTCTCGAGCATGAGTCCTTCGGGCGCCTGGCCCGGTTTGAGTCCGTTTTGTTGAAAAGTCGTACCGTAACCGCCATCGAGAACGAGGATCTCGCGCTGGAGTCGGTCGAGGATTTGGGATCGTTTCACGCGGGGTTTTGCTACGGAGAGCGAAAGGGGAGAAATCGTACCTCGAATCGGGTACGGCCGAGGGCTGAAGTGTAGGACACGGAAAGCTTTGCGCGGGTATCAGCCTGCAATCATCCAGCGCACGAGCGCCACCAGTCCCCAAATGACGAGTCCCAATATCGACGCGACGATGGCAAACGCCGTGATAACCGGCAGCAGCTCGCGGCGGTCGACCGGCGGCTCGAAATCCGAAAAATTGTAATAATCGCGAAGTTCGACGGGAATTGTAGTTTTACAATGCGGACAGATTTCCGACTGCCAGTCGACGACGCCTTTGCATTTTGGACAATACTGATTCCGCCGCGCGGGCGCGTCGTCCATGCCGGGACGCGCGTTCTGTTTTTTGTGATATTCGAGCGCGTCCGCGTGGCGTGATTTGTTCCATTCCGCCCGCTCGCTCGGCGTTTCCGGCGTGCGCGCACCCTCGTCGAAGCCGGGTGTGCGGGCTTCGAATCGTTTGGGTTCGTCGGGCGCCGATTCAGACATGGATACTAATTAAATCGTCAAATTACTAATAAAACTGGTGCGAGAGGGGGGAGTTGAACCCCCATGGGTTGCCCCACTGGATCCTAAGTCCAGCGCGTCTGCCAGTTCCGCCACTCTCGCGCATGGTTTGCGAATCATAACAGCCTGCGCATCATAACAGAAATTCGCCGCCGTCCCTCTTCGTTAATAAAAATCGCGCGCGCAGGCCGACGGTGCCACTGGTGCGCCTCGTAGGGATTGAACCTACGACCCGCTGATTAAGAGTCAGCTGCTCTACCAACTGAGCTAGAGGCGCCCGTCTGTGGGGCGAAGGTGATAGCGCGGCCGCCCGCGAGCGTCAAGTGCGCGGAGGATGGCTGCTATATTCGCATCGACCGAACGGTTCACCATGTCCCCCGCGAATCCCTCCGAAACGCTCGACGACATCCCGGCTCTGCCCGGTTGTTACATTTTTCGCGACGAACAGGACGCGCCGCTCTACGTCGGCAAAGCCCGCGAATTGCGGTCGCGCGTGCGGAGTTACTTTCGCGCCGCGGGCGACGGACGCGTGCTGATTCCGTTTCTCGCGCGCAAGGCGGCGCGCATCGAGACGATTATAACAAAAACCGAATCGGAGGCGATTCTTCTCGAAGATACGCTCATTAAACGATTCAAGCCGCCGTATAATTTAAGATTAAAGGACGACAAGGCGTTTTATCTGTTACGTCTCGATCCACAGGCGGAATTTCCGCGTTTCGAATGGGTTCGAAGGCGCCATGCCGACCGCGCGTTGTATTTCGGTCCCTACGCGAGCGCGGGCGCGCTCCGGCGCACGATCCGATTCTTGCATTCGATCATTCCGATGCGCGACTGCAGCGATAATATATTAAACAATCGCTCGCGGCCCTGTCTGAAGTATTCGATCGGCCGCTGCTCGGCGCCGTGCGTCGGATTGATAACAAAAAATGATTATCAACAACTCGTCGCGCGCGCCCGCGATCTGCTCGAAGGACGGACGACCGAAGTCGAAAAACTCCTCGAAGAACGGATGGCGGCGGCGGCGGCGCGCCTTGAATTCGAAAAAGCCGCGCGGTGCCGCGATCAGCTCGACGCGTTGCGGACGACGACGGAGGCGCAGGGCGTGCGCCTCGGCAGGTCGATCGATCGCGATATTATTGGTCTTTGCCGCGAAGGCGAGCGCGTGGCGATTCAATGGCTGCCGTTCCGCGGCGGAAAACTCGAGGGTGGAAAATCCCATCTGTTTCAAACCGATCTTCCGGAGTCGGAAGTATTCAATTCTTTTCTGACGCAATTGTATCGAGGCGACGTTTTCATTCCGCGTGAAATTTACCTTTCGCACGAACCGCACGACCGCGAAACGATCGCGGCCTGGCTCGGCGAACGCCGCGGCGGAACTGTAAATTTAACGGTCGCGAAGTCCGGCGACGCGAAGCGCGCCGTCGAAATGGCCGTCGAAAACGCGCAAATACTCCTGGCGGCGCGCGAGGGGACGGCCGCGTCCGCGCAGGACGCGCTCGTTAAGATTCAGGATATGCTAAATCTGGACGACGCGCCCGCGATCATCGATTGTTTCGATATATCGACGCTGCAGGGCCGGTCGACCGTCGCGTCGCGCGTGCGGTTCGTCGACGGCCTTCCGGCGAAGGACGGTTACCGAAGATTTAAGATTACAAGTTTTTCCGGACAGAACGATTTCGCGGCGATGCGCGAAGTGGTCGCGCGCGCGCTGCGGCACGACGTCGAGGATCAGACGCTGCCGGATTTAATTGTTATCGACGGCGGCCTCGGACAATTGAACGCGGCCCTCGAGGCGCGCGAGGAGAGCGGCGCATTTGAAGTATCCATGGTTTCGCTCGCGAAGGATCGAATTGTAGCAACCGACGAATCCTCGGCGCACTCGGGAGAACGCGTTTTCGTTCCGGGACGCGCGGAGCCGATTCCGCTGCAGCCGCGCACGGCGGAATGCCATCTTTTCGCGCGCATTCGCGACGAGGCGCACCGGTTCGCGATCACATATCACAGAAAACAGCGCGGCGCGATTACAAGCGATCTCGACCGGATCGAGGGCGTCGGCCAGAAGCGTCGCCGCGATTTGTTAAGGACTTTCGGGTCGATGGCGGCGCTGCGCGGCGCGAGCGCCGGCGACATTATTACTAAAATTCCGGGCTTTCCGCGCGAACTCGCGGAGCGCGTCGCCGCGGCAATGATAAAAATAACGGAAAAGGCGCCGTGACCGGCGACGATCCGCCGTCGGCGCGGGGCCCCGTCAAGCGCGCGGATGGAATTTGTTATGAACGGCCTTGAGCCGCTCCGAATCGACATGCGTATAAATCTGCGTCGTCACGACGTCCGCGTGTCCGAGCATCTGTTGCACGCTGCGGAGATCGGCGCCGTTTTGTAATAAATGCGTCGCGAACGAATGGCGGAATTTATGAGGACTGACGCGCTTCTGCGCGATGCCGGCTTCGCGCGCCGCCGCGCGCGAGAGGCGCCAGATGTCGGATCGTTGCATTTTGGCGCCGCGGCGCGTGAGAAAGAGCACGTTCGCCGATTTGTTGTTTTCGAGAAGCGGACGCGCGTCGTTTAGATAAACGCGGATCGCCTCCGCCGCGCGCTCGCCGAGCGGAACGAGCCGCTCTTTCGAACGTTTTCCGAGCACGCGGATCGTTTGCGTTTCAAAACTTAAACGATCCAGAGTTAAATTTATTAATTCCGCGACGCGGATGCCCGTCGCATACAACAATTCGAGTATGGCCCGGTTGCGCGTCTCGAAACGCGCGTCGTCGGGGCCATCCGTTACAATTTTCGCGACTTCGGTTTCTGTTAAGACGTGCGGGAGTTTGCGCCAGCGTCTCGGCGCGGGAATCGACACCGTCGGATCGTTCGGAAGAATGCGTTCGGCGTAAAGAAACCGAAACAGCATTCGCACCGCCACGAGAGCGCGGGCGCGTGTTGCGCCTCCGGCTCCCTGCCGACCCCGCGAGGCGAGAAACGCAATGATCGGCGCCGGTCCGTCGATCGCGAAGCCGTTCGCGCCGCTCGATCTGAGAAATATCGCAAAACGGTTCAACTCGCGACGGTACGCGTCGATCGTGAGCGGCGAGAGACCCTCCTCGGCCGAGCCGCGATCCAGAAACGCGTCGATGAGCGGTCGGAACGGATCTTGATTGTTCAAGGACATTCGCTTGCGTCGTCGGATCAACGCCGATTCATGATGCTCGGCTGCAATTCAAGTCGCTACGAAAATCGCGCTTCCGTTGACGATCGAGTGTCGCGCGACTACCCTCCTCGCCCGTTTTTTGCCGGGAATGCCCCTGCGCCGTTTTTGATTGATAGTTTTTGATTGCATATCAAAAAAAAAGCATGCCTACGAAAAAACCATCCAAGCCGACACCGTCCAAGAAAACCGCCCCCGTCGCGAGTTCAAAAACTTCGGCCGAAAAGGCGCCGGCCAGGAAATCCATCGCCGAAAAAGTAGTTAACGAAAAACCGGTCGCCGCTCGAACGGTTGCCGAGAAATCCGGCGGGGACAAGAGCGCCGCGGATAAGATGACTACTGAAAAAGCGGCCGCCGAAAAGTCGTCCCGCGAAAAATCGGCGGCGGCAAAACCGGTCGAGAAGTCGGAAAAAGTTGATAAGTCTGAAAAACCGGCGAAAGCGGCGTCGGCTCATGAAAAATCGGCCGAAAAACCGGCCGAAAAGACTGATAAAAAAGAGAAGGAGGCGTCCGCGCCCGTCGTTCCGCCGAAGACGCGTTTAACAAAAGATGAATTGCGACAATTCAAGAGTGCATTGCTCGAATTGCGTTCGAAACTCGCCCATCAAGTCGGCGCCATGGAAGGCGAGGCGCTGAAGGAGGGTGATTCGGAAGTTTCCGTCGATCACATGGCCGACCATGGAACGGAAACATTCGATCAGGACTTCACGCTCAGTTTGATAGAAAACGAAGAGAATACAATTCGCGAAATCGACGCGGCGCTCGAGCGAATCAACGAAGGCACGTATGGAATGTGCGAGCCGTGCGTCGAGGAAATGGAAAAACTTTGCAAGACGTGTCCGCACATTCTGAAAGCGCGCCTCGAAGCGATCCCGTACACGCGTTATTGTGTAGAATACGCGCGCATCGCCGAGCGCGATCGTGAATATGAAGAATCGCAGGAGGAAGAGGAGGAATAGTTGTACGATTGCATCATGAGCATGCCTAACGGCGCCGCATCGTGAGTATTCGCGGAAAACTATATTTCTTCTTTATCGTCGCGCTCGTCGCGGGGCTCGATCTGTTTTCGAAGCATTGGGCATTCCAATATATCGGCGAATACGGGACGACGACGGCGCTGCACGGCGACGACAAGGCCGTCACGATCGTTCCGGGATTCTTTTATTTAACGCGCGTCGTCAACACCGGCGGCATTTGGGGCATCGGCCAGGAAGGATGGCTGTCGAAGGCGCTGATTGTATTAAGAATCGTCGCCGTCCCCGGGATTATATATTTTGCATTGCGAACGCCCGCGGCCGAGCGGGTTTTTCTGGTTGCGCTCGGACTTTTCTGCGCCGGCGCGATCGGAAATCTTTATGATAACCTTTTTTCGGCGCAGGGCGGCGTCCGCGATTTTCTCGATTTTTATCTAATCGGATCGACGGGATACCATTGGCCGACATTTAACATTGCCGACGCGGGCATCGATTGCGGCGTGGCGCTGCTCCTTATTCATATGTTTTTCGGCAAGAAAGCCGGAGTGGCTCCCGCGGCCCGCGATTTGGAATCCGCGCAAACATGACCGTTTCGACGATCGTTCACGTCGGCGCCCTGGAATTAAAGAATCCAGTGCTCAGCGCCTCCGGAACGTACGGTCACGGTCTCGAGATGAGTAACTTTGTTTCGCCGGCGCTGCTCGGCGGACTTGTATCGAAAACGGTCACGCGCAAACCGCGTCCGGGCAATGCGCCGCCGCGCATGGCCGAGACGCCGTCGGGAATGTTAAATTCGATCGGCCTCGAAAATCGCGGCATCGAATATTATAAAAAAGAAGTGTTGCCGACGCTTCGCGGAGCGGGAACGCGCATTATTACAAATATCGGCGGCGAGTCGGTCGAGGATTTCGCCTACTGCGCGGAATTGTTAGATTCCGAATCCGTCGTCGAAGCGCTCGAAGTGAATTTGTCGTGTCCCAACATTCAGGGAGCGAAACTGCCGTTTTCGACCGACGCGAATCTCGCGGCGGCGGCGATTGCGGCCGTTCGTAAAGCTACAAAAAAACCGGTTTGGGCGAAACTCTCGCCGAACGTCACGTCGATTGGCGATATTGCCAAAGCCGTCGAAGCGGCGGGCGCGGACGCAATCACCGCGATCAACACGCTGCTCGGCATGGCGATCGACTGGCAAAAACGGCTGCCGCTGCTTTCGACAACATTTGGAGGACTCTCCGGTCCGGCGATCAAGCCCGTGGCGCTGCGGATGGTCGTCGAATGTTCTCGATCTGTGAGAATTCCGATCGTCGCCGCGGGCGGCGCGCGCTCCGCGGACGACGTGCTCGAATTCCTCGTGGCCGGCGCGAGCGCCGTGCAGATCGGCACGTGGAACTTCGTCGACCCGGCGGCCATCGGAGTTATTGTTAACGAATTGCCGCGTCTTCTTCGGGATTCGAAAATCGCGGATATTGCAGATTTGATAGGTTCCCTGCGAGCGCCGACCCCCGTAAAATTCGAAGGCGTCGAGGCATCGCTCGAACGATGAAATTTCAAGAAGTTACATGCACTAAGATTAAGGATGCGCTCGCGATTTATCTTGCGAACGCGCATCCCAAGGGCGTTCCCGACGAAGTAAAGATTCCGGACGCGATTCGCGAGGGAAATAGCGTTCCGGAAATGTTAAGAGGCTTCACGCGCGAGGAGTGCATCCAGCCGGGCTCGCCCTGTTTGCAACAATGGGTGTTGCGCCTCGGAAATGAACGATACCATTTCATGAAAATGGTCCTTCGCGAGTATTTGTTCGAAGGCGAATTTGTATTTTCCGTCGATACTCATGATAATCTCGACATTCGCCCGCATTATCCGGATTATGAAGAATGGCAACAATTAAAGAAATTTAATCGCGAACTCGGCGCGCGCATCGAGACGCAATGGAAGACGGCCGGTCTCGACACGTGCGCACGGCTGCGCGAACGCATGCGCGAACTGCCGACGCAGCCGTCGGGTTGCGGCCGCGGATACCGCGCAGTGCTCGCCGACGACGACGACGAGTTACGCGAAGCCTTCGCCGAATTGTTAAGAAGCGAGAGCTTCGAAGTTATAAAAAGTATCCACGGTCAGGATGGACTCGAAAAAGCGCGCGCCCGCAAACCGAACCTTATTGTTACCGACTTTGAAATGCCTGTCATGAACGGTCTCGAGTTTATCGCGCGCCTCAAGGAGGATCCCGCGACGTGCAAAATTCCGGTGATTCTCATGTCGGCGCGGCAGCTTTCACTCGTCGACATGGGTCAGGCGAGTGCCTTTTTGGCGAAGCCGTTTTCGATCGAAACGCTCGTCGCGTACTGCGAATTCGTGCTCGGCCGGGCCAAAAATGAGGGGGAGACGGCGTCGGCTGCGGACTTTGGCGACCGCCAAACGTAAAATTGCCGGGTTCGAAAACCGCCGCGGCTCGTCGATTGCATGACGAGGCGACCTTCCGTCCCGCGACCGCCAACTTGTCGGCGTTCGTTTAACGGGCCGCTCGGACGTCCGCCCAACCGCATTTTTACAATAACAAACTTCGTACAATAACATGGTCGATTGGGATCAATTCACCGACCGCCTGACGGCGAGCTGGAAACGCGTGGGCGTCGGTTTGAAAACCGTTCTCGGAAGCCAGAACGAGCGATATGTAAAGACGCTGTATCCGGCGGTCGCTGAAATTAATACATTCGAGCCGTGGGCGCAGAATCTCACGCAGGAACAAATGCAGGCGAAGACGGCTGAATGGAAAGAGGCCGTGCAGTCGGGGAAAAAAAAGCTCGACGAAGTGCTGCCGGAGGCGTTCGCGCTCGTGCGCGAGGCGGGCGTTCGAACTGTAAAATTGCGGCACTTCGACGTCCAGCTCATGGGCGGCATGGTGTTGCACCGCGGACTGATTTCCGAAATGAGCACGGGCGAAGGAAAAACGCTCGTCGCGACGCTCCCATGTTACTTAAACGCGCTCGAGGGCAAGGGCGTTTTTGTAGTCACGGTGAACGATTATCTCGCGAAGCGCGACCGCGACTGGATGGCGCCGATTTATGAATATTTAGGTTTAAAAGTCGGCGCGATTCAACAGTGGATGAGTCCGGAGGAGCGCAAACCGGAATACGCCGCGGATATTACTTATGGCACGAACAGCGAATTCGGTTTCGATTATCTCCGCGATAATATGAAATTGAACGCGGACGATCAGGTGCAGAAGCATTTAAATTATGCGATCGTCGACGAAGTCGACTCGATCCTGATCGACGAAGCCCGCACGCCGCTCATCATCAGCGGCCCCGCCGAGAAATCGAGCGAGAAGTATATGATTTCCGACCGCGTCGCGCGCCGGCTGCAGCCGGGTAAACATTTCGAAATTAAAGAAAAAGAAAAGCAATGTTTACTATCGGACGAAGGCATCGAGCACGCGCAGGAACTCGTCGGCGTCGGCTCGTTCTATCAGGGCGGCAACATGGACTGGCACCACATGTTGGAAACGGCGCTGCGCTCGCATCATTTATATCGAATCGACCGCGACTACGTCGTGCGCACGAGCGAGGACGACGGCCGGCCGGAGGTCGTCATTGTCGACGAATTCACGGGACGCATGATGCCCGGCCGCCGGTGGAGCGACGGATTGCATCAGGCCATCGAAGCCAAGGAAGGCATCAAACCGCGCGACGAAAACCAGACGCTCGCGACGATTACATATCAAAACTATTTTCGTTTATTTAAGAAACTCGCGGGCATGACCGGCACGGCGATGACCGAGGCCGCGGAATTCGCGAAAATTTATAATCTCGACGTCGCGTCGATTCCGACGAATCAACCGGTCCGCCGAAAGGACAACGCGGACGTTGTATACAGAACGAGCCAGGAAAAGTGGAAAGCAATCGTCGAAGAGATTGAGAATGTACACAAAAAAGGGCAGCCGGTTCTGATCGGCACGACCTCGATCGAAAAAAGCGAATTGTTATCGGGCATGCTCCAGCGCAAGGGCATTCCGCACCAGGTGCTGAACGCGAAACAACACGAACGCGAAGCGCACGTAATCGTGCACGCCGGCGAAAAAGGCGCCCTGACCGTTGCTACCAATATGGCCGGCCGCGGCACGGATATTAAACTTGGCGAGGGCGTGCGCGAACTCGGCGGATTGTATGTATTGGGCACCGAGCGCCACGAAGCGCGCCGCATCGATAATCAGCTTCGCGGCCGCGGCGGACGCCAGGGCGATCCCGGCTACTCGCGTTTTTATCTCGCGCTCGAAGACGATTTGATGCGCATTTTTTATAGTGATAAAACGCGAAACTTAATGAAAATGCTCGGAATGACGGAGGGGCAGGCGATCGAAAGCCCCATGGTTTCGCGCGCGATCGAAAAAGCGCAAAAGAAAGTCGAGGAACGCAATTTTGAAATTCGCAAGAGCCTTCTCGAATACGACGAGGTGATGGACAGCCAGCGAAAAGTAGTTTATCGCGCGCGGCAGGACGCCCTCGAGTTTAAGAATCTTCGGAGCCGCACCGAGGATATGATTACACAAATAACGGGAGAGCGCGTCGATTCGTGTTTCAACGAACGCGGCGTCGATCCCGATCTGCCCGAAGTATCCAAATGGCTCCATCGCAAATTCGGCATCGAAATCGGGGCCGAAGTCATGGAACCGCATTCGAAGGAAACGCGCGGTTCGAAGGAAGCGAAACACCCGCTGACGGAATTCTTAATTTCGGCGATTTCCGCGAAATATGACGAAACGGAAAAGACCGAATCGCCCGAGAACATGCGGCGGATCGAACAGTATTTATTATTAAATGTTATCGATTCGAAGTGGAAGGAACATCTGGCCGCGCTCGATTCGCTGAAATCGGGCATCAATTTGCGCAGCTACGCGCAAATGGATCCCAAGAACGAATTCAAACAGGAAGGCTACAAATTATTCCAGGCAATGTTACATTCGATCGCGGACAGCGTGACCGAACAATTATTTAAATTACACGTTCCGACGAAGGAGGAAATCAGCGCCGGGCGGGAGGCGGAACGCCGTCGCGAGGACGCGCAAAGAGTTTATCAAGCGGCGGTCGAAGCGGGCGTCGTGCAGCAGGAGGCCGCGAAACTCGCGCAGGCGATTTTCGATGGAAAACTCGACGCGGACGAAATTATACAAAAAATCGTCGCCGCGAAAGCGAAACTCGAAAGCGAAGGCGCGCAAATTCAGATTCCCGACGACGTCCGAAAACGCGGGGAGGACGCGCAGCGCGTTTATCAAGAAGCTACAAAAGCCGGAATCGCGCAGCCGCTCGCAATGCAGCTTGCGCAGTCGATTCTCGAGGAAAAACTCGGCGCCGGCGAAATATCGCAAAAAATCAACAAGTGGACGGCGGGCGGCGCGAACGAAAAAACCGCCGCGCTCGTCGAAGCTACAATTCCGGAGGATATTAAGAATCGCCACGCCAGTGCGCAGCGCGTGTTTCAAATCGCGATGCAGGCGGGCGTCGTCCAGCAGCAGGCGGGACAGGCCGCGCAGGCCGTATTCGAAGGGCGCGCGACCGCCGACGAAATGATCGAAAAGATAAAAGAAGCGAAGGCCGCATTCGATAAGCAGCAGGGCGAACAACAGAAACAAAACGGCGGCGCGCCGGCGGCGAGCGGAGGCTCGGACGCGAAAGTTAATATTACAGATATTCCCGGAGAGGACGGCGGGCCGGGCGAAACCGGCGGCGACGCGCCCCCGCAGGGCGGCACGCCGCCGAATGCTAACAATAATCCGCCCGGTGCGCGGCCGCCCGGAGGTCCCAATCGGCAGGTGCCGCTCCGCGCCGCGTTCGACATGCATAAACAAATGGAGCGGCGCCGGCAGATCATCGATCGGCAGACGCATCCGCAGGCGCCGCAGCCTCCCGGAGGCGGCGCGTCGCGTCCGCCCGCGCAGACCGGGGGAGCCGCGCGCAGCGTCGGCCGCAACGATCCCTGTCCCTGCGGATCGGGAAAGAAATATAAACAATGTCACGGCCGCGGCGCGGCATAGTTAACAAGTGAATCCCGCGGAAGGGCGCGCGGCGAAGAGCGCGTTGCGATTGCCGCCCGGCAATCCCGCGACACTGACCGTTTTTGATTATATTTACATGCTGGCCGGCGCGGTCGCCGCCGCCGGGGCGGTTCCGATTGGATATATACAATCGCGAAACGACGCGGCCGCGCGCATACGGTTCGCCGGGCGGCTCGGATTCGCCGCGGCGCGCGCCGATCATGATATTCGCCGCGTGTTATTTCACGGAGTCTCGGTCGGAGAAGTAAAATTAATCAAACCGCTGCTCGCCGCCGCGCGCGCGTTCGAAAATGCGCCGGGAATTCCGCCGTTCGCGCCGCTCGTCGCGTCGACGACGCCGGCCGGAATCGCCGAGTCGGAACGTTTATTTCCAAACGATGCGCGCGCGGTGTTTCCGATCGATTTTCCCGGATGCGCGTCGCGCTTTATAAAGAAAACATCGCCCGACGCGGTCGTTTTCATGGAATGGGAAATGTGGCCTTTGTTTTTACAAAAAACCGCGTCGCTGCGGATCCCCGCGTGCGTCGTCAACGGTCGAATATCACAAAAAACATTCGAACGATATCGAATCCTTCCCGAGTACGCGGCGCGGCGCCTCGGCGCGATTTCTTTTTTTGCCGTGCAGCACGCGGCGCACGCGGAACGCCTCGCCGGCCTTGGCGTCGAGGATCATAAAATAACAATCGCCGGAAATATGAAGTTCGACGGGCTTCCGGATCCGTCGGTCGCGCCCGACGAGGAGACGGCGCGATTGTTAAAGATCGACGGCGCGCCGGTTTTGATCGCCGCGAGCACGCACGCGCCCGAGGAGGCGATCGTCGCGCGCGCGGCGGCGCGCCTGCGCGCGCGGGGAATTCAAACATTGCGGATTATTATCGTTCCGCGCCACGTTGACCGCGCGCAGGAAATCGAAACTACCATTTCTCCGATTCTCGGACCCGCCGTTCGGTGGTCTTTATTAAAATCCGGAGCGCAAATGATACAAAACCCGCTTTCTCCGATTCTTATCGATACGATCGGCGACCTCGAAAAGTTATATCGATTCGCGACGGCGGCGTTTATCGGCGGTTCTTTACAAAACGACCGCGGAGGCCAGAACATGCTCGAACCCGCCGCGCTCGCGGTGCCGGTCGTACACGGCCCGTCCGTCGCCAATTTTGAGGAGGCCGCGCGCGTTCTGAAGGAGGCGGGCGCGTCGACCATCGTCGGCGACGAAGACGCGTTCGTTTCCGCCGTCGGCGCGTTGCTAATGAGTCCCGAGGCGTGC
The DNA here is from genome assembly GCA_016200225.1 of Planctomycetota bacterium. Classification (GTDB taxonomy): domain Bacteria; phylum Planctomycetota; class UBA1135; order UBA1135; family JACQFD01; genus JACQFD01. The sequence goes on from JACQFD010000006.1 coordinate 60,119, forward strand.
CGGCGGCAGGGATTGAAAGGCCAGACAGCGCTTGCGCCCCATCGCGGAGCCGCCTCTCGCACGGCGAAATTGCTCCGGGAAACGGGCTTTTTGTAGACGACGATCAGGAGACTTTTTCCGCCCCGCTCCGCACCGTTTCCGGTCCAAGCATTTAAGTGCTATATTCGTCGGGTTTCAAACCGCTGGTTAACCGCGAAAGTTCGCGCACAGCCTGCGACCCCGCCGCTCTCGCTTTCGCCCGCCAGTCCGTCTGTCCGATGAGAATTCGTTCTCTCGCGCCGGACGACGCGTCGGCGGCGGATTTCGTTTTCCGCAGAATTAACAAATCACAATTACCATTTTCGTTTCGCACCGCAACGTCACCACATGACCAAGGAACTCAAGCTTTTTACAAGTGAGTCCGTTTCCGAAGGCCACCCGGACAAGGTCTGCGACCAAATTTCCGACGCCGTCGTCGATGCCTGTCTTGCTCAAGACCCCAAGTCGCGCGTCGCGTGCGAAACGCTCGCGACAACCGGCACGGTGATCGTAGCCGGCGAAATTACTACAAAAGCGCATTTCGATTATCAGGATCTCGTCCGCGAGACGATCCGCGAAATCGGATACACGGATCCGTCGCTCGGATTTAGTTATGATTCGTGCGGCGTCGCGATTTATGTACATCAACAATCGCCCGACATTTCGATGGGCGTCACGGCGACCGACGACAAGGAGCAGGGCGCGGGCGACCAGGGACTCATGTTCGGTTACGCATGTAAAGAAACGCCCGAATACATGCCGTTCCCGATTTTCTACGCGCACCGAATTGTAGAAAAGCTCGCTTCGCTAAGAAAAGCGAACGCGAAGGGATGGGAATGGTTAAAACCGGACACGAAGTCGCAGCTCACCGTCGAATACGACGAAAAAGACCAGCCCGTGCGCGTTCAGACAGTTGTAGTATCGACGCAGCACGCGGCGAGCATTTCGCAAAAGGATATTACAGATAAAATCGTTCATGAACTGATTCCGCAGGTCATTCCGACGAAATATTTTGATAAAAATACTCGTTACTTTGTGAACCCGACGGGCCGATTTGTTATCGGCGGCCCGCACGGCGATTCGGGTCTCACGGGACGCAAAATTATCGTCGACACTTACGGCGGCATGGGTCGCCATGGCGGCGGCGCGTTCTCCGGAAAAGATCCGTCGAAAGTCGATCGTTCGGCGGCATACGCCGCGCGCTGGGTTGCTAAGAATCTCGTCGCGGCCGGCGTTGCGGATCGTTGCGAAGTGCAGCTTTCGTACGCCATCGGCGTCGCGCAGCCGACGTCGATCCGCATCGATTCGTTCGGAACCGGCAAGCTCCCCGAAAACCGCATCACGGAGATCGTCCGCGAATTGTTCGATTTGCGTCCGCGCGCGATCATCGAGCGCCTCGATCTGTTAAAACCGATCTACCGCCGCACGGCGCGTTACGGCCACTTCGGGCGCCCGGATTTCTCGTGGGAAAAACTCGACGTCGTCGACGCGATCAAACAAAAGGCGGGAACGACGCCCGTCGGCGCGAAAGCGTAAGTATTGTAAATTGCTAAATTTGGGCGGAGTCAGCTCCGCCCGAATTTATTTCGATCCCGAATTTTTATTAAAATCCATTCTTTAACTCCAGCACAGACTTTTTTTTGTAATCATGACCAAGACCGCAGCCACCGCGACCGGAGCGTCGCCGTCCGCAAAGAATTTCGATTGTAAAGATCCCGCGCTCGCGACCGAAGGCGTCCGCCGCATCGAATGGGCCGCGAACGACATGCCCGTGCTTGCCAAGATTCGCGAACGCTTCGAAAAGGAGCTTCCGCTGCGCGGCATCAAAATGGCGTGCTGTCTGCACGTCACGGCGGAGACCGCGAATTTGATGCGAACGCTCAAGGCCGGCGGCGGCGACGTCGTGCTTTGCGCGTCGAATCCGCTCTCGACGCAGGACGACGTTTCGGCGGCGTTGTCTTTACATTACGGAATTCCCACGTTTGCGATCAAGGGCGAGGACAACGCGACGTATTATAAGCATTTGCAGGCCGCGATGGCGCACGCGCCGAATGTAACGATGGACGACGGCTGCGACCTCGTTTCCGCGATTCATAAGGATGCGCCGCATTTGATACCTACGATCAAAGGCTCGATGGAGGAGACGACGACGGGCGTCATCCGTTTGAAAGCCATGGCGAAGGACGGAGCGTTAAGGATTCCGGTCGTCGCGGTCAACGAAGCCGACACAAAACATTTATTTGATAATCGCTATGGCACCGGCCAGAGCACGCTCGACGGCATCATCCGCGCGACGGATATATTAGTTGCGAGCAAGAACTTCGTCGTCGCCGGTTACGGTTGGTGCGGCCGCGGATTCGCCGCGCGCGCCCGCGGCATGGGCGCGCAAGTGATTGTTACAGAAATCGATCCGATCAAGGCGCTCGAGGCGGTGATGGACGGTTTCCGCGTGATGCCCATGATCGACGCCGCGAAAATCGGAGACGTTTTCTGCACCGTGACCGGAAACAAACATGTGATTACTACAGAACACATGAAGTTAATGAAAGACGGCGCGATGGTCTGCAATTCGGGACACTTCGATATTGAAATCGACGTCGCCGGATTGAAGAAAATGGCGAAGAAGGAACAGCGCGGCCTGCGCCGGTTCGTCGATGCTTATACTTTGGAAAACGGCCATCGGATTTATCTGTTAGGAGAGGGCCGCCTCGTCAATCTCGCGTGTGCCGAAGGCCACCCCGCCTCCGTCATGGACATGTCTTTCGCGACGCAGGCGCTCGCGACGGAATGGGTCGTATTACAAAAGAGCGCGCTCGCCGTGAAAGTCCACGACGTGCCGAAGACCATCGATCAATGGGTCGGCAGCCTCAAACTCGAAACGATGGGCGTCAAGATCGATAAATTATCAAAAGAGCAGGTGGAATACTTACAATCCTGGCAGGAAGGAACGTAAGTTTCCGGCGTTTGATTTCAAAAAATGGCGGACCGCGTTGCCAGCGTTCGGGAATCGTTTCGCAACTGGGATGCGGTTCGCCAGGAATTGGAACTTGTCGTCGACATGGTCGATGCCGAGTCGTTCGATTGGAAACCGGTCGCGCACGAAAATGTGAAATCGATCGGCGATCTCATGCGACATCTCTGCGATTCCGAGTGCTATTGGATCGAGCGTGTGATTCAGGGCAAGGAATGGCTTCGGCACACGCGCGACGTTTGGAATGACCCGGACGCGCTCCTCGAACGCTGGAAAATCCTGCGTCGTCGGACACTACAGTATTTGGACGATCTCTCGCCCGCGCGATTGACGGATACTAAGATTGATCACCGCGGCAACATCGTCACTATCGGTTGGATCCTCTGGCACGTCTTCGAACACGAAGCCCATCATCGCGGCCAGATTTATATGATTTTGCGCCTGCGAGACCCAAGCCGCCCGTCGCTTTTGGGCCGATCCTCGCCGTGATTCGTTCCTTTGAGCGAATTCGAGCGCAACTTCGGCCGCGGAACGGGCTAGACTCATTACGCAACCCCAGATTCCATTCCGTTCCGACCTCCGCGATCTAAAAAAACACGGCCATGCGAAAACTGCTCCAGCAGGGCTTTACACTGATCGAATTGCTCGCCGTCATGGCGATCATTGCAATTCTCGCGGCGTTTCTCGTTCCTAAGATTCCGGGCGTGATCGATCAAGCGAATGTTACAGCTTGCAAAGCGAACATGACCGAATTGCACAAGGAATTCATACAATACAAGATGCGCTTCGGCGACTGGCCGTCCGAGACCGGAATCCGGTTTTTTCTGGCGTTGTGGCGCGACGATCCGAACTCGCACGACGATACATTTGCGAAGCGCTTCACATGCCCAGGCGTGAATCAGAATACGCTCCCCGGAATCAAGGGGCGCAAGCCGAGCGAATGGTATGAAGAGTGGGAGGCGATCGATAATACATATACGGCCTATTGCGGCCGCGATTACGACAAATACGCCAACCTCGAAACCAAGCCCGGAAACGAGGCCATCGTCGCGGATGATAATGAATTGGCCGGGGGCGACCACGAGAAAGACGCGCGTCCGAATCATATGTATACGACCGTCGTCCTTTTCGCGAACGGCGACGCGCGTCCTTTTGAAGTGATGACGCTTCGGAAAGACGGCGTCCTCGGACCGAATCAATATTTAGTTCCGGGTCCGGATTGTCCGTTGGAAGAGTTGCGAAAACTCCGCGCGGACGGGCCTCTCAACAAAAAAAAAATAACCAAAAAAAAGTCGTAATACCAATTCCGGCTAACAGCTCGACTCCGCCGCCTCCAAAGTAAATTTCGAATTCCCCACTTCCATTTCCGAGTTTTTCTTAAATTCACAGATCCCATGAATTTGACCGGAATCGTCTCCACGATCTTTGTCGCCGCCGTCGCGGCCGTTCAAAACGTTCCTGAACATAACAACTGGCGCCTGACGATCGAATGCGACAGGCCACAGGCGATCATTCTGCCGTCGAGCGCGGGCGGACCGAAAACGGTTTGGTGCCTGCCGTTCACGATTATGAATAAAACGGGCGCGGCGCACATGATCACGCCGTTCATTAATATGTCGGTGGAGACCAACAAACCCGCCGTCGCCGCCGGCTACGAACCGAAGGCCCTCGAATACGTCAAACGGCGCCTGCACGACGACCAGTTGACGGATGTGTATGATCTCTCGGGCGGCATCGAGGACGGCGCGTCGAAGCGCTGCGTCGCAATCTTCGACGGCGTCGATCCGTTCGCGAATCACTACACTTTCCATTTTCAAGGATTCGCATCGCCGCTCTGGCGGCGCGGGTCCGGTTTCACGCAGCAGACTGTCGAATATCAGGCGACCTTCATGCGCATCGGCAACGAATTCCAAATCTGCTCCGGCGCGGTCAATGCCGAACGCAGCGAATGGAAGACTTTGGAAACGAAGAAAGTCCGTTAAAGCTAAATAAAATAAAAAAAGCCGGCGCGCGACGATCGCGGCCGGTTTTTTTTGTTTGTAAATTGTTACTTAATTATCGCCGGCTGATCGATCCGGACATTTTTAGTATTTCGACATAGTGCTCGTCGCTCATCGGCACGACGGAGAGGCGGGGGAGTTTTAGCAAATCGAAATTCGCGAATGCCGGCTTCAGTTTGATTTCCGCGAGCGTGACGGGTTTTGGAAATCGCCGGTCGACGAGAATATTCACGACGTGGAGCTTCGTTTCTTTATGATTCGGATCCGTGTAGGGGCCGCGAACCACGTGTGCGAGACCGACGGCCTGCCGCTCGTCGCCCGAATGGTATATTATCAATTCGTCTCCCTCGCGCATCGAGGCAATGTGCTTTTGCGCGAGACCGTTCGTAATGCCGTCCCAAACGGTGTGGCGGTCGCGATCGAGGTCGTCGAACGAGTATTCGGTCGGTTCGGTTTTTAACAAAAATTTTGACATAAGTTATTTTATTTATCTCAAACAGGTGATGCCGCGGCCGCCGTCGACGGGGACGACGGTGCCCGTCAGCCACTTCGCTTTGTCGCCGGCAAGAAATGCGATGGTTTCGGCGGCGTCGGCGACTTCGCCCACGTGGCCGAGCGGATGCGTCTGCCGGCTGCGTTCCAAAAACTCGCGATAAGTATGATCGTCCATGCCGCCGCGTTTGTGCAACTCGGAAACGATGACGCCCGGGGCGATACAATTCACGCGCACGCCTTTCGGGGCAAGTTCGAGCGCGAGACAACGCGTCGCCTGCTCGATCGCCGCCTTGCTGAGGCAATAGGCGAACACGTTGGGGAACGCGCGATACCCGGTCGTGCTCGAAATGGTAACAATACTTCCGGGGCGGCGGAACAAGTGCGGAATGCAATGTTTCATCGTGCACAAGACCGATCGAACATTAACATTCATCATGTGGTCGTAATCGGAAAGCGGAGTCGACTCCAGCGTTCCTGTCGCGATGATGCCGGCCGCCGGCAGGAGAAAATCGATGCCGCCAAGCGCGTCGACGCACTTCGCGACGGCGTCCTTCACCTGAGACTCCTGCGTCACATCGCAAACGATCGGCATTGCGTGGCCGCCGCTCTTTTCGATTTCCGCGACGACATCCGCGAGACGATGCGCGTCGCGCGCGACGCAAGCCACGGGATCGCCCTGTTTTCCTAATAATAATGCCGTTGCGCGGCCGATGCCGCTCGATGCGCCCGTAATGAATGCGACTTTGGGATGGTTTTGCATGATTTTATGAATCGGGACTCCGATGGCGGACTCAACACCGCGATGGCGCGCGCGAGCTTAATAAAACGCGGCGGTAATTTGAATCTCCGGTGAAACGAGAGCGCGCCGGGCGCGGGAATCGAGGGCGGCTGTTTGATACATTGAATCGATCATGGCGGTTTCCAGAGCGGAAATTGTAGAACGAAATGTCCGCGAGCGTCTCCGGGCCCTCGCCGCGGCTCCGGCTGCCGCGCCGCTCGCGCCGGTCGCCCCCGTGCGCGAGGGTTTTGCTCTCGACGCGTCGACGGCCGCGTCATTATTAAAATCCATGGCCATGAGCCGCGCGCTCGATCTCGAAGCGCGGGCGCTCAAACACCGCGACGCCGCATATTATACAATTGGAAGCGCCGGACACGAGGGCAACGCGGTCCTCGGCGAAATATTACGAATCGACGACCCCTGTTTTCTTCATTACAGAAGCGGCGGCCTCATGATGGCGCGTTCGCGGAAGGATCCGGCGGTCGATCCGATATACGATACAATGTTATCGTTCGTCGCGGCGGTCGAGGATCCGATCGCGGGCGGCCGTCATAAAGTCTGGGGAAGCCGGCGCCTCTGGGTTCCGCCCCAGACGAGCACGATCGCGACGCAGATTCCGAAAGCGACGGGCATGGCGTTCGCGATCGAGCGCGCAAAACGTTTAAAACAACCATTGCCCGTTTCGGGCGACGCGATCGTGTGCGCGAGCTTCGGCGACGCCTCGTTGAATCATAATGTTGCATTGTCGGGATTCAACACGGCCGCGTGGGCTGTATATCAAAAACTGCCGATCCCGATTTTATTCGTATGCGAAGACAACGGCATCGGCATATCCGTAAAGACTCCCGCGGGATGGCCGTTCGCGCGCATGCAATCGTGGCCCGGGATTCGTTATTTTTACGGCGACGGTCTCGACCTGCCCGACGCGTGGCGCGCCGCGAACGAGGCGATTGAATATGTAAGATCGCAACGTCAGCCGGCATTTTTACATTTACGGACCGTGCGACTGCTCGGCCACGCCGGGAGCGACGTCGAGACCGAGTATCATACAATTCCAGAAATTGAAGCGGTCGAAAGCGAGGATCCGCTGCTGAAAGCCGTCGAACTCGTCGTTGGATCGGGCGCGATGACGGCAGCGGAGGCGGAAGGGTGTTTCGATGGCATTCGCGACGAGGTGCGCGCCGCGGCGGAGAATTGCTCGAAGAAAGTTAAATTAACGACTCTCGAGGCCGTCGTCGCGCCGCTCGCGCCGCGGCATCCGGATCGCGTCGCCGCGGAGGCGTCGCGCGCCGCGAGCGCGGGCGAGCGCGAAACGATCTTCGGAGGAAAAAAACAGCTCCCCGAAAACCATCCGAAACCGCGGCCGATGGCGACATTGATCAATTGGGGATTGCACGATCTGATGTTACAATATCCGGAGATGTATCTATTCGGCGAGGACGTCGCGAAGAAAGGGGGCGTGTACCATGTCACGGCCGATCTCGCGGATCGTTTTGGCGCGGCGCGCGTATTTAATACATTACTCGACGAGACTTCGATTCTCGGACTCGCGCTCGGCATGGGGCACGCGGGACTGCTGCCGGTTCCCGAAATTCAATATCTGGCCTACGTCCACAACGCCGAGGACGAGATCCGCGGCGAAGCGTGTTCGTTACAATACTTTTCGAACGGACAATTTACGAATCCGACGGTGATGCGGATCGCGGCATTCGGTTATCAAAAAGGCTTCGGCGGACACTTTCATAACGATAATTCGATCGGCGTGCTCCGCGACATTCCGGGACTTGTCATCGCCGCTCCGTCGCGCGGCGACGACGCCGTGCGGATGATGCGAACGTGCATGGCTTCGGCGAAAATCGACGGATCGGTCGTCGCGTTCCTCGAACCGATCGCGCTTTATTACGAAAAAGATCTGTATGAAAATGCCGACGGCGGCTGGCTTTGTCGTTATCCGGCGACCGGCGAATCGGTTCCGGTCGGGGAAAGCCGGCTTTATTGTGAAGATAACGATCGCGACCGCGATTTGTTAATTATTAGTTATGCGAACGGGCTGCGCCTTTCGCTGATCGCCGCCAAAAAACTGCGCGAAAAAAACGTCCACGCGCGCGTCCTCGATCTGCGCTGGCTCGCGCCGCTCGATCACGAAGCCGTCGCGCGCGAAGCGGCGATCTGTAAGAAGATCCTCGTCGTCGACGAATGCCGCAAGACCGGCGGCGGCGTCGCCGAGGCGATCATTACAGATCTCGCGGAACGGCCCGAGTCGTCGCAGTGGCGGCTCGCGAGACACACCGGCGCGGATACATATATTCCGCTCGGACCGGCGGCCAATCTTTGTCTTCCCGGCGTCGAGTCGATCGAGCGCGCTGCGCTCCAATTGTTCGATTCGCATTCGACGCCCGCGCCGCGCGCGGCGCGCCGCCGTTCATAATTATAAGACCATGGTCAATCGCAGACTGCTCGTCGCGGTACACCGGCTGACCCGCCGGATCACGATAATACTAATATTGTTCTGCGGCGGCGTGTTCGCGCTCCACATGTTGCTCAGGCCGCAGGATGACGACACGGCGATTACAAATTCCGGGACGGTCGTTGCCGCGACGCTCGCGGCGGTGTCGTTTTCCTATTCCCGAGCGCTCGACGACGCGAAAACGGACAAAAAGCGCCTCATTCACGCCGGCGAGTGTTTCGCGTTGACGGCGATTTTTATGTTAGCCTCCTCGTTTCTCGAATATTCGGCGCACGAATCCCGAATCGCATCGTGGGTTCCGTGGACCGAGGTTGAGAAGTATATACAAATATTCTATTGGCCGCTCGTCGCCGGCGGCGTCGCCGCGTTTTTATTTGCATTGATTCCGGCGCACCAGGCGATCGATCAGTTGTCGGACGTTTTATGGGAACGCATCCGCGCCGAATCGAAGAATCACGGAAGCGAACCGTAACCGCCGCGAACGACGTCTCTACGGCGCTACTACGGCACTACCGTCACGCGCAGGCCGTTCGATAAGATAAAGAAATACCCGCCCGGAATATTTATATACGAAAGCCACTGGAGCCGGAACGACTTGCCGACGAGCGACGGATTGTTTGGAATCGCGATGTCGGGCGAATTCAATCCGGCGACGTCGAACGACCACGCCGGATCTGTATAAAAAGCGGCCGTGAACAACGTCGATGACGAACGATCCCGGGTTTCCGCCATAAAACAAATTGATCGGATACTCGGCCGGCGTGTCGCCAGCGACGCCGATGGTGAACGGTTGTCCCGCCGGCCCGTTTCCCGCCGCGAAGTGCGCGACGCCTGACGATAACGATACGGCGCCGACGTTCGTTAATAATCCGGAATTGGACCACGATGCGCTGTCATATATATTCGGCGAACCGGCGACGATCGCGGATTTCGCGGACGGCGGCCCGTCGAGCGCGCCGTCGTTCGGCGTGACGAAACAGGTCAGAATCTGCCCGGGCGCCGCCGTGCCGCGGGCGACGCGGTCGCTGCGGGAGGCGGTTGTTACATTTCGAACAATATTACCATTTACGGCCCAAATGTAATGATAACTCAACATGTCGTAATCCGGATCTCGGAACAATTGTGAACTCGCGATCCTGCAGCCGACCGAATCGGCGGCGCCGGGCGACGCAGGAGCCATCGCGAGATCGATCGCGTTCGGCGCGTGATTCACGCCGGACGCACCCGCGACGACGGAAAACGGCGCGTCGATGACGGTTGCGCCGTTGACGTCGAATTTTAAACGATAAATTCCGGCGATCGAATGCAACTGCCAGAAATCGCGCCAGAACCAATACCAACTGTCGCCGTATTGCGTGGTGTTATTAAAAGGATACGTCGGTTCGTCGTACGCGAGCGAGTCGTCGGGCGCATAATAACGAAGGTGAAATGTACTATTCGCCGGAAGATTCAAAAGTCGCGCCCAGAAAATCGCGCCGACGCCCGTCATTAATATTTCGCCGTCGCGCGGAATCGTCTGCACCGGCAGATAAAAACTGGGCGGGTTTTGTAAGAAAGCCATGTCGCCGACCGACAATGCGTTGACGGGCGGTTGCGCCGCCCACATCGACGCCGCCGGATTGCACGCGCCAGAGAATGGTTCGACGACATTGCCGTTGAACATCGTTTGAAAATGCAAATGTGGCCCGCAACTGTAGCCGCTCGATCCCATAAATCCGATTTGTTGTCCCGCTGCGACGATCTGTCCTGGCGCGACGGCGACGCTGCCTTTTCGTAAATGAAAATACCAAGTCTGCCAGCCGCCGCCGTTGTCGATAATAATATAATTTCCGTCGTCGGCGCCGTTGCAGACGTTCATATCGTTAAAACCGTCGTGCGCGATCACGACCGTGCCGTCGACCGCCGCGTACACGGGCACGCCGACGGCCATTTCGTCCCACATGAGTACGCCTGCGTCCGCGCCCTGGTGCCCGTCGTAGCTCATTTGATTACAACTAAAATCGTGAAACGCCGACGGCGCGGCATCGAGATCCACAAAATTACCGATCGCCAGATCCTCGCCCCAGTTTCCGGCGCGCGGAAAAAATATATAAACCGGCGGACCCGAATCGGAAGGTCCGGGCTTCGAAACGCTTCCGCCGCCGGATTGATAAATATTGAGTTCGCTCTGAATCTTAGCGATGAGCGCCGGCGGAACGCACGGATGATCGAAACTCTGGTGCGGCGCCGGGCCGCCTGCGAATGTCCCGGTCGATTGCGCGTCGGCGACGGCGACGGCAACCGGCGAGGACGAGAGGTGTCAGGGCGCGGCGATCGATTGCCTGGGTGATGACAATAAATGTAGCATGGGACCCGGATTTGCGAGAGTCGGGCCGACGGTGCGCGGCCGGAAAGCTGGCGAACGGCCTCCATCGTGATTAACTTCCAATCAGACTCCCTTGAATACGAACCTCCGAAGCCCAAACCGCGACGCCGGAAGACCATGAAGGGTTCGTTCAAACTGGGTCGATTCCTCGGCATCGAGGTGAATGTCCACATCACGTTCGCGATTTTCTTCGTCGCGGCGGCGCTGTGGGGTGCCTGGCGCGGCGAGACCGCGCAGCTCGGACAGGTCTTAACTTTCATCGGAGGCGTATTCTTATTATCGATCCTCCACGAGAGCGCGCACGCGCTCGCGGCCGCTGGATTCGGAATTCAAACGAAGGAAATGTTACTATTGCCGTTCGCGGGAGTGTCCCGGCTCGAACGCCGCCCCGCGGATCCGTTTCACGCTTTTGTCATCGCCATCGCGGGACCCGCCGCGAATCTTCTGCTCGCCGTCACGCTTTTTGGTATATTACTATTCCTCGGCGCCGACCCGTTCGGACTGGGCGCCACGGTTTTCCAAGATTGTTTGTATTGGCTTAATTTTAGTTTTACGCCGGGCGGATCCCCGTCGGGCGCGCCGACCGAAATCCTCGAGTTGTCGTTGCTGCTCGGTCTCGGGAATCTCTTTCCCTCCTATCCCATGGACGGCGGTCCCGCGCTGCGCGCGCTGCTTTCGTCGATGGTCGAGCCCACGCGCGCGATCAAACTGACCGGCACGATTTCCTCATTCTTATCTTTCGCCGTTATTCTTATATGTTTGCTCGCCGGAAATTGGTTATTGGCGATCCTCGGACTCTTCATACATATGAGCGGACGCCAGGAATCGGCGCGCGTCGCGGCGCGCAACATGATCGAAGGGCTGCACGTGCGCGCGGCGATGACGACGCAATACATCACGCTCGCCACGTATGAAACGCTGGAAACGGCGGCGCGCACGCTCGTCCGGTCGACGCAGCACGATTTTCCCGTCGTCGGCGAGGACGGCCGATTCTTAGCAATGCTGACGCGGCAGGATTTGTTAAGAGAATTGCGCGCGCGCGGTCCGATGTCCCGCGTCATCGAAGCGGCGCGCCGCGGATTGCAAACATTGTCGCCCGACCAAAAACTCGACGATCTGTTCGATCAGTGGTCGGGCTTTCCGCCGGTCTCGTTTCCCGTGCTCGAAGAGGGGAAACTCGTCGGATTATTAAATGCCGACGGAATTCAGAAATGTTTGCTGGTTCGCGACGTCGAATCGAACGGCGCGTGAACCCATCGTGATTACGGCACGACTTTTATTGTTGTAACGAGCGCGTCGAGCGATCCCGCGCCGCACGCGCGCTGAAGCGAACCGCGGCCTTTCTTAGCGATAAAATTCGAGTTCACGTCGACAGTTCCGTTCCATAACATCGAGAGCGACGACGTGCCTCCCGGCGGCGACGGCCAGTTCACCTGCGTCTGCTGCGTCGCGCGAATTTTGTCGGCGGCGTTCTTCTCGATTTCGTAGCCGTGGAATTGTAATGTTACAGTTTGAAACAGGCTCGCAAAATCGAGCGCATTGTTCGGATCGTCCGTGAATTGTATCGACGACGCGCCCGCGCCCGCGAAATAGGAGACGACGACGTTTTCTTTAATACTGACCGACGGCGCGCCCGCGCGCGCGACCGTGCCCGTGACTTTCGCCGAAAAACGGACCGGGGAAAACGCGATCGAAACGGGCGAGCCCGATTGGAGCGGCGGCGGAAGCGCGATCGTTTTTATGAACGATCCGAGGCGCGAGTATACTTTCAATTGTCCGCCCGCGACGACGACATAAAGATTCCCGTCGGGGCCGAAACACATATCAAATGCGCTCGATATCGCCGTGAGAACGCCGACGAAAACGCCGTTTTCGTCATACTCCTCGATTTGTTCGGATTGCGGCGAAGCGTAAATATCCACGAAAACGTGTCCGTCGGCGGCGATCGTAAGTCTTTGCGCGTAGGGATTCGTTAAATTCGGAGTTATTTGTTTGGAAATCGCGCCCGAGGGATCGACGCAAAGAATCTTGCCCTGCTGGCCCGTCGTATACCAATAGCGTCCGTTCGCCGCGATCGCGCCGCCGTAGAAACCGAAGGCCGCTCCCGGCTGCGACTCGCGGACGAACGCGCCCGCGGGATCGAGTTCCACGAGTTTGCCGGTATTGTAATTTGCAACGAGCCAGTGGCCGTCGGCCCCCGCGAGCAGCGAAACTGGAGTATCCAATTTTCCGCCGCCGTCGAATTGTTGTACGAGCGCGCCGGCGGAGTCGATTTCCACGACGGCGTTGCCCGTCGAGAACGTTGCAAACAAATGGCCGTTTCCGCCGAATGCGAGATCGGTGGCGAAGCCGAATCCCTGCGCGGCGATCGCGCGCACGTCGTTGCCGGCCAGGTCGAGTTCGTGGATCTCGCCCGGCGTGGAATTGTATCCAATAAATATATGATTCGGCGTGAAACCCTGCGCCCGCGCCGTTCCCGCGGCGGCGATAATGCAAGCGATCGAAACGAGGCAAAGATTGCGGAATTGCATAATGACTTACCTGTTGAAAGTGTTTAATTAATTCTGAGAATCGAAGCGATGGTTCCTACAAATGCGGCGGCGCCGCTTCCCTCCTGCAGAGTTCCCTTCAGGCGGAGCGGCGAGTAGGCGCCGCCCGCGTCGATCGCGCCCATGGATTGTATACAAATCGAGGCGGTGGTGTGCCGGACGGCGGTCGATTGGAATTGCGCGCCGTCGAAGCAGCGCGCGACGGGAGTTTCGCTGACGAAACGGTCGGTTCCGCGAAATACAAATAATGTCGACCCGAACAGGCTCGCGAGATCGGCGGTTCCGGGCGCGTTCGCGATTTGTAACATGATCGTGCGCGCGCCTGGAAACACGCTCATCGTCCCGATCTCGCGCGCGAGTCCCTGCGCGGCCGCGGTCCGCGCGTGCGCGCCGAAAATCCGCACGCTGAAACGAATCGGCGAAATGCAAATTCCGGCGGGCGTCAGCGCTTGAAAGATGCCGTCCATGAACCGGACGAGAACGCCGAAACTATTCATAACATAGACCCGGATTTGTTGCGAATCGAGAACGTAAATATTCCCGTCGGGCCCCGGTTGCATCAATACTGGCGAAAGCCAATTCTGGCCCGCGCCCATCACGCGGTCGGTCGCGCCGTCCATCGTAAATACGACAATGCGTCCGGCGGGCGGTGACAGCGCGTAAAGTTTCGAATCGGCGCCGATGAAGAGGGACGTCGGAGCCACGAGCGACGGATCTGTAAAATCGCGGATTTTGGATCCGTCGGCGTCGAGTTCCGCCACCGCGTTGCCGCCGGTGGATGTTACAAAAATGTGCCCGTCGGGCGAAATGCAAAGACTGCCCGGCGCGACGAGTCCCGCCGTGTCGCCGAGATCGCGGACTTTCTGTCCCTGCGCGTCGAATTCTACAATTCGGTCGGGCGACTGCGATGTTACAAAACAATGGCCGTCGGCGCCGAACGCGATTCCCGACGGCGCGACGAGGCCCGCGATCGCGCCGAATTCGCCGGATTTCTGGCCGCTGCCGTCGAATTCAATAATCGAAGCGGTGGCTCCGTTGATAATAAATAAGTGTCCGTTCGGGCCGAATGCGAGCGCGGCCGCCTGCGCGAGTCCCTGCCCCGTTCCGAATTCGCGGACGAGCATTCCGTTTGGGTCGAATTCGCGCACGTAGTCGCCGGACTGCGATGTGCAGAAGTAATGATTTGCCGCGAACTCTTGGGCATAACCCGTTCCCGACAAGACGCACAGCAGCGCGGCGACGCAACTCGCCCGTTTCCAAATTCCCATGGATTCCCACCCCCGCTCTTCTTTCGGTGAAATCGCCCGACAACTTGAGAAAGCGCGCGGAACGCGCGGGGGGGTGCGATAACATTGCCGATCTCCTTCCAATCAATCGAAAAGCTAACATTACGAATCCACGCCATGGCCGCCCGAAAGTCGAAGTCAACTGAATCGATGGCGCCGCATGTTGTTGCGGCCGTCCAATATCTGCAAAACAATCTGTCGTCGTTCCGCGCGACGCTCGAAAACCTCGCGCGCATTCCGAGCTGTTCGCATCCGCCCTCGCCTCCGTCCGAGGTGGAGCGATCGGCGAAGGCGTTCGCGGCGGTCCTCCGCGAAATCGGTTGTCAAAACGTGGAAGTATTAAGATTGCCCGATGCGCTGCCGACCGTTTATGGAGAATGGCTCGGGGCGCCCGGCGCGCCAACAGTAGTATTGTACGGACATCATGATATTCAGCCGCCCGGGCGCGCCGAGAAATGGTTAAGTCCGCCATTTACGCCGACCGAGCGCAACGGCCGCCTGTATGGACGCGGCGTCGTCGACGACAAAGCCGGCTGCATGGTGCACATCGCCGCGGTCGCTTCTTACTTAAAGAGCGGCGGCCGTTGTCCGGTGAATGTTAAATTCTTCATCGAGGGCGAGGAAGAGATCGGCTCGCCGAATCTCGAGCGGTTTTTGCATCATTATCGCGATCGCCTCGATGCGGATATTGTAGTTTTAAGCGATACGGCGAACATCGAAACAGGCATTCCGTCGATAACTTATTCGCTGCGCGGCATCGCGAGCGTCGACGTCGAAGTGAAGGCGCTCGATCATCCGATTCACTCCGGAATGTGGGGCGGGCCGATTCCCGACCCGAATCAGGCGCTCGCGAAACTGCTCGCGGGCCTCGTCAAACCGAACGGACAATTGGATATTCCCGGACTTTACGAAAAAGTGCGCAAACCTACAAAAAAGGAGCGCGACCGGCTGAAGAAAATACCTTTTAACAAAAATCGGTTCATGAAGGATTCCGGCCTTCTCAAGGGCGCGCAACTCGGCGGCGAGAAGGGTTTCACCGTTTATGAACAATTGTGGATGCGCCCCGCGCTGACGATCATCGCGACCGAATCGCATGTATTCGAGGGATCGTCCAATCAAATCGTCGATTCGGCGCGCGCGCGGTTATCGTTAAGAATCGTGCCGAATATCAAGCCCGAGGAGGCGACGAAATTATTAGTAAAACGCCTCCAGCGCGAAAAACCGCTCGGATGCAATGTTACCGTGACGCCCCACGAGGGCACGACGTGGTGGATCACGGATCCCGAAGGTCCCGCGTTCGAAGCCGCGCGCCGCGCGCTCACCGCCGGATACGGCGAGGAATGCACGATGATCGGCGCGGGCGGCACGATCGGATTCGTAAAACCGTTTGTCGATATATTGAAGGGAGCGCCGGCGCTTTTGTTAGGTCTCGAGGATCCGATTTGCAACGCGCACTCGGAAAATGAATCCTTACATTTAGGAGACTGGCTGAAAGGCATGAAGGGGGCGATTTATTTATATGAAGAATTGTCGAAGATTAAGTAGAAGCGGCTTGATATGCGCGCGCCCGCCGCGCCTGCGCGATCGAACTTGACATCCGTAAAGACGATCTTCGTAAAGATTCTCGGCCGGATTCTGCCGGCCGTTTTGATTCTTTACAGCGGGTTGTTTTTTTATTTGGAGTATTCCGGCAAGCGCCCGCCGCTGCGGGTGCCGGTGAAGTCCACGCAGTTGACGGAAGCGGATTTCTTCGAGGGCGCGGCCGAAATGTTGGATCTTTCGCCCGAGACGCTCTGGAAACCGAAACCCGGCGCGATGGGAAGTTATGTAGCATTCAATCGCGGCGGTTTTCGCGCGCGCACGAGCGCGCCGGCGGCGCGGACTCCCGGATCGTCGTTCACGCGCGTCGCCGTCCTTGGAGACGGCGCGGCGCTCGGTTCCAACGTGATCGAACCGGGCAGCTGGGCCGCGATCCTCGAATCGTTAATGTTAGCGAACGGGATCCCCGGGGAGCTGTTTAATTTTGGAGTCCCCGGATTCACGGCCGTACAGGGCGCAATGTACGCAAAATGGGTTCTTAAAGAATACGAACCCGATTTATTATTAATTTGCTTCGGCGGCTACCACGACTGCGAGCCGTCGCTCAACGGCGCGAGCGATCGCGAACTCATCGCGAAGCACTCCGATTTGTTTCATCGCGCTCGAATATTTATGTTTCGTTTCGGCGTCGCGCGATGGGCCATGGGGGACTTCGAATTCGGAGATGCCCCGCCCGTCGCGGCGCGTGCGCGCGCGACGCCGGAGGAGTTTCGATCGGCGATCGCCGAAATCGTTCGTATACAAAAAACGCGCGGCGGTCGTTGCGCGATCGTTCTGCCCGCATTCAGCGCGGGTGTCGACGAGAAGAGACCCGATCTGAAGTCATGCGCGGCGGCCGCTCGCGCTGTCGCGGAGTCGGAGGGCGTTCCATGCATCGATGTCAACGACATGGTGCGCGCGTGGAACCCGCCGGTCCCGACCGCGTTCTTCGATTCTGAAATTCACTATTCCGCGGCGGCCATGCAGGCGGTCGCCGAATTCATCGGCGTGAGTCTGCGCGACGGGAAAATGTTCGAATCTCCGCCGAAGAATAAATAATTTAACGATGCACGCGCGCCCATTCGTGAAGAAATGTATGGTTTCGGCGGCATCGCTCATGATCGCGTACGCGCTCGCGTCGACGTTGATCGAGTGTTGCGCGAACGTGTCGCCGCCGGTGCCGCCGATCGCATTTTGGGGCCGTTTCGCCGACGAGCAATTTTTCCGCGCGCGGAATCCGCAATTCCGTCCGAATTTCGAATGGTTTTTCGAGCCGAATCCGGGAGCCGAATTCTGCGGCGGAATTATTAATGAAGACGGATATCGGGGACGCGTTTTTACAAAAGAAAAAACCGCGCGCAACCGCATCTTAACATTGGGCGATTCGTCGACGATGGGATTCGGCGTTCCCGATCGCGAGTGCTGGCCGCGCGTTCTCGAATCGTTATTGAGAGCCGCCGGCAAGGACGCGGAAGTCGTCAATCTCGGATGCGTGGGGTTCAGCGCGTACCAGGGAGAATTGTTATTTAAAGGAAAGGGTCAATATTATCATCCAGATATTGTAATAACCGCGTTCGGCGCCATCAACGAATCGTTTCCGTGCGAACTTGGCGTCGACCAGCACGACAAAGCGCGCATTCTCGCGACGAAGAGTTATCAAATAAACCGGTTCCTGGACCGGTTCCTCATATTCCGGTGGCTGAAGGGTCCGCGGCCCATTTATATCGGTTCGCACGCGAAGGAAGAGAAGACTCCAAACCTTTCCCCCGCGCAGTTCGAGGAGGCCATTCTCAATATTGTAAACATTCAACGCGCCGCCGGCCTCCACTGCGTCGTCGTGAATCCGCCGCGGCGCGTGCATTCCGAACTCGACCATCCGACGGCCAAGGATTATACAGAAACTATTTATAAAATAACAAAAGACGGATCGATTCCGCTCGCGGATGTCTATAAATTATTCCGCTCGCGCGAGCCGGAATATTCCGATCGTTTTCACGCGCCGCCGGGCGACGCCTGGTACCTCGATTCGGTGCATCCCTCCGCGGCCGGCCATGCGAAGTATGCGGAACTCGTCGCGAACGTCCTTCTGGAACATTCGTTTTTAAGGTAAACTGTGGTTCGAAATGACAAAACGACCCTCCGCAAAATTTGTATCGCTCGCGCGCGCCATGTCGAAGCTCGGCATCGCGTCGCGTTCGGTCAGCCAGGAGATGATCGTGTCGGGCCGCGTGAGCGTGAACGGCAGGATTCAGCGCGATCCGGACGCCTGGGTCGTCATGTCCAAGACCAAGATCAAAGTGGACGGGAAGTCGACGCACCAAGGGGCGAAAATTTATTTCGCGATGAACAAACCCGTTGGATTTGTAACAACGCGCAGCGACGAGCACGGGCGACGCACCGTTTATGAACTATTGCCGGCGGGGGCGCCGACGGTGTTTCCGGTGGGCCGCCTCGATATGGATACTTCCGGATTGTTATTATTTACAAACGATACGCAATGGGGGGAATCGATCGCGGGCGCGCAACACCGCGTCGCGAAACGTTATCGAGTCCGCGTCGATGCGCCGCTCTTGGGCCAAAAACGCGCCGCGCTGGAGCGGCCGATCGCGCTCGAAGGCGAGGAGCCGCTGCGCCCCGGAAAAGTAAAGACCGTCGCGAAGGACGGGCTCGAATTTGATATATCAATTACCGAAGGCAGGAACCGCCAGATTCGCCGGATGTGCGAAGCTGTCGGCATCCAGGTGGTTTCGCTGCGGCGCGTCGCGATCGGCAGCGTCGGCCTCGGCACGATTCCGGAGGGGCGCACGCGCGAACTTACATTTGACGAAGTCGCGTCCTTCGCGCTCGCGCGCGAAGCGGCGGAGGCCCGCGGCAGTCGCCGCGGTTCCGGCAGTGGCGGTTCCGGCAGTGGCGATTCCGGCCGTGACGATTCCGGCCGTGGCGATGTTACTCATCGCAATGCGACCCGTGGCGGCCGCAACTAATAATAACGGCGTGTTCCGGCGATGGGCGCGCCGGTTGTTTTTACTGTTATTAATACTTTTTCCGGCGTACGGACTCGCCGACCTGCTCGTCGAGGCGATGCAATGGTCTCCGGCTCCGACGCGGCTGCCGCCTTCCTGGGCGCAATCGGAATCGGAAATCACGCGCACCGAATCGGGCATACTACAATTCAGTCCGGAACTGCTCTGGCGGCTTCGCCCCGGCGCGCGGTATGAGTTATTACAAATAAACCGCGACGGATTTCACGGGCCCGAGATCCCAACGATAAAATCCGATGCCACGCGCATCGCCGTGCTCGGCGACGGCGCCTCGTTCGGCGCGGGCCGGGCGATGAACCGCGACGAGGCGTGGCCGCGCCTTCTGGATACGCGACTTCGGAATTGGATGCTCGGCCGGCGGCGCGAGAGCGTCCAAAGCGATCCGGCGGCCGGCGAACCGCCGGAGATTATTAATTTTAGCGTTCCATGTTACAGTTCGGCGCAAGCGCTCGCGTTTTTCCGCTCACGCGGCCGCGATTGGACGCCGGATATCTGTATCGTGAGTTTGACCGGGTTCGAGGACGCCGCTCCGGTCGAACCGGGGAGATCCGACGCGGAAGAAATGATACAATCGGCGCGCGTCGGCGAAAGAATCTATAGATTTATCGATCGATTCTTATTATTAAGATTCACGCGCGACGCGGTCGCCGCGAACCGCCTCTCGCGCACGGCCAGCCGCGCTTCGATCGAAAAACACGTCGCGGTTCCGCGCGCGACCGCCGCCGAATTCGAATCCAATCTCGCCGCGATCGCGGCGATCGAACGCGAATGGGGAGGCACGGCGATATTTTTACAAATGCCGCGCCCTTCCAAAGTTTACGGAAAGAATCTCGATCTCGCGGATTATGACAATGCGCGCGAACAGGCCGCGAGAAAATCCGGCGCGGCCGTTTACAACTTGAATGCAATAAACCCCGGCCCGTCGGGCGGCGGCGCGGATCCGAAATCGGGAACGAAGGAGGATCTCCTCCTCGACGCGAGCCACCCTACTCCCGCGGGCCATCAGATGATTGCAAATGAAGTGGCGCGTTTTCTCGAGAGCGGCGGTTCCCTCGTTCGCAAGCCGCGGGGGAGGTAGAATCGAGATGCGCCGGTTTATCGCTAAATTATCCATTTCGCTCGCGGCGATTTTAATATTTCTGACGATTACGAATTTACTATTGGATTTCACGCAGGCGGCGCCTCCCGTTTCGCCGCCGATGCAAATCTGGGGCACGGGCGAAGATCAGAATTTTGGCGTTCCCGGCGCGTCCTTTCGTTTCCATCCGGTGTGGTTTTGGGAACCGAATCCCGGCGGAATATACAACGACGAGTTTATTAATGAAGACGGCTATCGCGGAAAAATATTTACAAAGGAAAAATCGGCGAATATCAGAATCGCCGCGCTTGGCGACTCCTCGACGATGGGCTATGGGGTCCGCGAGGCCGACGCGTGGCCGCGCCTCCTCGAAAGCGAACTGCGTACGCGCGGCGTCGGCGCGGAAGTTATCAATTTCGGATGCGTCGGATACACCGTTCATCAGGGTTTTGAATTGTATAAAGGGCGCGTCGCGGCCTACCATCCGGATATCGTTTGTATTGCCTTCGGCGCGATCAACGAACATTTCCAGCCGGCCGGCGGAACCGATGATTTTACAAAAGCCGGAATTCTCAAGTCGTCGAAATATGGAATCTATTCTTTCTTTTCGCGCTTTCGAATGTTTCGATGGATGGAGCGGGCGGCGGGGGCGCGCGATTCGCTTCGGGCGGCGACGGTCTCTTCGGGCGGCGATCGGGATGGGCGGCCCAACATGCGCGTCTCGCCTTCGGAAATGGAGGCGATTCTCGAGCATTGGACGGAGACCGCGCGCGGCGAGGGGCGAAAAGTAATTTTTATCCATCCGCCGCGGACGATCGATTACGAAAAGAAATCGCCGGTTATTTTACAATTTTCGTCCGCTGTGCGCAGCGCGGCCGATTTGTTAAAAGTGCCCGTCGCCGATGTGAATGCACAATTTCATGCGCATGAACAATCCGGCGGGCGCGACTGGCTTCTCGATTCGGTGCATCCGACTCCGGAAGGCCACCTCGCCTACGCGCGTTGCGTGCTCGAAGCGATCGCGTCGGCCGGATGGTTAAAATAAACGATCGACGCGCGCCGGAGAATTTGTCATTCCGCCGGTTCGACGGAAATAATTCTATATTTTAATGTTCCAACGGGGACTTTTACCAAAACTTCCTCGCCGGCTCTCCGGCCGACGAATCCGGCCGCGAACGGAGCGTTGTACGGAAGCTCGCCCTTGTCGAAGTCGAAACTCCCGCCGCCGACGATAATATATGTTTCCTGCTCGGACGTTTTAATATCTAAAACTACAATTCGAGTCCCGATGCCGACTTCGCCGTTGAAATCGAGCTTTTTATCGATGATGCGGACCACGGCGAGGCGTTCGCGAAACTGAACGACGCGCGCGAGGAAGAACTGCTCGGCTTCGCGGGCCGCGTCGTACTCGGAATTTTCCGATAGATCGCCCTTTTCGGCGGCTTCGCCGATGGAGAGCCGCGCTCGGGACAAGTCCTCTTCGGCCTTGCGAAGTTCGCCCATCAACGCGTCGAATTGGGAGCGGGAAACGTACGTTTCAGTCACGGCTGCGATTTGTATAATAAAGAATCGGGAATGGATAATATTGCAATATTGCCATTTAAATTATATTGCCGGAAAGCGAGGCCGCGACGGTCCGCGGCCGCGCGGGCTTTCAGCCCCGCACGACGTTCCAGACTTCCGAACCGAGAAAGTCCCATGGGAGGCGACCTTCATCGCAATCCGCGCCCGTCGAAAACTGGACATCGACAAAATAGAGGATGACGCCTTTTTGCGCAGAGATGTTTGCGCAACCGTGCGCGACGCCCGGGGGAATGCGAACAAGGCGATTGTTGCCGTCGCCGAGGATGAATCGCATGGTCTGGCCTTCCGTCGGCGAGCCCTGCCGGCAGTCATGCAATACCAGTAAAAGCTTGTCGCCGGGCGGTACATACCAGACATCCGTTTGTCGGCGGTGCAGGTGGAATGCCTTGATCGCGCCGGCCTCGACTTCGCTGTAGTTGACCTGTCGAACTACGAAACCCGGCAATTGCGCGTGGATTCCTTCGCCAAGGCGTGCCAGTTCTGTGATCGCGCCGCCGTCGTCGTTGAATCGCTTGAGATCGACGATTTCAATTCCCTCGATGCGCGGCCGCGATTTGTAGTCTTGGACCGAATACGAAGACTGGCTTTTGGAGTTGAGGTTCACGGCGGATTGATTTTGAGCCCTCCAGTATATCCGCAGGGAAGCAACGGAGCACTTTTGACTCGGAGTTGGCTTCGTCGTTGCGCTACCTTCGAAAACGAGAACGGCGACACGTCGGTCGCCGCGTACTTCAAGGCTCCCCACAGGCCATCCATCCCCCGAAACCATGAAACGATCCTGGATCCTACTATTTCTGGCTTGCACCGTCGCGTGCACGTCCCTCCGCACGTCGAGAAACGCCGTCTCCGTCGACGAAGCGCTCGCGCACGCGCGCAATCCTTACAAAACCGGCGGCGGCATGTGGCCGTATTTCAATCCGCCGACGGAAACATTACAAAAAAACCACGGCTTCACGCCGACGCAGGAGTGGCTCGATTCCGTGCGTTTGTCGTGCGTGCGGTTTCCCAACGGCTCGGCATCGTTTATATCGCCGGAGGGTCTGGTGCTGACGAATCACCACGTCGGGCGCGACTCCATACAAAAAGTCTCGACGCAGGAACATGATTATGTTCGCGACGGTTTTGTTGCAAACACGCGCGAGGAGGAAGCGAAAATTCCAGGCCTTGCCCTCGTCGTGCTCGCGTCCTACGAAAATGTAACCGATCGCGTGAAAGGCGCCGCGCCGGAAACGGCAACGGCCGCGGAAGTGACAACTGCGCGCGCGGAAATGATCGAAACGATACAAAAAGAATGTAAAGAAAAGACGAAATTGAACGGCACGGTTCATAACTTTTATCAGGGCGGCGAATTTTGGTTATATCGTTATAAGAGTTATGCCGACGTTCGGCTCGTGTTCGCGCCGGAGGAGCAGATCGCGTTCTTCGGAGGCGATCCCGACAACTTTACGTATCCGCGCTACAATTTAGATTTCTCGATCTTCCGCATTTATGAAAACGGAAAACCGGTTTCGACGCCGAATTATCTTAAAGTCAACGTCGCGGGACCGAAGGAGAACGAGCTTGTATTCGTATCGGGCAATCCGGGCAACACCGAGCGATTGTTAACGTACGCGCAATTGGAATTCAAACGCGACGTCGAACTTCCCCGCCAGCTCGAAATGTTGCGCCGCCGGCGCGACGCGCTGGTCGCGTACGCGAAGCGCGGTTCGGAACAGGCGTTCAACGCAAATACAACTATTTTCGGAATTGAAAATTCGATCAAAGCCATCAATGGACAGCTCGAGGGATTGCAGGACGACCGGTTGATGGAATACAAACTCGCCGAAGAAGCGTATTTGAAAGCCGCGGTTTTCGGCGGCGCGCAGTATCATAATTCTACAATTCACGCGGATGCCGCGAAGCCGGGACTCGCGTCCAAAGTGGGCGATTCGTGGGATGCGATCGCGCGGACGGAGGCTAATTATGTCCAGAAATGGCCCGAAATTACATATTCGCGAATCTTCGGACAGCTTTCGAATTATGCATTGACGATTGTCCGCTACGGCGCCGAATCCGCAAAACCCGACGGCGAGCGGCTCACTCCATTTCGCGAATCGAATTCGAACGCGCTCAAGGGCCAATTGTTTACTCCTCTCCCCGTTTATAAGGAAATGGACGAAGTGATTCTGCGCGCGACGCTCGAACTGGCGTCGGAACGACTCGGACCGCAAGATCGATTCATCATGGCCGCGCTCGAAGGCAAGACACCCGCGGAAGTCGTAAAGAATGCCGTGTCCAAGACCAAATTGGAGGATCCGGAGTTCCGAAAACAACTATTCGCGAGCGGCGCGAAGGGAATCGAAGCTTCCGACGATCCGATGATACAGTTGGCCCGGCGCGTCGACGCGATCATGCGCGAAAATACAAAATGGGTCGACGCCAACGTCACCGGACCTGAGCGCGAGCCGATGGCGAAGATCGCGGCCGCGCGATTCGAAGTGTACGGCCACACGCTGCCGCCGGATGCTAATTTTACACTTCGCCTGAGTCCGGGCGTCGTGAAAAGTTATGAACAGGGGACGACGATCGTTCCTTACAAAACGACGTTTTTCGGGCTCTACGAGCGCGCGAATTCGATGGATCAGTCGGGGCCGTTCGTGCTTCCGAAGCGGTGGGGCGAGAAACTCGGCCACTTCGATCTCGGAACCCCGTTCGATTATATCAATACGTGCGACATCATCGGCGGCAACTCCGGGAGCCCGATTGTTAATAAG
Organism: Planctomycetota bacterium; assembly: GCA_016200225.1. Lineage (GTDB taxonomy): Bacteria > Planctomycetota > UBA1135 > UBA1135 > JACQFD01 > JACQFD01. The sequence goes on from JACQFD010000006.1 coordinate 85,082, forward strand.
AACAAAGAACTCGTCGGGTTGATTTTCGACGGCAACATTCAAAGTCTTCCCGGCCGTTATCTGTATGACGATGCATTTCAACGAGCGGTGGCCGTCCACCCCGCCGCGATCGTCACTGCGCTCGACAAAGTGTATGAAGCGACGGCGATCGCGAAGGAGATTCGCGGGGACTGACCGTTCGATCGTTAGTTTAATAATACGCGGGCGCCTGCGAAGTTCGACTCCGCCGGCGCCCGCTGTGCTTATAAACTCAGGAAACCGCCGACGCCGCGCGCCGCGGAGCGAAAAGCCATACGTAAGCGCAATTGATCAAAATCGTGGCGGCGCAGCTTAACATCAGGATCGTCAGCGTAAGATTAATGATTCCCTTCTGCGACGTCGCGGCGTCGGACGCGCGGGCCATTTCATAGAAATCGACGGATTTCAAGATTCCCGCCGTGACGGTCGTCGTGGCGACGAAAAGCATCGGCGCGATCGCGACCCATGCCAGTTTCGCGCGGCCGCAATTGATAATATACGTCGCTCCGATCGAGAGCGCGATGCAGGCGAGGAGTTGGTTGGCGATGCCGAACATCGGCCAGATCGTGTCGATTCCCTGATTTAATATAAAATAACTCCACGCGAGTACGACGAGCGCGGACGTGATGATGGATCCGGGCAGCCAGTTGGGTTTTTGAAACGCCGGAATCGCGCGGCCGATGAATTCGCCCATCGCGAAACGCGCGACGCGCGTGCCCGTGTCGATCGTCGTTAATATAAATAACGCCTCGAACATGATCGCGAAATGATACCAATAGGAAAGCAATCCTTTCATGCCGGGGATGCCTTCGAAAATCTTCGCCATGCCGACGGCGAGCGACACGCCGCCGCCCGTGCGCCCTTCGAAATTCTCGCCGATCTCCTTCGATAAATGTTGCAATTCGACCGTTTGCATCCCGAGTTTTTCGAATACTTTGGGATTCGCGTTGATCGCATAATAATCGCCCGGCGCGAGCGACGCCGCCGCGACGAGCGCCGTCACGCCGACGAGTCCTTCCATCAACATTGCGCCGTAGCCGATCATGCGGCAGTCGGATTCCTTATTAATCATTTTCGGCGTCGTGCCCGACGCGACGAGCGAGTGAAATCCCGAGATCGCGCCGCAGGCGATCGTTATAAATACAAATGGAAACAATTTTCCGGGGAAAATCGGCCCGTCTCCCGACGCCGCGAATTGCGAAATCGCCGGCGCTTCGAGTCTCGGATTTACGATGCAAACGCCGACCACGAGAATGGCGATCGTGCCGATTTTCATATAACTCGAAAGGTAATCGCGCGGACATAACAATAACCAGACCGGCAGGACGCTCGCGACGAATCCGTAGCATGCCATCGCGTACGTGATCGCGGGTTTGCTCAATAACAAATACTTTCCGGCCTCCGACGCGGCGAAGGGTTTGCCGAGGACGACCGCCGCGAGCATGGCGATCACGCCGAACGTCGTGGCCTCGCGGATGCCGCGCGCGCTGCCGCCGCGGAATAGATATATATGAATTCCCATCATCAACGCGATGGGTATGGAAAGTCCGATCGAGAACACGCCCCACGGCGACTCCGAAAGCGCGTTCACGACGACGTTGCCGAGTCCCGCGGTTGCAATGATAACAATAAAAAGTATGGCGATGCCCGCGACGAATCCCGCGACCGGCCCGATTTCGCGGCGCGCGATTTCGGCGATGGACAATCCGTTTCTGCGCACGCTCGCGCCCAATATAATAAAATCCTGCACGGCGCCCGCGAGACACACGCCGATCACGATCCAACATAAACCGGGAAAATAACCGAACTGCATCGCGAGCACGGGGCCGATCAGCGGACCCGCGCCGGTGATCGCGGCGAAATGGTGGCCGAACAAGACCCAACGATTCGTTGGATGATAATTCTGGCCGTCGTGCAGCGCATGCGCGGGCGTCGTCCGGCTGTCGTCGAGCGCGAGCACTTTCGCGGCGATGAACGCGGAATAGAAGCGATACGCGACGACCAGCGCCGCGAGCGTGGTCAGCATCGGAATGAGTGCGTGCATAGTTAAATTTACTGTAAGACGGCGTCCGGCGTTCCGGCGTCCGCGCCGTAGACCGCCCGGACTCCGCCCGCGAACGCGCTCCATTGCCCGCCCTGAATCGCGGCGCGCGCGCGTTCCATGAATTTAAGAAAAAACGAGAGATTGTGCATCGATAATAATATCGGCCCGAGCATTTCGTTTACTTGAAATAAATGCCGAAGCGTGCCGCGCGAATAGCGCCGGCAACAATAACATTCGCATTCCGCGTCGAGCGGCGCCCGGTCCGCCGCGAGCGCCGCGTTGCGAATATGCACATATCCGGCCGACGTGAACGCGCGCGCGTTGCGTCCCTCGCGCGTCGGCGAAACGCAATCGAACAGATCGACGCCGCGTTCGATTGCATCGACAAAATCGGCGGGATGTCCGACGCCCATCAAATAACGCGGCAGTTCTTTCGGTAATATCGGCGCCGTCGCGTCGAGCGCGCGGCGCATGCCGTCCTTCGATTCGCCGACGGAGAGTCCGCCGATCGCGTATCCGTCAAAGTTTAATTTTATCAATTCGCGCGCGCAGCTCGCGCGCAGATCCGCGTGGATGCCGCCCTGCGCGATTCCTAATAAAAACGGCGCGCCGTCCCGCGACGCATGGGCGCGGTGGTCGGCGATGCAGCGTTGCGCCCAATGTAACGATTGTTCGACCGCGCTCTCGATCTCCGCGCGCGGCGCGTCGCCGCCGGGGCAGACGTCGAGCGCCATGATGAAGTCGGCGCCGAGCGTTCTTTGCAATTCCATGCAGCTCTCCGGCGTGAATCGTATCGATGTGCCGTCGAGCGGATCGCGGAACGAAACGCCGTCGCGGTCGATCTTGCGAATTTTTGCGAGCGAGAATATTTGATAACCTCCCGAATCCGTAAGAATCGGACCGTCCCATTGCATCATTTCGTGGAGACCGCCGAGTTTTGCGACGGTTTCGGCACCCGGCCGCGAAGCTAAATGAAACGCATTCGCTAATAATACGCTCGCGCCCATTTCCTTCAGATCGCGCGGGAGCACTCCCTTCACGGTCGCGCGCGTCCCGACGGGCATGAATTGCGGCGTCTTTACAATTCCACGATTCGTTCGTATTTCTCCGGCGCGCGCGAGCGTGGAGCCGTCCTCCCGCAGAATTCGAAACGGTATGGTCACGTGGACGAGGCCGCGCGGAACATTAGCGAATCGCCACTTCGCGGCCGTCGCGTCCCGCGACAACCGCGGCGCCGGGATAGTATTTTTGTAAGATTTGCCCCGCGCCGAATCCTCGCCGGCCCATTTCCGCGGCGCCGATCTGGCAGAGGCCGACGCCGTGGCCGAAACCGCGGCCTTTTATAATAACTCCGTCGCGGTCGGGTTCGACGTCCGTCACGAAAGGGCTCGGAAAATTAACATTCGGCGTGAGTTTTGTAACATGCTGGCGCAGTTGTTTGGATGATACGACTGTTTGACCGGCGCTTCCGGTCAGAAGTATCGAATTCCACGGATCCTCCGCGGATCCGCGCGGCTCGACGCGGGCGCAGGTTTTTCCAATATTGAACGATGCGCAGATCGACGAAAGCGTCCGTTGATTGACGTGGACGCTCCAACGATACAGTTTTCCATGTTCACAATAACCGCACGGCCCGCCCCGGAGCGGCGGGGGAGCTTTCGCGCCGATCAGCGCGGACCCGTCGATCGTCTGTCCACCGCACGTGGAATGGTAAAAAGCGGGGAGAATGGCGCCCTGAAACATTAATATTTGCGATCGCGTCGCGAGAACGGCCGCGCGCGTCGCGGCGGTCTCGCGCGAAACGCCAAAATAAGCCTGCGCCTCCTGCGAATCCGGGATCGGATTGCGCCCGAGTTCCTCGATCGCGTATCGCGCGTACGTGCGCGCCGCGATGGCCTGCGCTTCGAGCGCCGCCGGCGCCGTCGACGATGCGTACATTTCGCTGCCGACCACGGAAACTAAATATTGTTCGAGCGAAACTCTATTAATAACGCGGACGCCGCGGTCGGCGGCGCGGAAAACGGCGGTGCCCCGATAAGTATATTTACCGATCTGCAACGGTTCGTTCGACATCGGCTCGACGACAAAGAACGGGGAGCCCGTGTCGCCGCCGCGGAGCGACAGCCGGCCGATTTGCGATAAAGCGACGATCGACGGCGCGTTTCCCGTCGTGCGTCCGATTTCGCGGCCGCCCGCATCGCGCGCAATCCAGCCGCCGGCGCACGCGAAACTCACCTGTGCATTGCCGTCGAGCGCCGATAATAAAACTTCAATTCCGGGATCCTCGCCCTCGAGGACGATCGCCGGCTCCGTTCTCGCGCCGCCGGCGCTTTTCGTAAAGTGGCGCGCGTGCGCGGTCGGTTTATACAATTCCGAGACGGCGACCGCGCAGACGATTCCTAACAATAACGCGAAAAGCAGGGCGCCCGGATGGCGCAGCCGCCTTAATTGTGATTTCAAGGAGCCGGCGCGGCGACGCGTTCGGGTTCGTCGGGCCATCGATTTTATTGAACTTCGGCGCGCGGCGTCCGGCCGATGGCCGCGAAACCGAGTTCCGTCAGCACGCGGCCGCGCGGCGTGCGTTCGAGGAGTCCCTGTCTTAACAAAAACGGTTCATAAAGATTTTCCACCGTGTCGTCGGCCTCGCCGATCGCGGCCGCGATCGTCTTCAATCCCACGGGTCCGCCCTGCCGCGCGAGAACACTAAGAATCTCGCGGTCGAGCTGTTCGAGGCCGAGGCCGTCGACGCGAAGCGCTTCGAACGCTTTTTTAGTAATATCGAGCGTCACGCGCGCCGCGCCCTGCACTTGGGCGTAGTCGCGCACGCGCCGCAAAAACCGGTTCGCGACGCGCGGCGTCCCGCGCGCCCGCTGCGATATTTCGAGCGTGGCCGCGTCGTCGATTTGGATTTGTAATAAACGCGCGGAACGCGTGACGATTTCTATCAATTCTTCGGGCGGATAGGGTTCCAGCCGGATCAACATGCCGAACCGGCTCCGGAACGGCGCCGACAATAATCCTTCGCGCGTGGTGGCGCCGAGCAATGTAAATTTTGCCAGTCTTAATTTAACAGTTCTGGAATTCGTTCCCTGATCGATCACGAGATCGACGCTGTAATCCTCCATCGCCGGATATAAATATTCTTCGACGGCCGCCGGAATGCGGTGCACTTCGTCGATAAATAAACAATCGCCGTCGCGAAGCTGGCTCAGAATTCCCGCGAGATCGCGCGCGCGTTCGAGCGCGGGTCCCGTCGTCGAATGGAGCGTCGAGCCCGTTTCTCTTGCTACAATTTGAGCGAGACTCGTTTTTCCGAGCCCCGGCAACCCCGAAAAAAGAATATGGTCCGGCGCCTCGCCGCGACCGCGGGCGGCGTCGATCGCGACGCGGAGTTGGTCGCGCGCGCCGCGCTGTCCGACGAACTCGTCGAGATTGCGCGGCCGAAGGCCGTCAAACTCCTCGTCGAGCTGGGGTTCGGAGCGAATCGGCGTCATTTTGTTTCGACGCTACCGACTGTTTACGCAACTACAAGATGGGGAACGCGAAACGCCGAAGAGAAATCGCGGAATCCGCGTAACCGGATCGTTGACTGCGACACCCTCGGTTCGGCATCCTTACCGGGTCCCCCGATTACCGGTTCACGCCGGCAATCCAAAAGCGTTCCAGCCTCGCGCATGCGCGGCACCAAACCGGATCGGCGGAATCTAACAAATCAATGACTCAAAAATCGACGCGAACGTTACCATCCAGCATGTTCACAAAAAGCGGCGGCGCATCGGCGGGAAAGCTGGCGTTGCCCGTCTCGCGTGCGGCGATGGCGGCGATGTGTAGCGTTTTTACAAGTATTGCAATCACGGGCTGCGACAACGGCGGATCCTCGACATCCAATGCAACCGTAAGCAACACGGAAGCAGCCGCAACGGTCGTGGGCGGCGTTCCCGCGACGTCCTCGTTCATGCAGAATTTTTCTGTATTGAATGGTTTTGGCGTGCCATTGCTGCCGCACCGCATCGCAGTTCCCGATTCGAGCGGCAACGCGACGCCGCAGGTCGTGGAGATTCGATCGTTAAAAACACTGGTTGATAATAAACCGTCGGCGACAAACCCAATTCTCCCCGTCGCCACATGGCCGGCCACCGCAATTCTGCCGAGCCAGGCTCCGGGAAATCACTTTTTATTAATGAAATTCGGCGCGAAGTTCAAACCCGCCGAAAAGAGCATTCTCGACCCGCTGTCGCCGACCGGACTCACCGGCGCGCTGACCGTGACCGCGCAGGATCCCGTGACGGGCGTTCAGACGCTCATTCCGGGGCGAATGTTTGTAAACGGCCGCACGACGCGAAATGGCAAGATCGAAACGTGGGTCAAGAAGGGATTTAAAGTAAATACCGACCTCGAAAAAAAAACGAAACTCGTGCCGCTGCCCGGATTTCAAATTCCGGTGGCGTTGCAGGACAAGATTCGCAAGGGCTTCCCCGGCATAAAAGATGTAGCATTCGGAGTTGATAATTCATTCTCCGGGTCGAAGGATTTGATGGGGCCCGGATCTGTAGTGTTCATTCCCGACGCCGACGACGATTTGTCGACGTTCGAAACCTTTCCGGCGAATAAGAACATTCGCGTTTCCGTGGGCGAGGGCGTTCGCTCGACGGGCGGCGCGTACTGGCCGTCGGAAGCGGTCGCCGTTTCCGTCGTGGGTCAGGATTTGTTAACTCCTGAAATCTTAGTCAATCCGGGATCCTTCACTCCCGTCATCGATCCTGCACTCGCATCGAGCCAGGTTCCCGTCGACAAGAAAGTTGCAATTTCATTTACGGAGCCCGTGCAGCCGTGGTCCGTCGGACCGCTGCCGTCCGTGTTGCCTCCGCCGGTCGCGGGCGGCGTCACGCTCGCGTTCACCATTGGACAAAAGACGGTGAGCATTCCGTTCAGCGTGCTGCCCGAGAGCGCCTACAACTTTACAAAAATGGTGCTCACGCCGGCGTTCCAATTCCCGGGTTCGTACCTTGAGAACGGCCCGAACGGACTCGCGAGTTCGAACGACGTCGTATTTACAATTAATATCGGAATCACGACAATTGGATCGATCCACGATCTCGGCACCGCGACCAATACCATTCCGCGCGCGTCATCGTTTACAACCGGCCTCGGCGTTGGAATTGTAAACGCGCCCGTCGCTCCCGAGGCGATTTACCTCGGATTCGGCGGCCAGAAGCCGGGCATCGGCGTCCTCGACATCGACGGTTTCGGTCAGGGGACCGGGACGCCGATTCAGGACAATCCGCAGACGCTCGCGATCGAACCCAATACAACCAATTTTCCGAACAACCCGGATTTGTTAATTGGCAGCGCGCCGCCGCTCGCGGTCGACAATACATCGCTCGCGGGAGGCTCGCTTGGACCGCTCACGCTTACGCGCGACACGTCGACGGTGAATTTTATCTTTGCGCAACCGCCAATCCTTGGCGGCGTACGCGATATGGCGATCGGCGGCCCGCTCGACCAAGTATTCAATAACGGCGTGTGCACTTCGGGCGGCGGAAATTATTGTGCTAAAGATATTTTCCACGCCACGAGCGGCAATCCTATCAATCTTTCGCCCGCGCCGAATCCGCCGCGACTCGTGTTCCCTCCGCTCTGTCTCGCGCCGCTCATCGGCTCGGAAGAGCCCCACAGCGGCAGCAATTTGAAGTCGGGCAACTTCCTCGGCGATCCAAAGAATGGCATTCCGCCGCAGGGATTGTTCGGAGATGGAATCACGTATGGCGCGGGCCCCTCGCCGCCACCGGTTCAGCTTCCCGTGACCTGCGGCGCCTATTCGATGCGCCAGCAGATCGGCCATTTCTTATATGTGATCGATCCGGTGGTTCGCCGAATTGTAGTTTTAAATTCGAACCGCATGACGTTGATCGCGTCGATTCCGCAGCCGGATCCGGTCGATCTCGCGATGGCGCCGGATCTAAAGATTCTCGCAGTGAGCAATTTCTCGACGAATCAGGTTCAATTTATCAATACGGATCCGCTGTCGACGGACTTCCACAAAGTCGTGCAAACGACGAACGTCGGCCTCGGGCCGCTCGGTATTTGTTATGAACCGGACGGCGAGGACGTTTTTGTAGCGAACAGTCTTTCGAATACGTTATCTGTATTGAACGGCCAGAACCGCAAAGTGCGCAAGACGGTGTCGAATCAATTAAATCAGCCGTTCCAAGTCGCGTGCACGCCGCGCCAGTTGAACTTCGGATTCAATACCGGCGTTTATTTTGGATATGTATTGAACAAGAACGGCACGGTCGCGACATACGAGTCCGGTCCGTCGGGCACGCAGGGCATCGGCTTCGACGACCTCGTCGGCGTTGTAACAGATACGTTCAGCACGCCGACGGCGATGCAAACGGACATCCGCAACCTGCAGTCGGCGGTCTGGATTCTCCACCGCAACTCCGTCGGCCAGCCTGTTGCATCCAATCTCGCGCTCGCGGAGTCGCCGACGGGACCGCTGCCATTTGTTAACTTCTTCTTCTTCCCGGTTCCGTCGTTCCGCAACCGCACGTGGAAAGTTGTACAAACGGTCGCGCCCGATCAGATTTCCGGATTCGCGCCGCGCGACGTGGCGTTCGACGATACAAATAATATCGGTGGCGGCGCCATCGGATTGTTAATATCCGAAACCGGCGCGGCGGGACCGGTCGTGCAACACAGCTCGAAGAGCCAGGTACGCCCGATTCCGGGCGGCTTCACCAACGTTTCGACGCCGAAATCGATGTTCCTCGCGAACTTCGACACCGGCAAGATCGACGTCATCAGCCTTTCGACGCTACAGAAGATCATTAATCCGATCGACGCTCCCGGCATCAGCGCGATGTGCTCGTACTGGCGCGAATAATTAATCGTTCGAATCGTTTTTAGTGAAGAAACAGGCGGCGCAGGCCGCCTGTTTCATTTTTGGGCCGCCTGTTTCATTTTGGGCATCCGACGGTCCATTTAATAAAAGCTGAATAGGATTGCGTTCGGGCGGCATATCCATATCGCAATGGACACACAGCGGCCTCCCCTCGACGACGACGATTTGAAACTTCAAGTCGCCTGGGTTCGCCGGCTTGCTTTCAATTTGCTCCGCGACGCGCATGTCGCGGACGACGTGGCTCAGGACACGATGGCGGCGGCGCTCGAACACGATTTGGATCTCGACGCTTCGCCGCGCGGCTGGCTCGCAACTGTAACAAGGAATTTCGTCCGCCAAACATTAAGAATCCGCGCACGGCGAACCGCGCGCGAGCAGGCCGCGGCCAGATCGCAACAACTTCCTTCCGCGAGCGATGCGCTCGAACGCGCCGAATCCTTTCGCAACGCGGTTAACGCCGTGCTGAGTCTGGAGGAGCCGCTCCGTTCGACCGTATTATTAAGATTTTTCGAACAATTGCCGCCGCGGGAAATCGCGCGCAGGCAGGGCGTTCCGGTCGCAACCGTCCATACGCGGCTCGCGCGCGCATTCGATAAATTAAGAATACTGCTCGCTCACGATGAAAACGGAGCGCGCCGGCAATGGCCGCTCGCGCTTTTACCAATATTAAAAGCTCCTTTCGGAGGAGCCGGAGTTCTCGAGGGGCCGTCCCTGTTTCTGACACTCATGAAAGCAAAAACCGCCATTGCATGGACTCTTGGCGCCGCGATTCTTGCGGCGATTCTTATATTTATCTATCAATTCACGAACGGGCCGCGGCGGGATGCCAATCCGGAGGGCGCCCTGGCGGCGCGAGGCGCCGTGGACGAATCTGTAGCGTCCGCGGCCGCGGCGCCGGGCGGACGATCGCAAGCGCCCGCGGAGGTTCGCGGCGGCGACGGAACGGCGAGCCGCGCGGATTCGTCGCCCGCCAAGGGCGCGCCGCAAAGTCTACAAATGCGCACAGTCCGCGGGCGCGTGATCGATTGCGATTCGCAGGCCGTTTCCGGAATCGCCGTCGAGATTCACTCCAATTCTCCGTCCGCGCTCGAAGCCGTGACGGATCCGGATGGAATCTTCGAATTCAAAGGATTTATACAGAACGGCGAAGTTCTTACAAAAAGCGATCGTTATACAAACGTTTTCACCGGCTCGATTCCCGGCCCGGGAGCGGACGTTCAGCCCGTTCTGATCGTCGCGCCGAAAATTACTTATGCGGGAAACGTCGTGGACGGGAGAGGCAATCCCGTCGAGGCGGCGGAAGTGCGCTTCGCGCTCCCGGCGGACTTTCGCGGGCGTTTCAAGAGCATCCTCGATTTTTCCGTGCCGCGCGCATGGGCCGTCCGGACCGATCGCGACGGCAAATTTGAATTTACAGATGTCCCGGAAGTGCGCGGTTCGAAATTTATTATTCATCATTCGCGGTTCGCGCCGTTCGACGAGCCGGCGCCGCAGGCTTCGAGCTGGAATATTATACTAAAATTGACCGGGCTCGAAAACGCCGCCGAATTCCTATTTGGACGCGTGATCGACCTCCAGGGCCTGTCCGTCGGAAAAGCGCGCGTGTCCGACGGCCAGAATGCTTATAAAACGGATGTCGACGGCTATTTTACCATTCCGGGCGGCGGCCGCCGAGCGGTCGCGCTCACGGCGGCGGCGCGGGGACTGCTGCCCGCGACGGCCGAAATACAATATTCGGAAAAATCGGGGTGGCCGGATCATACCATTCTTCGGCTCGGCGGACCGGCGCTGTCGATCGCGGGCCGCGTTTCCGCCCCGGACGGCGGGCCGGCGGCGCGCGCGAAAGTATGGATCGACAACGCGCAGTACTTCGGCGAGGACTCGGATAATTTTAATGTTCTGGAGGGATTTCTCTCCGACTCCGGATCGTGGGGCTATATCGTCGACACGGACGCCCGCGGTTTCTTTGAAATTAAAGGATTGCTCGATAAGAAATATACATTAAAAGCGCTCGATCCGGCGACGTTGTTCGTCGCGGAATCGGAACCGATCGCGGCGGGCGACCGCGACGCGCTCATACAATTGCAAAAATTGCCGGTCCACGCGCGCATCGCCGGCGTCGTCGTCAACCATGCGGGCGCGCCGATCGCGGGTGTGCGCGTCGGCGTGACGCGCACGACTTTTATGATGCATCCCACGCCGGATTATGTATTTTCTCACGACGAACCGCGGCCGACGGATTCGCTGACCGACGCCGCCGGGAAATTCGAACTCATCAATGTGCCGAAGGAAGGAGTATATTTAACATTCCACGCGGATCATATACTTTCATCCCAATCCGAGGTTCCAAGCGCGGATCCGGAGAACATGAAGATCGTCGTCGCGCAGCGCTGTCACATGAAAATCGAACTCGCGGGCGACGCCGATGCCGCCGACGGATTCCAACTTCTGGACGCGGCGGGAAAAGTATTGAAAATTACTGTTATCGAAGGCAATTCTTCCTCGAGTTCGTCGATGGGAAGTCTGGTTCGGGGAATGTCAAGTCTCGTCGCCGTCCCCGACACCGCCGCGACATTGGTAATCATCAAAAAACAAAATGAAGTGCGGCGCGTACCCGTCGAATTGAAACCTGGAGAACCGAGAGTGATTCGCCCGTGAAAGAGTGTGCGCAAGTGCGCAAAACCCGGCGCGCATTAGCACGGAAGGCGCGCCGCACGTTGAAAGCCGAAGGAGTTCTCATTCAGAGCTTTAGGAAAACACGCACTTGTAGTCGTGGCACGGGCGTTGCCCATAAGCAGCGCGTTCGTACGGCGTATTCCTGCGGCGTAATCCAATGTGTCGCATCCCCGATGGAATGGTTGGGGACCAATGCATTCTTAACAATGATGAAACTACAATACACTTCGACGCGGTTTTCTCTTTCGCGGTTGGCGCCCCTTTCCTCGTGGCCTCTTTCCTCGTGGATCGTCCCATTTTTTGTGATTCCGACGGCCGCGGTCATCGGAGCCGTCGCCGCGAGCGGCGTCGTTGGCGGGATAACACCGACTTCGCCGCTGACGACCAACTTTTCAATTCTGAACGGATTCGGCGTGCCGTTGCTTCCATACCGCATCGCGGTTCCCGACTCGAGCGGCAATGCGACGCCGCAGGTTGTGGAAATTCGATCCTTAAAAACATTGGTCGATAACAAACCCTCGCCGACGAATCCGGTGCTCCCGGTCGCCACGTGGCCGACGAATGCAATTCTCCCGAGCCAAGCGCCGGGAAATCACTTTTTATTAATAAGGTTCGGTTCAAAATTCATTCCCGCTGAAAAATCCATTCTCGATCCGTTGTCGCCCACGGGGCTCACCGGCGCGCTCACGGTGACGGCGCAGGACCCCATCACCGGAGTTCAGACGCTCGTGCCCGGACGAATGTTTGTAAACGGCCGGACGACGCGCAACGGCAAAATCGAAACGTGGGTCAAGAAGGGATTTAAAGTTAATACCGACCTCGAAAAGAAAACAAAACTCGTGCCCCAGCCCGGACTTCAAATCCCGGTGGCGTTGCAGGACAAGATTCGCAAGGGCTTCCCCGGTATTAAAGATGTAGCATTCGGAATTGATAATACATTCTCCGGTTCGAAGGATTTGATGGGAGCGGGATCCGTAGTATTCATTCCGGACGCGGACGACGATCTCTCGACATTCGAAACATTCCCGGCGAATAAGAATATTCGCGTTTCCGTCGGGGAGGGCGTCCGTTCGACAGGCGGCGCGTACTGGCCGAGCGAGGCGGTCGCCGTTTCCACGGTCGGCCAGGATTCCTTAACTCCCGAAGTCTTGGTAAATCCGGGATCCTTCACTCCCGTGATCGACCCGCCGCTCTCCTCCGGCCAGGTTCCGGTGGATAAGAAAATCTCCATTTCGTTTACCGAACCCGTCCAGCCGTGGTCCGTCGGACCGCTGCCGTCGGTGTTGCCTCCGCCGGTCGCGGGCGGCGTCACGCTCGCGTTTACCATTGGACAAAAGACGGTGAGCATTCCATTCAGCGTGCTGCCCGAGAGCGCCTACAACTTTACAAAAATGGTGCTCACGCCGGCGTTCCAATTCCCAGGCTCGTATCTTGAAAATGGCCCGAACGGACTCGCGAGTTCGAACGACGTCGTATTTACAATTAATATCGGAATCACGACGATCGGATCGATCCATGATTTGGGAACTTCCACGAACACGATTCCGCGCGCTTCATCGTTTACAACCGGCCTCGGCGTCGGAATTGTAAACGCGCCCGTCGCGCCCGAGGCGATTTACCTTGGATTCGGCGGCCAGAAGCCGGGCATCGGCGTGCTGGACCTCGACGGTTTCGGGCAGGGGACCGGGACGCCGATTCAGGACAATCCGCAGACGCTCGCGATCGAACCCAATACTACGAATTTTATAAATAATCCGGATTTATTAATTGGCAGCGCGCCGCCGCTCGCGGTCGATAACACGTCGCTGGCGGGTGGATCCCTCGGTCCGCTTACGCTGACGCGCGACTCGTCGACGGTTAATTTTATCTTTGCGCAGCCGCCCATTCTTGGCGGCGTACGCGACATGGCGATCGGCGGCCCTCTCGACCAAGTATTCAATAACGGCGTGTGCACCTCGGGCGGAGGCAACTATTGCGCAAAAGATATATTTCACGCCACGAGCGGCAATCCCATCAATCTGTCGCCGGCGCCGAATCCGCCGCGCCTCGTTTTTCCGCCACTCTGTCTCGCGCCGCTGATCGGCGCGGAGGAGCCGCACAGTGGCAGCAACTTGAAGGCGGGCAATTTCCTCGGCGATCCAAAGAACGGCATTCCACCGCAGGGATTGTTGGGAGACGCCGTTACTTATGGAGCGGGCCCGTCGCCGCCACCGGTTCAGCTTCCCGTGACCTGCGGCGCCTACACGATGCGCCAGCAGATCGGCCATTTCTTATATGTGATCGATCCGGTGGTTCGCCGAATTGTAGTATTAAATTCGAACCGCATGACCATGATCGCGTCGATTCCGCAGCCCGATCCGGTGGATCTGGCGATGGCGCCGGATCTAAAGATTCTCGCCGTGAGCAATTTCTCGACGAATCAGGTTCAATTTATCAATACCGATCCGCTGTCGACCGATTTTCACAAGGTTGTTCAAACAACGAATGTCGGCCTCGGCCCGCTCGGTATTTGTTATCAACCGGACGGCGAGGACATTTTTGTAGCGAACAGTCTTTCGAATACGCTCTCGGTTTTGAACGGTCAAAGCCGCAAAGTGCGCAAGACGGTGTCGAATCAGTTAAATCAACCGTTCCAGGTCGCGTGCACGCCGCGCCAGCGAAACTTTGGATTCAACACGGGCGTTTACTTCGGATATGTATTGAACAAGAACGGCACGGTCGCGACGTACGAGTCCGGTCCGTCGGGCACGCAAGGCATCGGCTTCGACGACCTCGTCGGCGTTGTAACAGATACCTTCAGCACGCCGACGGCGATGCAGACGGACATCCGCAACTTGCAGTCGGCCGTCTGGATTCTTCACCGCAATTCGGTCGGCCAGCCCGCCGCGTCGAATCTCGCGCTTGCGGAGTCGCCGACCGGACCGCTGCCATTTGTTAACTTCTTCTTCTTCCCGGTTCCGTCGTTCCGCAACCGCACGTGGAAAGTCGTGCAGACGATTTCGCCGGATCAGATTTCCGGATTCGCTCCGCGCGACATGGCGTTCGACGATACAAATAATATCGGCGGCGGCGCGATTGGATTGTTAATATCTGAAACCGGCGCTTCGGGGCCGGTCGTGCAGCACAGTTCGAAGAGCGAAGTGCGTCCGATTCCGGGCGGCTTCACCAATGTTTCGACGCCGAAGGCGATGTTCCTCGCGAACTTCGACACTGGCAAGATCGACGTCATCAGCCTTTCGACGCTACAGAAAATCGTGAATCCGATCGACGCGCCCGGCGTGAGCGCGATGTGTTCTTACTGGCGCCAGTAGATCGAAAGCTCTACCTGCGTTCGGTTGTGCCGCCCGGATCTCCGCTCGGGCGGCACGTTTATTTGATATCCGCACGATCGGATCCCACGGGCTGCTAAAATCGCCGCATGCCGACCGGCGAAGCCGTGCGGGCGATGTTCGATGCGATCGCGCCGCGCTACGATTTTCTGAATCATTTACTTTCCGCCGGCATCGACCGCCGGTGGCGCCGTGTCGCCGTAAATCTGGCACAATGCAAGCCCGGCGACCGGGTTCTCGATATTTGTAGTGGAACCGGCGACCTCGCGATCACGTTCGCGCGCGCCGGCGCGCGTGTGACCGGATCCGATTTTGTAAACTCCATGGTCGTCCGCGCGGAGGCAAAGCGACGGACAATTCCGCAGGGAGCCGCGATCCGTTTTCTCGTCGCGGATTCATTACAATTGCCGTTTCGCGACGGTACGTTCGACGTTGTCTCGGTCGGTTTCGGCATTCGAAACGTCGAAAACCTTGATGCGGGTCTTCGCGAGATGCGGCGCGTTTGCAAACCGGCCGGCCGCGTCGTGATTCTTGAATTTACAACTCCGCCCGCGCGCATCGTGCGCGGCGTGTTCGGTTTTTATTTTCATCATATACTGCCGAGAGTCGGCAACACGCTCGCGGGCGTCCGCACCGACGCCTATACGTATCTTCCGCACAGCGTGGATACATTTCCGGCGGCGCCGGAACTCGCGAAACGCATGGAATGCGCCGGATTGGTAAATATACAGTACCGTTATCTGGCCGGGGGCGTCGCCGCCGTCCACGTCGGTTTTTGTAAATAACAGACGAGAACGGATAATTATTAATAAACATTCCGTGGCCCGGGAACCCAAGACCGCAAAGAAACCCGCCGCGCGGCCCGCGTCCGCCGGTTCGTCCGCGAGAAGCGGCGCATTCATGGCTTATTTTCGGCGCTCGCGCGGTCTGCCGGTTTCGATGCTCGCGATCGCGCCGTTATTGATCATTTACGAAACGGGGTTGTGGATATCGGGCGCGTCGGAAGTGAACGGAGCGGAGGCGATGCTTCGAAGATTGTTTATGTTGCTCGGACCGGAGACCGGACCGTTCGCGTGGCGCGCCGCGCTCGGCGCTGCGTTCGGAATTGCGTTTTTTTTCGCGCTGCGACAGCGGCTGCCGATTCATAAAGATGTGCCGCTCGTCGCGCTCGAAGGCCTCGGTTTCGGACTGCTCCTCGGTCCGATCGCGATCGCATTGCAACATAAACTCGACGCCTTTCTGATGGTAGCGCATCCCGTGGACGCGGACTTCCGCTCCCAATGGTTACAAGTGACGCTCTCCGTCGGCGCGGGCGTCTACGAGGAGATTCTCTTTCGTCTCATTTTATTATCATTTATTTTCTTCGTCGCCTCGCGCGCGAGCGCCACGGCGGGGGCGTCGCATTACGGCGCGGCCGGGATCGCGATCGTCCTCTCGTCGGCGATTTTCAGCGTTTTTCACTATTGGCCCTTCGGGGAGCCGTTCGCGTGGCGCACGTTTGCATTTCGGACGATTGCCGGCGCCGTTCTCGGCGTGATTTTCATTTTTCGCGGACTCGGAGTCGCGGCCTGGTCGCACGCGGCTTATGATATATTACTAATCCTCACATGAACCCGCCGCCAACGCGCATCGAAGATCGATTTTTCGTGGGAATCACCGGCGCGAGCGGCGTGATCTACGGCGTTCGCGTCGTGCGCGCACTCGCGATCCTTGGATACTTCGTCGAAGTTGCGATCACGGACGCCGGTTACCGGGTGCTGCAAATCGAACTTGGCATGCGCATCGATCCGGCGACGCGCGACGCGGGTGCGCTCGCGGGCGATGCGCCGGTTTCGCGGATTCGTATATTCAATAATCGTTCGATCGACGCGGGAGCCGCGTCGGGGACGTATCCGTTGCGCGGCGTCATCGTCGTTCCCTGCTCGATGGGAACGCTCGGGCGCATCGCGAACGGTTATGCGTCGTGTCTGATCGAGCGCGTCGCCGACGTCGCGTTGAAGGAATCGCGTCCGCTCGTCGTCGTTCCGCGCGAAACGCCGCTTTCAAAGATACATTTGGATCATTGTAATCGGCTGGCGTGGGCCGGCGCGCGCATCGTTCCCGCGATGCCCGCTTTCTATCATTTACCAAAGACGATCGACGATCTGGTGGATCACCTCGCGGGCAAAATCCTCGACGCGGCGGGCGTCGAACATAACATTTCGAAACGTTGGGGCGTGTTGTCGAAACCGCCTGGCGATCCCGGGCCGCGTCCCGATCTCGAGGACGACGCGGCCCCCGGCAATTTGGCCCCCGGCGATTTAGCTCCCCACGATGGCGAGGGTTGCGATTCATGACAATGTTCCGTCCCGCGCCCGCGGCGCTTTCGAGCGCGAAGGCGCATCTCGAGAATATTAAATTCTCACATTCGATCTTCGCGCTGCCGTTTGCGGCGGCCGGCGCCGCGCTCGCGGTGCGCGACCTCGGCGCGGGCCGCCCGGCGCCCGACGCGCGCGCGTTCATTATTATTGTCATTTGTGTCGTCGCGGCGCGCACGTGCGCCATGGCTACAAATCGCGTGGCCGACGCCGCGTTCGACGCGCGCAATCCGCGAACGGCGGCGCGCGCGATTCCCGCCGGGCAATTATCCAAAAACGCGGTTCTTACACTTGGAATCGTCGCCGCGCTCGTATTTGTAGCCGGCGCGTTCGCGCTATCCCCGCTGTGCGGCTCGCTCGCGCCGGGAGTGCTCGCGGTCCTCGCCGGCTACTCATGGACCAAGCGATTCACGCCGTGGTCGCACGTATTTCTCGGCGTCGCGCTCGGCCTCGCGCCCGGCGGCGCGTGGCTCGCGATCCGCGGCGATTTTTCGGGAAATATAATGATTCCAATTTTGGTTGGAATCGGCGTCGTCTTCTGGGTCGCCGGATTTGATATGATCTATGCCTGCCAGGACGCGGAATTCGACCGGAAATCCGGACTGCATTCCGTCCCTGCGCGATTCGGCATTTCGCGGGCGCTTCGAATCTCGTCCGCGTTCCACGCGGGCGCGGCGGCGCTTTTTATTGCAACTGGAATCGCGGCGCGGCTCGGATGGATTTATTTCGCGACGGTCGCGGCGATCGCCGGATTATTAATTATCGAGCACCGGATCGTCAAACCCGACGATCTTTCGCGGGTCGACGCGGCATTCTTTACGATAAACGGCTGGGTGAGCGTGGGATTTCTGATGGGTCTGCTCGCGGACGTCGCGGTCGCCGCGCCGCCGCTCCTTTGATGCCGCCGCCGATCGTTCAAAATATAGTCCCGGAACATAATATATAACAATGGCAGTCTCCAAATCGCCGCCGCCTCTGAAGCCCGCGGAAACGCTTTCGGAGTTGACAAAATTACTGAAAGCCGCGCCGCCGAAAGTTTGCATCAGCATGAACGCGGCGTCGGCGCGCGGCGACGAGCCTTTTTTGCATGAATTGTTGATTCGAAGGATCGCCGCATTCGCGGAGTCGCGCGGCTCCGACGTGAATCGTTATGATGCGGCCGTTCCGGGATTTAATGCGCCGGGGCTGTACTCGGAATTGACAACGCGATCGCTGTTCGCGGCCGCCACCGTTCGAATACTAAAAAACGCCGACGCGCTAATAAAGAAAAGCGGCGAAGCGGACGACGACGAATCCGAATCCGATGCATTGGCGGAGGAGGGCGAAAAACCGTCCGCGCCCAAGCGTTCGCGCGAGGCGGCGGTGCATCCGCTCGAAAAAGCCGTATTGTTATTTATCAAATCCGCGCCGGAAGGCGACATGCTCGCGGTCACGGGCAAGAAATTCCGCGCGCCGTTCGTGCGCGCGGCCCGCGAGGCCGGGGCGTTCGTCGCGGAGTTCCGGCCGCTTTATGATAAACCGTTTCGCGGCCCGGGGCCCGTCGACGGAACCGAATTCGGAGAATTTGCGATCGCGATCGCAAAAGAAATGGGCCTCAAGCTCGCCGCGGGCGCGCTCGGCTCGATTGTTAAGAAAACCGGAAGCCAATTATCGCAAGTGGCGGGCGCGCTCGAAAAGTTAAGATCTGTCGCGAATGGCGCGGAAATAACAACTGCGCTCGTGGCGGCCCAAATACCCTATTCGCGTCCCGGCAGTCCGTGGGCGCTCGCCGAAGCCGTGCTCAGCGGAGACGCGTCGCGCGCGCTTGTGGAAATCGAGTCGCTCGAAAACGCCGGCGCGCGCGACACGAATGGTAAGATTATCGCCGCCGACGGAGCGTACGTGATGGCATTTTCCGCGATCGCGCGCGACGGCCGCCGCAATCTCGCCGCGTCGGAATATATCAAAAACGGAATGTCCATTTCGGAGGCCGCGAGCGCGCTCGGCGTGCCGCCTTTTCCGGCCGCGCTCGAGGCCTTCGAGAGGCAGGTGCGCTCGCGGACGCCCGCGGGACATCGTTATCTATTCAATTGGGTGGCGGAGGCCGAATTCGCGACGCGCATGCGCGGCGAAAAAGCGAAGTCGGCCCTCGAACGTCTCGCGTGCCGGGCGCGTTCGCGCGAATCGGCGGCGAAATAAGTAAAATAAATTATCCGATCATGGATATTACAAAAAAAACCCCGCCCGCCGCGCCCGGAATCCGCGTATTGCCGCGGCTGCTGGTCGATCAAATCGCGGCGGGGGAAGTGGTGGAGCGGCCCGCGAGCGTCGTCCGCGAATTATTAGATAATGCCATCGACGCCGGCGCCGCGAATATTGAAATCGAGCTCCGCGAGGGCGGCCGCGAACTCATTCGCGTTTCCGACGACGGCTGCGGCATTCGACTCGCCGATCTCGCGCTCGCGTTCGCGTCGCATGCCACAAGTAAATTATCGGAAGTCGAGGATTTACAACAAATCGCGACGCTCGGATTCCGCGGCGAGGCGCTCGCGAGCATCGGCGCGGTCGCGCGCGTGAAATTGCGAACATTTTCGAGCGGCGACGCGCACGGCGGCGAAATCGAGGACGAGGGGGGAACGTTAACATTACCAAAGCCGGCGGCACGTTCGCGCGGAACCGACGTCGAAGTGCGCGATTTGTTTTATAATGTTCCGGCGCGGCGCCGGTTTCTAAGGCGCGATTCCACGGAGGCGGGCCACGCGATCGAAGTCGCGCTCCGCCACGCGCTCGCGCGTCCGGAAATTCATATTAAACTAATCGTGAACGGAAAGACTTTATATGATTTTGCGGCGGCGCGATCGTTAATAACTGAATCGGATATACAACAATCCCGGCTCGAGCGCATTCGCGCCGCCTTCGGCGCGAGCGTCGCGGACGATCTCACGCCCGTCGGCGCCTCCGGGCGCGAAATCGGGCTGAGCGGCTTCTGCGGCGGCCCCGCCTCGTCGCGCGCGGACGGAACCGGAATACAACTGTTCCTGAACGGACGATTTATTAAGGATCGCGGACTAGCGCGCGTCATGCGCGACGCGACGCGCGACGTGCTCGGCCAGAAACAACCGACGGCGTTTTTATTTGTATCAATGGATCCGGCGCTCGTGGATGTAAACGTTCATCCCGCGAAACTCGAAGTCCGCTTTCGAACGCCGTCCTCCGTCTACGGTGCCATCCATCGCGCCGTGCGGGCGGCGCTCGAATCGTCGCGCCCCGCTTCGCCGGCCGAATTGTTACTTCGGCCGACGCCCGCGTCGGAATGGAACCGCCAAAGCGCGGGCGCGGCGCGCGCGGCGGAATCTTTACAATCGACCGGCTTCGCCGTGCGCGAAACGCCCGCCGACGCCGGATTGTTTATAAACGAAAATGCGGAGCCGCTCGTGCCGCGCGGCGCGCGCTTCCTGCGCGCATTCGACACCTTCCTCGTCGTCGAATCCGAGCGGGGAATCGATATCATCGACCAGCACGCGCTCCACGAACGCGTGAATTTCGAGCGGTTGAAACGCGCGGCGGCGCTGGGCGATTCGCCGCGCCAGCAATTATTAATTCCAGAAATTGTAGATATCGACCATGGCGACGCCGGCGTCGTCGAGGAATTGCAGCAACTCTGGCTGCGCGCCGGCCTCGACGTTTCGTTGCACAGCCCGTCGACGGCCGCGATTCGCGCGACGCCGCTCGGCCTCAAATACACGGCGCCCGCCGATCTATTGCATGGAATCATACAACTGGCAAAAGATCACAAAAAGCCGTCGCACGACGGCATGCTGGAGGAAGTGTTGCATCGCTGCGCGTGCCACGCATCGGTAAAAGCCGGCGATCGCCTCTCTGACGAGGAAATCGGTAGTTTACTTTTGCAGGCGTCGCGCCTTCCGGCCGATCAGACGTGCCCGCACGGCCGCCCGACGCGCATCCGCTTCACGCTGCGCGATCTCGAGCGCGCGTTCGAGCGAAAATAGTTAATATTATATTTTAACTTTAAAATCCTCGGCGCGCAGGCCCGAATTCCACATCAATTCTTTCACTTGCAGTTCGAATTGCGGCTTCTTGCGCGATTTCGTCCACGCGAGGACGTGATGGGGGAATCGGACCCCGCGGTCGTCCTGGATCTGATCGAAATCGATATTTTCGACGCGCCCGGAGCCGTCCGCCGCCTCGGCGCGGATCTGCACGAGATCCAGCGTCTTCGATTCGAAATATAATGTAACATTCGCCGATTCGATGACGCCCGTTACAAACGTCGGGAATTGTTCAAGTTTACCGTTGACGGCCACGCGGTCGCCGGATCCCGGGTTCTCCGCGAGCGCGAGGCCGGTCATCCGCGCCGCGAGCGACTTTAACGATGCGATTTGTAATAAATGACGCGTCTGATTGATCGAATCGTTGATCTGGCGGCGGTCTTTTTCATATTCGCGCCCTTCGAGCGACTCGATTTTTTCGCCGCGCCGGATCCAGAATTGTATTCCGTCGAAACCCTGTTCGGATTGCGCGCTGTTATTTGTAATTTTAGTTTTGATGCGATTCGGCATCATGAACGCATTCGTTCCAACGAATTCCTGATGTTCCGGGGCGGTGCTCTCCGCCTCGAAGGAGATCGTCAGATCGTTAATATCGGGTTCGCCGCCCGGCGCGCGGCGCGACGCGGCCTTCTCCATGAACGCGAGGGCCAGCGCGCGCGCCGGCGAGGACGCGGGTTGGGTTTCCGCGGGTTTCGACTGTGTCGATTTCGAGTCCGCCGCCTTCGACGCGGCGGGCTCGGTCGCGGGCGATTGCAATGTTAAGAATCCGCCGCGCGCCATGGGAAACGCCGACAGCCCCAATGCGAATAAAAATCCTATGCGGGAGAATTCGGACATATTTGATAGAGGATGGTACGGACGGCCATGCCGAACTCGCAGTCTCCATCTTCCACTCCCGCCCTGCCCGCGCTGCGCCGATTTTTGATCGGCGCGACGGCGACCGGCAAGACAGCTGTGGCATTTGCGCTTGCCGCGAAGTTGAAGGCGGCGGGTCGCGGGGTTTCGTTAATTTCGATGGATTCGATGCTCGTCTATCGCGACCTCGACATCGTGACCGCGAAGCCGAATGCACGCGAACTTGAACAATGTCCGGTCGCCGCCATCGATCTCGCGAATTCAAGCGAACCGTTTTCGGTCGCGAGATACGTCGAGTATGCGCAGGAAGCCGAGCTGGATGCGCTCGCGCGCGGCGCGATTCCGATCTTCTCCGGCGGTACCGGATTATATCTAAAAACGCTCACGCACGGACTCTTCGCGGGTCCGCCCGCGCAGTTGCAACTCCGGGAATTGCTCGAAAAGCGCGCGGCGGAAAGCGGCGTGGAATCGCTCCATTCCGAATTGTTAAAACTGGATCCGGAGTCCGGATCGAAAATCCATCCCAACGATTTGAGGCGCATCGTTCGCGCGCTCGAAGTGTTGCATTCGACGGGAAAACCGATATCGCAATTCCAGCGCCAGTGGAGCGAAACGGGATCGCGGCGCGCGATGGCCGCGCTCCGCGTCGAAAAGGATGAATTATTAGAAAGGATCCGCGCGCGCATCGACTGGATGTTCGAACACGGCGCGGTGGAGGAAGTTCGGCGCGCGCGAGAGCGCGGACTCTCGCGCGAGGCAAGCGAAGCGGTCGGCGTGCGTGAAATATTAAATTTACTCGACGGAACATTAACAAACGAAGCGGCACGCGCCCAAATGTTAAAACGAACGAAGGAGCTCGCGCGCCGGCAGATGACGTGGTTTCGTTCCTACCCGGAGATTCGATGGATCGAGGCGGGCGCGGCGCGTTCCGTCGAAGCCATTGTGGACGAAGTTTCAAACGTTTTGGAAGTCGAATGTTAAATATTCGCTCTGACGCTGCGGGGCGTTCGCGCTCTGACGCCGCGGGGCGCATTCACTTTCGTTAATAATAATTATTTATTATTTTTTTAAATAATATTTAATATTTTCTCCGATCGCCGGCAGTGGTTCCGGCGCTCGGCAGGTCCTCGCCGGCAAATGCAAACGCTGCGCGTTTGCATTCGAGCCGGCTGCGGAACTCGCGCGGAACCACTGCCGGCGATCGTTGGTGAGTTGCGGTGTGGAAAAGAGGGACCGGTCCACTTTTCTCCCGCGGAATCGCCGGCCGGGGATCGTTGGGAATTGGGGCTGGTTGCTTGTAGGAAACAAGCGGGTTCACTATCCGCGGGAGGATTTCGCCACGCATGCGTCAACATGGTCGGACCTGTCGGCCGAATTGACGCAAATTATTATCATTACCAAAACGAAACCGGCCCGGAAGTTCCGGGCCGGAATTATACAGCTAGAGCGAGTTCGCCCGGCTGCGATTAATAATCGTATTTGGGATCGTCGCGGTCGTAGTTCAGGAAGTGGCGCTCCAACGACTGAACGTTATGATTGAAATGATAACGTTGCGCGCGAACAATTCCGGCGGCATCGGTTTTCCAAGCGTTCCACGTCGATTGACATGCACCCAGGAAAATGGCGGCGAGACAGCAGGCTGCGAGAATGAGCGACCGATTGCCTTTCATTAGAGGATTTTTATGGGTTGTGTGGCGGTCGAAGTGAGGGCGGAGAAAGTAGCGACTCGACTAGGCCGTGGTCAAACGAACTTTCTCGCAAACTATGATAGAAGCGGGACCGCATGGATCTACCAACTGATTGCCATCGACGCATCGGCCTTTTCGGAGGGTCCTTCGACCCGATCCACAAAGGGCATCTGGCGATCGGACGCGTCGCTCTTGGGCAGAGTCGACTCGACCGCGTGATCTTCATGGTCGCGCGGCAGTCCCCGTTGAAAGGGGAGGCGGGCGCCGACGCGAACGCGCGGCTCGCGATGACGCGGCTCGCATGCGCGGGCGAGGCCGCGTTCGAAGTGAGCGATCGCGAATTCGCGCGGCGGGGGCCGTCGTACACGATCGATACAATAAACGAATTACAACAAGTCCATCGGGACTGTGAAATTGTACTGATCCTCGGATCCGATTCGCTCGTGTTGTTCCCGCGCTGGCACTGCGCGGCGGAAATTTTACAATTGGCCGAAGTGATCGTCGCGCCGCGGCCGGGCGTCGGAAAAGAAGTATTTGATAACGCGGATTGGGCGCCGCTCCGCGCGCGCGCGGAAACATTCAAGTGGCTTTCGATGCCGGTGCATCCGGCGTCGTCGACGGAGATACGGGAAAAATTAAGAAAGGGCCAAATGCCCTCGAACTGGCTGCCGCCGCGCGTTCAAACTTATATTCGGGATCATCACTTATATGATCGCGAACCCGGGAACTGATACTTATTCTATTGCGAAGATGGAAACCGGCACCGCGCTCGCGGTTTCGGCGGCGGTGGCGTTGTTACTGATCCTGATTGCGCCGGAATTGCGCCTGGTCGACCGTCCCGGTGGGCGACATGAACACCGGCATCCGACGCCGCGCGTCGGTGGGCTCGCGGTCGCGGCCGGACTCGCGGCGGCGGGGTTCTTATTTCAATTATCTTTTATTAAGTCCCCGGCCGCGCTTGGCGGCCTCTGTTTCTTAATTATCGGCGCGTTTGACGATGTTCTGCGCGACAGGTTTCCGTGGCTGGTCAAATTCGCGATGCAGGCGGGCGCCTTGATTTTGTATTCATTACAATTCTCAGGCGCATCGGCCGCGTTCTGCGCGGTCTTTTTGTGGCTTATCGTCAATGCTTATAATTTCTTCGACCACGCCGACGGATTGCTGGCGATCGCGCTCGTGCCACCGATCCTCGCGCTTCCTTCACCGCTTTGCGCCTGCGCCCTTGCCGCGCTCGCGCCCGTTGCAATTCTTAACTTTCGGGGAAAATTGTTTCTTGGCGACGCGGGGAGTCATGCGTTGTCTTTCTTTATTATCGCGAGTATTCTCGAAGGTCCGGAACGCGAGCTCGACTTGCTAAGTCTCGGGCCGGCGGCGGTGCTTGCGAGTCTGCCCTTGCTCGATTTTGCGTTTGTGATTGCGATTCGGCTATTTCGTCGAACGCCGCCGTGGCGTTCGACACCCGACCACTTGGCGAATCGAATCGTTCGCGCATTCGATGTGCGATGGATACCGGGTTGCCTCGCCGGACTGTGGACCGCGTACACGGTGGGAATATTTATTTCGACAGCGGATGGTTTCGACAGGGACACAGTTGCGAATGTCGGATTCGCCGGAATCGCGGTTGTCTCCCTGATAATCGTCTTCCTCGGTTCGCCGCCACGGCGTGCGAAAATCGAAAACGCGGCGCCGCCCGGTTGAATCCTGACCCGGCTGGGCGATGATCTCCGCCCAAATCCCCGCAAAGCGAATCCCATGCTTGATGATGAATTACTAAAAACCCTCGCCGATCCCAAGACGAGAGAGCCGTTGCGTCGGGCGAGCGCCGCCGAGTTGGATCGCGCAAATGCGGCCATCGCGAAGGGAGTCATGAATCAAGGCGGCAAACCGTTCACCGAAAAACTGACGGAAGCGCTCGTCGTCGAAAGCGGAAAGCGGCTCTATCCCGTCCGCGACGGAATTCCAATTTTACTATTCGACGAGTCCATCGTCCTCGGCTAATTCTTAGTAATTCAGCCGGCGGTCCCGCAAGACTTCATTTAACGTATCCCACGCACCGTTGGCGCCAGGCCAATTCCCTGTGATTGCAATCATTTCCGATCTCCACGCCAACATCGAGGCCATCACGGCCGCGCTGTCGGAGGCCAAACGCCGAGGCGCGAAAAAGATCGTTTGCCTTGGCGACGTCGTCGGTTATGGCGCGAATCCGCGCGAAGCGTTGAATCTCGTGCGCGCGAAATGCGATTGGTGCATTTTTGGCAATCACGAGGAGGCGCTCTTGAACGGCGGCGAGGATTTTAACGATAAAGCGCGCGCGGCGATCGAGTGGACGCGCAGCGAACTCAGTTCGCGCAATCATCCGCGCGACGAAAATTATGCAATCTGGGATTTTTTGGATAATTTACAAAACGAAAAAGAGCGGCGCGAGGGAACGGCGTTATTTGTACACGGCTCACCGTTCGATCCCGTTCGCGAATACGTTATGCCGCGCGACGCGCGCAATGCGCAAAAAATGGCGCGCATTTTCGATAAACAGGACATGCCGATCTGTTTCGTCGGCCACAGCCACGTTCCGGGAATTTATACACAAGACTGCCGCTTCATCAAACCGGACGATGCCGGCGGTTCGATTCGCGCGAGCGAATTCGGACAAAAAGTACTTATTAACGTTGGATCGGTCGGTCAACCAAGGGACGGCGATCCGCGTCTTTCATTTGTTATGTTCGACGGAAAAGACAAGGTGGATTTCGTGCGTGTTCCCTACAACGCCGAGGCGGCCGCGGCGAAAATCCGCGCCGTTCCCGCGCTGCCCGAATATTTAGCGACGCGGTTGTTGGTTGGACGATGAATCGAGCTTTTAACCAACAACGCGGATCCTCGACGCTCCGCTACGCGCTTGCAGTTGTCCTTGGAATCGCCGCGGTATTCTTATATTTAAAATTCACGGCCGTTCCGCCGGAGTCGCGGCCCGCCGAGACAACGGATTCGCGCGCGGCGCAGGAACAGCCTTCGACGCGTCCGTCGACGCCGCAGCCCAAGCCTGAAGTTCCCGCGTCGGCTCCGCGGACGCCGCCTCGATATGTAGATTTCGCAAACGACAGCCTCGTGGTGCATGCTACGAATAAAGGCGCTCGCGTATTGTCCATTCGCCTGCCGGGATATGGACTAACTGTAAACTCCACGGCGGAGGAAAAACGCGATCCCAAACGATGTTTGGAATTGGTGCATCATAGCAGTTCCAACGTTTCGGCGTTTTCGATATTTGTACAGAACTCGACGTATACCGATCCAACGCATCCGCTCCGCAAGTTGATCGGCGTTCTCGAATCGGCCGATTGGGAGATCGAAAAAATCGCAGCCGACGCGGACCACGGGGAGGGCGTTCGTTGGAGTCTCGTTGCCGATCCGATCAAGTTTACAAAAACGTTCTGGCTTCAAAAGAGCGGAAGAGTCGGAGAGTTTACAATTCAGACGGAGGTGCTCAACGACGAGCTCGAAAAATCCCGCGACGCTTCGGCATCGCTACAATTTTTCGTCGTGCCGGCCGGTTGGGTTTTTTCCGATAACGATCGTTTTGCAAACGATCAATACGCGGCCATCGGTCGGCGGCAGGAAGGTCGGACGACCACGGTCGATTCGCGCCTCGCGCGCGGTTCCGCGAGGACCATGGACGCGACGACGCCGGATTGGACCGACATGGCGCCGCTCGCTCCGGCCGCGCCCGACGTGGCTCCCGAAAAATATACATTCTTCGCCGACGCTAATAAATATTTCGTCGGCGCGATGCTTCCCAAAGATAACTTTACGCGCGACGCCATCATCGCGGCGCGCATGATGGGAATTAATTGTTTAAATTATGAAAGGAAACCGGAGGCGCGCGCGGCTTCGGTTGCGTGGGTCAAGACGAAACTCCCGACGAAGGACGCCCCGCGGACGCTCAGTTTTACTACTTATTTTGGACCGAAAGAATTCGACGAACTCGCGGCGGTGCCGGAGTTGCGCGAAATTCACAACGCCGACCGTTCGTCGTGGATGTCGCCCGGATGGCTGAGCGATGGAATTGCCGCGATGTTGCGGTTGTTTCAGCACGTCTTCGGAAACTGGGGCGTTACGATTATTATATTAACGATCTGCCTGCGCGCCGCGATTTTTCCGCTGACGCGGCGCAGCCAGAACACCCTCGCCGAATTTGCCGCGAAGCAGGCCTCCATCAAACCGCAGTTGGAGGTCCTCACGCAGAAGTATAAAAATAATGCGAAGAAACTGAACGAGGAACGGCTCAAATTATTTAAAGAAAACAAAGTGCCGATGGCGCCGCCGGTGGCGGGCTGTCTGCCGGTTTTTCTTAATGTTCCAATATTTGTAGGATTTTTCGCCGCGCTGCGCACGATGTTCGAGTTGCGCCAGCAGGGAATCGGTCTCTGGATTCACGATCTTTCGAGACCGGACGAAGTGTTTCAATTCGCGCAGTCGTTCACGCTTCCTGTGCCTCTGATCGGAACGATGATCGGCGAAGTCCGCGGATTGAATATATTACCCGTCTTCATGATCGGGATGTGGATCGCGAATCAGTACGTGACGCAGCGCAACATGCCGCAGAGCAACGATGCGCAACAGAAATTCACACAAAGATTCACGATGATCCTGACGGTCGTGATGGGGCTGTCTCTTTACAATTACGCGTCGGGTCTTTCTGTATATTCGATCACGTCGTCGACGATCACGCTGCTCGAGCAGACGCTCATTCGAAAATACTGGCCGCCGAAATCGGCGCTGAAAAACCCGAAGAAATAAACAATCCCGCCGACGCCTTCCCGAGCCGGCGTCCGGATTTGCGTCGGTCGTTCGCCAACCCGGAATTCCTTCGTTGCGCCACCAAGGGTCGTGGTGTAGAAACGAACGAACCACAGGATGTCGTGTTTTCTTCCCACGAGTCCATCGATTTGCCGACCCATTCCGCGCCCCGAAGAACGTGAAATGTCCTTTTTGTAAACTCGATAACAACCGGGTGATCGATTCACGCGCGTCCGACGACGCGTTTTCGATCCGGCGCCGTCGCGAGTGCACGGAATGCGGGCGTCGTTACACAACCTACGAAAACGTCGAGGAAGCGATGCTGCGCGTTGTTAAAAAAGACGGATCGCGGCAGCCGTTCGATCGCAAGAAGATCCTTTATGGCGTGATCAAGGCGTGCGAAAAACGGCCGGTGTCGACACAACAATTGGAGGAACTCGTCGATCGCGTGGAGCGCCGTTGCCACGAGAAATTCGATCGCGAAGTCGATTCGCGCGCGGTCGGCGCATTTGTAGTGGAAGAGTTAAGACGGCTCGATCAAGTCGCATATGTAAGATTTGCGAGCGTTTATCATGAATTTAAGGATGTCGCGCAATTTCTCGACGAGTTGAAGCCTTTTCTCGAGAAGCGGGACGCCGATTCAGCGCAGAAGAATCATCATGATCGCGCGTCCGGTTCCGAGAAGCCGGCCGATCGGCCGGTTATTATTAAGAAAAACCCCGGCATCGGGGGCGGCTCGCAGTGATGACGACTCCGCGGCGCGTTCGAAAACGCGACGGACGCGAAGTTCCGTTCGATATTCGCAAAATTACCGATGCCATCGATCGCGCATTGATTGCATCGGGCGGTTCCGATCAGCGTGGGCTCGCCGAGGAGCTTGCGTCGGCGGTCGTCTTATCATTAACAAGACATCCATTCGGCGGCGTTTCCGGAGCGCGCCTGCGACAGCGCCACCTCGACCAGGAACTTACGCGCGACGAACCGGTCGAAATCGAGCGCGCCGCGCCGCAAATGGACGGCGTCCCGGGAGTCGAGTTGATCGATGAACTTGTCGAACGCGTGCTGCGTGAAACGGGTCGCGATTTGGCCGCGGCCGCGCACATTCGCCGTCGTGCGGAAATGGACAAAGCGCGTCTCGCGATCGCGGTCCATCGCGATAGTTCGGCCAGCCGCGAGAACGGAAACGGAGTGCGCGCGGCCTCCGCGACGCGATCCGAAGCGTGGTCCAAAGGTAAGATTGTGAATGCGCTTATCATGGAAGCCGAGCTTCCGCGAAGTCTCGCGGAAGAAATTGCGAATCAAGTCGAGACTCGAGTGTTCTCCTCCGGATTTTCGCGCGTTTCCACAAGTCTGCTGCGAGAACTCGTGGACAACGAACTGTTCATTCGCGGACTCGAGACACACTTGCGACGGCAGGCGATTGTGGGTCTGCCGAAGTACGATCTGCGACAGGGTCTGAGAACAGGTGTGTTCCGGGATGTCGCCGCCTCCGGAGATCTGGTTGCGTGGACGAACACTCCTGAGATATGCGTCGCGCGGACAGTCTTGTCGCGATACGCGATTGAGGATCTACTGCCGCCCCGTCTCGCCGATCGACATCTGTCGGGTGAGATTCACCTCGAAGGCATCGAATCGCCACATCGCTATCGTTCGACGGCATTGTCGCTCACGGAAGTTTCGCGGCGCAGTTTGCCAATGCTGTCGGCACTCCCTCTGCCTCGCGATCTGGAAGAGGCACTGGATCAACTGCGAACGGTGTTGTCCGCAGTGCGCCGCACGACATCCGGCGAAGTCGTACTTGTACATGCGGAGAACTGGTTGCAACCGTGGCTTCGTGGCGGAAAAAGAAGCCGCAGCTTTGATCTCTCGGAGCGGTTTGTGCGTGCACTCTTAACGCGAGGCGACGAGATTCCGCTTGGTCTACTATTGGAACCGTCGTCGGCGATTGCGCCACACCTCTTGAATGCTGCGTTCTCGCTCGCAACACAGGGGTACCCCGTTTCCATGGTTCCTAGAATGTACATTGGCGGGGGAACCTGCGACGCGTCCGCGGCGCTGACAATTCTGGAGTTGGCGCGGGAACTTGGCGGCGGTTGGCCGGATCATCAACTACCAATTCCACGCATCGCGGTCGGCGGATCCGATGCGTTGAATCTCGGGCCCGGTCTGCGTGCGATCTCGGGTGAATTCGAAACAGGCATACACTCCGTTGGCGCAGTCGCTGTACTCAACCTTCCGGGACTTTCCTATGAAGTACCCGCATGGTCGGAGGGTCGACTGCTCGAACGCGTCCTCGCCTGTGTGGATGATGCCGTCGAGAGTCTGGCACACCTCCAGACGGGGTTGCGCGAAATGGCTACATCTCGCGGCGCGGACTTCCCCGCACATCGGCCGACAATGGCGATGGGATTCGTCGGGTTGCGCGAGTGCGTTCGATTCAATCAGGAAGGCACAGTAGACCCGAGACTTGCGCAGAGCGTCGTTCAAGCCATTGTAGAGCGTTCTCAGGCGGCGGCGCTCGCACGTGGAATCAAGATTGTTATTGAACCGTGGATCGAGTCGAGAGCACGTGCCCGATTCGAAAGACTCGATGGAGAGTTGAAGCCGCATGCCGCCATGTTTGGCGACGGCGATCGGATTCGCTACACCGATGGGGCCACTCTTTCGCCTGTTCCAGGAGTCAAGCGCGGCGTGGTTGAAGCGACGGTACTCTCGGGTCTCAGTGGGTGTGTTCTCCCCGCGCTGTCCACACTTGAAGAGACTTGGGACTGGGGCATGTGCTTCTCGAAAGTCGCCCTGGAATCCAAAGGCACAAATAGACATACTACTTCTTGGAACCGCTCAGCCGGTTCCCACGAAAACGGTGGCGCTGCATGAGACTCAAGCGGTTGGAAGTTCAAGGATTCAAGTCGTTTGCAGTACAGACGGCGTTTGGATTTGAACCCGGTTTGACGGGAATTGTCGGTCCAAATGGATGTGGCAAGAGCCACGTCGTGGACGCAATCAAGTGGGTGCTTGGCGAAACGAGACCCACGAGTCTGCGCGGTTCTGAAATGCAGGACGTGATCTTCAAGGGAACCGCGTCGCGGTCGCCCCTTGGCTACTCCGAAGTGACGATTGTACTCGACAATTCTTCTCAAGTGCTGAGCGGGCCCGCGGAAATAGCACTAACAAGGCGGCTCTACCGTACTGGCGAAGGTGAGTATGAATTGAACAAACAGGATGTGCGACGCAAAGATCTGAAACATCTACTCGCCGGGACAGGCCTTGGCGTAAATGCGTACTCCATATTGGAACAGGGAAAGATCGACGCGGTCTTGTCTGCAAACCCAGTGGATCGTCGCGCGATTTTCGAGGAGGCGGCCGGTATCACGCGCTTCCGGACGGATCGCAAGGAGGCCATTCGAAGACTGGAGAGTACTGAGAAAGACCTGGAGTCTGTGCGCGCCGTTTTGAATGAACTGGAGCGCCAGAGAAATTCGCTCCGTGTACAAGCATCGCGTGCGCGAAAGCATGTGGAGTTGGCGGAGCAATTGCGTGGCTGGCGTGCCGCGGCGGCGTTGAGCCGATTCCAAAGCAAGTCGGCGGAACGGCAGAAGTGGAGTGCCGAACTCTCCAGACTTCAAGAAATGGAAACGGAAGCTCGAAACGCACGGACAAGAGCCGAGAATGAGTCGGCACAGGCCCGCGAGAGTGCCAAGAACCTAGCCGAGGAACATGCTCGACTGGGTACCGAACTTGCAACACTTCAAAGTGAGGAAGGTCGTCGTACGGAGCGTGCGCGCGCCGGTCGCGAACACGCGGCGAGTCTTGACCGGAGCTGTCTCGTCAAACAACAACGAAGTGTTGAATTACAACGCGAGCAAGACTCGATTTCGGCGGCGATTGCAGCGGATCGGGAGCTCTTGGAGGGTGTACAAACCCGTCTGCAAGAGGCCGACGTTACATTTAAGAACTGTGTGGAAGTATCGCGCGAAGTGAACGACCGATATCGCGAGGCGGGCAAAGCACTCGACGAATCACAGCATGCACTGTTGCAAGCGATCGAATCACGCACGGCGGCACAGAACGCCATGGCCGATCTCGATGCGGAAGATCGCGCGATGCGCACTCAAAATGAACGATTGCTGCGGCGCCTCGGGGAGTTGGACGGCGAACTGACGCGACTGGCGCCCCAACATGCGGTCGCAGAGTCTACACTGTCGTCCGCGAATGCGCGCATCGCCGAACTTCGAAATGAAGAGGCACGCATCAAGAGTGCGCGCGAGATGGCCGCCGGTGCACTCGCGGAAGCGGAGTCGCGATTGATCGACACAGACAAGCACCTCTCCGCACTTCAATCGCGTCTTTCCGTACTGCGTGATTTGGAAAACAGTTATGCCGGTGTTGAGGCGGGCGCGAAAGCGGTGTTACATTCAAACAGTCCGGGCGTGTTGGGTCTGCTCGCGGATCATGTACACACAGAACTGTCGTATGCACTCGCTCTTGAAGCGGCATTCGGTAACTATGCGGGCGCGGTCGTCGTCGCAAATTCTGAGGTTGCCTTTGAGTGCCTAAAACTCGTTCGCGAACGCAAGGCCGGGCGCGTATCTGTTGTCGTCGCCGAATCGCACGGCGAGGAAAGTATTGACGAAGTCGCACCTACTATGGATGGAGTGCTCGGCATGCTCCACAAGTTCGTACGACTTGACGACACCGTCAAATCCGCAGGCTCATGGCTCATGAGGGGTGTCGTGTTGGTCGAGACGCTCGCGGATGCGCTCCGTGGACGCAGCGTACATCCTGAGTACACTTATGTTACACTACTCGGCGAACGAGTGGACCATGGCGGCATCAGTGGCGGACAGCGCGAAACAGCGGCAACACCCATTGCGCGAAAGAGTACCATTACTGCGCTCGACGCGGAACTCGCGGGAACGCGCGGCGAACATGAGATGCAGGACAGGCTTCGCCTGCAAGCGCGCATAGCGCTTGTGGATGCAAGAGAGGCTGAGGAACAATGGACCATTGCACTCAATCTCGCATCGCGCGAAGGTGTTGACGCACACCTGTCGTACTCTGAAATATCCAATCGCGTAACGCGCATTCAGTCCGAGCGGGCACTCCTCGGAAGCGAAGCCGACGATGTTCTGAGGCGCTGCAAAGAAGTGGATCTGAGCCGAGGCGAACGGGAGTCGAGACTCGGCACCGCCGTCACCGCTGTGGAAACCAGAAGCGCCGACGTGCATGAGTTTCAAGTGTGCCGTGTACAACTCGAGAAGAGTCGCGATGAAGCCGCTGCAAGCGAGTCTACAACACGTGTGGAGCTTGCAAGACTTCGAGGAGAAGTCGAT
Source organism: Planctomycetota bacterium (assembly GCA_016200225.1). Classification (GTDB taxonomy): domain Bacteria; phylum Planctomycetota; class UBA1135; order UBA1135; family JACQFD01; genus JACQFD01. The sequence goes on from JACQFD010000006.1 coordinate 119,126, forward strand.
CGGCAGACTGCCGAACTCGCGCGCAAGACGGATACACAAGCCCGCGCGAGGCTCGAGGCCACGCGACTTGAGCAAGAGTCAAGGCACGATCGTGATCATTCGGCACAACTCTCGCGCGAAGCGGACGGTCTTGAAGGCTCGATACAACAACTCGCCGCCCGGCGTGTTGAAGTGGAGTCGCGCGTGGCTGAAGTGAAGCGCTTGGGCGCGGCACAGGCCGAAGCTGCTGAAGAGACGGTGCGGCGTGAGCGCGAGCGGACGGCCATTCTTGAAGAGGTACAGTCACAGTTGGGGAGTGCGCGATTGGAACATCAGCGTACGTCGATCCACTGTGATGAAATCGAGCAACGCGGCCGTGAGGAAGGCAATATATCAGTTCAAGACCTCGGCGATATCCTACAGTTGACCGAGGACTTCAATCTCGAATTCGCCGATCAGCGCATCTCGGAGTTGCGCGTTCGACTTGAACGACTTGGATCGGTCAGCAGCGATGCAACCGTAGAGTTGGACGAGATCGAGATGCGATTTGCCGATCTGGATCGACAGCGCGCGGACCTGGAGAACGCAAGGCGCACACTCTCGGAGACGATCCATGAACTCGATGACCGCTGTGGTACGCAGTTTAACGAAGCCTTCGAGTCGATTCGAAGACACTTTGGCGAACTCTTTCGTCGATTGTTCCGCGGCGGGAAGGCCGACATTATACTGCAGCGGGCGCCGGAGGGCGGCGATCCACTCGAAGCCGGAGTGGACATCATGGCGCAGCCTCCGGGCAAGAAACTACAGTCGATTTCACTCCTCTCGGGCGGTGAGAGAACGCTCACGGCGCTTGCACTACTCTTCGCCGCATTCAAGACCAAGCCGTCTCCTTTCTGTGTACTTGACGAAGTGGACGCCGCACTCGACGACGCGAATGTCGAGCGCTTCTTGAACATGATTTCGGAGTTCAAGGACTCGACACAGTTCATTGTTGTGACTCACCATCGCCGGACGATGGCCGCATGTTCCGCGCTGCTCGGCGTGACGATGCCCGAAAAGGGCGTCAGCCAAAAAGTCGACGTTCGGCTCGAGGACGTCGATCAAGTCGTTCCCGGCGCCGTGGGTTCCGCGCGCGGGGGCGAAATAGGCGCTCTCGGGGAAATGGCGCCCATTCGCGAAGTGGCGATCATTTCCAACACGACGGCATGGGGGCGCTCCCCCGAAAATGCGACGCGTCAAAGCAGCGAGGCAACCGCCGCGGGAACTTCGGAGTAATCGTTTAAGTCGGCGGTCCGAAAGCTACCAAAACAATACGCAAATTCGGATATCGGTGTAACCTTGTTGTCGTGATGCCAACGACAACAACGCCGCAATTCACACGACATCAGAATTCTTCAACGCTCGCCATCCCGGCAATATTGGGATTCGCGGCGTTTCTCGCGCCACCGACCGCCGCGCAAACGGAATTATTACATAAATCGGGCAATATCAACAAGCTGAGCCTTGGAATCCGAGTGGCGTCCGGCGGCGAAATAAATAATGACGGATTCCTGGAATTCGCGGGCGTGCCTCCGGGATTCGAGGGGCCTGTTCCCATATATTCGGGATACAACGGATCCTTTATTGCTAATGTTCCGACGTATCCGTTTCAGGAGCCGATCTGGACGACGCGATCTGTTGCATTTCCCGGCGACCTGAACGCCGATGGCCTTGGCGACCTCGTTTCGGGAGTGCCGATGGACGAGGGCGATTATATTGGCCTCTCGCCCGGTACCGTCGCCGCCGTATCCGGAAGCAATCTCGGGTTTCTTTGGGGTAAACAATCGTTTGATACTCCCGGTCTCGGCGGGGTCGTGCGGCCGGTCGGCGATATTAACAAAGACGGATTCAACGACGTCATCGTCGGCATGGGTTCCTTCTCCGCGACTGTATTTGTATATTCAGGAAAGAACGGTAATATTATTTATACGCTCACGGGCGACGGCGGCCCCTACGGCAAAGCCGTGGACGGGATCGGCGACGTCGACGGCGATTCGTTCCCCGATTTTATTGTTGGTAACGCTTACGGCGGCACTGGATTTGGTAAATTGTATCAATACACCGGGCGGACGGGGGGATTGGTGCGGACATTCCAGGGGGACGCTCAGACGAAAACGCTCGGATACTCGGTCGCCGGAATCGGAGACGTGAACGGCGACGGCATTCCCGATTATGCGGCGGGAGCCCCGGCATTTAATTCCAATCCGGCGATTGCCGGACGTGTCGTCGTTTATTCGGGATCGAACGGCACCGTTCTTTATACATTTCAGGGAAACTCCGCGGGCGATTATTTTGGATATTCGATCGCCGGGCCGGGAGATATCAATTCAGACGGCACCGCCGATCTCGCCGTCGGCGCGCCGTTCGATATAACAACTCTTCCGGCGGGCGGAATGATAAGAATCTTCTCCGGCGCCAACGGATCGATTCTGGCGAGCTTGTATGGCGATAAATACGGGTCGAGCATCGGCTACTCGCTGGCGGCGGCGGGCGACATGAACGCCGACGGTTATCCCGATCTCGTGGCGGGCGCGCCCTACGATCCTTCCGGCGGGACATTTTATAATTCTCCGGTCGGGAGCGTCGTCGTGATTTCGTTCACGCCGGGTCTTTTACAATACGGCGCCGGAACCCCCGGCTGCGCGGGCCCGCACATAATCAATGCGACTCGCGCGCCAAAGATTAATAATCCGAATTTTGCATTGACCGGCACCGCGGCTCCCGCCGGTTCGCTCGGTTTGTGTCTGGTAACCGACGTCGCCTATCCGTCCGGTTACGACGCGTTCGGCCTCGGTTTCCAAGTATTATTAGATTTGACGAATTCGACGGAATTATACGTATTCGACGCCGCGAGCGATGCGACCGGCTACGGAACGGCGGCCGCTCCGATTCCCAACGATCCGACCCTCGTCGGTCGTCATTATTATGGTCAGCTTATCTGGTATTTTCCGGCCGGCTCCTGTACTCCGAATCCGTCCCCGTTTGGACTCACGTCGTCGGAGGGTCTCGATCTGCTGTTGATGCTTTAGCCCGCGCATTATTCATGAATTCCACGAATCTAGCCTGCGCCCCCAAGAATAAAACACTGTGTACCGAACTGCGTCGTTGCTCCTTCGGTGAGACCGGGCTCGGTCGCGCCGTCGTCGCGCCTCGCATTTCGGTACAGTCTGTCGGCTATCCTCATAGACTTCATGAATAATGCGGGCTAACCGGCATGTCGGAACGTAGGTTCGCGGCGACGCGCTGGAATCCGCTGACGCGATTCGCCTTTCGTTTTTTTATTGTTTATTTCAGTTTATTTATATTTCCGTTTCCGTTTTTGTATATTGAATACTCCGGATACGTTCTTCAGTATTATTATCTTGCGGCTCAGTGGATCGTCCCGCGATTCGGCGCGGTTGCGCTGAAAATCTCCGAACCGATCCTCGAACATCCGACGGGAAGCGGCGACACGCTCTTTAATTATGTTCACGCGGCGCTCATGGGTTCGGTCGCGGCGGTCTCGGCGGTCGTTTGGACGGCGATCGACCTCGCGGCGTTCAACAAACCCGCCCACCCGCGATTGTATGAATGCCTGCGCATTCTCGTCCGTTATTACTTAATACAGATGTTTCTCGGGTACGGATTCGCGAAAGTATTTCCGACGCAATTTGCGTTTCCCGAGGCCGGGAGTCTTCTGCGCGCCTACGGAGATTCGTCGCCAATGGGTCTCGCGTGGTCGTTTATGGGATACTCGACGGTCTATCAAATGTTCACGGGCGCGGCGGAGGTGCTCGCGGGATTATTACTGATGTTCCGGCGCACGACGTCCATCGGTTCGTTCGTCGGGATCGCCGTGATGTCGAACGTCGTCATGATCAATTATTGTTTCGACGTCCCCGTCAAGTTGCATTCGACGAATTACATGGCCATGCTGATATTCTTAGCATTGTCGGATTGCCGCCGATTTTTCGAATTCTCCGTTTTGAATCGGCCGGTTCGCTCGGCGCGCCTCGATTCGCTCATTTTTCCGGGGTTGCTGCGATATGCCGCGATGGTGCCGAAGACCGCGCTGATTCTTTATTTATTATTCATGAACATCAAGAACGGATCTGAATATTTCAAATCTACGCGGGCGCTGCCGGAGGGCCAGCCGTATGGTATTTATGAGGTCGTCGAATTCGCGCGCAACGGCGAAGTTGCATCGAGACCCGCGGGCAGCGCGGGCGCATGGTGGCGCATGTCGTTCAGTCGCTACGGTTACGCGGCGGTTCAGTCGGCCGACGGATACGTCTATCGACATTACTTTACGATCAAGAAAGATACTAAAAAACTTGAGTCGTCGCGCCGGCGAACGACGACGGGCCCCGTTGAAACGCTGTCGCTCGATTATACGGAAATGGCCTCGGACAAATTACGAATCGAAGGCGATTATTTGGGCGAGAAAATTCGAGTACTACTTAAAAAGGTCGACTCGAAATCGTTTCCATTGGCCCAAATCGGATTTCGATGGATTCAGGAATATCCCGACAATCGGTAATATTTAGATTCATGGAATTCATGAATAATGCCAGGTTACGGCCACTGTTTCGCGGCGAGCGGCAGCGCGCGAATCACGACATCGCCGACGATTCTTAAACTTTGCGGCGAGATCTTGTCGATCGTGTCCGCGGCCGTGTGCCAATATTGATTATTGGGACCATAATCAAAATCGATCAAATCAACGACGTCCGGAACGCCCGCTTCGCGAAAAGGTTTGTGATCGTCGACGGTCTCGCTCGAAATCGAGAAGAAGTTTTTGGAAAAATCCAATTCCTTCGCCGACTCCCGGATCCAGCCGATCGTTCGCGGCGTGGAAAACATCGTCTCCTCTTCGATATTTAGATTCTTGTCGCCGATCATATCCAATAAAATCACGACCTTGAGGCGCTCGAAGTCCTTCGGATTCTTGCGGACGCGGTCGACTTCATGCCGGCTGCCCCAGAGCGCGTCGTCGATGTTCCAATCGTGCTGCGCTTCGTTAATGTTTGCATTGTTCTGCGTCTCCTCGCCGTCTACAAATAAAATCCGCAGCGACATCGGCGGTTTTCGTTTAAATTCCGGAGAATAGTAGCGGGCGATTTCCAACAAAACACCGACGCCCGAGCCGCCGTCGTTCGCGCCGAGGAATTTTGCATTAAAAACGCGTTTTGTATCGAAATGCGTCATCAGTAAACAAACATTCTTCGAGTCGCCTTCGATTTCGGCGCGCACGTTGATCATTTCGATCGGGCCGCGGTGCGTTTTCGCGGAGAAGCGGTCCTCTTCGGGCGCGTGGCCGTATTCTTTCAATTTCGAAATGATATATTCGCGCGTTTTCTTTAGTTCGTTCGAACCGGACGGCCGCGGACCGAATTCGACGACCGTCTTGACGTGTTCGAAGCAGCGCATTCCGTCGAGAATCGGCGCGGAGCCCGTTTTTTGTTCGATGGCCTCGGGGCTCGCCGCGGTTTTGTTACAAGACGCCTGAATCGATATCAGTCCGAGGATCGCGGCCGGGATCCACGACTTCCAGAATCGCCGCATGGGTTGTGCATTCACGCGGGCATTCTCGCGGCCGGCGATGCCGTCGGCAACGGACGCTCGCACGGGCGCGGACGAAAAGTCATATTGTCGGAGCAATGGCAACATTCGATTGGCTCGTGTTTGTGAATGCGATTGGCTGCACGGTCGGAGGCGTTTTACCAACGGTCATGGCCAAGCGCGGAGAGCCGGGCGCCGCCGTGCACGGTTTCGCCGCGGGAACTCTTCTTGGGACCGGTCTGATCGTCCTCATGCCCGAGGCTGCCACACAACTTGGAAATGGCGTCGGATATGCAGTTCTTGGCGGATTTCTGATGCTCTACTTGTTCGACCGTGCGCTGCTTGCTGGAGAAGAGAGTCACGGTCATGAACACACGGAAGTTGGACACTCGCACCACATGGGCGCGCTCGCGTTGGCGGGTTTTGGCGTTCATAGCATTTCCGATGGTGCCGCGCTTGGACTGACAAGTACGCACCCCGAACTAGGATTCCCCGTCGTTGCGGGGATTCTCTTTCACGAAGTGCCGGCGCGTTTCGTTCTTGCGCGATTGCTCGTGGCGTCCGGCGCGAATCGCTGGTTTATCGTGAGTGCGATCGTCGGACTCGCGCTCATCATGGTCGCGGCGGCGTATGCCGTAAGCGCGATCACAAGCGGGGTGCTTTTCCGGGCCATTCCGTGGGGAATGGGTATTTCGGCGGGGATGTTTCTGTTTATTTCGACCTCCGAACTCCTTCCGCGTGTCCATCGCGCGGGCCCCGGCCGGAAGTCGGCCGTCGCGGCCTTTTTCTTTGGCATCTTGTGCGCCGTGATCGCGCGCGAAATCGGAAAAGAAACCGCATAAAAATACTTTCGCCGACGTGCGGCACCGGACGATGGTGTGGTTTGCTTTTCGTCGCGGAGCAACGCCGCCGTTTTCGAGATAGTCGGTTGCAAATCGCTTCGCACAAATTATAACAAATTGCGGATGGTCGGGTTTAAGTTATGATTCGGCCGTCCAAGCGCAAGTTACACAATCCCCATCCCGGAGTTTGATGATGGACGCCTCCCTCAGTGGCCGTGATTTAAAAGATTGGGTGCGTTCCGCGATCGATCGCGATCGCTACCGCGAACTGCACTGGGAAGGAACGTTTTGGGATTATCTTAAGATTGTGGAGCAGAATCCGCTCGTCGTGCGCAACGCCTTCCAGCGCATTTATGATATGATCCTCATGCACGGCGTCGACGAACGACAGGAAGGATCCGAGCGGATTGTTAAATATCGATTTTTCGAGGATCCGATCGGCGGCGGCGAAGACGCGCTCTACGGGCTCGACAAGCAACTCGGCCAACTTGTAAGCATTTTCAAGAGCGGCGCCTATGGATACGGCACGGAGCGCAGAATTTTGTTGCTGCACGGACCGGTGGGTTCGGCGAAAAGTACAATCGCCCGATTGTTAAAAAAGGGAATTGAAGAATACTCGCGGCGCCCCGAAGGCGCGCTTTATACATTTGGATGGCGTCTCGAGGATGAAAGTCGCGAACTCATTCCGTGCCCGATGCACGAGGAGCCGCTCCGGTTGCTGCCGCCCTCGGCGCGCGTGAAACTGTTAAAAGATCTTAATAAAAAGGTCAAGGCGGGCTATCGGCTCGAAGTCAATGGCGAGCTCGATCCCGCCTGCCGCTACCGTTGGAATCAATTGATGGATCGAACGGGCGGCGACATCGAAAAAGTGTTGGAACACGTCACCGTGCGTCGTTTGTTATTATCGGAAAAGGACCGCGTCGGCATCGGCACGTTTCAGCCGAAGGACGAAAAGAACCAGGATTCGACGGAACTGACGGGCGACATTAATTATCGAAAAATCGCCGAATACGGCACCGACTCCGATCCGCGCGCATTCAATTTCGACGGCGAATTTAATATTGCAAACCGCGGCATCGTCGAATTTATCGAAGTTTTGAAACTCGACGTGGCGTTTTTGTATGAACTTCTCGGCGCGTCGCAGGAACACGTCGTCAAACCGAAGAAATTCGCGCAGACCGACATCGACGAAGTCATCATCGGCCACACGAACGAGCCTGAATATAAAAAACTCCTGAATAACGAACTGATGGAAGCGTTCCGCGACCGCACGGTCAAGATCGATATTCCTTATAATACAGTTCTTTCGGCCGAGACGCGGATTTATGAAAAGGAATTCAACGCGAAGCGGCTCGCGGGCCGGCATCTCGCGCCGCACACCGTCGAAGTGGCGTCGATCTGGGCGATTCTCTCGCGCGTCGAGGAGCCGAAGAAAGCCAATCTGACATTGTTACAGAAAATGAAATTGTACAATGGCAAAAATCTGGCGGGTTTCACGAAAGATAATATTCGCGAACTCCGCGAGGAGGCGCCTCGCGAGGGCATGGAGGGAATCTCGCCGCGCTATATACAAGACAAGATTTCGAACGCGCTCGTCGCCGACAGCGACAACCCGTGCGTGAATCCCTTCATGGTCATGAACGAACTCGAAACGGGCCTTTCGAGCCATTCGCTCATTTCCTCCGAGGACGTCCGCAAACGCTACCGCGATTTACTAACGATCGTCCGCCAGGAATATGAAGATCTAATAAAAAACGAAGTCCAGAGAGCGATCGCGGCCGACGAGGAGGCGATTGCAAGACTGTGCGGCAATTATATCGATAACGTCAAGGCCTACACGCAGCGCGAACGCGTGCGCAACCGAATCACGGCGCGCGACGAGGAGCCCGACGAGCGTCTCATGCGCTCCATCGAGGAGAAAATTAATATTCCCGAAGCGCGCAAGGACGATTTCCGCCGCGAAATCATGAATTATATCGGCGCGCTCGCGATCGAGGGGCGCACGTTCGATTATCGGACGAACGAACGCCTGCACCGCGCGCTCGAATTGAAGCTATTCGAGGATCAGAAGGATTCCATCAAATTGACGAGCCTTGTCTCCTCGGTGGTCGACCGCGATCAACAGGAAAAAATCGAGGTCGTGAAAAGCCGCCTCATAAAGAATTACGGTTATTGCGAAGTTTGCGCGAGCGACGTTTTGCAATATGTAGCTTCCATATTCGCGCGCGGCGACGCGAAGGAAGATTCTTAGTTTAACATTCAGCCTCCCATCGGGCGCCGAATCCAGCCATGCAACGCATCGAACACGATCACACGCGGTTCCGCGACATCGTGCGCGGGCGGCTGCGCAAAGATCTGTCAAAATATATTTCCAATGGCGAATTGTTAGGACGCGTCGGGCGCCACTCGGTTTCCATTCCGCTGCCGCAACTCGATCTTCCGCACTTTCATTATGGCGAAAACCAGAAGGAGGGCGTGGGACAGGGCGAAGGCGGCGAAGGCGATGAAATGGGGGGCGGCAACGCGGGCGAGGAGGAAGGGCGGCACGTCCTCGAAGTGGAGGTTTCCCTCGAGGAACTCGCTAAGATTCTCGGCGAAGAATTAGGATTGCCGCGGATCGAACCGCGCGGCCGGCGCGAAGTCCGCGCGGCGGGCGGAACGTACACCGGTATCAGTAAACTTGGCCCGGAGTCGCTTCGCCATGCGCGGCGGACGTACAAAGAAGCGCTGAAGCGCGCCATCCTCACCGGTACGTACGATCCGAAACATCCCGTAATCGTTCCCGCGCCCGAAGACCGGCGTTATCGCTCGTGGAAAGTAAAGGATCTATCCGTAACATCCGCCGTCGTCATTTATATGATGGACGTGTCGGGCTCGATGGGAAAGGAACAAAAAGAAATTGTTAGAAACCAGGCCTTTTGGATGGATGCGTGGCTGCGATCGCAGTACCGCAGTCTCGAAGTTCGTTATATTGTCCACGACGCCGTCGCGCACGCCGTCGATCGTGAAACCTTCTTTCATTTGAGAGAATCCGGCGGCACGAAAATCAGTTCCGCATACGAACTCGGGATGCAAATGATCTCGCAAGAGTTTCCTCCGGAGGAATGGAATATTTATGTATTTCATTTCAGCGACGGCGACAACTGGAGCGCGCGCGACACCGAACGTTGCATTTCGCTGTTGAAAGACGATTACGGCGTCCGCGTGAATCTTTTCGGTTATGGACAGGTCAAGAGCGCTTACGGTTCCGGACAATTTAAGAAAGATCTCGACGCGGCGATTCCCGGCGAAGACTGGCTCGTGACTTCCGAGATTCAGGATCGCGAGGGAATTGTAACTTCAATCAAGGATTTTCTCGGGCGCGGACGATAGTTTATATCAAATATTATCATGAGTAATCGCCGCCTGCCGCCCGAACTCGAACAAGCGCGCCGCGACATTGAGAAAATCGCGCGGAGTTACGGCCTCGATTTTTACGAAACGATTTTCGAGATACTCGAAGACCGCGAAATCAACGAAGTCGCGTCCTACGGCGGTTTTCCCGTGCGCTATCCGTCTTGGCGCTTCGGAATGGCTTACGATCGAATGTCGAAGGAGTATCGATACGGCCTTTCGAAAATCTACGAAATGGTTATTAATAACGATCCGGCATACGCCTATTTGATGCGTTCGAACGGACCGGTCGATCAGAAAATGGTAATGGCGCACGTCTTCGGCCACGTCGATTTTTTTAAACATAACATGTGGTTCGCGCCGACCGACCGCCGCATGGTCGACACGATGGCGAATCACGGGACGCGCGTCCGCCGCGCGGTCGACGAGCAGGGACTCGCGGCCGTCGAGGAATTCATGGATCTCGCGCTCGCAATTGATAATTTAATCGATCCGTTTTCGCCCTATTCGCCGCACGCGCCGCAGCGCGCCGACGCGCGGCCGCCGTTCGGACAAATGCTCGAAACGCGGCGCGAGGCCCCGAAAAACGACGCCGGCCGCATCCGTTCCACGCTCGGACATGGATACATGGACCGGTACTTGAATCCCAAGGACGTGCTCGAACGCGAATCGTTAAAATTACAAAAAGAATCGCTCGCCGCGCAAAACGATCCGCCGAAACCCGAACGCGACGTTCTCGCGTTTCTGATCGCGCGCGCGCCGCTCGAACGCTGGGAGCGGGATATTCTTCAGATCGTGCGCGAAGAGGCCTATTATTATGTTCCGCAGGGAATGACGAAAATTATGAACGAGGGTTGGGCCACTTTCTGGCACTCGCGCATCATGACGCGCCACGTTCTGCGCGATAGCGATATTATCGATTTCGCGGATCATCATTCGGGAACGGTCGGCTCCGCGCCAGGCCAGGTGAATCCTTACAAATTGGGCGTCGAATTGTGGCGAGACATCGAAGATCGCTGGAATCGCGGCGCATTCGGCACGGATTATGAACAATGCGACGACGAGGAGCGCCGCCGGAACTGGGACACCGGCGCGATGCTCGGCTCGAAGCGAATGTTCGAAATCCGTAAAATTTATAATGACGTGACGTTCATCGAGGAGTTCTTTACCGATGAATTCGCGCGCGAACACGGATATTTTGTTTATAAACGAAACGCGCGCACCGGAAAACTCGAAATCGCCGATCGCAATCCGCGGCTCGTGAAAGACGCCCTGTTGCGCCGCATCACGAACGCGGGTTCCCCGCTGGTCCGCGTCGAAAATGCTAATTATAAGAATCGCGGCGAACTTTTCCTCGCGCACGAACACGAGGGCGCGGATCTACAATTGGATCACGCGGCTGAAACGCTAAAGATGTTGGGCCGCATCTGGAAGCGTCCTGTTCACATCCGCACGCTCGAGGAAGGCAAGGAAAAAATCTTATCATACGATCCGGCGGACGAGGAAAACGTGGATACGTGATCGCGTCGGAGCGGCGCCGTTTGCCTCCCGTCACGTTCGTTGGATGCCCTTGGTTTTTCCATTGAAACGAGATGGCGCGGACATATCGTTGCCCGGCCTTGCCGACCGCCCCCCAACCGATCGATCGATTGTGCGTATTTTGGTATTCGTTGATCGCGATCGTTTGCATCGTCGACGCGCGCGTGTTGCCGGAACCGATGTTACAAATCTGTTTTTTCGCCGGATCGGCCGTTTTTTTTCTCGTATTGCCGAAATTATTAAATTCGCGGGGCCGTCGAACGCAAATATTCGCGCGGGCGGCGATTTTTTGTTTATTAATACCGATTACGTTCGAAATGGTCGGCCGCGCGGTTCCCCACGTTTCGCCCGACGCGCGCGATTCGTGGTTGAAGCGCGCCGACGTCGCCGTTTTCGGCGGCGACCCGACGCGATGGACCGGCGAACGCGAGGCGTTTCCGTGGGCGACGGAATTATTACAATTGGTTTACGCGAGTTTTTACTTCTTATCGCCGGTACTCGCGATCCGTTTGTTCTATTTAAAGAAAATCGAAGCCATCGCGAACACGATGCTCGTCGTCGTCGCGGGATTCTTAATATCCTATCTCGGGTACTTCCTCGTCCCCGGACGCTCGCCGTATCATTTATATAATTATCCGTTCGAATTCCGGGGTCTGTTCGCGACGCCATTGCTGCGCGACGCGATTCAGAAAGCCGAGAGCACGCGCTTCGACGCCTTTCCGTCGGGACACTGCGAGGTCACGTGGCTCGTCGCGGCCTGCGCGTGGCGTCACGACCGGAGGATTTTTTATATATTTTTTCTTCCCGTGGCGGTGCTTCTTCCAATTTCAACGATATATCTTCGTTATCATTTCGGCGTCGATCTTCTCGCGGCGGTCCCATTCGCGTTGACCGTCTGGTTTTTGTGTAATCGACTCGATCCGTCGCGGGGCGCATCGCCGCCATAGCCGATTCCGACGGCGTCGGCCGGGCTCCGTTTTCACAAGACGCGCGGTCGGAATGGCCGAAAAGCGAGTAGATTTTGGAGCCTACTCTCAACGCCACTCCATGCTCCGAACCTCGAATCGTTTAGCCATTTCTGGCGTTCTGTTTTTCGCCGCCTTCGGCGCCTGTCGCGGTCACCAGTCCGGAAACTCGTCGGGCGGCGCCGCCGCGACCGCCAAAGTGAATCTCCTCGGCTCCTCCGGCTGCAGCGCACTCACGCCGGGATTCGGCAATATAACAATTGCACTCGACGCCGCCGATCTTGCGCCCTTCGTCGCGCCCGCGAGCGGCGCACTCGCGATGAGCTCGACCGAAAATGTCGCGTATCTCGCCGTCCCCGGACCCGCGCCCGGACCGGCGATACTAAAATTAGATCTCGACGCCGGAACGATGACGACGTTTGCCGACGCGGCGCGATTCGCGGCATTCGACGCCGGCGTTTCGACGTTGACGGGCATCGCGATCTTGGATCAACACACGCTGGTCGTCGCCGATTCCTCGACGAACCGCCTGCTCGCTGTGACGGACACGGCGATTTCGTCGATCGCCGGAATCACGTCGCTCGCGGGCGGATTCGCCGACGGCTCGACAGGCAGCGCGCTTTTCCGCTTCAGCGCGCCGCTACAAATAGCCATCGGCGGCGACGGAACCATTTATGTTCCCGATCCGGGCAACCACCGGATTCGTAAAGTCGCGGACGGATTTGTATCCACGATGGCGGGCTCCGGAGTTCCCGGCTATCTCGACGGTTCGGGAAGCGGCGCCCGTTTCGATACGCCGGACGGCGCCGCGATCGAGTGCGGCGGATCGCTACTGATCGGCGAAGCTTCGCATCATATTCGTAGAATTAGTTTTAAACTTATCAAAAGCGCGTTCGGCAGCCAGACGCTCGCCACGGTGACGACCGTCGCGGGAAACGGCGTCGGCGCAAGCGTCGACGGCACCGGCGGCGCGGGCGGCACCTCCGGCGTGTTCGCCCCCGCGGCAATCAATGTCGGCAAAGATAAAACAATTTTCTGGCTCGACCGCGGCACCGGATTGATAAGAAAAATCGCCCCCGATTCGTCGCCGCCGGCGGTGTTGACGGCCTATCCGGGAGCGTCCGTGGCGCCCGGCGCGTCGTTCGGTTTCGCGGGCGGATTTACACAAACCGTTCTGGTCGATTCGGCAAATAATCAAATTCTCGTTTTTCAGTAAAAATTAATATTCACTCCGCGCCCGGCGTGAGCTATCCGCGAAAAGCCTCCATCTGCATTCCGACCCGCAACGGCGCTCCGACGATCGGACGCCTGCTGCGCGCGGCGCTCTCGCAGACCGTCTCGATTCCATATGATATATTAGTGATCGACACGGAGAGCACCGACGGGACGGTCGAGATCGCCGGCGCGTTTCCCGTGCGGTTGCGGCGGATCAGTAAAGACGAATTTAATCATGGCGACACGCGAAATCTGGGGGCCGCGCTCACCGACGGCGACGTTATTGTATATTTAACGCAGGACGCCGTTCCCGCCGACGAACACTGGCTTTCGGCGCTGCTCGAGGAGTTTCATGATAAAACCGTGGCGGGCGCGTACAGCCGGAATCTGCCGCCGCCCGGCGTTTCGCCGCTCGTGCACGCGTCGCTCGAACGCGATCCGGTCGGGCAGGCGGAGCGCCGCGTCCATTTCCTTAAGAATGGCGAACTCGAGTCGCTCGACCCGCTCGGCCGCCGGTTATTGTTCGATTTTAACGATGTTTCGTCGGCGATCCGGCGGCAGGTGTGGGAGCGGTTTCCGTTTCCGCGAACGACGTTCGGAGAAGATATATTATTTGCGCGCGGCGCGATCGAAGCCGGTTACAAAATTGTGTTCGCGCCGAATTCGCGCGTGTTTCACGGCCACGACGACAAAGCGTCGGTCGCGGGCCGGCGCGCGCGCATTGACGGCGAATTTAATATTGAACATCTCGGCCGCGTGTGCGTCGCCAGTTTCGGCGACGCGATCCGCCTCGGATTCCGGCTCGCGTGGCAGGATCATAAATATCTAAAACGCGCGCAAGCTTCGCGAATGGTAAAATGGCGCGAACGGGCGCGGCTTCCGCGATTGCGATTATCGCAAACGATCGGGCTTTGGAGCGGGGGACGATCGAGGCTGCGCGTCGACGCGCCGCGGATGCTCGAGCGCGACCGCCTTCGCTTGCTATATGTAGTTCACGGCTATCCGCCCGAGTCGTTCGCCGGCACGGAAGTGTATACTTACAATCTCGCGCGCGAAGTGGCGGCGCGCGGGCACGCCGTCGGCGTATTTTACAGATCGACGCGGCCCGACCTGCCCGAATTCGGCATCGCCGAACGCGACGACAACGGCGTCACGCTGTTTCCCTGCGCGCATCAGTTGGAATTCCGCCACGCCGGCGAGAGTTACGCGCACCCGTCGATCGAAGCGCGATTTCGGGAGGTGCTCGACCGCTTCCGGCCCGATATTGTACATTTCCAGCATTTGTTACATCTTTCCGCGCGGCTCGTCGCGATCGCGCGCGAGCGCGGCGCCGGAACGATCATAACGATGAACGATTATTGGGCGGTTTGTCCGCGTGTACAATTACAGCGGCCCGACGGTTCGCTCTGCGGCGGCCGGAAGGAACTCGGATGTTTATTATGTTTGAAACACCGGCACTTGAAAACGATCGATTGGGTCGCGCGCGGCACGCGGCTGTTTCGGCCGGCGGTCGACTGGATGGTGCGGCGCTACGAAAACTGGCTGCAGGAAGGGCGCGTGCTCACGCGCCGGAAGCGCGATATTGTAGCGATCTACCGTCGCGACCGAACCGTGATCGACGCATTCGCGACGGCCGATTTGTTAATTGCGCCGAGCCGGTTTCTGCGGGATCTGGTATTGAAATTAGTGCCCGAATTCGATCCGCAACGCGTGCTCTTCAGCGGATACGGCATGAAAATCGACGGCATTTACGCGGCGCCCAAAACAACAGATCCCCTCGGACGCATTCGCTTCGGATTCCTCGGATCGCTCGTTCCTTATAAAGGCGTCGCCGTCGCCATCGAGGCGATGTCGCGCATCAACGATCCGCGCGCGGTACTCATGATCTTCGGCCGGTTCGATCCGGAAAAGGAGCCGTATCATAAGGAATTGTTGGAATTGTCGAAACGGAATCCTAATATTAATAATATCGAATTCCATGGGCTCGTCGACAATTCGAACATCGTCGAAGTATTCAAACAAATCGACGCCCTCATCGTCCCGTCGACGTGGTACGAAAACGCTCCGCTCACGATTCGGGAAGCGCACCTCGCGGGCACTCCCGTGATTACAAGCGATCTCGGCGGCATGGCGGAGTCGGTTCGGACGGAGGTCGACGGCCTCAAATTCAAGCCGGGCGATCCGGAAAGTCTCGCATCCTTAATGTTACAAATCATCGCGAACCCCGAACGCCTGCGCGGGCTTTGTAAAGACTTTCCCGATCCGAAAACGGCGCGCGAGAACGCGGGCGAACTCGAGTTCCGATATCGCGGGCTCGTGGCGAGGCGCCGCGCGACGACGCAGGTGACGGTGGCCGAATTTAAAGGAACCGGATTTGTACAAAAGTCCGGAAATGTAGAATCGCAGGGCGACGGCCTCGCGCTGCTGCGCCCCGGCGGCGGCGGCGCATTTGTGGAATATCGTTTCAAGAACTCGGTGCCGGGCGACATGTTCCTGCGAATTGAAACATTTATATTAGGGCCCGAGCGCGACACGCCCGTCGCCGGGACGGTCGAAGTGAACGGCCAGACGGTCGGCAGTCTTCCGATCGCCGTTTCGGCGGACGCGCGCGACACCGTGCGCGAATGGACCGGTCGCGTCCGTCTGCGAAGCGGCCGGAACACGATCCGGCTTTATAATCATCTTCCCGACGGCCGGGAAGTCTTTCTTCGCGTGCGGCGCGTGATCGTGCGGCGCGAGAACACGGGCGAACAATTGTAATATAAACGATGTCGCCGGATCCCAACGTAGCGATTGTCATTCCGAATTTTAACGGAAAGCATCATATCGATCCGTGCATGGCGTCGCTCGACGCCGTCGATTATCCGAAGGAACAGTTGCGCGTCGTTTTCGTGGACAACGGTTCCGTCGACGGCTCGATCGAACATTTACGTTCGCGATTTCCGCGCGTGCAGGTTCAGGAGAACGGCGAGAATCTCGGTTTTTCGGCGGCGTGCAATCTCGGCGCGCGGCTCGCCTCGAATTGTAAGATATTAATTTTTCTGAATAACGACATGCGCGTCGAGCCCTCGTTCGTTCGCGAACTGATCGCGCCGATTCTCGAAGGCAACGCCGCCTGTTCCGCGGCCAGAATTCTTTCGTGGGACGGAAAATCCGTCGATTACGCGGGATCCGCCATGGCGTTCCACGGCATCGGCAGGCAGAGCGGCCACGGCGACGACGCCGGAAGTAAATTAACAAATACGCCGGGGCCGACGCTGTTCGCCTGCGGCGGCGCGATGGCGATCGAGCGCGAAGTGTTCGAAGACGCGGGTGGCTTCGACGAGGATTTTTTTGCATATTATGAGGACGCGGACTTTGGCTGGCGCCTCTGGGTGCTGGGGCACCAGGTTTTGTATATTCCGTCGGCCGTTTGTTATCATCATCATTCGGCCACGGCGAAGACGTTCCCGCAGGAGCGGATCCGATTGTTACAAGTGCGCAATCCGATACTGACGATTCTTAAGAATTACGGCGACGAACACGTCGAGGGCGTGCTCGCCGCCGCGCTCCTGCTCGCGATCCGGCGCGGCATCGACGTCGGCGGCATCGACATCGATAGTTTTCGAATCGAGCGGACGAAATCGCGCCCGACCGGCGGAGTCCGCGAGGTTCTCGTGCGCGCGCAGCGGCGGCTCGAGCGTAAAATTAGTATTCCGCGAAACTCGATCGCGGATTTTGTAGCGATTGCCGACGTCGGCGAATTGTTGCCGAAAATATTAGCGAAACGCCGGACGATTCAGAAACGCCGCAAACGCGGCGACGAAGCGATCTTTCCGCTTTTTCGGGATCCATTTTGGATCGTCGAACCGGGCGGCGCTTATCAACAACTGCAGCGAACGGTCGAGGAATTCTTCCATTTGCGCGCCATTTTCGGCGAACCGCGTTCCGGATCTTCTTCAGCCGCGCCGAAGCCGTTAAGCTAGACTTCCAAGCCGCGACAACGCTCCATCATTCCTATTAATAACTACAATTGAAAATCTCCGTCCTCGTTCCGGTTTATAACGAAATCAACACGATCGACGAAATCCTTCGTCGGATTCTCGCGACGCCGTTCGATAAAGAGATCATCGCCGTGGACGATTGTTCGAAAGACGGAACGCGCGACCGGCTGCTCGAATTGAAGAAAACGATGCCCGAGCTAAAAGTTGTATTGCACGAAACGAATCAGGGAAAGGGGGGCGCCCTCTCGACCGCGTGGAAAAACGCGACGGGCGACGTCTGGATCATACAGGACGCGGATTTGGAGTATGACCCGGCCGAATATGTAAAATTACTGCGCCCGATTTCGGAGGGCAAGGCCGACGTCGTGTTCGGTTCGCGCTTCCTCGTCGGCGAATACTGCAGGGTGCACTTGTTCCGCCATTATCTCGCGAATCGATTTCTTACATTTCTCTCGAATGTCTTTACAAATCTCAATTGTACGGACATGGAGACTTGTTATAAGATCTTCCGCAGGGAAGTCGCGCAAAAAATTAACATTGAAAGCAAACGATTCGCCGTCGAGCCCGAACTCACGGCGAAAGTCGCCAAATTGCGCTGCCGCGTGTATGAAGTGCCGATTAGTTATTCCGGCCGCGATTATCACGAAGGCAAAAAGATCACTTGGAAAGACGGATTTTCCGCGCTGTGGGCGATCTTTAAATTTAGCGTTCTTCGCTAATCGCGGGTCCGCTTCTCTCGCCGCGGATCCGAAATCGCGTTCGCTTCGCGGCACTGTCGGCGGCACTGTCGGCGGCGGTTTCGCGCAGGATTTGGCGGAGCAAAATTGGTGGGCGTTGTAGGACTTGAACCTACGACCCCCAGCTTGTCGAGCTGGTGCTCTAGCCAACTGAGCTAAACGCCCGGACGTCCTTTCGGACGACTGGGCGAAAAGGATGCTGATCGAAGCGGTCCTGCGCAAACGCATTTTTTTTGCTAGGATCCCCGGCCGATTTTCGCGACGCATTCCAACCTAAACAAAACCACCCCATCCACCGCTCCATCGTATGATCGTTGGCACTCCGAAAGAGATCAAAACTCACGAAAACCGCGTCGCGCTCGTTCCGGCCGGCGTTTTGGAACTGTCGAGCGCGGGACACACGGTTCTCATTGAAAAGGGCGCGGGGACGGGAAGCGGAATCTCCGACGAGGAATTTGTAAAAGCGGGGGCGTCCATCGCGGCGACAGCCGAGGAAGTCTGGAAACGCGCCGACTTGATTGTAAAAGTTAAGGAGCCGCTTCCGGCCGAATATAAACTCTGCCGTTCGGAACAATGCGTCTTTACTTATTTTCATTTCGCGGCATCGCGCGAATTGCTCGACGCGATGCTTTCGAGCGGCGCCGATTGCCTTGCTTATGAAACGCTCGAGGTCGACGGCAAACTTCCGCTGCTCACGCCGATGTCGGAAGTGGCCGGCCGCATGGCGGTGCAGGAGGGGGCGAAATACCTCGAAAAACCGATGGGCGGGCGCGGCGTTTTGTTAGGAGGCATTCCGGGGGTCGAACCCGGCTACGTTCTCATTCTCGGCGCAGGTGTCGTCGGCACGCACGCGGCGTTGATGGCGGCGGGTCTTGGCGCGAATGTTTATTTATTGGATGTCAACCTCGATCGTCTGCGCGAATTAGCACAATTTCTGCCGAAAAATGTAACGTTACTTTATTCGACGCCGTACACGATTCGCGAACATTTGATGCAGGCGGATCTTGTGATCGGCGCCGTGCTGATTCCGGGCGCGGCCGCGCCCAAGCTGGTCCGCCGCACGGATCTTAAGGATATGAAACCGGGCGCGGTCATCGTCGACGTCGCGATCGATCAGGGCGGTTGCGTCGAGACTGCGAAACCGACGACGCACTCCGAGCCGATTTATAGCGTCGAAGGCGTGATTCACTACGGCGTCGCGAACATGCCGGGAGCCGTCGCGCGCACGTCGACGTACGGACTCACGAATGCAACGATTCGATATGTTAAGATGCTCGCCCGCGACGGCGCGAAGAAATCCGTGTCGCAGGACCGGGCGGTGCGCACGTCGGCGAACGTGCTCCGCGGAAAGATTACTTACGATGCCGTCGCCAAATGTTTTGGTCTGCCGTTCGTCGCGCCGGAAAACGTTTTTAAACATTAACTTCAAGGCGACCGCCGGCCGTTTTTTGCCTTGATCGCGATGCCCGCAGCGCAAGCAACCGCTTCCATGGATTATATGGAAGCCGTCGTGCTCGGAATCGTGCAGGGCGTGACCGAGTTTCTTCCGATTTCGAGCACGGCGCATTTAAGTATCGTTCCAAAACTGCTCGGCTGGGGTGATCCGGGAGCGGCCTTTTCGGCGGTCATACAACTCGGAACGGTGGCGGCGCTTATTCTTTATTTTTGGCGCGATCTCGCCGCGATGGCGGCGGGTTCGCTTTCGAAGAGCGCCGACGCGCCGCGGCAGCGGAATATGATACTTGGAATCGGACTCGCAACCGTTCCAATTGTCGTATGCGGCCTCGCGTTGCAACACAAAATCGAGCACGAATTCCGCTCGCTCTGGGTGATGGCCGGCGCCGCGTTCGTGTTTGCGGTATTACTAATGATCGGCGAAATGTTCTCGCGTTCGGCGCGGCGCGATTATAGTAGTATAACAATCCGCGATTCCATACTGATCGGAATCGCGCAGACATTCTCTTTGGTTCCGGGCGCCTCGCGCTCCGGCAGCACTATGACCGGCGCGTTTTTCGTCGGGCTCGAGCGGTCGACAGCGGCGCGATTTTCATTTTTGATATCGATTCCCGCCGTCGCCGGCGCGGGTTTTCATCAACTTTACAAAAGTCGCGCGGAACTCTCCGGACTCGGATGGGGCCCGCTCGTCGTTTCGACCGCCGTCTCCGGAATCGTCGGGTTTTTGAGCCTCGATCTTTTGTTAAAATACTTGAAGACCCGCAGCGTCCTTCCATTCGTCGTTTATCGTCTCGGCCTCGCGGCGGCGCTCGCGGCGCTGCTCGCGACCGGACGCATTCAACCTTAGCTACTATATGAAACGAGCGCTCATCACCGGTGTCACGGGCCAGGACGGCTCGTATCTCGCTGAACTATTAATTTCGAAAGGATATAAAGTTTACGGAATGGTGCGCCGTTCGAGCACCGTGCCGCTCGAACGCATACAACATTTGCGCGACAAGCTCGAACTCGTCCACGGAGACCTGCTCGACCCGACGTCGCTTTACCGCGCGATTTCGAAGGCGCAGCCCGACGAACTTTACAATTTGGCGGCGCAATCGTTCGTGCCGACGTCGTGGACCGAACCGGTGCTCACGGCGGAGTTCACCGCCGTCGGCGTCACGCGCGTTCTCGAAGCGGTCCGGCAGGTGAATCCTAAGATTCGATTTTATCAGGCATCCTCGAGCGAGATGTTTGGAAAAGTACAAGAAACCCCTCAGCGTGAAACCACTTCATTTTACCCAAGATCCCCATACGGAGTCGCGAAAGTGTACGGACATTGGATAACTGTAAATTATCGTGAAAGTTACGGATTGTATGCATGCTCGGGAATATTATTCAATCACGAGTGTGTGACCGCCGAAACGCCCGTTCTGATCCGCCGCCACGGCGTGGTGGATATATTACCGATCGAGGAAGTCGTGCCGCATCCGGCGGAGTCGAAGGAAGGCAAGCGCGCGCAGATGAAGCCGCTCGACGACGTGGAAATCTGGGATCGCGGACACTTTACAAAAATTAAATTAATGTCGGCGCGATATAACGATCCCGACGCCGCCGACAAGAAAGTGCTGATGCACATCACCGCGCCGAACGCGATCGTGCGCATTACAAAAGAACACCAGGCTTTCATCGACGACGTCGAAAACGGCGTTCCCGCGGCGATGCCGGGCGAACAATTACAGGCCGGTCTGCGGCTCGCGCTTTGCAAACCCGCGCCCGCGCCTTCGTTCGTCGCGATGACCGAGGACGAGGCGTGGCTGCTCGGAGTATTAACATTCAAAGCGGAAATTTCGGGCGAGCGGAATCTTAAGATCACGTCCGAGGATAAACATTTCCTCGACGAAGTGGAGCGCGTCTGGCGCCGCGTCAGCACGGGCAACGTGCTTCGCCGCCAGGTGTTAAAAACGCCCGAATCGTTATCATTGCTCGGAGCGTCCTGGCTCGAGCAGTCGTACGTCCACGAATTGTTAACTTCGAAACACACGCGCCGCGTTCCGCGCCGCATTCTGAACGCCGAGCCCGCCGCGCGCCTCGCGTATTTGAAGGGTTGCCGCGAGGCGTACGCGCGCATGAGCGACGCCGCCTCGGAGCGCTTCGAGGAGTTTGTTACAGATTCGCCGACGCTTGCCGCGGCGCTCTACTGGCTCGCGCAGGTCACGACCGACGAAAAAATGCATTTGAAAGTGTCCGCCAAGAGCGGACACGATCAATATTTCGTACTGTTCGGCGAAGCGGGCATGGCGCCGGGAAATATTACAAAAGTCGTGATGACGGAATATAAAGGATGGCTTTTCGATTTCGAAACGGAGTCCGAGTCGTTCCATGCGGGCGTCGGCGACGCGTGGGTGCACAATTCGCCGCGGCGCGGCCTCGAATTCGTCACGCGCAAAGTTACAGATGCGGCCGCGCGCATTTCGGAGGGCAAGGCGAACGAACTTCGACTCGGCAATCTCGAAGCCAAGCGCGACTGGGGCTACGCGGGCGATTACGTCGAAGCGATGTGGGCGATGCTGCAACAGGATCAGCCCGACGATTATGTTATATCGACCGGCGCAACGCACACCGTGCGCGAATTGTGTGAACACGCGTTCAACCGCGTCGGGCTCGATTATAAGAAATATGTCGTCGTCGATCCGGAGTATTTCCGGCCGGCCGAGGTGGAATTGTTAATTGGCGACGCGTCGAAAGCGCATACAAAGCTCGGCTGGCGCCCGAAAGTTACATTTAAACAATTGGTCGAAATGATGGTCGACGCGGACGTCGAACGGACAAAGCGCGAATCCGCCGCGATTTAATAACACAGTTTTCGGCCACGCCGTGCGCGCTCTCATCACCGGTGCCGGGGGATTTGTAGGTAAGTTCCTTGCCGAACATTGCCTTTCGGAAGGCGACGTCGTGATTGCCACGGGTCGGCCCGAAAACCGGGCCGACCTCGAACGAACGCTGCCGCGCGCCATGGTCGACGATCTCGACGTTTGTAAAGAATCGGACGTTGCACGCGTCCTCGACCGTCATCGACCGGATGTTATTTATCATCTGGCGGCGTTGACGTTTCTTCCTGAGGTTGAGAAATCGCGAAAAGTAGCATTCGATGTCAATGTCGGCGGCACGATGGCCGTGCTCGATGGCGCGCGCTCGCGGCCGGGCGTCCGGGTTTTATTTATATCAAGCGCACAAGTGTATTCTCCGTCGCTCCAACCGATTTCTGAATCGGGCGCGCACGAACCGTCGTCGTATTATGGCATGACCAAGCGGATGGGGGAACAACTGTCACTTTATTATGCACAAAACGGCGTACACGCCGTTGTCGCGCGGCCATTTAACCATTCGGGGCGCGGACAGCAGTCGAGTTTTGTATTGCCATCCTTCGCAAAACAAGTCGTCGACGTCGAACGCGGCGCGCGCGCACATATTATTAAAGTTGGAAACCTCGAATCCATTCGCGATTTCCTCGACGTCCGCGACGTCGTGCGCGCCTATCGATTGTTAATGAGCCGCGGCGCGCCCGGCGAAATATACAATGTCTGTTCGGGCCGCGGCCGCACGATTCTTAGCGCGCTGCAGGCATTGATCGCGCGCGCAAAAGTTAAAGTCGAAATCGAAATCGATCCCGCGCGCCTCCGCGCCCAAGACACCAGCGCCATCGTCGGCGACTTTACAAAAATCCACAACGCCGTCGGCTGGAACCCCGAAATTCCATTTGAAAATCTGCTCGACGAATTGTTAGATTCGGCGCGTGGGGCGATTTGTTAAAGTTAAGATAGAAAGGGGAAACAAAAAATGTTTGCAATCACGGCGCCACAAATGTAATATTCAATTGGTTGGACGAACGGAAACCAGCTGGCGACGTGGTGTAAGGGCCCGCAGATTATGGCTAGAGGGTCTGTAAATAGGATACTTGTGCGATGAGATTGGCATCGTTGAGGATTCCGGACGCTATTTAACCCATGCCGGCCGCGTCGTTCGCCATGTCGCGGGAGAAGAACGCAGGAAAGATTTGTCTCAGAGCACATTGGCAGAGAGGGCTTGACGAAATTGCCGCGGACAATACGCTGATCCAAGCTGACTACGAGTAAGTTGCCCGTAGTGAAAGTTTAGAAGCCTCTCGAAGCAGGACCTAAGACGATGCAAATCAAGCACAGTATTCATGGCAATCATGCAATTCTCGCAATCCCGACATCGATTGTTTTCACCGCGCTCGCGCTCCTGCTTTTGGCTCCTAAACAAGGCGCTGTGAAAAAATACTATTATAACTACTTCAAGGAACCTGTGCGGCTCGAGATCGATGTGACGCAGATCGCCGTCCATGACCCTTCGGGGAAAGCGGGAGCATTGCAAAATCTTGGTGTGCCTCAGTTGGACGCTTCGTTTCACAAAGAAATCCCAGTCGCAGGGTGGACAATTCTTATAATTCCAAAATCGGAACAATCCGACGAAAGGATTCATGTATTAATCCACGACGCTTCTTCCCGGAATTCAAAGCTATTTTTCTCGCCAGTCTTCAAGACGATGACCGGCGAAACAATGATAATCAGCAACGACATCTTGGTACGATTCAAGCCAGACGCCGAAGGTCCGGGCCTCACCCAGTTGGCAAAGGATACGGCTTTTGAAGTTTTACAAAAGGACTGGATTGGCCTTAAAGGAAACTACCGCCTCAGGACCAGTATGCGAAACGGGTTTGCCATTTTGGATCTCGCCAATCGACTCGCGGAAAGTGGCGATGTTGTTTTTGCCGAATCCGATGTTCTTGAAACAACTAAGAGTAGCTCTTACGGAATTTCTGACCCATTCTTCCCATTGCAGTGGGGTCTCAATAATACCACAGTTCTAGGAATTGATGTTGGGGCGTACAAGGCTTGGCTTTCCTTCTTTCCGAATTCGAATCCGGGCGCACCCGTGGCCGTGCTCGACTGCGGAATTCAACAAGATCACCCCGATCTGAATCTCATGGGCGGAAAGGACTACACAGGCGATCCCATGTTAAACGGTGGTCCAGAATACCCATTGGAGGATAATCATGGAACGGCGGTCGCGGGTTGTATTTGTGCTAAACAAAACGGATTAGGAGTTGTGGGAGTGGCGCCATTTAGTAAGGTTTGGTCAGCTCGTGTATGCCGAACATTCCAGGATGGGGTGATCCTCTTGCCCAGTTGGTATGCGAATGCTCTTTACGACGTCTTGTCACTAGGGATCCGTATCACATCAAATAGCTATAGCATGAGTCCGTCGAGTATAGTCACAAGCGCCTTCGACGCGACGCAAGCGGCTGGCGTCATTCATTTCGCAGCGAGCGGCAACGACAATATGGGGATCATTGCATATCCCGCCAACCTCGCGTCTGTTAACGCAGTTGGGGCCATCAATAAGGATGGTTCGCTGGGGCATTTTAGCAACTGGGGTCCGGAACAACAGTTTGTTGCACCGGGCATTGGTATTTGGACGACGGATAGGACAGGATTTGACGGATATTCAACTGACGATTATGTATTTCTTGAGGGGACATCTCTTGCACAGGCGTATGCGGCTGGAGTCGCCTCATTATTACTAGGCGTTGACCCCTGTCTTAGCGAGAGTCAGGTTCGGCAGGTTCTCCAGTCCTCAGCGCTCGACCTGGGATTTTCCGGACACGATGATTTCTATGGATGGGGACTCATAAACGCCAATTCGGCTTTGACGCAGGTGACTTTTGGCCTTCCCCATAATGACGCGCTTACTATTGAAGCGTTTGATGCCAATGCTAATGATGACTTTGGGGTCGCCGTTTGTATCACTGGCGATCGTGCAATCATCGGCGCCAACTCAAAGCAGATTTCAACAAATGCAAATGTCGGGGCTGCGTACATTTTCGAGAAAGATGGCATTTCAGACAATAGCTGGAGTAAGTATAAAAAAATTACCGCTGGCGACGCCTATCCTGGGGACTTCTTTGGTTCGTCCGTGTCAATTTCAGGGAATAGGGCGCTGGTTGGGGCTCCCATGAAACAGGTCTCAACAAACGCCCAAGTTGGTCGTTCCTATGTCTTTGAGAAGTCTCCTCTGAACAACTGGGTCCAGACGGCGGAGTTGGGGGCATTTGACGCCTTTCCGGGAGATCAATTTGGATTTAGTGTATCAATTTCGGGTGATTATGCCATTGTTGGGGCCCCATATAAACAGGTGTCCAGTAATCCTAACGTTGGGGCTGCTTACGTGTTTCAGCGTGATTCAAATGGCAACTGGATGCAGGGGCCACAACTGCTCGCCGCGGATGCCGCATCGGGAGATCTATTTGGATATAGCATTTCATTGTCCGGTAACCGCGTCGCAATTGGTGCCCCCTATAAGGAGATCAGTTCAAACAACGAATGCGGCGCCGTCTATATATTTGAACGTGACGGCAGCGGCAATTGGAGCCAAATTAATAAAAAAACGGCAAGCGATGCATTTCCCGGAGACCACTTTGGATGGTCGGTTGCGCTGTCCGGCGACCATGCTGTCGTTGGGGCTCCAAATAGAGCGATCAGTACCAATCCTAATTGTGGAGCCGCTTATTTTATCGATAGAAATGATTTGGGCCAATGGGTGGAAAAACAGACGTTCACCGCTGGCGATCCATTTCCCGGCGACAGCTTTGGATATTCCGTGTCGATGGGTGGGGGTCGAGCTCTGATCGGCGCTCCGTTCAAGACGAAAACAGATCTTTGTGATGTTACCAATGCCGGCGCCGCATACTTACTTGAGCAGGATGCATCTGGATCGTGGAGTCAATCCATAAAATTAACGAGCGATAGCGCTTTGGCCGGCGATGGCTACGGCTGGGCCGTTTCAGTGTCCGACTCTTACGGATTGATTGGACTGCCTCACCGTGACATTTCCACGAACGTTAATGTTGGGGCGGCTGACATTTATTTAGCATCTAAAGGTGTTATTCCATTTGGAGTCGGATCGCCTGGATGCAATGGATTGCCGTCAACTGTAAATGTGAATGTTCCGCCCAAGATCGGAACATCGAATTTTGCCATCACTTATGCGAATGGCGCACCACTTTCTCTTGGGTTGGGGCTGATATCAGATGTGCCGGACCAAATTGGATCGGACCCTTTTTTTCTAGGTGTGGTTTTCCAGGTTGACCTTCTAAGCGCGACAGAGATATTTGCTCTCGACATAAACACCGACGCCATTGGCTCGGGGGTTTCTCCTATTGCAATACCGAGTGACCCAACGCTTGTAGGCAAAAGCTACTATGCGATGGCGTTGTGGGTTTGGTCGATATGCACTTTGCCACCATTTAATCTTAGCACTTCGGACGGCTTGTCGATAACGATTCTGCCGTTCTAATCGCTAATTAAATTTTTATGAACTAAGATTTCACGCACGCCGACTTCTATCAACTACTCAAACGCTGTTTCGCTACTCCCCAAACCCTCGTCCCGCCTCCACCGACGCGCCGCTCGCGAGTCCGCCGCGGCGCAGTTGTTCGACGACAGTGCGCAAATACCGTCCGGGACAGTCGGTGCCGCTGATTTTGTATTTTTGTTTAATTTCGCCGTGTGTATACAATTCGGCCTGCGCGATATTGTAAGTCTTACGCAAGTACGCGACCAGATCTTTCAGCGCTTTCGTCTGCGCGGCCGTGGGCTGCTGAACGTCATAATTGCCGAGTAGCGAAATTCCAATATTCTTAGCATTCGGCGATTCGCCTTTTTTGTTCTTTTCGCCGGCGTGCGCGCCCTGATACTTCAATTCGCGGCCTTGGATGACGTTGCCGAGGCGGTCGATGACGAAATGATAAGCAATATCCGACCAGTGGCGGCCGCGAAGGTGATAATCTTGAATGCTGCGAATCTGCCGCAGCGAATCGTCGAGCGTCGTTCCGTTGAACTCCTTGCCTTCGTGATGAACGGTGATGAGGCGCGGCGTGCCCATCGGTTCGAGTTCAGTTCCAAGGCGCGCCGGATTCCAGCGTTCACGCGGCACCACATTGAATCCTGCCCCAGAAAAACCCGGCGCCGGCGTCGCGGAATCGGCGATGTTTTTTACGTTCGCGGGCGACGTTCGCATCGCGGCGGCTGACGCTAATTCTCTTGAAGCATCGATCGCGCGCGTCAATTCAACGATTCGATCCGCGCCGGCGTTGACGATTCGCTGTCGATAAACTCGCGCCAAAGTCGGATTTTGTTCACGTTCTTCGACAATTGCTAATAATGCAAGCGCGGATCCCCGTTCCAAATCATCCGAAGCGGATTTTCCCGCCAAGTCGAGTTCGCGACGCGCGGCGAGGAAGTCATTCTTAAGAATCGCGACGGCGCCGAGGACCGTTCGCGCGCGCGACGTGATCGAATTCGAACGCTCGCCGCCGGGAATTACGGAATACATCGCTTCGCGGGCGCGTGTTGCGGCGTTGTCGGGCCGCTCGGCCGATACATACAATTCCGCCATGCGCGCCAAAAGTTCGGGTCGGTTGACGTCCGTCGCCTCATTCAACTGATTTTCGAGCCACGTAAGCTTGTCCCACGTTTTGTATGATGGCGGCGGTTCAGTGGGTTGTCCCGAGATCGTGGGCCGCGTCGCTGAACAACCCAGCATGCCCATTCCCGCGAGCAGACACAGTCCCGCAAGCAGAATCAGAATCAAACTCGCGCGCAATTCACGCGGCTTGGCGCGCCGGAACGTTTTTGTTGCAAATCGAACGATGCGATTGCTGTCTGCAGTGATATCGATGTCTTTTTTAGCGATATCTGCACTGGTGATATCTGTATTGGCGATCACAGAATTGGCTTTTTGATCATGGGACTGCGACACATGCCGGACGCTTGCCGGTGAGTATCATTAGAATGCAAAAAATAACCCGCAACTGCAAGCGCAGAATTGTGATGTGTTTGAATGGTATTCGGCACCCATTGATGATTTTCAACATTAGGTACACAATCTGTGAAGGGTGAGCTGACACAGGGGCGGCCGCTACGCAAGCTTGTCGCGTTTGGCTTCCCGCTCGTCGTCGGAACGATCGCCCATTCATTGTTTAATTTGGTCGACGTGTGGCTCGTCGGCCGCTACGCGCCGGAGACCGGACCCGACGGCCTTCCCGCGCTGCCGCGCGACGCGGCGCTCGTCGCGATTCACGATTCGAGCGTTCTAAATTTTCTGCCGATGCTCGTCGCGAACGGAATTTCCGTTGCGACGATTGCTACAGTTTCGCGAGCCGTCGGCGCGCGCGACGGAAAACGCGCGGCGGAGGTCGTCAATCGTTCCATTCTGGTTTCGATACTGCTCGGCGTCGTCATGGGACTTGTATGCGGCGCGCTCGCCGTGCCGCAGATCGATTTTCTAAAACCGGCGCCGGAAGCGCGCGAAACGGCGGTGCGCTGCCTTCAGATATTAAGTTTCGGCTCGGTCACGATGTTTACGTTGTTGCAAGTGACCGCCGTCGAACGCGCCGCGGGGCGGTCGATTCCGCCGCTCATCGTGCTGACCGGCGCGAACATTACCAATGCGATCGCGGCCGTGTATGCAATTCCGCGATGGGGCGCGATCGGCGCGGCGTGGGCCACCGTGCTGTCGCGCGGATTGTTTGCGATCGTCGGCCTCGTCTGGCTTTATGCAAAATTCGGGGAATTGCGAGTCTGGCCCGGGCGTTTCATGGACGTCATCCGCGATTGCATTCAATTGTTCCGGCTTGGAATGCCAGCGTCATTACAGATATTTTCGCGGCTCATCGCGGTTTATTTAATTACAAAATTCCTCTCGGACGGCGGCGAAAACGCGCAATCGCAATTGGAGTCGACGGAGGCGACCGCCGCGTACAGCGTGGCTCTCCGGCTGGAGATGATCGCGATGTTCGCCTGCGCGGGATGGGGGAGCGCCGCCGCCGCGGCCGTCGGTCAATGTCTTGGCGCCGGCGATACGAAACGGGCGATCCGCATGGGATGGCTCGCGGCGCTCGTCGCGGGCGGGTCGATGATTTTACTCGGCGCGGCTTTTTACTTATTCGCGCCGTATCTCTTTCCTTTCTTTTTGTCCGACGACGAATCGGTTCGGCTCGAAGCGATCGTACGTCACGGCACGGGCTATTTCAGAATTGTAGCATTCTCGTACGCCTTCGTCGGCGTCGGCATCGTCCTTGCCGAAAGCATCAATGGCGCGGGTGCGACGCGGTTTTCATTCGCCGTCGATTTCGTTGCGTACGTCGCGGTCCTCTCGATTCTCGCGCTCGTCATGCAACATTCGATGGGACGGATCGGACTTTGGTATGCGCTCGCGATCGTTCACACCGCGGTCGCGCTCATCTACTGCGCATTATTCGGAACGGTTCTCCGATCTCGCGCCGTCCCGCCGTCGTAACATGATGGGCCCGACGCCCCCGTGCCCGCGTCTCAATGATCCGTTCCATGCCGCGACCGCTTGACCGAGCTTTATTATATTTAATCATTCTGGCCATCGCCTGCGCCGCGGCGCCGCCGTCGTTCGCACGCGTTCCGTCGATCGCGATGCAGAGCCAGCCCTCCGAACCCGATCCCGATCTCGAGGAGGGGCGCGATCGAATGCTGAGCGGCGATTATGAAGCCGCGGAAAAGAAGTTTACGCGCGTACTTAAAGAAAAAGCCGACGACAGAGTGGCGCTCGCGATGCGCGCGCGGGCGAAAATGTTGCAATTTAATATTTCCGACGCGTGCGCCGACGCGCGGGAATTATTAAAAATCGATCCGAAGAATCCGATCGCCTTGTTAATTCTAGCCGACGCCGCCGCGCGCGACGGAAAATATGAAGACGCGATCGAACAGGCGAAACTCGGTTTCGACGGGGCGCTCGATTTCACGTGCCGGATGCGCATTGTTCAATATAACGATGAGATAGGTAATTTCGACGCCGCGCGCGACGGAGCGAAAAAAGTGGCGGCGCGCGTCGAGGAACCGCGCGCGGAGTCGAGCGCTCCCGAGATGCTGTCGCTCGGCCTCGCGCTCGAACGGATCGGAGAGTATGAATCGGCGTCGCAGTGTTATGTTTCGGTCGAGAAAACACGAGGCGGCGAGTGGCTGGATCCTCTCGTGAAACAGGACGCGCTGGTCGCGCTTGGCAATTTGTATCAAAGGGTTTATCGTAATGTCGCGGGCCGCGGCAACGGCGAGAAAGAGTACAATCTCGTATTGAAGCAAAATTTGTATCATTACGGCGCCAACGTCGCTCGCTACAAATTGGGCCGCGCGAATTTTCAGATGGACGATTCGCGGGCCGCCTTTCACATGGCCGAGTGTTTCGATCGCGTCATCAGCATGGATCCCAACTCCGCCGAGCTCGCGATTTTACACGCGCAGGCGCTGATCCCCGACCGCCGGTTCGAGGACGCGCGCCGCGCGCTCGAAAAAGTGATTGCTAAGAATCCGAGGATCCTCGTCGCAAAACTCGAACTTACGGCGCTCGATTATTTACAATCGCGGAAAGCGGCCTTCGACGCGGCGCGCGACGACGACGCGAAAACGCGGCCGAACGTATCTATTCTTCCGACGACGATCGGAACCTATCTAAAAAATCTGTATCGTTTCGCCGACGGCATTCCGTTCCTCGAGGAGGCGGTGAGGCGCAATCCGAAGGATGCGGAGGCGTACACGGCGCTCGGCGAATGTTATGCGCACACCGCGCGCGAAAAAGAGGCGCTCGTCGCTCTCAACAAAGCCGAGGAAATCGAGGCCGGATTCGTGCATCCGTGGCGCAGCAACATGCTCGAAGTGCTGGAGGTGATCGATAAGAAGTATTTAACGTTAAAATCGCCGAATTTTATATTTAAGATGCACCCGGAGGACGAACCGGTGCTGAAGGAGACGCTGCCGGATTTCTTCGAGGCGACTCGTAAAGATTACGCGCAACGCTACGGATATCAGCCGCCGTTCCCCGTGCAGGTTGAGGTCTTTCGGAGATTCGACGATTTTTCCGTACGAAGCGTCGGTTTCGCGGGCTTTGGCGCGCTCGGCGTTTGTTTCGGTCCGCTCATCACCGCCGTGTCGCCGGAGGCGGAGGAATTCCGCGGGCATTTTAGTTATCTCGACGCGCTCTGGCACGAGTACGCGCACGTCGTGCACATCGCGCTGTCGAAAGCGCGCGTGCCGCGCTGGTTCACGGAGGGGCTCGCGACGCTCGAGGAAAAAAAGCGCAATCCGGCGTTCGACCGGCACATGGAAATCGAATTGTTAGAATCGCGCGCGACCGGAAATATATATCCGATCATGGAGTTGAACTCCGCGTTCCACGGCCCGCGCATCATTTTTGGTTATTATCAAGGCGGGCTTATTTGTGAATATCTCGAAAAGAAATCCTCGACCGACCGGCTCGCCGAGGCGTTGAAACTTTTCGCGGAGGATGCTCCGCTCGACAGCGTGATTAAGAATGCGTTCGGAATGTCCGTCGAGGAACTCGACCGCGGATTCTTACAATTCGTCGACGAGAAACTGAAGAATGTCAAAGTGCGCCCGGTGCTCGACGACAAAACGATCCGCAGAATGAAGCTCGCCGTTTCGAAGAATCCGAAGGACGCCGAAACGCTCCGTTCGCTCGCGTGGGCGTACGCGAAGCGCGGCATGATCGCGGATTCCGAAGTTTACTTATCGAAACTGCGCGCGGTCAATGATAACGATCCGGACGGATATCTGATCCGCGGCGAACTCGCATTATTAAGAAAACGCCCGGACACGGCGATCGAATTTTACGAAAAGGGATTTGCGAAAGGCGCCGAGGAATTCTACGCGCGCATGAAGTACGCCGAAGTTCTCGCGAAAATGAAACCGCCGCGGTACGAGGAAGTAAAATTACAATTCCGCGCGGCGATCAACGCGTTTCCCGAATACGCGGAGGAAAATCAGAATCCGCGCCTGCTGCTCGCGCGGCTCCTCGACGGCGAGGAACAACATGAAGAAAGCACGAAACTCATGGAGGAGCTTTGTAAAATTAACGGAACCGCCACGACGACGCGCCTCGAGCTCGCGAAACGTTATGAAGGCAAGGGGGACATCGCGAATCAGGCGCGCATGCTCGGCGAAATCCTCGACGTCGATCCGTTCCAGCGATCCATACAAAAAGAACTCGCGCTCGCTTTGATACAAATCGGAAAATTCGATCCGGCGGCGCGCGCGGCGCGCAACGCTTCCAATATCGACCCGGCCCGCGAGCCGCGGAAACCGCCTCCTCCCGGAGCGAATCCGTCCGCGCCGCAACAGCCGAAAGACCCCGATCCCGCCGACGAGGCGCGCGAACGCGCCGACTGCATCGCCATCGAAGGCGAGGCTCAATTGTTCAATAAGAAAAACGACGAAGCCGCCGCGTGCGCGAAACGCGCGCTGAAACTCGATCCCGACTGCGACCGCGCGAAGGAATTGCAACAAAAACTGGGCGCCGGACGGTGAGGAAATTCCTAGGAAAGGAAACGCGCCCCGCGCACGTTTCGACGCCGCTTTATTTCGACGAAGGCAACCGCGCCTGTTTCGCCGCGATTCAACGGATCGCCGCGGGCGACGTTTCGTTAGCGATGCCTATTGTTATTGTCGGCGATTCGGACACAGGAAAATCGCGCCATCTCGCGGAATTGGAAAATTTAATGATCCGCCGCGGACGCCGCGTGTACGGCGGCACCGTCGCGGAGTGGATCCGCCGCTACCGCCTCGCCGGAAAGGAGCGCGATTACGAATCGCTCGTCCGCGACATCGAGGAGGCGGATTTAATCATTATCGACGAATTTCACCGCGCGTCGAGTTCGCCGGCGACGATGGATTTTTTATTAAATCGAATCCAGGCGCGGTGCGCGCTCGGCCTCGCCACCGCGATCGCTTCGCGGCACGCGCCCCGCGACATCCGTAAAATTAACGATCGCGCGACGTCGCTTTTGTTGGGAGGTTTTTTAGTATATTTATCGAAACCGGGCGCGACGGTCCGGCGCCGGTTTTCGGCGCACTTCGCGGCCGGCCGCGCGGCGTCCGAGGATCTGCAGCGCATTTGCGAAGTGACCCCCGGCGGTCTCGGCGCGCTCGGGCGCGCGGTCGAACAGTGGGTTTCGCGGACGGCGCACGCGCCGGTGCCGCCGATCCTGCTCGATCGAATCTTAGTATCCGTCGCCGCCGAAACGGGGTTGACGCCCGCGGACATCGTGTCGCGCCGCCGCACGAAAAGCAGTCTGCGCGCGCGGCAGATTTTTTTGTTGGTTTCTCAAAAGTTAGGATTTGGGCTGGCTTCGATCTCGAACGCCCTCGACGGCCGGGGCAGGCTCGCGTTGCGGCGCGCGGAAACGCAGGCCACGGCGTCGGGCGACGCGTCGATTGTACAAATCGTCGATAAGATAGCATTGCGCATTCATACGGAAACGCGTGGCTCCGATCGCGCGCCCAAAAAACACTCATGAATTCGAAATTTATCGCGCTCGACGGCGTCGACGGCTGCGGCAAGTCGACGCAGGCCGCGGCGCTGGCCGCGGCGCTCGCCGAGGACGGCCGCGAAGTGTTGCATTTGCGCGAACCGGGATCGACGGCATTTGGCGAGGCGATTCGCGAGATATTACTGAAAAAAAATATCCCGCGCGGCGTGACGGCGGAAATATTGGCATTTTTCACGGCGCGCGCGCAATTGTTGGAAGAGAAAATCGAACCCGCGCTCGCGCGCGGCGCGTGGATCGTCTGCGAACGATGGGTTTCGTCGACCTATGCGTATCAATCGGCCGCCTCGGGCGGCTCCTCGAGCACCGTGTTGGCGCTCGAACAACTCGTCGTGCGACGCGCGCCGGATTTATTATTAATATTAGATCTGCCGGCGGCCGACGCCGCGAAACGCCTGCGCGGCGGTCCGGACGACATCGAACGGCGGGGTTTGCAATATTTGGAAAAAGTAAGAAACGGATTTCTGGAATATTCGTCGACCCGTGCATTTGTAAAGATCGTCGACGCGCGGGGAACGCCCGCCGAGGTGGGCGCGCGCGTCGCCGCGGAGGCCCGCCGTGGCTGAGATCGCGGGTTTTCGTGGAATCGCCGGCCACGTCGCGTGGAAAAGTTATTTCGAACGCGCCGTCGCGACGCAACAACTGGCGCATGCTTATATTTTTTCGGGGCCCGAAAGCGTCGGA
Organism: Planctomycetota bacterium; assembly: GCA_016200225.1. GTDB lineage: Bacteria > Planctomycetota > UBA1135 > UBA1135 > JACQFD01 > JACQFD01. The sequence goes on from JACQFD010000006.1 coordinate 153,929, forward strand.
AAATTTACATTTGCGAAAGCCGCCGCCGCGATTTTGATTTGTAAAAACAAAAGCGACGCGCGTCCGTGCGGCAAATGCGACGGCTGCGCGCGGTTCGCCGCCGACACGCATCCGGACGTCGCCGTCATCGACGCCGTCGCGGCCGGCGCGCGCGGGCTCGGCGTCGAGGAGGCCCGCGACCGCGTCGTCGACGCGTTCCGTTTGAAACCGCACGACGCGCCGCTGCGTATCGTTATTATTAACGATGCCGACCGCATGGAGGCGGCGGCGCAAAATGCAATATTAAAAACGCTCGAGGAGCCGCCGGCGCGTTCGTTATTGATATTGGTCGCGCGCGACGCTTCGTTACTATTGGAAACGGTCGTCTCACGCTGTTTTTTGTTAAGATTTGCGGCGGTTCCCGCCGCCGAATTCGCGCAATGGCTCGCCGACACCGGTCGCCCGTCCGCCGAAATCGCAAAATTGACCGCGATCGCCGACGGTGTTCCGGGCCGCGCGCTCGAACTCGCCACGGAGGCGGGCTCGCTGCTCGAGCTCGCGCGCGCGTGCCTTTCCGGGGCGCGCGAACCGCATAAGATTGGCAAAGAGATCGCCGAATTCGCGGCCGAAATGTCCGAAAAAAGCGCGTTCGAACGGCGTCGCAAGGCCTCGTTCGCTTTTTGTGCGGCATTGGCGGGCGCGGCCCGTGAAGCATTCAGTACAGGCGTCGAACCGGACGATCTGTTGCTATCCGCGCGCCTCGAACGGATCGCCGCGGCGTCCGCCGAACTCGCGGCGAGCGTCACGCCCGAGTTGGCGACCGACCGGCTGATGCTCGACGTCGCGCCGGCGCGCGCGCGCCGCCCAGGGGGCGATTACAATTCTCAACCCGCCCGCGCGCGGTGATTGTATTTGTAAGTTTTTGCAAAAACCGTATTCTTGATCGGCGTCCACAATACAACATCGTCGATCCACAATATTTCAAATGAACGAATCGCCCGATATTGAAGTGATCGTTCGCCAAGTCTCCGAAAAAGACGGGCGATTCGCGCCGGGGGCGTATCATTTTTTGTTAGAAGCGCTCGAATACACGATGCGCCTCCACGGCCGCGAAAAGAAGGAAGGCCCCGAGCGCCACGTCGGCGGCGTGGAACTGCTCGAGGGCATTCGCCGATTTGCTTTACATCAATTCGGTCCGCTCGCGCCGGTCGTATTCGAACATTGGGGCGTCCGTCGAACGGAGGATTTCGGCGCGATGGTTTTCCGGCTGGTCGACGCGGGACATCTGAGCCGCCAGGATTCGGACAGCATGCACGATTTCGCGGACGGTTACGATTTCCAGGATGCGTTCGTTAAAAATTACAAAATCGAAATTCCGGAACAGCGTTTTTAGTAAGTCAACGCATTTTTTAGTATTAAGAATTCACGGACGTTGCAGCGCGCGGCCGGATTGAAACGAACTTGATTCAGCACCCCGACGGGTTATTACAGTTCGATTCGCTGGCGGGGGACCCCGCGGTCGCGCACGGAATGCTCGCGCCGCGCGTCAATGTATCTTTTACGGCCGGCGAGGCGTACGGCGATCCGTCCGCGGGCCGCGCGCGTTTATTACAAAAAATTGGCGCGGATCCGGCGCGGACGGTGATCGCCGGACAAGTCCACGGCGACCGCGTGGCGTGGGTTGCGGCGCGCGACGCGGGCGCCGGGGCGCTCGTGCGCGGGACGGCGATCCACGAGACCGACGGCCTCGCGACGATCGAAAAAAACGTCGGAATGTTAATCACCGGCGCCGATTGTCCGCCGGTTTTATTATATTCACAAAAACCGGCGATGCTGTCGCTCGTACACTCCGGCTGGCGCGGAACCGCGAAGGGAATTGTATCGAAAGCGGCCGCGGAATTGTTCGAACGCGGCGCGCGCCCGGCCGATCTCAAAGTCTGCATCGGTCCCGGCATCGGCGTTTGTTGTTATGAAGTCGGCGGGGAGGTCGCGGAGCAAGTGCCGCGCGCATTTTACAAAAACGCCGTCCGCGAGGTGCCCGGAGCGCGTCCGCATCTCGATCTCGGCGGTTGGATTTTACAACAATTGCTCGAAGCCGGCGTCGATCGCGCGCGCATCGAAATCTGCGATTGGTGTACGGCCTGCCGCACGGATCTTTTCTTCAGCCATCGCGCCGAAAAAGGGCGGTGCGGCCGGTTCGGCCTGGCGGCGATGTTACGATAACGGTTATAAACAAAAAGCCGCGGTCCTTTCGGGCCGCGGCTTTTTTTATTGTGAATTTACTTTTCCGCGGGTCGCGAGGCGGCGGCGGCTTTCAATTCGGATTCCAATTTCGGTCCGAGGTTGATCCCGAGATCCTTTTCGCGTTTTAATAGATCCGCATACTCGGGAACGGAATCGAATTTTACGTTCGTTTGATCATATAATTTAGCAATCGCCTGCCGTAACTGCGGATCCTCCTCGATGTCGCCCTGAAGCCCGGTGCCGGGGAACATTTTTCCGCGATCTTCGGCCACGCGGTCGCGAATTTTCAACCGAATGACTTTGCGAACTTCATTGGGATCGAGCCACGTTTTCAGCGATTTCATCAAATCGTCGAATCCGGGGTATTTCGCGGTGTCTTTCGCATCGCTTATCGCGATCGATTTAAACAATTCCGGATTCTTTGGAAATTGCTCGCGAATGTATTTGGTAATTTTGTCGTCGGCATCGACGACTTTTCCATCGACCACTCTCGCAAGCGTGTCCGACATCAATCGTTGAACTTCCGCCTCGCGGCCGAGATCGAGAATCGGCCAGTCGACCGTCAGATCGGGCGCGATGCCGCCGCGCGAAACTTTACGTTTCTCGTGGTCGTACTCGGTGTTCACGTTGCGGCCGAGCGGCAAGAAGTAGCGTTCGATCGTAATCTTAATCTTCGGACCGAGGTCGCACTTGCCGTTTTTGTTAAGATCGGTGAAGTGCTCGCCCTCGTCGTGGACGCCGTTGCCGTTCGTGTCGTCCGTTTCGGGATCGAATTCGTCGGGCATCGATTTTAGAGGAAACAACTGTTGCACGGAGCCCTTGCCAAAACTGTGTTCGCCAATGATTGTCGCGCGGCCGTAATCCTGCAGGCATCCCGCCGTGATCTCCGACGCCGACGCCGAATAACTGTTAATTAGAATCGCGACGGGAACGGATTCCGGAATCATCGGGCCGCGGCGGGTTTTGAATTCGCGACGCGCGCCCTTGCGTCCTTCGGTGTAGCAGACGAGTTTATTCTTAGGAAGGAAAATCGAGCAGAGATCCTGCGCCGATTCCAAGAATCCGCCCGGATTGCCGCGAAGGTCGAGGATGACGCCCTTCAATTCTCCGGATTGTTGCATTCGATCGAGTTCTTTCGCGAGTTGCACGGGCACTTCCGAACCGAATTCCAACAATTCAAAATAAGCGATTCCGTTTGGCAGCATTTCCGACTCCAGCAGCGGAATCTTAATCAATTCGCGCTGGATCGGAAATACTTTCGACTCCGTCCATCCGCGCCGGAAAACCTTTAATTTAAGACTTGTGCCCGGCGTGCCCTTCAATCGCTTGATGACCTCGTCCTCGGGCTGGCCGTCGGTCGCCCATTCGCCTTCCTTGCCGTTCTCTTCATTAATAATCGACACGACGTGATCGCCCGCGCGGATGCCCGCGTTGTACGCCGGCGCGGAAAAGAACGGCCGAACAATTGTAAACTCGCGGCCGATCACCCGCACCTGCGCGCCGATGCCGGCGTAGATCTGCCGCAGCTGCTGAATCATTTTTTGATATTCTTGAGCTGTAAAATACGTCGAGTGCGGATCGAGTTCGTTTAACATTCCCCGCGCCGCCGCCGCGACGAGATCCTCGCGCGTCCACTGATCGCCCTGCACATGTAACTCTTCGATTTTACTTAAAATTTCCGTCAAAACGCGCGGATCGCCGGGCTGCAAAATTTCATTCTTTCCGAGCGGCTTCGGCGTGGGCGCGTCGTCGGTCGCGACGGAGGCTCTTTCGAGTCTGGCGCGAAACGTGCGCGCGTCGTCATCGCGGTCGAGCAGCGACTTTGCTAATTTTCCGCGATCCGTCGGCTCGTCCTGCATTTTCTTAAGATACGACCGGACGTCCTCGACGTCGCCGCAGACCGCGAGCGCGAGCGCGCCCTCCGACTTCAATTCCGGATCGTCGGATTTGAAGAATGTTTTGAGTTCCTTGAGCGCGAGCGATTTCTGCTCCCCATTGCCGAGTTTATGCAGCGTCTGCGCCGTCGCGATGCGCGTTTTGGGCTGGAGTCCGCCGGTCGTCAGCAATTTATCCAATTCGGAAGTTAATTTATCTTGATCGTTTTTTTCCAATGCTAATAAATTCGAGCCGAGCATCGCGGCCGCCGATTCCGATTCCTCCGAATTCGATTTTAATACTTTGATGAGCGAGGCCGCGACGTCGTCGGTGAATGTCTCTTTTTCGATTTGTAACAAAGCGCGCGAAAGAACGAGCGTCGCGCGCGAATCGGAACTCTTCAGCGCGATGCGGATGGCATCCCGCTCGGCCTTGCCTTTACCCATCGCGACCAATTCGTCGGAGAGACTCCAGAGTTTGCCGACGTCGGTCGAGGCGGCCCGTTCGACGACGGATTCGACGACGGCTTTGGGATCCTGCTTCGAGTCCTGCGCCAGCGCGGCGGAATTGTAATAAAACAGAACCAACAGAATGGCGGTGCCGACCGGCAGGGAACGATGCATGGAGTCCTCGGATAATTAGACAGCGGTTCTCATCGGAAGAATCGCGAGTCTGAGGTTACGAGATTCAGGGGTGAAGAAAATAGTCCGCGCCGGCGCCCAAACGAAGGGAATGGATCGTTGAATCCAAAAACGCGCGCGCGGCTCGTTTATTTGTTACGATGCAACGCCATGTCCAACGAATCCGAGTTTTCCCACCTCGACAGCCGGGGCCACGTTCGGATGGTGAACGTGGGGGGGAAAACCGTATCGGCGCGCGAGGCCAGGGCGGTTTCGACCGTGATTTTTCCGCCGGGAGTCCTCAAGAGAGTGCTCGACGGAGATTCGCCGAAGGGCGATGTGGCCGCGGCAGCCCGGATCGCAGGCATGAGCGCGGCGAAGAAAACTTCGGAGCTGATTCCGCTTTGCCACGCGATCGGTTTGACTTCCGTCGCGATTGACTTCCGTGTTTGCGAGCCCGATTCGATCGAAGTAACGTGCGCGGCCTGCGCCGAGGCAAAAACGGGTGTCGAGATGGAGGCGCTCGTCGGCGCATCGATCGCCGCGCTCACCATCTACGACATGTGTAAAGCCCTTTCGAAAGGGATCCGGATCACCGAGGTCGCGCTTCTTTACAAATCGGGCGGCCGCTCCGGCGAGTGGCGCGCGCAACTTGCGAACTCATGAACAAATCGAACGGATCCGGATTATCGATTGCCGTCGTTGGCGCTTCGGGCGCCGTCGGACGGGAGTTCTTGCGCGTCATGGAACAGCGCAACACGCCCGTTTCGCGGATTCGTTTATTTACATCGTCGCGATCGGCGGGCGGAAAATTAGTATTCCGCGGCGAATCGGTCGCGCTCGAAAACTACACCGACGACGATCTCGCGCGCGGCCTGTTCAAGGGAACCGACGTCGTATTGTTATCGGCGGGCGCGACCGTTTCCCGCCGCGTCGTCCCCGCGGCCGTCCGCGACGGCGCCCTCGCAATTGATAATTCCTCGGCCTACCGCGAGGATCCCGCGGTTCCGCTCATCGTGCCCGAAGTGAACGGGCACCGCATCGCGGATCATCGCGGGATTATTGCAAATCCGAATTGCACGGCCGCGATCTTACTGATGGCGCTCGCGCCGATTCATCGCAAGGCGGGCGTCAAACGCGCCGTCGTTTCGACGTATCAATCCGTGAGCGGAAAAGGCGCGCGGGCGATCGACGAATGTTTGCAACAGTCGCGCGAATTGTTAGCTACAGAAGGGCTCGACCGCGCGCGCGTGTCGCCGCCGTCGGTATTTACAAAACAAATCGCGTTCAACGTGATTCCTCAAATCGACGATTTCGAGAGCGACGGTCGCACGAAGGAGGAGATCAAGGTCGAACGCGAATCGCGCAGAATTCTCGAGTCGGATTCGCTGCGTATCGATGCGACGTGCGTGCGCGTTCCGGTGCTGCGCTGCCACAGCGAATCTGTAAATATAGAATTGGAGCGCGATCTCGATCCGCGCGAGGCCCGCGAAATCTGGCGGGGCGCGCCCGGCGTGGTCGTGATGGACGAGCCGGCGAATTTTACATATCCGACGCCCGTCGACGCCGAAGGCCGCGACGAGGTGCTCGTCGGCCGCTGCCGCCGTTCGCGATTATTTGAAAAAGGCCTCGCGTTCTGGTGCGTCGGCGATCAGTTAAGAAAGGGCGCCGCCCTGAACGCTATACAAATTCTCGAAGCGTGTTTGAAAGCGCAAGTTCTGTCGAAAATATCATAAACGATTCCCGACGATTCCATGACTAAAGAAAATCAGCCAAAGTCCGCGGCGCCCGATCTCGGCCGCTTGAAAAAGCTCGTAAATTTAATGAAAGACGCCGATCTCGTCGAACTCGAGATCGAGGCGAATGGTAGTATTCGCCTGCGGCGCCGCGAAGAACGGATACGCGAAGCGGCGCAGCACGTCGCGTGGCTGCCGCAACCGCATTCCGGAGGCGCGCCGCCGCTCGTGCCATCGGCTTCGGCCGCGCCCGCGACAGCGCCGGGAGACGCCGCCGCGGCGCCGCCCGTCGACGCGCGCGCGGGACTCACGGAATTCAAGAGTCCGATCGTCGGCACGTTTTATCGCGCGTCCTCGCCCGAAAAGGAGGCATTTGTAGATAAAGGATCGCGCGTCCGTCCCGAGACGGTGCTCTGCATCATCGAAGCCATGAAAGTTATGAATGAAATCCGCGCCGAAATGTCCGGAGAAATTGTAGAAGTCCTCGTCAAGAACAGCCAGGCCGTCGAATTCGGCCAGCCTCTGTTTCTCGTGCGGGTCGATAAGTAATATTAATCAAATAATTCGGCGTCATAAACAAAATTCAAATAACAATAATAATATAAAGTGTTCAGGCGAATTCTCATCGCGAACCGCGGAGAGATCGCGGTGCGCGTGCTGCGCGCGTGCCGCGAGCTCAATATCGAAACCGTGCTCGTGTATTCCGAAGCGGATCGCAACGCCCAGTATTTACGTCTCGCGGACGAGACGATTTGCATCGGGCCGCCGATGTCGGCGAAAAGTTATTTGGATATTCCATCCATCATCGCCGCCGCCGAAATCGCCGACGTCGAGGCCATCCATCCGGGATACGGATTTCTGTCTGAAAATGCGCATTTCGCGGAGGTTTGCCACGAATGCAATATTCGATTCATCGGGCCGCCGCCGGAGGCGATCGCAAGTTTCGGCGACAAACAGCGGGCACGCGCGATTGCAAAGAAAGCCGGCGCGCCGACGGTGCCGGGCAGCCAGGGAATCTTAACATCCGAGGAGGAGGCGATCCGGCTCGCGCGCGAAATCGGTTTTCCTGTAATATTAAAAGCCGTCGCGGGCGGCGGCGGACGCGGCATGCGCGTCGCGCACAACGACGTATCATTAATTAACGGATTCCATCAGGCGCGCGCCGAAGCCGAGGCGGCGTTCAAAAATGCCGGCGTTTATCTCGAAAAATTTATCGAAAGGCCGCGGCACGTCGAGATTCAAGTACTCGGCGACCGCGAGGGAAATTTAGTGCATCTCGGAGAGCGCGATTGTTCGATCCAGCGCCGCCATCAAAAGTTAATTGAAGAATCTCCGTCGCCCGCGCTGAATCCCGATATTCGCAAAAAAATGGGCGACGCGGCGCTCGCGATCGTGCGCGAAGCTAAATATGAAAATGCGGGAACTGTAGAATTCCTTCTCGATCCCGCCGGAAATTTTTATTTTATCGAAGTCAACGCGCGCGTGCAGGTCGAACATCCCGTGACGGAAATGGTCACGGGCATCGATATCGTTCAGGAACAAATCCGCATCGCGGCGGGCGAGCGGCTCCGTTTTCGGCAGGAGGACATCGTGCTCCACGGTTGCGCGATCGAATGCCGCATCAACGCCGAGGATCCCGACGCGAATTTCCGGCCGACGCCCGGAAAAGTAACAACATGGATGGCGCCCGGTGGGCCCGGCGTTCGCCTCGATACGCATATTTCCGCGGGCGCCGAGATTCCTCCAAATTACGACTCGCTTGTCGCGAAACTGATCGTCCACCGCAACAACCGGCGCGACGCCATCGCGACGATGCGCCGCGCGCTCGCCGAATTTCACGTCGAGGGGATCAAAACAACCATTCCGTTCCACCGGAAAGTTTTCGATCACGCGGACTTCATTGCCGGCGACGTCGACACGGGATTCGTCGAACGGCATTTTTCGATGAAGTAGAGGGAAGACGACGTAATTCCTTCCCCTTGCGGCCGAGGCAGTTGATTCAACCGGCCGCGGTTTTCGATAGCTTGTGGCTTCACCGATGCGAATTCACTCCCAGCGAACTTCCCGATCGCAGATTCTCCTTCGAATCTCGAAGCTGGCGCTCGGATGCGTTCTGATTTCCGCGACGGCCTGTCAATGGTCGCAACGCTGGGGGAGTTCGACCGATTTGATCGTGGGCCGATCCGGACTTTATTCGAGTTACAGCCCCCCGGGACCGAATCCTTCGGGAATTGTAGGAATTAACAAAAAAATCCCGGCGCTCACCGAGGACAATATTGTGGAAGTCCGCCGCATCGGCGGCACCGTCGGCGTGCGCCCGGCCGGCGAGCGCGGCGTGCATTATTTAGAATATTTTCGTCCGCGGATTCAAACGGGCCCCGGCGGCGTCGTGATAACAAATCCGAACGGGACCGCGCGGCTCGCGTTCGCGGACGATTCGTATGTTTCACTTCACGACGCTTCGCTCGTGCGGCTCGGCGACGGCGCGGCGGGCGAACCCTGGGTTGCGTGCGACCGCCTGACGTATCTCGAAGTCGGGACGCCGCTCAACTCGAAATTCGATTCGTTAGAATTGCCGGGCGGCGCGCGCGTGAAACTCGTGCCGCAGAGTAAAATTAAAGTCGGCCTCGAACGCGATCGTTATTATCGAATCCGAAACGAAGGCGGCACGATCGTCGAATTGACCGTCGGCAAGTTTACAACAACACTGCGCCCCGCCGACGTCGTCGATCTGCCGGTGATTCGCAACGCGCCTGACGAACCGGAAATGTCCGTGGGCGCTTTTGGCAACGGAATCGACGCCGCCGACGCGGCGATTTCCATAAGGAATCCCGCGATTCAAAATAATAATAGCAAGGACGGCGCGCCTCCGACCGTTCGCGTGGGCGAGGCGTTTTTTACAACGCAACAATTGAATTTCGACTCTCTCGTGCGCCGCGGAGCCGACCGCCCGCCGACGGCGCCGAACATGAACGAAAAACCCCAAAAAGAGAATTAATAATGGCACGAGCACTTGTCACCGGCGGAGCCGGGTTTCTCGGTTCGCACCTGTGCGAGACTCTCCTGCAGCGCGGATATGAAGTGATCGCGATGGACAGCCTGCTGACGGGCGACCTTCGCAATATTGAACATCTTATCGGGCGGCCGGGATTTTCGTTCATTCATTACGATGTTACGAAATTCGTGCACATCCCGGGCAAACTCGACGCGATATTACATTTCGCGTCGCCCGCGAGCCCGATCGATTATTTGGAACTTCCGATTCAGACTTTAAAAGTAGGGTCGCTCGGAACGCACAATACGCTTGGTCTCGCGAAGGAAAAGAAAGCGAAGTTTTTATTAGCTTCCACTTCCGAAGTGTACGGAGACCCGCTCGAACATCCTCAAAAGGAGGATTATTGGGGCAACGTCAATCCGATCGGTCCGCGCGGCGTGTACGACGAAGCCAAACGGTTCGCCGAGGCGATCACGATGGCGTACCGGCGCACGCACGGCGTCGAGACGCGTATTTGTAGAATATTCAATACGTACGGGCCGCGCATGCGGCTGCGCGACGGGCGCGCCCTTCCGAGTTTCCTCACGCAGGCGCTGCAGGGCGACGATGTTACGGTTTTTGGCGACGGCTCGCAGACGCGCTCGTTTTGTTATGTTAGCGATCTCATCGACGGCATCATCCGCCTGCTCGAGTCGAGCGTTCCCGATCCGGTGAATATTGGCAATCCGACGGAAATGACGATTGAACAATTCGCGCGCGAGATCATCGCGGCCACGGGCTCAAAATCGAAAGTTATTTATAAATCGCTGCCGAAGGACGATCCGAAGCAGCGCCGTCCCGATATTACACGCGCGCGGACGCTGCTCGGCTGGGAGCCGAAGGTCCCGCTGCGCGAAGGCATGGCGAAAACGATCGAATGGTTCAAGCCGCGGGTCTCCGAGCTGCCCCGTTGACGCGCATTTTATTGTAATAAATTATGTGTGGCATTTTCGGAGCCGTGGTTCGCGAAGGCGACGTGACGCCCGCCATTTTGGACGGGCTCGCGTTGCTGGAATACCGCGGCTACGATTCGGCCGGAATTGCAGTATTTACATCGCGCGGCATGGAACGCCGCCGCCGCGTCGGAAAATTGGAAATATTAAGAAACGCGCTCGCCAAGGAGGGTTTCGGCGGGCCCGCGACCATCGGCGTCGGCCATACGCGCTGGGCAACGCACGGCGGCGTCACGGAGGCGAACGCGCATCCGCACTCGGACAGCAAGGACGAACTCGTGCTCGTTCACAATGGTATTATTGAGAATTATCTGGATCTGCGCGGCGATTTGATAACGAAAGGACATCAATTCCTCTCGTCGACCGACAGCGAAGTGCTCGCGCACGCGATCGAGGATCGTTTACAAACGATCGAGCGCGGCGGCGCGCGACAGCATCCCGACATTTCGGCGCTCGAAGAGGCGGTGATGTCGGCCGCGCGCGCGGCCCGGGGCACGTACGCTATTGTAGTTTTACATAAACGATATCCGGACCGGATTATTGTAGCAAGACAGGATTCGCCCGTCGTGATCGGCATCGGACGCGGCGCGGCCTTTGTCGCGTCGGACGTGCCGGCGCTTCTGCGCCACACGCGGAGTGTTTATTATTTGCGCGACGGCGAGGTCGCGACGCTGACGACGGAGGGTGTGGGCGTCCGCACGCTCGACGGAAAAGTAGTATCCTACCGACCGCAGGAAATCGCGTGGGACGCGGCCGCCACCGACCGCCGCGGCTACCCGCATTATATGTTAAAAGAGATCGAGGAGCAGCCCGACGCGATCGCGCAGACGGCGTTCGACCGCCTCGACGACGAAAACGGCGACGTTCGATTCGAAGATTTCGACGTCAGCGACGAAAAGTTAAAATCGGCGCAAAGAATACAAATCATCGCGTGCGGCACGAGTTTGCACGCTGGATTTGTAGGAAAGTTTTTAATTGAAGAATTTGCCGGACTGCCCGTCGAATGCGATTATGCGAGCGAATTTCGTTATCGAACGCCGCTTCCGAGCAAGGACGTGATCGCGATCGGCATCAGCCAGAGCGGCGAGACGATGGATACATTAAAAGGACTCGGGCAGGCGCGCGAACGCGGCGCCGCGATCCTCGATATTTGTAATGTCAAGGGCTCGTCGATACCGCGGATGAGCGACGCCACGATTTATACCCATGCCGGTCCCGAAATCGGCGTCGCGTCGACCAAGGCGTTCACGTGCCAGCTCGTCGCGCTTTATTTACTAGCCATCCGCATGGGTCGCGCGCGCGGCCGCCTCTCCCGCGACGACGGGCGCGAGTTATTGTTATCTTTACGAAAACTCCGTCCGCGCCTCGATGCTTTGTTCAACGATGCCGCGCGCGAGTCCGTGCGCGCGCTCGCGAAGAAGTATCAGGGGTCGCGCGATTTTCTTTTCCTGGGTCGGGGATTGAATTATCCGATCGCGCTCGAGGGAGCGTTAAAATTAAAAGAAATATCGTATATTCACGCCGAGGGCTATCCGGCCGGCGAAATGAAGCATGGCCCGATCGCCATGATCGACGCGACGCTGCCGGTCGTCGTGATCGCGACGCGCGGCCGCGACCGCGACAAAACGCTGAATCAACTCGAACAGGTGCGCGCGCGCGGCGGCCGCGTCATCGTTATTTGCAATGCCGGCGACGCCGACGCGCGCCGGCTCGGCGACGATTTGATAGAAGTCCCGGCGACGAGCGACCACCTCGCGCCGATTGTTAATGTTATTCCGCTTCAGCGGCTGGCGTACGAAATCGCGGTCTGCCGCAATCTCTCGCCGGACAATCCGCGCAATCTTGCGAAGAGCGTAACTGTAGAATGACCGAACCAGTCTTTAAATCCAAGAACGCGACCCAATTATACGAAAAACTCCGCGCGCGGAAGGCGCGCGTGGCCGTCGTCGGCCTCGGATATGTAGGATTGCCGCTCGCGATGTCCTTCGGCGAAGCCGGATTCGCGGTCCTCGGCGTCGACGTCGACGTCCGGCGCGCGGAGATCCTGAATCGCGGCGAATCGGATATCGCCGACGTGGAATCCGGTCGCGTGCGCGCGCTCGTAAAGAATAAACAATTTACAGTTTCGACGGAGTACGCCGGGATCGCGGATTGCGACGCGATTATTATTTGCGTTCCGACGCCGCTCCGAAAAAACCGGGACCCCGATATTTCTTATATTGTCTCGGCAACCGACTGCGTCGCGCAGTTCGCGCGGAGCGGACAGCTCGTGATTCTCGAGAGCACGACCTATCCCGGAACGACGCGCGAAGTCGTCGAACCGCGCCTTCGCGAAAAAGGCCTGCGCGTCGGCGAGGACGTATTCTTAGCTTTCTCGCCGGAGCGCATCGATCCCGGAAACCGACAATTCGGCGTGCGGAACACTCCGAAAGTCGTCGGCGGCATCAGCGCGGATTGTACAAAACTCGCGGGCGTATTGTATGCTTTCGCCGTCGACCGCGTCGTCGAAGTATCCAATCCCGAGACCGCCGAAATGGCCAAGATTCTTGAAAATACATTTCGCGCGGTAAACATCGGACTCGCGAACGAACTCGCGCTTCTGTGCGAACGGTTAAATCTCGACGTGTGGGAAGTCGTGCGCGCCGCGGCCACGAAACCGTTCGGATTCATGCCGTTTCTCCCTGGCCCCGGCATCGGCGGGCACTGCATTCCCATCGATCCGTTATATTTATCGTGGCGCGTGCGCGGAATGGATGTAAAGACCCGTTTTATCGATCTCGCCGACGACGTCAACCGCTCGATGCCTCTCCACTCGGTCGAAGGAATCGCGAGATTATTGAATGAATTCGGCAAATCCGTGCGCGGATCGTCCATATTGATGCTCGGAGTCGCTTATAAACGAAACGTCGGCGACGTCCGCGAATCGCCGGCTGTCGACGTCGCTCGTCATTTGTATGAACGCGGCGCGAAATTGTATTATTATGATCCTTACGTTCCTTCGTTTCACGCGGACGTCGCCGACGGGCCGCCGGGCGAAGTGGTCCGCGTGGAATCGCTCGACGACAAGACGCTCGCGCAATTCGACGCGGTCGCTATTATTACAGATCACGCGTGCGTCGATTACGACGATTTATTGCAGCATAGCAAAGCCGTTTACGATACGAGAAATGCTACAGTTGGGAAGTCGGGAAAGGCAGTCGTTCATCGTCTTGGATCGGGGGTTCACTCATAATGGAAATCTTTGTAACAGGCGGCGCCGGATTTATCGGATCGCACCTTTGCGAGCGTCTGCTCGAGCGGGGAGACGGCGTCGTCGTATTCGATAATTTTAATGATTTTTACGACGTGCGATTCAAGGAGCGCAACGCCGCGGCGATCGCGACGCGGCGCGGATGCGAAATTGTCCGCGGCGACCTGCGCGACCGCGCGGCGGTATTTGCAGCATTCAAAAAACGGCCGTTCGACGCCGTCGTTCACCTCGCGGCGCTCGCGGGCGTGCGGCCGAGCGTGAAGGATCCGTCGAAATACAATGAAGTTAATATTCAGGGCACGATCAATCTGCTTGACGCGATCCGCGAGCGACCGTCGACAAAATTTATATTCGGATCGTCCTCGTCGGTCTACGGCGCGAATAGTAAAACTCCGTTCGCCGAATCCGATCCGATCGAAAAGATGGTTTCGCCGTACGCGGTGACGAAGCGCGCGGGCGAACAGTTCGCCTCGTGTTATCATTCATTATATCAAATTCCGACGGTCTGCCTGCGGTTTTTTACCGTTTACGGACCGCGGCAGCGCCCCGAAATGGCGATTGCAAAATTTGCCTCGTTGATCGAGCGCGGCGATCCGGTGCCGGTGTTCGGCGACGGCCGCACGCGCCGCGATTATACTTATGTCGACGATATCCTCGACGGAGTTATCAAATCGATCGACCGCTGCGGCGGATATGAACTATTCAATCTCGGCGAATCGCGGACGATCGAATTGCGCGAATTGATCGATGTGCTCGCGCGCGAAATCGGAAAGCCCGCGAAGTTGCAATTTCTGCCGCCCGAACCCGGCGATGTTCCCGTCACGTTCGCGGATATTACAAAAGCGCGCGCCGTGCTCGGCTACGACCCGCGCGTCGCGATCGAGGACGGCGTCCGTCGCTACGTTCGCTGGCGCCGCGAACAAAATTCATTATAACTTCTCGCATTCTTCATATTGAAAATTAGTATTCAACGGACGGCATGGCAAAATTCCTTGTAACCGGCGGCGCCGGCTTCATCGGATCGCATCTCGCGGCGGCGCTCGCCGCGCGCGGCGATTCCGTGCGCATTTTGGATAATTTTGCCACCGGAAAGCGCGAAAATCTCGCGGCCGCGCCCGGCGCGGAATTATTAGAAGGCGATTTGCGCGATCTCGCGGCCGTCCGACGCGCCTGCGCCGGCGTGGATTATATATTTCACGAAGGCGCGCTCCCGTCGGTGGCGCGCTCCGTCGAGGATCCGGTGACGAGCGACGATACCAATACGCGCGGAACATTACATATATTGATCGCGGCGCGCGACGCGGGCGTGAAACGCGTCGTGTACGCCGGCTCGTCGTCCGCGTACGGCGAATCCGCGACGCTTCCGAAGCATGAGGAAATGATGGCGGATCCGATTTCTCCCTATGGCGTCAGCAAGTACGCGGGCGAGAATTATTGTCGTGCGTTCGCGAAATGTTACGGATTGAGCACGGTCGTGCTTCGTTACTTTAATGTTTTCGGTCCTCGACAGGATCCGGGGTCGCCCTACAGCGGCGTGATCGCGCTTTTTTGTAAAGCCGCGGTCGAGGGCACCGATGCCATGATCCACGGCGACGGCGAACAGTCGCGCGATTTTACTTATATTGACAATGTCGTGCGCGGCAATCTTCTCGCGATCGAACGCGACGTGCCCGCCGGAATGGTTATGAACTGCGCGACCGGTTCCGCGATTTCGTTAAACGGACTCGTGCGCGCGCTCGGCGGGATCACCGGCAAGAATATTAAGATTTCATACGGTCCGCCGCGCACCGGCGACATCAAGCACTCGCTCGCGAACATCGATCGCGCGCGGCGCGTTCTCGGCTACGAACCGTCCGTCGATTTTCGCGACGGACTTTCGCGGACTCTGCAATGGTATCGAACGCAGGGCGCGGCGAAAACCGGCCCCGGCGCACCAGTTTCCCAACGTTAACAAATCCATCCAATCGATAAAATGAAAGGCGTCATTCTCGCGGGCGGTCTCGGAACGCGCCTGCATCCGCTCACGAAGATTACGAATAAACATCTGCTTCCGGTGTACGACAAGCCGATGATTTATTATCCGATCGACGCGCTCGTCAAGTCCGGCGTCTCGGAGATTCTCATCGTGACGGGCGGCAACAAAGCGGGCGATTTCTTACAATTGCTCGGCAACGGCGCGGAATTCGGCCTCAAGCACTTGAATTATACATATCAAAAGGGCGAAGGCGGCATCGCGGAGGCGCTGTCGCTCGCCGAACACTGGGCCGCCGGCGATTCGATCTGCGTCATTCTCGGAGATAACATTTTCGAGAAGAGCATCAAACCGCACGTCGACGCGTTTCGCGCGCAGGTCTCCGGCGCACGAATCTTATTAAGAGAGGTCGAAGACCCCGAGCGTTTCGGCGTCGCCGAAGTCCACGGCGAAAAAGTCGTTTCGATCGTCGAGAAACCGAAACAACCGAAATCGAATCTCGCCGTCGTCGGCGTTTATTTTTACGATAATCATGTATTTGATATTATCAAAACGCTCGAGCCGTCTTCGCGCGGAGAACTCGAAATCACCGACGTAAACAATGCGTATCTGCGCGAAAACACGCTGCGCGCGTCGGTGCTGCAGGGTTGGTGGACCGACGCGGGGACCTTCGGCTCGCTGCTCCGCGCCAGCAACCTCGTCGCGCAGGGCGGCGCGAACAATCCGTGACGGAAAATAATATAATAATCGCGCTCGGCGCCGCCGGAATGCTTGGTGGCGAGGTCGCGCGCGTGGCGCCGCCCGGCGTGAAGCTCGTCTGGGCGGATCGCGGCGAAATGGATATTACCGATATCCGCGCGACGCGCGCGTTTATAAACGATTGCGGCGCGCGCGGAATTATTAATTGTTCGGCGTACACCGCCGTCGACGCCGCCGAAACCGATCGCGCCGCCGCGTACGCGATCAACGCCTGCGGCGCGCGCAACCTTGCGATCGCGTGCCGCGAGATTGGCGCGCGATTATTGCATTTGTCGACGGATTTTGTGTTCGACGGCTCGGCGCGCGAGCCCTACGCCGAATATGATATTCCAAATCCGCGCGGCGTTTACGCGGAGAGCAAACTCGCAGGAGAAATCGAAATACAAACGATCGGCGGCGATTGGCAAATTGTTAGAACGCAGTGGCTTTACGGCCAGAACGGCAAACATTTCGTCGCGGCGATCGCAAAGCTCGCGCGCGAGCGCGAGCGGCTGACCGTCGTCGGCGACCAGCACGGCTGCCCGACCTGCACATGGGATCTCGCGCCATTATTGTGGCGTTTATTATTAGAAGCGCCGGGCGGGATTTACCACGCGAGCGGCGGCGGCGCCTGCACGTGGCACGAGTTCGCCGCTGAAATTGCAACATTGGCCGGTTCGAGCGCCCGCGTCGACCCGATCACGACGCAGGAGTGGAACCGCATCAAACCCTCGACCGCGCCGCGGCCGGCCTATTCGGTGCTTTCGAAGGATCGTTTAAAACGAACGATCGGCTATCAATTCCCGCACTGGCGCGATTCGCTGCGCGCATTCTTCGAACGCGGCGATCTCGACCGCAGCAGAGCGTAATTGTTTATTCTCAAATCATGAAAGATATTATTATTACCGGAGGCGCGGGTTTCATCGGCAGCAATCTCGTGCGCGCCGCGATCGAACACTTTACCGATCGCAGAATTGTTAATTTTGACAAATTGACCTACGCCGGCAATCTCGAAAATCTCGCCGGGCTCGAGAAACATCCGCGCTATTGTTTCATTAAAGGGGACGTCGCCGAACCGGAGGACGTGGCGCGCGCATTCGCGGGCGACGTCGAGGGGGTGATGCACCTCGCCGCCGAAAGCCACGTCGACCGCTCGATCCACGACGCGTCGCCTTTTATCAAATCCAACGTGCTCGGCACGCAGGTGCTGCTCGACGCCGCGCGTTTGAAAAAGATACATAAATTTGTCCACGTCTCGACCGACGAAGTCTACGGATCGCTCGGTACGAACGGTAAATTTACCGAAACGACGCCGCTCGCGGCGAATTCTCCCTACAGCGCGAGCAAAGCCGGGAGCGATCTACTCGTGCGCGCCGCGTTTCATACACATAAATTCCCGGGTTGCATCACGCGCTGTTCTAACAATTACGGGCCGTATCAATTTCCCGAAAAGCTCGTGCCGCTGCTCATTTCGAACGCGCTCGAGAACAAACCGATTCCCGTCTACGGCGACGGAAAAAACGTGCGCGACTGGCTGTTCGTCGAAGACCACTGCGCCGCATTGATGCGAGTTTATGAATCCGGCGCGCCCGGCGAAGTTTACAATATCGGCGGCGACAACGAACTTGAGAACCTGACGCTCGTGCGGACCGTGCTGCGAATGCTTGGCCGGCCCGAGTCGCTCATTACATTCGTAAAAGACCGGCCGGGACACGACCGCCGCTATGCAATTGACGCGTCGAAAATCCGCCGCGAGCTCAACTGGGAGCCGGCCCATAAATTCGAGGATGCGATCCGTAAGACGATCGATTGGTATCAGGCCAATCCTCCGTGGTGGCGCCGCGTCAAAAGCGGCGAATACCGCGAGTATTACGAAAAGCAATACGGCCGCGCGATGTGAGATCGGCGTTGGTAAGATCCACCGCCACAAGTCCCTGTCGTGAAGCGGCAACCGTCATTTCCGCGACGACAGGGGGGTTTACCCCACCGGTCGAAATGGTCGATTCCAAATCCAGGCGATGTGCACATCGCCACGCGATCTCCATGCAAATTCAATTGCTCAACCGCAACGCGGCCGCGACGCACTATCGGAATTCCGTTCGCTTGCGTGGGCTTGCGGCGGCGTTATTACTAATAGCAGTTTCCACATTCGGCTGCCGCGCGGTCGACGACCGCCGGACGTTCGGTTATTTGAATACGCAGGGTTTCGGTAAACAATACGTCGGCGATGCTAATAATGAAAATTATATCATTCCGACCGACGTCATCGCCGTGAAAGATACTTTAAATACGGATCTCGTGCTCCCGCCGCTCGAAGTCGACGTCGACGGCACGATCGCGCTGCCCGAGATCGGGCAAGTGCGCGTCGCCGGAATGACGCGCGAAGGATTGAAAGCGTATTTGACCGAGGCGTACAACGGCATTTATCCAAAAACCGACATTCAGGTTTCGATTCTTCCCGCGGCGTCGGCGCACGGCGGAAAGAAGTATTTCATTGTTGGCGAAGTCACCAAACCGGGCGCGCAGAATTTTCGGGGCGATTTCACGGTATTCGAAGCTTTGCTCGAAGCCGAGTGGAAGGAAGAAAACCCCAATCTCAGCCGCGTCCAACTCATCCGCGGCGATCCCGTCGATCCGCTGATTATTACGATTAATTTTCACGATTTTATCGATTACGGCGACACGACCTACAACGTGCTCGTGCGCGAGAATGATATTATTTATGTTCCGCCTTCGTTCATCGGCAGCGTCGGAAACTTCGTGAAGCAGATTTTCTATCCGATCAAAGTCGTGGTGCAACCGCTGCAACAGCTCCTGTTTTTCTTCGCGATCCAGAATCGCGGCGGCGGCGGCGGCAAAGTCTTCTAACAAAAATAAATTATAAATTCGTCCATGGCGGAAGTCGCCCTCCCCACCAACCAGATCTTCGAATTCCTCGCCATTCTCGCGAAGCGGCGGTGGGCGATCATCATACCCGCGCTTTGGGGTCTGACGCTGGGCTTGGTCGCGCTTTGTTTCATTCCGAAACGTTATGAATCGAAAACGATCGTGAGAGTGGGCGAAGTTCGGTTCGAGGAAGACCCGAATTACCGCATGGCGAACGCGAATCCATACAAAGATCTCCAGAATGTTAAAATTCAGATTCTCGCGGAGGACTCGCTGCACAAGACGATTAACGATCGGTTGCAGTGGGCCGATTACCTGGCAATCGTAAAAAATCCCGGCAAACGTAAGAAATTTCTCGACGAAGTTCGCGAACGTTCGTCCGTGGAACTCGCGAAGAAAGTCAAGGACGTTGGCGTGGATCTGATTACAATTACTTATAAGGATGAAGATCCAAAGCGCGCGGCGGATTTTCTAAAGATTCTTGCGGAGATTTGGCGAGACGACACGCAGCGCACACTGCGCGATCAAATCAGCGGCGAACTCGTCGGCGCGCAACAAGAAAATGCTAATCTCACCGCGCAGTTGAATCTCGTGCAGCGCCAGATCAAGGAGTTGCAGGAGGAATATAAATTATCGCCGACGCAGGCGTCGAACCGCGGCGTGACGGCTGACGAAGACTGGGTCGTCGTTCAATATAAACAAGCAAAGTCGGATCAAATCCGCCTCGAAGCGGAAGTCAAAGCCGCGACCGAACGATTCAAACAGGCGACGCAACGATACGCGGAGGAACCGCCGGAGATTTGGATACTACAGGAGAAGGGACCCGCGGCGGCCGCCGGACCCTCGGCCGCCGATGGGGCGTTGGCGAAGAGCATCTCCGACCAACTCACAAAACTCCGCGCGGAAGTCGAGGAATATAAAGGTAAACTCGAAAAAACCGGCAAGATCCATCCGCGGCGCAAAGACTATCAAAAGAAAGTCGACGGCGATCTCGCGCTCATAAAGGATCTCGAGGAACAACAAAAAAAGAACGGATTTGTTTCGACTCCGGGCGAATCTCCGGGCCGCGTCAAGATCATTAATGATCAAAAGCGCATTACGAAACAGGAGGCCGATCGCGCGAACGAGGATTTGGAAGTTAAGAAAGCGCTCCTCAAAGACCAGCTCGCGCGCACGGCGGAACTCGAGGACGATTATAAACGAAGGCCCGAGATTTTCGCGCGATATCACGCGCTCGAATCGATCGAGGAAAATACTAAAAAACAACTCAGCGAATCGTCAGACAAAGTCGAGCGGAAGAAAATTACACTTCTACGAATCGACAGCGTCGCGGGCAATCCTTATCGAACCATCGAGGAGCCCGTTCCCGCGGAGTCAGCGTCGGAGCCTTCGATTCCGATTATTCTTGCCATCGGTTTCGCCGTCGGCGCCGCGATCGGCCTCGCGTGGATTTTCGTGCGCGAATTCGTGCGACCGTCTTTCCGGAGCGTGCACGACGTCGCGTCCGCGCTCTCGCTGCCGGTTCTCGGCATGGTCAATCGGATGATGACGATTCGCGAACTTCGCCGCAACCGCATGCGCGGTCTCGCGGGCATCGGCATTTCGCTAATGTTAATCGCCATGCTCGGAGGAACCGCCGGACTTTATTTAACGAAGCCCGACAAACTACCGAGTCATTTTGTCGCTTTGGTCAATAATATTAAACAAAAGTTTCATTAACGTAACAAAACGGCGCCGCCGTTTCCATTCTTCGACAGGCAACGAAAGTGAACTATCGCGATATTATCGTCACTCTCGTTGTGCTCGGAAGTCTTCCGTTCGCGTTTCGGCGGCCGTTCGTCGGCCTGATCGTGTTCTCCTGGCTCGCGTACATGCGCGTGCAGGACCTCTGCTGGGCGTTCGCGCGCACGATGCGATTTTCTTATTATATCGCGATCGCGATGTTCGCCGGATTTATTATTTTTGAAAAAAAGAAAATCTTCACTCCGGATTTCCGCCTCGCGCTGTTTTTAGTATTGACCGGAATTGTATCGTTGTCGGTGGTGACGACGCGTTATGAAGTCACGGCCACGACGATTCAGTATTATATGGAATTTCTCAAGATCATGGCGGTGTCGATTTTCACCGTCGCGATCGTCGACAATTCCGAAAAACTAAGAATCCTCCTTTGGACGATCGCGCTCTCGCTCGGGTTTTTCGGTATTAAATCGGGATTGTGGGGAATTCTGACGGGCGGCGGGCGCCAGATTTTGCGCGGACCGGGCGGCATGTTGCAGGACAACAACGACTTTTCGCTCGCGCTCACGATGAATCTGCCGTTTTTGTTCTATCTAGGCCTCAGCGAATCGAACAAATGGGTGAAACGCGGCCTGATCGGAGCCATGGGACTCACGTGTTTTACGATTCTCCTCACGCACAGCCGCGGCGGTTTTCTTAGCATGTGCGTGACGCTCGGCATCATGACGTGGCGTTCGCGAAACCGCCTCGCGGGATTCGGCCTTGCGGCGCTCGCCGCGGTGGTATTTGTATTATTCGCGCCGTCGGGCGTGAAGGAACGCCTCAGCACGATACAAAAATTCGAGGAAGACAGCTCGGCGCAGGCGCGATTCCACACTTGGGGAATTGCACTAAAAATGATCACGCGGAATCCGCTGATCGGCGTCGGTTTCCGTAATTTTCAGTCCGCGTACCCCGAATACGATCCGGATCCATTGCGGCAGAAAGGAACCGAAGTGTTCTTCGTCGCGCATAATTCATATTTACAATTGAGCGCGGAATCGGGCCTGCTCGCGCTCGGCACGTACTTATTTATATTTGTCTCGTGTTTGTGGCTGCTTCGCCGGATCCGCATTCAGGCGATGCAAAGATACGATACCGGCTGGATCATAAATTATGTGCGCCTGTTCGAGGCCGCCGTCTTCGGATTCCTCACGGGCGCGACGTTTTTGAATCGCGGACACTTCGATTTTGCTTATCATATCCTTTCCATCATTATCGCGTTCGGCATCGTCGCGACGAAGGAAATGGAGGAGGAATTGAAGTATCCGTTGCGCGAGGGATCCGGCGTCGCGCGCTTCCGCGAACGGATGGGTTTCGGCGGATTGCATATTTCGGAGCCGCAATCCCTCGGTGCGGCCGCGCACGCGCGCGGCGGATTCGATCTCCCGGCGGCGGGGGGCGGATTCGAACAAAAAACTCCCGCCGCGAAACCGGGATTTGGATCGCGATTCCTGCCGGCGGCGTTTCCGACGGGTTTCAAAAAGCCGCGGCTCTGATACGATCGAACGGCGTCCCATGTGCGGCCTCTGCGGAATCTATAAATTTAATAAAGCCGATCCCGACGAAGACCTCGTCGTGCGGATGCGCGACGCCCTCGCGCACCGCGGGCCCGACGACGCCGGAATTTACAAATCCCCCGGCGTTTGTTTCGGTTTTCGCCGGCTTTCGATCATCGACGTCGCGGGCGGCCACCAGCCGTTATTTAACGAAGACGGCACGGTCGCCGTCATGTTGAACGGAGAAATATATAATTATCGGGAACTGCGCGATCGATTATTAAAACGCGGGCACCGGCTCGCGACGAAATCCGACACGGAAGTGATCGCTCATTTGTATGAAGAGTACGGGCCCGATTTCGTGCATGAACTGCGCGGAATGTTCGCGATCGCCGTGCACGACTCGAAGCGCCGCCGCATGGTGCTCGCGCGCGACCGCCTCGGCATCAAACCGATGTACATCCGGCGGACGAACGATGCTATCTATTTCGGTTCCGAATTGAAATCGATTCTCGCGGACGCAACATTAAGAAAAGAAATCGATGCGACGTCGGTGCTCGATTTCTTAACAATACGTTCGGTGCCCGCGCCGAAATCCGTATTGAAAGGCGTCGAAAAACTGCGGCAGGGCACGCGCCTCGTCGCGGATGCGGATGGAACTGTAAAGATCGAGGAGTATTGGCGTCCGTCGTTCGCGAATCCGCTCACGGATTCGCCGGGCGCGATCGCGGAGGAACTATCATATCGATTGGACGAAGCTGTAAAATTAAGAATGATCGCCGAAGTGCCGCTCGGCGCGTTCCTCTCGGGCGGCGTCGATTCCTCGGCCGTCGTCGCGTCGATGGCGCGCCAGAGTTCATTACCAATAAAAACCTGTTCCGTCGGTTTCGAAGACCGCGAGCACGACGAACGCGAACAGGCCGCATTTGTTGCAAATTTATTCAAAACGGATCATTGGTCGCGGCTCGTACCGGCCGATCCCGCGCTCGTCCTCGACACGCTTCCCGAATATTTCGACGAGCCGTTTTCGGACTCGTCCGCGGTTCCTACTTATATTGTATCGAAACTCGCGCGCGAGCGCGTGACCGTCGCGCTCTCGGGCGACGGCGGCGACGAGAGTTTCGCCGGATACCGACGTTACAAATACGACGCGCTCGAGAACCGCGTTCGCGCGCTCGTTCCGGCGGGCGTTCTCGAGCCGGCGGCGCGCGCGTTTTCTACAATTGCGCCGTCGGGGCCGAGAGTTCCGCGCTGGATGCGCGGAAAAACGTTATTAACAAATCTCGCGCGCGATCCGGCCCGCGCATACTTTTATTCGGTTTCGGCGACGCCCGTCGAGGTCGCGCGCGCGGTTCTCGCGCCCGATCTGCGCAAAGCGTGCGCGGGTTACGATCCCTTCGACGACTGGAAACAACATTACGACGACGCCGACACGGACGATCCGCTGGGTAAAATATTATATACGGACATCCGGACCTATCTCGCGGACGATATATTAACGAAAGTCGACCGCGCGTCGATGGCCGTGTCGCTGGAGGCGCGCGTGCCGGTGATCGATCATAAATTCATCGAATGGACCAGCCGGATTCCGAGTTCGTTAAAATTAAAGAACGGCGGCGGAAAATATATATTCAAACGCGCGCTCGAAGCGCGGCTTCCCGCGCGGATTCTTTATGGTAAAAAGCACGGCTTCTCGGTGCCGCTTTCGAAATGGACGCGGAGCGATTTCGCGGGGCCCCTCGACGAGGTCGCACGGACGGGCGCGGGCGGGCTGCTCGATGGAACTGTAATATCACAATTGTTAGCGGAGCACCGCGGACGCGAGGCCGACCACTCGGAAATCCTCTACGCGGCTCTCGTGCTCGACCGGTGGCGAAACCGCTGGATGCGTTCGTAACGATAAATCGGCGTGAATATCGTAACATTCACGAATTTGTATCCGAGCGCGTCGCGGCGCACGCACGGCGTTTTCATCGAGGAGCGCATGGCGCGCTACGCGGAACGTTATCATTGCAATCTGCGCGTGGTCGCGCCCGTGCCGTGGTTTCCGATCCGAAGCGGATTCGGCGAATATTCGCGATTGGCGTCGACGCCGATACAGGAGACGCGCCGCGGAATCGTCGTCGAACATCCGCGGTTTTTCTTAATACCAAAAATCGGCATGCGTTTCGCGCCGGGAGCGTGGACCCGCGGTTGCCGCGGCATATTGCAACAATTACACTCGACCGCGAAAATCGATTTGTTAGATGCTCATTATTTATATCCGGATTGCATCGCGGCCGTCCGGCTCGCGCGCGAAATGCGCATTCCCGTGACCGTGAGCGCGCGCGGGACCGACGGACACTTGATCGGTAATATGTCCGGTCCCCGCGATTTGATACGCGAGGCGTGCCTCGCCGCGTCGGCGGTCATCGCCGTCTCGGAGGCGCTCGGCGAACAATTGGCGGAAATCGGCGTGCCGCGCGGGAAAATTAATATTGTAAAAAACGGCGTCGACGTCGACGCGTTCGCGCCGAGGCCGGGCGCCGCCGCGAAACGGCTCGGACCGGGCCGCGTGATGCTCGGGGTCGGCCGGCTCGTCAAGGCGAAAGGCTGGCATCTCGCGATCGACGCGCTCGCGAATCTTTGTATTCGTTTTCCCGATTTGAATCTTTATATCGCCGGGCGGGGAGTCGAACACGGCCGGCTCGCGGCGCAGGCGATTTCGCGCGGCGTCGCCGACCGGGTTCACTTTCTCGGCGAAGTCGCGCACGAAAACATTCCGCAATTGTTATGGGGCGCGGATCGTTTACTTTTGCCGTCGTTTCGCGAGGGCCATCCGAATGTCGTCATGGAGGCGCTCGCCGCCGGCGTGCCCGTGATTGCAACAAAATCGGGCGGCATTCCGGAGATTATAAATGATCGTTTCGGCGATCTCGCGGCGACGACCGACGTGCCGGGCGTGCAAGCCGCGATCGAGCGGTCGCTCGGGCGCGTATTCGATCGCGCAGTTTTCGAAGCGGCGCGTCCGTCGATGCGCTGGGACTTTACAATTGAAAAGCTGCATGGCGTTTTCGGAAAAGCTCTCGCCGCCGGACCGCCTCCGGCGTAGCGGTTTATGGTAAATATACTATATCACCACCGCACGGCCGCCGACGACGGACAGGCCGTGCACATTCGCGAATTGCAGGCGGCGTTCGCGCGCGCGGGCCACGCGCTCCGCGAAGTGGCGATCGTGAAACGTTCGAATACAAACGATCCGCACGCGCGCTCGCTGCTCGGTCGCGTCGCCGACGCGTTGCCGTCGTTCGTTCGCGAATGGATGGAACATGCTTACGATATCGCCGGCGCGCGCGCGCTGCGCGCGGAGATTCATAAGCATCGCCCCGATTTCATATATGAACGATACGCGCTTTCGACCGCGTGCGGCGCGCGCGTTTCCGCGGAGTTTAAGATTCCGTTCGTACTCGAGGTCAATTCGCCGCTCGTCGACGAGGTTACTCGCACGCGCGGGCTCGTGTTTCAAGAGTGGGCGCGGAAAAAGGAGGACTTTATATTAAGTTCCGCGGCGCTCGTCGCCGTCGTGAGCGGCGAACTCGCGAAATTCGTAAAATCGCGCGGCGTGCCCGATTCGCGCATTGTCCTGACGCCGAACGGCGTCGAGTGGAATCGTTATATCAATTTAACGAAACGGACGGATTTATTGGATCGGTGGAACGTGCGCGGCAAGCGCATCGTCGGTTTCACCGGATTCGTTCGCGACTGGCACCGACTCGATCTCGCGTTCGAGGCGATGGCGATGAAGAATTTACATAAAAAAAACGCGATCATTATGATCGTCGGCGAGGGGCCGGCCGTGCCGAAGCTCGAGCAGCGCGCTCGCGAACTCGGCATCGAGGAGTTCGTGCGTTTTTGTGGTAAAGTGCCGCACGCGGAAATACAAGGCTATGTCGCGCTGTTCGACGTCGCGCTCGTCACCGCGATCAATCCATACGCATCGCCGCTCAAGTTATTTGAATACTTGGCGGCCGGCGTCGCGACGCTCGTCGTCGATCAGCCGAATTTGCGGGAGATTGTCACGGAGAGCAGCGCGCGGTTTTTTCCGCCGAACGACGTGACGGCGCTCGCGCGCGCTCTCGAGGAACTCGTCACGCGCCCCGACGTCGCGGCTGCGATCGGCGCCGCCGGCCGCGCGCTCATCCGCGAGCGGGATTATACGTGGGACGGCAATGTTCGCAGAATCATGGCCGCGCTCGAAAAGAATGGTTTGGGATTGAATAATACTTAAGAAGCGTATAATAAATAATCGATCGCAACGATTCCATGAACGCCACGCCGCCCATTCACGCGCTCAGTTTCGACGTGGAAGAACACTTCCAGGTTGCTAATTTTGCGCGCGTGATCTCGCGCGGCGCGTGGGACTCCGAACCGTCGCGCGTCGAGCGCAATACTCATATTATTCTGGATTTGTGCGATCGCGCGAACGTGAAGGCCACATTCTTTACATTAGGTTGGGTCGCGGAACGCCGCAAAAACCTCGTTCGCGAAATTGTAACAAGGGGCCACGAACTCGCCTCGCACGGCTACGATCATCAATTCGTCGACGCGCTCGGCGAACGCGGATTTCGCGAAGACGTTCGAAAGACAAAACAAATTCTGGAGAACGCGTGCGGCGCGCGCATTCTCGGATTCCGCGCGTCGACGTTTACAATTACAAAACGCACGCCGTGGGCATTGCAAATTCTGGCCGAGGAAAATTACCGATACGACGCGTCGATTTTTCCAGTGCGGCATCCGGCCTACGGCATCCCCGACGCGCCGCGCAACGTCCGGATTGAGAATTTACAAAACGGAAAGTCGATCGTCGAATTTCCGCCGCTGACGCTGCGGATGTTCGGCAGGAATATCGGCGCGGGCGGCGGCGGATATTTTCGGTTATTTCCCTATTGGTATACTTCCTATGCGTTTTCGCGCGCTGCGCGCGAAGGTCTTGCGGGATCGTTATATTTACATCCGTGGGAGTTCGATCCGCAGCAGCCGCGCGTCGAGGCGGGCGCGATCGCGACGTTTCGCCACCGCGTGAATCTCGCGAAAACCGAAGCCCGCCTCGAGCGTCTGCTGGCGGCGCATCCGTTTACGACAATGCGCCGCGCGATCGAATCGTCCCTCGGAAACGACGTGTTCAATCATATAAAAAATTAAACTCTAACATGGCGGGGCGACCCGCGTGATGACTCCAATGCTCCCGAAACAACCAATCCCATGGGCCGCGGCCGCCGCGGCGGTCTTGCTCGCGCTTTCGTCCGCGCAACAGGGCAAATCCGACGACTCGACACTACAATTGGATTTCCAAAAGAGCGAACTTCCGCCCGGCTGGCAGATTTCGCCGAAAAGTTGGAAGATCGAAGGCGGCGAACTGCGCGGCGAAGGGGGCGGCACGCTCGATCGCGTCGTTCCCGTTTCGGGCGATTTTACAATTACATTCGACGGCTGGACCGAGGAAAAAGGAAGCTTCGAAGTAAAGATTCTCGACGCGAAAGGGGAAAAGGAATATTACACATTTGCATACGGCGGACGCTACCATCAGGTCCTCAAGGGTCCGAAGTGTTGTATATTAAAGGAGGACCGCTTCGTCGCCGTCGACGACAAAATGTGGATTTTTCCGGGGCGAATGTTTCATTTCGAAGTTCGCGGCGTGAAACATCAATTCCAAATGTTTTTGAATCAGGAACTCGGCCCCGTGTTCGTCGATGCGGCGCCGCCCGACGACGAATCCTATCGAATCCGCATCGTGTCGGGCACCGACGGAAAGAAAGATAAGATTCGAATAGATAATGTTAAGATAGAACTGCGAAAATGAAAATTTCGGCGGCGGCCGCCGCGGTTGGCATTTTGTTCGCGGGTTGCGCGGCGCGCGACCGCTCGACGGACATGCCATCGCGGGCGGGCGGTGCGCGGCCGCCCGAACCCCCCGCGCTCACCGAGTGGCATCGCGAAGCCGTGATTTCGCGCGCGTGGGGAGCGAATATTTATTTTATGAATCACGCGGACGCGTCGATTTGCGACGATACGATCGTTGGATTATTACAATTACAATACGACTGGCTCCGGCGGTATCTCGGCGCCGGCCCGCGCTGGATTTATTGTCATACGAGCGGAAAATATACTCTAGGATTCTCGATCATGGCCGGCGCGCCGGGCGGAGCGCCGTGGCCGGAGATGTTCCTACAGGCGGGCGGCATTTTCGACACCGAGAGCAATTATGCGCACGAAATGACGCATTGTTTTAATAGTTATTTCGGCAACATGCCGCACTGGTTCAACGAATCGATGGCCGATGTAACTTATTTTGACAGCGAAGTATATTTATATCACCGGCGGCGTGAAACGGAATTTATCAAAGCCTTCGACCGCGTCGATCATCGCAGTTACGAATTGATGCAATTGCGCGGCCGCTTCGGCGCGGAGTTCTTCCCGAATGTATATCGTATATTCGCGCGGAACCTCGGAGAATGCCGCCGGGCGCTCGGCAATGACAGCGATTTGGAAACTAAGAATAGGTTCATCGTCTCGGCGATGTCGGAAGCCGCGGGCGTCGATTTATTACCTATGATGGAGCGCGAATTTGGATTTAATGTAAAGACGCGGGAACGGCAGCGGGGGTATTGATAATATTCTAATACGCGCTGTCGAGAATGGTCAATTCGGACGCCGCGCCGAGGATGGCATTGCCCGTGGTGAAATCGACGAAAATCGATTGTACAAAAAAGACGGATGCCTGCACGGTCGGCGGAAGCGGGCCGAGCGCGACGACGGTTGTGAGCGTGCCGTTGCCGGGGACGACGCCGGCGTCGAAGGCGTCGATTGTTAATAAATCGGGAAGCAGAATGCCGAGCAGGGAGGGGGCGGAGAAGGGCGCGGCGCCGTTCGAGAATACAATAAACGCCTCTTCGCCGGGCGCGCCCTTCGAAAATTGTAATGTAAGATTCTGCTGCTCGCGAACGGGCGACGGCATTGTAAACGATCGCGACGTTCCCGGATAATTTGTAATCGTTCCCGTCGTGGTTTTGATCCCGACGCCCGGCGACGGCGGATTCGCGGAGCACTGGGATCCGCCTTGCGAAATGCCGGCGGCGCCGCCGAAGAAAGTACAATTCAGATTTGTAAATTGATTAAAACTCGAGCCGGCGAGCCAGATTCCATTGCCGCCGTTGCCGCCGAAGCCGCAAAAGGATGGAAACGGCGCGCTGTCGACCCCGGCGCCGCCGCCGCCGCCGCGAAAGAGCGTTCCGGAGGCGAAAACCGTGGAATTTGTACATTGCGCGCCGTTGCCGCCCGCGCCGCCATTTGTTGTAAACCCGCTCGTGACGCCGGCGTCGCCGCCGCGGCGGCCCTTCGACTGGCAATCATACAATACGAGATTGCAGTGATCCGCGTCGAGGCCGGTGCCGCCCTTCGCGCCGTCGGCATATACGGTTGTCATCGGAGCCGAAACTCCGAAACCGCCGGTCAGAACGCATTGTAATAATATACAGTTGTCGCAATGTGCTGCGACGGCCGCGGAACCGCCCGCGTAGAATCCCGGGGTATCGACTCCGTTCGCGCCGGAAATATTGCATCCTTCGATCCAAAGGCCGCCCGTGTCGTTTTGTAAATTCAAGCCCGCCGGCGCGCCTTGTATATTCAATCCGCGCAGGGTCGCCCATTGGGAAATTGTTAAATTTTGAATCGTCACGGTGCCCGAGACGGCGCAGGCGGCGCCGAGATCGGCGGTGATCGCGAGCGATTTTTGTGTAATTGTGAAAGATGTATAATTTCCCGATCGCACGAGAATCACGTCGCCGTCGGTCGCGACGGCGACGGCGGGGGCGATATCCGTAAAGTTCGAACCGGCGCCCGCGGCGGCGTCGACGACCCAGATTTGTTGCGCGGCCAGCGGACCGGATATTAATAATACCGCCGCGATTATATATAATACGGGGGACGGCATGGATTCCAATGAATGACGGATCATGGTTTGCTCCTGAGCGTGGATGTCGAGGCGCTGGCGCCCGACACAAAGGTACCCGCGGATCTCAAATTGCGAAACAGCCTCTGTTTTTTCGATGGTGGCGCTAGGATTTTCGGATCGACTGAACGCGTCTGCACGTTGAGGCGGACGCCCCGGCCGCGCATATACACGATGAAATTATATCCGACGGAATTTGTGTCGCTTCTATTGACGCTGTTCGCGGCCTGCTCGACCGCGGGCGTCGCACGCCGAGTTCATTCGGACATCGAGCACGACGCGCCGAACAAACGAATTATTATTTCGGACGATTCGAAGAATATTATATTAAGAATTCGCTACGACGGCTGTTGCATGATCGATCGATTGCGCGTCGGCGGGGAGGACGTCGTGCGCGCGGATACCGGCGTCTGCGGCGCGATTTCCGTCGGCGGCGCATGGTTTTCGACGCGCGAGGGAATTCCCGATCCGAAAGTTAATATAATGGATAATTCGGCGACGTTGACGGGGATCCGTTACGGAGGGGGCGGCGTAAATGTTACTGAAAATTGGATATTCACGCTCCAGGGAGGCGCGATCGTCTGGCGCATTGATCGCGAATATTTAACGAAGGGGTCGGTCGATGATATGTATTTTCCCGGATTCGACTTTAAGGATATGTCGACGTGGACGGGGGCGCTCCTCGGTTTCGGCGGCGTCGCGTGGTGTAAATTATTCGATGCGCCCGGGGCGAGCTACGGCGTTCACAATGGTAATATTACCTTTTGGAATCGCGATCGGCGGCGTTGTCTAAGAATCGACGCGTCGGCGCCGGCGGGCGAAAGCGTCGCCGTGAGATTCAGCCGGCAGCCGAGCGGAGTCTGGTCATTTAACTATTCAGCCTCGGAAAGTGAATTAAAGACAAAATATGGATTGACGCGGTTTTTGCACGACCGGCAGGACGTTTTCGCGCCGGTCGCCGTCGCGCCGTCGAAAGTTAGTATACAATTAACGCTGTCGGCGCCGGACTCGGACACGTTGTTCGACCGCGGCGACTTGAAAGGGATCGACGGCCGCGCGGTTCGCGATTTATGCAATACGATCGCGCGCATCGGCGCCGTCGATGAACATATTATCGGAAGCAACGGTTATTATAGCGATTTTGCCGTGTTGCACGAACCGTGGATATCACAATTGGGACTGGTCATCGGCGACGATGGTTATTTTCGCGCGATGGCCGAGATGATCGATTTTCAGCGCGAACGCGCCGTGGGGAAGGATGGGCGCGTGAAGTCGCGCTGGTCGGGACGCCCCGCCGACGACGTCCCGGGCACGTACGACGCGAACGGATATTACGAATGCCAATGGGGGCAATTGATGGATTCGCAGACTTCGTTCGCGATCAACGCCGCGGAATTATTTGAATTTACAAATGATCGCGCGTGGCTCGTGCGGCAAAAACCGGCGTGCGAGGGGGCGATCGATTATTTGTTATCGCGCGACAAGGACGGCGACGGACTCGTCGAAATGGCGACGGATTCCTGCAAGCAGGGCAAATCGAGCGACTGGATTGACGTCGTGTGGGCGTCTCACGAAAACGCGCTCGTCAACGCGCAATTGTATGAAGCGCTGACGCACTGGTCGGCGCTGGAAAATCTGCTCGGCGATGGAAGCCGCGCGGATAATTATAAAAAGGCCGCGGCGAAGTTGAAAATGCAATTTAATAAAAACGCCGCCGACGGTGGATTCTGGGACCCCGAAAATCAATGTTACGATTACTGGCGCGATGCGGACGGCTCGATGCACGGCCGCAATTGCGTGATTCCCGTGCAATTTTCCGCGATCGGTTACGGTTTGTGCGACGATCCGGCGCGCGCTGCCGCAATTTTAAATAAAATCGAGTCCGCGATGACGAAGGAATCCCTGTTTTTCTGGCCGCTTTGTTTAACTTCGTTCGCGCCGGGCGAGTCGGTCGCATTTCAATATCCATTTCCAAATTATGAAAACGGCGACATTTTTTTCGCATGGGGCGAACTTGGCACGCGCGCGTATGCGGCGCGCGAGCCGGCGCTCGCCGTGAAATATATTAAAAATCTCCTCGCCCGTTATGCGATGGACGGTTTGGCGTATCAGCGCGTTCTTCGAAGTTCGCAAAAAGGCGAAGGCAACGATATATTATCCAATAATTGCAGCGCGATTGTCGGTCTCTATCGTAATATTTACGGAATCCAGCCGCGGCACGACGCGCTTTACCTAAATCCGCGACCGACGCCCGAGTTATACGGAACCGTCGTGCGCTACCGCCTGCGCGGCCGCGAATATAAAATTCAATATTCGAAGGATTCGACGTCGGTGGAGTGCGGCGATATCTTTGTCAACGCGCCCGGCGCGTTCGCCGTCGATCCGGAGACGCATCGCGTTCATTATTATTTGGACGCGGACGTCGGACAAAGTATAAGATTTCGTGAGGGCCGCCGCGGGGCCGGGTCCAACGTTAGCATCCAAAACACGGTTCACGGTTGCGCCGCGGGCGCGAGTTATCAGTTGGTCACGAAGGGCGGCTCGACGCCTGCGATTCAGGCGGACGCGGCCGGCGAAGCTTCGTTCGTAGTCGAATTCAACGATGCCGAGACGAAGACATTCGAGATCCGGCGCGCGAAATGAATCCACTATTCGAATTTTGGCGCCGCGCGTCCAAAACTATGGACATGATCGCCGGAAATCCCAGATTTCGCGCCGCCGCCGCGCCGGCGGTTCTGTTATATACAATGACCGCGCTCGCGGGATGTTCGTTCGTCGGCCCCGGCTCGCGGCCGGTGTCGAACGACGGCTTCGAATCGATACAAAATCGGAAAATCGAGCCCTTGCGCGACCGCGCGTCGGCGTTGATCGCGGAATGGAACGTGCGCATGGCGTCGCAGCGCGCGAATTTATTATATATGAATAAATCGGCCGTCGAACCGGCGTCCGTTCCGTTGGCGCGCGCGGATCGCGATCTTTTTTTTGACGATCCTTTCGACGGCGAATTGGAATATTCGGGAACGGGTTCCCTTTATTTTTCGGAAGTATTCAATAAAAACGGAGTGCTCGCGCTGCGTTCGCCGTCATTTGTAATGGTCGACGGCGACGTTCGCGGAAAGTTGACATTTTCGAGTCCTTCGACCGTCGTCGTCCGCGGCGATTTGATTGGTGAGATTCGTTGCCACGCCAGATGTAAAATTTGCATCGCCGGGCGCATTTTGGGA
The DNA here is from genome assembly GCA_016200225.1 of Planctomycetota bacterium. Lineage (GTDB taxonomy): Bacteria > Planctomycetota > UBA1135 > UBA1135 > JACQFD01 > JACQFD01. The sequence continues at coordinate 187,702 of JACQFD010000006.1, forward strand.
TCCATCGACGACTCCGCCGGATCGGCGATTACGGCGGCCGATCCGGGCGAAGTTGGGTCGAAAGCTACAATTCATCTGCGCGCGAATACGAGTATTCTGTGGCTCGATCGCGGAAACATCGACTTTATCGATCGCGCGATCGACGGTCCCGGCATCGTTGTCGCCCACTACGGAGACGGCACGTCGTTCCGACCGTACATCGGCAAGGGCGGCCTGCGCGTCTACGCGGACGAATAATTATATTTAAATCTGCGCCATGCCGCCGTCGACGAAGAGTTCGATGCCGGTAATATAACTACTGTCGTCCGACGCGAGGAATAACACAGCTTTCGCGATCTCGTCGGGACTGCCCATGCGTCCGAGCGGAACGGACGTCACGATATTACCTTTGAATTGTTGCACTTGATCGGCCGTCAATCCCATCTGGCCGAAAATCGGCGTGTCGATCGGTCCAGGGCTTATCGCGTTGACGCGGATTTTTCTAGACTTTAGATCCGCCGTCCACGACCGCGCGAACGACCGCACCGCCGCCTTGGTCGCGCTGTAGACGCCGAATCCCTCGAGGCCCTTCGACGACGCGATCGACGCATTCATAATAATCGATCCGCCGTCGGGGATGAGCGGCAGCGCCTTTTGAATTGTAAATAACAATCCCTTGACGTTGATTCTAAATGTCTTGTCGAAATGTTCCTCCGTGATCGAACCGAGCGGCGCGAGTTCGCCGATGCCTGCGTTCGCGAAAAGCACGTCGATCCGTCCGTGCTGGCGTTTCACTTCGGAAAATAAACGATCGAGATCCTTAAGATTCGAAACGTCGCCTTGAATCCCCGTGACGTTGTCGCCGATTTCCTTCACGGCCGCGTCGAGCTGGTCCTTTCTGCGACCCGTAATGACGACATGCGCGCCTTCTGTTACAAATCGCTTCGCGGTCGCGAGCCCGATGCCGCTGTTCCCGCCCGTAATGACCGCAATTTTTCCGGATAGTTTCTTCATGGGAGTTATTGTTATGAATGTTGGTTTAACATCGTTCGCGTCCGAGGTGACGGATGGCAAGAGGTAGACGATGGAACGTGGACGTCAAGAGGCATCTTTCGGCGGAGATCCTTGAATGTCACTTTGAATCCCCAATTGTCGAACAAGATAATTACGGCCTTCTGAAGTCAGTTTCCAACGATCGGAAGCTCCCGCGTCTGGTTCAATAAGACCGAGTGCTGATAGTTGAATTAACATTCGGAGCATATCTTGATATTGAATTTGATATGACTGAGTCTTGAGGCTTCGAAACTCTTCGTCCTTCTGTTTAATGTCTTGAATCCGATACGACAATGTAGTTCTTGTCGTCGTGGTACTGGCCCCGATGAATATCACTGGACCGATAGCAATAAACACGTCATCCCATGTCATTGGTATTCGTTCAGTGTGGTTTTCCCACTTCTTGCCATCAGTGTATAGTGAATATTCGAATTGAAATGGTATGTATTCCGGGCCTTCCGCCAATCGGCGAATTTCCGCGACATTACTTTTCTGTACGTCCTGCTCCAACTTTTCGACGCGACGACGCGTTTCGGTTGTATCTTGAAGCATCTTGAGTTGGTCAGCGCGAATCCAACCCACGCGGGGATTTGATCTTATTTCTTTAATCAGTCCCCGAGAGACCTTTGCCCCAAGGTCGGCGGCATTCGTCCATTCTTTACAAATATGATCCTTCATTACTTTTTGACGGAATCCCGCAAGTCGTGCGAGCGCCACCGGATCTCTTTCGGACTTTCCGTGTGGAATTTCGTCCGGTTGACCGTGCAAAAATGCAAGAATCGGAATTCCTGCCTGAATTGCATAGTCATATTCACGTTCTGTGAAACTTATGCCATCTTTGTCAACCGACCCGTATTTTCCGCCGATAATTAGACAGTAATAATCGGATTCCTCAATAACGCGCTTGATAAGTTGCCAAGATTCATCATTCGCCGCAGGAAATAATTCCATTCCTGAAGGAATGCAATCAATTTCCAAGATCGCCTGAATTACTTCGCGACGTTCGTCAAATAGGTCGCGAAATGTCGAACTAACAAATACTTGAAAGCGCTTGTCCATTTCAATTTGTGTCAGGCATTAAATACTACCCCTCCAAATGCGCCCCCAGCATCCAACCGTACTTTTCCAATTCCGCGATCAAACCAATATATAAATCTTCCGTGATCGGTTCGTCGCTCAAAACACTAAGACTTGCGCGCATGCGATTGGCGCAGCCCAAAACTCTCACTCGGAGCGCAGTTGTTAATTCGCGCCAGTCGGTCGTATCGTTAGGAAACGGTTCAAATGTAGTGTTCGCGGCGGCGTCCTGAATCGTGCCTTTCGGAAGGGCGTCGAGCGCGCGGGCGCGCTCGGCGAGTTCGTCGGAGGCGTCGCGGGCCGAACTTGCGATTTTATCAAATAATTCGTGGAGCCCCTGGAAACTCACGGCGCGCACGTTCCAGTGCGCCTGTTTTGCCGCGGCGGCGAGGTCGAGCGCGTGCGCGAGGGTCGCGTTGAGTTCGTGCGCGACGGCGTCGCGGATTTTATTATTTATATCAACTTTTTGGGCTGTGTTGCCGCCCGAATTATTGCCGTTGCCGGTATTGGTATTTTTCATGATTGTCGGAGGATAAAAGACGGTTTTACTTGTTCAAGGAGCCCTGCCGGCGCGCGGCGATGCGTTTGCCGCCTTTCCCGCTCGCGCCGTTGATTCTCGTCAGGTATTCGGCCTGCATTTTTCCTAACAATTCGTCGCGCCGCCCGGCGAGACGCTTCCATTTGCGCGGTTTTCGCGACGCGAGCGCGTACGCCGTGAGAATCGGAAGGCCGATCGTCGAATCGAGGTACGCGACGACCGAATCCGGCAGTTTGTCCGGATCGATCTTGCCCCACGACACGGCCTCGCTCGGCGTCGCGCCGGACAATCCGCCCGTGTCGGGGCGCGCGTCGGTTATTTGTAAAAAATAATCGTGGCCTTTTTCCGGCAATCCCAACACTTCCTGAATTTGCGGCTCCGTTTGCAATGCAAAATTCTTCGGCGATCCGCCGCCGCATATAAATATTGCAGACGCGCCGCCGGTGCGCTTCGCGTTCCAAACGATCGACGCCGTTTCATTAACATCGCGCGATACATCGAATGAAAATTTGCCGCCCTCGAGCGCGACGGCCGCGACGTTCATGCCGATCGACGAATCGCCGGGCGAACTCGTGTACGCGGGCACGCCGCATCTGTAAAGAGTCGTGAGCAGGCATGTATCTTTAACTCCGAACGCATCCTCGCGCGCCGCGAGCGCCGCGCCGACGTGGCCGTGAAATTCCGCCGTCGACATCGGTTTTTGAAAGATCGGGCTTCTTAACAATTCGCGGAAGAACGCGTCGGTGTCGAGCAGCACGGAATAGTCAAATAACACATCGTAAATACGAATAATTTCGTTTTTTCGTAATATTCGATCGTCGAGAAACGGCGAACCGCGGTGCAGCGCGAGACCGAGGCCGAAGTGCGCGTCATGATACAAATTCGCGCCCGTCGAAATGATCCAATCGACGAAACCCGCCTTCACGAGCGGAATGATACAAGAACGCCCGAGTCCCGCCGGCGTCAGCGCGCCGGCGAGCGTCATGCCGACGGTGGTTTTCGCGTCGAGCATTTTGTCCGCGAACAGCCGGCACGCTTCGCCGAGGCGGCCCGCGTTGTACGCGAGGAACGCGCCGTCGACGAGTTTCTTAATATTCTCGCCGCCGGTGACGCCGTCCGGGAGAATGCGCGCGCCGCTCAAGAAGGGGTTCGATCGGACCTTTTTCGGGTGTTTGGATTTCGCCATGATGTGGCCGGAAGCATATCAAAATCCGGCCCCGGCGCGGAGCGTCAAAACGGGGCGCTTTCGGGGACTTTCGTTAAATTTAACGCTAGTGTCCGCTTGCTTACAAAAACGCATCGCTCGCGAGAGGCGCGCGGAGCGGGTTCTTTCCTGCGAAATTCTCTAGACAAATGACCGTCCAAGCGGTCTTCTCTGATACATAGGCCATGCACGCATCCCTCCTCGGCGAACGGTGGCATTCGCGATTATTAATCATCGCGTCGGCCGCGCTTGCGGCGTCGATTTTCGCAGTAGCAAACGACACGCGCTCGACTGGCGCGTCGAAGAAGGCAGACGGCGTCGCCGCGAACGATGGCAACGATCGCGCTCGCACGCCCATCCGCTACGACCGCGACATCCGCCCGCTGCTCTCGGAGAAATGCTTCAAATGTCACGGCCCCGATCCGAAATCCCGCGAGCAGGGGTTGCGCCTCGACATGGCCGAATCGGCGATGGCCGTTCGCGATGGCAAGGCCGCTGTCGTTCCCGGGAATCTTAAGGAAAGCGAAATCTGGCGCCGCGTGACGAGCGACGACCCGGAAGTCCGAATGCCGCCGCCGAAGAGTCAAAAAACGCCGATGACCGCGGCCGAGCGCGAGCGCGTGCGGATTTGGATCGAATCGGGGGCGAATTACGAACCGCATTGGTCGTTCGTCGCGCCGCGTCGTCCCGACGTTCCCGAAGTTCAAGATAAACAATGGCCGCGGAACGAAGTCGATCGTTTCGTACTCGCGAAACAGGAGGAAAACGGCGTCGTTCACAGTCCGGAGGCTGCCCCCGAGATCTTGTTTCGCCGGATGATGCTCGATCTGACGGGGCTGCCGCCGACGGTCGACGAACTCGACCGTTTTCTTAAAGATACAGATCCGAAAGCTTATGAAAAATGGATCGATCGTATCTTTAGCGAAGAACCTTACAAATCGCGGCACGCCGAGCGCATGACGGCGCCGTGGCTCGATCTCGCGCGCTACGCCGACACGTGCGGAATTCATATGGATGCCGGGCGGCAGATCTGGCCGTGGCGCGACTGGGTGCTGCGCGCGTATCGCGACAATAAACCGTTCGATCGATTCGCGCTGGAACAACTCGCGGGGGATTTATTACCGAACGCGACGCTCGATCAGAAAGTCGCGAGCGGATTTAACAGAAACCACGTGACGAGCGACGAAGGCGGCGCGATCGCCGAGGAGTATCTCGTCGAATACGCGGTCGATCGCGTGAATACGACCGGGTCCGTATTCTTAGGAATGACGTTCGGCTGCGCGCGCTGCCATGATCATAAATTCGAGCCGGTCACGCAGGAGGATTTTTATAAATTATTCGCTTTCTTCGATTCGATCGAGGAGCCGGGGCTTTATTCGCAAGTGCCCGACGCGAAGCGCGCGCTCGAACCGTTTATACAAGTGCCGTCCGACGCGCAGGCGGCGGAGCGTGAAAAAGTTAATAAACAATTGGAGACGGCGCGCAAAGACCTAAGCGCGCCCGCTCCGGCCGAAGACACTCTGCGCGCGGCATTCTTTAAGAAAGTCCTCGGAGAGAGCGGCGTGTCGTGGACGCGGCCGGCGATGACGCGCGCCGAATCGAAGGGCGGCGCTAAATTTACAATTCTTCCCGACGGATCGGCGCTGGCCTCGGGCGCGAATCCCGACAAGGACGATCATTATTTTACATTAACGACCGACGCGGTCGGTTTATCATTATTGAGCGTCGAGGCGCTTACGGATCCGAGCCTGCCCGAGAATCGCGTGGGCCGGGCGTTCAACGGGAACGCCGTGCTGTCCGGCGTCGAAGTGGAGGCCGTTTCCGTCGCCGATCCTACCAAAAAAACAAATGTAACTTTCGAATGGGCGTTCGCCGATCATGAACAATTGAACGGCGATTTCCGCGCCGTGAACGTATTGGATACAAAGGATATGAACGGCTGGGCCGTGCAGGGCCACGAACGCGCGGGCAACCGGTTGTTATTACTTCTGGCGGAAAAACCTTTTGGTTATAAAGGCGGAACCGAAATCCGCGTTCATTTACAATATCAATCGGTGTACGCGACGCACGTGCTCGGCCGGGTCCGTTTCGCCGTGTCGCCGATGGTCGACGCGGCGCGCGAGCGCATGCCCGTCGCGAAGAGCGATTGGTATATCGCCGGCCCGTTTCCGTCGAACGATCGCACCGCGATTTATGAACAAAAGTTCGGACCCGAGTCCGAAACGATCATTGATGTTACAAAAAACTTCGGCGCCGGAAATCGTTATTGGACGCACGCGATCGATCTCCGCGACGGCATGGCGCACATGCTTTCGGAGGGGACGAATGTAAGTTATGTCGGGCGCCGCGTGTTCTCGCCGTCGGCGCGAAAACTGCAATTATCCCTCGGTAGCGACGACGGTATCCGCGTTTACGCGAATGGAAAGGAATACTTCGGCAAGAGCGTCGACCGGCCCGTGGCTCCCGATCAGGACAAGGCCGAAATCGAACTCCGCCGCGGATTCAATACTGTAATATTAAAGATAGTCAATACCGGCGGCCAGTCGGGATTTTATTATAATCCGATTCCGGCCGAGACCGAGCTCTCGGGCGATCTCGTCGGCGCGTTCGCGCCAGCGCCCCTCGACGCGGCGCCGGCGGGCGACACATCAAGAGGTCGCGCCGTGGACGCGTCCTTCGTCGAATACAACAAAAGAGTCGCACTTGCCTGGCGGATGCGGTTCTCGCCGGATTTTAAAGAAAAAACCGCGCGCCTCGCGACCGTCGAAGCGGCCGTCGCGAAACTCGAGAGCGAAATTCCGCTCACGATGGTGATGAAGGAATTGGATAAACCGCGCGACACATTTGTATTAACGCGCGGACTTTACAATATGCCGGATCCAAAGCGCAAAGTCAGCCGCGGCATTCCCGCCGCGCTCGGCGCGCTCGCGTCGGATGAAACGCCGACGCGGCTCACGCTCGCGAAATGGCTGATCGCGCCGGAGAATCCGCTGTTCGCGCGCGTCGCCGTCAACCGGCTTTGGGAATTGATATTCAACGTCGGCATCGTCGGCACATCGGAGAATCTCGGTTTTCAAGGCGAGTATCCGAGCCACCCCGAATTGTTAGATTGGCTCGCCGTCGAGTATCGCGAACGCGGATTCGATACGCAGGCGATGCTGAAGTTATTATTAACGAGCGCGGCGTATCGGCAGTCGTCGCAGATCCGCCCGGGAATGGCCGAACGCGATCCCGAGAATCGTTTATTAACAAGTTTTCCGCGGCGGCGCCTTTGCGCCGAACAGATCCGCGACGCGGCTCTTTACATATCCGGACTTTATGTAGAAAAAATCGGCGGCCCTTCGGTGAAACCGTATCAACCTCCCGGATTGTGGGAGGAGGTCGCGATGCCGCAGTCGAACACGCGGGCGTATGCGCGGGACATGGGCGAAAGTTTATATCGCCGCAGCATTTATACTTATTGGAAACGCGCTTGCCCGCCGCCTTCGTTAATGACGCTCGACGCGCCGACGCGCGAGTTTTGTACAGTTCGGCGCTCGTCGACCAACACGCCGCTCCAGTCGCTCGTGCTTTGGAACGACGAACAATTCGTCGAGGCCGCGCGCGCGACGGCGCAGCGGATCCTGCTCGACAAAATGACGGTCGACGGCGCGTCCGAAGCGAACGGCGACGCGGCAAGAATTGTTAAATTGTTCCGCGCCTGCGCCTCGCGCGCGCCGCGCGAGGCCGAGGCGTCGGCGCTGCTCGAAATGTTAACTTCGTTCCGCGGGCGATTCCGCGCCGCGCCCGACGACGCGAAGAAGTTTATCAAAATCGGCGAGTCGACGGTCGACGCGTCGCTCGAGCCCGCGGAAGTCGCCGCGTGGACAATGTTAGCGAACTCGATATTCATACTCGACGCGACGATTTGTAAAAATTAACGAAAACCCACCGATCGACAGCGCCATGGATCCACTCGAACGACATCACCTCGAAATCACGCGGCGGCGGTTTTTCGGCAAGTCGCTGCAATCGATTTGCAACGGTTTCGGCGTCGCCGGTCTTTCCTCGCTCGTGAACGCGCAGCCCGCGTCCGCGTTCGGCCGAGTATTAAATTTAAACGATACAAAAGGCGGCCCCGGCGCGGGAGCGCTCGGCGCGCCGCATTTCGCGCCGAAAGCGAAACGCATCATTTATTTACACATGGAGGGCGCGCCGAGCCAGATCGATCTATTCGATTATAAACCGTCGCTGCGGCAACGCTACAATCAGGATCTGCCCGACTCCGTCCGTCGCGGCCAGCGATTGACCGGCATGACGAGCGGACAGACGCGTTTTCCCGTGGCGCCGTCGATCTTTAAGTTTACGCAATATAAGAATAACGCCGACGGAGTTTGGATCAGCGAATTGTTGCCGAATCTCGCGTCGGTTTCGGACGAATTATGCATGATTCATTCGATGCAGACGGATGCGATCAATCACGAACCGGGAATTACATTTTTCCAGACGGGAAACGAACAGCCGGGACGGCCCGCGTTCGGCGCGTGGATGAGTTACGGTCTCGGAAATTCGAACGCCGATCTGCCCTGTTTTATTGTTATGATCGCGCAGGGCACGGGAAACATGCAGGCGCTTTCGGCGCGATTCTGGGGCAGCGGATTTTTGTCGAGCGAACATCAAGGTTGTAAATTGCGCAGCGGCAGCGATCCCGTTTTGTATCTTCACGATCCCGACGGATTGAAGCGCGACGATCGCCGCAAGATGCTCGACGTCGTCGAAAAGTTAAATGAACAGGAATATGAACAATCGCTCGATCCCGAAATCCGCGCGCGCATTTCGCAGGCCGAAATGGCGTTCCGCATGCAAATGTCCGTGCCCGAATTGACGGATTTTACAAATGAGGACGCGGCGACGCTCGATATGTATGGTCCCGACGTCCGCAAGCCCGGAACGATGGCGGCGAATTGTTTACTCGCGCGGCGCCTCGCCGAGCGCGGCGTTCGATTTATACAATTATACCAGCGCGGCTGGGATCAGCACGGCAATCTGCCCGGCGAAATCCGCGGGCAGGCGAAAGCGCTCGATCAGCCGCTCGCGGCGCTGATCCGCGATCTCCGCCGCCGCGGGCTCCTCGACGAAACATTAATATTATGGGCGTCCGAGTTCGGCCGAACTGTATATAGCCAGGGAACGCTCACCGAAACGAATTATGGGCGCGACCATCATCCGCGCTGCTTCACCGTTTGGATGGCGGGCGGCGGCGTGAAACCCGGCATCACGTACGGAAAAACCGATGAATATTGTTATAATATCGACGAAAACCCGGTCACGGTCCACGACCTGCACGCGACGATGCTGCATTTGATGGGTCTTGACCATGAACGGCTCATTTACCGCCACCTCGGCCGCGACTACCGCCTGACCGACGTTTTCGGCAAAGTCGTGCCGGCGCTGATTGCCTGATTTGCTGATTGCATAATTTGTCGATTGCATAATTTAATGATAGTTAATATTAGCATGCTGGCGGATTCGGCGGGAGGACCGTTCAGTCTGTTCACGCTGTTCGGACGGCTGCACCCGCTCGTCCTCCACGTGCCGATCGGCGCGGTTCTCGCGCTCGCGGTCGTCGAATTGTTGACATGGTTCGCGGGATTCGAGGAATCGCGAAGGCCGCACGGAATGTTAGCATGGCTCGCGGCGGTTTCGGCGTGGATATCGGTTTCGACCGGCCTCGTGATGCACGCGAACGGAACCTACGATCCCGACGACGCGCTGCCGCACCGGAATCTTGCCATTGCCTGTTCCATCATGATCACGCTCGCGGCGTTCGCGAATTGTAGATCGAATTACGGCAAGCGCGCGGGAATGTTATGGATTTATCGAATATTACTGTTCGCCGGCATCGCCGCCATGATCCCCGCGGGACACCTCGGCGCGACGATGACGCACGGCGAGGGTTATTTGATGGGATTCTCGCCGGGCGCGGCGTCGAAACCTGAGAGTAACAGTTCCGCGTCCGTCGAATCCGCGCCCGCGGACGCGGCGGACGGCGCGTTTTCAACTATAATATTACCGATCCTGCGGGCGAAGTGCCTTACCTGCCACGGCGAAGACCAGCGAAAAGGTAAATTATCGCTCGAGTCCGTCGAATCGATCCGGGCCGGCGGCAAGAGCGGTCCCGCGATCGACCGCGAAAAACCGGCCGACAGCCTGATCCTCGAGCGAATCCACCGCGATCTCGAGGAAAAGGGGCACATGCCGCCGCGGTCGAAAACGCAATTGTTAGAAAGCGAAATCGCCTCCATCGATGCATGGGTGAAAACGGGCGCGGCCCCGAACGCGGGGTCATTACAATTAAACGGCGGCGCCGACTCGAAACCGGCCGCGCCGGATACTACGGAATCGCATCCCGCGAGAGCGCGCGTCGACGACGGCGCGTTCCGCGCGCTGCGCGACGCGTTGGTTCACGTGCAGCCCGTGAAGCAGGGCTCGGAATTGTTATGGATGGATTTTGCGGCTCCGGCCGCGCGGCTCGGCGAAAATGAGATATTACAATTATTGAAACCGGTCGCCGGCGACGTCGGCGATCTCGCGCTCAACCGGTCGAAAATCACGGACGAAGGCATGGCGTCGATCGCGGCGTTTCCGCGGTTGCGGAGACTCGAATTGCGATCGACGGCCGTCGGCGACGCCGGGATCGATAAATTAAAGAATCATCCTTCGCTTGAGGAATTGATACTTACACAAACGAAAACAACGGATGCAAGCGTCGATTCGATATTGACGATTCCGAAACTTGCGAAAGTTTACGTTTGGGGTTCCGGTCTCACGCCCGAAGGCCTCGCGCGCCTGCGCGCGGGCAAGTCCGGTCTGCAAGTCGACGCCGGGGACGCGCCCGCCGCCGCCGTCGTCAAGGTCGAGGATCCGATCAAACTTTCGGGAGACGCGCCGCTGCCGGGCGCGCAGACGGCGAACGCCGCGCCCGCGAATTTGAAACCTATCAATTCCGTCTGTCCGGTCACGGGGAAACCGCTCAATCCCGCATATCAAATCGTATTCGAAGGTAAAGTCATCGGATTCTGCTGTCCGAATTGCCCTTCGAAATTCTGGGAAAATCCCGCGGAATTCAAAGCTAAGATTCCTCAATAACAAATGCGCGCGCCGGCCGCGAATTTACTATTCGTCGCCGTCTTCACGGCGGCGGCCGGATTCATGTCGCGGGAAAAACCGGGCGACGCGCCCGTCGATTTCCAGCGCGACGTGAGGCCGCTGCTCGCGGATCGTTGCTTTTCCTGCCACGGTCCCGACGAAGCGGCTCGAAAAGAAAATTTAAGACTGGATCTGCGCGAATCGGCGACGGCTCTGAAAAAACATGGCGTGGCGGTCGAGCCCGGGAAGCCCGAGGAAAGTTTAATGATCGAGAAAATTTACGAAACGGACGCGGCGCAAGCCATGCCGCCTCCGGACTCGGGACGCAAACCGCTTTCGCCCGCGGAAAAAGAAATATTAAGAAAATGGATCGCCCAAGGCGCGAAATACGAGGCTTTCTGGGCGTTCGTCGCGCCGAAAAAGCCCGCCGTTCCGCCGGTGAAGCGCGCCGACTGGCCGAAAGGGGAGATCGACCGATTTGTATTATCATCGATGGAGCGCGAAGGATTTTCGCCTTCGCCGCCCGCGGACCGCGCGACGCTCGCGCGCCGCGTCGCGTTCGATCTGACGGGACTTCCGCTCGATACAGCCGAACTCGATCGTTATCTTTCCGACGCGAATGCGGATGCTTATGAAAAACTCGTCGATCGATTGTTAGCATCGTCGGCCTATGGCGAACGCATGGCGGCCGACTGGCTCGATCTCGCGCGCTACGCCGACACGTATGGTTATCAAGCCGACGCGCATCGCGACGTGTGGCCGTACCGCAACTGGGTGATTCGTCAATTTAATGAAAACCTGCCGTATGATGATTTTATGACGTGGCAGATCGCCGGGGATTTGTTGCCTCACGCCAAATTCGATCAAGTGCTCGGAACGGCGTTTCAACGCATGCATCGGCAGACGAACGAAGGGGGGAGCACCGAGGAGGAATTCCGCGTCGAATATGTATCGGATCGCGTTCATACCTTTGGCACGACGTTTCTCGGACTCACCATCGAATGCGCGCGCTGCCACGATCATAAATTCGATCCGCTGACGCAGCAGGATTATTATAATTTATGTTCGTTTTTCGGTAATATTGACGAAAGCGGGCTGTATTCATATTTTACCAATGCGACGCCGACGCCGGTGATGACGATGGAGACGCCGGAACAGAAGGAGGCGATCGAGCGCGCGCAATCGGATGTCGAGAGCGCCATTCAGGCGCTTCGCATCGCGCGGATTGAGGCGGAGGTGCAACTCCTGCGCGAACCCGCGCAGCCTCCGCATCAACCCCGCGAGATCGTTGGCTTGGAAGGAATGTATCATTTTGACAAAGTCGCCGAAGGAAAATTACAAAACGAAGTTTCCAAAGACAAACCGGGGATTATGAATGATGGACCGGCGCCGGTACCGGGCGTCGCGGGAAAACGCAACGGCGCGCTGCAATTGAGCGGCGACAACAACGCGCAATTTCCCGGCGTCGGCGAGTGGAATTATACAGATCCGTTCAGTCTTTCGCTCTGGATCGAAACGCCCGACCGCAAGGAGCGCGCGGTGGTATTGAAGCGTTCGCGCGCGTGGACGGACGCGGGGAGCCAGGGTTATCAAATACTAATCGAAAAAGGTAAATTAAGTTTCGCGCTCGTACACTTCTGGCCGGGCGACGCGATATGTATCGAAACGGAGCGCGAAATTCCAGTCGGCGAGTGGACGCACGCGGCCGTGAGCAACGACGGCTCGGGCGCAGCGTCGGGACTTAAGATATATCTAAACGGAAAAGTCGCGCCGACGCGCGTCGTCCGCGATTGCTTAACAAAGTCCATCACGGGCGGCGATCCGGGCGCGCTCACGCTCGGCGAGCGTTTCCGCGACATGGGATTCAAGAATGGCAAAGTCGCGGACCTCGCCGTCATCGGCCGTGAAATTACGCGACTCGAGGCGCTCGAAATCTATCAAATGAACGCCCCGGCGACGCCCGCGGCCGAACCCGATCCAGAACTCGTTCGCGAATTTGTAATGAACAGTTCGAAGGATGTCGAGGCCGCGAAAATCTCATTACGCGACGCGCGCCGAAAACTGGCCGCCGCGCGCGACGCCGTCGTCGAAATGATGTGTATGAAAGAAATGCGCGAACCGCGTCCGGCATATGTATTGACGCGCGGACGCTACGATCAGCCGGATTTGAAGCGTCCGGCGGCGGCCCGCACGCCGGCGGCGCTGCCGCCGATGGATCCGGCGTTTCCGAAAAACCGACTCGGTCTCGCGCGCTGGCTCACGGATGCTACAAATCCGCTCGCGGCGCGCGTGGCCGTGAATCGTTTGTGGGCGGTGTGTTTCGGCCGTGGAATTGTAGCGACGACCGAGAATTTAGGAATCCAGGGCGCGCCGCCGTCCAACCGAGAATTATTAGATTGGCTGGCGGTTACATTTGTACAATCGGGCTGGGACATCAAGGCGATGCTGAGGCGAATGGTAACATCGGCGGCCTATTGCCAGGCTTCGGACGCGCCGCCGGAAATCCGCGAGCGCGATCCGGAGAATCGCCTGCTCGCGCGCGCGCCCGCGCGGCGGCTCAGTTCGGAGATGATGCGCGATCAGATGCTCGCGGTTTCCGGATTGTTAGTTAACAAAATCGGCGGAGCGAGCGTGAAACCGTATCAACCGCCGGGGCTGTGGTCGATCGGCTGGGGCGGAGAATACCAAACGGATGCGGGGGAGGGCCGCCACCGGCGCAGTCTTTATACCTATTGGCGCCGCACGGTGCCGCCGCCGAATATGATATTATTCGATTCGACGAAGCGCGACGTCTGCGTCGCGCGGCGGCAGAATACGAATACTCCGCTGCAGTCGCTCGTGTTGATGAACGATCCGCAATTCGTCGAGGGCGCGGTCGCGCTCGGCCGTCGCGCGGCGGCGGGCGGCGGCGCGGACGACGCGGAAAAGTTAAAATTACTGTTTCGAACGGTCTGCGGGCGCGCGCCGGAGCCGGCGGAGTCGTCGGCGCTCGCGGAACTGCTGGGGGCGGAGCGCGCGGAATTTAATAAAAACACCGCCGGCGCCGGCGAATTCTTGCAATCGGGCGGCGTCGCGGACTCCGCCCCGGCCGAACGCGCGGAGTCTGCGGCGTTTGCGAGCGTGGCGCTCACGATTTTGTCCTCCGACGCGGCCGTGACGCTTCGTTAAATATAATATTTCAATGTCGCCCGAATTTATCGACAATTTCTCCAGACGCGAAATGTTAAAGAGCGCGTTCTTCGGCGCCGGCGCCGCCGCGTTCGCCGAATTGTTAGGTGTGGGCGGCGCTGCGGGCGGCACGGGCGTGCTCGGCTCGCCGCATTTCGCTCCGCGCGCGAAACGCGTCATTTATTTATTACAAACCGGCGGCCCGTCGCAATTGGAGACGTTCGATTACAAACCGATTCTAAACAAAAGACGCGGCGAGCCGCTGCCCGATTCGGTGCGCCGCGGCCAGCGGCTGACCGGCATGAGCGGCAATCAATCGTTGCTGCCGGTCGTGGGTTCGCCCTACAAATTCCATCAATACGGCGAGTCGCGCGCGTGGGTGAGCGAGCTGCTGCCGCGCACGGCCGGCGTCGTCGACGAATTGTGTATTATCAAAACGATGTACACGGAGGCGATCAATCACGATCCGGCGATAACTTTTTTTTGCACCGGCGCCGAGCAGGCGGGGCGTCCGTCGATGGGGGCGTGGCTCGCGTACGGCCTCGGGAGCGCGAATGCGAATCTTCCGGCATTTGTAGTATTGTGCACGAACAAGGCCGCCGACCAGCCGCTCTACGCGCGGCTCTGGGGGACGGGGTTCCTGCCGAGCGAATTTCAAGGCGTGCAGTTCCTCGCGGGAAAAGATCCGGTATTGTATCTAAACAATCCGGGGGGCATCTCGCGCGACGCGCGCCGCCGGCAGCTCGACGCGCTCGACAAATTGCAACAAAATCAATTTAATAAAACGGGCGACGGCGAAATCCTCTCGCGAATGGCGCAGGCGGAAATGGCGTTTCGCATGCAGATGTCGGTGCCTGAAGTTACGGATCTCTCGGCGGAGCCGGAGGAAGTTTTTAAGTTATACGGAGACGATTCCCGCAAACCCGGAACGTATGCATATCATTGCTTATTGGCGCGCCGTCTCGCGGAGCGCGGCGTTCGATTTATACAATTATTGCACCCCGGTTGGGATCATCACGATCATTTGCCTTCGGGGATTCCCGGGCTTTGCCGCGAGACCGATCAGGGTTCGGCGGCGCTCATCATCGATTTGAAACGCCGCGGCCTGCTCGACGACACGCTCGTCGTGTGGGGAGGCGAGTTCGGCCGAACGAATTATTCGCAGGGCAAATTAACAGATAACGATTTTGGCCGCGACCATCATCCGCGTTGTTTTAGTATTTGGATGGCGGGCGGCGGCGCGAAGCGCGGAGTCTCCCACGGCGAGACCGACGAGTATGGCTACAATATCCAGGATATCAAAAACGAGGGCGTCCACGTCCACGATCTGCACGCGACGATGTTACATCTGCTCGGCGTCGACCACGAAAAGTTAATTTACCGATACCAAGGCCGCGATTTCCGGCTAACCGACGTCGCGGGGAAAGTTATCAAAAATCTCGTCGCCTGAAAGTTAATATATCTTTCGCTGGCTGCTGGCGGGAATGTTCAGCGCCTTGCGGTATTTCGTGACCGTTCTGCGCGCGATCGGGACTCCGTTGCGTTCCGAGAGTTTCTTGCCGATTTCCTCGTCGGAAAGAGGATTGTTAGGATCCTCGGTCGAGATGATTTTCTTAACAAGTTCCTTGATGGCCGTTTGCGATTCGAATTCGCCGCCTTCCGTGACGGTGCCGCCGACGAAAAAGTATTTTAAAGGAAAAATTCCGCGCGGTGTATCGACGTATTTTCCGGAAATGCCTCGCGAAACTGTAGAAATGTGAACGCCCACTTCGTCGGCGATCTCCTGCATGCGCAGCGGCCGCAGCGACGACGCGCCCTGTTCGAGAAAATCTCGCTGGCGGTCGAAAATCGCGCGGCAGATTTTTTCCAGCGTTAGTCTTCGGCGCTCGATCGCCTCCTTGAACCACTTCGCGCTCTGGAATTTACGTTCGAGAAATTCATGTACTTTAGGATCGTCCTTGGCCTGCGATAACATTTTCGCGAGATCGCCCGAAACACGGAGTTCGGGAACTCCACCCCGTTCGAGGCGAATTTCATAATTACCGTCGACTTCGACCACGAGCACGTCGGGCACAATGCGAACATTCGGCTCCGAAAACTCGCCGCCCGCGGGATTGGGATTCAGATGGCGAATCGTATCAATTGCATCTTTAATTTCGTCCATCGACCGCTCGGTCTCGCGCATGATCTTGGGAAGCCGGTTCATCGCGACGTCCTCGAGAAATCGGTCGACCAATTGAAATTCGAGCGTGTTGGGCGCGTCCTCGAGGAAATGCGCCTTTATTTGTAACAATAAACATTCGCGCAGGTCGCGCGCGAAAATTCCGGGGGGTCCGAGCGTCCTCAATTGTTCGATAACATATAAAACCTCCTCGGTCGTCGCGCCGAGATCCGGCTCGCACGCGATTTCTTCGGGCGGAATTCTTAAGTATCCGCGCGGATCGACGCTCGCTAACAAATAGGACGCGATGCGGAGCTGTTTTTCATTAAAATCTAACAATCCGAGCTGCGGCTCGAATACTTCGGCAAACGTCTTCGGCGCCACCGGCGCATTCGCAAGCGCCTCGGCGCGCCGTTCATCATTTTGATCGCCGCCGCGCGGGCGACGCGGCGTGTGTTCTCCCGCGAGTTTTTCGAAGGCTTCGAGCGTTCGAATCGCACGCCGGTCGAGGTCCTCGGAAATGGCCGGAGCCTGAGCGGGAGATTGCGGCGAGACGTCATCCCACGGCTTCGATTGTGACGATCGTTCGGTGTCTTCCGGCGCGGGTTCCGCGACTTCGAGAAACGGGTTCTCGAGCAACTCCTGTTCAATCCGGCCTTGCAAGTCAAGTAGCGGCAATTGAAGGATTTGCATCGCCTGAATGAGCTGCGGCGACTGCACGAGTCGCTGCTCCAGACGGGGCGACTGCGTCAATCCAAGGCGAATGGGGCCGGGGCTCATGTCGGTGAAATTATAACGCAAAATTTCGAAGGAAGGCGAGTCGGCATGAAAATCGCTCGATCGTGTCGCGGCATCGAGGGGAATGGGAATCGGTTTGAATGAATAACTGGATTGGCGCGGCCAGTAACTGGGCGTTTTTGATAAATGATATTCGCGTGGGGGTTGAAAGAATAGTAATTTGAAATATTACTTTAGTGATCTATTGATTGTTCATTCAGTAGCATCGGTAATAATAGCAAATAGCTCAAAGCGGGCGGCGGGCTCCGCGGCGCGCTCGCCCAAGACGTCTGACATGATCGTTATTGATTTGCAATTCTAACGAAAGAGGTCAATGCGGGCGGTGGGCTCCGCGGCGCGGCGCAGCGGCGATGCTCCGGCCACGCCCTGTCGCGACCAACCCGCAAGCGAACACGACACGCTAGACGCGACGGGGCGTCGCCTTCGCCGCCGCTGTCTGGCGCCGCGGACCCGCCGCCCGCCAGTACTAACGATAGCACGTACACTAATAAAAGCGCGGCTGCTCGGCCGTCGCGGCGCGCGCGTGCCCGCGCAAGCGCGGCCACACCGCGCTGCGCGCGACCGTCTCGCTGTCGTCGATCCCGGCCACATGACACAAACACCGTCTTGGTAATATTAATTATTGGCGCTTGATCATAATGGGTCACTTCGGGGGGCGAGGCGGAGCCGCGACGCGCGCGTGGATGCGCGCGCGCCGGCTCGGCCGAGCAGGCCGCGTTTAGTTAGTGTCGCAATAAGTGTTGTAATAGGGACTGGGCGGGCGGCGGGTCCGTGGCGCAAGACGGCGGCGGCGAAGGCGGCGCACATCGCGCCGAGCGTGTGCCACGCGCTGGCGGGTCAGGCGCGATCGCGCGGCCGGCAGCCGCCGCTGCGCCGCGCCGCGGAGCCCGCCGTCCGCATTGACCTAACTCTTAATTACAATCTACAATCTACAATCTACAATTTATGAATCAATAAATGGGACTTTGGTTAGGCTAATGATCTCAGCTCAAATCCGGCACGCTCATGGCAGTATTTGCAAGTTTAGCGATGGAGGATGGTTGACCGCCGCTGACTCGAGTTGTTGCACGAAGTAGTTTCACCCAATCCCGTGGGTTTACAGTTTTCTGTTGCTTTGTGGCTCGTGCGATTTCCTTGGCGAGGGTTCCGGAATCGCGATCGCCTTCGTACCGTAAGATCCATTTCGCGATTTGGGCGAGTGCGACGGCCGCGTCTTCGTTTAAATTTACTATTCCGGAGCGTTCGAGAATATTGCGTTGCGCCGCGCGCGCGCCGCGGCGGCCGACGCGGACGCGGGCGGAGAGCAATAGGGCGCCGGGAGTCATGTCTTGGTTGCGCCGCGGGTTGCGTTCGCGCTTCTCGGGCAGCGATTCGAGATCCATCTCGATATGTAGCATTCCGCGCGGCAGCCGCGGCCGGTCGTGGCAAATGAATTGATATACAGCGGAGTTCGCGAGCGAGAGCGCGACGTCGCGGGCGTCGTACGGGCCGCGCACGCGGCCGTGCGAACGCTTCTCAAGATACTTTTCGAGCGCGCGGCCGCGCAGATCGTGCACGACTTCTTCGCGGAGACCAATGGTTATAATGCGCCGCATCCGCATGGCCGAGGTGAGTTCGCGGATGAACTCGCCGCCAAGCAAATATTGTAATATTGGATCGGGGCTGGGTGGGCGTTGGTTTTTGGACACGCGCGTATCACGTCGCGGGGATCGTGTGGCGGGCATTCTTGTATGCACGCGACGGCCGCCGCTTTTTGATAGAAAATCGGCGGGCATACTTTCAGCAGCGCGGGCAGTCGCGGACTTCGATCGTTCCGTCGTCCTTCGCGATCACGACGCGATGTGCAAGTCCGACGAAGAGGCCGGTTTCGACGACGCCCGGAATGCGATCGAGCGCGGTTTCGAGCGACGCGGCATCCTCGATGCCGTTGCGAAAACGCACGTCGAGGATCGCGTTGCCGTTATCTGTTAAATATATATTTCCGTCGCGCATGCGTTCTGTAACATTACCGAAACGTTCGAGCGACCGCCGCACGACTCCCGCCGCGAAGGGGACGACCTCGATCGGAAGGGGAAACGTCGTTCCGAGTTTTTCGACGACTTTATTTTGTCCGACGACAATGACTTCAACGCGCGAAAGCGATGCTACAACTTTTTCGCGAAGCAGCGCGCCGCCGCCGCCTTTGATCATTGAAAATGCGGCATCGATTTCGTCGGCTCCGTCGACCGTGAGATCGATGGCCGCCGCATCGCCGGGTGCAATCGTTGGAATTCCGTAGCGGATCGATGCAGCCTCCGTCGATTTCGAAGTGCAAACGCCGCGAAGCGAGAGTCCTTCCAAACGGATGCGCTCGCCGAGACGCCGCAGGAAATGCTCGACCGTGGATCCCGTTCCCAGGCCCACGACCATTCCCGACTCTACGTATTGCGCGGCAAATTCGCCCGCGAGGCGTTTCAGGTCCGTCATGCGTTGTTTCCTTTGCTGGAAGCGCCCAGCCTCGCACGAGGGTTCGGATTTTGCCACGGGGCATCGACTTGCCGACAACGTCGTGTACCCTTATTGCACTTGAGAATCATTCTCGACAAAGCTCTCGCCGCGCTCGTGACGGCGTTCGTTCTTGCCGTCGGCGGCGCGCTGGCGGCGCATGAAGTCTTTGTATCCACGCCGGGCGGCGCGTCCGGAGCGCGAACATTAACAATCGCCGGAAACGACGATCGCGACCGCGAAGTACACAGAATGATCGGCCTGCTCGATTATCTCGGCGTCGATTACGCGGGGGCCGTTTCCGCCGAAGGAAAAGTCATCAGCGCGGAAGAGTATGAAGAACAGAAATCCTTCTCCGAGGAAACGCTCGCGCTGGCGGCGGATCTCGAGGGCGCGCCGGAAGGTAATATTACAAAAAGCGCGCGCGCCCTCGCCGAAAAAATTCGCGCGCTCGCGCCGCCGCGCGAAGTGCAGGACGCCGCGCGCGAGACGCGATTATTTGTATTACAAAAATTCGACGTCCGGCTTGCGCCGGAGACGCCGCCGTCGCTCGCGCGCGGCCGCGAATTGTTTATGCAAAATTGCGCGGCGTGCCACGGGCCGCGCGGGGACGCCGATACCAGCAAAGCGAAGGAGTTAAAACCTCCGCCGCTTTCGTATCTTAGCGAAAAAGGGCGCATCGCGATTTCTCCCTATCACGTTTTCAATGTGATTACATTTGGCGTCTCCGGCACCGCGATGGCATCGTTCGACGTACTCGCGCCGAGGGAGCGTTGGAATCTCGCGTTTTTTGTAGCAACGCAGCGCAGCGCCGATTTTAAGAATCAACATCCCGAACTGCAACTCGGCGACGGCGGCGCGTCGCCGGCGGGATTGCCGAAATTTACTTTATATGAATTGTCCAATTCGACTGATGCGCAACTCGAGCGCAGGTTGGGCGAATTCGGCCGCGCGCCGGAGTCGATTGCATACGATATCGCCTGGTTGCGGTTCACGCCGCCGTCGACGGGCCGCGAGGACGGAAGCCGGCTCGGCGTCGCGCGCGCGGAACTCGGAAAAATATTAGAATTGGCCCGCGCGGGCAAACGCGACGAGGCCCGCGGCCGCGCGTTCGACGTTTATTTACAACAATTGGAGCCGGTCGAAGCGACGCTCCGCGCGGCCGACGCGGAATTGGTCGCAAAGCTCGAAGCGGGATTTTTACAATTACGCGCCGATATCCGCGACGGCAAATCCGATGCGGTTTTGTCGCGCGGTGTCGAGGAATTGGATAAAAACCTGGCGGTCGCCGGTGCGCTGCTCGCGTCGAATGCCGATTCGAAAACATTTTCGCTGCTCGCGTCCGCATTAATTATATTGCGCGAGGGCATCGAAGCCGCGCTGCTCGTGGCGGCGATGCTGGGGTTATTAAGAAAACTCAACCGCCCCGACGTCGTGCGCTCGTTACATTTGGGCTGGATCGCCGCCATCCTCGCGGGCGCCGCCACGTGGCTGCTCGCGCGCGTCGCGATCGACGTCAGCTCCGCGCAGCGCGAATTGGTGGAAGGCGTCGTCGGCCTGCTCGCGGCGGCAATGTTAGCGTACACGAGTTATTGGATCCTTTCGCGCGCCGATTCCAAACATTGGATGGAATTCTTAAAAGCGCAGATGAGCGCGGCAATCACTCGAAAAGGGCGCACGGCATTGTTTACAATCGCTTTCCTCGCCGTCTACCGCGAAATGTTCGAAACGATTTTATTTTATGAAGCCCTCTTGAAGGAACACGCGACGCAGACGGCCGCGATCGGCGCCGGAGCCGCGATCGGCGCGGGCGCGCTCGCCGTCGCGATCTTCATTATCTTTAAATTAAGCAAAAAACTTCCGCTCAAACTGTTCTTTACGATTTCGGGCGCGCTTTTGTATGTATTGGCGTTCGTATTCGCGGGCGGCGCCGTGCATGCGCTCATGGAAGGAGGCTACCTCGAGCCGCGCCCCGTGCATTTTCCGCGCATCGACTGGCTCGGCGTGTATCCCGATCTGTTAAGTCTCGGATTGCAATCGATCTTCGTCGCCGGCGTCGCGATCGGATTGTGGATCGAATTCCGCGGTCGCAAACCCGCGGCCGCGCGAATCTAAATATGAACTATTTCGCCGCCGCGCGGTGGAGGAAATCGAGCATTTCCCCTTCGGTTGCCGCATTTCCGAATCCGAACTGATCGACGACCGTCTCGCCGTCGGACTGCAAAACTACATAATACGGCCGAGCGACTGTCTTATATTTATCCATCTGATATTGTTGATTCTCCTCGGACTCCTTTTTCAGTTCGGGAGACCGCGTTCGATCGAGCCAAAGTTCCACGAGTATGTACTTTTGTAATTCCGACGTCACGGTCGGACGCGGGAAAATGCTGTTTTCCACGCCGCGGCAGACGACTCAGGTCTCGCCGGTGAAATTGATAAAAATCCTTTTGTTTTGTTGTTTCGCTTCGAGTTTCGCAACTTTCAGATCCTCAAGCCATCGGAGTTTCGGCCCCGATTTTTCGCTCCGGGAAAAGCGCGCGCCGCCGTAATCGGCGGGGGGGAGAAAGCTCTCGAGAAACGTTCCGTACGATCCGCCAAAGAGGCCCACCATCAGATATATTACAAATGCCAGGACGCCGGTGCCGAACAGCGCGCGCACGGGGCCCACTTCGCCCTCGGCGCCGGGCAATTTTAAGATTCCGAATAAGTAAAGAGCGAGCGCGAGGAACAGCGCGATCCAAATCGCGAGAAACACCGGTCGTGTCAATAACTCGGTGTGCGCGGCGATGTCGGACGTCGAAAAGAATTTAAGCGCCGCCGCGATCTCGGCGAACCCCATCGAAATCTTAACAACTTCAAGCCACGCGCCGCCTTTCGGGAGGCGCTGCAGCGCCGTCGGAAAAATTGCCAGAAGAAAGAACGGCGCGGCGAACGCGGAAGAATAGGAGAGCATTCCGACGGTCGCCCGCCACGGATCTTGCGTGGATTGTAATAATAATGCGCCGAGAATCGGCACGGTGCACGTGAACGACGCCAGTGTGAACGCGACGGCAATGAGCATCGTCATCGCATAATCGTTCTTTGCATTTCCCCGCGCTTCCTCGACTTTGTTTGTCAGCGAGGACGGCGCGCTGATTGTAAATAATCCGAGCAGCGCGAGTCCGAGAACGACGAACAGCGTCCCCATCGCCATATTGACCCATTTGTCCGCCGCGAATATTTGCAAGCCCGACGCGCCGAACAGAATCGAAACGCCGACGCCGATTAATGTAAATGTACCGATGATGCCGAGCGTGTAGGTTCCGGCCATCGCGATGGATCGGCGGCGGCTGCCTTTTGCGCGTTTACTAAAAAACGAAACCGTGATCGGTATCATTGGAAACACGCACGGCGTAAAAAGCGACGCCCATCCGCCGAATGCGGACGCGATCGCGAACGCTCCGAGCGTGAGGGTCTCGGATTGTTCCTTTGGCGAGTCGCCCGAGGCGGGGTTCTTGCCGCCCGCTTTCTTTTCGGCGGGTTTTGACGCGGCGCCGCCGGTCGTTCCCGCCGCCGCCGGTTTTTCTTTAATATCAAATGCCGCGGTCCACGACGCCGGCGGAAGGCAGCTTTTTTCGTCGCAGACCTGGCCGTCGACTTTGAATTCGGGTTTCTTACCTTTCCAGCCCGCCGCCGGAACGCGGACGCGCTGTTTTAATGTTACGGATCCGGTGTATTCGCGCTGGTCGATATTAAGATTCGGATCGTGAACGACTTTCGGCGCGGGTCCCTCGTACTTGCCGACGATTTCGAAATCGTCGGATGTAAATTTTAACGGAATGCCGCCGTTCTCGTCGCTGTCCGGCGCATAGGTATGATTTCCGGTTTCGACGTCGAGATGGATCGACACGACCGCCGTGTCGCCGGGGGCGGGTTCGCCGTTGTCGATTTCCATATCGACTTTCATTTTGTAAGGTTGGCCGTCGAAGCCCGGCTCGGGCGATTTGATAAGTTTGCCCGCCACGCTCTTCGGCGGCGCGGGGGCAACGCCCGCGACAATCTTAATTTTCGCGGAGACATCGGCCGCGCCCTCGAGACATTTGGAAGTATTGCAGGATTGCCATGTCACTTTTGCGGTTGCGTCGATCTCGCCGGGTTTCGCGTTCGACGGCGCGGTGAACGGGATTTCGATCTGTATTGTTCCCTCGTACGCTTTCATCTTACTACCAAAAAACTCCTCCTCCTTCGGCTCCGGAAAGACAGGTTCGCCGATGACAAATCCTTCGGGGAATTGTGGTTTCACAACCGTCGGGAGCCCGCCATCCACCGTGTCCGAACTGTAAATATGCCAGCCCTTGTCGATTTTCAGTTCGAGCGAAAGTTTGCCGGATGCGCCCGCCGCGACGGGCGCCGCGGGGGAAGACAATTTGGCCGCGACGTGGACTTCGCCGATGCCCTGGGGCGAGGCCGCGGCAAGGATCGAAGCGAGGAGAATTGCGGGAATCGATGTCATCGGTTTTGGATCTTACGATGTCCGACGGTGGTTCATGGTTTCAAAGCCTGCAAGAGTCGATAATTCCCGCATGCGCCCATTGCCCTCACTTATCGTTGGAATCGTTGGTTTGTCGCTCGCGGCCGCCTCCGGACCCCGGTTCGCGCCGCTGTCATTTCAACAAAAACCAAAGGAGCCCGCCGCCGGCGCCGCCACGCCAAAACAAACCGAAAAAGATCGCGTCGAACGCGAGATTCAGGGGGTCTGGTCGGTGATCGATTGCGTCAATCCGAAGATTTCGCCAATTCTGCGATCCTCGGGTTTCATGATGGTTCAGGACGGCTGGCTCATGATCAACGCCGTCATCACGACAAAAAATAAAGATAATAGCGAATGGGATTATAATTTTGTCGGGTCCGCGAAGAATTATAGTATTGCGGAAACGAACCGCCTGCGCCTCGTCGACGTGTGGGGATTTTCGAACGACGGCGGCGAGTTGAAACCCGACGTTGGCGGCGTGATCGAGGAACGGACTTTACAATTCATCGGCGCGCCCGAAATCGGCCAGAGATTAATTATCGCGCGCGGATCGAACGATTCATTGACATTCGTGCGCAAAACGCTTCCGCCCAAACCGCCCGTCGCGCCGCCCAACGACAAGTGAGCGTCGCGTTTGCACTGCGCGGGCCGGCCGGGCGGCTCGAAGCGCTGCTCGATCCCGGCGAGAATGTAACAAATCCGACGGCGGGCGCCGTCGTGTGCCATCCGCATCCGCTGCGCGGCGGCACGATGCACAATACAAATGTTTATAAAACGGCGAAAGCGCTCGCGCGCGCCGGATTCGATGTATTACGATTTAATTTTCGCGGCGTCGCCTTGAGCGCCGGCGCGCACGACGACGGGCGCGGCGAACGCGAGGACGTCGGCGCTGCGTTCGACGCGCTCCACGCGCGAGGCTGCGCGCCGCTCGTGGGCGTTGGCTACAGTTTTGGCGCCGCGCAGATTCTTGCGGCGGGGATCGCCGACGCGCGCGTGGCCGCGATCGCCGCCATGGGGCTGCCCGTGAATATGTTAGATTTACAATTCGCGAAAGCGATCGACAAACCGCTGCTCGTCGTGCAGGGGGAGCAGGACGTATTCGGTTCGCCCGCCGACGTGCGCGCGTTTTTCCGGCGCGGTTCGAACGATAACCCGAATATTAAAATTATAACGATCGACGGGGCCGGACATTTCTTCGAAGGCCGCGCCGAGGACGTCGCGAACGCGATCGCGGATTTCGCGAAACAATTTATAACAAAACAATAACCATTATAATTCCATGCAAATTCCAAAGGAATCTAACGAAAAGGCGTATCTGCGCGGCGCGTTCATCTGCGGCGCGCTTTTGATTGCCGGGCCGCTTTTTTACGGATCGGTGCGCGGATTTCCGAAGGATTTTTATATTTATTTCGTGCCGCCGATCGCGGGATTGCTCGTGATCGCGTACGCGCTCGAAAACACGTCGCGCCACCTGCGCGCGCGTATCGAACTGCTCGAGGACGCCGAACGCGACCGGGCGGACCCGCGGACGCGCACGGAAGCGCATCCGCGATTCGATTCGGGAAGAAGATAGATCATTTTAAGAAATATAAATTAAACGGACGCGAAAGTAAATATTCAACATGCTCGAAGAAGTCTTCATTTCCATCGATATCGAAGCCGATGGACCGATTCCAGGCGATTATTCGATGTTATCGATCGGCGCCGTCGTCGTCGGCCGGCCCGATGTTACTTATTATCGCGAATTGAAACCGATTTCCGACAAATTCGTCGCCGCATCGCTCGCGATCACGAAACTCGACCGCGACAAACTCGCCCGCGACGCGCCCCTGCCGGGCGACGTCATGGCGGAATTCGATCGTTGGCTGCGGACGGAAGCGGCTCCCGGAAAGCGTCCTGTATTTGTTGCATTCAACGCGACCTTCGATTGGATGTTCGTTCATTGGTATTTTATCCATTTTTTGGGCAAAGACCCATTCGGAATCGCCGGACTCGATATGAAGGCATTGGCAATGGGCGTATTTCAAAAACACCGATGGGGCGATACCACAAAAAATAAATTGCCGGCGGAAGTGCGCTCAAGTTTGCCACATACTCATAATGCACTCGACGACGCCAAGGAACAGGCGGAGATCTTTGTTAAGATACTCGCGAAATACGGGGGTTAGAAGAGAGAAAAGGGAGACGGGACCAATTATTCAATAGAAGTAATATCAATTAGGCCAATGCGGGCGGCGCGCTCGCCACAGTCGTCAAGTCAGTATGATTATGGACTTGGAGTGATTTCAAATAGGTTCTTGCGGGCGGCGGGCTCCGCGGCGCGGCGCAGCGGCGATGCTCCGGCCACGCCCGGTCGCGGCCGGCACGCCAGCGAGAACCACACGCTCGACGCGACGGGGCGTCGCCTTCGCCGCCGCCGCCTTGCGCCACGGACCCGCCGCCCGCCAGTACTAACGATAGCACGTCACTAATAAAAGCGCGGCTGCTCGGCCATGCCGGCGGGCGCGTGGCCGCGCAAGCGCGGCCACCTCGCCCGTCACGGCATCGCCTCGCTGTTTAAGATTGTGGCCACATGACACAAGCACCCTGTCTCTTGGGCTCGAAAAAATGGGAAAAAATGGGGACGGCTCCAATTTCGCAATCGATTCACAAAATATTGGACCCGTCCCCTTTTTTACCCGCGGAATCGCCGGATTGGATATGAAAGCCCTTGCAATGGGTTTATTTCAGAAACCAAGGTGGGGCGACACTACTAAAAACAAACTGCCGGCGGAAGTACGATCGAATTTACCTCATACTCATAATGCACTCGACGACGCGAAGGAACAGGCCGAGATTTTTGTCAAGATACTGTCGAAATACGGGGGTTAGAAGGGAGAAAAGGGGGACGGGTCCAATTATTCAATAACAATAAAAGTAATATCAATTAGGCCAATGCGGGCGGCGGGCTCCGCGGCGCGGCGCAGCGGCGATGCTCCGGCCACGCCCGGTCGCGACCGGCACGCCAGTGAGAGAACCACACGCTCGACGCGACGGGGCGTCGCCTTCGCCGCCGCCGCCTTGCGCCACGGACCCGCCGCCCGCCAGTACTAACGATAGCACGTCACTAATAAAAGCGCGGCCACCTCGCCCGTCACGGCATCGCCTCGCTGTTTAAGATTGTGGCCACATGACACAAGCACCCTGTGTTTTGTAATATTTATAATCCCCCCGAAAAGGGAGAAAAAGGGGATTCGTCCCCTTTTTTAGCCTACTTGGTGCTGGTTACGAGCGCCGGCTTCGATCTTGTCTTATTTCCCGTGTGGTCGACGGCCTCGATAATGATGGACGCTTTGACTCCGTTAGGTTCCGCCTTCATCGCCGCCAGGTCGAGCGCGCCGCGGAATAAGTGTCCGCCCATGTTGGTCATTGCGATGTTTTCTTTCTTAAATTTACCGTTTTTTGCTTCGATTTCGGCGTTGAAGGAGCAGTGGATGAAGTCCTGGCCGTCGTCGTAACTATTATCTTGGATGAACGCGTGGAATTCGAAGACGCCGGCGGCGGATAGGCGGCCTGGATTGTCAATTTTAAGGATATTCGGGCCGTGTGTGTCTTTCGGTCCCGTGTTTCTGTAAATTTTGTTTCCCGTGCCGGATTCGCCGTTCGCGGTCACGTAGTCGGTGCGCCCGTCGTTGTCGAAATCGCCCGCGGCCGCGTCGCAGGTGGGGTCGATGCCGAAGTCGAAGGCGTTGACATAAGTAAAATTCCATTTTCCGTCGTTGATATATAACTTTTCGGGCCAGTCGAGGAGCGAGCCCACGATGACGTCAAGGAATCCGTCGTCGTTGACGTCGATGAATGTAATTTCGTTGTCGTCGTCGCCGTTGTGGCCCTTGATACAGTTCGTCAGGTGCTCGAACGAGAGTTTTCCGGTTTCGCGGAGCAGATTTTTCGACGCGCCTTCGTTCATTTTTTCGATCGAAACCCAGAACGCGTCGACGTCGCCGTCGTTGTCGAGATCGGCCCATTCGCATTCGTAATTATTCGCCGTTCCCGGATAATTTAGAACCGGCGTCGCATCGGTAAATTTACCGTTTCCGTCGTTTACGAATAAATTCTGGCCGTTCGCGTGCTTGCCGATCACGACGAGGTCGAGATCGAAATCGCCGTCGATGTCCGCAAACGTCGCGTCCTGCGCGACGGGCACGGCGATGTCGGGCATGCGCGCGTCGGTTTCATCCGTATATTTGCCGGTCCCGTCATTGATAAAAAGCCGCGTCTTGCTGCCCTGATCGCTGAAGACGAGATCGAGGTCGCCGTCGGAGTCGACGTCGCCGAATTCGACGGACGCGGAGGACATTTTAACTGTTGGAAATCGGGCGTCGGCCGTTTCTGTAAAATGCCCCTTTCCATCGTTAAGAATCAACCGAGCGGGGCGGGAGCCCATTTGAGCGAAGCAAATATCCAAATCGCCGTCGCGGTCGGCGTCGAAGACGGTCACCATTCCTGCCTGCACCGCAAAATCCTTCGGCAGCCGTTCGAGCGCTTCGTCGACAAATTTAATATTTCCCTCGCCCGTCGATTTATTCATTTGTAATTGCGGGATGTGTTTCTTCTGCCTCGCGGGCTGCAGCACGAATCCGGTCGCGAAGACGATATCGAGTTTGCCGTCGCCGTCGAAATCGCCGACGTCGACGCCCTCGCATTTGATATCATAACTCGGGCCGCCGAGCGCGCCTTCGACGTACTTGAATTGTGCATTCTTGTCGGGCGCGGGAATGGACGCCGGTTTGCGCTGCGCGGGCGACGCGGGCGCGGCGGCTGCGAATGTTAATATAAAAAAAATCGGGAGCGCGGCGGCGCGGGCGGCCGCGGCCGAATCCATTCTTCGGGGCGAGGTTTCGATCATTGGGGTTTGAGCGGTATCATGCGTGTTCCCGACCGAATCGATCCATGACAAACCGCGAAACATCCCTTCTGCTCGCCGCATTTCTCGAATCCGCGCCCGCGCGCTCGCTTCAAAACATCGAAGCGGAGTCGCTGAGGCGCGTCGCGCGATTGTTTCTAGAATGTTGTTTCGACGGGCTCGGCAAGTCGCCGAAGCACCTCGACGGCGACGACGTGCACGGCCTGTTGCTGCATCTTTTGCCCGAGAAAATGGCGAAGAAAGACCCCGACGCGCGCCACGTGCTGCCGATCGCGCGCGCGATTCTTCAATTTACAGAAGACCGCGCGGTCGTTTCTCAGAGTTATGAAATCGCGCGCGCGCTCGAAGAAAACAATCGTACTTTTTTAGATATGATCGAACGCGGCGAGAGCCACAGTCATGGCCACGGGCACAGTCACGGCGGTTCGCCCGAAAAACCGTTTGTTCACAAAGCGGAAAAAACCGGGCGCAACGATCCCTGTCCGTGCGGGAGCGGGCGAAAATTTAAACAGTGTTGTATGAAACTTGGCGCGTGATCGCGGCCGCGGCTGCCGCCGCCGATGCCGCGGCTTTCGATTCGGCGTGAATGATGTGAGGAGGAGGCACGGCGATCTTCCGGCGTCCTTCCGCGAGAATTTCCGGCGTCGGTTCCACGACATTGCGAATCACGCCGAGCCAGTTGAATACTTTGATGACGTAATACGCGAAATCGATCTGCCACCAGTAAAAACCCTGCGCGGCGGCGTGCTGATGGCGGTGGTGGTTGTTATGCCAGCCTTCGCCGCACGTCACAATCGCGAGAACGAGCGAATTCTTACTATTATCCGATGTATCGAATCGCCGGCGGCCGATGATATGCATCAGCGAATTGATAGTAAATGTTCCGTGCCAGAGCACGACGGTTGAAATAACAAATCCCCAGACGATCGCCACGGGCCCGCCGATGATGAATAATAAAACCGCGAGAACCGTCGGCGGCAGCCAGTAGTGTTTATCGATCCAGCGAATTTCGGGGAACCGCGCGAAATCGGCGATGCGCTTCGTGTCGGTCTCGAGCCAGCGCTCGGACAGAATCCAGCCGACGTGCGCGTACCAGAAACCGCGCTGCACGACCGAATGGATATCTTCAGGCTCGTCGCTGTAGCGATGATGCCGGCGGTGGTGGGCCGCCCACCAGAGGACGCCTTTTTGAACTGTAGTTTCCGCGCAGAATGCAAGAATAAATTGCGGGACACGGCTTAACTGAAACGTCCGGTGCGCGAAATACCGGTGATATCCAATACAACAAAAAAGCATCCGTAAATAGTAAAGTCCGACACACCATGCGACCCCCTGCCACGAAAAGCCCACCCAGAAGGCGAGTGGAATGGCCGCCACGTGAAACGCTAAAAAAGGCGCCGAGCGGAAGTTGAAATAGTGCTCGCGTGGAACTTCGAGGGAAGGTGTCTGCATCGCGCGCATCAGAACCGATTTCGACCAACCTTCGAGGCGAAAAATACGTGAATTCCGTCCCGGCTTATCTCAATTCACTCTAAACAACGCTTTCGCCAATTTTTCGGGATACGGTACGCTCTGGTAATGCTCGGATGGACGCGCGCAATGGCGATCGATCAGATCGCCCCCGGCGAAGGGGCAATCCTGCAGGTTCGGGGCGTCGCCGTCGCGCTTTTCCACGGAAACGACGGATGGCGGGCGCTCTCGGCCGCCTGTCCGCACGCCGGATCATTGATATCGGAATTTCTAACAGATAGCGGAACGGTCATGTGTCCGTCGCACGGTTGGGAGTTCCGCGCCGACGACGGCCAATGCACGACGTTGCGCGCGCAACGGCTTCGAGTTTACGCGACTCGCGTTGAGAACGGGTTCGTTTATGTTAAAGTTCGTCCGGTGATCGCCGTATTCCTAACTATCTTCGGCGGCGCGTCCGCCGATCCGCCCCGAATCCGATGATTCGCGTTATTACAAAAGGCGATTCCAGCAACCTCAAGATGGTCGAGGGGATCGACGCGGCGCGCGCGGCGCTCGCCGGAAACGCGCAGACGCGGCCGCGCGCATGGATCGATCTTGTGGCGCCGTCGGCGGACGAGGCGGAATTGTTATTAAAGAAAGAACTTAAATTCGCGGATTACTCGGTCGAGGACGCGCTCGACGCCAACCATCCCGCCAAGGTCGAGGAGGTCGGCGAGGAAGGCGAGCGGTCCGCGTATTTATTTGTAATCGCGCGCGCGCCGGAAAAAAGCGACGGTACATGCGACGCCGTCGCGTTGTTCCTGCGCAGCCGAATATTAGTAACCGTGCATGCGGGCGATTCGTCGCTCGTCAACAGGGCGCTCGACAAGATCGTTCGCGATCCCGTGCAAACGATCGGCGCGGGAATCGAATTCGTCGCGCACGGGATTCTCGACGAGTTCGTCGACGCGTACGTGCCGACGCTCGACGAGTTCGAGAATCAGATCGAATTGATGGAAAGCGCGATCGTCGGCGATCATAACCAATGTGGACTCGATAAGATTCTCAAATTGAGACAATCGGCGACGCAGCTCCACCGGGAGGCGCGGCCCATGCGCGATTTGATGGCTTCGCTCGCGCGCGAGGGGCATCCGCTCGTGAAACCGAAGGCGCGCATCGCGTTTCGCGATCTGTATGATCAAATCCAGCGCACGCTCGACCGGCTGGAGACGGACCGCGAACTCGTGGCGTCCTTGCGCGACGCATTTTTAGCATTACAAAACAATCGCATGAACGAGGTGATGAAAACGCTCACCGTCGTGGCCGTCATCAGCGGAACGCTCGCCGTGGTGACGGGCGTGTTCGGCATGAATTTAAAGATTCCGTTCAGCGACGCGCCGAATGGATTCTGGATATCGCTGATCGGCATGTTCATTCTGTCGCTCGCCATTTTAATAATATTCCGCATGAAACGCTGGGTTTGAAACATGGTAAACGCTCCATCGCTCGTTACAAATCCATTTTCGCCGCCGCTCGCGGTTCCGCACGACCCCAAGTTTTGCGCGGTCCCTCCCGGAATCGACCTGCTCGAGGCGATCGTTCAATTAAAGAAAGAGCGCAACGCGATCCTGCTCGCGCATTATTATCAAGAAGGCGACATTCAGGACATCGCCGATTTCGTCGGAGATTCGCTCGAATTGTCGCGCCGCGCGCGCGACGCGAAGGACGCATCGGTCATATGTTTTTGCGGCGTGCATTTCATGGCGGAATCGGCGAAGTGCCTCGCGCCGGATAAAATTGTTATATTGCCCGATCTCGAGGCCGGCTGTTCGCTCGCCGAGGCCTGTCCGCCCGAGGCGCTCGCCGAGTGGAAGCGGCGGCATCCGGATTATACCATTGTCGCATATATCAATACTTCGGCGGCGACGAAGGCGCTGTGCGACTGGATCTGCACGTCGAGCAACGCCGAAAAAGTCATTCGCGCGATTCCTGAAAATGAAAAGATCCTATTCGTGCCCGACCGGCATCTCGGCGATTATTTAATTAAAAAAACCGGCCGAAAAATGGAATTGTGGCCGGGCAGTTGTATTGTTCATGAAACGTTCAACGCGCGGAAAATCGTCGCGCTCAAAACCCGGCATCCCGGCGCGAAACTGATCGCGCATCCCGAATGCGACGCGAGCGTTCTCGAACACGCGGAATTCGTGGGATCGACGTCGAAATTGCTCGAATTTGTCATAACAGATCCGGCGGCGGAATTTATTGTAGCAACCGAGCGCGGCATTCTACACGAAATGCGCAAGCGCGCGCCCGGCAAGATCCTCCTCGAACCGCCCGTCGACACGGGTCCCGACGCCGCGAAGGGCGCGTGCGCCAGTTGTAATGAATGCCCTCATATGCGGCGCAACACGCTCGAGAAAGTTTATCTTGCCTTGCGCGATCTCCAGCCGCGCATCGAAATCGGCGAAGAGCTGCGCCTCGCGGCGCTCCGTCCGCTCGAGCGCATGCTTTCGTTAAAATAAAGAATAGACCGGTGACCTCCACTCCCCGACCGGCGATGCTCCGGCGCGCCGAATTACAAATCGCCGAGATCATACAAGAAACGCATGATACAAAAACCTTCCGCGTCGGCGCGCCGCCGGGCGGACTTCCGGAATTCAAACCCGGCCAATTCTATGCATTCGAAGTCAAAAACGCGGACGGCGCGTGGATCCGCCGAAGCTATTCGATCGCGAGCTCGC
Source organism: Planctomycetota bacterium (assembly GCA_016200225.1). Lineage (GTDB taxonomy): Bacteria > Planctomycetota > UBA1135 > UBA1135 > JACQFD01 > JACQFD01. The sequence continues at coordinate 220,898 of JACQFD010000006.1, forward strand.
CGCGCGAAACGCGTTTCTTCGATTTAACCATTAAATTTCTCGAAGGCGGCGCGGCGACCGGCGTATTGTTTAAGAATGCGCGGACCGGCGACACGGTGCGCGCGACCGGACCCTTCGGCGAATTTATTTTGGACGAATCGCGGCCCGCAATTTTCGTCGCCGGCGGCGTCGGCATCACGCCGATCATGAGTATGTTGCGATATTGGAGCGAAAGCGTAAATCCCCCGAACGCCTGCCTGCTTTATAGCAATCGCGAACGGCGTGATATTATTTATGAAGCCGAGTTGCGCGACATGGCGGCGAAGTGTCGAAATTTCGAATTTCATTACTCTTTGACACGAGTGAAGGACGGAGATCGTTGGGGCGGCCGAGTCGGGCGATTCGACGCGTCGGTTGTTAATGAAATCTGTCAAAATATGACAGATCGAATTATATATTTATGCGGACCCGTCGCCATGATGGAGGAAATGGGGCGATCGTTCATCGATATGGGCGTAAAAAGTACAGATATTCGAGTCGAAGCATTCCTCGGAACCAATCCGACGTTTGGATGAAAATTATGAAACTTGGACCGGGTCCAATTTAATACTCAGAATTTCACGCGGAGACGCGGAGGAGAGAGGAGACGCGGAGCCAGAAGGAGAGATTCACGCGGAGACGCGGAGGACAGAGAGAACGCGGAGAAAACCAAGAATACAATTGCAAGTTCTGGTTTTCTCCGCGTCTCCGCGTGCACGTCTTCTCTCCGCGTCTCCGCGTGAATTTCTCGTTCTGGCTCCGCGTCTCCGCGTGGAATTCTGAAAGGATGCGTCGAGCGCGTACCACGCGCTTGCGTGTGGGTCGCGACGGGGTGCTGAGATCGGAGCCCGCCATGAACTAATTATTAATACCCTCCATAGTGCGGGTGGAATTTGTCCCGTCGTTGCTTGACATCCCGAAACCTCGTCCGATATTGGACACGCGTTCTGAACAGCCGTTCAGGACAGGCGTTCAGAACAACTCCCGCTCGAAACAAACAAATGCCGATTGAGCATAACCCAGAGATGCACCGCGCTCGCATTATCGAGACGGCGGGCGAGGTGTTTGGCGAGGCCGGTTTTCGCGGGGCGACGATTCGGGAGATCGCGCGGCGCGCGGGCGTCGGACTCGGCGCCGTTCATTACCATTTCGAGGACAAGGCCGATTTGTATCGTGCCGTTTGCGACTACGCGCTCGCGCGTTCGATCGGAGATTATAGGAAGGCCGTCGAATCGACCTCCGATCCGAAGTTACAATTGCGGCGGTGGCTCGACGTTTTTCTTAAGAATACATTTTCGGGCGCGCAGCCCGACTGGCAGGGGAGGCTCGTGTTGCGCGGGATGACGGAGCCGGGGCCCGAATTGCCGGAATTCATCGAATCGCTCATTCGCCCGCATCATCGGCTGCTCGCGGGCGTGATGGCGGAATTATTAAATATGCGTCCGGACTCGGACGCGGTGTTGGAGTTCACATTGTTTATATTTGGGCAGTGTTTCGTGCACCATCACCTGCGCGGCGTCGTCGACGCCCTGCGCGGAAGGGCGTACACCGAAAAGGACGTTGCGCCGCTTCGCGATCAAATCTATCAATTCATCGTCGCCGCGGCGGACGCGCATGCCGTTCGCCGGAGGAAAAAAAGGAAATGAGACGGATTTCGCCGATCATAATCATATTTTTGTCCGCCGCCGCCTGCCGGCGCGAGGCCGCGCTGCCTCCGGCGCCTCCGCCGCCGCTCGTGTCGGCGGCTGTTTCGGAGACGGCCGACGTTCCTGTTAAAATTACAGAAATCGGCGTCGCGGCCGCGCGCGAGCGGGTCGAGGTCCGCCCGCAGGTTGCCGGCCGGATTATAAATATTGAATTTCAGGACGGCGCCGACGTCGACGCGGGCGCGGTATTATTTAAGATCGATGCCGCGCCGTACGAGGCCGACCTCGCGAAAGCGGAGGCGGATTTACAACAAAACGAAGCGTGGCTCGCCGACGCGGCGCGCGAATACGAGCGCGTGAAAAATCTCGGCGACAAGGGCGCGATTTCGAAGCAGGACGTGGATACTAAAAAAAGCCGCGTCGCCGTGCAGGAGGCGGCCGCCGCGTCGAGCCGCGCCATGGTCGCGAATGCTAAGATTAATCTCGACTGGTGCGTCATCCGCGCGCCGTTCGCGGGCAGGCTCGGCCGCCGCCTTGTCGACAAAGGAAACGTCGTGCGGCCCGACAGCGCGCCCGCGCTGGCCGTGCTGGAGAGCGTCGATCCGATTTATATTGAATTTCACGTGACCGAGGATCAGTTGCAGGACGTCCGCGCGCGTCAGGGCGGCGGCGCGCTGCGCGTCGAGGCGGTCGAACCGCCGAATAGTAATATAATAAACGGCGGACATATCAATACTCCTCCCGCCGTCGGAACGTTAACGTTTCTCGACAGCGAGATCGGACGCGAAACCGGAAATATTCTGTTGCGCGCGACCGTGCCGAATCCGACGAGGCGATTCTGGCCCGGGCAGTTCGTGCACGTTCACCTGATTCTGGAAATTACTAAAAACGCGGTGCTCGTTCCCGCGCGCGCGGTCCAGCTCTCGGCGGCGGGTCCGTTCGTTTATGTTATCAAAAACGACGGCGCGGCCGAGCTTCGAATTGTTAAAACCGGCGCGCGCGAGGGCGACCGCGTCGTGATTCGCGAGGGTCTCGCCGCGAACGAAAAAGTCATCACCGACGGACACATTCTCGTGGTCCCCGGTTCGCCGGTCCGCGAAAAACAGGGCGACGCGCGATGAGACTCTCCGAGACCTTCGTCCGCCGTCCGGTGATGACCGTGCTGCTGACGGTATCTGTAATTTTGTTCGGCGTATTTGCATATTTAAGATTACCGGTAAACGACCTTCCACAGGTCGATTACCCGGTGATCCAGGTTCAGGTGGGCTACCCCGGGGCGAGCCCCGAAACCATGGCGGCGAACGTTGCGTCGCCGCTCGAACGGCAGTTCATGCAGATTCAGGGAATCGAACTGATCACGTCGAGGAGCACGCAGGGTTCGACGCAACTGACGCTACAATTTATTTTATCAAAAAGCATCGACGCGGCCGCGACCGACGTTCAGGCGGCCATCACGCAATCGGCGGGACGGCTTCCGCTCGATCTGCCGTCGCCGCCGACTTTATCAAAAACGAATCCTAACGATCAACCGATACAATATATCGCGCTGACGAGCAACAGCGTGCCGCGCGGCCGTCTTTACGATTACGGAACGACCGAGGTCGGCCAGCGCATCAGTTTGGTTCAAGGCGTCGCGAAAGTAGAGGCGTTCGGCACGAAATCGGCCGTGCGCGTGAAAGTAGACCCTGGAAAATTAGCATCGCGCGGACTGACGCTCGAGGACATCGGTAATGTTATACAATCGAGCACGAGTTTTCGCGGCGTCGGGCAGCTCGACAACGACGACAGTTCGCTGCTTCTCGAGCCGCGCGTGCAGCTCGAACGCGCCGAACAGTATGAAAATGTTGTTTTAACAGAACGGGACGGCCACCCGGTTTATTTAAAAGACGTCGCGACCGTCGTCGACTCCGTGCAGGACGAGCGCATCGAAATGCGCTTCTGGGCGCGCGGCCATGACGTCCCCAATTCTACCATTGTCGTCGCCGTGTACCGGCAGGCGGGTTCGAACATCGTCGAGGTCGCGCGCAACGTCCGCGAGGCGCTGCTCGACGTGCGCGGCCAGCTTCCCTCGGCGATCGACGTCAACGTCATTCACGATCGATCGCTAACGATCGTCCATTCGGTGCAGGACGTGGAGGAGACGCTCGCGATCGCGTTCGGACTCGTCGTTATTGTAATATTTGTATTCCTCGGCCGCGCGAGCGACACGCTGATTCCGGTTTTCGCGCTGCCGCTTTCGATATTAATAACATTCGTCGCGATGTATCTACTCGGATACACGCTCGACAATTTATCGTTAATGGCGCTGACGCTCGCGATCGGCTTTCTCGTCGACGACGCAATTGTATTTTTGGAGAATACCGTGCGCCGCATGGAGTCCGGCGAGAGCGCGCTCGACGCGACGCTGCATTCCGTCGGCGAAATTAGTTTTACAATCGTATCGATGACGCTCTCGCTCGGCTCGGTGTTCATTCCGCTCGTGTTCATGGAGGGAATCATCGGCCGCATTTTTCGCGAATTTTCGATCGTTATTATCGTAGCGATTCTCGCGTCCGGACTCGTATCATTAACGTTGACTCCGCTCATGTGCGCGCGGATTCTCGGCGCGCGCGGACCGGGCGCCCGCAAAACGCTCATGGAACGCGGTTTCTCCGCGATCGAGCACGCGATATTGCATGTATATGGAAAGTCATTATATTTTTTTCTGAAACACAAGTGGATTTCGGCGCTCGCGTGGATCGGATGCCTCGCGGGCACGCTGTGGCTTTTTAATATTGTGCCGCGCTCGTTCATTCCGTCCGGCGACAGCGGTTTTTTGTGGGGAATCATGCTCGGCCCCGACGGTGCTTCCTATAAACAAATGCGCCGGTATCAGGACGACGCCGACCGCGTGTTGCATACAAATCCGGAAGTGAATGTCGCATTCACGATGACGGGCTCGACGTTTCTTTCGTCGTCGCAGGGATTGATATTATCATTTCTAAAACCGACCGGCGAACGCGAGCCCATCGAACAGGTCATGCAACGGATCTCCGGCTCGATGTTCGCAATCCCCGGAATATTACCGATCATGCGCGCGGAGCCGGTGCTCAAAATAAGCGTCGGCGCGACGAGCCAGAACCAGGGACAATATGCATTCGCGATTTCCGGAACGCATCCCGATGAAGTATACAAAAGCGCCGCGGACCTCATGGCGAAACTGCAGGCGTACCCCGGTTTTTCGACGGTTTCGTGGGATTATTTTTCGAAAACGCCGAAATTGGAAATCGATGTCCTGCGCGATCGCGCGGCGAGCTACGGAATCTCGGTCGCGCGCGTCGAGGCGGCGCTGCGCAACGCATATTCGCAGAATTATGTATATTTAATAAAACAGCCGACCGATCAGTATCAAGTGATTCTCGAAGCGGACGACGCGTCGCGGCGCGATCCCGAGGACCTGCGCTGGCTGCGCGTCCGCACGGACGACGGCAAACGTATGATTCCGATTTCGGCCGTCGCGCAGTGGCGCGAAACGACCGGCCTCCAGTCGGTCAATCACTTAAATCAATTCACGTCGGTCACGTTTTTCTTTAATTTGCGTCCGGGAATTCCGATCGGCGACGCGTCTGATTTCATTCTTACGAAAGCGAAGGAGACCCTCCCCGCCGGCGTGCGCGGCCAGCTTCAGGGCGAGGCCGAGACGTTCGCGAAAACGATGGAGAGTCTGACGATCCTGATGATTCTCGCCGTATTCGTAATGTATGTCATCCTCGGCATTCTTTATGAAAGTTATCTGCATCCGCTGACCGTGCTCTCGTCGCTGCCGGTCGCGCTGCTCGGAGGATTGTTTACATTATATTTATTTCACGAGGACGCGTCGCTTTACGCCTTCATCGGAATGTTTATGTTGATGGGAATCGTAAAGAAAAACGGCATCATGGTCGTCGATTTTGCAATACAAAGAATGGCCGAGGGTAAAACCGCCATCGAGGCCGTGCACCAGGCGAGTATCGAACGATTCCGGCCAATCATGATGACGACATTCGCGGCGCTGATGGGCGCCGTCCCGATCGCCGCGGGCTGGGGCGCCGACGGCGCCTCGCGCCGCCCGCTCGGCCTCGTCGTCGTCGGCGGATTGGTCGTCGCGCAAATCGTTACTCTTTATATTACACCCGCCATATTCTTATATTTCGAATGGGTGCAGGAACGCGTCCTCGATCGCGTGCCATTGTTAAGATCGCACGTCCATGAAGCCCGTGCGCGCGCGGATCGTGGATAAGGATTAACAGGCGGATGCTCCGGCCACCGCCCAGTCGCGATTTACCCCAAAGCGCGTGGCACACGCCCGCCGCCGCTCTTCAGACAGCTCACGCGGAGACGCGGAGAGCGCGGAGACAACCAGGACTTGCTAAGGATCCGGAGAGTGGACCTGACTGCCTTTTCTCACGCTCGTTCGACATTCGAACTCCGGTTCGAATACAAAACTCGCGTTCGAATATTGAACGATGGTTCGATGTTCGAACGACGATTCTGGAGTAAAATTGGACCCATCCCCGTTTCCACTCCAATCCTAAATATTAATTATTCCCCCCGCTGTGCGCTCGATGGGTTGGGTCGCGGCGAGTTGCGCAGGCAATTGTAAGAAATGTCGGCCGTGTCGCGGCCGACATTTCTTACAATTGACGAGCACTGCCGAGCCGCCGACCCAACCCGTCGAGCGCACAACTCGCCGCCCGCGCAGGGCACGCGTCGCGCGCAGCGCAAGCGCCTTGCGGCGCGAGAGCACTTATCTTCCCCGCCTTCCCCCGCCAATCCTGATTGCCGGCTGTTTTGCCGCCTCCTCGGGCGAGGCCTCTTCGAATCTTAAGAATGCGTTTTTGACGCCGCCGGGGGGGACGTCGAGTTCGACGGCTTTATAAATTGTATTGGCGTCTTTGCCGTAGACCGACAACGTTATATTATATTTTCCGGGGGAGAGGCGTTTGGCGGTAAACGTGTGCTTTTCCAAATCGACCTGCGCGTTTCCGTTTCCGCCGAAGCCGCCGTCGCCGTCGGGGCTTTTTTGTTGAAATTGCATCCAGGCCCAGGTCGCGCCTTCGGGGAATTTTGCCTCGATCGTGCCGGAGGCTTCGACGCCGGGTTTCAGGATAATTTGTATCTTTTCGGTCGCGCCTTCGCGGACTTCGATTTTCATCGGAGACGATTGCGCGTCTTCAAAATTAGCATTCACGCGGTAGGCGCCGGAGGCGATTTCTGATATTTCGAATCGCCAGGCGTCGTCGGTGCGAATCGGCGGACCGCCGCCGAAAGGGCTGTTCTCCTCGACCGAAACGACGCGCACGCGGGCGCCCGCGACGGCTTTGCCGGCCTCGTCGACGACCGTGCCCTTGAGCGCGCCGGTCCGAATATTAAAATTAACGGATGTTTCCTCGGTGGCCTTTACTTTAATTCTGCGCGTCGCGAGCGGACCCTGCATCGCGCCCGTGAAGCCGGATCCGCCGCGCGTCACCGTAATTGTATAATCGCCCTCGCGCGCGCGCCCGAGATCGAACGCGCCGCTCGCGTCGACTTTCTTCGGGCGGATCCATTCCGGTCCCTGTCCCATCACGTAGGCGCCCTCGAGCGCGACGCCATTTAAATAAACCGACCCGCGCACGAATCCGTCGTCGGGCGTGTCTTTGCGTCCGCCTTTCGCGAGGTCGATCACCATTTCTGTAACTTGTTCGTCCTGCACGTCGCAATCCTGATCCGCGTTCTCAGATGCGAAACGCATGAATTCCATCGGATTCAGTTTCGATAAATTATCATTTAACAATCGCGGAACCGCGGCGACTTTGTAATGCCCAGGCGCGATGTGGCTGAAATGAAATTTACCCTCGAGTATCGTAATACTCGTGCGCGGTAATTGTATTGTTTTGTCGCCGCCGCCCGGCGCGAGCACGACCATCATCGGTTTCTCCGGCGGAATTCCCGCGCGCGTCACGGTGCCGCTGATTTCGCCGCCGACGAGTAACTGTATGGATGCCGTTTTCGAGCCCGGGAGTTGGGCTTCGGTCGCGCCCATCGCGTACGCGGGATGCGTCGCGACAATATTAAATTTACCTTCGCCGAGCGCGCGCACGCGCGCGACGCCGTTCTCGTCGGTTTTGTTACTTCCGAGAGCGAGAAATCCCATTTTTTCGGCGGATTTGTTCTCGGGAAATCCGGCGACCGTCGCCATTTCGAGCGGAACGGGCTTGCCGTTTTCCTTTCCGAGAACTGTAACTTCCATCGAAAACTCGGGTTCGCATGTTATTGTTACAGTCGGCTCGCCCTCCGGCGCGATTTCGACTTTTTCTTTGGCAATCGCGTAGCCCTCGGCGCGCGCGTACACGAGGTACGGGCCCTGTTTCAGGCCGCGAATGCGATATTGTCCGGGAGCTACAATTTCCGGTTTGGCGACGAGCGGCGTCTCGATCTGTGGAAATAGCGACATTTCACGCATGTCGCGCTGCACGGCCACGCGCGCGGCGAGCGGTTTTGCCGCGCCGTCCTGAACAATAACTAAAATCGAGCGCGGCGCGGGAATTTTAACTTTAATTTCGTCGCCCGTGATCTCCTGCGCCTTGTCGATCGTCCAGTCGACCTGTCCGGGTCCGCGGCCGATGAAATACGCCTTTTGTCCGGGGATGCCCTTTGCTACAAATCTTCCGGCCGCGTCGGTTTTGATAGGTTTGCGGAGAAATGCGACATATTCGGCCGCGATCGGACACGGAATGCCGACCGTCACTTCGGAATTGCCGACGGGGGCGTCGTTCTGATCGACGACCACGCCGTCGACTTCGGCGCCGCGCGAAATATTAATATCGCCGAGATCCTTTTCCGAACCCTTCGGCTGCGGAATCGGCGGCGTGTTGCCCGCGGGAATGCCGGGACCGTCATAAATAATCGTCAATTGTCCGGACGGCGAACCCTCGATCGCGAACGATCCGTCGGCCACCGTCACCGACGCCGGCATCGGTAATTTATCAAATATCTGATCGGTCCACTTCGGCATGCGCCACATGAATCGCGGCGAATCCTTTTCTCCCAATTTAACCAATACGCCGGTGCCCGGTTGTATATTTGCAATTCCCGCTTGGAACGCGATCGCCGGAATATTCGTCACGCGCACGCGCGCGCCGGAGACGCCCTTGCCGCGCTCGTCGACGAGGCGGCCGCGCACGGTGAGCCACGGATCGAGGGCGATGTCGCCGAGATCGACCGACTCGCCCGGCATCGGCGTGTGGTCGACGAGCCGGAGCGCGGGACGGCCTTTGCCGAGGTTCACGCCAATAATGTAATAACCGCGCGGGTCGACTTTCGCGAAGCGGAATTCGCCCGCTTCGTTCGTCGATTGTTTTTGTTGTGTTACGTCTACAAAATAAGTATCCGATTCGAATAGTAATTTATCGATATCAAGTGTAAAAAACTCGAGCAGGCCGCCGATCAGTTCGACGCTCGCGTTTTTAACAGGTCGGCCGTCGGGTTCGACGACGCGGCCGATGATTCCCGAGAGCGCGCGCTCGTACGCCGCCGGCAGCGGCTTTTCGGCATTTGTTATATTGACGCGCTCGACGGTCGCGGCCTCGCGCGACGCCGTGGGTTCGGACGCGGCGGCGGCGGTTGGAACGCTCGCGGGGGACGCATCGCCGCGGCGCAGGTCGCCCGCTTCGGTGTTCGAGCCGGAGAATCCGCCGCTAAAGAAAACCCAACCGGCGGCGATGAGAACAATGAGGGCGGCCCCAATGAAAAGGGGTGCGCGATTTCGTGGATTTGCCATTGGATGGCAAGGATGCGCGCGTTTTGCGCGCGTTCAGTTGGCCCGCGAAAAGTCTATCACGAAAGGGGCGCCTGTCGACAAAGCAACTAGCCGGCGGCCGCATCATCTACTGAATCGTGACCGCCGCGCCCGGCGAACTGGTGAGGCCGAAAAACGTCGCGGGACACGACGGATCATACCAAAGCACCTGGCTATAAATCGTGGATCCTACAATTGCCGGATTATTAGGAATATTCGTAACGCCGACTCCGTATCCGTCGGCATCGCTCGTCATGTCGAAAGAACCGAGATACGTGGCATTGTTAAGATCGAGGAACAGCGTGAATCCGAGGGAAAATGCATCAGTTCCGATCGGATTCTGAGCGTCGCAATCGAGTTCGACGCCGAGCGAATTTGGCGGCGCATTTGTACTAATCATGCCGAATTGTGGATTTCCAACGGTGGGTTCGCCGAGCGGCATCAATCCGTGGGCGCCGCCGCAGCCGTGCGTTCCCGCCCCGTAGATGGATACGCCCGCCGGCAGATGGCTCGAATTCAATAATACGACCGGTTGGGCCGGCGCGAGGTCCAGTCTGCCATCGGAATTGAGATCGGATACATCGACGGGCGACGACTTGTTCCAATTGATATTATAACGAATGGGAACTTCCATCATGGTGGCCGCGAAACCGCCGGACGCGTCGCTCATTTGTACATTCGCGTGCGCTTCCGTGTAGCCCAGCGTCGTCAGGCTGCCCCCCGTGCCGGTCGACCCCACCTGTCCATAATTATGAAGCGTCCGGACCACGGTCATGGCGTCGAGGTAGCCGTCGCTATTCATGTCGCCTTCGGCGGCTTCGAAGACGAATCCCGCCGAGAACGATGTGCCCGCGACGGGGTTCTGAAACGTTCCATTGCCGTTGCCGCCGAACAGTGCAATCGAAATAATGTTAGAAGTGAGTGGGCTCACCGAGGACGCCGATTCGAGGAGGACGTCGAGCGCGCCGTCAAAATTAAAATCGCCCGCGGCGATTCGATTATTCCAATAATTTCCCGTCGCAATGGTCGAGGGCGAATTAAATGTTCCAGTCCCCGTGCCCGTATACAATTCGAGATTGTTCCACTGAAACGCGGATTTTACAATATCGGGATTGCCGTCGCCGTCGAAATCACCGGCGGCGATCCGGTAGTCGCTGCCCGAATTCGAGCCGAACGGCGTGTCGCCAACTGTTGTAAATCCACCCGAACCGTCGCCGCGCATGGCGCGGACGAAATGTCCGGCCGGATTCACGACGAGAGCGTCGGTGTTGCCGTCTGAATCGAGATCGACCATGGTTACAGAATCGAAGCCGGACGCCGAATTACCAAAGGTCGTTGCGGCGCCGAATCCGCCAACGCCATTGTTAAGACAAATCGCAAGCGGCGCCGAGTTCGTCGTTGATATCAAATCCGCGCGGCCGTCATGATTCATATCCGCGAGAGCGAATATACGCGATCCGGAGTTTGCATTGAGCCCCTGCGCGACGGAAATGCTGGTTGTAGTATCGAACGTGCCGTCGCCGTGGCCTTTCAGAATTGTAAATTGATTGATGCCGACGGCAACGAGATCGCGGTTGCCGTCGAGATCGAGATCGGCGCTCCGAACGCCAAAAAAAGCCGGCGAATCCGGTTGATCGATTTCTGTAAATTCAACAGGACGCGTGTGCGCATCTCCGATTCCGGCGGCCGAAAGTGGGAAGGCCGACATCGAATCCGACCCCTGATTGGCGACGAGGCCGACTCTTAAATTAAAAGGACTCAGCACCGGAAACGCGACCGCCATCGGCGCGACGCCGCCGGTGCCGATCGAGTGGGCGATGCCATAATTCCCGGCGCCCGTGCCGAGGCGGTAGAGGAGCGCATGGTCCGTGGGGCTCACGCAGACAAGGTCCGGAATCGAATCATTGTTAACATCGGTCAGTTGTAATGAACGCGGCGAATCGGCCATGAACCAGGATGCGCTGATCACGCCGGCGTTCATTTTATAAACATTCACATTCGCAAGGGCGTCGCCGAGAATGCAATCCGTGATGCCGTCCTGATCGTAGTCGCCGAACGCGATGGAAACGTATTTTGTAGTCCCAAGGTTGTGATACGAAGTTCCAAACGAATATGTCATTAAACCCGAAACATAATAATAAAACGTCTGGTCCATCCCGCCCTGCGTGTACCCGCCGTAGTAGGTTCCCGCGACGCCGATCTGACCGTTCCCATGAATATCGCCGGCGGCGATGTCGCTCCATGTCGCCTTCGTGAATGTAATGGTCGGAAATGTAATATTCCAGACGGTCGAAGGCGCGAATACCGCGGAACCGTTATTATTAAATGCCTTGATGCAGGGATAATCCGCGAGGATATTGACGGCGCTGCTCAATGTTAGTATGTCCGTATAACCGTCGTGGTTCCAGTCGGAAAGCCGCGTGTCGACGTTGCCGTAGTATTGTGTATTTGACAATTGCGAAAATCCACCCGCGCCGTCGCCGAGATAAACAAAAAAACCGGCGTTGATGCCCCCGGAGAACGATGCGACGAGATCGAGCTTGCCGTCCTGGTTGAGATCCGCGACGTGCGCATTCAGAGGTTTCGTCGCCGCGGCGGGCGTCAACAGAAGCGTTTGTGTAAACGACCCCGAGTTGCTACCCATCAGAATTGTAATCGCGTTCGCACTATATGTTGCAACCACCAGATCCGTCGCGCCGTCCGCGTTCAAATCGACCGGCTCGATCGACGACGGACCGCCCGGAACGGCGATTTGAGGGATCGCTCCGATTTGTGCATTTGCGGTCCGGGCAAATACCGCACAAAACAACATGAATATTACTGAAAGCGAACTCGGGAAGTCCCGGGCGCGCGCGATCGAATCGTTCGCATTGTTTGTGTTTCTCATGGTGTGGCGGCGTGTCCGCGGTCCATTCTAATCGCCCGGTTGCTCCGCGGGCAGAGGGCGCATACAGCGAAAAAAGAGCCAGACGCCGAGAATGGAGAACAGCGTCCAGGCGATCGTATGCGGCGCGACGGGATAGGGCTCGCGGTACACGGGCAGGGGGATCGCGGTCCACGTGTGATACCACCACGACGGGAACGCGCGATTGTTAAGATACCACGGCCAAAACAACAGAAAATTGCCGTGCGTGACCAGATCGAAGGACACATGCGAAAACGCCCCGATCGCGATTGAAGCGGCCGCGCGAATCGGCCGATTAGTGTTGACGTCGGCGCGGTCGTCGAGCCGCGAAATAAATTTTACAGGTAGCGCGCGCCGCGCCGCCCACGCGAGCGCGAGGCCGGCTGGAATTGATATAAAGATTCCAAGCAGCGAATGTCCGAGCCACTGGCCGAGTTCGCCGCGCACCGGCCACAGAGCGAAATCCATCGCGTCGGGCATCGCGGCGCCCACGCACAGCGCGACGCCGTCGAAGCGCCTCGGAAAGCGCCGCCAGAGCGGCAGTATCAATCCTTGATGAGACGGAAACGCGAGCGGCATTTTCGCGAATCATTATGGAGTTCGAACGGCGGCCATTCAACGTAGGAATATTCAAATCCGCGCGGGCGCATCCCGCCGATTCTTAATTTCATGAAAACCGTTTGCTCCGCGACGTTTATAAACATTCAACCACCGTCGAATATTGTGAATATTCTGGCGCGTTTCGCGCTCTTGGCGACGATCGCGATCGCGCGCGCGGGCGCTCCGGACAGTCCGCGGCTCGTAAAATTACAAAACGACCTGAACTCCGGCGTCGCGGACGCGTCCGCGGCGTTCTGGCGCGAAATACAACAAAACGGCGCGCCGCTCGTCGAACCGTCCGCCGGAAACGCGCACGAACGCCTCGTGACCTTTTTGTATCGATCGGCCGCCGATGTCCGCGTCCTGATTCTTTGCGATTTCGCGGATTACGAACCGCACATGGAGCTGCGGCGGCTCGGCGCGTCCGATGTGTGGTATTCGAGTTTCAAACTGCCCGACGACTCGCGGTTTCTTTATGAAGTCTCGGTCGACGATCCCGCGTTTCCGTTCGTGCAGGGTGCGACCGTCCGCTTTCCCGAAAAAGTTACATTCGACGCGCTCAATCCCAAGAAATACCTCGGCGCGAGTCCGAGAATTCTTTCGCTCGTCGAATTGCCGGCGGCGCCGCCGCTCCCGGCGACCGGCGTAGATAATACAAATATTCCGCGCGGCTCGATCAAGCGGTTCGGCACGTCGGTGAACAGTAAAATTTTAAAAAACGAGCACCCCGTTTTTATTTATGAACCGCCCGGCTACGCGAACGACGGTCCCGTCCTCCCGTTATTGCTATTTTCCGCGAATTATTTAAGTCAAGTGCCGCTGCCGGCCGTGCTCGATCGGTTAATTTATCAAAAACAAATCCCGCCGGTCGTCGCGGTCTTTATCGATTATCCGCCTGGAGCGCAGGACCGCGAAATGGGGGGCTCGACGGAGTATGCCGATTTTGTCGCGACCGAATTGATACCACAAATCCGAGCGGCCGAGCGCGCGACCGCCGATCCGAAGTTAACGATCATCGGCGGCGCGAGCGCCGGGGGACTCGGCGCCGCATTTGTTGCATTAAGGCACCCGGAGGTTTTTGGTAATGTTCTCGCGCAGTCGGGCGCGTTCTGGCGCGGACTTCCGGGCACGGCGCACGAATGGGGCGACCCCGCGCGCGACGCCGATCGCGAGGGTCTCGCCCGTTATGTCGCGCGCTCGCCCGCCGCGGCCGTTCGATTTATGCTTACAATCGGCCGATTGGAAACATCGGTCGCATTCAGCGCCGACGGCGTTTCGATGCTGCACGCGAGCCGGCATCTGCGCGACGTGCTTGAGGCGAAGAATTATAAAGTCGATCTCGTCGAGACGGGCGGCGGACACGATCCTTACAATTGGGAATCGTCGCTGCCGGACGCGCTGATCCAACTTCTGGGCGGCGCGGCGGCGTCGAAACCGGCGTCGCGGCCGGGCGTAAAGTAATGTCGGTTTATATATAAATACAATTCAGCGCGGCAGATTCGCGCGGATGACGTCGGCCAGCGGCACGGCGGGTTTCTCGCCGGCGCGCAAAAACGCGTGCGGCATCGGAATGGAGTTTTCGAGGATTTGTAATTTTGGCAGTTGATCGGCGCGCGGCTGGATCGCGAGCGCCGAAACGGCCGGATCGAGCGCGTCGGCAAAACTACCGATGCCCTCGAGACTCGCTGTAAATTTAATATTCGGCGAAAGCGCCGTCGCGTACAGCGCGGCGAGGGACGCGCCGGGGCCGCGTCCGACAATGCAAATATTTCTCGAAACGTGAGCATACAAATCGGCCGCGCGCGCGGCGGCGCGCGCCATCGAGAACGCGACCGACTCGCCGAGATAGGCCAACAACCGATAGTCGACATTCGCGAGCTCGCCGGTGCCGGGCACGTCGATTCTTAATGTTGCCATTCCTTTCGAGCGCAATTCGCCCGCGAGTACTAACAATTCCGGATCCGATTTTCCCGCGTCCGAAAACAGGATGACGGTCGCGCTCGATTCGCCTTGCGGCATTTCAAGAATTCCGGGGATCCGCAGCGGCGGATCGGCGACTTCGATCGTTAATAATTCCTTTCGCGACGATCCGGAGCCGCGGACGCCGACGACGTGCGATTTCGCCGCGAACGGAGCGCCCGCGCCGCCGTTGATCGCGACGACGGCATCGAGGCCGCCCGTTTCGCGCGCCGTCGCGGCGATGTGTTCGACGGCGATTTGATGCATCGTTTTTTGTTTAGTTTCGGCGGCGGGATCCATGCTGAATGTCTCCGGAGCATCGGGCGGATCGGTTTTTATGTTCGGTTCGGGGACCGGCACGCCGTCGCCCGTTCCTAACAAATGCAAATCGAAGAAACCCATCGCCGCCTCGCGCATTTCTTTATTATAATCATGGCCCGATTTATAAATTTTCGCGTCGACGTTCTTTTCGGCGCCGAACGCACGCCAGATTTTCTTTAGCTTATCGCCGGTGAGCTTCGTACCGGCCGGCGGAAACTCGCCGTCGTCGCTCGCGCCGATCACAAATACGGGTTTCGGCGCGCGAATCGCGAGGACGTCCGCGCGGTCGCCGATTTGTAATGTTCCCGGAACGTGATTGCATAAACAACCGTTCGCCGTCGTCGTTTCCATGCTCGAAGGATAACAAACGGGCACGGCGCAACTGTAACGTTCGTCGGCGGCGAATGCATACAATGTCGCGAGGCCGCCGCCCGAGACGCCCGTGATGCCGATTTTACTCATATCGGCGACGCCGCGCGATTCTATAACATCGAGCGCGCGGATGAGATCCCAAACATAAATCGCCGTCGTGTTTTCGGACGCGACAATTAAACGGTAATCGTCATGTGGTCCGGCGCCGCGACGCTCAATTTTAGCATCGCCCTCGAAACTGTAACCGGGCGAATCGACCGTGAGCGCGAGATAGCCGTGCAACGCCTGCGCGATCGCGCGCGCCTGCTCGACGGGCTCGTGCACTTTGTGCGCCCAGTGCCCGTTGACGTTCACGATGAGGGGGAGTTTTTTGTTATCGGCGCCTTCGGGAAGATACAAATGCGCCGTGACGGGAAAATCGGGACGGCTCTCGAAAAGTATATTTTCGATTGTGTAGCCTTCGCGCCGCAGCGTCGAGACGACTTTGGCGTTCAGCGGCGTTTTCGGCGGCTCCGGGTCGAGGCCGAGGCATTTTAATAATTCGGCCTTCCGCCGCGCGCGTTCGGGCTCGAATTCGGCGGCGTCCTTCGGCGCCGGCCGCGACGCGGCGGCGCGCACGCGTTTATCGTAATATTGCGCGATCTCGCGGTCGCCCGCGCCGCCGAGAATCGAATGCTCGTCGACGATGCCGGGGACAATTTTATAAGAATTCATTCCCTGCTCGCGCGCGACGACTTCGCCCAATGTTAAGAATGGAATTCCCTGCGCGTTCATCATGTCCTGAAAGAACGAATTGGAATAACGCGGACCTTCGGAGCAGGAATCGACGACGACGACGGGCTTAGTAACATCTCCGTGTTTTAGTAATGTTACAATTGCTTTCGCGCAATCGGGAATGTGCATCCGCTGCATCAATCGCGCGGAAACCATGTAAATATGTCCCTTGCCGAATGTGCGCGACGCAACGCCGCCGTTGCCGTGTATTGTCCAATTCGTCGACGGCAGGAAACGTTGATAAAGAATCTCCGCCGTCTCGATCTTACTCAAACCGAGCGCGCCATCGGGATCGAACGTCGTCGAACTGTAATTTTCGACGCGCGGCGGATCCGGCAGCCAGTCGAGCGGATAGCGCCCCGACGCCCAATCTTGTTGTAATATCAATAAATCCATCCCGCGCTCGACCGCGTCGAGCAATTTCGCTTTCTGTTGAACGTCGAAATGCTTATGAAACGCCCACGCGCGCGGCCCGACAAAGAGCATTCCGTATTTGTCAGGATTGAGAACCGCCGGATCGAGGTGCGCGAGCGCCTCTTCGAAACTGTAGATTTGGGGCGTCGGCTCTGGTTTCGGGGGGACGACTTTGTAGGGGGTTTCGTGAAGCCAGTCGGGGATGCGTACGATTCGCAAATCAACCGCTTCTTGGATCTCTACGTCGGCGGCGACAAGGTGCCCGGTTAATTCATAAGGAAAACTAGCTTCGAAGTGATCGCCGGATTTAACAGCTGCGATTCTGTGATAAAAAGTGCTGCTTGGAAGTAATTTGGTTAAGATCCATGCTCTCGTAATTTGAAATTCCGTGCCTCCCCTCGATACATCCCACCGCACGCTTGCCGTGACACGATCCCCGGCTGGCGCATTAACTGTTAACTGTAAATTGTCGGGAACTTCAAAATGGGCGATTCGATATTGTGGTGACGAAGTATTATTAAACTTTTCGCGACCCTTAAGTTGCGAATCCAGTTTCGATAATTCACTATTCCAGTGAAATGCGTGGGTTCCCATCCGAAGGCGGTCGGTAAATGGTTTATAAGTGTTCGAATCGGACAACGCATTCCAGTAGCCACGAGCATTATCTAGATAAGTGATTCGTTGATAGGACGAATCATTCGAGTCAATTTCTTTAGACAACGCCTCATCCACCTCACGGAAGCGATTTACATAATAGCCGCCTAGATCATATAGCTTTGATGCCTCTTTACAGATTGGCGGTGCGTTTTCGGTGGAAAGGACTTTGGTTGTAATAAGGCGTCCGTCGATTTGTCGCGTTGCGTCGCGGAGGGCAAACGTCGCGGTGTATTGTGATGACCGACCGTCCGCCGATCTCGTCGCCGTGTACGCTTTCTCTTCCTGTGAACTCTTTATTGAAGATTCATCAAATGGTTCACTTTCAATAAATGTCCGCACGTCGCCTCCCATCTCCAACTCAGGCGCATGATCGCGATGGTCGGGACCGAATGCAAAGCTTGTGAATGCAATTGGCACTGTGAGACTCGCGGCCTTCCACGCCTGTACCGACTCCTCGGTTCCCTTTCCCAAAAACCTCGCGCACTCCCTATCAAAAACATCCTCCGGCGTATTATTATCATACCCCAATCTTCCCCAGCACATCAAATACATCCAATCGCGCTCATGAATCCATTTGTAAGGATAATTCGTCGCGTCCTTTAAGTAATATCTCGGCGACGCAGGATAGTAAGCATTCATCGGCTCGACGGTGTAGCCGGACGTCGTGCCGAGGTTCATGCAGCCGATCGTGCGGCGGACCCATTGTGGATTGTAAAATGGAAAGATTCGGTGCGTGCCGTTCGCGCGCACCTGCCAGACGATTTTGTAGGGTTGGTCGGGCCAGTGCGCGCCGGATTCGCTGACATTGCCAGGCCACATTTTTTTCGCCGTCGCCGCCGCGCCGGTCGGCCCGGGGATGAAACGCGAATCGCTAAAATAATCCTCGAAACTGTAACTATACCAAAGCGGCACGCGGCCGCCGGCGACCATGTAGGGCGGCCCCCACTGTTCGCCATTGTATTTTATTTCAACGGTAAAGTCGTTCGCGCCGCGCGCGAGCGGTACGACTTTGTCTTTTTTGGTGACCCACGAGCGCGTGTAGAGCGGAATGTCGCGGCCGCTCGCTTTCACGGCGTCCAAATAACAATTAAAAAACTCGCCGCCGTGTCCGCTCTCGCCGATGCGGAAACCGATCGCGTCGAGTTTGGGAATCAATCGAATCGATTTTTCGACGACTTCGCGCGTGTAATCATACAGATTCTTTTCGTTCGAAACGTACGGAGTCTTTTGCTTTTGCGGCGTCCAAAACGACGCCTCGTACGCCATGAAACTTACTTTAATTCCGCGCGCGTGCGCCCAGTCGATGATTTGATTGAATCGCGCGAGATTCTTTTCTTTTATATTCTTCGCGACGCCGACTTCGGGAAACAATTCGCTTTGTATAAAATAAGCATAAAAATTCGGAAATCGCGTCGAATCCAAATCATACGCGCCGTGGAGATCGAGCCAGTTGAGCCGCGCGCGCGCCATTTCGTCCAAGAGCGTCCGCCAGTAATCGTCGTCGTGAAACCACCAGCGCGCCGGATTCGCGAGCGCCGCCTCGCTCTGATCGGCCGTATTTTTGTCATAATCCCACGGCAACGTTAAAAATAGATTCAAACCGCGTTCATTAAGAAACGGTTTGCCGCCTGGAATCGGTTTCGCGAGCGCGGCCGCGCCGCCGTTTTTGATGCGTTCGGCGACTTCGAGCGCGCCGTACATCGCGCCCGCCTCGTCGCCGCCGCGGACTTCGATATTTGACGGCGAATTGTTAATTTCAAAACACTGCGGCGCGAGCACCGGATCGACGCGGACGTCGACCGCGGGCCGCGACGGCATCGAAGCGAGCGCGGACGCGAGTTCCGTGCGGCCGAACGCCGCCGGCGAATCCGCGGCGCGCTCGTTTTGTAAGTTAACTAAAAATAACGGTAAAACGAGCGCGGCATGCCGCGCGGCGGCAATCATCCACATACTTTTATTTGTTTAACGTTCTTTGTCGCCCTCGCCCGCGGGCACGGGCGCGGGAGGTTTGTTGAGGCGTACCGAAACTTTAAAAGCGAGCTGCACGTCCTTCAGTCCGGCCGCGGGAACTGTAATTTCGACGGGATCGTATTGCGTGCTCGAATCGTAGCTTTCGCCGCCGCTTTCGGTGACGGTGGCGCCCCATCCGTTCAGAATCACGCGGTACCGTCCGGGCGTGAGCGAATCGATGGAAAATGTTAATTTATCGTTGTCGAGTTGCGCCCATTCGCCCCCGGAACTCTTATTCGGTTCGGCGGAGTTAAAGCTCAACCCCGCCCACGAGAATTTGCGCTCGCCTTCGAGGACGATTTTGCCGGCCACTTTGACGCCCGCGTTTAATGTAATATTTAACGGTTCCGCCGCGACGCCGGTCGCGATCGGGATCGCCGGTCCCTGATAATTAGCATGCCCGGGCGCGGAGGCGCGCACGGTATAATTACCTTCCGGCGGATTCTTAATCTCAAATTCGCCCTTGTCGTCGGTCATCGCGTGCAGATAGGTATTATCAAAATCGCCCGGATCCTGTTGCTTTCCGTCCTGCGGGTTTCGCGGGGGTTGTATTTTTGATATCTGAACCTGCGCGCCCGGCAATACGTCGTTCGTGACCGACGATCGCACGACGCCGGTCAACGGACCGCCCGTGCGAATATTAATATCGACCGTCCGATCCTCGCCCGGTTTTAATTTTATTGTCTTGTTCGCGAGCTGACCGGAGAAACCGCGGCCCGACCCGGTGTCGCTAACATTGATTTGTATCCAATCGTTGGCCTTGATCGGCCCCGTGTCGAAGCGTCCGGCGTCGTCGGTTTTCAATCGTTTATATTCGGCGCCGTAGACCATCACGGGCGCGTTCGCGAACGCCGCGCCATTAAGTGTAATCACGCCGTGGATGCGCCCGTCCTCGGCGCCCGCCTCGCGCGCTTTCCTTTCGATTTCGAGCGTGCACGCCGCGACCTCGTCATCCTTTACTTCCACTTCGACGCGCGTCGGTTCCTCCCACATGCCGAATTCGAAAAACGAGGTACCGATGGTTGCGAGGTTTTTATCGCCCATTCGCATCATCGACAATTCGACGCGATAATTTCCGGGAGGCAGATGGCTGACTTTGAACGCGCCGTCGGAATTGTTAATAATCATTTTCGGCAAGATAAACAATGGGTCTTCGGCGCGGCCGATTCCGTGCGTGCTCACGATGATGAGGTGCGGTTCGGCGACGAGTTTGCCGTTTTTTGTTAATTTCCCGTCGATTGTGCCGCCGTGCGTCAGGACGATTTCGCGGTCTTTATCCGTGGGAATATTCATTTTCGCGCCGGAGATCGCGTAGCCCGGATGCGACGCCTGCACGACATAGTCGCCGGCCTTGAGCGCCCGCACGTGCGCGACGCCGCGGGCGTCGGTCCGCGTGTTCGAAATGGAATAGAAGCCTTCCTTTTCGAGGTCCCTTCCGCGCGCGTTCATGAATCCCACCGTCGCGGCCTCGAGCGGAACGCGCGCGCCGTTCTCCATTCCGTACACGGTCACGGGGACGGCGATTTCGCGCTCCAATTGTAATGTTACAGAAACGTCGCCGGGCTCCTCGGGAATCTCGGCCTGCACGCGTCCGATGGCGAAACCGGGCGATTCGGCGTAAATGGCATACTCGCCAATGCGCAATCCCGATATTTTATATTTACCCGGCTCGGTCATCGCCGGTTTTATTTGTAACGGCGGAAACAACTGCGGAAACATGCCCGGACCGTCGAGCATTCGCGACGCCGCGGCGCGCGCGAGCACGCCCGGTTTTCCGGCCTCGTCGAGCACCGTTAATATTACAGATCGCGGCGCCGGAATCTTCATTTTCACGTCGTCGCCCGTGAGATCGATGAGCGGGCTCGATTCCCAATCGGTCATGCCCTCGGCGCGCGCGACGAGTATGATTTGTTTACCGCCGACGCCCGCCGCCGAAAATTGTCCTTTCGCATTGGTATGAATCGGTTTTCTTAAGAATGCCACTTCCTTCGGAGCGAGCGGCGACGGGCTCCCGACCATGACTTCGGCGTTCGGCAGCGGCGCGTCGTGTTCGTCGACAATCGTGCCCTCGACGTCGGTCCCGGAGTTTGCTACAATATCGCCGACGTCCTTTTGCGCGCCGCTGCTCTGCGGCACGCGTTGGTGCGAAGGCGGGCGCCCCGCCGATTCGACGACGAGCGTGATTTCGCACGCGGGCACGCCTTCGATTTTAAACGTTCCGTCGGCGCCGGTGGTCGCGGACGGAAAAGGTAATTTATCATATAAATCGCGGATCCATTTCGGCATCCGCCAGATTTGCATTCCATACTTCGGCGTCGGTTTGAAAAGCAGCGACATCTCGGGATTGATATTCGCGATGCCCGCTTGAAATGCAATATTCGGAATCGTCCACGCGCGGACGCGCGCGTTCGCGACCGGTTTTCCGCCTTGATCGTTTACAACCCTTCCCGTGAGCGCGAACGGCGGATCGAGTTTGATGTCGCCGAGATCGACCGACTCCGCCGGATTCGGCGTGTGATCGATAAATTTAATATACGGCCGGCCCTGGCCGAGGTTGACGCCGATTAGATAATATAATCGAGGATCGACGCGCTTGAAATGAAAACGGCCGTCCTCGCCCGTTTTTTGTTTTTCACAAATAATTTTCGGTTCGAACGAATCCTGATCGAACAATATTGTCTGTAAATTTACAGAAAAGATGTCGAGCAGCCCTCCTATCAATTCGACGGGCGCGCCTTTGACGGCCGTCCCGTCCGGTTCGACGACGCGGCCGCTCAAACCGGAGAGCGATTTCAAGAATGCGGCCGGCAGCGGCGCCTGCGCGGACTGCTCGACCGACGAAGGTTTCGCTTCGGAGCGCAACGCGGTGTCGATGGGCGTTTTCGTCGGCTCGGCGACGACGCTTGAATCGCCGGACGGCGCGCTCGCGGTTTTTGTGTCGCCGGCGACGGTGACAACGTTGTCCGTTTTCGGACCGCCTCCCATCGTGAAATAAACGGCCGCCGCGACAACGGCCGCGCCCGCGAGGAGCAGCAAATAAAGGGGGGTACGGTTGGGCGTGCTGGATGTAGACATAATCCTTTCAGCTTCCTTTGTGCGGTTTGCTGCCTGCACCGCTGCAGTCCGCCGGCCCGCGGATGGATGCATCTTCCGGTGGAAGTGGCGCCGGAGCAACGAAATTTGTTAATTTGTCCGCGTATGCACGAAGACATCAAGATCGGACCGCAGCGCGCGCCGCGCGGCTCGCAAATGAGTTGTCGGACTTGGGCGGCCGAGGCGGCGATGCGAATGTTGATGAACAATCTCGATCCCGAGGTCGCGGAGGATCCGGCGCATTTGATAGTTTATGGCGGATCGGGCAAGGCGGCGCGCAATTGGGATTGTTTTCGCGCAATTGTAGCAACGCTGCGGCGGCTCGGCGAGGACGAGACGTTATTGATACAATCGGGAAAGCCCGTGGCGGTGTTCAAAACGCACCGCGACGCGCCGCGAGTCTTAATATCCAATTCGATGCTCGTGCCGAAGTGGGCGACGTTCGACGAATTTAGAAGATTGGAGGCGCTCGGATTGACGATGTACGGCCAGATGACGGCCGGTTCGTGGATATATATTGGAACGCAGGGAATACTACAGGGCACATTCGAAACATTCGCGGAATGCGCGAAACAACATTTCGGCGGAACGCTGCGCGGGCGGCTCGTCGTGTCGGGCGGCCTCGGCGGCATGGGCGGCGCACAGCCTCTCGCCGTCACGATGAACGACGGCGTGTTCCTCGGCGCGGACGTCGACGCGTCGCGCATCGAAAAACGCATTCAAACGCGTTATTGTGATATTATCGAAAGAAACCTCGACCGCGCGATCGACCGCGCGCTCAAGGCGAAAGCGAAGAAAGAATCGGTGTCGATCGGCGTCGTCGCGAATGTTATCGATCTGCACAAACATCTGATCGACCGCGAAATCCGCCCCGACGTCATTACCGATCAGACGTCCGCGCACGATCCGCTTTATGGTTATGTTCCGACGGGGCTCGCCGACGAGGACGTCGTCAAACTAAGAAAAACCAAACCGGACGATTACATCCGGCGAGCCAAAGCGTCGATGCGCGAGCACGTGGAATTGATACTACAACAAAAAGCGCGCGGATCCGTATGTTTCGATTATGGTAATAATCTTCGCGGACAGGCGCTCGAAGCCGGCTGCGCGAACGCGTTCGATTTTCCGGGTTTCGTGCCTGCGTACATCCGGCCGCTGTTTTGCGAGGGCAAGGGGCCTTTCCGCTGGGCCGCGCTTTCGGGCGACCCGGCCGACATCGCACGCACCGATCGCGCCGTTTTGGAATTGTTTCCCGAAAATGTAAATTTAAAGAAATGGATGCGCATGGCGCAGGAGCGCGTCGCGTTTCAGGGACTGCCCGCGCGGATTTGTTGGCTCGGTTATTTGGAGCGTCAGCGCGCCGGACTCGCATTCAACGAATTGGTAAGAACCGGCGAAGTCAAGGCCCCGATCGTAATCGGTCGCGATCATTTAGATTGCGGATCCGTGGCATCGCCCAACCGCGAAACTGAGGCGATGCGCGACGGCTCCGACGCGATCGGCGACTGGGCGGTGCTGAACGCGATGATTAATATTGCATCCGGCGCGTCGTGGGTCAGCTTCCACCACGGCGGCGGCGTCGGCATCGGTTATTCTTTACATGCCGGACAGGTTATCGTCGCCGACGGGACGCCGGAGGCGGCGCTGAGACTGGAGCGCGTGTTGACGAATGATCCGGGAATGGGCGTTGCAAGGCACGTCGACGCGGGGTATCCGGAAGCGATCGCATATGCTAAGAATCATCCAATTGATCTGCCGATGAGTGGATAAAAGGGGAGCGGATAAAGGAATCGGGTCCAATTTCCTTCGTTTAGTAATAATAACAAAATAGGCCAAAGCGTGCGGTGGGCTCCGCGGCGCGGCGCAGCGGCGAAGCTCCGGCCACGCCCTGTCGCGATCGACACGAAAGCGAGAACCACGCGCTCGACGCGACGGGGCGTCGCCTTCGCCGCCGCTGTCTAGCGCCACGGACCCGCCGCCCGCAAGTACTAACGATGGCACTACGCTAATAAAAGCGCGGCTGCTCGGCCGTCGCGGCGCGCGCGTGCCCGCGCAAGCGCGGCCACACCGCGCGTCACACGACCGCCTCGCCGTCATCGATCCCGGCTACATGCCATGAGAAAAAAAAGGGGGGCTGGTCCACTTCCCTCAGAATTTCACGCGGAGACGCGGAGCCAGAATGAGAGTTTCACGCGGAGACGCGGAGGACAGAGAGAACGCGGAGAAAACCAAGAATACAATTGTAAGTTCTGGTCTTCTCCGCGTCTCCGCGTGAAACTCTGAGTTAAATGAAAGAAAAAGGGAACAAATCCGATTTTATTTATTTTAACGTAATCGCGCGTGATTGCGATTCGCCGGGGGTGAACGCGATGCCGTCGAGTTGATAAATTAGTTTTCCGTGGAAGACGCGGGCGGAACGTTGAATTCGACGGTTGCGCGGAGGTCGCCGCCGGAGGGAATATCAATATTTAATTCCAGTTCGCGCGATTCGGGAAGCGCGACATTGAGGCCGACGGAAATTGCCGCATTCATGTCCTTCGGTATTGTTGAATTCAGCGCCGTGTATGCCGTGATCGCGCGACTTCCGTTTCGCGGATTCATTAATTTATAAAAACCCTGCGCGTCCGTCCAAAGTTCGTCGCAATCCTCGGTGCCGAGCCACACGATAATATAAGCATTTGCAACGGGTTTGCCAGCCCGCGTGATTCGGCCGTGCAGCGAAGGTTGCGAAGCGGGGATGCTCGCGGGGATCGTCGTCGGTTTCTCCTGCCGGTTGCCCAGCGAACCGGCGAGGCACGCAACGGCGAACAGTTGCATAGCGGAAATGGCGGATTTCATGGCTGCTGCAGGACCTTACGTATGACCGTCGCGCGATGTTTCGGCCCAGTGCGGCGTCGGCCGGGATTCGCTTTGTAACGAAAGCGCGGGCGCGTCGCTGGATGAAAAAGGGGACTTGGTCCCCTTTTTCCCATACGAGGCAATCCTGTGATTTCGCGTCGCGTCAAAACGTGGACGATGTGGGCCGTCGTCCCCGTCGTTTGTTTATTATTAATCGGCGCTATTCTTTGTATCAACGGGATTCCGGATGGGCGGCGCGCGGATGGGAATGAACCGGGAGAAACGAACCATTTACTTTCCGCGGCCGCCGCGACGGCCGACGCGGGCGCGCTCGATATTAATAATACGGAGAACATTAATGATCGCGCCGGGTCGCGCGCCGTCGTGGAGACCGGCGAAACTCCGCGGCCGCGCGCCGAAGCGATCTTCGATCCGAATACTTACAATCCGATCGACCGCGAAACGGTCGATCGGTTCCGGCGCGATTTGTCCGCCGTCGAACTCGGCGAAAAAGTAGCGTCTACGGACGCGCGCGCGCGCATCGCCGCCCGCGACGCGCTCAAACTCGACCGCGCGAGGCGCATCCCGGAAATCGAGAATTATTTATTAACCGTCGCGGACGCGAATCTTGCAAATCGGAGAATGTTAGCGATACAGGCGGCGGGCGCTCTTGGATATTCGCAATTTAAGAATAGTCTTCAGACGGTCGCGACCAAGGACGCCGTGGCATCCGTTCGCGCGGCGGCTTTTGTAGCGTTGGGATCGCTCGCCGACGAATCGGTGCGCGTTTGCGGGCTTCGCGACGCGGATTGGCCGGTGCGGAATTGCGCGCTGTCGACGCTCGATTCTGTAAAATTGCCGAAACAACAGATCGCGCTCGCGGTCGTCGATCGCCTGGCCGACGAAAAACCGCTCGTCCGGACGCGGGCCGCCACGCTGCTCGCGCGCTGGACCGGCCGGTCGCCCGCGGATTTACAACAAAACACGGAAGTCGCCGCGGCGGAAATGCGCGCGTGGGCGGAATCGCTTCCCCGGGGAACGCCGGCGCTTCGTTGAAATGTATATTTTAATAATAACCGAAGAACAACCGCGAGAAAAATAAGTATAATGTTCACGCGACTTTCGATCGTTATACTTGCCGCGGCGCTCGCGGCATTATTACCTTTCACGCCCCAGTCGGGCCACGGCTCCGCCGCGCCGCAAAATCCGCACGCGCCGCCCGCTTCGAATCCCTCGATGAGTCCGTCGTTGCAATCGGCGAAACCGCTCGCGAAGACACTCGCATTCCAATCCGGCGACGGCCAGGGATCGATTTCGGATAATTATGATTGGCGATTGATGGAAAACTACCCCGGCCTCACGGGCACGCCGTGGGCCGACAGCGTTGTCGTGGGCCGCGATGACAGCAACGGCGTCGGCGAACATCGCTGGCTTATAAATTTTCCGGGCGTCGTCGGCAACGCGCCCGGACAAGTGCCGATCTATGCAAAAATATCGCAGGCGACGATCGATGTGTATGCGCCGGTCGCGGCGCACGTGCCGGTCTCCGCGCGCCGCGCGATCGAATACAATCTCGGACAGTGCGGATTCGTCGAGGGACAAGATAACAAATCCGCGCCGAACTGGCGTTACCGGCTTCCGGGCGTCCTGTGGAGCAATCCGGGGGCGGGCGTTCCGTCGAGCGCCTTCCAGACGGCGGAAGATACAAAAACCATCGAACAGGACGGCGCGTGGGCGACATTTAATATTACTAATGTGTTGCAATCGTGGGCCGACAACCCGGCGGCGAATTGTGGAATTCTGTTCGCCGCCGGCGATCTTTCCGCGCCGGGCCAAGGCTTCGCGGGCGGCGGCGTCGCGAAGAGTCTGCGGCCGATTCTTACCGTTGCGTATTCGATAGAAAACGACGCCGTCGCGCCGACTTTACAAATCCAGACGCCGGTCCAATCAGAAGTGCAGCGCGCGTTCGTGGAAGGCGCGGTCGGGCCCGACGCCGTGCGCGTCGAATTCAAAGTCAACGACGGTCCTTGGCTGGCGGCGATACGCGAAACGTCGACGAAATGGTGCGCGTGGGCCGAATTGCAACAGAACAAGATATCGCAATTCGCGGTGCGCGCCGCCGACGCCGCGGGAAACGTCGCGGAGGCGTCGCAGCCGCTCCGGTGGTCTCCGACGCTCGTGCCCGCGTCGGGCGGTTTATTATTAGCGGCCGCGGAAACTGTATATATTAAGTTTTCGCCGCCGCCGGCGGGAGCGGTTTCGATTTCGGTGGATCGTGGCGACGGCGAGGCCGTCGTCTCCGCCGCGGGCGCGCTCGGGACGGCGGTTACTTATAATAAGCAGGGGGAATTCACGACCACGGCGACGGCGCTCGACGCGAACGGCGCCGCCGTCGCGACGGCGACGCTCCACGCGACGGTCGTACGGCTCGTGGAGGATCGTCCCGTCGTGTCGCAGGTTGCGCACGAACGGACGATGGATTTTACAATTGGACCGGCCTCCGCGATCGGACAAATCGCGCTCGTTCCGCGCGACCCGTCGTACGCATCCGTTTATATCGCATCGGTAAATAACAATACGATTTATGCGAATCTCGCGGCGTACAATCTAAACGATCCGGCGCTGCAGGTGCGCCTTGGGAGTCCCGCGGGAAGGCTCGCGTCCGAGACCGTCATCCATTCGTTGACGCTCACGCACTCGGACGTTAATTATATCGACGACCCGCTGGCCGATCCGAACGCGGCGCAGAAACTCGTGGCCTTCGGCGTCCACGCCGGGCCTCCGGGAATCTTTACAATCGCGCCATTCTTGAATATTGAAGTCACTTTGTTCAGCGATGGGACCGCGTTTCCGGCGAGCGTCGATCCCGATCAGGACAAAATTGTCATTTTATCGCCGGGCCTATTTGATATGAACGGATGGGCGTCGCTGACGGCTCTGTTCGATCCCGCCGCCGCGCCCGAGTGTTGTCGAGCTTTGCTGGCGCTCGACACCGGCGCGCCCGATTCCATAACAATTCACGCGTCGGATGCGATGGGACAAAACGATCAACCGGGCAAGATCGTTCTCACCGCGGGAAAGGTGCTCGGCGATCCCGCGGAAGCTCCTACGATCTGCGTAGGCGATACGAACTTTAAATATTCGACATATGTAACGAATGGATCTTACGTTTGCATCGCGCCCGACGGCAGCCAGGTCGGCGATCCCGTGGCGGTCGCGCCGACTTTTGATCCGGCCAATCCGGATATTAATACTCCGGGATCGAAAACGGTAAATATTAAGTGGAGCGTTTCCATTACATCGGGAAAGTGTCAGGGTACGGACGAGAAAACGGACACGTTCACTTTTGTAGTTACGGCGGTCGGAAATCTCATGGCGCAGAGCGGCTCGCACTGCGCGCAGTCGACGACGGAAGGCGGTGGAAGTTGTGACATGACCGCGTTCCTGGCCGTTTGTGTAAATGATACAGTTACGGTGACGGCGACGCCGAAGGGCGGCTACTTTCCAAATGGCCGGCCGACATGGACCACGACGACGCCATCCGGCGCGGTGATCGAAAGCGCGGTCGACGGGGCGGCATCGTTCAGTTTCGCGGCGACCGAGAAGGGCGATTATTCAATTGTCGCCGCGTGCGGCGCTTCGACGCAACATATAACAGTTGAAGCCATCATCATTAAGGAACTGGATATTAATATTTCCGGACAGAAACTTATGATTTCGAAGCCGAACGATCCGGCGCCGCCGATGATCGTTTGCGCCGGCACGCCGATGAGTTTCAAGGCGATACCCGATGGCGGTCCTGCATTTCCACCCAATGTCCCGACGTGGACGGACGAAGGCTCCGGATTGTTAGCCAATGCGAGTGTGAATGGCGACACGGTAACTGTGAACGCGCCTTCGATCCCGGGGCAATTCTCTCTCGCGGCCACCTGTAATAACGACGCGTTTATTGTCATTAATGTCGTCAAGATCGACACGCTGAGCGCGACCGGTCCCGGCGGCAACAAAGTTACTGTTACCGATGCTCCGGGAGTGCCGAACGAATTAACCGTTTGCGTCGGCGACTCCGTGCAGCTTCTCGTCGTGCCCGTGGGATATTACATTTTTCCGCCGCAACAGCCGCAGTGGACGACCGTCGCGCCCGCCGGGTTCGCGGGACCTGTGAATGGATTGGAAGTATTCACTTTCAATCCGCCCGTGGTCGGCGATTATGTCTTTACAGCAAAATGCGGCGACGAATTGACAGTTGTGATTCATGTCATTGACGTAAAGATTGAGATCGCGGCCGCGGGCAACCAGGACGACATCGTGAGGCTCAAAGGCACGTTTCCGGACAAACGATTCAAGGTGCAGTGCAGCGTAAGTGTTCTGGCTCCGAAAGATCTTACAGTTGTGCTTGAGAATCCCGATGGACACGTTCGATTTCACGAGAGTTTGACAGATAACGATATTTCCACGGAACTAGTCTTAATATTACCCAAAGATGGAATGCCGGTGACTTTCGCGATCTCGGGCGAAACGTCGAGCGCCGTTCTCGGCGATGCGCTCATTGAAGCGCATGTCGATTCCCCATACGGGAATGTCTGCGGCAAGATCGCCGCGACGGTGTTTTATTTGGGAGACGCATCGATCGACTTGACGAAGGGCGCCGGATCCTATGTAATATATCCCGACAAGATTTCTTCGGATACTCCGCCCGCGATCACGTACGCCGCGAAGGCGACGCTGAAACCGGCGGGCGTTGATTGCACGGTTGCGCAAACGAAGGATCTGTTCATAGGAATTACACAAAACATAAAACCGACCGGCACGATTATTATTAATAATCCGGTTCTCGTTTGGGACAACGGCGTGCCGAGCGGAACACAAGTCGCTGTACATAATTCCGCCACGCTAACGCTTACGTCGGTTGGTTATTTACAAGATTCCATCGCCGATGCCGATCCGCTTTACGACAAGCCTGGACTCCCCGGAGACGAGACGTTCGACCCGGATTCACTCGTGAAGCCCGTTGGATGTCCTCCGAATACCGGAATCCCGGGCGACGCGGCCACGTCGCTGGACACTCCGAACGCGCTCTGGGGCGTCATTTCTTTTCCGGCGACAAAGAGCGACGGAAGCCGTGTCGGAACGTTAAATTATACTATTGCATCGATCACATCCGACGGCGACTTTATTTCCTGGGTCGTCTGTTATGATCAGTCGGATAATTCCATCCAACCGATTCGACAATCGCATTGGACCAGTCACATCGACAGCACGAATCTCGCCGGCTCCGGCGTAACTATTATGAGTCTCAATTCCGACGTCTCCGTGATTCCGATCACCGGCGCGCCATTCGGGAACGAGTATTCGAAGACGCTGTCGAATTTCGGCATCAATGCGAGTCCTGACACGACGGTCCTTACAAAGCCATAGTGACAATAAGATTATGCATTGGCAATGATAATCATCCAGGCCAATGCGCGCGCCACGCGACCGCCTCGCCGTCATCGATCCCGGCCGCATGACACAAGCAACAGATCCCAAACCCCCGATTCCCCAACGATTGCCGGCTGTGGTTCCGCGCGAGTTCCGCAGCCGTTTATGTTACAAACGCTTCGCGTTTGTAACATAAACGGCGAGGACCTGTCCGAGCGCCGGAACCATTGCCGGCGATCGTAGAAATATATTAAATATTATATAAAAAATAATAAATAACAAATATTAACGAAAGTGAATGCGCCTCGCGGCGCAAGAGCGCAAGCGCCCAGCGGCGCCAGAGCACTCTTCCTTAGGGTCCAAGTACTGTAGCTTGGACTGCGTTTGAGTCGCTCAATCCCGACGCTGTTGGCGAACATACCTGTGGCGACCAAAGCCAAATATACTGAAATGTTATGCCCATGCCAATGAGCGACGGATCGTAAGGAAGCGAAAATGTGTCGATGGCGTATCCGAGCGGGCCCGCTTCCGTGTCGGCGCTTGCCCAAATGCTAGTATTAATAATATCGGCGTACATCGGAATGCCGAGGCCGAACGAGTCCGGGCCGCTCATGTCCGGGAGCGCGCTGGCTAACAATAATCCGAGCGCGTTCGGGGGAGCTTTGCTGCATGTTACAGAAAACGCGGGGTTGCCGATTTTGGGGGAATTCGCCGCGCTCGCGAGGTGTTGGCCGGCGCAGCCCGCGACGCCGAAACCGAAGAACGCGATGCCGGCCGGGACGAGCGAGACGACGCGGGCCGAGCCGGAATCTGTAAAGTTCAAGTCGGCGAGCGGCGCGCCAATGGTAATATCAAGAAAACCGTCGAGATCGACGTCGCCGGAGGAGCGCAGCGCGAATCCGGACTGTTCGTTCGCGGCGGTGCCCGGAAGAGTATAAATTATAGATCCGTCGGCGCAGGAGAATATTCTTACATATCCGGAATTCGCCGAATTTTGCGGCGCGCCGACGGCCGCGTCGGGTCGGCCGTCATTATTAATATCTCCGAGCGCGGCGACGGCCCATCCGAATCGGTCGCCCGCGGCGTCGCCGAACCATGTTTGCAATGCGGCGCCGTTCGCCCCCGAACAGACCGCGGCTTTTCCCGTGGCGACGCCCGCATTTGTAACAATGGACGCGCCGGCGGCGAAATCGGAAATGCCGTCCAGATTGGCGTCCGACACGCCCGAGAGCGCCTGATTCGCCGTTCCCTGAAAATCCTGCGCGAATCCCGTGATTTTATATATTTGAGCGGCCGTCTTGCCGGACCATACAAATACGGCGCCGGTCACGTCGAGTCCCGCGACGTCGGGAATCCCGTCGAGATTGACGTCGCCAATGCCGGCGACGGAAGTTCCCATCCGCTGATTGACCGCGGCGCCGGGGTGGTATTGTAATATTGCGCCGTTCGCGCCTGAAAATACAAATACGGCGCCGTCGAACGGAGTGTACCCGAGGCCGCCACCGTTGCACTTCGCCGTCGTGAGTCCCGGATCGCCTGCGGCGAAATCGCCCTTGCCGTCCGCATTGATGTCGCCGACGTAGCCGAGCGATGTCCCGAGGACAACATTACTATATCCCGGCGTGCAAAGCGGGAATCCACTATAAGTAACTTTACCGTTTATTGTAAATATAGCGTTTCCGTTGGCGCCCGAAATCACGTTGACGGCACCCAACGACGCCGCGGAGGGATCGCCAATGCAAAGATCCGGCACGCCGTCGCCGTTCGAGTCGCCGATGCGCGCCGTCGCGGATCCGTTGCCGCCCGCTTTCGACCATAATAATCCGCCGTTGACGCCGGAGCGGGCAATGGTAAGACTCCCGCCGGCGCCGCCCGGGTTCCCCGCGACAACATCGGTTACGCCGTCGGCATTGATATCAAATCCGTCGGCGACGGACGATCCGTAGCGCGCGCCCGCGGAGTTGCCCGAAATGGTTATGAGCGTCGACTGCGCATGCGCGTGTGAAGTTGCAAATGCGGCAGCGGCGAATAGATAAGTATAATTCAAACCGCGAAGCGCATTTGATCCGACGGAACCGTGTTTATTATTCATGGGAGTATCGTAACTGTAAGTTCGTTGGAGGAACTAAATGAAAAGAATCCGATCGTGGGAAGCGGGCACGGGCTCGGGCTCCAAAACCACACTTCCTGGGTGACGAACATCGTGCCGACGATTCCGGGATCGTTAGGAAGCGGAATCGCGAGCGTCGAGACGCCGCCGGCATTGCTGGCGACGTTGAGCGACGCGTAGCCGCCGCTGATGTCCGGATAAATGAACAATCCGATGTTGAACGGATCGTTATTGACGGCCTCGCCGAACGACGCGAAGAAAACGCCCGTCGCGTTCGGCGGCGCGTTCGAACAGATAAAATTAACTGTACTATTAATTTTCGGCGGCGTATCGGTATAAAGATTCTCGGGGCCGAAACAGCCGGGCGTCCCGATGAACGACGACTTCAATCCGGCATTTGTAAACTTGGAACCGAGATAAACATACGCGCGGCCCGCGTTCGGAAGCGGCGGGAGCTGGCTCTGATTCGCGAATCCGGAGGCCAATACTACAAAATCATACTCCAAATCGTCGTTCATGCGCGCGCCGCCCGCGACGGACTGTCCGAATCCGTCGCCCGGAAATTCGCCGTGGACGTATTTCACGAGATCGTTGTTCGCGATGGAACTAACAAATACGCGCCCCTCGACGGTCGACCAGTCGCCGGGCGCGCCGACGATGATGTCGTTTTTTCCGTCGTGATCCATGTCGCCGGCCGCCGACACGGAATAACCGAGCCGGTCGTCGAACGTGCCTTTGTACATTTGTAATGTCGCGAAGTTGCTTCCGGAGATCGTGTCGACGCGGCCGCCGTACGTCAGTCCGAGTTTAACATTGGGCGAGCCGATGATAATGTCCGGGACGCCGTCATTATTAACATCCATCGCCGAGGCCACGGCGAATCCCGCGAACGCGCCGATTTCAGATCCCGGTTTGCTTAATAATATATTCTGCGTCTGGCCGGAAATAATAAATGTTCGTCCCTCCGTCGTGTCCGGATCGGGCGCGCCGACCGCGAAATCGTAAAAACCGTCGTTGTCGATGTCGCCGATGTTCGCGATCGAAAATCCGAATTCGGCATTGCCCTCGGGACCGTCGAGCGACCACACGCGCACGCCCGTCGTGGGTCCATAAGCATAAATCGCCCCGCGGGTCGGCGGATCCGCGCTCGTGCCGATCGCGCCGATTATAATTTCAGGAATGCCGTCGAGATCGAAATCGTCGCCCGGCGCGAGCGCCCAGCCGAAACCCTCGCCGTTGATCGAGCCGTTTATTGTATTTATAATCGTTCCGTCGAATCCGGATAATATATATACAACTCCGGGCGGCGGCGCGCCCTCCGGTCCGAGATTTCCGCCGCTCGGCGCGCCGACGGCG
Source organism: Planctomycetota bacterium (assembly GCA_016200225.1). Lineage (GTDB taxonomy): Bacteria > Planctomycetota > UBA1135 > UBA1135 > JACQFD01 > JACQFD01. The sequence continues at coordinate 255,190 of JACQFD010000006.1, forward strand.
ATGTCGGCGATGCCGTCGCCGTCGAGGTCGGGAATGGATATTACTGAAAAACCGAACGCGCCGCCCGCCTGCGGGCCGTTCACGCGGTAATAGCGCGCGCCGGTGTGGCCGTAGATCATATCGATGCTGCCGGCGCCGTCGTGGTTGCGCGGCGATCCAACAATTAACTCTTTCCAATTGTCGTTGTCGACGTCGCCGGCAAAAGTCACCTGCGTGCCGAACCGTTCCGTGCCGCTCGCGGTGTTTACTAATGAAACGTTGGCGCCGGTGTCGCAGACGCGAAGTTGTTCCCTCAAATCCGGCTGGCGGCCGAGGCCGTCGGCCGGTCCGTTTCCGGTCGAGGTTCCGGTTGTTCGATACAATAAACGCAGCGCCTGCGGCATCCACGGAGCATAATAATCGCGCCAGTGGTTCGCCGAGAGCACGCCCGAAACGGCGCTCGTGATCGCCGATGCGCCGGAGGATCCGCCGAACACATCGGTATAAAACTTATTAATATTATTGCCGCCGACGATCGCCCGATTGAATCCCACTTTATTACCATAACCGAGAGTCGTAATATTCTGTCCCCACGCGCACGCGTCGACGCGGCGTCCGATGTTCGTCGACGCGTTTGCGACGTGCGGGACGCCCGACGTCGCGCCGCCGACGATGATCGCGCCCGAATCGCGCTGCGTGACGTCGAATTTTAATAAATAATCCGGCGAGCCCGACGCGACGCCGGCGCCGCCCGTATCGTCGTCGCTGTCGAAATCCTGCTGTCCGTTGCCGGCGGCCTCGATAATAATAAAACCGTTGCCGACGGCCGTGCGGATCGCGTTATAATTAGCATCGTCAAACTCGTCGGCGACCGTGCCGAATTGTACATTTGCCGGAATCTGCGCCGCGTTCGGGCCGTTGGCGACGCTTTCTAACAATATCACGTCTCCGCGCTGGAGATTCGTTGTCGCGAACACGATGGCGTTCGGCACGTTGACGCCCGTCGCCGGGTGATCTGTTATGACGCGCAACCGCGCGTTCGGCGCGATGCCCGTGACGCCGAAAATATCATTATCGCCGGCGATGATTCCGGCGCACGCCGTTCCATGATTAAAATTATCGGGCGCGTTGGCCGGTCCGAGGTACGCGGACGGACCCATGACCTGCAGATCCTCATGTGTAAGAGTCCACTGGCCTTCGATGTCGCAGACGCGCACGCCGAAACCTCTGCCCGTGACGCCGTAAAAAGCGGAGCTGTTCGCAAAATTAGCATCGACGCCGGCCGGCGCCGCGCCGCGATAACCCTGATCGGCGGTGAAATTCGGCGTGATCGGATTGCCAATATTCCCCGGACGGCTGTAGCCGTGCGCGCGGTACGCGTTCTCGACGTCCGCGCGCGCGTGGAGTTCGGCGATAATTTTTATTACATCCGTTCCGTCGGGAAATGTAATGAAAAAGTATTGCGAAAGATCCGCCATTTCCTCATGTAAATTATCTTTCGCGGCGTTTCGCAGGCGTTCGAGCGACGGCGAATCCAATGTTATCATCGCCTCGACGCGGGCGCCGCGCGTTTTTTCGAGAATCGCGGCGACGGCGGAGAGATCCCGCTTTCCGGGAGTATTCGTTAACTTTCCGTCGGCCGCGACAGCTCCCGCGTCGTCGGCGATCTTTAAGATAATTCTATTCTGCTCCGAACCGTTATATTGAGATTCGCGCAGCGATTTTTTCGGCATCCAGCGTTTTTTCAGCGGGATTTGCTGCGCGGGCGCGGCCGCCGCCATTACTAACAAAGCGAAAATTGTTATCGAGAGGAGCGAATTCGAGACAAGGAGGCGTGATCGACAATGCATGCGGGGTGTGTCCTCGTTTGTACAATTTCACGCCGCGGCCCCATTCCTGTCGAGACCGAAAATCGCGCGCGGGCCGGATTCACGCCTTCTTCGCGCGTCTCTTCCATGCGAGTTCGAGCGCGCGACGGACGTCGCCCGTCCTGGCGGCGGATAGTTTAATGATGGTCGCGCCCCCTTCGCCCCACGCGCCGCTCGCGGGCGTGTAAACGCCCGGATCCAATTGAAGGAACTCCGCCTGCTGCGCGGGCGCGAGACTTGCCATGCCGAATCCCGGTTTCGGCGCCGATAGCGTCGCGAAGATGCGTCCGGAAACGCGAAAATCCGGATGTCCCATGTGCGACGATTCGACCACGTCCGGAAACGACATTGCAATTTTACGAAATTCGGCGGCGTTCATTTATAAATGTATTTCAAGGCGTTGATAACAATTCGCTGAGCCGCGCCAGCGCGCGAAATAACAAAACGCGGACGTTGGACTCGGACATTTCGAGTTTTTCGGCGATCTGCGGATGCGTGAGGCCGACCATCTTCGATAATAGTATGATTTCGCGGTAGCGGTCGGGCAGTTTATCGAAAACGGTTTCGATGCGCTCGATTTCTTCGCGCGCCGCGACGTTCTTGCTGGGCGTCGCGATTGTACAATAAGCATTTAATAAAACCGCTTCGCCGCCGGCACCATCGCCGGACGCGTCGGCTCCGGCGTGGCCGGAGGGGATCTCCTTCGCGATGTCGCGGCGCTCGCGCGACCAGTATTGATGGCGGTTCGAGATTTTTCGGAGCGCATTGGTAAAAAGCCAGAATTTAAAATGAGATTCGTCGACCCATTTTAATTCTCCGATGTCCATCAAAACTTCGCGGCAGACGGATTGTACAATATCCGACGCCGATTCTTTAGCTAATAATCGGCGGCCCGAGCGGAGGCGGACGAAGGCCTCGAGTTGCGGAAGATTGCGCTCCAGCAATTTTTCGGCGGCGCCGGAATCGCCATGAATGGCGCTCTTGACGAGCTCGGGGATTGGCTCGGCCATGCAATCGATTGAAGCGAAAAGCGGTCGCGGCGTCCAGCGGAATTGATAAAATACGCGAACATGAAACCCGAAAGCGGCGGCGCGGGCTTTGACGACGACTGGGACCGCACGGCGTCCGAGCTGGAGCAACTCGTCGTCGAGTGTCTGCAGTCGTATGGTGAAATCGGTCCGGCCGCGCTCGAGGCGATTTGCGCGCGCCGCCCCGATCTCGCGGCCGCGCTACGCGAACGGATCGCCCGCCTTGCCGAAATCGGCATGCTCCCGGCGGCGGATATAACAAATCCGCCGAAGCGAATCGGCGGGTTTGGAATTATTAAGGAAATCGGACGCGGCGGCATGGGCGTCGTCTTTCTCGCGGAACAGACTGAAGTACGGCGATTGGTTGCTTTGAAAGTGCTGGCGCCGGGATCTGTATTTAATACAAAAGCGTTGGAACGATTCCGGCGCGAGGCGTGGACCGCGGCGAAATTGACAAATCCAGGAATTGTAGAAGTCCACGCCGTCGGCGAGCACGCGGGAGTGCATTGGATCGCGATGGAACTCGTCGCGGGGGCGTCGCTCGAAAACGCGATCGAAGAATTATTAAAATTACCGAAAGACGCATCCGACGCCGCGCGGCTGGAATCGCTGTTATTAACGTTAAAAAAAGGCGCCGCCGCGAACGCGGTCGAAGGCGCCGCGAACGCCGAGTCGGCGAAATCGTCCAAATCGGCGTCGAATCCCGGCGCGCGGCGCATTGGCAGGACGTATGTCGAGACAATTTGTAATATCATCGCAGAGGTCGCCGGGACATTACAATTCGCCCACGAGCGCGGCGTGGTTCACCGCGACGTAAAACCGGCAAATATACTATTGCGAGCGGACGGAGCGCCGTTGTTATCCGATTTCGGCCTCGCGCGCGAGTCGTCGCTGCCCGGCCTCACGGCGAGCGGCGAGTTCGCGGGCACGCCGTACTACGTTTCGCCGGAACAGGCGGGCCCGCGCGGCGACGCCGTCGGACCGCGATCGGATATATATTCACTCGGCGTCACTCTTTATGAATTATTAACATTAAAGCGGCCGTTCGAGGGGCGCACGAGCCAGGAAGTGCTCTCGCGCGTGCTCGCCGACGAACCGGAAAATCCGCGCCGGCACCGCGCCGATCTGCCGCGCGAACTCGCGACGATATTATTAAAAAGTATCGAAAAAGATCCCGCGCGGCGATACGAGACCGCCGGAGGTTTCGCGGCCGATCTGCGCGCGTTTTTGGAGTATCGTCCGATCCAGGCGGAGCCCGCGACGGCGGCATCGCGCGTGCGAAAGTTTGCGCGGCGTCGGCCGGGAACGGCGGTCGGCGCGTTTGCCGCTGCAATATTAACGATCGCCGGATCTATATATTATTATATCCGGCCCGGCGAATTGGTTATAACGTCGCCGATCGACGGCGCGTCGGTTTTCGTCGACGGTGCTCCGCGCGGCCTGACCGACGCGAAAACGCCGCTCGTCGTGCGCGTCGCGCCCGGAATTCATCAATTGCGCATCGAAAAGAAAGACGCGGAACTGGCGTCGCCCGGCGAAGAAATTGTAGTGTCACGCGGCGAAAGGCGCGCCGTCGACCGCGCGCTCGCGAGCCTGCGCGGCGCGCTGCGGCTCGAATCGGCGCCGCCCGGCGCAAATGTTACGATTTCGGCGGCGGGGAGCGGTACTATTAATAAAGCGACGACGCCGGCGCTCGTGGATCTACCGGCCGGTCCGCACCGCGTGCGCTTCGAATTGGAGGGATTCGACGCGCGCGAAATGGATGTAACTATTCTTCCGGGCGGCATCGTCATTCCCTGCGCGGTGAGCTGGGAGGTGGGCAATCTTATACTCGAATCGCGCCAGCCGGGCGTGCGCGTGTCCGTGTACGCGGGCGCGTCGGCGCAGGGCGCGCCCATTCGGACGGCGACGCTTCCGCGCGCGGAACCGTTTATATTACCAAAAGGTATTTATTCGATACGCGCGTCGGCGATCGAACGCGCGGACGCGGTGCTCGAGGGCGCGCGCGCGGTCGCGCTCGAATCGGGGCCGCCGGCGATTCGTAATATATGGCTTCCTGAAATTTCGCGAAAATTCGACGCGGAAATCACCGGAAGAGTCTTTGCATCCGCGATCGCGAAACTCGACGGCGCCGGAATTAAAAGTTATGTCTGGGCCACCGAAAAAGGACGCGTCATGGCCGCGCGCGCCGACGGCGCGCGGAAGTTCGAAGCCGACGCCGGCGGCGACGTGCGGCGGATGGCGATCGCCGACTGGGACGGCGACGGCGTCGACGAAGTTTTTGTAACTTTGGACGCGGGCGGAATCCAGGGCTACGACGCGCGCGGCGAACGGATCGTAAATATTACATTCAAGGGGTTTCCCCTGAATATCGAAGCCTGCCGGCACGCGGGGGAATCGGCGATCGTGAGCGGCACGACGGCGGGCGAAATTCATATATTACAAAAAGGAAAGCCCGATGCGAAAATCAACTCCGGCGGCCCCGCCGACTTCCTGGAACTCGCGGACCTCGACGGCGACGGCGAATATGAAATTATCACCGGATCGCGATCGGGATACCTCGAGGCGCACACGCTCGCGGGCGTCCGCCTGTTCCGAACGCACACGGGCGCCCCGGTGCGCGCGATGCGAATCGTCGATCGCGCGAAAGCCGGCCGCCAGCGAATTGTTGTGATGGGCGGCGACGATCATATCAATGTTTTCGACGCCAAAGGCAACAAGACCGGGCCGCTTGCCACGACCGCGAAACCGCAGTTCATTCTCGCCTCGGATCTCGACGGCGACGGCGCGGACGAAATTGTATTGATTGCGCATCGCATATTACAAGTATTCGACGGCGCCGGAACCATGCGTTTCGAAAGAGAAGTGTCGGGAAATATGAATAACGTTTCCTTCGTACAATTTGATAATAACGAAAAGCGGACGATCGTCGCCGGCACGAGCACGTCGCACGTCATTGCATGGAATGCCGACGGCTCCGCGCGATTCGACACGCCGCTCAACTGCGGCCGCATCGAGGCGCTCGCGGTCGAAAAATTTGCAAACGATAAAAACGTGTCCGTGGTCGTCGGCACCGAGCGTGGAAAAGTCATCGGCATCGATGCGCGCGGCGGCACGAACTTTTATTGTGAAATGCGCGGCCGCGCCGCGTACGTGGAGTCGACCGACGCCAACGGCGACGGCGTGGCCGAAATCGCCGTGGGCACCTGGGGCGGACACGTCGCGATACTACAGCCGCAGAATCGGACGCAATTCATGATCGACGCCTCTTCCGACGTGCACGCCATTACAACAGTTCCGCGCGAAATAACAAATCGTCCCGGCGTGATCGTCGGCACCGAGCCCGGCCGCATGCTCTGGATCGAATCGAAGGGGCGCGTGGCGCGCGAAATGAGTATTCCGTCGACTCCCTCGACGTTTGCTTGGATGCGAAATGCACAAATACCAAAATTACTCGTCGGCACGTCGGCGGGATATTTATTATGTTTCGACGGCGGCGGCGCGGAGGCCTGGCGATACAAAAGCGAAACGTGGATCCAATCGCTCGCGATCGCTAATATTACAGGAAATGGAAACCGCGAAACGGCGTTCGCGACCCATGACGGACACTATGAAGTTTTGTCCGAAGGGGGAACGCGGATCTGGGACCACCGTTCGCCGGAGGGCGACGGCGCGTTCATGGCGGTCGCCGACACCGACGGCGACGGCAAATGTGAAATCGCCGTCGACAACGGCGGCGGCGAATTGGAGCTTTTGTCGACGGTATCGGGGAGCGCGATGAAAGCAAAAGTAATGACTCGAATATCTAATTTAAGAATGGCCGATCTCGACGGCGACGGCAACGCGGACGTGCTTGCCTCGGGCGACGGCGAAATCGCCGCGTTCCGCCGCGACGGCGGCAATCTCTGGCGGACCCCCGTGCCGGGCGGAACTGTATATATTAATTTTGGCGATTTCGACGGCGACGGCCGCCTCGATTTCGCGGGCATGGTGCAGGGAAAAGAAATTGTATTTATGAATTGCGACGGAACCGCCCGTGCCGTCCGTCCGGAGCCGAGCATCGTCATGGACGCGGTGGCCGCGGACTTCGACGCCGACGGAACGCTCGATCTCACGTTCGCGCTCGCAAACGGCGAAATACAACAATTGCGCGGCGACGGCGCGCGGCGGATTCGTATCTTTCATCCCGACGTAACGCGCATTCTCGCGTCCGCGGATTTCGATTTGGACGGCAAATTGGAACTCGTCGCCGGCTGCGACGGCGGCGGATTATTATCCTTCGATTTCGCTTCGATCGATCCCCGGGCCGCGCACCGCGATTTATTTATAAAGGGTCTGGAGGCGGCGGAAAAGGGGGACGAGGCGCATGCGGCCGAGGCATTTGGCGCGGCGGGATTGGCCTGGATCGCCTTCGACGATTGGAAATTGGAGGAATGGAAGGCGCGATTAATTAAATTAAACGATTCGGCGGCTGCAAGGAAAGCATTGGAATCGTTAAAGTTGGTTTCTAAATGATGGACGGAAAAAGGGGACGGGCCCAATTATTCATCACTTATTCATATCAATTAGCAATCATAATGAAAAAGGACAATGCGGACGGCGGGCTCCGCGGCGCGGCGCAGCGGCGATGCTTCGGCCACGCCCTGTCGCGACTCACACAAACGTGCGTGCCACACGCTCGACGCGAGGGGGCGTCGCCTTCGCCGCCGTTGTCGGGCGCCACGGACCCGCCGCCCGCCAGTACTAACGATAGCACCGAACACTTACATACGCGGCTGCTCGGCCGTCGCGTCGCGCGCGTGGCCGCGCAAGCGCGGCCACACGGCGCGTCGCGCGACCGCCTCGCCGTCAGTGATCCCGGCCACATGACATAAGCACTCAGTTTCATTGGAGGAAAGTGGACCAGCCCCGCTTTTTTGGTTATAAATTAAGAATTCGCCGTTCCTCTTCATCGCATATATTAACAATCGTGCCCAGAATGCGCAGGCGGTGGATCGCGATTCGCGCGAGGAATTCGGTTACTTTTACGTAAATGGCGTTGGCGCGTCCGAAGGGGACTTGACGCATGAGCGCTTTCGAGAGGGAAATGTCGCCGTCGCCGTGGCCGAATGGGTACGGATGTTTGTCGAGAGTTATAAATACTTCGCGCATGAGTTTAACGATCGATTCCGCTTCTTCCTTGATCGCGGCGCGCATGGCGTGGGTGTTGCGGCGGACTTTGACTTTGGATTTTATCAGTTGCGACATGACCTGATGATGCCATGCGAGCGAATTATTTAATTCCGGGGCGTCGCAGATATTATAATATTGTTGAAGCGCGACGGCAAGCGCGTCGCGCGTTTCCGGCGGCGTGTCGGGGCAGGCAAGAATGAATTGTGTAATTCCGCGGATCCGGGTCGCGATCGGGGACGCCGCCGCGGCGAGTTTTGCCTCGGCTTCCGCGAGCGCCGCCTTCGATTGTTGATTTCGGCCCTCGAATTCTTTCGGCTTTCCGAATGCGCCGCCGTTGATTTTAACTAACGAAATCCCGTGGGCGACATAGAGCCGCGCCATCTCGAACGATGCCGCCGACGTCACGGCCGCTCGATACGCCGCGTACGCCGACGTCGAGGCTTTGGCGGTTTCCGACGCGGATTCGCGCCGTAATCGTATATTTACAATTTGCTCGTCGACGGCGACGGCGTGATCCGCGGGCCGCGGCGTCAAATCGAATGATACCGGAATCGCGCCTTCCATTTGTAAATACTGGCCCAGCGCGCGCGCCGCGCGGCCGACGGCGTTCGCGCGATCGCGAACGACCGCCGGCTTTCGTAAATATTGAGATTTGAACGCGATCCCCATCCGGCTTTTATATGATTCGAGCGTCGTCTCGAGCGAAAGTTCCTTAAAATTACGAATCAGCCGCGACGCCGGCAAATTTGAAAAGTGAATTCCGGGCGCCGCCGATTCTTTCGCGCGGAGAATCCGGTCGAACGATCTTGGATGTGTATTATAGGGACGCGCCTTTTCCGATTTCATGGAATCGAGAATCGAAGTCCATACCGCATCGGAAGGGGGCGCGAGTTGTAATGTAAATAATTCGACGTAATCGTCGGGCAATTCGCGAAACGCGAATGCGCCGTCGATCGCGGATTGGACGAACGGCGCGTTCTTGTGCATCCAAGAAATTAATAAAAGCGTATCGCAGACCGTTGCGCTACCCGCGAGGTCGACGGCGCAGGCGTCCGAGTAATATTCCAATTGTTGCAAGTGCCCGCTTCCGATGACGTTTCCGATCGTTAAAAATCGCCGGAGCAGCCAGCGCGTCGAAGCCACTCCCATCCGCATGAATACAAAGAATAAATTGTATCGACGCGGGCGGACGCGGCCCTTCTCGTCGATGCGCGTATCCAAATGCGCCTCGAGCGGGTCGCGGTAACGGACCCTGCGGGCGAACCAATGATTAAAATATAATAATAATTCGACCGCCCGCAACTCGGCGGCGCGCGCGTGGTGGCCCGCCTCGTGGGCGACGACGCCGCAGAACTGGTCGATGGTCATGTTTCCGACGAGCGAAAGCCCGAAATACATCACGGTTCCGCGCCGGCGCGGAAGGAAGGGGCCCGTCGTAAAATGGCAGCCCGCGTCGATTGTTAAATTTACTCGTATTTCGCTCGGGCGCGGCGAGCCGATCGCGCCGCAAATTTTTTCGACGATTGCATAAAATTCAGGCGCCCGCTCCCTCGGCAACGTTCGCATTCGTCGCTGCGGCGGGATTCTTAAGAAAAATGGACGGAGGAGAAACACGACGGCCGCGATCGCCGGGATCGGCGGAAATAACAAAAACCCGGCCAGCAGCGGCGCCTGTTCCAAGGCGGGAATGTAAACATAAAACGCATAGAAAACCGGAGCGGCCGCAAACAACGCGACAATGCCGAAATAACTGATTGGCAGCAGCATCGTCGCGGCGACGGCGACCGCTAGTCGAAGTCTCGATCGCGCGCCCGTCGCCGGACGCACGCGGACTCCGTCGAGTTTCGCGAGGATGCTTCGCGTGAGTTCCTCGATATCGGCGTCGGAGTTTTCGCCGTCGGATGAAATGGGGGACCGGTTCACTATTCTCAATATTACTCATTTGAAATGATATTCATACAGACCAATGCGGGCGGCGGGCTCCGCGGCGCGCTCGCCGCAAGCACTCCGACAGAATCCTTATTCATTGGCAATGCTAACCAAAGGAGTCAAAGCGGGCGGCGGGCTCCGCGGCGCGGCGCAGCGGCGATGCTCCGGCCACGCCCTGTCGCGACCCGCACGCCAGCGAGAACGACACGCTCGACGCGACGGGGCGTCGCCTTCGCCGCCGCTGCCTTGCGCCACGGACCCGCCGCCCGCCAGTACTAACGATAGCAGGTACACTAATAAAAGCGCGGCTGCTCGGCCGTCCCGGCGCGCGCGTGTCCGCGCAAGCGCGGCCACACCGCGCGTCCCGCGACCGCCTCGCCGTCAGTGATCCCGGCCACATGACACAAGCAACAGATCCGAAATCCCCAAACCCCCAACGATCGCCGGCTATGGTTCCGCGGCGAGGACCTGTTCGAGCGCCGGAATCATAGCCGGCGATCGTAGAAATATATTTAATATTATATAAAAAAATAATAAATAATAATTATTAACGAAAGTGAATGCGCCGACGCCGCGCGCGCAGCGCAAGCGCCGTGCGGCGCCAGAGCGAGCGCGCCACGCGGCGCCAGAGCACTTCCCCCGCGGGACGCGCTGCGGATTCTAGAGAATCTCGTAAAATAAAGTAGCATTTCTGTTACGGCGCATTACACTTGGCGTATGAAAGAAAAACCCAGTAAGAAGCGCATCGCCTCGTTGCGGTCACGACGATTGGAAGCTGGAAGACTCTTTGAAAAAGGCGC